>CP116227.1:2919054-4320609 GCA_038184435.1 Nocardioides alkalitolerans | reverse complement strand
GGCAGTCGAAGCCGAGGTAGGCGACCCGGCCGCTCGCCGCCATGGCCGCGACGGCGTCGAGCCGGTCGTCGGCGTAGGCCGACCCCGAGCCGAGCCGCAGCACCGTCAGTCGACCTCGATGGCGAGCTCGGGGCAGCTGTCGGCCGCCATCGCCGCGTCGTCCTCGCGGCCGGGGGGCACGGTCTCGCTCTTCACGTAGGCGTTGCCGTCCTCCTCGCGGGCGAAGAAGAGGTCCGGGGCGCTGATGCGGCAGAGGCCGTGGCCCTGGCAACGGTCGTCGTCGACCTTCACGTGCATGGCGATCTCCTGGGGGTCCGTCCGAGTGTGATGCGGTTGACATCGTCGCAATCGAGTATAACCATGATCACATTCGGCGGAAGACCCCAGATCGACCCCGTGATCGACCCGAGGACGAAGGAACGCGACGATGACCGAGACAGCCGCACGCACCCCCGTGGTCACTTTCGACCACAACTCCGAGACGCACTCGGAGGACCCGGCGGCCTCCTACCGGAAGCTCCGCGAGGAGCACCCCGTGGCCTGGACGGACGCCCACGGAGGCTACTGGGTGCTGTCCGGCTACGACGCGGTCTTCGAGGCGGCGCGCGACGACTACACGTTCTCGTCGGCGCGCAACTCGTCGGGCGGCGAAGGCCTCTCGGTGGTCATCCCCAAGACGCCGGCGCCGTTCCACATCCCCATCGAGGTCGACCCGCCCGAGTTCAAGAAGTGGCGCAAGCTGATCAACCCGATCACCGCGCCCGCCGCCGTCGACCGCATGGAGAAGATCGTCAAGCACTTCGTGACGGCCTTCATCGACGACATCATCGAGACCGGCTCCTGCGACATGACCTCGGTCATCGGCGTGCCGGCCATCGTGACCGTCGACTGGCTCGGCTGCCCATCGAGCACTGGAAGACCTACGCCACGGCGTTCCACGCCCTCCTCGTCGCGGTCCCCGGGACCGAGGAGTTCGACCAGGCCGTCAAGGTCGACCTGCCGATGCTGGAGGAGGTCACGCGCGGCGTCATCGCCGAGCGCACCGCCGCGCCGACCGACGACATCATCAGCTACCTCGTGCAGCAGGAGGTCGACGGCCGCCCCGTGACCGCCGACGAGGTCTTCGCGATGGTCGACCTGCTGCTCTCCGGCGGCGTCGGCACCACCGCGTCGCTCGTCAGCAACACCGTCGTCTGGCTCTACCAGCACCAGGACGTCCGCCAGGACCTCATCGACCACCCCGAGAAGCTCGAGCGGGCGCTCGAGGAGTTCCTCCGCTTCTTCTCCCCCACCCAGGCGCTCGCCCGCACCGTGACCAAGGACGTCGAGTTCCAGGGCGCCGCGATGCAGGAGGGCGACCGCGTGCTCATCGCCTGGGGGTCGGCCAACCGCGACGCCTCCCAGTTCGACGCGCCCGACGAGATCGACATCGAGCGCTGGCCCAACCGCCACACCGCCTTCGGCATCGGCGCCCACCGCTGCGCGGGCTCCAACCTCGGCCGCGCGATGGCGAAGGAGCTGCTCTCGCAGATCCTCGGCCGCATGGGCGACTACGTCGTGGACGTCGACAAGCTCGTCCGCTACCCGCACCAGGGCACGAACACCGGCTGGCAGAGCATCCCCGCCACGTTCACGCCGGGGCCGCGGCTGCTCGCCCCCGACGCCACGGCGCACTCCGACCAGGGCTGAGGGACGCCGTGCCCCCGGAACCCACCGAGTCCACGGAGTCCACGGAGCCCACGGAGACCACGGAGCCCACGGGGACGGAGCGGGTCGACGTCGTCGTGCTCGGCACCGGCGCGGCCGGCCTCACCGCCGCGCTCGCCGCGGCGGACGCCGGCGCGCGCGTCGCCCTCGTCGAGAAGGCGGACAAGATCGGTGGCACGACGGCGCTCTCGAGCGCGGTCGTGTGGCTGCCGGCCAACCCGGCCGCCCGCGCCGCCGGGGTGGCGGACTCGCGGGAGGACGCGCTCGCCTACCTCGGCGCCCTCTCCCACGACATGATCCTGCCGGAGCTCGCCGCGGCCTTCGTGGACTCCGTGGACGAGGTCGTCGACTGGATCGAGACCGCGACGCCGCTGCACCTCCAGCTCGTGGCGGGGTTCCCCGACTACCACCCCGAGCACCCCGGCGGGAAGCCGCAGGGCGGCCGCTCCCTGGAGCCCGCCCTCTTCTCCTTCGACGCGGTGCCCGGCTGGAGCGACCGCGTCGTCGGCACCCCCCGCCGCATGAACGTCTCCGACACCCCGACCGGCGGTGGCACCGGCGTCATCGCACCCGACGAGCTCGCGCGTCGCGAGTCCGCGGGGCTCGAGGGGCTCGGCCGCGCCCTCGTCGGCAGCCTGCTCGCGGGCTGTCTCGACCGGGGCGCCGTCCCGGAGACGGGATGGCGGGCGACCCGCCTGCTCACCGAGGACGACCGCGTCGTGGGCGTCGAGCTGCAGGACGCCCACGCCCCCGACGCACCGGTACGCCGCGTGCACGCCCGCGCGGTGGTGCTCGCGACCGGCGGGTTCGAGCACGACGCCGACCTGGTGCGCGACTTCCTCCGTGGTCCGATGACCGCCCCGCCGGGCGTGCCGACCAACACGGGCGACGGACTGCGGATGGCGATGCGCGTCGGCGCCCGGCTGGGCAACATGCGCGAGGCGTGGTGGGTGCCCGTGGTGCGTCTGGGCGACCGTCGCGCCGACGGCGGCCACGACGTCTTCCTCGTGCTCCGCGAGCGCACGCTCCCCCGCTCGATCATGGTGAACGACCAGGGGGTGCGGTTCACCAACGAGGCCGCCAACTACAACGCGCTCGGCGGCGCCTTCCACGCGTTCGACCCGACCAGCTTCCGCTACGCCAACCAGCCCGCGCACCTCGTCTTCGACCACGGCTTCGCCACGCGCTACGGCTGCTTCGGCAACGCCCCGGGCGCCCCCGTGCCGGACGTCGTGCACCGCGCCGACACCCTCGCTGGGCTCGCCGCCGTCATCGGCGTGCCACCGGACGCCCTCGAGGCGACCGTCGCCCGGTGGAACGGGCTCGTCGCCGCCGGGCACGACGACGACTTCGGGCGCGGGGACAGCGCGTACGACGGGTGGTGCGGCGACCGCGCGCAGTACCCGGGCCGCGGCGCGACCCTCGGCCCCCTCGACGAGGGCCCGTTCTACGCCGTCGAGCTGCTCAGCTCGACGCTCGGCACCAAGGGCGGCCCGCGCACGGACGTCGACGGTGCCGTGCTCGACGTCGACGGCGCCGTCATCGAGGGCCTGTACGCCGCGGGCAACGTCATGGCCGCGCCCACCGGCATGGTCTACGGCGGTGCCGGCGGCACCCTCGGCCCGGCGATGGTCTTCGGCTACCGCGCGGGCCGTGCCGCGGCGCGCGTGCCGGCACCCGCCTGACCCCCGCCGTACCCCCCTGCGAAGGAGCGTCCCGTGACCACATCGGCCACATCCCTGGAGAGCACGATCGTCGTCGTCGGTGCCGGTCTCGCCGGCCTCCGCGCCGCCGAGCGGCTGCGCGCGGCGGGGCACACCGGCCGTCTCCTCGTGATCGGCGAGGAGCAGCACGCGCCCTACAACCGGCCGCCGCTGTCGAAGGAGGTGCTGCGCGGCACGATGGCGCGCGACCGCCTGCCCTTCCGCCAGCGGCCCGCCACGGCGGAGGGCGTGGAGTGGCGCCTCGGCACCCGCGTCGCCTCCGTCGACCTCGACGGTCACGTCGTGCGGCTCGACGGTGGCGAGGAGGTGCACTGGGACGGCCTCGTCGTCGCCACGGGCGTCCGCTCGCGGCGGCTCGACCTCGGCGGCGAGCTGCGCTGGCGCCACGCCGTGCGCACGATCGAGGACGCCGAGCGGCTCGCCCCCGAGCTGGCGCCCGGCGCCCGCGTCGTCGTCGTGGGCGGCGGGTTCATCGGCTGCGAGGTCGCCGCGACCGCGGTGACCCTCGGCTGCGAGGTCACGGTGGTCGAGCCGCTCGCCGCGCCGCTGCAGCGCCCCCTGGGCGACCTCGTGGCCCGCGAGGTGCAGCGTCGGCACGAGGCCCACGGCGTGCGGTTCGCGCTCGGCCGCTCGGTCGCCGCGATCGAGGACGCCGGCGAGCACCTCGAGGTGGTGCTCGACAACGGGGCCAGCATCGCCGCGGACGTGATCGTCGAGGCCGTCGGCTCGCAGGCCAACGTCGAGCCGCTCGCCGGGACCGGTCTCGACCTCGCGAACGGCGTGCGGTGCGACGCCGACCTGCACCCGTTGCGTGACGGCACCCCGGTCCTCGACGTCGTCGTGGTCGGGGACGTCGCCCGCTTCCCGGTGGCGGGCTACGGCGACGCCCCGCTGCGCGTCGAGCACTGGACGATGCCGACCGACATGGCCGCCCACGCGGCGGCGAGCCTGCTCGCGGGGATCCGCGGCGAGGCACCGGTCCCGGAGAAGCCGTTCGCGCCGCTGCCGACGTTCTGGAGCGAGCAGTACGGCGTGCGGCTGCAGTCCTTCGGCGTGCCGCACCTCGGCCACGACGACGTGCGGGTGCTCGACGGCGACCTCCACGGGGAGGCGGCGGTCGGCTACCACGACCGCGACGGCCTGCTCGTCGGCGTCGTGCTCCTCGGCCTCGCCAAGCGCATGCTCGACTTCCGCACGGCCGTCACCGAGGCCCAGGGGGCGCGGACCCTCGAGCCCGCGGGGTGAGCGAGGCACCGCTCCCCGCCCCGGCCCCCGCGCGGGACCTCGACGCCCCGCGCCCCTCCCGCCTGCCCGTGGCGGTCGTCGTGGGCCTCGTGGCGGTCGTCGGGCTCAACCTGCGGGCGACGATGGGATCCCTGCCGCCCCTCATCGACGAGATCGACCGCGACCTCGGGCTGTCCAGCACCGAGGCCGGGCTGCTGACGTCGGTGGCCGTGGCCTGCATGGGTCTCTCCGCGCCGTTCGGGCAACGGCTGGCGGCACGGATCGGGTCGGAGCTCGCGACGGGACTGCTCATGCTGGTGCTCGCGCTGGCCGGGCTCCTGCGCCTCGCGCCCCTGGGCGCGCCGCTGCTGTTCGGCAGCGCGGCGCTCGCCGGGGCCGCGATGGGCGGCTGCTCGGCGCTCATGCCGGCACTGATCGCCCACCACCTCCCCCGCATCCGGGGACTCACCACCGGCATCTACTCGACCGGCCTCGCGCTCGGCGTGGCCGTGGCGGCCGGCACGGCGGTGCCGCTGTCCGCCGGCCTCGGCGGCTGGCGGCCCGCCCTCGCCTTCTGGGGCGCCGTCAGCGCCGCCACGGCCGCGCTCTGGCTGCTGCTCACCCCGGCCCTGCGCGGCCCCCGCCGCGACGCGGTCGACCCGGCCGCCGCCGTCCTCGTCGACCACCGCATGCCCTGGCGGTCGACCACGGCATGGCTCGTCGTCGCCTTCACCACCTCGCAGATGGTCATCGGCTTCAGCGGCCTGGCCTGGATCACGCCGCTCTACGTCAGCCACGGCCTCGCGCCCCAGGAGGCGGCGTCGATGTTCGTGGTCTTCCAGGTCGTGCAGGTCGTCACCATGCTGGGGCTGCCCGCCCTCGCCGACCACACCCGCGACCGACGCCCGCTGCTCGGGATCGTGCTCGGCTGCACCGTCGTCGGCATCGTCATGCTCCTCGTCGACCCCGTGGGCCTCGCCCTCCCGACCATGACCCTCTTCGGCATGGGTGTCGGCGGCGGATCGGCCCTGGGCCTGGTGCTCATCACCGACGTCACCCACACGCAGGCGGACGGCGCCCGGCTCGGCGCCATGGTCATCCTCGTCGCCTACCTCGCGGGCGCCCTCGGCCCGCTGGTGCTGGGGGTGCTCCGCGACCTCACGGGGGGCTTCGGCGCCGGGTACGGCGTCATGCTCGCCCTCGCCGTCGTGATGCTGGCCGGGCTGCCGGCGTACCGGCCGGGGCGGAGCATCTAGCGCGGGGCCCCCGCGCGGGTCCGGGTGCCGGTCCGGTGCGGGAGAGAAAACGCGGACAGCGCCACGACCTGGGGAAAGAAAACGCGGACCGGTCGGGGCGACACGCCGAGGCGCACGCCCGTCCGGTCCGCGTTCTCCTTCTCCGGGTGGGGCGGCTCCGAGAGGTCAGTCGAGTCGCTCGACCCCCGCGACCCGGCCGTCCTCCAGACACTGCTCGGCGACGTCCAGGAGGGCGTGGACCTTGCGCAGCTCGGTCACACCCGCGACGACGCTGCCGCGGCGGTGGATCGTGGCCACGACCCGCGTGCTCGCGCCGCCATCGTCAGCGCCGCCGGGCAGCACCTCGAAGCGCCAGACCGACCCCCACGACCACGTGCTCATCGAGGTCTTCACCAGGAGGACGCCGGGGGCGGGACGCTCGCGCACCTTCTCCCGCTCCGCGGCAGCCGAGGCAAGGGCGTCCATGACGGCCGCCGCCGGGCCGGCGAGGTCCCGGACGACGGGACGTTCCCTCAGACGCAACCGCAGGGCCGCACCGACTCCCACCACGATCACGAGGAGGAGGACCAGGAGGCCCGGCAGCCCGCGCCCCCCGAGCTGGTAGCCGGCAACGCCGGCCACGACGGTCCAGAAGGCGGCGGCGATCACGACCAGGACGTCCTTCACGCCCGCCACCCTAGGGCCTCGGCTCAGAGGTAGGCGTGCAGCCAGGAGCTGCCGGTCTCCGCGTAGAGCGCCTCGGGCCAGTCGGACGGTCGCTCGTCGCCGTACGCCCGCACGCTGTTGCGGTCGCCGAGCTGGGAGAGCTGCTCGATGGGCAGGTAGTACATGTAGCTCATCTCGCGCGCCGCGAACTGCCAGCGTCCGTCGTTGCGGACGTACTCGTCCTTGTAGCGCAGCGCCACCTGCATCGCCGTACCGTTGCGGGACACCTCGGCGTGGCTGGCCAGCAGGCCGCGGGCGCGGTCGGGGTCGTCGCCGAAGCGCACGACGTGCCCGTGGGAGAAGTGGTTCGTGGGGCCGAGGGCCTTGAAGCGGCCCAGGTAGGTCTCGACGATCTCGTCGATCCCCGTCGCCGCGAACACCCCGTCGGCGGAGGTCAGCCGGGCGTCGGGGGCGAAGATCTGCCGGATGCCCTTCTCGTCGCGCTCGTCCATCACGTAGCCGTAGAGGACGCCGAGCTCCTGGATCGCGGCGCGGTCCTCGAGCCGGGCGAGCCGCTGCTCGGCGGAGAGCGTGCTGGGGTCGGTCATGGTGCTGCTCCTTCAGTAGGGGCCGGTGAGGTCGGCGGGGGTCAGTGGGTGACGGGCGGGGCGGACGGGTCGGGTACGGCGAGACCTGCGCGCCGCCGTACGCCGGAGGTCGCCCGGGAGCGCTGCCAGCGCGCCAGCCCGAGCGCGACCCCCACGACCACGGTCGTGAGGAGGGTCGTGATGACGGCCATCGCGGCGAGCGGCGGGTAGGTGCCGGTGTTGTAGCGGTCGAGGATGACGAAGCCCGCGACGGGGTTGCCGGTACCCGCCAGCAGGGAGGCGACGGTGACGTCGCCCGCGACCAGCACGAACAGGAACGCCCAGCCCGACGTCAGGCCCGGCAGCATCAGCGGCAGCTGGATGCGCCAGAACGTGCGGCCCTCCGAGACCCCGAACACCGCTCCGGCCTCGCGGAGCTGGGGACCGACCTGCAGGTACGCCGACGTCGCGTTGACGACCGCGTGGGGGAAGAAGATGGCCGTGTAGGCGATGACGAGGAGCAGCGTCGTGCCGCCGAGGCGGAACGGCTCCCCCAGGTACGCCGCGATGAACGCCAGCGTCAGCACCAGGATCGGCACCGCCGCCGGGATGCGCGTCACGGCCTCCACGACGCCCGCCCAGCGGGACGTCTCGCCGTGCGTCATGCGGGCGACGATCGCGGCCAGGGCCATGCCGATCGTCGCGCAGGTGACACCGACGACGACGCTGTTGCGCAGCGCCTCGACCACGATGGCGCTGTCGAGGAGCGCGCGGTAGTTGTCGAGGGTGAGGCTGCCCCACGGGATCGAGGCGGTCCAGTAGCGCTCGAGGGAGACGACGACGAGGGCCAGGATCGGCAGCACGCTGGCGCCGAGCAGGTAGAGCACCATCACGAACCGCGCGACGTGGCGGAACGCGCCGAGGCGGGTCGGCTGGGAGTTGAGGCCCTTGCCGCCGACCGTGGCGTGGCCCGTCGAGCGCACGAGGCGCCGCTGGAGGAGCCAGGCGATGGTCACCATGCCGAGCAGCAGGACGCCGTGGCCGAGGGCCTTCGCCTCGTCGGCCGGGAACGAGCGGGTCATCGCCTCGACGATCTCGACCGACAGCACGTCGACGCCCGCCTGCGTGCCGATCACCACCGGGGTCGAGAAGAGCGCGAACCCGATGGCCATCACGATGAGCAGCGCGCCGCCCAACGACGGTCCGAGGCTGGGCAGCGTCACACGGCGGAAGGTCTCCAGGGGCCCGGCGCCGCTGATGCGGGCGGCCTCCTCGGCGACCGGGTCGAGGTTGCGGAACCCGGCGGCCAGCGTGATGTAGGCGAACGGCACGAGGTCGAGCACGTAGACGAAGAAGAGGCCCTGCCACGTGAAGATGTCGAGCGGGCCGTCGACGTCCATCCCGAACCAGCCGAAGAAGCCCTCGATGGCGCCGTTGAGCAGCCCGGCGCTCGGGGCGGCGAGGAACACCCAGCCGATCGCGCCCGCGACGGGCGGGATGAACATCGGGAGGATCGGGGTCACGTCGGCCAGTGCGCCGATGCGGGCGTCGGTGCGCTCGTTGATCCAGGCCAGCAGCGAGGCGATGAGGAGCGCGGTGATGCCCGCCGGGACGACGAGCAGCACGGTGGTGCGCAGCGTCTCGAGGGCCCCGGGGGCGAGGGCCTCGTCCTTGATGTCACCGAGGATCGAGGGGGTCTGACCGAGCCCCGCGACGTCCCGCAGCAGGATCGCGATCGGGTAGAGGATCGCGAGGCAGACCAGCGCGCAGACCAGCCAGCCGACCAACTTGAACGGGTCGGGCCGACGCCGCGGCGCGCGTCCCGCCGGAGCTGGCGCGGCGTCCGGGCGCCCCGTCCGCTCCAGCGTCGGCGCGCTCACGCGGTCACCAGGTGCAGGTCGTCCGGGTCGAGGTGGAGCACGAAGCGGTGGCCCTCCGCCAGCTCGGCGGAGCCCTGCGGGCGCACCCGCACGACGTGGCCGGCGACGTCGACGAGGTACTGCGTAGCCGCGCCCAGGTAGGCGCTGTCCCGCACGACCCCGTCGAGCTCGTTCACGCCGGCCCGCTGGCCGGGCGCGTCGAGCACGCGCCAGTCCTCCGCGCGCACGACGACCCCGACCTCGGTGCCCACCGCGACCGGCGCGGGGGTGGCGACCACCAGCTCGCCGAGCGGCGTCGCGACCTGCACCCGCGGCGTACGGCCCGGGGCGACGGCCGCGGTGACCGTGCCGTCGAGGACGTCGGCGGTGCCCACGAAGTCCGCGACGTACCGGGAGACGGGGGCGCGGTAGAGCTGGCGCGGGCGGCCCGCCTGCTCGATCTTGCCCTTCTTCAGCACGACGAGGACGTCGGCGAGCTCCATCGCCTCCTCCTGGTCGTGCGTCACGTAGACGGCGGTGAAGCCGAGCTCGCGCTGCAGGGCGTGGATCTCCTGGCGGAGCTGCACCCGCACCTTCGCGTCCACGTTGGACAGCGGCTCGTCGAAGAGCACGACGTCGCTGCCGAAGGCGATGGCGCGCGCCAGGGCGACGCGCTGCTGCTGGCCGCCCGACAACGCCGAGATCGGCTGTCCGGCGAGCTCGGCGATGTCGACCGTCGCCAGCGCCTTCGCCACCCGCTCGCGCACCTCGGTGCGGCTGAAGGACCCGCGGGCCCGCCGGGTGGTCATCGGGAAGGCGACGTTCTTCTCGACGCTCATGTGCGGCCACAGGGCGTAGGACTGGAAGACCATGCCGAGGCGGCGCTGCTGGGGGGTCAGCGACACGCGGCGGGACCGGTCGTAGAACGGCCGACCACCGACGGCGATGGAACCCGTCTGCGGCTCCTCGAGCCCCGCCAGGCAGCGCAGCAACGTGGTCTTGCCGCAGCCGCTGGGGCCGAGCAGCACGCAGAACTCGCCTGCCTCGACGGTGAGGGCGATGTCGTCGATGGCCGGGACCTTCGTGCCGTCGTTGCGCACGTAGGTCTTCGCCAGTCCGGCGATCTCGATGCGGCCGCCGGCGACGCCGACGTCGGTGCGCACCGGGCGCTCGTGGGTGACGGTCATGCTCAGAACCCGAGCAGCTCGTCGATGGTGTCCTGCTGGTCCACCACGTCCGACTCGGCGATCTCGGTGTAGCCCGACGGCAGCTCCATCGCACCCGGCACGCCCTCGAGGACGGAGGCGGCGATGCCGGCCGTGACCCGCTCCTGGCCCTCCATGCTCAGCAGGTAGCTCAGGAAGAGGTACGCCGCGTTGGGATGCGCGGCGTCCTTGACGACGCCCGCGTACTGGTTGACGCCCGAGGTGTCGTCGGGGATGACCAGCTCGAGGGGAGCGCCCTCGTCGATGAGCGGCTGCACGACGGCCTTGAGCGACGGGATGGCCACGTCGGCCTCGCCCGCGACCATCTGCTGGGTGCCGGGCACGAGGCTGTCCACCACGATCGGGTCGAGCGCCCCGAGGTCGGAGAGGAAGTCCTCGCCGTAGGTGTCCATGAGGAAGAGGTACTCGGCGGAGTAGGCGACCACCGCGGTGTCGCCCATCATCAGCCGGCCCTCGAGGGCGTCGTCGGCGACGTCCTCCCAGCCGGTGGGCTGCACGGGGCTCGTGTCGGTGTTGTAGGCGATGCCGAGCGGCTGCACGTTGATGAGGGCGTAGGTGTCGTCGTAGAGGAACTCCTCCGGCCACGCGTCGAGCGACTCGACGGTGTCGTCGGTGAGCTCGGCGAACCAGCCCTGGCTCACGGCCTCCTCCCAGAAGCCCTGGCTCGCGATGTTGAGCACGTCGGCCTGCGGGTCGCCGGCCTGGGCCTCACCGGCGAAGCGGCTGCCGAGCTGGCTGGAGACGCTGCGGATGTAATTGACCTCGATGCCGTACTTCTCCTCGAAGCCCGTCGCGACGCTCTCGATGAGGGCCTCGGGGAGGTCGGAGTACCAGTCGAGCGACCCCTCCTCCTTCGCCGCCTCGACCAGGCCCTCCGCGTCACCGGTGACGACGTCGGCGCTCTCGTCGGACCCGCCGCAGGCGGCGAGCACGAGGGCGAGGGAGGACACGGCGGCGACGACCGGGAGACGCTTCACAGGAGAGCCTGCTTTCGGGTGGAGGAGTCGGCGGGCCGCTCAGGAAGTGGCCCGGGTCACCCGAGTGATCATAATCATTCGCATAGATTTGTCCACCGGCGCAGGCGGTCGGTTCCCCGGTCAGCCGGGGAACACGCCGCTTTGACCATCAACGTTGATGGTCAAAGTGGCGCGTTGATGCTTCAACCCAGCGGTACGCCGCGGGACCGGCCCACTCGTCGTCCCCAGGCCCGCCGTGAGGTGCCCTCATCCCCAGCCGGCATCGCCCACCGCTGGCAGCGGCGCGCCGCGGGAACGGACCGGCCATGCATCCACGACTCCAAGCGCTCGACGCCGCGCAGGGCTACTTCCTCACGCGCGACGCACTCGCCGTCGGCTACACGGCGGCCTCGTTCTACCGCGCGAAGCGGGCGGGGCAGGTCGTCTCGATCCGTCACGGCACCTACGCGTTGCCGGGCTCCTGGGCGACACTCACCGAGCCACAGCGACACCTCGTACGGCTCCGCGCCTCGCTCGAGCGCGCGACCGCCCGCCACGTCGCGTCCCACACCTCGGCTGTGCTCCTCCACACCGACGGTCACTGGGGCCTCGACCTCAGCCACGTGCATCTCACGAACCCGCTGCGCCGCGCCGAACGTCGCGAGTCGGGCCTCACGCACCACCGCGCCACGCTCCCCGAGGAGCACGTGACGGAGGTGGACGGCCTGCCCACCGTCGTACCTGCCCGCGCAGCGGTCGAGCTCTCCACCCTGGTCGACACCGAGCGGACCGTGGTCGTGATGGACAGCCTGCTCCGCGAGGGCACCACGACGAAGGCCGACCTGGACGCGATGATCGAGACCGCGACCGCCTGGCCGGGCACGCTCCACACGGCGCTCGCCGGCCGGCTCGCGAGCCCCCTATCGGGCTCGGTGGGTGAGAGCCGCACCATGTACGCCTTCTTCCGCGGCGGAGTCCCGGCGCCGGTGCAGCAGCACCGCGTGTACGACGGGAGTCGGCTCGTCGCCGAGCTCGACTTCTGGTGGCCCGAGCACGGCTTGGCGGGCGAGTTCGACGGAATGGTGAAGTACGGGCGCTATCTGAGGCCCGGGGAGACGCCGGCCGATGCGCTCGAGCGCGAGAAGGCCCGGGAGGACACCGTGCGCGAGCTGCTCGACTGCGGGTTCATCCGCTACACGTGGCGCGACCTGGACCACCACGACCGGATGGTCGAGCGGACCAAGAGGGCCCTTGGCGGTCGACCACGTGCACTGAACCGACCGCTTTGACCATCAACGTTGATGGTCTAAGTGGATAGTTCCCCGGCTAGCCGGGGAACCGACCGGCCTCTCACCCCAACGGCCGCACGAGCAACCGCTCGACGCCGTACACGATCGACGACCCGAAGTACTCCAGGTCGTCCGTCCCGCGTACGAGCGCGAGGTCGGGGAACCGGCGGGCGAGGGCCGGGTAGGCCTTGCGCAGCTCCATCCGGGCCAGCTCGGCACCGACGCAGCGGTGGATGCCGTGGCCGAAGGCGAGGTGCGACTTGTCCTCGCGGCCCGGGTCGAAGGCGTGCGGGCAGGCGCCCGACGACGACGGGTCGCGGTCGACGGCCGGGAGGTGCACGAGCACGACGTCGCCCTTGCGCACCTGCTGGCCCGCGACCTCGACGTCCTTCGTCGCGAACCGCGGGAAGGCGACCTGCACGACGGAGAGGTAGCGCAGCAGCTCCTCGACGACGGCGTCGACGTCCGCCTCACCCGCGGCGAGCTGCTTCCAGGTCTCGCGGTGCTCGAGCAGCACGGCGCTGCCGAGCGCGAGCATGCCGGCCGACGTCTCCATGCCGCCCGTGAAGGCGCCGTCGGCGAGACCGCCGAGGTCGTAGTCGCTGATCTCGTCACCGTGGTCGCGCACGATCTGGCCGATGAGTCCGGGACCGGGGTCGTGCCGCTGGCGGGCCGTCTCGGCGAGCAGGAACTCGCGCGAGCCGGAGATGGCGCCGAAGGCGCCGATCCCGCCGCTGGAGACGTCGAACCGGGCGGAGCCGAGCTCCTGGAAGATCGCCCGCCGCTCGTCGGAGAGGCCGAGCAGCTCGCAGATCACGAGGAACGGGATGGGGAAGCTGAACAGCTGCACGAGGTCGACGACGCCGTCCTCGGACTCCCGGGCGGCCGCCTCGATCTCGTCGAGCTGCCGCTCGATGATCGCGTCGACGAGCAGCTCGAGGCGCTGCAGGCGACGGCGGGTGAACTCGGGCGTCAGGTACTTCCGCAGCCGCGTGTGGTCCGGCGGGTCCGTGAACCCGAGCCCGCCGATGTCGCCGCCGTCGGCGCCGGCCTTGCCGACGTAGGGCCGGATGTCGGTGGAGTACGCCGCGCCGCGGTCGACGAGCACCTCGTGGCCCGCGTCGTACCCGGTGACCAGCCACACCTTGATGCCGAGGAACGTGGTCAGCAGGCTCACCGGGTGCTCGGCCCGCATCTCCTCGAGCCGCCCCGGCGGGTCGAGCGCCTCACGCTCCAACGGCCAGCCGAGGCTGGCCGGCACGCGGTCGATCTTCGACAGGTCGACGCGGCCGCCGACCTGCTTCAGCACGAACCCCCGCACCCCGGTCTGCACGCCCGCCAGCACGCGCGCCGGCGCCTGGCGGAGTCCCCCGAACAGTCTGCTCACGGGAGCAGTGTGCCGAACGCGGGCCGGGGGCGCCTCTCCGGCACGCCCATGGCCGTGCCCCGAGACGCCCCCGGCTCCACCCCTGCTCTGAACCGACGCCGGGGTACGACGCGCGCTAGCCGCGTCCGCTCGCCGACCGCGCCCGACGGGCGACGGAGTCGATGGCGACCGCCAGCAGCAGCACGCCGCCGGTGACCATGAAACGGACGGAGGAGTCGACCCCGACGATGTTGAGGCCCGACTGGATGGCCTGCAGGACGATGATGCCGAGCATCGCGGCGTACGCCGACCCGCGCCCGCCGAAGAGGCTGGTGCCGCCGATGACGGCCGCGGCGATCGCGGTCAGGTTGGTGTCGGTCGTGCCCGTGGCCTGCGAGACCGAGGTCTGCTGACCGGCGGCCAGCAGGCCGCCGAGCGCGGCGAGGGTGGAGGTCAGCACGAAGACCGACACGTAGATCCGCGTCACCTTCACGCCCGAGCGGCGGGCCGCCTCCTCGTTGCCGCCGACGGCGAAGACGTGCCGTCCCCACCGCGTACGGCGCAGCGCCAGGTCCATCACGACCACGAGGGCCGCGAAGAGCAGGAAGCTGTAGCTCCAGCCGCGGTCGACGCCGAGGTACCACGTCAGCCAGCCGAGCCCGGCCGCCAGCGCCAGCGCCTTGAGGCCGACACCGAGCAGGGACGGCGCCGACAGGTCGGCCGCGCGACGCTGGCGGATCGTCCAGAGGCGGGACGCGACGTACAGCGCGACGACGACCGCCACGCCGACGTACGCCGCGGCTCCGCTCACGAAGCTGAACCGGGCGAACTCGGTGAGACCGGAGCCGTCGGGCAGGTTGATGGTGCCGTCGGAGCCGAGCACGTAGAGGAGCACGCCCTGGAAGCCGAGCAGACCGCCGAGGGAGAACACGAAGCTCGGGATGCCGAGCACGGTGTAGAGGAACGCGTAGGCGATGCCGACGACCGCGCCGACCGCGATGCCGGCGAGCAGGCCGACGAACGCCGGCTGGCCCTCCTTCACCACGAGCACCGCCATGATCGCGGCCGCCATGCCGGAGACGGAGCCGACCGAGAGGTCGATCTCGCCGAGCAGCAGCACCAGCACGATGCCGAGCGCGATGATCCCGACCGGTGCCGCGTAGGTCAGGATGTTGACCATCGAGAACGACGACAGGAACCGCGGGTCCAGGCTGTAGAAGACCGTGCAGATCACGATCAGGCCGACGACCACCGGCAGGCTGCCGAGGTCGCCGCCGCGCAGGCGGTTCCAGACGACGTCGAGGGCGCCACGGGCGCCGCGGCTGCGGACGAGCCGCTCGTCGGCGAGGTCGGCGGCGACGGTCATGGGCGGGCTCCTGCGGGCGAGTCGGAGGGATGGGCCGGGCGTTCCCCGGCGCCGGTGATCGCGGCGACGAGCTGCTCGGTGGTCACATCCGCGGCGTCGAAGCGCGCGGCGTTGCGGCCCAGGCGGAGCACCTCGATGCGGTCGGCGACCGCCAGCACGTCGGCCATGTTGTGGCTGACGAGGATGACGCCGAGGCCGGTCTCGCGCAGGCGCCCCACGAGGGAGAGCACCTCCGCCGTCTGGGCCACGCCGAGGGCGGCGGTCGGCTCGTCGAGGATGACGATGCCGGGGTCGCCGACGAGACTGCGGGCGATCGCGACGGTCTGTCGCTGTCCGCCCGAGAGGGCCGCGATGGGGATGCGGACCGACGGGATCTTCGCGGAGAGGCGGCGCAGCAGCCGCCACGCCTCCTGCTCCATGTGGACCTCGTCGAGGAGCACCCCGCCCGCGGTGCGCTCGCGACCGAGGAAGAGGTTGGCGACGACGTCGAGGTTGTCGCACAGCGCCAGGTCCTGGAACACGGTCG
This sequence comes from Nocardioides alkalitolerans, assembly GCA_038184435.1. Lineage (NCBI taxonomy): Bacteria > Bacillati > Actinomycetota > Actinomycetes > Propionibacteriales > Nocardioidaceae > Nocardioides > Nocardioides alkalitolerans. The sequence continues at coordinate 4,304,878 of CP116227.1, read as the reverse complement.
CGATGCCGAGCTTCTGCGCCTGGCGCGGACCACCCACGACGACCTCGCGGCCGTCGAGGGTCATCGTGCCGTCGTCGGGCTGGTAGACGCCCGAGATGATCTTCACGAGCGTCGACTTGCCGGCGCCGTTGTCGCCGACGAGGGCGACGACCTCGCCCTTCGCGACGTCGAGATCGATGGCGGACAGCGCCTGGACGGCGCCGAACCGCTTGCTGACCCCGCGCAGCGACAGGGCGGACCCCGTCGCTGCGCGGGTCGTCTTGCTGAGCTCCACGGCCGAGCTCACGCCCCGATGCCGGCGGCGGTGCAGGCGTCGGCGTAGTCCGCGGTGCAGATGTCCTCGACCGAGTAGAAGCCGTCGGCGATGACCGTGTCGTTGACGTTGTCCGCCGTGACGACGATCGGGTCGAAGATGAACGAGGCGACGCCCTCGTAGTCGGTCGTCTCGCCGACGTCCTCGCCCTTGGCGAGGGCCACGGCGACCTCGGCGGCCTTCTCGGCCTCGACCTTGATGGGCTTGTAGATCGTCATGGCCTGCTCACCGGCGACGATGCGCTGGATGGCGGCGAGCTCCGCGTCCTGGCCCGTGATGGGCGGCAGCGCGGTCGGGTCGACGCCCGCACCGGTCAGCGCGGCGATGACGCCGCCGGCCTGGCCGTCGTTCGCGGCGTACACGCCCGCGATGTCGCCGGCGTCGAAGCGCGCGAGCTGGTCGGTGGTCCAGGTGCGGGCGTTGTCGGGGCTCCAGTCGGGGTTGTCGTACTCCGCCAGCACCTCGAGGCCGCTCGCGTCGATCGCCTCGTGGGCGCCCGACTTGAACTGGGCGGCGTTGGGGTCGCTGGGCGCGCCGTTGAGCATGAGGATGCCGCCGGTGCCGCCGGTGGCCTCGACGAGCGCCTCGCCCTGCATGCGGCCGACGGTCTCGTTGTCGAAGGAGAGATAGTAGTCCGCGCCCTCGATGAACCGGTCGTAGGCGATGACCTCGGCGCCCGACTCCTGCGCGGTGCGGACCATGCCGCCCGCGCCGGCGCCGTTGACCGGGTCGAGCACGATGACGTCGGCGTTCTGCGAGATGGCCGAGTCGACCTGCTGGGTCTGCTTCGCCTCGTCCTGGTCGGCGTTGAAGTAGACGACCTCGCACTCGTCGCCGCAGACGTCCTGCACCTTGGCCTCGAAGAGCGGCTTGTCGAAGGCCTCGTAGCGCGTGGTGCTCGACTCCGGCAGCAGGAGCGCGATGACCTTGGTGTCGCTGTCGCCCTCCTGGGCGTCGTTGGCGCCGCAGGCGGCCAGCAGGCCGACCCCGACGACGATCGCGGCCGTGCTGACGATGCCGCGCTTGATCTTGCTGCTGGACATGGACTCTCCTCGTGGACCGGGTGCGACAGCACCGTCGCGTGGTAACGGTCGGAGTGTTGTGCGCCACAGCCCTTGTCGTCAAGACATGAACGCAAAATCGTTACCAGCGAGTTTCGAGCCCGGTTTGAGAACATGTCTTGACGGTTCGTGACCTCACACGTCAGGGTGACGCCCGTGTCCACCCCCGACCTCCGTCCGGCCGCGCCCGGCTCGACCGCCACGCTGCGCACCGCCAACCAGCGGCGCGTGCTCGACGTGCTGCGGGCAGCCGGCAACGGGGCCGAGGTCGACGACGCGCCGCCGCCGACGCAGGCGGAGCTGGCGCGGGTCACCGGGCTCGCGCCCGCCACGGTCTCCAACATCATCCGCGACCTGGCCGCGGCCGGGCTCGTGGCCACGGAGCCCGGCAGCGGCCGCCGGGGCACCGTCGTGCGGCTCTCCCCGGGCGCCGGTCTCGTCGCCGGGGTGGACTTCGGCCACAGCCACGTCGCGGTCGCCATCGGGGACGTGACGGGCCACCTCGTCGCGGAGCAGCGCCAGCGGCTCTCCCCCACGCACTCGCACACCGAGGGCCTCGCCATCGCGACCGCCCTGCTCGACGGGCTGCTCGCGGCCCAGGGCCTCGACCGCACCGCGCTGCGCACGGTGGCCACCGGCCTGCCGGCCCCCATCAACCAGCGGGTGGTGGCGGCCGCGGCGATCCTCCCCGGTTGGGTCGGGGTCGACGCGCTCGCGGCCTGCGAGGAGGCCTTCGGGGTGCCCGTCACCGTCGAGAACGACGCCAACCTCGGCGCGCTCGCCGAGCACCGGCTCGGCGTCGCCCGCGGCGAGGACAACTCCTTCTTCGTGAAGATCTCCTCGGGCGTCGGTGCCGGCATCGTCATCGACAACCGGCTCTTCCACGGGTCCGGCGGGGCCGCCGGCGAGATCGGCCACCTCACCCTCGACGAGCGCGGTCCCGTCTGCCGCTGCGGCAGCCGCGGGTGCCTCGAGGCCTACGCCTCCGTCGGCAGCGTCCTGGCGATGCTGGCCGACCAGCTCCCCGGCGCCACGCTCGACGACGTCGTCGCCGCCGCCCAGGGCGGCAACGTCTCCGCCCAGCGCTCGCTCGAGGACGCGGGCCGCCACATCGGCTGGGCGCTCGCGAGCGTCGTCAACCTGATGAACCCGGGCGTGCTCGTCGTCGGCGGCGACATGGCGCGGGCGGGCGACCTGCTCCTGGAGTCGGTACGCCGCGAGCTGCGCCGCCACGTGCTCGACGCCGTCGCGGCGACGCCCGTGGAGCTGTCCGAGCTGGGCGAGCGGGCCTCCCTGGTCGGGGCCGTGCTGCTGGCGGCGGAGCTGACGGACCTGCTCGTCTGAGGCTTGCTGCCGCGCGGGACCCGCCCGGCGCGCGGAAAAGTGCACCTGGGACCCGCCCGGGCCGGTCCCGGGTGTCCCAACGTCCCATTTCGCGACAACGCTCGACGCAGCCGTCACGCCCGCCGGACGCCGGACGCCGGCCCCGAACGCCCTCCGGTTCGGAGGCCGGCGCGGCTAGATTCGACGGCATGACCGTCCCCCAGGCGTCCCCCGCCGGCGATCCCGCCGTTCCCCCGACCGCGCCCCCGCCCCCGCCGCCGCCCCCGAAGGACGCCGAGCGTCCCCACGACGACCCCCTGCGCGGCTCGCGCACGAGCGGCCTGTGGATCGGCGCCGTCGCGCTGGGCGTGCTCCTGCTGCTGCTCGTCGTGTTCATCGCGCAGAACACGGAGCAGACCACGGTGCGGTTCTTCGGCTTCGAGGGCCGGGCCCCCCTCGCCGTGTCGCTGCTGATCGCGACCGCCGCGGGCATCCTGCTCACCGCGATCGCCGGCTCGCTGCGGATCTGGCAGCTGCGGCGCCGCACGCGCAAGGAGGTCGGACGCGAGCCGCACCGGGCCCGCGGCCGCCGCTGACCTACGACCGGAGGGTCGGGGTCACTCCCACTCGATGGTGCCCGGCGGCTTGCTCGTCACGTCGAGCACGACGCGGTTGACCTCGGCCACCTCGTTGGTGATGCGGGTCGAGATCCGCTCGAGCACGTCGTACGGCAGCCGGGTCCAGTCGGCCGTCATGGCGTCCTCGCTGGAGACGGGACGCAGCACGACGGGGTGACCGTAGGTGCGGCCGTCGCCCTGCACGCCGACCGAGCGGACGTCGGCGAGGAGCACGACGGGGAACTGCCAGATCTCGCCGTCGAGCCCGGCGGCGGTGGTCTCCTGCCGCACGATCGCGTCGGCGGCGCGGAGGATCGCGAGGCGCTCCTCGTCCACGGCACCGATGATGCGGATCGCGAGGCCGGGGCCGGGGAACGGGTGCCGGGCGACGATGGCCTCGGGGATGCCGAGCTGGCGGCCCACCTCGCGCACCTCGTCCTTGAACAGGGTGCGCAGCGGCTCGATGAGGGAGAACTCGAGGTCCTCCGGCAGGCCGCCCACGTTGTGGTGGCTCTTGATGTTGGAGGTGCCGGCGCCGCCGCCGGACTCGACGACGTCGGGGTAGAGCGTGCCCTGCACGAGGAACTTCACCGGCGGGCCCGGCGTCGCCAGCACCTCGCGCTCGGCGGCCTCGAAGACGCGGATGAACTCGCGGCCGATGATCTTGCGCTTCGTCTCCGGGTCGGTGACCCCGGCGAGGTGCCCGAGGAACTGCTCCCGGGCGTCGACGACCTTGAGGTCCACCCCGGTCGCCGCCACGTAGTCCTGCTTGACCTGCTCGGCCTCGCCCTCGCGGAGCAGGCCGTGGTCGACGAACACGGCGGTGAGCTGGTCGCCGATCGCCCGCTGCACGAGCGCCGTCGACACGGCGGAGTCCACGCCGCCCGAGAGCGCCGAGATGACGCGGGCGTCGCCGACCTCGGCGCGGATCCGCTCGACCTGCTCCTCGACGATGTTGACCATCGTCCAGGTCTGGCGGCAGCCGGCGATGTCGACGAGGAAGCGCTCGAGCACCTCCTGGCCGTGCTCCGAGTGCAGCACCTCGGGGTGCCACTGCACCCCGGCGAGCCGGCGGTCGGTGTTCTCGAAGGCCGCCACGGGCGTCACGTCGGTCGACGCCAGCACGGCGAAGCCGTCGGGGGCCGCGGTGACGGAGTCGCCGTGCGACATCCAGACGCGGTGCTCGCCCGGCAGGTCCGCCAGCAGCGTGCCCGGTTCCCCCACCGTCACCGGCGTGCGGCCGTACTCCCGCGCGCCCGTCGGCGACACCGTGCCGCCCAGGTTCTGCGCCATGAGCTGGAAGCCGTAGCACATGCCGAAGACGGGCGTGCCCGCCGTGAAGAGGTCCGCGTCGATGCGGGGCGCTCCCTCGGCGTACACGCTCGAGGGGCCGCCCGACAGGATGATGGCCGCCGGCTGCTTCGCCAGCATCTCCGCGACCGGCATCGTGTGCGGGACGATCTCGGAGTAGACCCGGGCCTCGCGCACGCGGCGCGCGATGAGCTGGGCGTACTGGGCGCCGAAGTCGACCACCAGGACGAGGTCGTGGTCGGGGGCAGACGACATCGAGGGCCTTTCACTTGCCTGCGGGGACCCGCGGAGTCTAGCCCGCAAACGCGTCAGGGCCCGGCCGGGGAGGGAGGGTGGCCGGGCCCTGACGGTCCTGTCGACTGCGCGCAGCCCAGGACGACCGGGCCCGGGCTGGGAGGGAGCAAACATGCCGGACCCGTCCAGCACAACGAGGCCGCGTGACGTGGGTTACGTGGTCCGTCGAGGAGTTTCTAGCTGACCCCGACGATGGGCAGCCGCAGCGCCGCCGGCGCCTCGGCGGGCACCGCCGGACGACGGGGCGCGACCGCTCCGACGCGCTCGTACGCCGCGCCCAGCGGTGGCCGCGTGTCCGCCTCGCCCTTGTTGGGCCAGAAGGCCATCGCGCGCTCGGCCTGGGCGGTGATCGTCAGCGACGGGTTCACTCCGAGGTTGGCCGAGATCGCGGAGCCGTCGACGACGTGGAGCCCCGGGTGCCCGAACATCCGCTGGTAGGGGTCCACCACGCCGGTCTCGGGCGACTCCCCGATCGTGCAGCCGCCGATGAAGTGCGCCGTGAGCGGCCGGTTGAACGGCTCCCCCACGGTGCCGCCCGGCTTGCCGCCGATCATGGCCGCGATGCGACGCGTCGCCTCGTTGGCGATCGGGATCCACGTCGGGTTCGGGGCGCCGTGGCCCTGCTTCGACGACAGCCGCCAGCCGAACGGGGTGCGCTTCGGGAACGTCGTGATGGAGTTGTCGAGCGTCTGCATCACGAGCGCGATGACCGTGCGCTCCGACCAGTGCTTCATGTCGTAGAGGTCGAGGACGTTGCGGCGCTCCCGCCACAGCTCCTTGAGCCACGTCTGCCACCGGGGGCCGGGGCCGTCGCCGTCCGTCAGCACCGTCTGCATGAGCGCCATCGCGTTGGAGCCCTTGCCGTAGCGCACCGGCTCGATGTGCGTCACCGGGTCGGGGTGCCACGACGAGGTGATCGCGACGCCCTTGCTGTAGTCGGTCGAGAGGTCCGGGGCGAGCGCCCCGAGGATCGACTCCGAGTTGGTGCGCGTCAGCACGCCGAGCCGGTCGGAGACCCCGGGCAGGTCGCCCGTCGCCTTGAGCCGGTGGAGCAGCTTCTGCGTGCCCAGGGCCGCCGCCGAGAAGACGACCTGCTCGGCCGTGTAGCTGCGCACCGCCGAGCGGCGGGACAGCTTCGCCTTCGTCCAGCGCACGTCGACCCGGTAGCCGCCGCCGGCCAGCGGGCGCACCCGCGTCACCGTCGTCAGCGGGTGGACCGTCGCGCCCAGCTGCTCCGCCAGGTAGAGGTAGTTCTTCACCAGCGTGTTCTTCGCGTTGTGCCGGCAGCCCGTCATGCACTCGCCGCAGTTGCGGCACGTCGTACGGCGCGGTCCGGCCCCGCCGAAGAACGGGTCCTCGACGTCGACGCCTCCCTCCTCGGCCCCGCCGTGCTCGGGCCCGCCGAAGAAGACGCCGACCGGGGTCGGGTGGAACGTGTCCCCGACGCCCATCTCCTCGGCCACCTTGAGCATGACGTCGTCGCTCGCGGTGCGCACCGGGTTCTCGACCACGCCGAGCATCCGCTTGGCCTGGTCGTAGTAGGGCGCGAGCTCCGACTTCCAGTCGGTGATGTGCGACCACGAGGGGTCGTCGTAGAACGCGTCGAGCGGCTCGTACAGCGTGTTCGCGTAGACCAGCGAGCCGCCGCCGACACCCGCGCCGGCGAGGATCAGGCAGTCCTTGATCGCGTCGATCCGCTGGATGCCGTAGCACCCCGCCTGCGGGGCGAAGAGGTACTTCTTCAGGTCGAACGACGTCGACGCGAAGTCGGCGTCCTCGAAGCGGGCGCCCGCCTCGAGCACCCCGACCTTGTAGCCCTTCTCCGTCAGGCGCAGCGCGGAGACCGAACCGCCGAACCCGGAGCCGACGACGAGGACGTCGTAGTCGAAGCCGCTCACGCGCGTCCCGCCTTCTTGAGGAGCCGGAGGCTGAGGTTCATCACCTTCGCGTAGGACTCGTCGGAGAGACCGAACGACGGGGCGATCGGCACGAGCCGCTGCGTCGCCACCGACTGCGTCTCGGTGTAGCGCAAGAGGCCCTCGGCGCCCTGGCGACGCCCCATGCCTGAGGACCGCATGCCGCCCATGGGGGCGCCCAGGGAGGCGAAGGTCGCGGCGAACGCCTCGTTGACGTTGACCGTGCCGCACTTGATGCGTCGCGCCAGCGCACGGGCGCGCTCGCCGTCGCGGCTGTAGATCGACGCGTTGAGGCCGTACTCCCCGTCGTTGGCCCGCGCGACGGCCTCGGCCTCGTCGTTGAAGCGGTAGAGCGCCACGACGGGGCCGAAGGTCTCGTTGCCGAAGCAGGTCATCTCGGGCGTGACGCCCTCGAGGATCGTCGGCTCGTACATGAACGGACCCAGGTCGGGACGGGCCCGCCCGCCGGCGAGCACCGTGGCGCCCTTGGCGACGGCGTCCTCGACGTGCTTCGTCACCGTCTCCAGCTGGTTCGCGTTGATGAGCGAGCCCATGTCGTTGCCCCAGTCGAGGGTCGCCCCCAGCGTGAGCGCCTGGGTGCGGGCGACGAAGCGCTCGACGAACCGGTCGTAGACCTGGTCGGCCACGAACATCCGCTCGATCGAGACGCAGAGCTGCCCCGCGTTGGAGAACGCGGCCCGCACGGCCCCCTCGGCGGCCTTCTCCACGTCGGCGTCGCGCAGCACGAGCAGCGGGTTCTTCCCGCCGAGCTCGAGCGAGCAGCCGATGAGGCGCTCGGCGGCCCGGGTGGCGACGCGGCGGCCGGTCGCCGTCGAGCCGGTGAAGCAGACGTAGTCGGCGCGGTCGATGATGGCGCCGCCGATCTCGGCGCCCGGGCCGGCCACGACCTGCCACAGGTCGCGCGGGAACCCCGCCTCGTCGAGGAGCTGCGCGGCGAGGAGCGCGCTCAGCATCGTCTGCGAGTCGGGCTTGGACACCACGGCGTTGCCGGCCGCGATCGCCGCGATGCCGTCGCAGAGCGCCATGGTGAACGGGTAGTTCCACGGCGAGATGACGCCGACGACACCCTTGGGGATGCGGTTGACCTCCACCCGCGTGAGGCCCGGGATGACGCCCGGCACGCGGCGCGTCTCGAGGTCCTGGCGCAGCGTGCGCCCGTAGTACCGTGCCGTCAGCGCGATGTGCAGCGGCTCGTCGAACGCGTGCTTGCGGGCCTTGCCCGACTCCCACACGATCAGGTCGAGGATCTCCTCCTGGCGGTCGAGCACCAGGTCGTGCAGGCGCAGGAGCAGCTCCTGGCGGTGGGCCAGCGACGTGCGCGCCCACGCCTCCTGGGCGCGGCGGGCGCGGGCGAACGCCTCCGCGACGTCGGCCTCCGAGGACTGCGGCACCTGGGCGAGCGGCGCACCCGTCAGCGGGGTGCGGGTGAGGACCGTCTCGCCGGTCGTGGCGAGCAGGCGTGCGGTGAGGGCGGCGACCTGGTCCGGCTCCAGCGCGTACGCCGCGGTGGGGTCGTGCTCGGGGTCGCCGGGCCCCGTGACGAGGGGACCGCCGGCCGGGATGGAGTTGCTCATGTACCGAGAGTATGTCCGCGACGGCGTGTGTTCTACCTCTCGGTAACAATTGGCCGCTCTTGACAACCTCGCCACGGATGTCAAGCAGCGCTCAGACCAGGTCGCGCACCTGCACCCGCGCCTCGTCGGCCTCCTGGTCGGTCGCTTTGCGCTGGCTCTGCCGCTCCGCCTCCACGCGGCGCAGGTAGTGGTCGACCTCCTCGTCGGTGCGCGCGGCGCTCCACCCGAGCTCGGCGGCCATCAGCTCCGCGACCGTCCGCGCGGCCGCCGTGCCCCGGTCGAAGGTCTCCACCGAGATCCGGGTGCGACGTGCGAGCACGTCGTCGAGGTGGCGCGCGCCCTCGTGGGTCACGGCGTACACCGCCTCGGCGGCCAGGTAGTCCGGGGCCCCGGCCAGCGGCTCGGCGAGCTCCGGCCGGGCGGCCACGAGGGCCAGCAGGTCGTCGACGAGCGCGCCGTACCGACCCAGCAGGTGGTCGATCCGCGCGACGTGCAGCCCCGAGCGGCGCGCGAGCATGACGCGCTGGTTGGAGCGGGTCTCGAAGCCGTCGGCCCCCAGCAGCGGCACCCGGTCGGTGATCGACCCCCGCACCCCGCCCGCGTCGCTCAGCGACGGCGCCGCGGCGTCGACGGCGTCCTTCGCCATGACGCGGTACGTCGTCAGCTTGCCCCCGGCGATCATCACCAGGCCCGGGACGGGGGCGACGACCGTGTGCTCCCGGCTGATCTTCGAGGTCGGCTCCGACTCGCCGCTCAGGAGCGGGCGCAGCCCGGCGTAGACGCCCTCGACGTCGTCGTGGTCGAGCGGCTCGCGCAGGAGGGTGTTGACGTGCGCCAGCACGTAGTCGATGTCGGCCCTGGAGGCGGCCGGGTGGGCCTTGTCGAGGTCCCAGGCGGTGTCGGTCGTGCCGATGATCCAGTGCCGTCCCCACGGGATCACGAAGAGCACCGACTTCTCCGTCTTGGTGATGAAGCCGGCCTCCGAGCGGATCCGGTCGCGGGGCACGACGAGGTGGATGCCCTTCGACGCCCGCACGTGCAGCGCGCCGCGGCCGCCGACCATCTCCTGGATCTCGTCGGTCCAGACGCCGGCGGCGTTGACCACGACGCGGGCGCGCACCTCCAGGTCCGCGCCGGTCTCCAGGTCGCGGGCGCGCACCCCCACCACCCGCTCCCCCTCGCGCAGGAAGCCGGTGACCTTCGTGCGGGTCGCGACGTGCGCCCCGTGGCGGGCCGCCGTGCGGGCGATCGTCGTCACCAGGCGGGCGTCGTCCACCTGCGCGTCGTGGTAGCGGATCGCGCCGGTCAGGTCGTCCGTGCGCAGGTCGGGCGCGATGCGGGCGACCTGCCGCCGGAAGAGGTGCCGGTGCCGCGGCACGCCCATGTCGTGCCGCCCCAGCGCGGCCATGGAGTCGTAGAGCGCGAGCCCGGCGCCGACGTAGGGCCGCTCCCACGTGCGGCGCAGGGGGTAGAGGAACGGCACCGGGCGCACCAGGTGCGGCGCCAGCCGCGTGAGCAGCAGCCCGCGCTCCTCGAGCGCCTCGCGCACGAGGCCGACGTCGAGCATCTCGAGGTAGCGCAGCCCGCCGTGCACCAGCTTGCTGGAACGGCTCGACGTGCCCGACGCGAGGTCCCGCTGCTCGACGAGGGCGGTGCTCAGGCCGCGGGTGACGGCGTCGAGGGCCACCCCGGCCCCGACCACGCCTCCCCCGACCACCAGCACGTCGAGCTCACCGGCACCGGGGTCCGCCGTGCCGGCCAGCGCGCCGAGGGCCGCGTCGCGCGCGGCAGGGCCGAGGACTCCGGGAGGCGTCGCCGTCATGTCCCCATCCTGCCTCAGACCCGGCGGCGGGGCCCCAGGCTCGTGCGGTGGTCGACGACCATCGTGTGCGTACGGCGCGTGCTCGCCACCAGCGCCGCGTCGAGGTCGGCCACGACGACGCCCTCCTCGCGCCCCAGCCGGGCCAGCACGCGGCCCTCCGGGTCGTAGATCGCCGACCCGCCGCTCAGCTCGCGGCCACCGCAGCGCCCGGTGAGGCCGGCGAACGCGACGTACATGCCGTTCTCCAGCGCCCGGGCCGCGTAGTAGAGGTCGCGGCGGTGCTCGCCGCCGACGAAGTACGCCGCGGAGGCGAGGTAGCCGACGGCGCCGTCGCGGGCGGCCGCGGCGGCGTGCTCGGGGAAGCAGCCGTCGTAGCAGATGCTCAGGCCGAGCTCGGCATCGCCGACGCGCACCGAGGCGCCGTGGTCGCCGACGACGAAGTGGTGCTTCTCGGTGCCGTCGAGGTGCTGCTTGTCGTAGGGCACGGACACGCCGCCGTCCGGCGTGACCAGCGCGAGCGAGAGCGTCGCCACGCGACCGCGGGCCACCGGGGTGCCGACGAGCGCGGTGACGGCGCCGGCCGCCGTGGCGGCCCGGAGCGGGTCGAGCAGCGGGCCGGTGAGGTCCGCGACCGTGGGCAGCGGGCCGGCGAAGACCTCGTCGGCGTAGCCGGTGAGGAAGGCCTCGGGGAGCACGACCACGTCGGCGCCCTCGCCGGCGGCGCGCGACACGAGCCGCGCGGCCGAGCGGACGTTGGCGGCGAGGTCGCCCGCGACCGCCTCCCCCTGGGCGGCCGCGATCCGGGTCATCGCAGGCTCACGGCCGGGTCACTGCACGACGACCTCGACGCGCTGGAACTCCTTGAGCTCCGTGTAGCCCGTCGTGGCCATCGCCCGACGCAGCGCGCCGACCAGGTTCATCGTGCCGTCGGCGACCCGCGAGGGGCCGAAGAGGATCTCGTCGAGCGAGCCGACGGTGTCGAACTCGACCCGCTGGCCGCGCGGCAGCTCCGCGTGCCACGCCTCGGCGCCCCAGTGGAAGCCGCGGCCGGGCGCCTCGGAGGCGCGCGCGAAGGGCGAGCCCACCATGACCGCGTCAGCGCCGCAGGCGATCGCCTTCGCGAGGTCGCCCGACGTGCCGATGGAGCCGTCGGCGATGACGTGCACGTAACGGCCGCCGGACTCGTCGAGGTAGTCGCGGCGGGCCGCGGCGACGTCCGCCACCGCGCTCGCCATGGGGACCGCGAGGCCGAGCACCGTGCGCGTCGTGTGGGCCGCGCCGCCGCCGAAGCCGACGAGCACGCCGGCCGCGCCGGTGCGCATGAGGTGGAGCGCGGCCTGGTAGGTCGCGCAGCCGCCCACGATGACCGGGACGTCGAGCTCGTAGATGAACTCCTTGAGGTTGAGCGGCTCCGCCTGGCTCGAGACGTGCTCCGCGCTCACCGTCGTGCCGCGGATGACGAACATGTCGACACCCGCGTCGACCACCGTCTTGGCGTGCTCCCGCGTGCGCTGCGGCGACAGCGAGCCCGCCACCGTCACGCCCGCGTCGCGCATCTGGCGCAGCCGCTCGGTGATGAGCTCCGCCTTCACCGGCTCCGTGTAGATCTCCTGCAGGCGGGCCGTCGCGGCCACGCCCTGCAGCCCGGCCACCTCGGCGAGGAGCGACGTCGGGTCCTCGTACCGGGTCCAGAGACCCTCGAGGTCGAGCACGCCGAGACCGCCGGCGCGACCGAGCGCGATCGCCGTCTCCGGGCTCATCACGGAGTCCATCGGCGCCGCCACGACGGGGATCTCGAAGCGGTAGGCGTCGATCTGCCAGGCGACGCTGACCTCCTCGGGGTCGCGCGTGCGCCGCGACGGCACGATGGCGATGTCGTCGAAGGAGTAGGCCCGGCGGGCGCGCTTGGCGCGGCCGATCTCGATCTCGGTCACGAGGAGGAGTCTCCCACCTCAGCGCGACTGGTAGTTCGGCGCCTCGGCCACCATCTGGATGTCGTGGGGGTGGCTCTCCTTGAGCGACGCCGAGGTGATGCGCACGAAGCGGCCCTTCTCCTGCAGCTCCGGGACGGTGCGCGCACCGATGTAGAACATCGACTGGCTGAGGCCGCCGATGAGCTGGTGGGCCACGGCCGCCAGGGGGCCGCGGTAGGCCACCTGGCCCTCGACGCCCTCGGGCACGATCTTGTCGTCGCTGGTGACCTCGGCCTGGAAGTAGCGGTCCTTCGAGTAGGACTTCTTGCCCCGGCTGCTCATCGCGCCGAGGGAGCCCATGCCGCGGTACGCCTTGTACTGCTTGCCGTTGACGAAGACGAGCTCGCCCGGGGACTCTTCGCAGCCGGCGAGGAGCGAGCCGATCATGACCGACTCCGCGCCCGCGACGAGGGCCTTGGCGATGTCGCCCGACTGCTGCAGGCCGCCGTCGGCGATGACCGGGACGCCGGCCGGCCGGCAGGCGAGCGACGCCTCGTAGACGGCCGTCACCTGGGGCACGCCCGCGCCGGTGACGACGCGCGTCGTGCAGATCGAGCCGGGACCGAAGCCGACCTTGACCGCGTCCGCACCGGCGTCGACGAACGCCTGGGCGCCCTCGCGGGTGGCCACGTTGCCGCCGATGAGCTGCACGTGCTTCGTCGCCGGGTCGGACTTGAGCCGCTTCACCATGTCGAGCAGGAGCCGCACGTGGCCGTGGGCCGTGTCGGCGACGAGCACGTCGACGCCCGCCTCGATGAGCGTCGTGGCGCGCTCCCACGCATCACCGAAGTAGCCGATCGCCGCACCGACGAGGAGGCGGCCGTCCGCGTCGTACGAGGCGTCGGGGAACTGCTCGGACTTCACGAAGTCCTTGACGGTGATGAGGCCGGCGAGCTTGCCGTCGGCGTCGACCAGCGGGAGGCGCTCCCGCTTGTGCTTGCGCAGCAGCGCGGTGGCGTCGTCCCGGCTGATGCCCACGTCGCCCGTGATGAGCGGCATCGGGGTCATCACCTCGTCGACCTTCGTGGTCCCCCACTCGGCCACCGGCGTGAAGCGGAGGTCGCGGTTGGTGATGATGCCCAGGAGCATGTCCGCGGAGTCGACGACCGGGAGGCCGGAGACGCGGTACTCCCCGCAGATGCGGTCGAGGTCCTCGAGCGTCGCGTCGGGGCCGATCGTGACGGGGTTGGAGATGATGCCCGTCTGGGTGCGCTTGACGAGGTCCACCTGGTAGGCCTGGTCGGCCACCGAGAGGTTGCGGTGGAGGATCCCGATGCCGCCCTGGCGCGCCATCGCGATCGCCATCCGGGACTCGGTCACCGTGTCCATCGCCGCCGAGATCAGCGGGGCCTTGAGGGAGATCTCGCGGGTCAGCCGCGAGGTGGTGTCGATCTCGCTGGGCGCCAGGTCGGAGTAGCCCGGCAGCAGCAGCACGTCGTCGTAGGTGAGACCGAGGGCGGCGAACTTGTCGGGGACTCCTGCGGTGGCGCTCATGGGGGCCAGTCTAGGCCCGCGGCAGCGGCCTCAGCTCCCGCACCGGGATGCGAACGGTCAGCACGTCCGCGGACATGCGGATCCGGCCGCGCAGGCCCGCCGCGAGCACGAGCGGCAGGACCGCCTGGTTGTCGGCACGGGTCGACAGGACGATGTCCTGGACGCCCTCGCCGGCCGCGAGGCGGGCCACGTCGGAGAGCAGGCGCGTGCCGATCCCCCGGCGCTGCCAACCCGGGTCGACCTCGAGGTCGACCGTGTGCAGACCCGGTTCCGCACCCGGCTCCGCGCCCGGCTCCGCGTCGCGCAGCACGGCCACGCCGACCACGACGCCCTGCACGCTGGCCTGCACCGTGCGCCCCACCAGCTCGAAGGTCGGGGTCGCCCCGCCGCCCATCCGGCGCGCGCTGGAGCCGAGCACCGTCGGGGTGCGGGCCAGCACGTCGGAGACGAGGTCCGCCATCGCTGCTCCCCGGGCGTGCTCGGTGGGCGTGAAGGCGGCCCGGCGGCGCACCTGCACCTGGACGTCGCCGACCGTCATCTCCATCACGTCGCCCGTGGCGGCGTCGCCGGGCTCGGCGTCGAAGAGCTGCGCGACCACCTCGGGGAAGCGGGAGGGCCGCGCGATCACGGCGCGGGCCGCCTGCACGTAGCGCGCCGGCTGGTCGACCAGGGCCGCCTCGGTGCAGGGCGTGCCGACCACGTCGGTCCCGCCCGCGCCCTCCAGCAGGCCCGTGAGCTGCTCGAGGGTCCACCCCTCCGGGGTGCGCACGACGAGCTCGTCGGTGACGGCGTCGACGCCCGGGAACACCTGGAGCGCGAGGATGTTGACGCCCGCGGCCCCGCACTCGGCGGCGAGGACGGCCAGCGTGCCCGGTCGGTCGGGAAGGGTGGTGCGCACTCGCCACAGCATGGGCTGACGGTGCGCCGCGCGTGTTGCGCGACCGGGACGGCCGTGTTTCGGCGGTGCAACAACGCACGCCGCCCCCGGCGCCGCGAGGGCGCCGGGGGCGGAGCGGTGGAGCAGGTGGAGCGGTCGCTCAGTGGCCGTGGCCGTGACCGTGACCGGCGGCGGCCGGCTCCTCCTCCTCGGGCTTGTCGACGACCAGGGTCTCGGTCGTCAGCAGCAGGCCCGCGATGGAGACGGCGTTGACCAGGGCGGAGCGGGTCACCTTGACGGGGTCGAGGACGCCCTGGGCGACCAGGTCGCCGTACTCGCCCGTGGCGGCGTTGTAGCCGTTGCCCACGCCGAGCTCGCGCACCTTGGAGACCACGACGTAGCCCTGCTCGCCGCCGTTCTCGGCGATCCAGCGGAGCGGCTCGTCGACGGCCTTGCGCACGATGCGCACGCCGACGGCCTCGTCGCCGGTGAGGCCGAGGTCGCCCTCGAGCGCCGCGGCGGCGTGGATGATCGCGGAGCCACCGCCGGGGACGATGCCCTCCTCGATCGCGGCGCGCGTCGCGGAGACGGCGTCCTCGATGCGGTGCTTCTTCTCCTTGAGCTCGACCTCGGTGGCCGCGCCGACCTTGATGACGACGACGCCACCGGCCAGCTTGGCGAGGCGCTCCTGGAGCTTCTCGCGGTCCCAGTCGGAGTCGGTGTTCTCGATCTCCGCCTTGATCTGGTTGACGCGGCCCTCGACGGCCGACGCGTCGCCGGCACCGTCGACGATCGTGGTGTTGTCCTTCGTCACCACGACGCGGCGGGCCTGGCCGAGCACCTCGAGGCCGACCTGGTCGAGCTTGAGCCCGACCTCGGGAGCCACGACCTGGGCGCCGGTGAGCACCGCGATGTCCTGGAGGATCGCCTTGCGGCGGTCGCCGAACGCGGGCGCCTTGACGGCCACGCCGGTGAAGGTGCCGCGGATCTTGTTGACGACGAGGGTGGAGAGCGCCTCGCCCTCGAGGTCCTCGGCGATGATGAAGAGCGACTTGCCCGCGGCGATGACCTTCTCGAGCAGCGGGAGCAGCTCGGCGACGGCCGAGATCTTCCCCTGGTGCAGGAGGATGTAGGGGTCGTCGAGGACGGCCTCGCGGCCCTCCGAGTCGGTGACGAAGTACTGCGAGATGAAGCCCTTGTCGAACTGCATGCCCTCGGTGAACTCGAGGTCGGTGCCGAGCGTGTTCGACTCCTCGACGGTGATGACACCGTCCTTGCCGACCTTGTCGAAGGCGTCGGCGAGCAGGGCGCCGATGTGCGCGTCGCGCGAGGAGATCGTGCCGACGCTGGCCACGTCCTCCTTGTTGTCGACCTCGCGGGCGGCGTCGCGCAGGGCGTCGCCGACGGCCGCGGCGGCCAGGTCGAGGCCGCGCTTGAGGCCGAGCGGGTTGGCGCCGGCGGCGACGGCGCGGAGGCCCTCGTGCACCAGGGCCTGGGCCAGCACCGTCGCGGTCGTCGTGCCGTCACCGGCGACGTCGTTGGTCTTGGTCGCGACCTCCTTGGTGAGCTGGGCACCGAGGTTCTCGAACGGGTCGTCCAGCTCGACCTCACGCGCGACGGTCACGCCGTCGTTCGTGATGGTCGGGGCGCCCCACTTCTTGTCGAGGACGACGTAGCGGCCCTTGGGGCCGAGCGTCACCTTGACGGTGTTCGCGAGCGCGTCGACGCCGCGCTCGAGCGAGCGACGGGCGTTCTCGTCGAACTCAAGGATCTTGGGCATGTCTCTCCTCAGAGATGCTGCGGGTGGTGGGTACGGCGCGAGCCGTGCGCCCCGGAGCAGTCCGCCGGGGGCGGGCTCACGGGGCGCACGGCTCGAGGATCACTCGAGGGTCAGGAGACGATCGCGAGGACGTCGCGACCCGAGAGGATCAGGTACTCCTGGCCCGCGACCTTGACCTCGGTGCCGCCGTACTTGCTGTAGATGACCTTGTCACCGACCGCGATGTCGAGCGGGATGCGCTCGTCGCCGTCCTCGTTCCAACGCCCGGGGCCCACCGCGAGGACCTCGCCCTCCTGGGGCTTCTCCTTCGCGGTGTCGGGGATGACGAGACCGGACGCCGTGGTCTGCTCGGCGTCGAGCGGCTTGACGACGATGCGGTCCTCGAGGGGCTTGATGTTGACCGACACGATGTCGACCTCCACTTTCCGTGCGGATCCGAATGCCGGACGGCGGACGCCGCCCGACGGGGCTGTGGTCGTCGCCGGCTCCGAGCGCGCCGTCGCGGGGGTCGCGCCGTCGTCGTCGACGATTGGCACACTCACCCGGAGAGTGCCAGCGCCGACGTTAGCACTCCACCAGAGCGAGTGCCAGAAGTGTCTGGGAGGATGGACGCCGTGGACCTCGAGACCTTCCGGTGGCTGCTGACGCACGACGGGCGCACGCTGCTGGACGTCGCCGCGCGCGCCTACGCCGACGCCGACGGCGACCCCGTGCGGGCGGCGGCGACGGTGCGGCGCACCGAGCCGGACCCCGAGCGCTCCGCCGCGGCCCTGACCCAGGTCGGGCTGCGGGTGCGCGGCGTCGCCAAGTTCGGCGAGGACGCGCTGCGGATGTTCTTCACGCCCGACGGCCTCGAGCAGGCGACCCGCCGCGCGGTCGCCGACCACCGGGCCGCCCGGCTCGCCGCGGCCCGGCCCTCCTCCGTGGTCGACCTCGGCTGCGGCATCGGCGGCGACCTGACGGCCCTGGCCCGCGCCGGTCTCGTCGCGGCGGGGGTCGACCTCGACCCACTCCGTGTCGCGATGGCCGAGGCGAACCTCGCCGCCCTCGGGCTCGAGGGGGCGGTCACCGTCGCGGACGCGACGGCGCTGCCGCTCGGGGGGTTCGGTGTCGCGACCGTCGACCCCGCCCGCCGCGACGGTCGCGGCCGGGTCTTCGACGCCGACGCCTGGGTGCCGTCCTGGGACTTCGTCGCCGGGCTCCTCACCAGCCGCCCCGCCGTCGCGAAGCTCGCGCCGGGCCTCCCCCACGACCTCGTGCCCGCGGGCGTCGAGGCGGAGTGGGTCAGCGACCGCGGCGACGTGAAGGAGGCGGTGCTCTGGTCGCCCCACCTCGCCGTCACCCGCCGCCGCGCGACCGTGCTCCGGGCCGAGGGGCTCGCGACGCTCACGGACGAGGACGACCCCTACGACGGCGCCGAGCGCCCCGTCCGCGCCGTCGGCCGCTACCTCTACGAGCCCGACGGTGCCGTCATCCGCGCCGGGCTCGTCACCGCCGTCGCCGGAGCGGTCGACGGCGGCCTGCTCGACGAGCACATCGCCTACGTCACCTCGGACGCCGGGTTCCGCACGCCGTTCGCCGCGACGTACGAGGTGGTGGAGGAGCTGCCCTACCGCGAGAAGGCGCTCCGCGCAGCGCTCCGCGAGCGCGGCGTCGGCCGGCTCACCATCAAGAAGCGCGGCGTCGACGTCGTCCCGGAGCAGCTGCGCAAGCGGCTGGCGCTCCGGGGCGACGCCGAGGCGACGGTGGTGCTGACCCGGGTGGCCGGGGAGGGTACGGCGCTGCTGGTGCGCCCCGTCTGACCCCGGCCGTTCGCGTCAGGACAGGCGCTCGATGACCATCGCCATGCCCTGGCCGCCGCCGACGCACATCGACTCGACGCCGAACTGCTTGTCGTGCCACGTCAGCGAGTTGATGAGGGTGCTCGTGATGCGCGCGCCGGTCATGCCGAAGGGGTGACCGACGGCGATGGCGCCGCCGTTGACGTTGAGCTTGTCGACGTCGATCCCGATCTGCTGCGCCGAGCCGAGGGCCTGGACGGCGAACGCCTCGTTGATCTCGAAGAGGTCGATGTCGCCGACGCTCATGCCGGCGTTGCGCAGGGCCGCCGGGATCGCCTCGACCGGGCCGAGGCCCATGATCTCGGGCGAGAGGCCCGTGACGGCGGTGGACACGATGCGCGCGAGCGGGGTGAGGCCCAGCTCCTTCGCCTTGGTGTCGCTCATGATCACGAGGGCCGCGGCGCCGTCGTTGAGCGGGCAGGCGTTGCCCGCGGTGACCGTGCCGTCGGGACGGAAGACGGGCTTGAGCTGGCTGATGGCCTCGTACGTCGTGCCCGCCCGCGGACCGTCGTCGGTCGACACCACGGTGCCGTCCGGGAGGGTGACGGGGGTGATGTCCGTGGCCCAGAAGCCGCTCGCGATGGCCTCCTCGGTGAGGTTCTGGCTGCGGACGCCGAAGCGGTCCTGCTCCTCGCGGCTCATGCCGAGCTTCTGCGCGACGTTCTCCGCGGTCTGGCCCATCGCGATGTAGATGTCGGGCAGCGCGCCGTCCTCGCGCGGGTCGCGCCACGTGTCGGCCCCACCGGCCGCGCGCGCCTCGGTGCGGCGGACGGCCTCGCCGAAGACCGGGTTCTGCGCGGCCGGGTCGTCGGCGAAGCCGTTGCCGAACCGGCTGACGGTCTCCACACCGGCGGAGAGGAAGACGTCGCCCTCGCCGGCCTTGATGGCGTGGAACGCCATGCGGGTGGTCTGCAGGCTGGACGAGCAGTAGCGGTTGACCGTCACGCCGGGGAGGTGGTCCATCCCGGCGAGCACGGCCACCACGCGGGCCAGGTTGTTGCCCGACTCGCCGGCGGGCTGGCCGACGCCGAGGGCGAGGTCGACGATGTCCTTGCGGTCGAGCTCGGGCACCTTCGCCAGCGCGGCCTCGACCATCTGCACGGCGAGGTCGTCGGGGCGCATGTCCTTGAGCGACCCCTTCCCGGCACGGCCGATGGGCGAGCGGGCGGTGGAGACGATGACGGCTTCGGGCATGGCGGGCTCCTGTGCTTCTCGGGTTCGTCGGACAGCCGGAGAGCAGCGGGGAGGCCCCGTGCGCTCGGTCCGCCGTCCAGCCTAGACGGGCGACGGACCGAGCGCTCGGTCAGGTGAGGTTCGTCATCTCGGCGGCGATGGTGGTGTCGTCGCCGTGACCGGTGTGGACGACCGTCTCCGCGGGGAGGGCGAAGAGCCGTGCCTTGATCGAGGCCTCGATGGTCGGACGGTCCGAGTAGGACCGGCCGGTGGCCCCCGGGCCGCCGTTGAAGAGCGTGTCGCCGGTGAAGACGACACCCAGCTCGGGGGCGTGCAGGCAGACCGCTCCCGGGGCGTGGCCCGGGGTGTGGAGCACGGTCAGCGTCGTACCGCCCACGGCGATGTCCTGACCGTCGGAGAGGTCGACGTCCCACAGCTCGTCGGGGTGGGTCAGCTCCCACAGCGGACGGTCGTCGGGGTGCAGGAGGATCGGCGCGCTCGTGCGCTTGCGCAGCTCGGGCGCGACGCGCACGTGGTCGTCGTGGGCGTGGGTGCACACGATCGCCTTGACCTTGCGGTCGCCGACGATCGCGAGGATGGCGTCGACGTCGTGGGGGGCGTCGATGACGATCACCTCGGCGTCGTCACCGACGACCCAGATGTTGTTGTCGACGTCGAACGTCTCCCCGTCGAGGCTGAACGTGCCCGCGACGACGCCGTGGTCGACGCGGGCGCCGCCCGCGGCGTGGTGCGTGCTCGCCATCAGAGGACCACCACGCTGCGCAGGACCTCGCCGTGGTGCATCTTCTCGAACGCGGCCTCGACGTCCTCGATCCCGATCTCCTCGGTCACGAACGCGTCCAGGTCGAGACGTCCCTGCCGGTACAGGTCGACCAGCATGGGGAAGTCACGGTTGGGCAGGCAGTCGCCGTACCAGCTGGACTTCAGCGACCCACCCCGACCGAACACGTCGATCAGCGGGATCTGCGGGACCTTCATGTCCGGCGTCGGGACGCCGACCAGGACGACCGTGCCGGCCAGGTCACGGGCGTAGAACGCCTGCTCCCATGTCTCCGGACGACCCACCGCCTCGATCACGACGTCCGCACCGTCCGCACCCTCGTGACCCGCCGCCGCGCCCGCGATCGCCTTGATCGCCGCCACCGGATCGGTCTCCTTGGAGTTGACCGTGTGGGTGGCGCCGAGCTTCCGGGCGCCCTCGAGCTTCTTGTCGTCGATGTCGACCGCGATGATCGTGCCGGCACCCGCCAGCGCGGCGCCCGCGATCGCCGCCACCCCGACACCGCCGCAGCCGATGACCGCGACCACGTCGCCACGGGACACGTTGCCGGTGTTGATGGCGGCACCGATGCCGGCCATCACGCCGCAGCCCAGCAGGCCCACCGCGGCCGGACGGGCCTCCGGGTCGACCTTCGTGCACTGACCCGCGGCCACGAGCGTCTTCTCGGCGAACGCGCCGATACCCAGGGCCGGGGACAGCGGCGTACCGTCCGCCAGCGTCATCTTCTGCGTCGCGTTGTGGGTGTTGAAGCAGTACTGCGGCTCACCCCGGTCGCACGCCCGACAGTCACCGCACACCGCGCGCCAGTTGAGGACGACGAAGTCGCCCGGCGCCACCGTCGTCACGTCCTCGCCGACGGCCTCGACAACACCCGCGGCCTCGTGGCCCAGCAGGAACGGGAACTCGTCGTTGATCCCACCCTCGCGGTAGTGCAGGTCCGTGTGGCACACCCCGCACGCCTGCACCTTCACCAACGCCTCCCCCGGACCCGGGTCGGGCACCAGGATCGTCTCCAGGCTCACCGGCTCCCCGACCGACTTCGCGACGACTGCCTTGACCTCGTGCATGTGCGACTCCCTCTCCTGGAGCTCGTGGACCTGACCGGACCATCCTCCCCGATGCAACCGATGCGAGGACGGTCGCGTCTTGGTCGCGGAAGGATGGAGGTGAGAGATGACGACCCCAGGAGCGACGTTGACGACGCCCCGGCGACGCAGCCGCGACGACGAGTTCGCGGACTACATGGCCGCGCGCCAGGCGAGCCTGCTGCGCACCGCGTACCTGCTCTGCGGCGACCGGCACACCGCCGAGGACCTCGTGCAGACCACGCTGGCGAAGCTGTACCTCGCGTGGGACAAGGTCGAGGCGCACACGTCGCTCGACGGCTACGCGCGACGGATCCTCGTCAACGAGCACAACTCGCTGTGGCGGCGCGCCTGGAAGAAGCGCGAGTCCAGCACCGACGAGGTGCCCGACACCGTGCAGCACCGCGACGACTACGACGACGGCACCGCCGGGCGGCTCTGGGACTTCGTGCAGACCCTGCCCCGCAAGCAGCGCGCGGTGATCGTGCTGCGCTACTACGAAGGCCTCAGCGAGGCCGAGATCGCCACCACCCTCGGGATCTCCCCCGGGACCGTGAAGTCGCAGGCCAGCCGCGCCCTCGCGGCGCTCCGCGACCGGACCCCCTCCCACCTCCGAGAGGAGCAGCGATGACGAACGACCTGGACGACCAGCTCACCCGCACCCTGCGCGAGCACGCCGGGGACGCCGGTACGCCGCGGCTCGACCTCGACGCCGTACGCGGCCGTGCCCGCCGGATCCGGCGCACGCGCACCGCTCTGGTCGGGGCGGGGGCTGCCGCCGTCGTGCTCGCCGTCGTCGCGCCGCTGGGGTTGCTCGGCGGAGGATCCAGTGACCGGTCGGTCGACCCGGCGACGAGTGGTACGGCGAGTGCCGAGATCCCCGCCGTGCAGGGCGAGAGCATCACGATCGACCTCGACGCACTGCCGACGGGTGTCCCCGCGGGCGTGCCCTACCTGCTCGACGACGCGATCCACCTGCCGGGCGGGGCGACGTACACGCTCGAGGGTGAGCCCGGCGCCAGCCTCGTCGGGGACGTCGTGCCCTTCGGGCAGGGCGAGTGGCTGGCCACCGTCGCTCCGGGCGACGGGGTCTACGAGCTGCGGCACCTCAGCGCCGACGGGGACCTCGTGGAGACCGTCGCGGGGCCCGAGGAGGGCCTGACCGTGGGGACCACGCTCGCCTACGACCCGGCGACGGCGCGGGTCGCCTGGGTCGAGCAGCCGGTCGACGCCGCCGCGGCCGCGGGGCGATTGGAGCTCGTCGTCGCCGACGCCGACGGCGTGGAGATCAGCCGCACCGACGTGCCGGCCGGCGACGGCTCCGTGCCCTCCGCCGCCCCGTTGGCGTTCCGGGGTGACGACGTCGTCGTCACGACAGGCGACTCCCTCGCCACCGCGACGCTGCTCATGGGTCTGGACGGAACGGTCGACGAGCTCGCGTCGGAGCTGACCGACGCCGTGTCGCCCGACGGCGAGCTGGCGGTGCGGACGTCCTACAGCGCCGACGGCGACTGCGCGACCGTCCGCCGCGTGGAGGACGACGAGCCGCTCGGCTGGTCGACGACGGGGTGCCGCAGCTACGGGACGTTCTCGACCGACAGCCGCATGGTGCTCGCCGGACCGTCCGAGAGCCAGGTCGCGTACAACGGGAACGCCGAGAGCATCATCGATGCCGAGAGCGGGGAGTCGATCGTCGAGATCGGCCTGCCCACCGGGATGCAGACCTTCGTCTACGCCGGCGCATGGGAGAACGCACGGACGCTGCTCGTGAGCGTCAAGCAGAGCGTGTCGGACAACGCACCGGCCCGCTACGGCCTCGTGCGCATCGACGTCACGACCGGGCGGGCGGACCTCGCCGCGCCGATCGAGGAGTACGACCCCCTGTACGACAACGGCGAGGCGCGGTTCTACGTGCGGTGACCTCGGCCGCCCGTCGGCTCCCTCAGACCAGCACGCTCGTGACGGGCTGGGAGGAGTCGGCGGGCAGGTCCAGCGCGGAGGGAGTGCGCCCGCGGGCCACCATCTCCGCGCCGAGCGCGGCGACCATCGCGCCGTTGTCGGTGCAGAGGCCGGGGCGCGGGATCCGGACGCGTACGCCGGCGCGCTCGGCCCGCTCCAGCACCATCGACCGGAGCCGCGAGTTGGCCGCGACGCCGCCACCCAGGAGGAGGTCCTCGATCCCCTCCGCGGTGGCGGCGTCGAGCGCCTTGCGCACGAGGACGTCGCAGACCGCCTCCTGGAAGCTCGCGGCGACGTCGGGCACCGAGACGGGCTCGCCGGAGCGCTCGCGGGCCTCGACCCAGCGGGCGACCGCCGTCTTGAGGCCGGAGAACGAGAAGTCGAAGCGGTGCCGCTCGAGGTCGCGACGGCTGGTGAGGCCGCGGGGGAAGTCGATGCTGATCTCGCCGTCGCGGGCAGCGCGGTCGACGTGCGGGCCGCCCGGGAAGGGCAGGCCGAGCAGGCGGGCGACCTTGTCGAAGGCCTCCCCCGCCGCGTCGTCGATCGTGGCGCCCATCGGGTCCACGCCGAGGGTCAGGTCGGTGACCTTGAGCAGGCTCGAGTGGCCGCCCGAGACGAGCATGGCGATGCAGGGCTCGGGCAGCGGTCCGTGCTCGAGCTGGTCGACCGCGACGTGGGCGGCGAGGTGGTTGACGCCGTACAGCGGCTTGCCGAGCCCCAGCGCCAGCGCCTTGGCGCTCGCGACGCCGACCAGGAGGGCCCCCGCGAGGCCGGGACCGCTCGTCACGGCGATCGCGTCGACGTCGCTCGGGCGGATTCCCGCGGTCGCGCAGGCGCGCTCGATCGTCGGGACCATGGCCTCGAGGTGGGCGCGGCTGGCGACCTCCGGGACGACGCCGCCGAACCGTGCGTGCTCCTCGACGCTGCTCGCGACGGTGTCGGCCAACAGCGTCGTGCCGCGCACGATCCCGACGCCCGTCTCGTCGCACGAGGTCTCGATGCCGAGGACGAGGGGTTCGGTGCTCACGCGTCGGATTGTTCCAGAGGCGGGCTCGGGCTCCCCCGCTCGCGTCGGTCGGCGAGGGCGATGAAGAGGCGGGCCTCGTTCTCGGAGCAGGGGTGGGTGCCGGTCGGGCCGGTGGTGAAGCCGAGACCGTTCGGGGTGAGCCAGACGTAGTGGCCCGGCGCTCGCTGTCTGGCTTGGTAGCCGGCGTGGGTCTTCCAGCGGTGGTGACGGCGTTGCAGGAGGCCGGAGTTGTGGGTGCCGGTCTGTTGCTCTGCCGTGCTCGGATCGAAGGGGGTGGGGTGGTCGTAGTCGGTGTTGCGGCTGGTGGAGGTGGCGTAGGGCCAGTAGTCGCCGCCGGTGGTGAGGTACACCCGTTCTTTCACTGACTCGGGGTGTTCGTAGGCGGTGGTGCGGACGGCGTCGGCAAGGTCGATGACCGGCTTGACGGTGACCTGGGTGGTCGCGAGGAGCTGGTGGACGGCGCCGAGTGTGCGGGGTCCGAGGGCTTCGACACGGGCGACGCCCTGGGCGCCGAGGAGGGTGGCTTCGTGGAGGTGGACGTAGAGCCTGGCCTTCGGGCGGAGCCTGGTCAGATCGGTGCTCCGGAGGGCATCGAGGACGTCGACAGGCAGCGCGGTCGCGCGTGAGGGCCGCAGGGGTTCGTCGTCGGTGACCGGCTCCGGCTCGACTCCAGTCTCAGCGCCGCTCGCGGTGGTTTCGTGCTCGACGAGGAGCGCGAGGAGCTCGGCCGGACGGGCGAGGTAGCCCAGCGCGATCGCCCGCACCTCGTCCGCGGTCGCATCGGGGTGGCCGGGGGTGATGATCTCCGCGACCCGGGTGACGGTGGCCTGCACCCACGCCGCATCCCCGGCATCGAGCCGGGCGATCAACGTGCGGAGTCCGTACTCGTCGGTGCGGCCCAGGCCGACGTAGCGGCGGCGCTTCTCCTCCTCCACCCGCTCCTCGTGCAGCGCGGGGTCGGCCTCGATCACCTTGCCCTCGGCCACGGTCAGCACCCGCCCGGGTGCCTCGGCGGCGATCATCCGCGCCACCACAGAGTCGACGACACCGACCACCGCACGCGGCAGGTGCCGGGACATGCGGGCGACCTTGCGTGCGACGTACACCTCCGCCGTCCCCTGCCGCACCACCGCCCACGTCAACGGCAGCCGGTGCTGGAGGTCCAGCACATCCGCGAGGGCGTTGATCGTCGCGACCACGCCTGAGCCGCGGGCCAGGGCGATCTCGCCGAGGGCGTGGTCCTGCACCCGCGGCGTACCCTCCCCACCCACCATCACCAACGGATTCATCCGCCGCGAGGACTCCCCCGAGTGCACCGCCGCCCACGCCGCGATCACCTCCAGGTCACGCACCTCCGCCAACTGGCGGGCGCGCACCGCCTCAGCGGCTGCATCCAGCAACCCGCGAGGCGAGAGATGATCAAACATGTGTGCGATTCTATGCGCGCCCACCGACACCCGCCACCGCGAATCCACAGGCCCACGTCACCGCGCCGTACGACCAAACTCGACGAACCTGCCGCGCCGTACGACCAAACTCGACGCAGGATCAGCAGGCGTGCGACGCCGCGCGGCAGGCGCGGAGGCGGCGGAGCACGCGGATGCCGCCGCCGAGGAGGCCGTGGGCGGAGATGGCCTGGAGGCCGTAGCGCGAGCAGGACGGGCTGAGGTTGCAGACCGGCTCGGACCGGCCCGCCGAGACGTTCACCTGGTAGGACCGCACCGCCCGCGACGCCAGGCGCGCGCCCGCCGAGGACGGGCGCGCCGTGTGGGGGTCGACCGCGCTCGCGAGGAACATCCCGAGCAGCGCCTGGAGCAGCACGGTCAGGGCGAGGAACGAGAAGCAGTCCGCGTCGCAGCAGTCACCGCAGTCGGGGCTGCAGTCCCGCTTCTTCTTCCCGGGCCGGGCCCGCTTCCCCCGCGGCTGCTGCCGCTGCTTGCGCCGCCTCTGGTCCCACCACCGCACGATGCTCACCGCGCCTCCCTTCCCCGGCAGGCTCACAGCGAAGCCTCCGGGAACGCGATCACCGACAGGAACCGGATGGGCAGCTCGACGAGCTCGACCGGGCCGTGGGCGCCCTCGCCGTCCATCTGCAGCGAGTCGCCGGGGTGCAACCGGTAGACCGAGCGCGAGTGCGAGTAGTCCATGACGCCCTCGAGCATGAAGATGAACTCGGTGCCGGGGTGCTGGAAGAGCGGGTAGGTCTCGCTCTTCTCCGTGAGCGTCACGTGGAGGCACTCGAGGCGCTTGTGCTCGCCGCGCAGCGAGCCGAGGAGCTCGTACTCGTGCCCCTCCTTCGTCCCCGCCCGCACGATGCGGGCCCCCGTGCCGGCCGCGACGAACGCCGCGGGACGCTCGGCGTCGGCGCCGCGGAAGAGGGAGGTGACCGGTACGTCGAGGCCGACGGCCAACCGCGCCAGCGTCGACAGGCTGCACGAGGTCTGGGCGTTCTCGATCTTCGACAGCATCGCCTTCGAGATGCCGACCCTCTCCGCCGTCTCGCCCACCGACAGGCCCTGCTGCGTGCGCAGGCTCCGCACGTTGCGCGCGATCGCCTCCTCCAGCTCGAGCTCCTCGAGCGGGTCCTCGGGGCGTCGCTCCCGCGCCGTACCGGCCCGGTTGCGCAGCAGTGCGGCGTCGTTCTCCTCGGTGGACACAGGTGAACCCTAGGAGACGCCCACGGGCTCCCGCAGGAGGCGCTCCAGCACGTCGGCGAGCGCGACGGCGCCGGCCTCGGCGTCGACGTCCTCGCACGCCTCCTCCGGCGAGTGGGACACGCCCGTCGGGTTCCGGGTGAAGAGCATCGCCGTCGGGATCGCCGACGCGAGCACGCCGGCGTCGTGGCCCGCCCCGGTGTCGAGCACCGGCGCGTCCGGCAGCACCTGCGCCAGCCGCCCCGACAGGTCGGCGTCGAAGTGGACCGTGCCGCCGTAGGACTCCTCCGTCAGCGTCACCGCGCACCCCTGCGCCGCGGCCAACCGGCCCGCCTGCCGCTCGATCTCCGCGACGACCGCCGCCGTCACGGCGTCGTCGGGGTGCCGCGCGTCGAGCCACAGGTCGACGCGGGAGGCGATGACGTTGGTGCCCCCGGGCACCGGTACGACGCGGCCGACCGTCGCCCGGGCCTCCGCGTGCGCCACGGCGGCGTCGCGGGCGGCGAGCACGATCCCCGCGGCGACCACCATCGGGTCGCGCCGGTCGGGCATCCGGGTCGTGCCGGCGTGGTTGCCCTCGCCGGTCACGGAGAAGCGCCAGCGGCCGTGGCCCAGGATGGACGAGCCGATCGCGACGGGCCGGCCCAGGTCGACCAGCCCGCGCCCCTGCTCCACGTGCAGCTCCACGAACGCGTCGATGCCCGCGAGCCGCGCGGGGTCGGGCCCGATCCGGTCGACGTCGAGACCGGCGCCGGCCGCGACCTCCGCGAACGTGCGACCGTCGGCGTCGCGCAGGCCGCGCGCCCGGTCGGGGTCGATCGCGCCCGCGAGCAACCGGGAGCCGAGGCAGGCGACGCCGAAGCGTGCACCCTCCTCCTCCGGGAACGCCACGACGGCCAGGGGCCGCTCGGTGCGCACGCCCCGGGCGTCGAGCAGGTCGACGGCGGCGAGCGCCGACGCGACGCCGAGCGGGCCGTCGAAGGCGCCGCCGCCCGGCACGGAGTCGAGGTGGCTCCCGGTGACGATCGCGTGCGGCGCACCGGCGCCACCGCCGGGGCCCGTGCCCGGCCGCCACGCCCAGATCGCGCCGTTGCGGTCGGTCTCGACCTCGAGCGAGCGCCGCTGCGCCTGCTCGACGAACCACTCACGCAGCGTCAGCTCGGCGTCCTCGTAGACGAACCGCGACCACCCGCCGCGCGTCGCGTCCCGACCGACGTCGGCGATCTCCCCGAGCAGCCCGGCGACCGACGCCGGCCCCGAGGGCGCGGACGAGGTCGCGCTCACGCGGCCACCCCCGCCAGCCGGAAGGCCGGCGGGACCTCGGCGGCGCCGGTGGCCGCGTCGGCCGCCAGGCGCCCGAGGAGCGGCGCGAACTTCGCGCCGTGGCCCGAGCAGGGCGAGAGGATGGTGATCCCGTCGACGCCGTCGATGACGAAGTTCTCGTCGGGGGTGTTGGTGAAGAGGCACGTGGTCTCGGCGTACGGCTCCGGAACGAGCCCCGGGAGGTGCTGCCGCACGTAGGCCACCACCCGCTCGCGGTTGGCCGGGTCGATCAGCCCGTCGGAGTGCGCCGCGGACGGGATGGCCGGTCCGCCGTTGTACTCCGCCACCTTCTGGCCGCGGAACCCCGCGTCGCGGCCGCCCGGCAGGCCGTAGACCTGGATCTCGGGGATCTTGTGGATGAACGTCGGCCACCCGTCGCGGGGCAGGCCGGACGCGTCGTCGACGTAGGGGAAGTGGTAGGCCTGCTCCTTCCGCACCTCGAGGCGCGGGACGCGCCGGGCGAGGGCCGCGGGCAGCGTCGGCAGCAGGTCGGGCAGCCATCCGCCCGCGCTCACCACGACGTGGTCGGCCCGCAGCTCGGCGCCGGCCTCGGAGACGACACGGAAACCCGGACCGTCGGGCACGACCTGCGCCACGGGCCAGCCCGTCAGCACGGTCGCACCCGCCTCCGCGGCGAGCCGGGCCATGGCGAGCACCGACGACTCGGCGTCGATGACGCCGGCGCCGGGGTGCCACAGCACGTCGGAGTCGAACGCGATCCCGGGCCACCGCTCGGCGGCGGCGGCCGCGCTCATCAGCTCGTGCTCCACGCCCGCCCCGGCCATCACCGTCGCGAGGTGGTCGGGGCGTCGGTCGGCCCCGTGGTCGAGCGAGCCCGTCGGCGTGACCAGCCGCTCGCCCGCCAGGGCCTCGAGCTCGTCCCACGCCGCCCGGGCCTGCACCACGAGCCCCGTCCAGAACGGGTCGGGATAGCCGTAGCGGAAGATCCGTGCCGACCCGTGCGAGCTGCCGCGCTCGTTGGCCGGCGTCGTGCGCTCGACCAGCGTCACCTCGTGCCCGCGCCGCGCCAGCTCCCAGGCCGTCGCCGCGCCCGCCAGGCCCGCTCCCACCACCACGTACGTCGTCACCGACGCTCCCTCCTCGTTCCGCCTCGTCCATCATCACCGCACGGCGGCGCTCACCACCACCGCCCGTCCCGCACCGCCCGCCTCCTCAGGCAGCGCCCAGAGGAGCACGTCGTCCGCACCGGGCTCGACCGACGCGAGGTCCACCACCCGCATGCTGCCCGTGGCCCTCCCCCGCGCCAGCACGAGGTTCAGGTTCTGCACCGGCCCGCCCAGCGGCCGCCCGAGCACGACCGACTCCCCGCGGTAGGCGAGCACCTCCCCGCGGCGTACCGACTGCTCCGTGCCGTCGACCGTCAGCGCCAGCCCCTCCCCCGCGACGACGCACGAGACGCGGTCGACGTCGGGGAACGCCGACCACGGCGCCGGGCCCTCGATGGCGGCGACGCTCACGCGCCACGCGCCGCCGGGATCCGCGGCGAGCTCCCGCGTGACGCCGGCGCCGTTGCGCCACGGCACCGCCGGGAGCCCGGCGAGGTCCGCGAGCGAGAGCCGCCTCAGCGGCGTCAGAACGACGGGCCCGGACGGCCGGGGATCCAGTCCGTGCCGGCGACCGGCACACGCGCCATGGCGGCGGCCTCGACGGTCAGCGCGACGAGGTCCTCGGGCTCGAGGTGCGTCACGTGGACCTTGCCGCAGGCGCGCGCGATGGTCTGCGCCTCCATCGTCAGCACCCGCAGGTAGTTCGCGAGGCGGCGGCCGCCCTCGACGGGGTCGAAGCGCTGGGCGAGCTCGTCGTCCTGCGTCGAGATGCCGGCGGGGTCGCGGCCGTCCTGGTAGTCGTCGTAGTAGCCGGCCGCCGACCCGATGGCCTGGTACTCGGCGTCCCAGCGCGGGTCGTTGTCACCGAGCGCGACGAGCGCGGCGGTGCCGATCGCGACCGCGTCCGCGCCGAGCGCCAGCGCCTTCGCGACGTCGGCCCCGGTGCGGATGCCACCGGACACGATGAGCTGCACGCCGTCCGCCTTCCGGTGCACGCCCAGCTCCTGCAGGGCCTGGACGGCCTGCGGGATCGCGGCCAGCGTCGGGATGCCGACGTTCTCGATGAAGACGTCCTGGGTCGCCGCCGTGCCGCCCTGCATGCCGTCGACGACGACCACGTCGGCGCCGGCGTGCACGGCGAGCTTCACGTCGTAGTAGGGCCGCGAGGCACCGACCTTCACGTAGATCGGCTTCTCCCAGCCCGTGATCTCGCGGAGCTCGGCGATCTTGATGGTGAGGTCGTCGGGGCCCGTCCAGTCGGGGTGGCGGGAGGCGCTGCGCTGGTCGATGCCCTGCGGCAGCGTGCGCATCCCCGCGACGCGCTCGGAGATCTTCTGCCCCAGCAGCATCCCGCCGCCGCCGGGCTTCGCGCCCTGGCCGAGCACGATCTCGATGGCGTCCGCCTTGCGGAGGTCGTCGGGGTTCATGCCGTAGCGGCTCGGCAGGTACTGGTAGACGAGGTGCTTGCTCTGCCCCCGCTCCTCCGGCGTCATGCCGCCGTCGCCGGTCGTCGTCGACGTGCCGGCCTCGCTCGCGCCGCGGCCCAGCGCCTCCTTCGCGCGGCCCGAGAGGGCGCCGAAGCTCATGCCCGCGATGGTGACGGGGATGGCCAGCTCGAGGGGGTACGTCGCGTGGCGCGCGCCCAGCGTCACCTCGGTGCCGCAGCGCTCCCGGTAGCCCTCCAGCGGGTAGCGGCTCATCGAGGCGCCGAGGAACAGCAGGTCGTCGAAGTGCGGCAGCGCGCGCTTGGCGCCGCCGCCGCGGATGTCGTAGATGCCCGTCGTGGCCGCGCGCTGGATGTCGGCGATGGTGGCCGGGTCGAACGTGGCCGAGGGACGCAGGCCGCGCCGCGCCAGGGTGAGGTCGTCGTGCATGGGAGCCTCCGGTTCAGTACGCCGCGGCGTTGTCGACGTGGAAGTGGTAGAGCGTGCGGGCCGAGCCGTAGCGCGTGTACGACGCGGGGTCGTCGTCCTCGAAGCCGGCCGCCTTCAGCAGGGTCGCGAGCTCCTCGAGGTGCTCGGGGCGCATCTCCTTCGCGACGCAGTCCGCGCCCAGCGACGCGACCGTGCCCCGCACGTAGATCCGCGCCTCGTAGATCGAGTCGCCCAGCGCCTCCCCGGCGTCGCCCCGCACCACGAGCCGCCCGGCCTGCGCCATGAAGGCGCTCATGTGGCCGATCGACCCGCCCACGACGATGTCGACGCCCTTCATGGAGATGCCGCAGCGGGCCGCCGCGTCGCCCTCGACGACGAGCAGGCCGCCGTGGGCGGTCGCGCCGGCCGACTGCGAGGCGTTGCCCTTGACGAGCACGGAGCCGCTCATCATGTTCTCCGCGACGCCGACCCCGGCGTTGCCCTCGATGACGACGTCGGCGCGCTGGTTCATGCCCGCCGCGTAGTAGCCCACGTGGCCCGCGACGGTGACCTGGCGCGGCGTGTCCATCCCGACCGCGACGGCGTGCGCCCCGCGGGGGTTCGTCAGCGTGACCGGCGTGTCGACGGGCAGCGCGTCGTGGCCCGCGACCTCGCGGCCCTGGAGCAGGGCGTTGACGGTGCGCAGCGGCACGGCCGCCAGGTCCAGCTCGACGGTGGTGGCGCTCAGCGCGTCCATGCGTAGATCCTCTCGGGCTCGGGCTCGTAGATGCGGGCCTCGGCGATGCCGGGCAGGCCGACGAGGGCGCGGTACTCCGACGCCATCGCGACCCAGTCGTCGTGCTCGGCGATGACCGCGGGCTTGCAGGCGATCGCATCGCGCACGACGGCGAACGAGTCGGCGTCGGCGACGAGCAGCGTGTAGAAGCCGTCGAAGGTGGTGAGCAGCTCCTTGAGCGCCGTCTCGACGGTGTAGCCCGCCGCCAGCCGGTCGGCGACGAAGCGGGCGCCCACCTCGGTGTCGTTCATCGAGTCGAACTCCGCCCCGGCCGCGACCAGGTCGCGACGGATGGAGGCGTGGTTGGAGAACGAGCCGTTGTGCACGAGGCACTGGTCGGTGCCCACCGCGTAGGGGTGGCAGCCGCCCGGCGTCACGGCCGACTCGGTCGCCATGCGGGTGTGGCCGACGCCCTGCCGGCCCTGCGCCGCAGGCAGCCCGTAGGCCTCCGCCAGGTCGCGCGGGTGGCCCACGCCCTTGAGCACGGCGACGTCGGCGCCGAACCCCGCGACGAGCGCCTCGGGGTAGGCCTCCTTCACGGCGCCGCGCAGCCGGTCGAGCTCGGCGTCGCCACCGGGCACGTGCGCCACCAGGGTGGGCCCGGCGTCGACGACGGCGACGTCCGCGCCGTACGCCGTCGTGAGGGCGCCGGCGACGACCTCCGCCGCGAGGCCGGAGGTGAGCTCGACACAGCTCGCGTCGGGCACGAACGAGACGGTGACGTGGCCGGCCGGGGACCAGCGGGGGTCGCCGTAGACGGCGATGCCGGCCGAGTCGGCGCCCCGGTCCTGCATCTCGCAGAGCATGCCGGTGAGCAGCTCACCGAGCCGGGGGGCGAGGGCGGGGTTGCGCAGGTGCAACCCGACGATGCCGCACATGGGCGGGTCCTTTCTCCGAAGACTTCAGGGGCCGGTCAGGGCCGGTCAGGGCCGGTCAGTAGGCCGTGAGGTAGTGGTCGATCTCCCAGGACGTGACCCGGGAGTGGTAGGCGAAGAACTCGGCGCGCTTGGCCTCGGCGAAGTACGCCGCGACCCGGTGCCCGCCGTCGCTCGCCGCGTCGAGGGCGGCGCCCACCACGGGGTCCGCCTCGAGCGCCTCGACGGCATGGATCAGCGTGCGCGGCAGCGGCGGGCGCACGGTGCCGTTGTCGCCGCCGACGGTGCCGGGGTCGAGGTCGCGCTCGATGCCGTCGAGGCCGGCGCCGATCGTCGCCGCGATGGCCAGGTAGGGGTTCGCCGACCCGTCGCCGCCGCGCAGCTCGACGCGGTGGTGGTCGGGGATGCGGATGAAGTGGGTGCGGTCGTTGCCGCCGTAGGTCGGGAAGCTCGGTGCCCAGCTCGCGCCCGACGTCGTGGAGACCGCGCCGGTGCGCTTGTAGGAGTTCACGCTCGGTCCGAGCACGGCCTGCAGTGCGGAGGCGTGCTCGAGGATGCCGGCGGTGAAGGAGTACGCCGTGCCGCTCAGTCCCAGCCCGCGCGCGTCGTCGGCGTCGGGGAAGGCCGACGCGCCGTCCTTCCACAGCGACAGGTGGAGGTGGAGCCCCGAGCCGGTGCGGTCGGAGAACGGCTTCGGCATGAAGGTCGCCACCATGCCGCGCTCCTCGGCGAGCATGGAGATGAGGTAGCGCAGCGTCACCACGCGGTCGGCGGTGGTGAGCGCGTCGGCGTACTCGAAGTTCTGCTCGAACTGGCCGTTGCCGTCCTCGTGGTCGTTGGCGTAGTTGCCCCAGCCCAGCTCGTTCATCGCGCGGGAGACGGTGGCGAGGTGCTCGTACATCCGCGTGACGCCGCGGGCGTCGTAGCAGGGCCGGGCCGCGTTGTCGCCCGGGTCTGCCGTCACGAGGGTGCCGTCGGCCTCGCGGCGCAGGAGGAAGTACTCGACCTCCGCGCCGACGTAGACCTCGAGGCCCTGCGTCTCCTGCAGCCGGGCCAGCATCGACTTGAGGATCACGCGCGGCGCGAACGGCCACGGCTTGCCGTCGACGTGCGGGTCGCAGTGGACGATCGCCAGGCCCTCCTTGATGAAGGGCACCGGGGTGAAGCTGGCGGGATCCGGGAGGACCATGAGGTCGGGGTCCTTGGGCTCCTGGCCCATGGAGCCCACGGCGTAGCCGGCGAAGCCGACACCCTCCGTCTGGAGCTGCTCGACCGCCTCGACGGGCACGAGCTTGGCGCACGGCTTGCCGTTCAGGTCGACGAAGAGCGCCAGGATGAACGTCGTGCCGGCCTTCTCCGCGAGGGTCGCGAGATCGGTCATGGCGGGAACCTCCACTTGTTCACTGCTGTGAATCATTGTCTACGACGAGTGAACAGTGCAAGCGTTGCGGACGTGTTTCGCGGGCGTCACGGTCAGGGGTCCGTCCGGCACGGGTCGTGAAGGGAACCGGCGTACGGTGGTGACGTGGCGATCACCGACGGCCGCAAGCGGGCCTACGCGTGGATGATGGGCGCCTGCCTCACGCTCTTCGTGCTGGCCGGCCTCGTGGTCCGCCACTGGTCGGTGCCCCTGGCCATCGCGATGTGCGTCGTCGCCGCGGTCATCCCGCCCGCCGCGGCGGTGGTGGCGAACACGGGCGCGCTCGCCGACCACCGCCCGCCGCCCGAGCCCCCGGACCCCGACCGGTGACTCAGGCGGCGCGAGCCCGTGCCGCCAGCGCCAGGTCCACCACGAGGAACGCCAGCAGGCTGAGGCCCAGCAGCGGCAGGAACCAGCCGACGGCGACGGCCACGACCCCGAGCGCGGCGAGGCCCGCCGGCGGCGCCGAGCGCCAGGCCCCGCGCCGTACGGGACGGCCCATCGCCCAGCGGTCCCCGCGGGTCGGGCGGCGCAGCCACCACATGCGGTAGCCGCTCACCACCATCACCACGATCGCGAGGCCGAGGCCGAGCAGCGCCACCTGGTTGGCGAGGCCGAACAGCGAGCCCATGTGGACGTCGACGCCCCAGCGGGCGAGCTTCGCCATGAACGGGTAGTCGTCGAAGCGCACCACGTCGACCACCTCCCCCGACGCCGGGTCGACGGCGGCCGCGTCGACCTGCACCGGCCAGGAGCGATCGATCTCGGAGACGACGTACGTCGCTGTGGCGGTGCTCGGCCGCTTGATCTCGACCGCCGCGGTGAGGCCCTCGGCGCGGGCGGCGTCCCAGGCGGCCTGCCACCCGACGCCGGGGGCATCCACCCCGGCCGCGTCGCCGGGTTCGCTCGGACCGCCGTGGTGGTGCGCGTGCTCGTCGGCCCCCGCGTGCGGCTCGGTGAGGTCGCTGACCACCGCGGGCGTGGTCCAGTCGAGCGCGGTGCGCAGCTCGGTGACGTGGGTGCCGGCGTGCTGCGACCACGTCAGGCCGGTCGCCGACAGCCCGAGCAGCCCGACCGCGATCACCGTGCCGAGCAGGCCGTGGACGGCGCGGGTGCGAGCGCGCCCGGTGCTGCCGCGCACGCGGCGGGCGTCGCGGTTGCGCCGCTGCGGTCCGGTCCACCACAGGGCGAGGCCGCCGAGCGCGACGACGGCTAGCCAGGAGGCGGCGAGCTCGGAGTAGAGCCGCCCGGTGTCCCCCAGGTGCAGACTGCGGTGCAGCTCGCTCACCCAGGTGCGGAGCGGCAGGGAGCCCGACGTGCCGTACGCCGTCAGCTCCCCCTGCGTCTCCCCCGTCACCGGGTCGACGAAGACGGCGCGGGTGCGGGAGGTCGCGGCCTCGCCCGCGTCGAACATGACGCGGGTCGTCGCACCCTCCTCGGGCGCGGGCCGGACGGCGACGAGCGGCAGGTCGGGCTCGACCTCGCGGGCGGCGGCGACCTGGGCCTCGAGCGGCAGGGCCGGTCCGCGGGAGTCGGTGGTGAGCACGTCGTCGTACACCACCTTCTCCACCTGCGGCGTCACGGCGTAGAGGGCGCCGCTGACGGCGGCGACGAGCAGGAACGGCGCGATGAGCACGCCGGCGTAGAAGTGCAGGCGCAGCAGGAGCGGGCGCCAGCTGCGGGACGGGGTCGATGGGGGTGGCGGGGTCGGTCGATCGGTCAGCTGCTGGGTCATGCGGACATGCCTCCTCGGGCACGACGACGGAGCGGCGGACCGCTCCTCGAGCAGCCCGACCGCGATGGCGCGTCGGTGGCGCGCTCCCCCTCAGGCGGGGAACGCGCCGGCGCGCGGCGGCGCGCGGGCGGGGAGGCGGCGGCGCTCCGCACGGTCGCGGAGGGCGGGGGGCTCAGGAGCCGGTACGACGCGGGCAGCGCCCGGCACCGGCAGGGGACGCCGCAGCGCGAGGACCGCGACGAGGCGCACCAGGGCGAGGTCGAGCACCGTCCAGAGGGCGCGTTCGCCCGCGGCCAGCCAGAGCCCGCCGATCCCCGCGGCGACGAGGTGGGCGAGCAGCATGGTGGGGGTGGCGCCGTGGCCCCCGTGCTGGATCCCGTCGTGGACCCCGTGGTGGGCCCCGTCCGCGCTCACCATGAGCGCGAGGTGCACGACCGCCTGGCCGAGCACGAGCAGGAGCCCGGCCTGGAGGGCGTCGACCCGGCGGCCGACGAGGAGCGCGGCGACGGGCGTGAGCACCACGAGCAGCCCGCCGAGCACCGGCAGGCCCGGGAGGGCGCCACCGGCGAGCGCGTGCCCGCCCGCGCCGGCGAGCAGGGCGACCGTCGTGAGCACGCCACCGCGCACCACGCGCAGCGGCCACCCGATCGACGTCACGGGCAGACATTCTGCACGGGGTCGGCCCCGGGTCAGCCCGCAGCGCCGCCCGTCGGCAGCGGGAAGACCGAGGGCGTCCCCACCACCGGGTCGGGAGCCACGACGCACGGGAGGTCGAAGACCTCCTCGACCAGGGCGGCCGTCAGCACCTCGGCGGGTGCCCCCGTCGTCACCACGTCGCCGTCCTTCATCACGACGAGGTGGTCGGCGTACCGCGCCGCCTGGTTGAGGTCGTGGAGCACCGCCACGATCGTCTTGCCCTGCCCGTGGAGGGTGCCGAGCAGGTCGAGCAGCTGGTACTGGTGCGCGATGTCGAGGAACGTCGTCGGCTCGTCGAGCAGCAGGGTCGGCGTCTCCTGCGCGAGCAGCATCGCCACCCAGACCCGCTGGCGCTGGCCGCCCGACAGCTCGTCGACGTAGCGACCCGACAGCACGTCGGTGCGCGTCGCCGCCATCGCGGCCGCGACCGCGGCCTCGTCCTCGGGGCGCCACTGCTGGATGAGGGACTGGTACGGCGCGCGTCCGCGCGCGACGAGGTCCGCGACCCGGATCCCGTCGGGGGCCAGGGAGGTCTGCGGGAGGAGACCGAGCCGCCGCGCGACCTCCTTGGAGCGGTAGCGGGAGATGTCCTGGCCGTCGAGCAGCACCCGGCCCGCGGTGGGCGTGAGGATGCGCGCCAGGGAGCGCAGCAGCGTCGACTTGCCGCAGGCGTTGGGGCCGATGATCGCGGTGAACGAGCCGTCGGGGATGCCGACGGTCAGGTCGCGCGAGATGGTCCGCTTGTCGTAGCCGATCGTGACGTTCTCGGCGGCGAGGCGGGGCCCGTGGGTGGTCGCGCTGGTGCCGGTGGTCGTCGTCATGGGTCCGTTCCGTCTCAGGAGGTCACGGCCTGGCGGCGGGCCTCGCGGACCAGCAGCCAGATCAGGTAGAGCCCGCCGACGCACACGGTGATCAGCCCGACCGGCACCGGCCGGTAGGCGCTCGCGACGACGAGGGAGAGGAGGTGGGCACTCACGAGGAGCGTGGCGCCCATGGCGGCCGCCCCGAGGAGGCTGACGCCCGGCGAGCGGGTCAGCCGGCGGGCGAGCTGGGGCGCGACGAGGGCGATGAAGCCGAGCGGTCCGGCGGCGGCCGTGACGAGGGCGGTGGTCGCGACGCCGACGACGATGAGCGCGAGCCGCACGAGCCCGACGCGCGTGCCCTGGGTGACCGCGGCGTCGTCGCCCAGCTCGAGGCGCCGCAGCGACGGGGCCAGTGCGGCGGCGGCCGCGACGACGACGGCGAAGCCCACGAGCACCGGGACCATCGAGGTCCACGTGACGCGGGCGATGGACCCGGCGCCCCAGAAGCCGACCGCCATGGCGTCCTGCAGGTCGGCTCGGGTGATGAGGTAGCTGTTGACCGAGCCCAGCATCGCGGAGACGCCGATGCCCACGATGATGAGCCGGAACCCCTGCACGCCCCGGCGGTAGGCGAGCACGTAGACCACGACGGCCGTGAGGATGCCGCCGACGACGGCAGCCCCGGCGAGCGACCAGTAGTCGCGGGTGCCGAGCACGAGGATCGTGACGACCACGGCGGTGTAGGACCCTGCGTCGAACCCGATGACGTCGGGCGAGCCGAGCGGGTTGCGGGTGAGCGACTGGAAGATCGCGCCGCCGATGCCGAGCACGGCGCCGAAGACGAGGGCCGCGAGCACGACCGGCATCCGCCACTCCAGCACGACCAGGCGCTGGAACCGCTCGCCGCCGCCGCCGACGGCGCGCACGACCTCCGCGACGCTCAACGGGTAGTCGCCGAGGGTGAGCGCGACGATCCCCAGCGCGGCGGCGACGAGGGCCAGGGCGGCGGAGACGGCGACGACCCGCACCGGGAAGCGGAAGGAGAAGAACCCGCCCCGCAGGGTGCCGGTGGTGTAGCCGAAGTCGACCCGCGCCGTACGGGGCTCCACGGCGCTCACAGCCCGCTCGCCCTCTGGCGGCGGACGAGCGCGATGAGCACGGGGGCGCCGATCACGGCCGTCACGATGCCCACCTGGATCTCGCCGGGCCGGCCCAGCACGCGCCCGAGGACGTCGGCGACGAGCACGAGCACGGGGGCGGCGACGGCGGAGTAGGCGATCACCCAGCGCTGGTCGGGCCCGGTGGACCAGCGCACCACGTGCGGCACCATGAGGCCGACGAAGCCAATGCCGCCGGTCAGCGCGGTGCCGCCGCCCGCCAGCAGCGTGACCGCGACGATCCCGAGGATGCGGGTGCGCAGGATGTTCGTGCCGAGCGAGGTGGCGAGGTCGTCGCCGAGCGCTACCGCGTTGAGCGCCCCCGACAGCGCGAGCGCCACGACGAGGCCCACCGCGAGGAACGGCAGCACGGCGACGGTGTCGTCGAGGCTGGTGCTGTCGATGGTGCCGACCCCCCAGCTGCGCAGCCGGTCGAAGGTCGTGGGGTCGATGAGTGTGAGGAACTGCTGCACGCCGCCCAGCACCGCCGCGAGCGCGACGCCCGCGACCACGAGGGTGATGGGCGAGGCACCACCACCACCGGCCGCCCCGATGAGGTAGACGAGCCCCGTCGCGAACGCGGCGCCCACGAAGGCGAACCAGACGTAGCCCGACACGCTCGCCACCCCGAAGACGCCGACGCCCAGCGTCACGGCGAACCCGGCGCCGGCGTTGACGCCGAGGATGCCGGGGTCGGCGAGCGGGTTGCGGGTGAGCGCCTGGATGAGCGCGCCCGCCACCCCGAAGGCGGCGCCGACGACGATCCCGGCGACGGTGCGCGGGATGCGCAGCTCCCACACGATGAGCGACGCCTCGGTGTCGTCCTGGGCGAGGAGGCCGTCCCAGACCGCCCCGAACGGGAGCGGGTTCGCCCCGAACGCGAGGCTCGCGGCCGTCGCGACGACGAGCGCCGCGAGCAGCACGACCAGGCCGGCCGCGCGCCGGGGTCCGAGCGACGGCGACGGCCGCTCGCGCGTGGGCGCAGGCGGTGGAGCGAGGACGGCGGTCATGGCGGCCCTTCGGGGGCGGGAGCAGAGCGCGCTTAGGTTAGCCTTGCCTGCTTCCGAGGTCGCGCAGGGTCCGGGTCCCGGGCATCCACCGCCGCAGCCGCGCCCCCACGACCTCGTACGGCGCACCCAGCGCCCCCAGCGCCGCCGCGACCTGGTCGTCGGTCAGCCGACCCGTCACCGTCAGGTGGGGCACCCACCGGCCCGGCACCGACCACGGCGGGCCGCCCCGGGACCCGCCCCCCTCGAGGAGCCGCGCCGCCTCGGCGTGGAGGGTCAGCAGCTCCGGGGTCGGCGCGACCACGCGGGCGACGACGCGACGCCCCGGCGCCCCGAGCACGAGCGGGGCGCCGAGGTGGAGGGTCAGGGGCAGGTGCGCCACCAGCGCGTCGAGCGTCGCGTCGGCGTCGGCCGGGACCTCGTCGCGCTCCGCGACCGTCAGGTGGGGCGCGTGGCCGGCGTCGCGGCGTACCCCGGCCCCCGGGACGCCCGCCGCGGCCACGTGGTCCCACTCCTCGCGCACGGCGTGCTCGCCCGCGGCGTCGAGCAGGAGGTCGAGGGAGTCGCGCACCGGCCCGCTCCCCCGGGAGCCCCGCGTCAGCCCTTCTTGACGTCCGCCACGAGCACCGACGTGTTGAGCGCGGCCCACGCCAGCGTGACGGCGGTGGCCTTCTTGCGGGCGCCGCCGTCCGACAGCTTCTGGTTGAGCAGCAGGCAGTCGACGACGTCCGAGGTGATGCGCGCGCCCAGCGCGAGCCGGCGCAGGCGCTGCCCGCCCACGATGCCCGCGGTGCTGATGAGGAGGTCGCGGACGCCGTAGGTCTTCGCGAGGCCCTCGTACGACGCGCGCTCGCCCCCGCGGATGCCGAGGGCGTCGGGCAGGTGGCTCGGCTTGGCGAGCGCGTAGACGCCGTAGGCCGCCGTCGCGGCGGACACCAGGCGGGTGGGGCGGAAGCTGGTCATCGGTCCTCCAGGACGGTCGTCTCGTTCTCTGCGGGGAACTTACCGGGGTCTCCCGTGACGGCCGCCCGGACGCTGCCGACGAGGCGGCGCACGCGGGACGACGAGGACTCCCAGTACTCGGCCGTCGCCACGTGCACCTTCAGCAGTGCCAGCGTCGGGGTCTCGAGGCCGTCCGGGAACCACACCTCGAGCGCGGGCGACCACAGCTCGCGGGCCTTGGCCTGGTCCTGCACGATGCTCGCCGTGCCGGACAGCGACGTCCACGCCGCGTGCTTCGGGTCGGAGAACGCGACGTTCACCTGCGGGTGCTCCCGCACCTCGGCGACCTTCGCGGAGTCGTCGTGGCAGAAGAACCAGAGGTCGCCGTCGAACTCCACCTCCTGCAGCGCCATCGGCCGGCTCACGTGCGTGCCGTCGCTCGTCATCGTCGTGAGCATCGCGATGCGCGCCTGCTCGACGAGCTCGGCGACCTTCGCGGTGCCCTCGGCGGGGTCGTGGTGGGACATCTCTGCTCCGTTCGTGGGGATCGCCCGTGGTGTGGACGGGTGGGGACCGGGCCCGGTACCCCGCAGGTGTCGGTGGGATGCGACAGGATGGCGGGCGATGACCACCCCCGAGGCTGCGGACGCCCCCGCCGAGCGCTGGTCGCTCGAGCGCGTGCGCGGCGCGGCGCCCGACGCCGCGTCGCTGGCGGCGGCGCGCCGGCTGACCGCTCCGGGGTCGTGGTCGGACTGCGGTGTCAGCGCCACGCTCGTGTGGGGCAAGTGCCAGGGCTCGGGCACGACGCCCTACCAGGTGAGCGTCGACCTGAGCGGTCCCGCGTACCGCTGCTCGTGCCCGAGCCGCAAGTTCCCCTGCAAGCACGCCCTGGCGCTGCTGATGCGGTGGTCGGCGGGCGACCTCGAGCCCGGGGCAGGCGCCCCCGACGAGGCCGCCGCGTGGGCGCGGCAGCGGGCGGAGCGGGCGGCGTCGCGCGCGGCCGCGGAGGCCGGCTCGGAGGTCCCGGTCGACCCGGCGACGCTCGCCGCGCGGGCGGAGGCGGCAGCCAAGCGGCGCGACGAGCGCCTCGCGCGGATGGACGCGGGCGTCGAGGAGCTCGCCGTCTGGCTCACCGACCTCGCCCGCACGGGCATCGCCGCCGCCCGGCAGCGCGACCTGACCTGGTGGGAGTCCGCCGCCGCGCGGCTCGTGGACGCCCAGCTGCCCGGTGTCGCCGAGGAGGTGCGGGCCCTCGGCCGCACCGTCCGCCACCGCCCCGACTGGGCCGAGCACACGGTCGACGTCCTCGGGCGCTGGTGGCTGCTCGTGCGGGCCTGGCGCCGCCGCGCCGACCTCGACGAGGCCACCGCGGCCGACCTCCGCACCGTCGTCGGCTGGGCCTGGGCGACCGAGGAGGTGCGCGCGGGCGAGACCGTCGCCGACGTCTGGGCCGTGCTCGGCGCCCACCGCTTGACCGACGGCGGCCTGCTCGAGCAGCGCACCTGGCTCCACGGCGAGCGTTCCGGCCACGTCGTGCAGGTGCTCGACTTCACGGCGCGGGGCGCCCCGATGCCCGTGGCCCGCACCGTCGGCAGCCGCCTCGAGGTCACCCTCGCGCTCTATCCCGGCCACGACCCGCGGCGCGCCCTCCTCGTCACCGAGCCCGTGGCCGCCGGCGAGCTCGGCCGGCTCCCCGGGGGCGGCGACCTGGCCGCCGCCCGGGCGCACCGCACCGCAGCGCTGGCCGCGAACCCCTTCGTACGGCGCGTGCCCGCCGTCGTCCGCGACGCACGGGTGGTCCCGGGGCCGGACGCCGACACCACCGGGGCCGTCACCGTCGTCGACGCCACGGGCCGCACGGTGCCGGGGGTGGCGACCGGGGCCGACGAGGAGGAGGCCACGAGCGCCGTCTGGTCCCTGCTCGCCCGCACCGGAGGCCACCCCGCCGATCTGTTCGGCGAGCTGCAGGACGGCGTGCTGCGGGTGCTGGCCGTCGGCACGGGCGACGGGGTGGTGGGGCTGTGAGCGCGCCGGACACCGTGGCGGACTGGGCCGACGGCGTCGTCGCCGCCGCGATCCTGGGCAGCGGCCGGCGTGCGGCGCCGGAGCTGCCGGCGGCGTTGGGCGGCACGGCGCCGACGTCGGGGACCGCGGCCGACTCCGGCACCCGGCTCCTCGACGCGGCGACCGTGCTGGCGGCGCTCCGGTCCGTGGGGCCGCCCGACGCTCCCGAGGAACCGGTGGGTGCCCCCGCTCCGGCGCCCGCCGACGCCCTCGCTTCGCCGTCGCCCCGCGCCCGGCAGCTGCTCGAGCTGCTCCACGCGCGACCGGCGCCGGTGCCGGCGGCCGAGCGGGACGTGCTCGTCGCCCACTGGCTCGAGTGCGCCGCGGCGCGTGGCGTGCACGTGCCCCACGACCTGCTGCCGGTGCTGCTGGAGCGTGCGCGGACGTCACCGGCGCTCCGGGCGCCGCTGCGGCCCGTGCTCGACGAGCGCGGACGCTGGCTCGCCGCGCTGCACCCGGGCTGGGGAGCGATGCTGACGGACGACGGGACCCCGGTGTCGCCCGGCGGGACCCCCGACACGCGGCCCGACCCGGCGGCGTGGCCCCATCTCCCCGCGCCGGCGCGCCTCGCACTGCTCCTCGACCTCCGCGCGTCGACCGACCCCGCGGAACGAGCGAGGGCGGCGGACCTGGTCGCGTCCACGTGGGCGAACGACCCGGTCGACGAGCGCACCCGGCACCTCGAGGCGCTCGGCACGGCGCTGACGGACTCCGACGACCCCCTGCTGGAGCGGGCGCTCGACGACCGGTCGGTGCGCGTGCGGGGTCTCGCGCAGGCCCTGCTCGACGGGCTGCCCACCTCACGGCGCGCCCAGCGGATGGCCGACCGGCTCGCGCCGCTGCTCTCCCGGAGCGGGATCCTCGGCCGGCGTCTCGACCTCGCGACCCCGCCCGATCCCGACGACGCAGGCGTGCGCGACGGGCTCACCCCTCCCCCGCGGGGCACCTCCCGCCACGACTGGTGGCTCGCGACGATGGTGGCCGGCGCCCCGCTCTCCGTGCTGACCACGGGGTCCGGGGTGGACGAGGCCGCGACGTACCAACGCCTCCCCGACCCCCTGCGCGACGCCGTG
This sequence comes from Nocardioides alkalitolerans, assembly GCA_038184435.1. Taxonomy (NCBI): domain Bacteria; kingdom Bacillati; phylum Actinomycetota; class Actinomycetes; order Propionibacteriales; family Nocardioidaceae; genus Nocardioides; species Nocardioides alkalitolerans. Next base: position 4,261,150 of record CP116227.1, on the reverse strand, counting down.
CGGCGCGCGGTGCTGCTGCGCCGCGACGTCGCCTGGGCGCGGGCGGTGATCGCCGTGGAGGGCCGTCCCGCGGGGCTGCTCCCGGTGCTCCCGATGGAGGAGCGCACGCAGCACCTCGGCTCCGGTCTCGCCCGCTGCCGTGGCGCCGGTGACCTGCAGGACCTCCGCGACCTGCTCGCCGCCCTGCCCGTCCCCGCCGACCCCGGGCTGGCCCGCGAGGCGGTGGAGGCGCTGCACCGGGTGCCGCCGCCGCGGCTCGTGCTGCCCACCGGCGTGGTCCACCACCTGCGCGACGCGCTCGTCGACGCGCCGCCGGCGACGCTCGAGCGGCTCACCGACCTGGTGCGCACCGACCTGCCCGAGACCACCGGTCGGGCCCTCTCGACCGCCCTGCAGCTCCTGTCCTTCCGACGCACGATCAGCGAGGCCCTGCGATGACGACGACCCCTGGCAGTCCCGAGACCCCCGAGGTGCTGCGCCCCCACGCCGAGCAGGCGTACGCCGACGAGCTCGCCGCCCTGCGGGCCCACGACGCCGACACGGGCCGGGTGCGCCCGCCGAGCTGGCAGCTGTCGCCGGGGGCGGTGACGACGTACCTGCTCGGCGGCGAGCTGCCGGACGGGACGGTGATCAGCCCGAAGTACGTCGGGTCGCGGCGCCTCGTCGAGATCGCGGTCGCCTCGCTGGCGACCGACCGGGCGCTGCTGCTCCTCGGCGTGCCCGGCACGGCCAAGACCTGGGTCGGTGAGCACCTGGCGGCGGCGATCAGCGGCACCTCGACCCTCGTCGTGCAGGGCACGGCGGGCACGGCGGAGGAGGCGCTGCGCTACGGGTGGAACTACGCGCGGCTGCTCGCCGAGGGACCGTCCGAGGCGGCCCTCGTGCCGAGCCCCGTGATGCGGGCGATGCGCACCGGCGCCCTGGTGCGGATCGAGGAGCTGACGCGCATCCCGGCCGACGTGCAGGACGCCCTCATCTCGATCCTGTCGGAGAAGACGCTGCCGGTGCCCGAGCTCGACACCGAGGTGCAGGCGCGGCCGGGCTTCAACGTGATCGCGACGGCCAACAACCGCGACAAGGGCGTCAACGACCTGTCGTCGGCGCTGAAGCGGCGGTTCAACACCGTCGTGCTGCCCCTGCCCGACAGCGTCGAGCAGGAGGTCGACATCGTGCGCAGCCGGGTCGCCGCGCTGGGCCGGTCGCTCGGCCTGCCCGCCGACCTCGACGGAGGGACCGGGGCGCCCAGCGAGATCGAGCGCGTGGTGACGGTGTTCCGCGAGCTGCGCTCGGGCTCGACGCTCGACCGCCGCACGAGCCTGAAGTCGCCGTCGGCGACCCTCTCGACCGCCGAGGCGATCTCCGTGATGACCAACGGGTTGTCGCTGGCGGCGCACTTCGGCGACGGGGTCGTGCGCGCCGCCGACGTCGCCGCGGGCCTCGTCGGCGCCGTGGTGAAGGACCCGGTGGCGGACGCCATCGTGTGGCAGGAGTACCTCGAGACTGTCGTGCGCGACCGCCCCGCGTGGGCGGACCTCTACCGCGCGTGCCGCGAGCTGGGCTGAGCGTCCCTCCCGTGACCACGAGCGTCCTCGTCCCCCTCGGCGTCCGCCACCACGGCCCGGGCTCGGCCCGCGCGGTGCGGGCCGCGCTGGAGGAGCTGCAGCCCGACCTCGTCGTGGTCGAGGGCTGCCCGGAGCTCGACCCGCTGGTGGCCCACGTCGCCGACCCCGGGCTCGTGCCGCCGGTGGCGGCGCTCGTGTACGCCGCGGACGACCCGCGCCGGGCGTCGTTCTACCCGTTCGCCGCGTTCTCCCCCGAGTGGGTCGCGCTGCGCTGGGCGGTCGCCCGCGGCGTACCGGTGCGGTTCGCCGACCTGCCCGCCGTCCACCAGCTGGCCCCGGAAGCCCCGGAGGACGCCCAGCCCGCGTCGTACCCCGACGTGATCGGCACGCTCGCCCGCACGGCCGGGTACGACGACCCCGAGCGCTGGTGGGAGGACGCCGTCGAGCTGCCCGACGCCGCGGGGAGCGTGCTCGACCGGTTCGCGCTGCTGCGGGAGGCGGTGACGGAGGTGCGCGACGCGCACCGCGCCGAGCACCCGGAGGAGGACCGCGAGAACGCCCGGCGGGAGGCGGCGATGCGCCGGGTCGTGCGGGCGGCGTTCAAGGAGGGGCACGAGCGGGTGGCGTTCGTGTGCGGTGCGTTCCACGCCCCGGCGCTGCACCTGCCCGACTTCCCGGCGGCTGCGCACGACAACCGGCTCCTCGCGCGCCTGCCGCGCACGAAGGTGGCGGTCACGTGGGTGCCGTGGACGCACGGGCGGCTGCAGTTCACGAGCGGGTACGGCGCGGGTGTCGGCTCGCCGGGCTGGTACGACCACCTCTTCACCTGGGCCGACCGCGACCGGGACGGTGTGGTGCCGGCCTGGATGGTGGCCGTCGCCCGGGCGCTGCGGACCGCCGGGATCGACGCCCCGCCCGCCTCGCTGGTGGAGGCCACGCGGCTGGCCGACGAGCTGGCGGTCATGCGCGGTCGCCCGTCGGCGGGGCTCGCGGAGCTGCAGGACGCGGTGCTGACGGTGCTGTGCGAGGGCTCGGCCGTGCCGTTGCAGCTCGTCGAGGAGCAGGTGGTCGTGGGCCAGCGGCTGGGCGAGGTGCCCGAGCACGTGCCGATGGCGCCGGTGGCCGCGGATCTCGCGCGCCAGCAGCGCGCCGTGCGGCTCAAGCCGAGCGCGTCGGTGACGGAGACCGTGCTCGACCTGCGCACGCCCAACGGCCGCGCCCGCTCGGCGCTGCTGCACCGGCTGCGCCTGCTCGGCGTCGCCTGGGGCACGCCGATCGACGCCGGCCGCACGACGGGCACCTTCAAGGAGGCCTGGCGGCTGCAGTGGGATCCCGGCTTCGCCGTCGCCCTCGTCGACGCGGGCCTGCGCGGCACGACGGTCGCCGACGCGGCGGCCCGCACCGTGGCGGAGGACGCCGCGGCCGCCCCCGACCTGCCGGCGCTCAGCGACCTCGTCGAGGCCTGCCTGCTCGCCGACCTGCCGGCGGGACTCGCCGCGGTGGTCGATGCTCTCGCGGAGCGCACGACCCACCAGCACGACGCGCTGGCGCTCGCGGAGAGCGTGGGGCCGCTGGCGCGGACTCGGCGGTACGGCGACGTGCGTGGCGCCGACACGACCCGCGTCGCCGGGCTGCTCGGCACGGTGGTCGTGCGGGCCTCCGTCGGCCTGCGGGCCGCCTGCGCGAGCCTCGACGACGACGCGGCGGCGCGGGCCCGTCGCGCGATCGAGACCTGCGACGAGGGCGTGACGCTGCTCGACGACGAGGCGTTGCGGCGGCCGTGGCAGGAGGCACTGGTCGGGCTCGCCGCGGACGAGAACGTGCACGGCTCCGTCGGTGGTCGGGCCAACCGGCTGTTGCTCGACGCGGGCGTGGTCGTGCCGTCCACCGCGGCGGAGCGGATGGCCCGGCGCCTGTCGACCGCAGCGCCCGCGCCGGCGGCGGCCGCGTGGCTCGACGGCTTCCTCGCCGGCGACGCGGCCGTGCTGCTCCACGACGACGACCTGCTGCGGATCCTCGACGACTGGATGGCCGGCACCGCCGACGCCGTCTTCGACGACCTGCTGCCGCTGCTGCGACGCACGTTCGCGCGGTTCTCCGCCGCCGAGCGGCGGGCCGTGGCGCGGGGCATCGGGCGGGGGCCCCGATCCGGCGCTGCGTCCGGCGGCCTCGCTCTCGACGTCGAGGCTGCCGCGCCGGTCCTGGCCGGGGTGGCGCGGTTGTTGGGAGGGGCGGTCGCATGAGCGAGCGCGACGCGCGGACGCGGTGGCGGCTGGTGCTCGGGGCACCGTCCGACGAGGTGCTCGGCGCCGACGGCGGGGTCGAGCTGTCCGCCGACGACGTGAAGCGGGACGAGGCACTGGAGGCGTTGTACGGCGAGCGCTCCGGCTCCCGCTCGCGGACGGGCGGCCTCGGCGGTTCGTCCCCGCGGGTCGCTCGCTGGCTGGGCGACATCCGCACCTACTTCCCCAGCTCCGTCGTGCAGGTGCTGCAGGTCGACGCCATGGAGCGGCTGGGCCTCCGTGAGCTGTTGGCGGAGCCGGAGCTGATGGAGGCGGTGCAGCCGGACGTCCATCTCGTCACCACGCTGATGGGGCTGCGGGGCGTCATCCCGGAGCACTCGAAGCAGACGGCCCGCCGGGTCGTGCGCACCGTCGTCGACGAGATCGAGGAACGGATCCGCGCGCGGACGGTGCAGGCCGTGACCGGGGCGCTCGACCGGGCCGCCCGCAGCCGCCGCCCCCGCCCGGCCGACATCGACTGGGGCCGCACGATCGCGGCGAACCTGCAGCACTACCTCCCCGAGCACCGCACCGTCGTGCCCGAGCGGCTCGTCGGCCACGCGCGCCGCGCGCACCAGCTCGAGCGCGAGATCGTGCTGTGCGTCGACCAGTCCGGCTCCATGGGGCCGTCCGTCGTCTACGCGTCCGTGTACGGCGCCGTCCTCGCCTCCCTCCGCTCCGTCGCGACCCGGTTGGTCGTCTTCGACACCGAGGTCGTCGACCTCACCGACGACATGGACGACCCCGTCGACGTGCTCTTCGGGGTGCAGCTCGGCGGCGGCACGGACATCAACCGCGCCCTGGCCTACTGCGATAGCCGCATCGAACGGCCCACCGACACGGTGCTCGTGCTGCTGAGCGACCTGTTCGAGGGCGGCATCGCCGAGGAGATGCTGGCGCGCTGCGCGCGTCTCGTGGCGTCAGGCGTCACGGTCGTCGCACTGCTGGCGCTGAGCGACGACGGCGCACCCGCGTACGACGAGGACCACGCCTCCGCGCTCGCCGGCCTCGGCGTGCCGACGTTCGCGTGCACGCCCGAGGCGTTCCCGGACCTCATCGCCGCCGCGATCGAGCGACGCGACATCACCGCGTGGGCCGCGGGCGAAGGGATCGTGACGGCGCAGCCGGGGTGAGGTCGCTCAACCGCGGGTGCCGATCGGTATCGCGACAGGTCGCTCCTGCTCGGTCAACAACCGGGCGCGGCGGTCGGCGAACGTCGCGAACAGTCCGGGATGGGTGGTGATCCAGAAGCTGCCCGCGTCTACACCCCCGAACAGCGCGTCAGCGGCGGCCTCCGTCGAGAGGCCCTCGGCGCGGACGTACGAGCTGAGCTCCTCCCGGTAGGCGTCCGACGCCGTGTCGGCGGCCACCGCAACGTCGAAGATCCCGGAGTCGACCGGCCCGGGGAGCACCACGTGCACCCCGATGTCGGAACCCACCTCGTCGAGGTCCAGTCGCAAGCACTCGCTCAACCCCAGCACGGCGTGCTTGCTGGCGTTGTACGCCGCCTGCCGAACCGGGCCGGAGGCGAGTGCCGCCAACGACGCGACGTTGACGACGGCTGCCGGGTCACCGCCCTGTTCGAGCATGCGGGGCACGGCCGCGCTCAACCCGTGCACGACACCGAGCACGTTGACCTCGAGCATGCGCCGCCACTGCGCCTCCGAGGTGCTCCAGGCGTAGCCGGTGGCCTCGATGGCTGCGTTGTTCACGAGGAGGTCGATGCGGCCATGACGTGTGAACGCCAGGTCGACCACCGCCTCCACGTCAGCAGCGACCGCGACGTCGCCGGCCAGCACGTCGACCATGTGGCCGCCCGCGACGAGCTCGTCACGCAGGCTGCCCAGCCCGGCTCGGTCGACGTCGGTTGCGACCACGGCGAACCCCCGCCGCGCTGCGCCCAGCGCGACGGCCCGTCCGATGCCCGCGGCCGCACCGGTGACCAGCGCGGCCCGGGTCACGACCTCACCGCCAGCGGAGCGACGGCGGGACCGGCGGGATCCCCAGCTGCGGTGTCGCCGACCCGGACCGTCCCCATCGTCATCTCGGTCAGGTCGTCCGCGGACAGGCCCACCGTACGGACGGTGCCGATGCACCGCCCCCCGACGAGCACGGCGACCCGGTCACAGAGGCCGATCAGCTCCTCCGACTCGGTGGCGATGACGAGCACCCCGGCCCCCGCCTGCGCGGCCCGTCGCACGATGTCGTGAATGGTCTGCTTCGCCCCCACGTCGACACCCTGCGTGGGCTCGTCGAGCACGATCGCCGTAGGCCCCAGGCGCAGGGCGCGGGCGAGCATGACCTTTTGCTGGTTACCGCCGCTGAGCGTCGCAAGCCGCGCCTCGGGATCGCACGGCTTGACCTCGAGGTCCGTCAACCATCGGGTCACCTCGTCCCGCTCGCGACCGCGCAGCAACCCCCGCCGCCCGTACACGTCCCCGAGCCGGGCGATCGTCAGGTTCTCGCGCAGCGTCATGTCGACGAACGCCGCGTTCGCGAGCCGGTCCGCCGGCACGTAGGCCATTCCGGCAGCCAGGGACTCCACCGGTTCACCCCGGGCGAGCCGCCGACCGCCGACGAGCACCTCCCCGGTGCGGGGCAGGGCGCCGAAGACCAGGCGCCCGAGCGACTCCCGACCGGAGCCGGTGACCCCGGCGACCCCCACGATCTCGCCGGCTGCGATGTCGAGGTCGAACGGCTCCACCCCCTCGCCGCCCACACCGCGCAGCACCAGCACGGAGCCGTCCCGCTCGTCCGACGCGGCAGTCGTGTGCCGGGTTCCGGGCATCTCCAGGTCCCGGCCGATGGTGAGCCGCACGAGGCCGGGCTCCGTCAGGTCCGCGACGTCCCGGGTGGCGACGTGGACGCCGTCCTTCAGCACGGTGACCCGGTCGCAGAGCGAGAAGATCTCCGGGAAACGGTGGGAGACGTACACGATCGCGACGCCCGCCTCGTTGACGCTGCGGACGACCTCGAACAGCCGGTCTGCCTCGGCTGCAGGCAGGGCGGCCGTCGGCTCGTCGAGCACGAGCACCCGGGCCCCCTGCTCGAATCCCCCCACCGCACGGGCGATGGCGATCCCCGTCCGCTCCGACGCGCGGAGCTGGGCGACGGGCCGGCTGAGGTCGAAGTCGTAACCCAGGTCGCCGAGGAGCGCGCGCCCCGCCGTCGCCTCGGCCCGCCACGCGATGGTGCCCAGGCGGGAGCGGCGGTACCCACGTCCCAACGCCAGGTTGTCCAGCGCTCCGAGCGAGGGCACCAGCCCGAGGTCCTGGTGCACGAAACGCAGACCGACCTCCGTCGCCGTCGGGCCGTCGCCGAGGTCGAACGGCTCCCCGTCGAGGTGGGCGGTGGCCCCGCCGTCCGGCCGGTGGTAGCCGGCCAGCACCTTGATCAATGTCGACTTGCCGGAACCGTTCTGTCCCACCAGCCCGAGCACCTCACCGGCCCGCACCTCGAACCGCACGTCGTCGAGCGCCTTCGTGCCCGCGAACGTCTTGCTCAACCCGGTGATCTCGAGCAGCGGCGCGACCCTCGCCCCGACCCCCATCACACGAGCGCCTTCTGCTGCCCGGAGCGGACCGCGAGCGCCACGGCGATGATCAGCGCCACCCCGTTGAAGAGGTCGTCCACCCAGAAGGGTGCGCCGATCAGCTGCACCCCCTTCACGCCCGTCGCGAGCACGTACACCGCGACCAGGGTGCCGAGCACGTTGACATTGCCCTGCCGGAACTGCGTGGCGCCGAGGAAGGCGGCCGCGAACGCCGGGAGCAGGTACGGCGTGCCCGCGTCGAGCGAGGCCGACCCGATGCGCATCACGAACACGATCCCGGCGATGGTGGCGATGACGGCGGACACGACGAGCGCGATCGTGGTGAGCCGGTCGACCCGGACGCCGGCGAGACGCGCCGCCTCCTTGTTGGATCCGATCGCGTAGAGGTAGCGCCCGGTCTGGCGCAGCTCGAGGACGTACCACATGACGCCGGCGATCAGGAACATGTAGACCACCGACAGGGGGATCGTGAAGACCTCGTGGCGCCCGAGATCGGTGAAGGTGGTCGGGATGCCCGCGACGATCTGCTGGCCGCCGGTCACCCACTGGATCCCGGCCACGAGGACGGATCCGGTGCCCAGCGTGGCGATGAACGAGTTGACCTTGAGCCGCACCACGATGAACGCGTTGATCAGACCGATGGCGACACCGACGATCAGCGTCAGCCCCATGGCCGTCGCGACCCCCGTCTCGAGCTTCGACATGAAGGTGGCGACGAGGACGATCCCCATCCCCATCGACCCGGCGATGGAGAGGTCGAACTGCGCCGCCGCGATCGGCATGAGCAGCGCGAGCGCCATGATCGCGGTGATGGCCTGGCCCGCCAGCACGGTGCGGAAGGTGTCGACGGTGAGGAACGTGTCGGGCGCCAGGAGCCCGAAGGTCACGATCAGGATCGCCCAGATGAAGAGGAGGCTGACGTTGCTGAGGCTGAGGAAGCGCACTGTGCGACGCCGAGGCGGCTCCGGCTCGGCGGTGCGGCTCGCGGCCGCGGGGGTGGCGACGACGGTCATGGATCTCTCCTGTCGGGTGGGTCGGCCAGGACTCAGCGCTGCCAGAGGGCGAGGAACTGCTCGGACATGTCGGCCGGGAGGTCGAAGAGCAGCTCGTCCTCGGACTGGCCCTCGACCGTCTCGGCGGTGACGAGCCGCAGCGGCATCTCCCAACGCTCGATCTGCGGGTCGCCGTTGAAGTGCCGCACGAACGCGTCGACGGCCTGCCAGTTGAAGTAGGTCACCGAGAACTGCACATATCCGCGCTCCGTGCCGTTGCGGACGTTCTCCAGCGACGCGGATGAGGCGTTGGCGCCGACGATGCGGACCCGGTCGGCCACGCCGCCCTCGCGCAGGCTGGCAGCGACGCCGCCCGTCATCACCGAGTCGGCGAAGGCGACGTAGTTGACGTCGGCGCTGCGCTGCACCTCGCTGACGACGATGCTCGGCATGGTCGTACCGATGTCGGAGACCTGCGTCGTGACGACCTTCGCGCTGCACGAGGAACAGTTCTCCTCGATCGTCTCGGCCGCCGTGGCGATGATCTGCTGACCGATGGGGAAGTTGGCCATCTCGAAGAGCAGCACGTTCGCGTCACCCTCGCTGTCCGCGATGATGTAGTTGCCGAGCACCTCGCCCACGGTGGTGAACTCCGGGATGCCGTCCTGCACCGCGATGATCGGACCCTCGGCGACGTCGGGGCTCGCACCGAGCACGATGGGGATGCCCGCTGCCTCGGCCTCGTCGTACGCCGCCTCGAATGTCGCACTCGGCACTCCGTTGATGGCGATCCCGTCGACGCCCTGGTCGATGGCGTAGCGCACCTTCTCGAGCACGTCCTCGGGCGTGCCGTCGAACGGGATGGCGATGCCCTCCCAACCGATCGCCTCGGCCGCCGCGACGCCGGCCTCCTGCGACTTGATGCACACCTCGACGTTGCAGCTGAGGAAGGCGATGGTCTTGTTGCCGCTCGGCGGCGCACTGACCGGCTCGTCGGCGCCGATCGACGTCGGGGCCGACCGGTAGGGCTCCACGGCTGCCGCAGCCGCGTCGAGCTGCTCCTGGGACGCGGGCGGACCGGCCGAGTCGGAGCCGGTACCGCAGGCCGCGAGGGCACTCGCCGCCAGGGCAGTGGACGCCGCCAGTGCGATGGCCCGGCGGCGGGGGGATGAAGACGTCACGGCATTGCTCCTCGTTCGGGGGATGGGGCGGCCAGGTCCCGAGTCGACGGCCGGTGTGACCTGCGTCTCACAGAGTCAAGCGATCGATGATCATGGATGTCCAGGCGCTCGGCGGAGGTCTGCGCGTTTCGGCGTGTGAGCCCTGTGAAACCGCCCGCCACCACACGCGCGGCGGGACACCCCGCGTAATTCGGATACAGCGCCACGAGACGACTCGCGTGCGGACCGACCCCGGACGTGCGACCGGCGCCCGCACCGTCGGGTGCGGGCGCCGGAGCGCGGATCAGGGGGTCTCAGACGTCGCCGACGACAGCGCGACGTCGACTAACTGACGGCAGCTCGCCGTACCGCCGTCGGTAGTGGTCAGCGAAGCGGCCCATGTGCAGGAAGCCCCATCGCTGTGCGATCTGGTTCACCGTCGGACCGGGCGGCAACGCCGCCAGGTCTTCGTGCACCCGCCGCAGACGCACGTCTCGGACGTGGCTCATCGGCGACGTGTCGAGCTCGCGCCGGAAACCCTCCTGGAGAGAGCGCACACTGATGTGGACCCGGCTCGCGAGCGAGAGCGCCGACCACGGTGCGGACGGGTCCTCCTCGATCAGCTCGATCGCGCGGGCCACGGCTCGCGTGGTCGAGTTGCGCGAGCGCTGCTGCAACACGTCACTGAGGGAGTGCTGGTGCGCGAGCAGCAGGCCCTCCACGAGCAGCCGCTCGAAGTGATGACGCGTGACCGCCTCCTGAATGAGGCCCGAGTCCGCCTCGAGCTCACCGGCGAGCAGGGTCACCAGCCGCCACCAGCTGCGGCCGCCGGGCGACGTCAGGTCCATCTTGGGCTCGAACACGACCGGGGCCGCCACCTCTCGGCCCAGCAGCGCCTGCGCCTCGGCGGCAACCACCTCGGGCGGCACCATGAAGCACATGAGTGTGGTGCCGGCCGCCCAGATGGTGTCGGGGACCTGCCCCGGACCCCAGACGGAGGCCCGCCCGGGCGCGATGGCCACGGGCTCGTCGGTCGCTCCGGCGCAGATGACCTTGCCGGTCAGGGGCAGACACACGTGGTACTGCCCCGACTCCTCCGTGCCGTGGAGCCGGCTCGGCTTGCGCACGTGGAGCCGGCCGGCGACGACGTGGGTCAGCTGCGCCGCGTCCAACGTGAACTCGAACGCCTGCCGCGGCCCCACCTCGATGGAGCTCGGTTCGTACGTGCTCGACACCGTTGACTCAGCGATCTCGCGATCGTCGGTGCGGAGCACCCGCTTCACCATCGCACTACTCATCTCGCACCGACCACCTCTGCCCGGTCAGTCCGTGCCCGAGCCGGCCTGCGCCACGACGTCCGCTTGCACGACCTCGAGATGCGCGCGGATGCGCCCTCGATCGTCGACCCATCCCTGCCGCTCGGCGTACGCCACCATCGTGTCGAGCCGGTCCAGCCACGCGCGGTCGACGGCGTCCCCCGCGAGCTCGCACAGGATGTCACGATCGACCCAGGTGTGACTAGGGACACGTATCTCGATGCTGAATGCGTCGAAGCTACCGGTTTCCTCGAGCACGGTGCGCGCCGGCACTTCTCCGTGGTCGCTCACGATGCGCATGGGGTTCTCCTTGTCGTCGAGCTGCGGGTGGGGATGAGCGTGATGACGCTCGGGGTCACCACAGGTCGCTCTCGTGGCTGTGGAAGTCGGGCAGCACGACGCGACCGCGGGAGCCGCGCTCCTCGACGAACCGCCCGAAGGCGCCGGCGTGGTACGTCAGGGGTCTGCTCCGCTGCCCGAGCCGGATGGACAACACGTCCGCCAGCAGCACGACGTGCGTGCCTGAGGGCACGGCACGGGTGAGCGCGCACTCGATCGTGGCGTGGCTGCCGCTGAGCACGGCGTGGCCAAGACGCGGCGAGCGCTCCACGAGCATCCCGTCGAGCTTGCCGCGCCCCTTGCCGGCGAGCCGTAGCGCCACGTCGGTCTGGTCACGCGCAAGGACGTTGACCGTGAACGCGCCGCTGGCCTGGACCCCCTGGCACGTCTCGGACGAGGCGTTGAGACAGACCAGCACGCTGGGCGGGTCGTTCGAGAGCGACGAGAAGGCGCTCACCGTCGCCCCCAGGTCCTCCCCCGCCACCCGTGTCGTCACCACGGTCACGCCGGAGGCGAAGCGGCCCATGGCGGCACGGAAACCCGCATCGGTGACGACCTCACCCAGGGCCTCGTCGGCCCCCACCCCGGTCACGCCCCCTCCGGGGCCGGACGCAGCGTGAACCCCTCGTACCCGTTGTCGGCGACCTCGTCGCAGATGTCGCGGTACGCCTTCTGGCCGCCCGCCCACAGCGGGATCCGGCGCCACTTGCCCGGCACGTTCGCGCCGCCGTAGTAGGAGTTCGTCGCGAGGGGGAACACCGTGCCCTGGATGACGTCCTCGACCCGGTCGGTCCACTCCTTCTGCGCGACCTCGGTCGCCTCGATGACCCCGAGCCCCTGGTCGGCGAGGTGCGCGAGGCAGTCGTCGATCCACTCGACGTGCTGCTCGATCGCGACGATCATCACCGCCAGCACCGCGGGGCTCCCGGGACCCGTGACGGTGAACATGTTGGGGAAGCCGTGGACCGCGAGGCCCAGGTACGTCGTCGGTCCGCCTGCGTCGCGCCACTCGTCCGCGAGGCACCGGCCCCCCGTCCCGCGGATGTCGATGCGCCCGAGAGCGCCGGACAGCGCGTCGTACCCGACGGCGTAGACGATCGTGTCGACCTCGTGCAGCGTCCCGTCGTCGAGCTCGACCCCGGCGGGGACGATCCGACGGATGGGGTTGCTGCGCACGTCGACCAGGTGCACGTGGTCGGCGTTGTAGGTCTCGAAGTAGTCCGTGTCGCAGCACAGCCGTTTCGCCGCGATCGGGTGGTCCGTCGGCACGAGGAGCTCCGCGGTCGCGGGGTCCTCGACCTTCTCGCGGATCCGGTCGCGCACGAAGTCGGCGAGCAAGGTGTTCGCCTCGATGTCGGTCATGGTGTCGACGAACGCGACGTTGAAGATCGGCGCCCCGCCGACATCCCAGCGCCGTCGCATCTCGGCCTGCGCCTCGGCAGGGGCATAGGTGTGCGCGCTGCGCGGGTTGACGTCGACGGTCACACCACTGGGGGAGTTCCGCTGGGCCTGCCGGTGAGCCGGGTAGACCGCCTTGCGTGCCGCGACCTCGTCTGGATCGAGCGGGCGGTTCCGAGCCGGGATGCTGAAGTTCGGGGTCCGCTGGAACACCCTGACCTCGGCGGCCGTCTCCGCGATCACGGGGATGGATTGCACCCCGCTCGAGCCCGTGCCGATGACCGCGACGCGCTTGCCCTCGAACGACACCTCCCGGCGGGGCCAGCGCGACGTCTGGTACCACTCGCCTTCGAAGGTGTCGAAGCCCGCGAACGGCGGGTCGAGAGGAGCCGAGAGGCTGCCCGTGGCGAACACGACGTACTGCGCGTCGAGGATCTCCCCCGCGTCGAGCCCGATGGCCCAGCGGCACCGCTCCTCGTCGTACGTCGCGTGCTGCACCGTCGTCGAGAGCCGCACGTCGCGCCGCAGGTCGAAGCGGTCGGCGACGTGGTGGATGTAGGACAGGATCTCCGGCTGAGCGGGGTAGAGCTCGCTCCACGTCCACTCCTGGTCCAGCTCCGGCGAGAACGAGTACGAGTAGTCCATGCTCTCGACGTCGCACCGGGCCCCCGGGTAGGCGTTCCAGTACCAGGTGCCGCCGATGTCGGGGGCTGCCTCGACGACCTGCACGGACAGGCCACGGGCACGGAAGCGGTGCAGGGCGTAGAGGCCGGCCAGGCCAGCCCCCACCACGACCACGTCGAACCGGGTCGAGGCGTGTGCGGGATCAGTCATCTCTCGTGTCTCCTCGATGGTCGTGCCGGAGCAGGACCTTGATGTGGGTGGTCGCGGGATCGCGCAGGTCGGCGAAGACGTTGTCGGCGTCGGCGATGGGCGCGACGCGTGTGATCAGGGCGTCGGCGGGCAGGGCACCCGAGGCGAGCAGCTCGACAGCGCGATGGAAGTCGCGTCGCGCGTAGCCCGCCGAGCCGACCACCTCGATCTCGCGGAGAATGGTCTGCTCGGCGTCGATCTCGACTGAGGCGCCGAGGCCGACGAGCACGACCCTGCCGCCTCGGCGGACTGCGGCTACCTGGCTCGCGACCGCCTCAGGCGCTCCCGTGCAGTCGACGAACGTCGCGACGTCCTGGCCCCGCAGAGCCGCGGTCGTGCCCTCGGCGGGATCCACCACGTCGATCCCCAGAGCGGCAGCCCGGGCCCTGCGGGCGGGGTTCACCTCGAGAGCGCGCACCGCCGTGCGTCCTCCCGCGGCCAGCACCAGCGCGACGAGGATGCCGATCGGGCCCGTCCCGACAACCACGACCGGATCGTCCGGGCCGCTGAGCACCCGGTCTGCCGCACGGCAGGCCACCGCCACCGGCTCCGCCAGGGCCCCGTGCTCGAGGCTCGCACGCGGCGGCAACGGCACGACCGAACCAGCGGCCACCACCACGGTCGACGCCAGCCCACCGGGCCGCTGGACCCCGATCACGCTGCCGAGATGGCCGCCCGTGACGCAGAGGTTCTCGCGACCCTCGGTGCAGTAGCGGCACGAACCGCAGCTCTCGTACGGAAGCACGACGACCCGGTCGCCGATCCTCGGCTCCGCCACGCCCGCGCCGACCGCGGCCACCACGCCCGAGAGCTCGTGACCGAGGACGGAGCCGGCGGGGAACCCACGGTCGCCGAGCATGTGGAGGTCGCTGCCGCACACACCGCAGAACACGACGTCGACGGCGACCTCGTCGGGCCCGAGGACCGGTGCGGCGCGCTCCGCCTGCGCCAGCACCCGGCTCTCGGTGATCTCCATGACCTTCACGGACGGCTCAGTCCACGTCGGCGACGACCGGGCGGTCGGTCCACCACTGGGGCGGCCAGATCTCGCTGCCCTCCATGACGCCGTCGACCAGCCGGCGGCGGCGCACCTGCTCCTCGGAGCGACGGAACGCGGGTGCGACGTACCGCATGAAGAGCTCGTTCGAGCGGCGCCACTTGTCGGCCGTGACCCAGTTGCGGTCGTTGAGCACCAGGGTCCCGAAGGAGCCGACCTGCTCCCGCAGCTCGTGGATCTGGCGGATGCAGTCCTCGGGGGAGCCGACGATCATCGGCAGGTTCTCGACGAGGTACTCGAGTGTGAGCACGTCGTCCGACTCGCTCGGGTCCGCCTTGAGCAGCGCTCCGGCACCGAGACCGATGATGTAGTCGTACGAGCGGCGGGCCGCCTCCCGCAGCTCCTCGATGGCGGACTGCTTGCTCTCCGCGACGTAGACCTCCCGCAGGATGCGCCATTCGCGGCGCGCCTCCAGCGGGTCCCGGCCGACCTCGCGCGCACCACGGTCGATCGCCTCGCCCTGCGTGCGGAGGGTGAGCGGGCCGTCGTCGGGGCCGTCGGGACGCACGTAGTACATGCTCATCGCGCCGTACCCGTTGCGGCCGCACAGCTCGTACTTGCCCGGCGAGCGCAGTCCTGCGACGGCGATCGGCAGCGGTTCCTGCAAGGGGCGCACCTGCAGCTCGCGGTCCTTGAACTGCCAGAACTCCCCATCGTGGGAGAACGGCTCCGTCGAGTCGAGGAGCTGGGCGACGACGGGGAGCGCCTCCTCGAAGCGCTCGGCGGCCGTGTCGGCCGTCCCGAACAGGGCCTGGTCGAAGGGCAGACCACCCCCGCCGAACCCCGCGATCAGACGGCCGTGCGTCAGGTGATCGAGGAACGCCAGGCGTTCGGCCACGAGGAAGGGGTCGTGGTAGGGAAGGTTGATGGTGCCGGTGCCCAGCTTGATCCGGCTCGTGAGCGCCGACGCCTTGGCGATGTAGTAGTCGGGGACCGGCACGTTCTCGTAGCCACCCGCGTGGTGCTCGCCGATCCAGAACTCGTCGAAACCCAGCAGCTCTGCCGTCTGGATCTTCTCGAGGTCGAGGTCGTAGGACAGCGTCCAGTTCTCCCACGGGACGTGCTCCGGCATGGAGAAGATTCCGAACTTCATGGTGGTGGGGCTCCTTGGGGTGGGGTGGTCGGAGTGGACCGGTCGGGCTGGGATGGGGGTCGAGCCGGGTGGCTCAGCGACGCACGCGCGGTGTGGCGTCGAGATAGAGCGACGACTCGAGGAACTCGATCCGGATGCCGTCGGGATCGGTCATGTAGATGACCTTTCCGCCGTCGAGAGGGCCGCCGTCGATGGGCACGACTCGCCGGCTGACGGGGTCGAGGCCCAGCGAGACGAGGCGGGCGTACAGCTCATCGATGTCGTCGACGTACCAGGCGATGTGGCAGGTGCCCGGGTTCGGGTGGTACGGGTCGATGGGCATCCGCCCGACGTTCTGGTACTCGATCACCTCCATGTAGGCGTTCGTGCCCGGGAGGCGCAGGACGGCCATGTTGAGGCTCGCCTGCGGGAGGTCGATCGCCTCGCGCGTCGTCGGATCCTCGACGAGCCATTCGGCGACGACCTCGAGACCGATCTGGTCGCGGTAGAACGGCAGCGACACCGCCAGGTCGCGCACCTGGATACCGACGTGACTGAACTCCGTCGCGGGGTTGGTGGTGACGCCGGTGGTCGGTGCGGGCGAGCTGTCGGTCGTGGTCATGGGGTTCCTTCCGGAGAGGTGAGGTGGACGCGCGGTCAGACGGTGGCGGTGACGTGACGACGCACAGCGCGCGCCACGTCCTCGAGCGCCTGGTCCCCGAGGGGGCTGGCGGCGTGGAGGGTCATGAAGCCGTGGATGGCGCCGTCGTGCTCGACGAGTTCGCACGGCACGTCGGCAGTTGCGAGGCGTTCGGCGTAGGCGACGCCCTCGTCGCGGAGGGGGTCGCGGCCTGCGACCACGATCACGGCCGGTGCCAGCCCTGCGGGATCAGCGACCCGGAGCACGGAGGCACGCGGGTCGAAGCGGTCCCCGTCGGCGACGTAGTGGGCCCAGAACCAGTCCATGTCGGCGGCAGTGAGCAGGAAACCCTGTCCGTTGCGGTCGTAGGAGGCCCGGGTCAGGTCGGCGTCGAGCACCGGGTAGAGCAGCACCTGGAGATCGAGACGCACCCCCGCGTCGCGGGAAGCGACAGCCGCCGAGGCCGCCAGGTTGCCGCCCGCGCTGTCGCCCATGACGACGACGGGGAGGGAGAACGTCGCGGCAGCCCACGCGACCGCGTCAGCGGCGTCCTCCGCCGGGCCGGGGAACGGCGTCTCGGGGGCGTGCCGGTAGTCGACGTTGACGACGACCGCGCCCGCGGCGACGGCGAGGTGGCGGCACAGCTGGTCGTGCCCCTCGAGGTCACCCAGCACCCAGCCGCCCCCGTGGAGGTAGACGACGACGGCGCACGGTGAACCTGCCGGGGTGTAGGACCGCGCGTCGAGCGCCCCTGCGCGGGTTGGCACGATGAGGTCCTCGACGCGCTCCACCGGGATGTGCCGGGTGCGCATCGACCGGAGGAAGACGGCGTTGCCGGCGCGGGCTTCGTCCACGGTGCCGGCCGTGATCGGCGGCGCGCCCGCGGCGGCGGCCTGTCGGAGGAACTCCGCCAGGCCAGGATCGATTGCTTCGCGCATCGCTCGCTCGCTCTCGTTGGAAGCGACGGCATCGGTAGTGAGCGCCGTCACACACGAGGTTGGAGTCGACTGCGTGTCATCGCCAACGAAGCGGCTCGAAGTGCTCGGCACTCCGCGCAAAGCGGATAGAGCGGACAGAAATGGCGCCGGCCCGGCGCCCTCCGAGGAGGACGCCGGGCCGGGCGAGTGGGACTGAGGCTCAGCTGCAGCCGCTGGTCGAGCCGCAGCCCTCGCAGACGTAGCACGAACCGGCGGGACGCATTTTGGTGCCGCAGGTGAAGCAGAGCGGGCTGTCGACCGCCGTGCCCGTGATCTTCTCGAGCAGCTCCGCGGAGGTGTGGGCCTCCTTCGGGGCGGGCTTGGCGCCAGCGTCGGCCGACGGAGCCTTCTCCTCCACCGCGACCTCGGGCAGCGGCGTGATCTCCACGGTCGGCGCCTCGAGCAGCTCGGCCGCCGAGCCCGTCTCCTCGACCGGCTCGTAGGAACCCGTCTCCAGGTGACGCTGGCGCTCCTCGGCCGAGTAGATGCCAAGGGCGGCGCGCTCGTCGAACGGCAGGTAGTCCAGCGCCAGGCGACGGAAGATGTAGTCCATGATCGACTGGCTCATCCGGACGTCCGGGTCGTCGGTCAGACCGGCCGGCTCGAAGCGCAGGTTGGTGAACTTCGAGACGTAGGTCTCGAGCGGCACGCCGTACTGCAGACCGATGGAGACCGCGATCGAGAACGCGTCCATCACGCCGGCCAGGGTCGACCCCTGCTTGCCGAGCTTGAGGAAGATCTCGCCGAGCTCGCCGTCGTCGTGGGCGCCGGAGGTCATGTAGCCCTCGGCACCGCCGACCGTGAACGACGTCGTGCGCGAGACGCGCGACTTCGGGAGGCGCTTGCGGGTCGGGGCGTAGACGATCTTCTCGACGACCTTCTCCACGACCTCGGCGGCCTCAGCAGCCTCGGCGGCGTCGGCCGCGTCCTTCTTCGCCTTGCCGCCGCCGTCGGAGAGGGGCTGGCCCACCTTGCAGTTGTCGCGGTAGATCGCCGTGGCCTTGAGGCCCAGCTTCCACGACTGCAGGTAGACGTCCTCGATCTCCTCCACCGTGGCCGACTCGGGCAGGTTGACCGTCTTGCTGATCGCGCCCGAGAGGAACGGCTGCGCCGCCGCCATCATGCGGACGTGGCCCATCGGCTTCAGCGAGCGGGCACCCATCGCGGTGTCGAACACCTCGTAGTGCTCCTGGCGCAGGCCCGGGGCGTCGATGACGTGGCCGTGCTCGGCGATGTAGTCGACGATGGCCTCGACCTGCTCCGGCTGGTAGCCCAGCTTCTTCAGCGCGCGCGGGATCGTCTGGTTGACGATCTGCATCGAGCCGCCGCCGACGAGCTTCTTGAACTTCACGAGCGAGAAGTCGGGCTCGATGCCGGTGGTGTCGCAGTCCATCATGAAGCCGATGGTGCCGGTCGGAGCGAGCACGGAGGCCTGCGCGTTGCGGAAGCCGTTCGTCTTGCCCAGCTCGACGACCTGCGCCCACTCCTTCGTGGCGAGGCGGTGCACGGCCGTGTCGTTGCTGTGCATCGTGCGCACGGCGTCGTTGGCCGCCTGGTGCTTGCGCATGACGCGCTGGTGCGCCTCGGCGTTGCGGGCGTAGCCGTTGTAGGGGCCGACGATCCCGGCGAGCTCGGCCGAACGGCGGTAGGACGTGCCGGTCATGAGGGACGTGATCGTCGCCGCCATGGCGCGGCCGCCGTCCGAGTCGTAGCCGAGGCCCATGGCCATGAGCAGCGCACCGAGGTTGGCGTAGCCGATGCCGAGCTGGCGGTAGTTGCGGGTGGTCTCGCCGATGGGCTCCGTCGGGAAGTCCGCGAAGCAGATCGAGATGTCCATCGCGGTGATGATGATCTCGACGGCCTTGGCGAACAGGTCGGCGTCGAAGGTGTCGTCGTCCTTAAGGAACTTCAGCAGGTTGAGCGACGCCAGGTTGCAGGACGAGTTGTCGAGCGACATGTACTCCGAGCAGGGGTTGGACGCGGTGATGCGACCCGTCTCGGGGTTGGTGTGCCAGTCGTTGATCGTGTCGTCGTACTGCAGGCCCGGGTCGGCGCACTCCCAGGCCGCCTTCGCGATCTTGTGGAAGAGCTCGCGGGCGTCGACCGTCTCGATGACCTCCCCGGTCTGGCGGGCGCGGAGACCGAACTCCGTGCCGTCCTCGACGGCGCGCATGAACTCGTCGGAGACGCGGACCGAGTTGTTGGCGTTCTGGTACTGCACCGAGGTGATGTCCTCGCCGCCCAGGTCCATGTCGAACCCGGCGTCGCGCAGGGCGCGGATCTTGTCCTCCTCGCGCGCCTTCGTCGCGACGAACTCCTCGATGTCGGGGTGGTCGACGTCGAGCACGACCATCTTGGCCGCGCGGCGCGTGGCGCCGCCCGACTTGATGGTGCCCGCGGACGCGTCCGCGCCGCGCATGAAGGAGACGGGGCCGCTCGCGGTGCCGCCCGAGGAGAGCAGCTCCTTGCTGGAGCGGATGCGGGAGAGGTTCAGGCCGGCACCGGAGCCGCCCTTGAAGATGAAGCCCTCCTCCTTGTACCAGTTCAGGATCGAGTCCATCGAGTCGTCGACCGACAGGATGAAGCAGGCGGAGACCTGCTGGGGGCTCGAGGTGCCCACGTTGAACCACACGGGCGAGTTGAACGAGAAGTACTGGTGGACCAGCAGCCAGGTGAGCTCGTGCTCGAAGACCTGCGCCGCCGCCTCGTCGGCGAAGTAGCCGTGCTCGACGCCGGCCGCGACGTACGTCTTCACGACGCGGTCGACCAGCTGCTTGAGGCTCCACTCGCGCGCGTCGGTGCCGAGGGCACCGCGGAAGTACTTCGACGTGACGATGGTCGAGGCGTTGACGGACCAGAAGTCGGGGAACTCGACGCCGCGCTGCTCGAAGACGGTGGCACCCGTCTTCCAGTTCGTCTGGACGACGTCGCGACGCTCCCAGGTGATCTCGTCGTAGGGGTGCACGCCCGGGGTGCTGAACACCGGGGTGAGGGTGAGGCCGGCCGCGCCCGAACGACCCTCAGCGCCTGCTGCGCCCGGGCCGCTCACCGTCTCCGTCATGGAATCTCCTCGATCGTCGCTTCTCGTGTGTCATTCGGTCGTGCTGGTCACGCGAAAGGGCCAGGGTCTCCCCCGTACAACGCCCTCGCGGCGACATGTATTGCTGGACTGCGTGCTGGTCGTGCGTGCGCGTGTCGGCCGAGGCCGACGAACGAATGGTGTGCCCGGCACGCCGCTTCCCCACGACGTGCCGGGCAGCTGGGGGTCAGCCGCTCGTGGCGGGCGCCGGACGCTGAGCAGCGTCGCCGACGGCACTGACAGTTCTGGGGTCCCGACCGGGGCCGTCTCCGGACTCCCCGGCGGCGGCCGCCGCCTCGGCCCGGTCGAGCCGCAGCAGGCCGATCTCCGCCTCGAAGTCGGCGGCGGACTCGAAGGAGCGGTAGACGCTCGCGAACCGTAGGTAGGCCACCTCGTCGAGCTGCCGCAGCGGGCCGAGGATCGCGAGGCCGACGTCGTGCGCCTTGATCTCGGCCGAGCCGGAGGCACGCAGCGTGTCCTCGACGGCCTGGCCCAGGCAGGCGAGGTCGTCGTCGCTCACCGGGCGGCCCTTGCACGCCTTGCGCACGCCGGCGATCGCCTTCGCACGGTTGAACGGCTCGCTCGCACCCGACCGCTTGATCACCGAGAGCTGCATGAGCTCGACCGTCGTGAACCGCTGCTCGCACGCGAGGCACGAACGGCGCCGACGGATCGACGCACCGTCCTCCGCGACCCGCGAGTCGAGGACCTTGGTGTCGCTGTTGCGGCAGAACGGGCAGTGCACGACGCGACTCCTCCTCGGACCCGGGGTGTGGACACAGATGTGGATGAAACGGCCCCACCTGTGGACGAACTCGGCTGTTCCTGTGGGTTTCGAGAACCCATCTGTGAACTAGATGTGGATAACTACATCCGTGTAAGTACTAGATGTGGGGGTAACCGTACGCGTCACCCCCAAGCGGTGCAAGTGCTTCCGGAGGTGCCGCCACGAACGTCGGGAACCTGCAGGTCAGAGCGCCTCGACGGCGTGTCGCGCGCCCATCGGTCATGATGGGGCGGTGGCCGGGGGGAAGCGCGCAGGAGACCGTTCGAACGAGCCGACCCGCGCCCGCGGCTCCGGGCGTTCCCTGGCCCTCCACGCCCTCGGCATCACGCTGACGGTCGTCGCATGGGGCTACCTCGTGTGGATGGCGATCGACCTCGGACGCGCGGCGCGCGACGACGGCAGCGGCATCGCCTGGCTCCTGCTCGCCCTGGCCTGCCTCGGCGCCATCGCCTGCCTCTTCATCGGGCTCCTGCTCGGCGGGAGCGCCCTGCGCATCCTCAGCGGGTCGGCCGGACCGTCCGACGACCAGCCGCCCCGCCCCACCGGGGGCAAGCGCGCCGCCCGCTGAGCGGACCGCGGGACGCCCGGGCGCAGAGGCACGCGAAGACGGCACGAGGGGGCGAGCCCGCCGTCGCGGGCTCGCCCCCTCGCTCTCTTCCCCTGGTCCGGCAGGTCGGGGTCGAGTCGACCTGCCGGGATCGCGGGCGTCGCGGACCGGCCGCGACGCGATGGGCCTCAGCCGGCCGCGGGCACCTCGAGCTGGTCGCCGGCCATGAGCGCACCGGAGCTCAGGTGGTTGATCGAGCGGATCTCGTCGATGACGTCCTGCACGGACTCGCCGGAGCCGGCACGGGCCGCGGCGATGTCCCACAGCGTGTCGCCGGACTGCACGCGGATGGTCTCCGTCCGACCGGCCGTGGAGCCGTCACTGGCGGCGGACACGGAGCCGAGCACGACCCCGAGCGCGAGCATCGCGATCAGACCGAGCACCAGGACGACGAGGCGACCGCGGCGCGTGAGACGCAGTGAACCCTGCCGGGGGCGCGCCGCACCGGCCGCCCGCACGGGGCGGGGGGCGTGAGGAGCGCGGGCTGCGGGCAGCTGCGGGGCGAATGCGGTCGAGCTCATGGTGACCTCCTGGGGAAGTGTCGGGTCGTGACGAGCGATGTCTACCGACGGCCACCGACAGTTCTGGTCGGCGCTGCCGCCGGCCACCCCGTCGATCACACGTTCGATCGAACACCTGAGCGACACTAGAGCAGGTGTTCGATCAGATCAAGGCTCCGCTCGAACATTTCTTCGAGATCAGGCTGGGTCCACACCGCACCCGACACGAGACACGCCGGTCGAACAGATGTTTGAATCCTCACGGGTCCGACGACTAGCGTGCGGTCCACGACGGTGCCCCGCCTGCAGCAGCGGTGGGGGCACCGAGCAGTCGACCGAGCGGAGAAGCGTCGAGGGCGCGGAAAGAAGGACGGACATGGCGGCGACCAAGGACCCGGGCGACGACGCAGGGGTGACGGACGTGTCGGGGGTGCCGCAGCCGGGAGCCGGGCAGGCACGCCTGACGCCGCGCCAGGCGCGGGTGCTCGCGGTCATCACGACCGCGCTCGACGAGCGGGGCTACCCGCCGAGCATGCGGGAGATCGGCGAGCAGGTCGGCCTCACCAGCTCCTCCTCCGTCGCCCACCAGCTCAAGGCGCTCGAGGAGAAGGGCTACCTCCGCCGCGACCCCAACCGTCCCCGGGCGATCCAGGTCGTCGGGCACGGTGTCGACGTCGAGCGCGCCGCGCTCTCGAGCGCGGACGAGTCGGTCGTCGACGAGACCGACATCGGCGAGGAGCGCCCCGCCGCGACGTACGTGCCGGTGGTCGGACGCATCGCGGCCGGTGGCCCGATCCTCGCGGAGCAGCGGGTCGAGGAGGTCTTCCCCCTGCCGCAGCAGCTCGTCGGGGACGGCACCCTCTACATGCTGGAGGTCTCCGGCGACTCGATGATCGACGCGGCGATCTGCGACGGCGACTACGTGGTGGTCCGCCAGCAGCCGACGGCCGAGAACGGCGAGATCGTCGCCGCGATGATCGACGGGGAGGCGACGGTGAAGACCTTCCAGCGTCGCAACGGCCAGGTCTGGCTCCTCCCCCACAACGAGGCGTACGACCCCATCGACGGCACCCACGCCACCATCCTCGGCAAGGTCACCGCGGTCCTCCGCCGCCTCTGATCCTCCTCGCTCCGGGCCCGGTCGATCCGGGCCCGGGGACGGCCGTAGGATCACGCCGAGGCCGTCCCCGAGGAGACCGCAATGCCGAGCGACAACCCGCGCTTCCCGGTGCTGGAGGCTGCCGACGGCTACCGGATCCGTGACGTGGACGCCCACGTCGCCGCGCTGGTCGAGGAGATGCGCCGGGGCCGGCGCACGGGCCTGCACCCCGGCCCCTTCGATCCCCGTCCGTTCCCACCGGTCCACGACGCCCAGGTGTACGACGCGGGCGTCGTCGACGCCTGGATGGACCAGTGCTCGGCCGAGCTCGAGGCGCGGCGCCAGCACCCGTCCAACGGCGGCGGGTGGCAGGCGCCGGAGCCCTACGCGGGTGACCTCGACGACCCACCCGAGCTGCGCGGCACGAGCGCCCGGGACGACCGCGCGCCGGACCACTTCGTCAGCAGCGTCCCGACCTGGGCACGCGTCGTGGCCCTCGTCGTCATCGTCGCGCTCCTCGGCGCCTACGTGCTCTCGTTCTTCTGACCCGTGCGGCCCGCTCGCCGTCCACACCCGTACGGCGCGGCCCCGTCATCCACCGATCGATCGACCCGTCCCCCGCCGGACGCCCCGGCGGGGTTGGATGGGGTCATGTCGCCCTTCCGCCTCCTCGTCGTCGCGGCCCTCGTGGTTGCCGGCTGCGCTCTGCCCCCGGTAGCCGGGGCGGTGGACGGGGCGGTGGACGGCCCCTCCACGGGCGCAGCGGCGGAGCAGGCGGCCACCACGGCGCCCGACGCGCTCGCCCTCTCGTCGCTCCCGGGCGCGCGACGCACGGTCTTGCTCGACGTCGACGGCCACGACGTCCGCGACACGGCGTGGAACACGGCCCACGGCCTCCCGTCCGCCACCTATCCCGGCCTCCGTCCCACGGCAGGATGGGACGAGGCGTCGCTCGACCTGGTGCAGCTCGTCTGGCAGCGCGTCGCGGACGACCTGGCCCCCTTCGCGGTCGACGTCACCACGGTCGACCCCGGCGCAGCCGCCCTCGAGCGCTCGACGGCGTCCGACGGCGTCTACGGCATGCGGGTGCTGCTGACGACCAGCACGTCCGCCGCCGACCACCTGTGCGACGAGCCCTGCGGGGGCATCGCCTTCACCGATGCCTTCGACCGGGTCGGCTCGGCCGACCAGTCCCCCACGTGGGTCTTCGTCGATCCGACCGATCTCGAGGCGGCGCGCGCCGAGCCCGGCCGGCTGCCGGCGCTCGCCGACACGCTGGCGGCCGCGGCCTCGCACGAGCTGGGACACACGCTCGGGCTGGGGCACGACGGTGACGAGGAGTTCGAGTACCACCCGGGGCACGGCTACTGGGCGCCCATCATGGGCCGCAGCGAGGGGCGGTCGCTCGTCCAGTGGAGCAACGGGGACTACCCCGGGGCAGTCCGGCGTGACGACGACGTCGCCGTCATCGCCGCCAACGGTGCGCCGCGGCGACCCGACGACCACGGCGACACCCCCGCGTCCGGCACCGTGGTCGCCCCCGGGGCGGTCACCAAGGGCGTGATCGGCACCAGGGCGGACCGGGATGTCCTGCTCGTCGACACCACCTGCACCGGCACGATCGAGGCGCAGGTGGATCCGCCCCCGGGCGGCAACCTCGATGTCGGCCTGCGTCTCCTGCGTCCCGACGGCGGGGTCCAGGAGGTGGCGGGCTCGGGCACGCACGGCGACGGTGCCGTCGTCGGTCTCGACGCCCACCTCGTCAGCGGCCTCGTGCCCGCCGGTCGGTGGGCCGTCGAGATCGACGGCGTCGCCGTCACGACGGGGACCGCGGCGGACGGGAGCCCGACATGGTCCGACTACGGGAGCCTCGGCGCCTGGTCCGCCCGTGTCACGACCTCCTGCGCGACCGCCGCGCCGCCGGGCGTCACCCACGTGCGGATGGCTCCGCCTGCCCCCGGGGTGCTGCAGGTCCGCTGGGCCGCCCAGGAGCAGGGCGAGGGACACGACGCGGACCAGGTTGGGTTCCGTGAGCCGACCGCCTACGAGGTGCGGCTCTGGGACGGCGACCACCTGGTCCGCGGCCCGGAGACCGTCCGGGTCGGCGCGAGCTCGGCGACGAGCGAGGCGTCGGTCCGCGGCGGCCGCCACCAGCTGGGCGGTCTGCGGACGGCCGCGACGTACCGGGTCGAGGTGCGCAGCGTCGCCGGCGGGGAGCGCGGTCCCTGGTCGAGCGCGACGGGGCGCACGCCGCCCGGGGCGGTGACCCGGCTCGGCGCGACCGACGCGCGTCCCACGTCCGTGAGCCTCGCGTGGGCCCTCCCGACGGTGGGCGCCGCCGACGTCACGGGCTACGTCGTGACCGCGAGCGGTCGCTCGCAGTGGGTCCCGGCCGGCCAGCGCCGGATCACGCTCGCCGGGCTGCGGTCCGGGAGCTCGCTCACCGTCGAGGTGCGTCCCACGTCGGCCGTCGGCCACGGCGCCTCGGCGTCCCTGACCGTGCGCGTGCCACGGGCGACGGTCCCGTCGGCGCCCACCGGGCTCAGCGTGCGGCCCGGGCCGGTGGGGCCTCCGACGACGGCGTACGTGCGGTGGGGTGCCGCCCACGCGAACGGGACCCCGATCACCGGCTACTACGTGGTGGCGCGTCCCGCGAGCGGGAGCCCCGCCACGAAGGTCTCCCGGGTCCTGGCCCCGTCCGCGCGATCGGTCGACCTGCCGCTGCCCGGCGGCCGCTGGGTCGTGCACGTCCACGCGGTGAACGCCCGCGGGACGGGCCCGGGGATGCGGTCGGCGCCGGTCCTCGCGCAGTAGCCGCGTGAACGGAGGGCGACGGTTCGCCGTCCGGACCGTGCTCACACCGCTGCGCGCGGAACCCGCGGGACCGGACCTCGTTACCGAGGTGTGACCCAGGACTCATCGCCCGACGCGCCGGCACCGACGCTGCCGGTCCACCGCCGTACCGTGCTCGCCGGTTCCGCCGTGGTCGGTTCCGCCGTGGCCGGCGCCGCCGTGCTGGCGGACCCGTGGGGCGCGCCCCCCGCCGAGGCCGCCGGCTCGCCGTACTTCCAGCACGGCGTCGCCTCCGGCGACCCCCTCCCCGACCGCGTCGTGCTGTGGACGCGGGTGACGCCCCAGCGGGACGCGACCCCCGGTTCCGGACGGGGCGCCAACGTCACCGTCGAGTGGCAGGTCGCGACCGACACACGCTTCCTCCACCTGGCGGCGCGTGGCACCTACCGCACCGGGGCGGCCGCGGACCACACCGTGAAGGTCGACGCGACCGGGCTGCGGCCGGGGACGCGGTACGTCTACCGCTTCCTCTACGGCGGCGTCGCCAGCCCGGTGGGCCGCACGCGCACCGCACCGGCGACGACCGCCGTGCCCGAGCGCCTCCGTCTCGGCGTGGTCTCGTGCGCCAACCTGCAGGCGGGCTACTTCCACGCCTACCGGCACCTCGCCCAGCGCGACGACCTGGACGCGATCCTCCACCTCGGGGACTACCTCTACGAGTACGGGCCGGGCGAGTACGGGCTCGGCCGGGACAACGTCGACGTGCGCCGCCACGTGCCGGCCCGGGAGATGGTCTCGCTGGCCGACTACCGGCAGCGCCACGCGCAGTACAAGCAGGACCCCGACCTGCAGTGGCTGCACTCGAAGTACCCATTCATCGTCACGTGGGACGACCACGAGACGACCAACGACGCCTGGCGCGACGGCGCCGAGAACCACCAGCCGACCGAGGGCGACTGGGCGACGCGGCGCGCGCGGGCCCACCGGGCCTACGACGAGTGGATGCCGGTGCGGATGAACGGCACCGCCGCGCTCGGCGACGGGACGCGGCTGTTCCGCAGCCTCCGGTTCGGCCGCCTCGCCGAGCTCTCCATGCTCGACCTGCGCACCTACCGCGACGAGCAGGTCGCCTACCCCGCCGTCGACGCCCGCGTCAGCGACCCCGCCCGCACCATCACCGGCCGCGCCCAGCTCGACTGGCTGAAGAACGCGGTCGCCACGACCCAGGTGCAGTGGAAGCTCGTCGGCAACCCGGTGATGATCGCCCCCGTCACCTTCGCGCAGCTGCCGACCGAGCTCCTCGACCCCGTCAACGACGTGACGCACCTGCTGCCGCGCGACGGCTCGCCCTACAACGTCGACCAGTGGGACGGCTACACCGACGACCGACGCGAGCTCTTCGCCCACATCCGCGACCGGGGCATCCGCGACACGGTGTTCGTCACCGGCGACATCCACTCCGGGTGGGCCGCCGACCTGCCGTACGACGTCGCGACCTACCCGCTCAGCCGCTCGGCCGGCGTCGAGCTCGTGGCCAGCTCGGTCACGTCCAACAACCTCAAGGACATCCTCGGCGTGCCGCCGCGCACCGGGAGCGTCGCCGTCGAGTCGGCGATCCGGCTGGCCAACCGGCACGTCCGCTACCTCGACTTCGACTCGCACGGCTACTCGGTGCTCGACGTGACGAGCGCGCGGGTGCAGATGGACTGGTACGTCACCGGCCCGCGCGACCAGCGCGGTGCCGGCAGCACCCACGCCGCCTCGTTCCAGACGCTCGCCGGCACCAACACCATCAGCCGGGCCGCCGGGCCCGTGGGAGGACGCTGACATGACCGACTGCGCGCACCGGGACCCCGCGTCCCCGTCGCCGTTCCTCGACGGTGACCCCGAGCGGGAGCACCTGCGGCCCGCGGCCCAGCGCCGTACCTTCCTCAAGGTCGCCGGGGCCGGCGGCGCGGCGCTCACCTTCTCGGCCGCCCTCGGCGCGGAGCGGGCAGCGGCCGGCACCCGTCCGGCGCTGGCCAACCGGGCCTACGTGATCGTCGTCGACGGCTGCCGTCCCGACGAGATCGACTCGGGACTGATGCCGAACCTGCGGGCACTGCGCGCCGGGGGGCTCCACTTCCCGCAGGGACGGTCGCTCCCGATCATGGAGACGATCCCCAACCACGTGATGATGATGACCGGCGTGCGGCCCGACCGGAACGGCGTGCCGGCCAACTCGATCTACGACCGCGCGCTCGGCGCCGAGCGCACCCTGGAGCTCCCGACGGACCTCAAGGCCACCACGCTGATGACGCTCGCGCGCAAGCACGGCATGACGGCGGGCTCCGTGCTGAGCAAGGAGTACCTCTACGGCATCTTCGGGCGGAACGCGACGTACCGCTGGGAACCCGGCCCGATCGTGCCCGTCAGCGGGCACGCCCCCGACCCGTTCACCATGGACGCGGCGCTCTCGATCGTCGAGGAGTTCGACCCCCACCTCGTCTTCGTCAACCTGGGCGACGTCGACCGCGTGGGCCACACCGACCTGACGGGCGGGCTGTCGCTGGAGCTGCTGCGGCGTACGGCGCTGGTGGCGACCGACCTGCAGGTGAAGCGCTTCGTCGACATGCTGAAGTCCACCGGACGCTGGGAGCGGTCGCTGGTCGTGGTGCTCGCCGACCACTCGATGGACTGGTCGCTGCCCCACAAGGTCGTCTCGTTGAGCTCGCCGTTCGCGGCCGACCCGCTGCTGAAGGGCAAGGTCGCGATCGCCCAGAACGGCGGCGCGAACCTCGTCTACTGGACGGGCCCGGCCTCCCAGCGGCAGGCGGGCGTCGACCGCATCGTGGCGATCGCCAAGGCGCAGGCGGGGGTGCTCGGGGTCTACGACCGGGCGCGCGTGCCGAGCCTCCGCCTCGGGGCGAACGCCGGCGACGTCGTCGTCTACTGCCGCGCGGGCTGGCGGTTCTCCGACCCGCACGTGCTCGCCAACCCCATCCCCGGCAACCACGGGCACCCCACGACGGAGCCGATCCCCTTCTTCCTCGCGGGCGGGCACCCGGCCGTGCCGCGGGGCCGGACCTCCCCGTTGGTGGCCACCACCGTCGACGTCACGCCGACGGTCGCGCGCTTCCTCGGCCTGCCCTTCCCCACCGGGCGGTGGGCCTGGGACGGGCGGTCACTCCTCGGCTGAGGCCGAGAGCCGGGCCAGCGCCTTGACCACGATCTCCGGGTCCGTCGTGCGCCACATGGCGGGGAGGCTGGCCTCGAGGAAGCGGCCGTAGCGCGCCGTCGCCAGGCGCGGGTCGAGCATCGCCACGACCCCGCGGTCCTCGACCGTGCGGATGAGCCGGCCCGCGCCCTGCGCGAGGAGGAGCGCGGCGTGGGTGGCCGCGACCTGCATGAAGCCGTTGCCGCCGGCCGCGTCCACGGCCCGCTGGCGGGCCGACATCAACGGGTCGTCGGGCCGCGGGAACGGGATGCGGTCGATGATGACGAGCTGACAGGTGTCGCCGGGCACGTCGAGGCCCTGCCAGAGCCCCAGCGTGCCGAACAGGTTGGTGTGGGGGTCGCCGACGAACTGGCGGGTCAGCTCCGAGAGCTGCGCGTCGCCCTGGGCGAGCGTCGTCAGGTGGGGCAGGCGCTCCCGCACGGCCTCGGCCGCCGCCTCCGCCGCGCGCCGCGAGGAGAAGAGGCCGAGCGTGCGGCCCTCCGCGGCGTCGATGAGCCGCACGATCTCGTCGACCTGGGCCGCGCCGAGACCGTCGCGGCCGGGCGGCGGGAGGTGACGCGCGACGTAGAGGATCCCCTGCCGCCCGTAGTCGAACGGCGAGCCGACGTCGAGGCCGCGCCACGGCAGCACCCCCGACGTCGCGGCGGCGTCGCCGTCCACCTTCGCGGCCGGCGCCGCGTCGGAGGCGCCGATCCGGTCGGCGCGCTCGGAGGGCTTGAGGCCGACCGTCGAGGCCACCACGTCGAAGTCGCCGCCGAGCATGAGCGTCGCCGAGGTGAAGACGACCGTCGACTCCGTCAGCAGCCGGTCGCGCATCTGGCCCCAGACCTGCAGGGGCGCCACGCAGAGGCGGTCGGGGATCCGGTCGCGGCCCGACCCGAAGGGCCGGGAGAGCCACACCACGTCGTTCTCGCTGTTGGCGGCCAGGCGCTCCGCGGTCGCGAAGACCTCCTGCACCCCCGCCTTGGCCTGCGCCTTGCCGGCGTCGGGCTCGCCGGGCGCGTCCTTCGGTCCCCGCGCGAACGCCGAGACGCACTCGCGGGCCGCGTCGCGGACCAGCTCCAGCGACTCGGCGACGAGGTCCGGAAGCCGGTCGAGGCGACCCGCCTCCGTCTCGCTCATCGCCGCCCGCAACGACTCGGCCGCGTCGGCCAGGTCGTCGGCGGGGTTGCTGGGCGAGTCCGCCTCCTCGACGTGGCGGCGGGCCCGGCGCGCGGCCCGGTCGACGTCGTTGGCGCTGAGCTCGTCGGTGGCGGCCTGCGTCACGCGCGCGACCAGCTCGTGGGCCTCGTCGACGACGACCGCGTCGTACTCCGGGATCATCGGGATGCCCTCGATCGCGTCGATCGCGAGCAGCGAGTGGTTGGTGATGACGAGCTGCGAGTCGGCGGCCTTCGCCTTGGCGCGCTCGGCGAAGCACTCCTCGCCGTAGGCGCAGCGCGTGGCGCCCAGGCACTCCCGCGCGCTGACGCTCACCTGGCGCCACGTGCGGTCGTTGTGGCGCGGCGCGTGGTCCTTGTCGCCGGGGCCGCCCGACTCCGCCTGCTCCTCCGCCCACGAGCGCAGGGCCAGCACCTCGGCGCCCAGCGTGCCCTCCGGCACCTCGACCAGCACGCCCTGGTCGTCGGGGACGCCCTCCCGGATGCGGTGGAGGCACGCGTAGTTCGACCGGCCCTTGAGCACCGCGTAGGACGTGTCGACGCCCTTCTCGCCCTTGACCGCCTTCACGAGCCGCGGCAGGTCCCGCTCGACCAGCTGGTGCTGCAGCGCGAGCGTCGCCGTGGCGATCACGACCCGCTCGGAGTGGAGCATCGAGGGCACCAGGTAGGCCAACGACTTGCCGGTGCCGGTGCCTGCCTGCACCAGCAGGTGCTCCTTGCCGGCGAGCGCCTCCGCGACGGCGTCCGCCATCTGCAGCTGCCCCGCCCGCTCGGCGCCGCCGAGCGCGGCGACCGCCGTGCCGAGCACCTCGCGCACCCGCGACGGACGCCCGGCGGAGGCCGTCACGGCAGGCTCGTCGGGGGTGTTCGCGGAGGGGGAGGACACCCGGGCAACCCTAGCCGCGGCGGCGCCGGTACGACGCGGCGCATCCACAGGCGGCCCCGTCAGCCCCGCAGGCCCGCGCGCTCCCGCAGCAGGCGCGCCAGCACCCGCGGCTCGTCGGCCCACAGACCGACCTCGACGACCTCGAGGTCACCGGTCTCCCGCAGGCCGGGGTGCGGAACGGTCAGCGCACGGGCCAGCCGGAGCTGCACGTTCGTCCCGCCCGAGACGGCCACGCCCAGCCACGTCCCGGGACCGCCGTCCGACGGCGGCTCCGACGGGGCGTCCGTCCCGACGATCCGCGCCGACGACTCCAGCGAGCGCTCGGCGGTCGAGACGGACGCGATCGCGTCGTACGGGATCCCGAGGTCGAGGACCGGGCCGGAGCGCACGCGCAACGTGTCCTCGGTCAGCAGGTGCGGATGGGTGCGCACCCCGGCGAGCAGCCCGACCATGAAGACGAGCCCCCAGACGCCGAGCACCAGGACCGGCCACTGCACCCACGGCCACCAGTGGAGGAGGACGTGGACGACCACCACCTCGACCGCCGAGCCGATGACGAAGAGCCACATCATGGGGCCGCTGATCTGGCTGTAGCCGACCGCCTCGGCACCCGCCGGGATGTCCGGGCGGCGCCGCACCCAGCGCACGATGCTGCGGTAGCCGCCCGCCTCCATCGCGAGCAGCCGCCGCGCCACGGTGCCTGCGGGCGCGGTCGTCGCCGCGCTCCCCCCGGCCGGCACGTCCATGGGCGGCACTGTGCCACCCCCCACCAACGCCGACGGCCCGCCCCCGGCGAGGGGCGGGCCGTCGGTACGGCGAGGGGTCGCGTCGCTCAGACCACGGCGCCCGAGTCGTTCGGGTCGCGGCTGGCGCGCTCCTTCTTGTCGCGCGAGAACGGCGAGCGCTGGTTGAAGTAGGTCAGCAGCGGGCCGGCGAGCAGCGTCGTGGACGCCGTGCCGAACAGCAGGCCGAGGAGCAGCGCGAGCGCGAAGTCCTGCAGCGAGTCGCCACCGAGGATGGTGAGCGCGGCCAGGATGAAGATCGAGCCGATACCCGTGTTGACCGTGCGCGGCAGGGTCTCGATGACGGCGCGGTTGGTGACGTCGACGAAGTTCGGGTCCTCGACCTCGGCGGCCTGCTTCGTCAGCACGGTGCCGCCCTCGGCCGCCTTGGCGTCGGCCTCCGCGGCCGCCGCCAGGCGGTCCTTGCGCGCCTGGCCCGTGGCCCACCACTTCTCGCGCACGCGGTCGAAGACGACGATCGTGTCGTTGATGGAGAGACCGATGATCGTCAGGGCCGCGGCGAGGAAGACGCCGTCGATGGGCTTGCCGAGCCACGCGAAGATGCCGACGACGAGGATGACGTCGTTGGCCATCGCGAGGGCCGCGGCGAGACCGAACGTCCACTTGAACCGGATCGCCAGGTAGATCATCTGGGCGAGCAGGGCCAGGACGAGCGCGATGATGGCGTTGCGGAAGAGCTCGCCACCGAGCGCGGCTCCGAGGCTGTCGTCGGAGACGACCTCGGAGACACCGACCTCCTGGTCGAGCGCCTCGCGGATCTGGCCCTCCTCGGCGTCGCTGATGCGACCGGTGCGCACGGAGATGTCACCGGCGTCGGCGGTCTGCACGACGGCCTCGGGGAACCCGGCGTCCGCGATGACCTCGCGGGCGCGGTCCGGCGTGATGCTCTGCTCCGTCGCGTAGATGACGTTGCGACCGCCGGTGAACTCCAGGCCGAGGTTGAGGCCCTGGGTCGCGATGCCCGCGATCGCGATGATGCAGGCGGTGAGCGAGCCGAGCACGAACACCTTGCGTCGCTGGATCAGGCGCGGGTTCTTCCGCTCGAGCCAGAGCCGGACGCGGCCCACGGACGCGAGGCCCGTGACCTTCGGGTTGCGGTTCACCCAGCGCGACGACACGGCGGCGGTCGTCAGGATGCGGGCGATGACGAGCGCCGAGATCATCGACGCCACGGTGCCGATGATGAGCGTGACACCGAAGCCCTGGACGGGACCGGACGCGAGGAACACGAGCAGGATCGCCGCGAGCAGGGTCGTCACGTTGGAGTCGAGGATGGCGGTGAACGCCTTGTTGAAGCCCACCTGGAGCGCCCGGCGCAGGCCGGCCGCCCGGTTCGCGGCGAACTCCTCCCTCGCTCTCTCGAAGACGAGCACGTTGGCGTCGATCGCGAGTCCGATGGCGAGCACGAACCCGGCGAGACCGGGCAGCGTCAGGGTCGCGCCGAGGAAGACGAGCATCGCGTAGGAGATCAGCGCGTAGGT
Source organism: Nocardioides alkalitolerans (assembly GCA_038184435.1). Lineage (NCBI taxonomy): Bacteria > Bacillati > Actinomycetota > Actinomycetes > Propionibacteriales > Nocardioidaceae > Nocardioides > Nocardioides alkalitolerans. Next base: position 4,227,517 of record CP116227.1, on the reverse strand, counting down.
CGCCAGCGCGAGCGTCGCCATGAGGCCCACGAGGCGGTAGACGAAGATGACGAAGAGGCCCGTCAGCGCCACACCGATGATGCCGGCCTCGGCGGACGACTTGATGGCCGAGTTGCCGAGGGTGGGGCCGATGGTGCGCACGTCGGGCGCGATGTCGTCGCCGTCCGCCTCGCTCGCGATGCGCAGGGGCAGCGAGCCGCCCTCGATGAGCACGGCGAGGTCGTCGGCCTCGGCCTGGCTGAAGCTGCCGGTGATCTGCGTCGAGCCCGTGATCGAGCCGCCGCACGGGATGGTGACCTCGGGCGAGGAGATGGGCTCGTCGTCGAGGAGGATCGCGATGCGGTTCGCGGGGTTCTGGGCGCAGGCGGCGGCCTTGCTGAGCTCGCCGAAGGCGTCGGAGCCGGCGCCGGAGAAGTCGACCGTCACGGCCCAGTCGACCTGGTTCTGCGGCTGCTCGGCGGCGGCACCGGTGATGTCGTTGCCCTTGAGGGCGACCGGACCCACCACGAGGGCCTGGCCCTGCTCGTCGGTGACGGCGCACTCCTGCGCCTCGGCGTCGGCGGAGCCGTCCTCCCGGGCGGCCGCCGCGGCGTCCGCGCACTCGGGGACGGTGCCGGTGTCGGCCTGCGTGAAGGCGCGCACGACGGGCCGCACCTCGAGCTGCGCCGTCTGGCCGAGCACCTCGAGCGCCTCGTCGGGGTCCTCGACCCCGGGCAGCTCGATGATGATGCGGTTGGAGCCGGAGCGCACGACCGTCGACTCGCTGACGCCGAGACCGTCGACGCGCTGGCGGAGCACCTCGACCACCTGGTCGACGTCACCGGCGGTCGGGTCCTCCCCCGCCTTGTCGGAGAGCACGGTCAGCGTGATCTGGCTGCCGCCCTCGAGGTCGATGCCCAGCCGGGGCTCGATCTTCCACGCGGCTGCCGCACAGGCGGCGAGCAGCGCGACCACGAACAGCAGTCGGAGGATGATTCCGCGAGACATGCACTACCTGCTCTGACGAGGGCCGACGAGGACGCAAACGGATGAAAGGTTACAGACCCTCCGCCGCGCCGTGGCATCGGCAACGCCGTGCGGCCCCGCTCCCCGGCACGCGGCCGGGGAGCGGGGCTCACCCCGCGGCGTACGGCGCGAGCTCGCCCGCCAGGGACGCGTTCGCGCGACCGGAGACGCGCGTGCCGTCGCCGGTGTGCTCGAGCTGGTCGATCTCCGCGTGCTGGTGGATGCGGTTCATGAGGTCGCCCCGCGCGTAGGGCACCAGCGCGTCGAACGGCTCCGCCGGGTGGGGCAGCTCGCCCTCGACGACGCGCAGCGCCTCGGCGATGCCCTCGCCGGTGCGGGCGCTGACGACGACCAGGTGCGGCTCGCGCTGCTTGAGGCGCGCCAGCGCGATCTCGTCGGCGATGTCGGCCTTGTTGACGATGAGCAGCTCGGGCACCTTGTCGGCGCCGATCTCGGCGAACACCTCGCGCACGGCGGCGATCTGGCCCTCGGGGTCGGGGTGCGACCCGTCGACGACGTGGAGGATGAGGTCGGAGTCGGCGACCTCCTCCAGGGTCGAGCGGAACGCCTCGACGAGCTGGTGGGGCAGGTGGCGCACGAACCCGACGGTGTCGGACATCGTGTAGACCCGACCGTCGGACGTGGTCGTGCGCCGCGTCGTCGGGTCGAGGGTCGCGAACAGGGCGTTCTCGACGAGCACGCCGGCGTCGGTCAGCCGGTTGAGCAGCGAGGACTTGCCCGCGTTGGTGTAGCCCGCGATCGCGACGCTGGGGATCTGGTTGCGCCGACGCTCGGAGCGCATCGTGTCGCGCGTGCCCTTCATCTGGGCGAGCTGTCGACGCAGCTTGGCGATCTTGGTGTTGATGCGACGGCGGTCGGTCTCGATCTTCGTCTCACCGGGTCCGCGACCACCGATGCCCGCGCCGCCGGCGACCCGGCCGCCGGCCTGGCGCGACAGGTTGCCACCCCAGCCGCGCAGGCGCTGCTTCATGTAGCTCAGCTGCGCCAGCTCGACCTGCGCCTGGCCCTCGCGGCTCTTCGCGTGCTGGGCGAAGATGTCGAGGATCAGCGCCGTGCGATCGACCACCTTGACCTTGAGCCGGTCCTCCAGGTTGCGCAGCTGGCTGGGCGCCAGCTCACCGTCGCAGATGACGGTGTCGGCGCCGGTGGCCTGCACGATCTCGGCGATGCCCTCGACCTTGCCCCGACCGACGTACGTCGCGGGGTCGGGGCTCTGCCGGCGCTGGTAGAGCGCCTCGAGCACCTCGGAGCCCGCCGTCTCGGCGAGCAGGGCCAGCTCGGCCATGGAGTTCTCGGCGTCGGCGACGGAGCCCTCCGTCCAGACGCCGACGAGCACGACGCGCTCGAGGCGGAGCTGCCGGTACTCGACCTCGGTGATGTCCTCGAGCTCGGTGCGCAAGCTGGCCACGCGGCGCAGCTGGTGGCGCTCGGCGAGGTCCATCGCGCCGGTCGTGAGGTCCTCGGGGTCCGGCCCGTCGACGGGCACGACGTCCTCGACGAGGTCGTCGGGCTCCTCGGGCTCGTCGGCGTACCCGGAGACGAAGTCGTCGTCGTCCCAGTCGGAGGTGGCCGCCAGCTCGGCGGAGAGGGAGAAGTCAGGTGCGTTGCTCATACGGCTACCAGAGTAGGTCGCCCGTCCCACCCGCGCGACGGGTTAAGCCGCAGGCGTAACGGGATCCTCCGGATCGAGGTCCACCGACCACAGCACGGTGCCGGCCGCGTCCCGCAGCTCGACCCGCAGCCGGCCGTCGGCGTCGATCTCGCCCCACCCGACGTAGGTCTGGTCGGGCTGCGGCGCGCGCCGGTGATCGACGGTATTGCCCTTGACGTAGAGCTGGGTCGCCCCGAACGTCCGGTCCGGCTCCTTCGTCCCGAACGCGCAGGCCGCCAGCGGCCCCGAGATGAACTCCCAGAAGGGGTCGAAGTCGGTGTAGGTCGCGTCGGCGGGGTCGAAGCGGTGCGCTGCGGTGAAGTGCACGTCCGCGGTGATCCACACGACGTTGCGCACGCCCGCCGCCTTGAAGGCCGACAGGATCCGCGCCAGCTCGTGCTCGCGCCCCCGCGGCGCCCCGTGGTCGCCGTTGCCGTAGCCGTCGAGGTCCTGCTGGCGGCGCGGCGCGAGCCCGATCGGCTGGTCGGCCGAGATGACCTTCCAGGTGGCGCGCGAGGCCGTGACCTCCCGGATGAGCCACTCCATCTGCTCCTCGCCGAGCAACGCCGGCTCGCCCTCGGCCGTGCCGGCGTAGTTGGCCCCGCGGAACGTGCGCTGGTCGAGGCAGAAGACGTCGAGGTGCGCACCACGGGGCACCTTGCGGTAGAGCCCCTTCTCGGCGAACCCGGTCGCCCCGCGGCCCAGGAGGTGGGCCTCGCCGATCGGCATGTACTCCTGGAACGCCTGGCGGGCCATCCGCGCGAGCACGTCGACCCGCCGCTCGTCGGTGTAGCGGAACGTCGTGGTCTCGTCGTCCAGGATCTCGCCGGGGTACCAGTTGTTCGTCGTCTCGTGGTCGTCCCACTGCGAGATCACGGGCGTGGTGGCGTGCAGCCGCCGGACGTTGTCGTCGAGCAGCACGTAGCGGTAGCGCCCGCGGAACTCCGCGAGGGTCTGCGCCGGCCGCTGCACGTGCTCCGTGACGACGTTCCGCCACACCGACCCGTCGACCTCGACCACCGTGTCGGTGATCGGCTCGTCGGCGTAGATGTTGTCGCCGCAGTGGATGAATACGTCGGGGCGGAGGTCGGCCACCGCGCCGTACGCGACGAGACCGCCCGCGTCGGGACTGATGCCGTAGCCCTGCCCGCAGGTGTCGCCCGACCAGGCGAACGTCGTGCGCGCCGGGGTGTCCGACGGGGTCGTGAAGGCGACGTGGGTCAGGTCGCTCTCGGTGCCGTCGGGGCCCGCGAACCACAGGTCGGCCTCGTAGTCGCGGCCCGGCTCGAGGCCGGTGAGGGACAGGCGGGCCGTGAAGTCGGTCTCCGCGGTGCCGGCCGGCCCGACCCGGGTGCCGATCACCCGGCCGCCGCTGCGCAGGCGCACCTGGAGCTGGCCCGGGGCCTCGCCGCGCGCCCAGAGCACCCCCGACGTCGGCGTGACGTCGCCGGTCTGCGCGTGGGTGATCGCGTCCCGGCTGCGCACCAGCCCGGGCGTGCTGCGCGGCACCGGTCGGCTCGTGACCCTGGCCTGCACCGCGTCGCCGTCGAGGGGCGACCGCCCGAGGAGCACGCCCCCCACCACGCCGCCGCCCAGGGCGAGCACGCCCCGTCGTTGGATGACCGACCGCCCGAGAAGCCGTGACCTCGACACGCACCGCAGCCCACCGGCCGGGGGTGAACCCCGGGTGTCGGTCGCGCCTCGGCGCCCCGGCGGACGGCTGAACGGCCCCCGCGCCGTCAGCCCAGGGTGGTGAAGCCCTCGGCGACGATCTCGGCGGGCCCGGTGAGCACCACGTCGCCGGCCGGGGTCCACGTGAGGTCGAGCTCGCCACCCGGCACGTCGACCCGGTAGACGACGGGCTCGGCGGGCGGAGTGCCGTCGGCCGGCACGGCACCGTCGGCCAGCGCGCTCGCGACCATCACCGCCGCCGCGCCGGTGCCGCACGAGAGCGTCTCCCCCGACCCGCGCTCGTGGACCCGCATCGCCACGTGCCGCTCACCGCGGCGCACGACGAACTCGACGTTGACGCCGGTCGGGTAGATCGCCGCGGCGTAGACCGGCTCGCTCAGCAGCGACCCCGCCTCCGCGAGGTCGTCGACGAAGGCGACGGCGTGCGGGTTGCCCATGTCGACGCCCGTCGTCGGCAGGGTCGCGCCGGTGTCACGGACGGTCACCGCGGAGGCGGGGAGGCGCCGCGGCGCGCCCATCGAGGCGCTGATCCGCCCGTCCGGCTCGACCGCGACCGCCAGCACCCCGGCCCGGGTCGCGACCCGGATCGGCGTCGTCGCGTCCACGCCCTCCCGATCGACGAGCCAGCGGGCGAAGACGCGGATGCCGTTGCCGCACATCTCCGCGATCGACCCGTCGGCGTTGCGGTAGTCCATGAACCACTCCGCCTCGTCCCGCGCCGCGACGGCGGCGGGGTCGGCGGTGGCGGCGGTGCGCACCACCCGGAGGATGCCGTCACCGCCGATCCCGGCCCGGCGGTCGGTCAGCCGCTGCACGCCCGCGGCGTCGATCTCCTCGTGCCGGTCGCCGTCGGCGTCCGGGAGGATGACGAAGTCGTTCTGGGTGCCGTGGCCCTTGGCGAAGGGGTACGGCGCGTGCGAGCGGGTCACGCCTCCGATGGTCCCACGGGCCTGGGGACCGAGCCCAGCGCACGGCCGGCGCGACGGCATCCGGGCCCGTGGGCGACGTCAGCGACCGATCCGCCCGCGACGGGGTGGCCCGGTGACGGATCCTCGACGCACGACCCGGAGCCACATCACGCCGCTCCTAGCATCCGGGCATGACGGCGCTCCCCCGCAGGACCCGCGTGGGCTACGCCCTCGCCGGGGTCTCCACCGGCACCTACGGCACGGTCCCGGGACTGCTCCTCATGCCCTACCTGACCGACGAGCTGGGCGTGCAGGCCGCGGTGGCCGGCCTGGTCGTGCTCGCCCCGAAGGCGCTCGACGTCGTGCTCAACCCGGTCGCCGGCCGCGTCAGCGACCGCTCGCCCCGCGCCGACCGGCGCCGCCCGTTCGTCGTGCGCGCCGGGGTCGTCATGGCCCTCGCCTTCGCGGCCCTGTTCGCGGCACCGGTGGCGGGGCCCGTGGCCGCCACGGCGTGGGCCCTCGGCTGCTCGCTGGTCGCCGCCGCGGCGTACGCCTTCTTCTTCGTCCCCTTCCTCGCGATGTCGGCGGAGATCACCGACGACTACGACGAGCGGACCCGACTGATGACCGGGCGCGTCGTCGTGATCACGCTCGCGATCCTCCTCGCCGGCGGCTCCGCGCCCGTGCTGGTGGACGCCGTCGGTGGCCTGACGGGCTACCGGACCATGGGGATCGTCATGGCGGTCGTCATCGCCGCGGGCACCGCCGCCTTCGCGTGGGGCACCCGGGGCGCGCCGCTGCGCCGCACCCCGGCGACGACCGCGTCGCTGCGCACGCAGCTCGCGGTGGCCCTGGCCTCCCCGCACGCGCGCACGCTGCTCCTCGCCTTCGTGCTGCAGGCAGCGGCCATGGGCACGGTGCTCGCCGGCATCGTCTACGCCGCCCGCACCCTCGTCGGCGACCCCGCCTTCGCGACCTGGGCCTTCGTGGCGTTCGTGGGCCCGGCCGTCGTCGTCGCCCCCGTGTGGCATCGGGTCGCCCTGCGCGTGGGCAAGAAGGACGCCTTCACCCTCGCGACCGGGGTGCTCGCCGTCGGGCTCGTCGCGCTCCTGCTCGCCCGCGACGGCGGCACGGTGGCCCTGCTCGTGGGCGCGGGGGTCGTCGGGGTCGGGTACGCCGGCGGCCAGCTCCTGCCCCTCGCGATGCTGCCCGACCTCGCCGCGCACGACGCCGCCGCCTCGGGCGAGGACCAGTCCGGCACGCTCAGCGGCGTCTGGTCGGGGTGCGAGCTCCTGGGGTACGCGCTCGGGCCGGCGCTGTTCGGCCTCGTGCTCACGCTCGGCGGCTACGCCTCCGCCAGCGGCGGCGCGGTCGAGCAGACCGACGCCGCACGGCTGGCCGTGGCGCTCGGCATCTCGCTCGTGCCGGCGACGCTCGTGGTGCTCAGCCTGGTGCCGCTGCGCCGCTACCGCCTCGACGATGCGCTGCGCGACGGGGGCGTCACCACGTCGGCGTGACGTGGCCGGCCGACCGGCCCTCCGCGTCGAGGAGGTGCCCGTTGCGCTTGCGGGTCCGCACGACCGCCGTGCGACCCACCACCTCGATCCCGCTGCCCCAGCCGCGCTCGAGCTCGGGGAGGCGCTCCAGCGTCGCCGTCCGCAGCGCCACGAGCAGCGGCGCGTCGTCGACCAGCTCGGCGACCCGGTGCACGGCGGGGTCGCGGACGACCCGCGCGAGGGCCCCGTCGCGGTCCTCGCCGACGGCCCGCGCGGCGAGGAGCACCCCGCGCCCCAGCCCCACCGCGGGCATGGCGACGTCGCAGCCGAAGCGGAGGGCACCGGCCCGCGCCACCCGTGCCAGCGCACGGCGCGCCGTCGCCTCGGAGACGCCGAGCCGACGCCCGAGCGCCGCGTGGGAGGTGCGGACGTCGTCGCGCAACGCCTCCGCGACCTCCTGCACGAGGGCGACGGGCGCGCCCGGCGGCGGTGGGTCCACGGGAGCCGCCGGCCCCTCGAGCACCCGCAGCTGGCGCGGGGCGAGCACGCGGAGCCGCCACGTCGAGTCCTCGCGGAGCACCCGCTGCGCCAGGGACACGTGCTCGAGCCGGGCGTCCGCGGTCTCCTGCTCCCGCACCCGCGCCGCGAGCGCGGCCAGCCCTCCGTCTCCCGCGGCGAGGGCGACGAGCCCGAGCGGCGTCTCGTCGACCCCGAGCACCCAGGGCAGCGCACACCAGCGGTCCGCCGCGGCGTCGAGCGTCCCCGGCGCGGGACGCACGCGCACGACGGCGACGTCCGTGGTGGTCGACCACTGCTCCGGGGTGGGCCAGACGGTCCACCACGCCAGGCGCTCCCCGACCAGCCGGTCCCAGTGCCGGGCCGCGGTCGCGGCGTCGACGCCGACGGCGGCGCCGACCTGGGTCCACGGCGCCCGGGGCGCGACCTGGAGGGCGTGGACGACGGCGAGGTCGACCTCGTCGAGCAGTGCGGGCACGTGACGGAGACTAGGCGATCGGCGCACTTCCGTGACGGAATCCAGGCAAGCGGAGAGCGAATGCCGTCAGGGACCTACGCTCGCGGCGTGCACCTCGACGCCGACAGCATCCTCGCCACCGTGCGCGACCTCGTCGCGCTCGCCCCGCGCGCGACCGGCACCCCCGGCGGGCGCGCCGCCGCGGCGTACGTCGAGGGGCGGCTCGCCGCCGCCGGCCTGCGGACCGAGGTGCTCGAGGTCGCGTCGTACGCCTGGCGGGCCGAGGAGTGCCGGCTCACCGTCGACGGGGAGCCGGTCGCCTGCGCGCCCGTGCTGCACTCGGCGCTGCCCGCCCACGACGCCGTCGGGCCGCTCGGCGGCACCGTCCGCGGGCGGGTGGTGGACATCGGTGCGGATCCCGCCGTGCTGCGCCGGCCCGACGGACCCGACGCCCGCGGCGCCGTCGTGCTCTTCGACCTCTCCTTCGACATGGCGCTCTGGTCGCTGCTCCCGGTGACGGAGTGGTTCCACGACCCCGGTCGGCGCGTGCTGCGCCGCGAGGTGATGCGCAGCCGGAACCCCTACGTCACGTCGCTGACACGCGTCGTGGCGGCGGCCCGGGAGGCCGGGGCGGCGGCGGTCGTGGGCGTGCTGCGCGACTACCCGGAGTCGGTGGGGTACCACAACGAGTACTACCGCCGGCACCTCCTCGGCCTGCCCGGCGCCTGGATCACCGCCGCCACGGGCCGGCGGCTCCGCGCCCGGCTCCGCACGGGGTCCACCGCCGAGCTGGTGCTCCACGTGCAGCGCGACGAGGTGCCCTCGCAGACGGTGCTCGGACTGCTCCCGGGCCGCAGCCGGGAGACCGTCATGGTGCAGTCGCACCACGACTCCGTCGGCCCCGGCGCCGTCGAGGACGCCACGGGCACCGCGGAGGTCGTCGCCCTCGCCGAGCACCTCGCCGCCCGCGTCCGTGGAGGGTGGCGGCCCCGCAAGAACGTGCTGTTCACGACCTTCGACACGCACTTCACCGGCTACCAGGCCCACCAGGAGTTCACCCGGCGCTACGTGCTCGACCCGGCCTCGCCGTACGACGTCGTGCTCAACCTGACCGTCGAGCACGTCGGTCTCCGGGCCCGGCGCGGCGCGGACGGCGGGTTCGAGACCCTCGACGCGACCGAGCCGCGGGGACTCTTCGAGAACCTCAACCCCTGGTGGAAGGTGCAGCTCGTGCGTGCGCTGCGGCGCCACGGGGTGCACAGCACGAGCCTGCTCAACGCCACCCCGTTCGAGCTGTCGCGCGCGGGCATCCCGACCGACGCCTCCTTCACGCTCGTGGCGGGGGTCCCGACGGTCAGCCTCATCTCGGGACCGCTCTACCTGTACGACGACGCCGACACCCTCGACAAGGTCGACGTCGCCCAGCTCGAGCCCGTGGCCCGCTTCTTCGCCGACCTGCTCGAGCGCGCCGACCGCGCGCCCGGGCAACGGATCGGGCTGGTGCCCGCCCGGCTGCGCCGCCGCCTGCCGCGGGGACGCTGGTGATCCCCGGACGCGTCGTGCGCTTCCCGTCGCACGACGTGCGGGGGGCGGCGGTGGAGCAGACCGGCCTCCTCCACGTGCCGGCCACCCCGCCCCCGCCGGGCGGCTGGCCCTACGTCGTCTACGGCCACATGACGACCGGCGGTGGCGACCGCGCCGCACCGAGCGCCTGCACGCCCGACCACCCCGAGCGGCGGCGGATGACGCAGGGCGACGAGGTCTGCCGGGGGCTGCTGGCGCACGGGGTGGCGGTGCTGCGTCCCGACTACGAGGGCATCGGGAGCCCCGGACCGCATCCCTACCTCGTCGGCTCCTCGCTCGCCCGCTCCGTGCTCGACATGGCGGCCGCACGCCGTGCCCTGGACCCGCGCATCGGCGACGCCTGGGTGGCCGTCGGCCACTCGGAGGGCGCCGTGGCGGTGCTGCACGCGGCGGCCCGGTCGCGGCAGGACGAGCGGACGGGGCACGACCTGCGGGGTGTCGCCGCCCTGACCCCCGTGACCCGGACGGACCGCACGATCGGCCTCGCCAGCCGGCTGCGCGTCCGCGTCCCCGGCACGAGCGTCGTCACGGCCCTCACCGGCCTCATGCTGCGGGGCGCGACCACGGTCGACCCGGCACTGGAGGCCCTCCTGCTCGACGGCGGCCTCTCCCCGGACGCGGCGGCGCGCTGGTCCCACCTCGACGAGCGCTGCCTCGTGGAGCTGGCCGACGCCGCGTCGTGGGGCGGGCTGGCGCCCGCCGCCGTGTGGGGCCCGCGCGCGGCCACCGCTCGCGCCGCGCTGCTCGCCCACCTGCACGCCGAGGACGTGCTCCACGTCGCGCTCCCCCGACTCCCCGTGCGCGTGGACCTCGGTCTCCTCGACGAGGTCGCGCCCGCACCCCTCACGGCTGCCCTGGTCCGGCGCTGGCGCGCGGCCGGCGTGCCCGTCGTCGCCCGCGCCTGGCCCACCCACCACTCCGGGGTGCTGCAGCGTCGGCACGCTCCCCCGGCGGTGGTCGCGTGGGTACGCCGCGTGCTCGACCTGGACCCGGCCGGCCCGGGCTGAGCCGGGCTGAGCCGGCGACCGCTCAGCGCACGCCGAGGAGTGCGCCGACCACCCGCTCCGCGCGCGCGAGCACCGCGGCGCCGTCCTCGCGGGGGTGGTCGGCCCACCAGCGCATGACGGTGTCGAGGATGCCGACCCAGACCTGCACCATGAGGTCGAGGTCGGCCGGGTCGGCGTCACCGGCGAGGCGCAGCATCTCCCCCACGCCCTCGACGGCGCGCTCGTGCAGGCGGGTGGTGTGGCGGCGCGCGGCCTCGGCGGCCGGTCCGACGCCGGGCGCCGTCGGGTCGAAGAGCACGCGCCACAGGTGGGGCCGACCGTCCAGGGCCTCGGTCAGGCCGGCCACCGTGAGGAGGCCCCGTTCGAGCCCGACGGCCCCGAGGGCGGCGCTGCGCTCGACCTCGTCGGCGACGACGGCTCCGGCGAGGTCGACGCACGCGGCGTACAGGCCCTCCTTGGAGCCGAAGTAGCTGTAGACCATCGGCTTCGAGATGCCGGCCCCCCGCGCGATCGTCGCGACGGAGGCGGCGGCGTAGCCCACCCGGCCGAGCTCGGCGAGGGCGACCTCGAGGATCTGGGCCTCGCGCTCGGCCCGCGGCACGCCCTTGGTGCCGGTGCGGGGGGCCGAGGTCATGCGGCAACCCTAGCCAGGGGAACTGACCTAGGAGTAAGTTACCCCGAGGTCATATCCCGGAGGTGCCCATGCAGGACGTGCTCGACCCGTTGAAGAACCCCGTCACCTGGGCGGCGCCCTTCTTCGTGCTGACGATCCTCGTGGAGCTGGCGGCGCTGCGCTGGCTCGACCACGACGACAACGTGACGGGCTACGCGCTCAAGGACGCCCGCGCGTCGATCTCCATGGGCGTCGTCTCGCTCGTCTTCCTCACGCTCTTCAAGGTCGTCTCGTTCGTCGGCTTCGTGGCGGTCTACGCCTACGTCGCGCCGTTCCACCTGCCGACGGACACGTGGTGGTACTGGGTGCTCGTCGTGCTCGGCGTCGACCTCGGCTACTACTGGCACCACCGCTTCAGCCACCGGGTGCGCATCGCGTGGGCCGGCCACCAGGCCCACCACTCCAGCGAGTTCATGAACTTCGGCACCGCGCTGCGCCAGAAGTGGAACCCCTGGTTCGAGTTCTTCTTCTGGCTCCCGCTGCCGCTGCTGGGGTTCGCGCCCTGGACGCTGTACGTCGCGTTCGGCCTCAACCTCGTCTACCAGTTCTACGTGCACACCGAGCTGGTCCAGAAGCTGCCGCGCCCCGTCGAGCTCGTCATGAACACGCCGTCGCACCACCGGGTCCACCACGGCTCCGACCCCGAGTACCTCGACAAGAACTACGGCGGCATCCTCATCGTCTGGGACCGGCTCTTCGGCACCTTCGCCGAGGAGCACCGACGCCCGCGCTACGGCCTCACCACGAAGGTGGAGACGTTCAACCTGCTCGAGCTGCAGTACGGCCACTACCGCGAGATCTGGGCCGACGTGCGCGGCGCGCGCACCTGGCGCGAGCGGTGGGGGTACGTCGCGGGCCCGCCCGGCTGGACCCCCGAGCGCGGCACGCCGACGCCGACCGAACGCGCCCTCAGCGGACGACGTCGAACGTCGCGATGACGAAGTCGCGGTTGCGGCCGGTCCCCCGCAGCGCGAGCTCGAGGCGCCGCGGGAGGACCGGGGCACCCGACCCGAGCACGCACGGCGCGTAGGCGAGCTCGACGCGGTCGAGCAGCCCGAGGTCCGCGACCCGGCCCGCCAGCTCGCCGCCGCCCAGCACCCACACGACCGTGCGGGCGAGCGCCGCGGCAGCGGCGACCGCCTCGACGTGGATCGCGCGCAGGGCCTCGTCGTCGTCCGCGGCGACGAACCGGATGTCCGCGCCCGCCCACGCCTCCGGCCGCGCCGCGGCCAGCTCGTCGCCCCGGTGCGTCAGCACCCAGGCCGGCACGGCGTAGGGCCACGCCTCTCCCCCGGCGTTCCGCACGAGCCAGGAGTAGGTCGACGCCCCCATGAGCAGCGCCCCGACGTCGGCGACGAACGCGGTGGGACCGCCGGGACCCTCCTCGTCGATGTCGCGCGTCAGCAGCCAGTCGAGCGAGTGGTCCTCGGTCGCGATGAACCCGTCGAGGCTGGAGGCGGTGAAGTAGGTGGTGGTCACGGACCCATCCTCTCGTCGAGCGCCCGCACCGCGGCGACCGCGCGGTCCACCCGGTCGGGCGCGTCCCAGTCGACCCACGCGATGCGCGGGTCCTTGCCGAACCACGACTCCTGGCGCCGCGCGAAGCGGCGGGTCGCGACGACGGTGCGCTCCCGGGCCTCCGCCTCGGTGAGCTCGCCGGCGAGGTGCGCCGCCACCTCCCGGTAGCCGATCGCCCGCGCCGCGGTCAGCCCCTCGCCGAGGCCCGCGGCCAGCAGCCGCTCCACCTCCGCGACGAACCCCGCGGCGAACATCAGGTCCACCCGCTGCGCGATGCGGGCATCGAGCGTCGGACGGTCGATGCGCACGCCGACCTGCACCGAGCGCTCGTCGACGTACTCGAGCACCGGCAACGACGCGCTGAAGGACCGCCCGGTCAGCTCGACGACCTCGAGCGCCCGCACGATCCGCCGCCCGTTCTCCGGGAGGATGCCGGCGGCCGCCTCGGGGTCGACCTCGGCCAGCCGCGCGTGGAGCGCCGCGGACCCGACGCGGGCGAGCTCCGCGTCGTACGCGGCCCGCAGGGCGGGGTCGGTGCCCGGGAACTCGAAGCGGTCGAGCACCGCCCGCGTGTAGAGCGCCGAGCCCCCGACGAGCACCGGCACCCGCCCGCGTGACCGGATCTCGGCGATCACGGCGCGCGCCTGGCCCTGGAAGGTCGCGACGCTGGCCGGCTCGGTCACGTCGAGGAGGTCGAGCAGGTGGTGCGGGATGCCGCGCCGCTCGCCCTCCGGGAGCTTCGCGGTGCCGACGTCCATGCCGCGGTAGAGCTGCATCGCGTCGGTGTTGACCACCTCCCCGCCCAGCCGCTCGGCGAGCGCGAGCGACAGGTCGGTCTTGCCCGCGGCCGTGGGGCCGACGACGGCGACGATCGGCGGGCGTTCACTCACCCTCGCTATCCTTCCAGCCACCGCGCGGGACCACCGAACGACCACCGACAGCTGCCCGGGGACCCCGGGCGAGGAGGCACCAGATGGGATTCAGCGACAAGCTCAAGAGCGTCCTGGGCCAGGCCCGGACGCAGGCGTCGAGCGCCGTCGACAAGCACGGCGACAAGATCACCGGCGGCATCGACAAGGCCGCGAAGTTCGCGGACGAGAAGACCAAGGGCAAGTACTCGGACAAGATCGCCAAGGGCACCGTCAAGGCCAAGGAGGGCCTCGAGAAGCTCGACGGCAAGAACGACGGCGACACCGGCCCCACCGGCCCCACGGGCTCCGGCCCCCGCACCCCCCGGTGACGACCAGCGCCCCGGACACGGTCCGGGGCCGCTTCGCGGTGGTCCCCGCGGCGTACGTCGTGTGCGTGCGCCCGGGGGCTGCCGGCGGCTCCGGTGCGGTCGAGGTGCTGCTGCAGCTGCGCAGCGGCACCGGGTTCATGGACGGCCACTGGGCCGCCGGGGCGGCCGGACACGTCGAAAAGGGCGAGACCGCGCCCGACGCGGCGCGGCGCGAGGCAGCCGAGGAGCTCGGCATCGAGCCGGAGCTGACCTTCCTCACCACGATGCAGCGGCGCGCCCCCGGGCCGGACGTCTCGCCCGCCATCGACGAGCGCGTCGACTTCTTCTTCGCGGCGACCGCGTGGACCGGCGAGCCCCGGGTCATGGAGGGCGCGAAGTGCGCCGACCTGCGGTGGTTCCCCCTCGACGCGCTGCCCGACCCGGTCGTGCCCCACGAGCTGACGGTGCTGCAGGCGCTGGCGGCCTCGCCCGCGGGCACGGACGTGGAGCGGCTGGCTACGGTGGGGGCCGGACTCGCGCCGTACACCACCTTCGGCTTCGGGTCCTGATCGAGACCACCGTGCCGCGCCCCGAGGAGGAGCCCCGATGAGCGATCCCGGACCCCAGCCCGAGCCCACCATCGAGCCGGCCGAGCCCAACCCGGGCGGCCCCGACGCGGCGCCGGGCGACCGCTACGCGAGCGCCGAGCCGTTGGTGGCCGACCCCGACCCCGAGCTGAACCCGGGCGTGGAGGACCACCTCCCCGACGAGGTCACCGCGCCCGATGACAAGCAGCAGGAGCCGACCGAGGGCGAGGACGACCGCGAGCCGTCCGAGGACGCCGACGCCGAGTCGGAGCCGCCGGCCTGATCCACCTGCGTGGTGGATCGGGGGCGACCGTCCGCTCCTGATCCACCACACAGCCGTTGTCCACAGGGGCGGCGACCGGCTGCATCTCCTCCGCGCCACGGGGTAGCCGTGGAGCCGTGCGTCCCTCGCTCCCCGACCCCGTCCTGGCCCTGCTCGCGCAGCAGGACTCCGTGATCGCACGCCGCCAGCTGCTCGACGGTGGCGGCGCCGCGCCGTGGCAGGTGCGCCGCTGGGTCGAGCGCGGCCTGCTCGTCACCGTCCACCCGGGCGTGTACGTCGCCCACAGCGGCCCCCTGACCTGGCGACAGCGCGCATGGGCAGCGGTGCTGCTCACCTGGCCGGCCTCCCTCCACGGCGTCTCCGCCCTCCGCGCGGCGGACGGCCCGGGGCGACGGCGGCACGACGACGACGGGCCCATCCACGTGGCGGTCGCGCGCGACCGCGTGCTCGCTGGACGGAGCGGCGTCCGGATCCACCGCCTCGAGCGGCAGGACGCAGGCACCCAGTGGAACACCTCCCCGCCGCGGCAGCGGTACGAGGAGGCCAGCGTGACGGTGGCCCTCGCGGCGCGGACCCGGCTCGACGGCATCGCGGTGCTGGCCGCCGGGGTCCAGGGCCGCCACACCATCGCGGCCAAGCTCGCCGAGAACCTCGCCTCGCGACCCCGGGTGCGCGACCGCGCGTTCTGGCAGGGCGTGCTCGAGGACGTGGCCGCCGGCACCTGCTCGGTGCTCGAGCAGGCCTTCCTCGACCGGGTCGAGCGGGCGCACGGGCTGCCAGCCTTCTCGCGCCAGGTGCGCGCCGTGACGCCGTCGGGGATCGTCTACCGGGACGCCGCCGTCGACGGGCTCGTGGTCGAGCTCGACGGGCGGCTGCACCACGGCACGACCGCGGCACGCGACCGCGACATGGAACGTGACCTCGACGCCGCCCTGGACGGCCTCGCGACCGTGCGGCTGTCCTACGGCCAGGTGGTCGACCGGTCGTGCGCGACGGCGCTCAAGCTCGCCGGGCTGCTGCAGCGCCGCGGCTGGGAGGGGGCACCCCGACCGTGCGGCAGCGGGTGCCCCGTGGGCGCGGCTGCAGCCGCTTGACCCCCTTGCGTGGTGGATCGGCGACCGCCAGGCGCACCGGATCCACCACGCAAGCGGGGCCGAGCCGGGATCAGCGCGCGCAGGCGCTCTCGACGACCGGCAGCGGTGCCGGCTGACCGATGGTCGGCATGCCCAGCGAGACGCCGGCAGGCGCGGCGGGCTCCGCCGTGCGGCGCTCCCACGCGTCGCCGGCCCGCGTGCGGCGCACCGCCAGCACGGGCCCGTCGGCGACGAGGTGGTGGGGCGCGCCGTACGTGACCTCGACCTCGACCATGTCACCGGGCCGCGGCACCTGGCCCTCGACGAGCGAGAAGTCGGCGGCGAAGTGCACGAGCCGGTTGTCGGGGGCGCGGCCGGACAGGCGCGAGGTCGCGGCGTCCTTGCGGCCCTCGCCCTCGGCGACCATGAGCTGGAGGCGACGGCCCTCGAGGCGCCGGTTCTCCTCCCACGCGATCTCGTTGACGAGCGCGACGAGGCGCTCGTAGCGCTCCTGCACGACCGCCTTGGGGATCTGGTCCTCCATGGTGGCGGCGGGGGTGCCGGGGCGGGTGGAGTACTGGAACGTGAACGCGCCCGAGAAGCGCGACTGTCGGACCACGTGGAGCGTGTCCTCGAAGTCCGCCTCGGTCTCGCCGGGGAAGCCCACGATGATGTCGGTGGTGATCGCGGCGTCGGGGATCGCGGCGCGGACCCGCTCGATGATGCCGAGGAACTTCTTCTGCCGGTAGGACCGACGCATCGCCTTGAGCACCGTGTCGGAGCCCGACTGCAGCGGCATGTGGAGCGACGGCATGACGTTGGGCGTCTCCGCCATCGCCTCGATGACGTCGTCGGTGAACTCGGCCGGGTGCGGCGAGGTGAACCGCACGCGCTCGAGGCCCTCGATCTCCCCGCAGGCGCGCAGCAGCTTGGAGAACGCCTGGCGGTCGCCGAACTCGACGCCGTAGGCGTTGACGTTCTGCCCCAGCAGCGTCACCTCGGTGACGCCCTCGGCGACGAGCGCCTCGATCTCGGCGAGCACATCGCCCGGGCGGCGGTCCTTCTCCTTGCCGCGGAGGCTGGGGACGATGCAGAAGGTGCACGTGTTGTTGCACCCGACCGAGATGGACACCCACGCGGCGTAGGCCGACTCCCGCTTCGTCGGCAGCGTCGAGGGGAAGACGTCGAGGCTCTCGAGGATCTCGACCTGCGCCTCCTCCGCCACCCGCGCGCGCTCCAGCAGCACCGGGAGCGACCCGATGTTGTGGGTGCCGAAGACGACATCGACCCAGGGGGCCTTGCGCGTGATCTCGCCGCGGTCCTTCTGCGCGAGGCAGCCGCCGACGGCGATCTGCATCCCGGGCCGGCGCGCCTTCACCGGCGCGAGGTGGCCGAGGTTGCCGTAGAGCTTGTTGTCCGCGTTCTCCCGCACCGCGCAGGTGTTGAGCACGACGACGTCGGCGTCCTCGCCGGCCGGGGCCTTGACCATCCCGGCGTCCTCGAGCAGGCCGGTCAGGCGCTCGGAGTCGT
The DNA here is from genome assembly GCA_038184435.1 of Nocardioides alkalitolerans. Lineage (NCBI taxonomy): Bacteria > Bacillati > Actinomycetota > Actinomycetes > Propionibacteriales > Nocardioidaceae > Nocardioides > Nocardioides alkalitolerans. The sequence goes on along the minus strand of CP116227.1, from coordinate 4,210,297 downwards.
GCACGTTCATCTGGCAGCCGAACGTGCGGACGTCGTAGGTGCGCGGGGCGGGCGTGGCGGTCTCAGGCATGACCGGTCCAGGGTACGGCGCGGAACGGCCCCCCGCCGAGTCGGGAACGCCCGCCGCGTCCCGGCCGACGGTCACGAATCGGTCCCGATTGATCCCGCCGGACCAGGGGGACTGGCCCGGAAGGACCATGCAGCACTAGGTTCCAGCGCCATGACGACGCTGGAGAAAGGCCCGGCGCCGGCGGGCCAGGGCGAGCCCCTGGTCGTGCTGACGGGCGTGCAGAAGTGGTTCGGCCAGCTCCACGTGCTCCAGGACATCGAGCTGACGGTCCACCGCGGCGAGGTCGTGGTGGTCATCGGCCCGTCGGGCTCGGGCAAGTCGACGCTGTGCCGCACCATCAACCGCCTCGAGACCGTCGGCGAGGGCACCATCACGCTCGACGGCCAGCCGCTCCCCCAGGAGGGCAAGGCGCTGGCGAACCTGCGCGCCGAGGTCGGCATGGTGTTCCAGAGCTTCAACCTCTTCGCCCACAAGACGATCCTCGAGAACGTGACGCTGGGCCCGATCAAGGTGCGCGGCCAGTCGAAGGCCGACGCCGAGCGCAAGGCCCGCGAGCTCCTCGACCGGGTGGGCGTCGGCCACCAGGCGGACAAGTACCCGGCCCAGCTCTCCGGCGGCCAGCAGCAGCGCGTGGCCATCGCCCGCGCGCTGGCGATGGAGCCCAAGGTCATGCTCTTCGACGAGCCCACCTCGGCGCTCGACCCGGAGATGATCAAGGAGGTCCTCGACGTCATGGTCAGCCTCGCGCAGGGCGGCATGACGATGATCGTCGTGACCCACGAGATGGGCTTCGCCCGCACGGCCGCCGACCGCGTCGTGTTCATGGCCGACGGTCAGATCGTCGAGGAGAACACCCCCGAGGAGTTCTTCACCGACCCGCAGAGCGAGCGGGCCCGGGACTTCCTCGGGAAGATCCTCAAGCACTGACCTGCACCTGACCTGATCCGGCGCGTTCCCTGCGCCGGGACCCACCCACCGGATCGATCTGCTCCCCACCGAGGGGGAGCGAGGAGGAACAGATGCGACTCAAGAGGATGATGGCCGCGGCTTCGGGCGTGGTGCTCGCCGCGTCCCTGGCGGCCTGCGGCGACGCCGGCAGCGACGACGACGCCGTGGGCGGTGCCGACACCACCGTCGAGGCCGACGACGACTGCGACGGCAAGTTCGAGGAGGGCTCGCGCATGGCCGAGCTCGCCGACGCGGGCGAGATCAACGTGGGCGTGCGCTTCGACCAGCCGGGCCTCGGCTTCAAGGGCACCAACGACGACCTGCCGCGCGGCTTCGACGTCGCGATCGCGAAGCTGCTCATCGCCGACCTGTGCATCGACCCGGACGACACCAGCAAGGTGACCTACGAGGAGACCATCTCCGACAACCGCGAGCCCTACCTGCAGTCGGGCCGCGTCGACCTGGTCGCCGCGTCGTACTCGATCACCGACGCGCGCCGTGAGCTCGTCGGCCAGGCGGGTCCCTACTTCCTCACCGGCCAGCAGGTGCTCGTGCCCGAGGACAGCGACGTCGAGTCGATCGAGGACCTCCAGGGCCAGGAGGTCTGCTCGGCCTCCGGCTCGACCTCGCTCGAGAACGTCACCGAGGCCGGCGCGGTCGGCGTCCCCGCCGACACCTACAGCCTCTGCGCCGAGCAGGTCGCGGACGGCACCGTGCCCGCCATGTCGACCGACGGCTCGATCCTGCTGGGCCTCGCGGCGCAGTACGACGGCGCGCTCAAGGTCGTCGGCGACGAGTTCTCCGAGGAGCGCATCGGCATCGGCTACAGCCTCGAGCGCCCCGAGATGTGCGAGTGGATCAACGGTGTGCTCGAGGAGTCGTTCGAGGACGGCTCGTGGGCGGACGCCTTCGAGGAGACCCTGGGCGCCTCCGGTGCCGAGACCCCCGAGCCCCCGACGCTCGACTCCTGCTCCTGATCCACCTCCCCCTGCGGCCGCTGGCCCGGGACGGCGCTGCGTCGTCCCGGGCCGGTGGGCGCCGAGGCCCTGACCCCCGAGGAGCCGCATGACCGCGATCACCGAGAACTACCAGGCGATCGTCATCAGCTTCGTCACCGCGATCCTGCTGTTCGTCGTCTCCGGCATCGGCTCGCTCCTGCTCGGCACGTTCCTGGCGGCCCTGCGCGTCGGACCGGTGGCGATCATGCGCCGCGCCGCAGGCGTCTACGTCACGTCGGTGCGGAACATCCCGCTCCTGGTCGTGCTGCTGTTCCTGTACTACGCGGGACCGAAGATCGGCGTGACCTTCCGGTTCGTCGACATCGTCATCCCCACCGGGTGGGGCGACATCCGCATGACCAACGCGTTCGCCACGGCGGTCGTCGGCCTGACGCTCTACACGTCCTGCTTCGTCTGCGAGGCCATCCGCTCCGGCATCAACGCCGTGCCGGTGGGCCAGGCCGAGGCGGCCCGGGCGATCGGCCTGCCGTTCTCCGGCGTCATGCGCCAGGTGGTGCTGCCCCAGGCCTTCCGCGCCGCGCTGCCGCCGCTGGCGAGCACCCAGATCGCGCTGCTGAAGAACACGACGGTGGCGATCGCCATCACGGTGCTCGAGACGGCCTACCAGCTCAAGCAGCTCACCGACGCCAACCCCGGCGACCGGTGGTGGCTGCTCGCGGTGTTCGCCGGCGGCTTCGTGCTGCTCGTCGAGATCGTGTCCTTCGCCAGCAACCGCATGGAACGACGTTGGAGGGTCGCGCGATGAGCACGAGTGTCCTGTTCGACGCCCCCGGCCCGAAGACCGTCCGGCGGCACCGTCTCTACACGGTCCTGACGATCGTCGGACTCGTCGCCGTCCTCGCGGTGGTGGCCTGGCGCCTCGCCTCGAGCGGGCAGCTCGAGGGCGACAAGTGGGAGGTCTTCGTGACCCCCGCCTACCTGGAGCGCATCCTCGTCGACGGTGTGCTCGAGACCCTGAAGATGGCGGCCGGCGGCATCGTCGGCGCCGTCGTCCTCGGTCTCGTGCTCGGCATCGGCAAGCTGTCGGACCACGCCGTCGTGCGGGTCCCGTCGTGGGCTCTCGTCGAGTTCTTCCGCGCGGTGCCCGTGCTGATGCTGATGATCTTCTTCTTCTCGGTCTACGGCATCTACAACGGGGACTCCGGCCCGTTCTGGTGCGTCGTGTGGGCGCTGTCGCTCTACAACGGCGCCGTGCTCGCCGAGGTGTTCCGCGCGGGCATCCTGGCGGTGCCGTCGGGGCAGGCGGAAGCGGCGTACGCCATCGGCATGCGCAAGACGCAGGTCGTCTGGATCATCCTGCTGCCGCAGGCCGTCAAGATCATGATCCCGGCGATCATCAGCCAGTGCGTGGTGACGCTGAAGGACACGAGCCTGGGCTACGCGATCGCCGCACCCGGCCTGACCGCGCTCGCGCGGCCGCTCTACCTGGAGTTCCAGAACCACGTGCCCGTGTTCATCGTCATCGCGGCCATCTACCTCGTGCTCAACCTGCTGCTCACCGCGCTCGCCAACGTCGTGCAGCGACGCTTCGTCGGCGAGAAGAAGCAGCTGGAGGTGTCGGCCGTGGGCACGGCCGACCAGCGCACGGTCTGAGCGCGACCCGCCAGCGGGCGGGCGCTGCGGGCGACGCCGGAGGGCTCAGCGCTTCTTCGGCGTCACCCAGAGGCGGATGACGCCCTCGATGACGACCTCGCCGTCGGCCCGCACGCCGCGCACGCGCACCGGCAGGTCGGGGTCGTCGCCCGTCCACTGCTCCGGGTCGGTCTCGGCGATGCACCGGATGTCGCTGTCGGCCTTGGCCGTGTAGGCCACGTCCATGCCCTTGGGGATCCAGCGCTTGTCCGCAGGGATGGTGGCCTCCGCGAGCGCGCCCATCGCGGCCTCGAGCCCGTTGCACAGCGCGATCGCGTGCACCGTGCCGATGTGGTTGTGCACGCCGCGGCGCTTCGGGATGAGCAGCTCGGCGTAGTTGGGCCGCAGCTCGGTGAAGCGCGGCCGGATCGTCGCGAAGTAGGGCGCCTTCTGCGCGAACGCCAGCGAGAACACTCGCTTCCCCACGAGGGACCCGACGACGGGCAGCTGCGTGGTCTGCTTCCAGAGGTTCAGCACGGCGGACATGACGCGAACCTTACTGCTCGGTAACCACGCCGTCCACACGCCTCGCGACCACGAACACCCGCCGGAAGGGCAGCACGACGGCGGGCTCGCCGCCGACCTCCGTGGTGGGGTACGCCGCCCGCAGCAGCTCCCCCAGCTCCGCCCGGAACCGTGCCCGCAGGTCCGCGGGCAGCGCCTCGAGCGTCGGTCGGGCGCCGGTCGAGGCGATCCACGTCAACACAGGGTCATCGCCGCGGAGCACGTGCAGGTAGGTGGTCTCCCACGCGTCGACCTCGGCGCCCGCGGCGGCGAGCACGCCGAGGTACGTCGCCGCGTCGTGCGCCGCGGGGTCGGCGACGCCGGCGGTGAACATGGCGTACGGCGCGGTCGCCGCCAGCTCGCGGCGCAGCACGTGGCTCGGCTCGTCGAAGTTGCCCGGCACCGAGAACGCCAGCGTGCCCCCGGGCGCGACCTGCGCGAGCAGGCCCGGCAGCAGGTCGAGGTGCCCCGGCACCCACTGGTACGTCGCGTTGGAGACCACCACGTCGACGGGGGCCGTCGCGGTCCACGTGCGGACGTCACCGAGTGCGAAGGAGAGCCCGGGCACGTCGGCGTGGTCGCGACGGGCGCGCTCGAGCATCTCGGGCGAGGAGTCGACACCGACGACGGCGGCGTCGGGCCAGCGGCGGCCGAGCAGCGCCGTGAGGTTGCCGGGGCCGCACCCGAGGTCGACGACGCGCCGGACCCGGTCGGGCTCCACGGCGACGCGGGCGAGGAGCTCGCCGTACGGACGGCCGCGCTCGTCGGCGTAGGTCAGGTAGTCGCTCGGGTCCCAGGCCATGCCGACCACGGTCCACCCGAAACATCTTGATGTCAAGATTCTCGATCGCGGCTACGATGCCGCCATGCGGGACGAGGTGGACGACCTGGTGGAGGCGTGGGCGCGCGAGCGGCCCGACCTCGACCTCGGCCCCGTCGAGGTCTTCAGCCGGATCAGCCGGCTCTCCAAGCACCTCGACCTCGCCCGGCGCCGAGCGTTCGCGGAGCACGGCATCGAGACGTGGGAGTTCGACGTGCTCGCCGCCCTCCGCCGTGCGGGTGAGCCCTACGAGCTCTCCCCCGGCCGCCTCCTGCGCGAGACGCTGGTGACGAGCGGGACGATGACCAACCGCGTCGACCGCCTCGTGTCCCGCGGCCTCGTCGAGCGCCTCCCCGACCCCCACGACCGCCGCGGCGTGCTCGTGCGGCTCGCGGCGGAGGGCAAGGCGGCCGTCGACAACGCGTTCGCCGCGCTCGTCGCCGCCGAGGCCGCCCTGCTCGCCGAGCTCCCCGCCGACGAGCGCGACGCGCTCGCCGGGTTGCTGCGGGAGCTCATGCGGCCGTTCCGCTGAGGGGGCCGGCACTTTCCCCGGCTAGCCGGGGAACACGCCGCTTTGACCATCAACGTTGATGGTCAAAGCGGCGTGTTGATGCTTCAACCCTCGCCAGTACGCTGCGAACCGGCCCGCGAGTCATCCCCAGGACGCGATGTGAGCGGCGTCCTCCACAGCTGGCCGACCGACGGGCCGCGGAGGATCCGGTCCACCCGCTGCCCTGGATCTTCCGCGAGGACGCCTGACGGGGCCGCGGATGCGGCACGGCGTTGGTCGGGGCCGGTCCGAGAGGAGTCGCGAAACTGGGACGTCGGTGCGGCTCCCGGACGGCCGGCGATGTCCCGGCCGCACATTTCGCATCCCAGCCGAGCCCAGCCGAGCCCAGCCGAGCCCAGCCCAGCCGAGCCCCACCTCAGCCCAACAGCTCGGCGGCCTCGAGCCACTCGAGCTCGAGCTCCTCGCGCTCGTCGGCCAGCGCCTGCAGGCGGGCCCCGATGTCGGCGAGACGCTCGTAGTCGGCCGCGTGCTCGACGGCCTCGGCGTTGAGCGCCGCCTCGTCGGCGGCGATCCGCGCGAGGCGCTTCTCCACACGGGCGACGGTCTTCCGGGCGGCGCGCTCCTCGGCGCTGCCGGACTTGGCCCCGCGGGCGGGAGCACCCGCCGAGGGAGCACCCGCCGAGGGAGCACCGACCACGGCCGGCGACTCCGGCAGCGCGCCCTTCGCCGAGGTCGACGCGGCGCGGCGCTCGAGGTACTCGTCCACGCCCCGCGGCAGCATCGACAGCTGCCCGTCGCCGAGCAGCGCCCAGACGGAGTCGGTCGCGCGCTCGAGGAAGTAGCGGTCGTGGCTCACCACGAGCAGCGTCCCGGGCCAGCCGTCGAGGAAGTCCTCGAGCACCTGCAGGGTCTCGATGTCGAGGTCGTTGGTGGGCTCGTCGAGGAGCAGCACGTTGGGCTCCTCCAGCAGCAGGCAGAGCAGCTGGAAGCGCCGCCGCTCCCCGCCGGAGAGGTCGCCGATCCGGGCGGTCAGCCGGTCGCCGGTGAAGCCGAACCGCTCGAGCAGGGACGTCGCGGTGATCTCGCCGTCGGCCGTCGTGGTCACCCGGCGGATCGACTCGACCATCGGAAGCACGCGCGCGGTGGGGTCGAGGTCGTCGAGCTGCTGGGTGAGGTGGGCGAGCGCGACCGTGCGGCCCCGCTTCACCTTGCCCGCGTCCGGAGCGAGCGCCCCCGCGACCAGTGACAGCACCGAGGTCTTGCCGGCGCCGTTGACACCGACGATCCCGACCCGGTCGCCCGGTCCGAGCCGCCAGGTGGCGTCGCGCAGCAGCATCCGGTCGCCCCGGCGCAGGTCGACGTGCTCGAGGTCGACGACGTCCTTGCCGAGCCGCTGGGTGGCGAACCGCTGGAGCGCCAAGGTGTCGCGCGGCGGCGGCTCGTCCTCGATGAGCGCGTTGGCGGCGTCGATGCGGAACTTGGGCTTCGACGTGCGCGCGGGGGCACCCCGGCGCAGCCACGCGAGCTCCTTGCGGGCGAGGTTGGCCCGCCGCGACTCGACCGCGGCGGCCACGCGGGCGCGCTCGGCGCGGGCGAGGGTGAACGCGGCGTACCCGCCCTCGTAGACGTCCACGACCCCGTCGTGGACCTCCCAGGTCCACTGGCAGACGGCGTCGAGGAACCAGCGGTCGTGGGTGACGACGAGGAGCGCCGACGGAAGCCCCGCGACGTGCTGCGCGAGCCAGGCGACGGCCTCGACGTCGAGGTGGTTGGTCGGCTCGTCGAGCACGAGCAGGTCGTGCTGGTCGAGGAGCAGTTCCGCCAGCGCGCAGCGCCGCCGCTCGCCGCCGGACAGCCCCACGACGGGCCGGTCGAGCTCGACGCCGGCCAGCAGCACCTCGACGACCTCGCGCGTCGTGGCGTCGGCGGCCCACTCGTGGTCGGCCTTGCCGCCGAGCACCGCCTCGCGCACGGAGTGGGTGTCGTCGAGCCGGTCGCCCTGGTGCAGGTGCCCGACGAGGAGGCCGCGGGTCTGCGACACGCGGCCGGTGTCCGGTTCCTCCGTGCCCGTGAAGACGTTGAGCAGCGTCGACTTGCCGTCGCCGTTGCGGCCGACGACGCCGATCCGCTGGCCCTCGCCGATGCCGAGCGAGACCTCCGTCAGCAAGGGCCGCACGCCGAAGGACTTCGAGACCTTCTCGAGGTTGACGAGGTTCGGGGCGGCCATCAGACGTACTCCACACGGTGGGCACCGGCCACCGGGCCGGTGGCGACGAGCACGACGTCGTACGACGCCTGCAGGCGCGCGGCGACCTCCCGCGCCTCGTCGGGCGAGCCGCAGAGGAAGACGCAGGTGGGGCCGGAGCCGGACACGATGCCCCGCAGCGCCCCGGCGGCCTCGCCGTCGGCGAGCACGTCGGCCAGCTCGGGACGGAGGTCGAGGGCGGGGGCCTGGAGGTCGTTGTGCAGCACCGCCGCGAGCGTGACGGGGTCCTGCGAGGCGAGGGCCGCGATGACGCGGTCGGGCACGACGACCGACTCCTCCGCGTCGGGCCGCATCCGGTCGAAGTGCTGGTAGACGCTCGGCGTCGACAGCCCGAGCGCCTGCGGCACGACGACCCACCACCAGGCGGCGTCGGCGATGGCGGGGTCGCTGTAGGGCGTCACCTGCTCCCCCCGGCCGACCCCGGCCGCGGTGCCGCCCAGCAGGGAGAACGGCACGTCGCTGCCCAGCTCGGCCGCGATCGCCAGCAGCGCGTCGTCCGGGGTGCGCAGGTCGTGGAGGCGGTCGAGCGCCACGAGTGCGGCGGCGGCGTCCGCGGACCCGCCGGCGAGCCCGCCCGCGACGGGGACCGCCTTGGCGATCTCGACGTCCGCCCGTAGCGTCCGCCCGTGGTGCGCGCCGAGGAGCTGCGCGGCGCGGTGCACGAGGTTGGTGCCCGGGGCGAGCGGTACGGCGCCGGCGTCGACGTGGTCGGCGGCGTGGAGGGCGAGCCGGACCGGGTTGGTGCCCGAGCCGCCGGGGCGGGCGGTGAGGTCGTCGTAGAGCCCGATGGCCTGGTAGACCGTCGCCACCGGGTGGAAGCCGTCGGGGCGGACCGCGCCCACCGCCAGGTAGAGGTTGATCTTGGCGGGGGCGCGCACCGTCACCGCCGTCGTCGCCCGGCTGCGGCTGCTCACGCGCGGCTCCCGCGGGTCGGACCGGTCGCGTCGGCGGGCACCAGCGCACCGGTCGCGACGAGCGCGTCGGTGAGGGCGGCGAACTGCTCGACCTCGAGCTGCTCCCCACGCACCGTGGCGGCCAGGCCCGCCTGCGCGAACGCGGCCTCGAGCCGATCGGCCGCCCCCTCGCCCGACGCCGCCGTCATCGGCCGCAGCGCCGCCCGCAGCGTCTTGCGGCGCTGGGCGAAGGCGGCGTCGACGACGCGGAACACGTCCGCGCGGGAGGCGACGGCAGCGGGGGGCTCGCGGCGCGTCCAGGCCACGAGGCCCGAGTCCACGTTGGGCGCGGGCCAGAAGACGTTGCGACCGATGGCGCCGGCGCGGCGCACGTCGGCATACCAGGCCGCCTTCACCGACGGCACGCCGTAGATGCGCGAGCCCGGCCCCGCGGCCAAGCGGTCGGCGACCTCGGACTGCACCATGACGAGCCCGCGCTCCAGCGACGGCAGGAGCGCCATGAGGTGCAGCAGCACCGGGACCGACACGTTGTAGGGCAGGTTGGCCACGAGCGCGGTGGGCGGTGGTCCGGGGATCTCGTCCACCCGCATCGCGTCGGCGAGCACGACCTCGAGGGTGTCGGCCTGCGCGGGCGCGTGCTCGGCGATGGTGGCCGGCAACCGCTCGGCGAGCAGCGGGTCGACCTCGACGGCGACGACGCGGCGTACGGCGCCCAGCAGCGCCAACGTCAGCGAGCCCAGGCCGGGACCGACCTCGACCACCACGTCCTCGGCCCCCACGCCGGACTCGCGCACGATGCGCCGCACCGTGTTGGGGTCGATGACGAAGTTCTGCCCGCGCTGCTTCGTGGGCCGCAGGTCGAGCTCCGCGGCGAGCCGACGGACGTCGGCGGCGCTGAGGAGGCGGGGCTCGCCGGGGTCGGTCACGGGGCTCACCCTACTGACGCCGGATGCGGACAAGCCGCCGTGGTCGCCCGGTCGGGCGTCCACGACGGCTCGTCGCTGGTGCTGGGTCCTGCTGGGTCCTGCGTGTCGTGCGGTGGAGCAGGTGATCAGCGCGGCAGGCCGAGCTTGCTCGCGCAGCCGGGCCACGCGCCGTACCCACCGCGGTCGTCGCGCACCTTGGTGGCGATGCGGATCTGCTCGGCGCGGCTGTTCTCGTGCGGGTAGCCCGAGCCGCCGTAGGCGCGCCAGGTCTGCAGGTTGAACTGGAGGCCGCCGTAGTAGCCGTTGCCGGTGTTGATGGCCCAGTTGCCGCCCGACTCGCACTGCGCGAGGCGGTCCCAGTCGGTCGAGCCGGACTCGTAGTTGCTGCCACCCGCGGGGGCCGACGAACCCGAGGACCTGGAGGGCTCCGGCTCGGGCTCCTTGGTGCCGACGCGGATGCGCTCGGTGACGGGCGCCGTGGTGACCTCGCGGGAGAGCTCGGTGCGCTCGACGGTGCTGCCGTTGCGGAAGACGACGCGGTAGGTCACGTCGGCGGCGCCGTCGCGGCCCTCCTGCTCGACCTCGCGCTCGCCCTTCTCCAGGCTCGGGTCGTTGACCTCGACGGTGTCGTGGGGCACGCGCTGGCCCTCGACGGTCGCCTCCTCCGCGGTCCAGCGGACCACGGTGATGGTCTGGCCGTCGGTGACGGTGCTGTCGAGCGCGGGGTCGACGGCGTCGGTCTCCGAGACCTCGACACCCATCTGCTCGAGCACGTCGGCGACGGTCGTCGCGGCGACCCGCTCCTGCACCGGGTCGTCGAGGCCGACGACGACGGTGAGCGTCTTCGGGGTGACCAGCTCGAGGGCGAGGCCCTCGCGGTCGATCGAGGCGCTGCGGCTCACCGAGACGGTGGCGGCGTCGTCGACGCCGAGCTCCGTCAGGGCGGCGTCGACGTTGGTCGCGAGCACCCAGCGGGTCTGGGACTCACCGTCGACGGTCAGCTCCAGCGGCCGCGCGTAGCGGACGTCGACCTTCGTGCCGTCCTCGACGGCCTCGTCGACGCTGGGGACGACGCGATCGCGCTCCCCCACGTCGATCGACTCCGACTCGAGGACGTCGCCCACCGTGCCTCCGAAGACGGTGACCGTGCGCTCCTGCCCGTCCACCGAGAGGGTGACGGACTTGCCGAGCGCGGCGTAGCCGGCGGTGGTGCCGGCCACCGCCAGCACCACGACCGCGACCAGCGCGATGACGAACCCCCGACTGCGGACGAGCCGGGCGAGATCGCCTCGGCTGCCCAGGACACTGTTGAGCTGCACGCTTCTCCGAACGACGTGGTTCCCGGTTCACGGACGTCGGCGCACCGCTGGGGCCGCGACGTACCGCCGGCGAGCAGGCCGCAGGGGTCTCCTGCCGCGCCTCGTCGGGACCATCGGGATCCAGTCGGGTCGACTGAGGAAGTAGCGGGGATCGGAACGCGGTTGTCTGTCCGCGCCCGGCCCGCGAGCCGCACCCTGCGCCGGTCGGTGTGGTGCCCGATCCCGGCTGACAAGACCCCGACCATAGCGGGGATCGGAGGAGCCTCCAATCCCCCGTGCACAGGGTCACGTGCCTCCCCCGCCCGGGCTCACCCGCTCGTGCGGCCCCAGGAACCCCCGAACGCACGCTCGGTCGAGGCGTCCACCGCGGCGCACAGCTCGCCGAGGTCCTCGCCCCGCACGTCGGCCATCACGCGCATCGTCAGCGGCACCAGGTACGACGCGTTGGGCCGCCCGCGGTAGGGCACGGGCGTCAGGTACGGCGCGTCCGTCTCCACCAGCACCCGGTCCTGGGGCGTCACGGCGAGGGCCTCGCGCAGCGGTGCGGCGTTCTTGAAGGTGACCGTGCCCGCGAAGGAGAGGTGCGCGCCCCGGTCGAGGCAGGCGCGCGCGAAGTCGGCGTCGCCGGAGAAGCAGTGCATGACCCAGCGGTCGGGCGCGCCCTCGGCGTCGAGCACGTCGAGCACGGCCGCGTGCGCGTCGCGGTCGTGGATGACGAGCGTCTTGTCGAGCCGCTTCGCGATCGCGATGTGGCGGGCGAAGCTCTCGCGCTGCGCGTCGACGCCCTCGGGCCCGGTGCGGAAGAAGTCGAGCCCCGTCTCCCCCACGGCCCGCACGTCGGCGTGCGCCCCCGCGAGCCGCTCGATCTCGTCCAGCGCCTCGTCGAGGCGGCCGACCGCGGCCAGGCGTGGCGCCTCGTTGGGGTGCAGGGCCACGCCGGCGACGAGCGCGTCGTACCGCTCCGCCGCGGCGACCGCCCACCGCGCCCCCTCGAGGTCGCAGCCGATCTGCACGATGCGCGGCACGTTGACGGCCGCGCTGGCCGCGAGCGCCGCGTCGACCTCCACCCACGCCCCGTCGGGGCCGTCGGCGATGTCGAGGTGGCAGTGGTTGTCGACGACGGGGTGCGGCAGCGGCTCGGGCGCAGGCGGCCGCGAGCGGTCGCGCCGGGAACCCTGCTCCGTGGCCGCGGCCCGCGACCGGGTGGGACGGTCGGGGTCGGTCACCCGACGCTCCCCACGCGCTCCAGCACCGCCTCGGCCAGCGCCTCCGGCGCGTGCTCGGGCACCCAGTGGCTGACGCCCTGCAGCACGACGAGCTCGTACGGCGCGTCCACGTAGTCCGCCGCCAGCTCCACGCCCGCGCGGTCGACGGCGGTGTCGCCGTCGCTCCACACGAGGGTCGTGGGCACCCGGACGCGCGCCGAGAAGGAGCCGCGCGCGGCAAGGGGCAGCGCACGGTAGTAGGCGATGGCGCCGGGGAACGCGCCGTGCTCGAGGATCTCGGTGCGGAACCGCGCCACGTCCTCCTTGGTCATGCCGGTCGAGCGCAGCACCCGCTCGAGCGCCTCCGGCTTGCGGCCGGCGAGCAGCTCGGGGAGGCGGGGGAGCTGGAAGGCACCGACATACCACGACTTCAGCAGCTGCGGCCCCCGCAGGCCGCCGCGCACGAAGGCGCCCGTGGGCGGCACCGAGACGGCGGTGAAGGTGCGCAGGCGGTCGGGGTACGCCGCGGCGACGCCCCACCCGATGACGGCGCCCCAGTCGTGACCGACGAGGTGGACGCGCTCGCCGGCCGAGCCGAGCGCGTCGAGCAGCGCCCGGACGTCGCCGGCCAGGTGCTGCACGGTGTAGTCGCGGCGCCGGGTCGGACGCGCACCCGGCGAGTAGCCGCGCTGGTCGGGGGCGACGGTGCGGTAGCCGTGGGCGTGCAGCAGCGGCGCCACGCGGCGCCACGACGAGGCCCGCTGCGGGAAGCCGTGGAGGAGCACGACGACGTCCCCGTCGATCGGACCCGAGTCCTCGACGTCGAAGGTCAGGCCCTCGTGGACGAACGACGTGACGCGTGCGGGAGGCATGCGGCCGAGGGTAGCGGGGGCCGACACTTTCCCCGGCTAGCCGGGGAACACGCCACTTAGACCATCAAATTTGATGGTCTAAGTGGTTGGTTCCCCGGCTAGCCGGGGAACCGACCGGTCACCCCTTGTGCACCACGTCGTACACCACGCGCTTGGGCACGCCGGCGGCGTCGGCGACGTCGCGGATGGCGTCCTTGCGCGTCGCGCCCGCCGCCTCGGCCTCGGCGACGGCGGCCCGCAGGCTCTCCGGGTCCGACGCCACCGACGCGCCGGGCGTCGTCCCCTGCACCACGAGCGTCACCTCGCCGCGCACCCCGTCGGCGGCCCAGGCGACCAGCGAGGCGAGGTCGCCGCGGCGTACCTCCTCGTGGGTCTTCGTCAGCTCCCGGCAGACGGCGGCGGGCCGGTCGTCGCCGAACGCCTCCGCGAGCGCGGCGAGCGCGGCGTGGGTGCGGTGGGGCGCCTCGAAGAAGACCATCGTGCGCTCCTCGCGGGCGAGGGCGGCGAGGCGGCGCCCGCGCTCCCCCGCCTTGCGGGGCAGGAAGCCCTCGAAGCAGAAGCGGTCGACGGGCAGCCCGGAGACGGCGAGGGCGGTGAGCACAGCGGACGGGCCGGGGACGGCCGTCACCGGCACGTCGGCCTCGACGCAGGCCGCCACGAGCCGGTAGCCGGGGTCGGACACGCTGGGCATCCCCGCGTCCGTCACCAGCAGCACGCGCTCGCCGGCGAGCAGCGCCTCGAGGAGCACGGGGGTCCGGGCGGTCTCGTTGCCCTCGAAGTACGACACCACGCGCCCGGTCAGCTCCACCCCGAGGTCGCTGGTGAGGCGCCGCAGCCGGCGCGTGTCCTCGGCGGCGACCACGTCGGCCCGGGCGAGCTCCGCGACCAGCCGCGGGGGCGCGTCGTCCGGACGCCCGATCGGGGTGCCCGCCAGCACCAGCACGCCGCTCCCGTCTCCGCTCACGCCCCGATCGTAGAGTTCACCCCCGTGACCTCGCCGATCCTCGCCCGCGCCAGGGAGCGGGCGGGACGCGCCGTGGCTCCGCCCGCAGTGACCCGCGCGCTCGCCGGCTGGTCGACGCGCTGGGGCGGCTGGCTCCCCGCGCTGGGCGTCTTCGCCCTGGCGCTCGGCATGCGGCTGTGGCACCTCGGCACGCCGCGGGAGTTCTCCTTCGACGAGACCTACTACGCGAAGCACGCCTGGTCGCTGCTCAACCTGGGCTACGTGCGGGACTACCCCGACGACGCCAACGACCGGATCCTCGGCGGCGACCTCGACGCGTGGTCCGACGACCCCGAGCTGGTCGTGCACCCGGAGGTCGGCAAGTGGGCGATCGCGCTCGGCATCCGCCTCTTCGGCATGGACCCCTTCGGCTGGCGCTTCGCCGCGGCCGTCGCCGGCGCCCTGCTCGTGCTGGTGCTGTGCCGCCTCGTGCGCCGCATGACCGGCTCGACGATGCTCGGCCTCGTCGCCGGGATCCTCATGGCCTTCGACGGCATGCACTTCGTGCTGTCGCGCCTCGCCCTGCTCGACATCTTCCTCGCGCTCTTCATCACCTGCGGCGTCGCCTGCGTCGTCAACGACCGCTTCTGGCTGCGCGCGCGGCTGGCGCACCTCGTGCCGGAGCGCCCCGACGACCCCGACGCCCGGCTCGACCCGCTCGACGGGACGGCCCGCTGGGCCGCCTGGGGTCCGGTACGACGCCTGCTCTGGCGCCCCTGGCTCCTCACGGGGGGCGTCATGTGGGGCCTCGCGGTGGGCACGAAGTGGACGGCGCTCTACCCGCTGGCCGCCTTCGGCATCCTCGTGTGGGTCTGGAGCGCCGGTGCGCGCCGGATGTTCGGCGTACGGCGTTCCCTCCTCCGCGCCGCCCTCACCGACGGGCTGCCGGCGTTCGGCTACCTCGTGCTGGTCGCGTTCGCGACGTACGTGCTCAGCTGGACCGGCTGGCTGATCCACGCCGACCAAGAGGAGGCGGCGTTCTCCTCGACGCAGTACACGCAGTTCGTGGCGCCCGCCGCGGACTGCGACGGCCAGGCGGAGACCGACCCGTCGAAGCGCTGGCCGACGGCCACGGAGCCGGACGCGTCGGGCCTGGGCGAGGTGGTGCAGTCGCTCCGATCGCTCTGGTACTACCACCAGGACGTCTACACGTTCCACACGCAGTACCTGAACTGCTCCACCCACCCCTACCAGTCCGATCCGCGCGGGTGGCTGCTGCTCAACCGCCCCGTCGGCGTCCACGCCGAGAACGACATCGCGCCGGGGGCGCAGGGCTGCGACGCGGCCCCGGACTCGTCCTGCCTGCGCCAGGTGCTCATCCTCGGCACCCCGGTGCTGTGGTGGTCCGGCGCGGTCGCGCTCGCCTTCGCGGCGCTGATGTGGCTGGGCGCCCGGGACTGGCGCTACGGCGTCGCCGTCGTGGGCGCCCTCTCGACGTGGGTGCCGTGGTTCTTCAACGACGACCGCCCCATCTTCATCTTCTACGCGATGGCGATCCTGCCGTTCACCGTCATCGCGCTCACGCTCGCGCTGGGCCAGCTGGTCGGCCGGTCCCGCGTGCCGACACCGCGCCGCACGGTCGGCGTCGTGGTCGCGGGCGCCGTCGTCGTGCTGGTGATCGTGAACTTCGCGTGGTTCTACCCGATCTACACCGCCGAGCTGCTCACCCGCGGCGAGTGGCTCGACCGCATCTGGTTCGACCGCTGGATCTAGCGGGTGAGGCCCGCGTTCTCCTGCACCCAGTCCCACAGCGCGCGGCGGTCGGCGGCCGACGGCCGGGTACGCCGCAGGAGCGACGTCGGCCGCACCCGACGGTCGTGCCAGAGGGCGCCCGACGGCGGCGCGGGCTCGACGGCCCCCAGCCACACGGCGGTGTCGGCACCCCCGGCGGCGTCGCGCAGCACGGGGCCCGTCAGCTTGTGGAAGCCCGGCAGCGAGTCCACGACGCCCGGCGTGTCGGCCCAGCCGGGGTGCATCGCCGCGACGCTGACGTGCTCCGGGGCCCAGCGCGCGGTGAGCGACGGCAGCAGCTCGACCTGGGCGCGCTTCGACCGCGCGTAGGCCGTGGTGCCCGAGTAGTCCTCGGGCGACGCGTCGTACTCCAGGTCGTCGACCCGCAGCGCCTGCGCGTACATGCCGCCCGACGTCACGAACACGACCCGCGCGCCGCTCGGTGCCGGGTCGGCGGGGTCGGCGGCGTCGGACGACGCCGCGAGGCGGTCGCGGAGCAGGTCGGTGAGCAGCACCGGACCCAGCACGTGGACGGCCATGGACAGCTCGTGGCCCTGCGGCGACAGGGTGCGCTCCGGCGGCATCACCCCGGCGTTGTGCACGAGGACGTCGAGCGTGCGGCCGTCGAGGGCCGCGTCGATGGCGGCGGCCGCGCGGCGTACGTCGTCGAGGTCGCCGACGTCGCAGCGGTCGACCACGAGGTCGGCGCCCGGCACCCGCTCCAGCAGCTCGGCGCGCACCTGCTCGCCCTTCTCGACGTTGCGCACCACGAGCCGCACCGAGGCGCCGAGGCGTGCGAGACCCTCGGCGGTGGCGAGCCCGAGCCCGGAGGTGGCGCCGGTGACCGCGGCGACACGCCCACGGAGGGCGTCGGGCGCCGGGTCGGCGGGCCACGTGGGGAGGCGGCGCCGCAGGCTCAGGCCGAGCTTGGTGTAGCCCGGCGCGATCGTGCGGTCGAGGACGGTGTCGAGACCCCGGGCGAGGGTCGTCGCGAGGGGGGCCTGGCCGGTCCGGTGTGCCATGACCCGAGCCTAGGCAGGCGGTCCCACCCGAGCGGGCGAGCAGCGGATCGCTAGGGTCGACGCGGCGGCGACCCACCGCCGTACCCCCGCTGTGACCCCACGCGAACGGAGCCGCCCGTGCCGTCCTGGACCCCCGACTGGACCGCCGTCCCCGACGGCCTCGCCGCCTTCTTCGCGGAGCGCCACCTCGCGACGCTCACCACGCTGCGTCCCGACGGCCGTCCGCACGTGGTGCCGGTCGGGGTCGGCATCGACGCCGAGCGCGGCTGCGCGTGGGTGATCACGTTCGACGGCGCGCGCAAGGCGCGCAACGTGCAGGCGAGCCCCGGCGGGCCGGTCGCCGTGTGCCACGTCGACGGCGCCCGCTGGGTCACGCTCGAGGGCACGGCCACCGCGACGACCGAGCCCGACGAGGTGGCCCGCGCCGTCGAGCGGTACGCCGCGCGCTACCGCCAGCCGAAGGAGCGCCCCGACCGGGTCGCGCTGCGCATCGACGTCACGCGCGTGCTGCACTCGGCGCGGCTCTGACTCCACGGCCGGGACACGACACGGGCCGGCCCCCTGCTCCGCCACAGAGGACAGGGGGCCGCCCGTCGGGGTCCACGCGCTGGTCGCGCGCGGCGTCACTCGTTGATGCTGGCCGGCTCGCTCGCGTTGGCGGTGCGGTTCTCGGCGTCGATCATCCACGCGAGCTGCTCGAGGCGCTCGATGATGGTGTGGAGGATGTCGGCCGTGGTGGGGTCCTCGGCGTCGACGTCGTCGTGGATCCGACGGGCCGTGCCCGACACCGCGTAGAGCGAGGCGGTGATGAGGTCCACGCACTCCGCGGTGTCGACCTCGGTCGCCGGGAACTCCGGCAGGCTCGACTGGGTGGCGACGCGGGCGGCGCGGCCGTCCACGGTCACGTAGATCGCGCGCATGCGCTCGGCCACGGTGTCGGAGAACTCGCGGGCGGCGTCGACGACCTCGTCGAGCTGCAGGTGGAGGTCGCGGAAGTTCTTCCCGACGACGTTCCAGTGGGCCTGCTTGCCCACGAGGTGGAGGTCGATGAGGTCGGCGCTGAGCGCCTGCAGGTGGTCGGCGAGCTGCTGCGAGGCCGTGAACCGCGGGCTGGCCTTGTGGGTCGCGGCGGGCGTCGTGGTCTGGATCGTGTCGCTCATGGCGATCTCCTCTCCTGGGGGTCGTGGTGCCGGCTGCAGCCGGCTACATCCACCACATAACCACCTTTTCTGGAACCGTTCCAGACAGGAAAGCCTCGCCTAAACGCTGTCGTGACGGGCGATCGCGGTCCAGGCGAACCGTCCGGCCCGTTGCCACGACGCGCGGTCGCCGTCGCCCTTCTCGGAGAGGCGGGACGCCATGCCGAGCACGAGGAGGGACAGGTCGGCGTAGGTGACGTCGGGCGCGACCAGCCCGGCGTCGATCGCGCGCACGAGCGCCACGGTGAACCGCCGCTCGAGCTCGTCGTGGGCCTGCCGCATGCGCTCGTCGAGGTCCTTGCCCCGGAGGAGGTCCAGCGCGAAGCGGTCGCGGCGGAAGCGCTCGAGCACCTCGAGCAGCAGCACCCGCAGCGTGTCGTCGGCGTCCCCCTCGAGATAGCTCGCCACCTCCGCCGACCACGCCTCCATCCAGCGCGTCACGACCTCGCTCAGCAGGTCGGCCTTCGTCGGGAAGTGGCGGAACACCGTCGCGTTCCCGACCTCGGCGCGCCGCGCGACGTCGGCGACGGTGGCATCGAGACCCTTCTCCGCGAAGACCTCCACCGCGGCGTCCGCGACCCGCGCACGGTTGCGGGTGGCGTCGGCGCGGGGCCGGCGCGGCGCGGGCTCCGGCGGCAGCGGCGGGGTCTGGTCGGGCACGGCGCGGAGTCTAGGGGCGCCGGAGGACGCGGTGGCGCAGAACACGTCACCCGCGTGGCGGACGCCTCCAGCGCGCGGACTGACGCCGGCGTGCAACATCCCCGTAACATGGCGAGCAGCTCAGGGTTCGGGCGCGTCTTGGAGGTGGGTACGGCGCGCAGCCTCGTCACGCCCGGAGCCCCCATGTCACCGATGCACTCCTACCGGCGGCTGGTCAGCCTGACCAGTCCCACCTACGTCCTCGTCGCCTTCGTCGCGCGCGTACCCCTCGCCATGGCGCAGATCGGCACCCTGCTGCTCGTGGCCGCCGAGACCGGCAGCTACGGCGCGGGCGGCGCGACCGCCGGTGCACTCGCCGTCGCCAACGCGGTCGGCGCCCCGGTCGCCGGCAGCCTGGCCGACCGTTGGGGCCAGCGCCCCGTGGTGCTCGTCCAGTCCCTCCTCGGAGCGGCCGGGCTCGTCGCCCTCGTGCTGTGCGCCACCGGCGGCGCCCCGCTCGCGACCCTCCTCGTCGTCGCCGCGCTCGCCGGCGCGGCGCTCCCCCAGGTCGGTCCGCTCGCCCGCGTGCGCTGGCGCCCCCTGACCGCCGGCGAGGCCCAGCAGGGCCGTCTCGTCGCCACGGCCTTCTCCTACGAGGGCGCCGCCGACGAGGCCTCTTTCGTGCTCGGCCCGGCCGTCGTCGGCCTGCTCGCCGCCCTCGTCGACCCGGCCGGCGCGCTCCTCGTCGCCGCGGTGACGCTCGCCGTGTTCGGCACCGCCTTCGGCCTGCACGGCTCCGCCCCGCGGGGCACGGGCCGTCGCACCGGCGGCGCCTCCGCCCCGCTCCTCACCGCCACCGTCCTCGTGCTGCTTGGTGCGCAGACCCTGCTCGGCATGGTGTTCGGCTCGATCCAGACCGGCTCGACCGCGGTCGCGACCGACGCCGGGATGCCCGGCGCCGCCGGCCTCGTGCACGCGCTGCTCGGCATCGGCAGCGTCACCGCCGCGCTGACCTACGCGTACCTGCCCGACCGCTTCACCCTCGGCCGACGCCTGCTCGTGGCCGCCGCCGCGCTCGCGGTGCTCAGCTCGCCGCTGCTGCTCGCCGACACGCTGCCGGCCGTCGCCGCCGTGACGCTGGTGCTCGGCTTCGCCGTGGCGCCCTACATGATCACCACCTTCACGCTCGCCGAGCGGGTCGTGCCGGTGGCGCGGGTCGCGACGGCGATGACGCTGCTGGCCGGCGCCACGGGCCTCGGGTACGCCGCGGGCGCCGCCCTCGCGGGCCGCCTGGCCGACCTGGCCCGGGCGGGGTCGATCGACCTCGGGGCGCACACGGCGGCGTACGCCGTCACCGTCGGGTCCGGTCTCGCCGCCCTCCTGCTCGCGGGGGTGGCGGCCTGGCGTCGTACGCTCGTGGCGGAGGTCCCCGACGGGGCCCCGGAGCCCGCGTCCGCGCCCGACACGCCAGCAATCACGGCGGTTCGGTAGCGTGATGCGGGGTTTTCCCCGCTACGGTCGCTCTGACCGCACGTTCTCGACAAGGAGTCACACATGAACAAGAAGGAGCTCGTCGACCAGGTCGCCGCGGCCACCGGCCAGAGCAAGGGCGACGCTGAGTCGGCTGCGAACGCCGTGTTCGACGCGATCGCCAAGGCGCTCGCCGCGGGCGACAAGGTCGCCGTCGCCGGCTTCGGCACCTTCGAGACCCGTGAGCGCGCGGCCCGCACGGGCCGCAACCCGCAGACGGGCGAGGAGATCCAGATCGCCGCGAGCACGTCGCCGGCGTTCAAGGCCGCCGCGGCGCTGAAGAAGCAGGTCTCCGGCTCCTGATCACGGAGACCTGACGTCGGCTCCCCACCGGGGACCGGCCCAGGAACGCGACGAGGGCGTCCGATCCACTGGATCGGACGCCCTCGCTGCGTGTGGGGGCTCTCAGCCCTCGGTGGTCTCCGTCTCGGTGGGCTGCGCCGGCTCCTCGGTCAGGCCGGGGGTCGGCTCGACGGAGTAGAGCGGCGTGCCCTCGGCGTCGCAGGTGGCGCTGACGGTCTCGAGCGCGTTGATCCACTCCTCGTCGGCCGCCTGCAGCGCGGCGGTATCACCCTCGACGGGCGGCGCCTCGATCGTGTACTCCACCCCCGGCTCCATGTCCGTCGGGAAGTTGCTGGGGTCCTCCTCGAACTCCTCCGCCGCGGAGTCGTCGACGTTCGCCGCCGCCTCGGCCCGCGCCTCTGCGGCGTCCGCGAGCGGGGTGAGCGCGTCGCCGGTCTCCGCGTCGGCGTTGTCGACGAAGTCCCGCAGGTCGGCCGCGAGCCGGGTGTAGTCCGTCTCGCCCGGGTCCTCGGCCGGGCTCACGATCTCGCCGACGGCGGGGCACGCCTCGGCGAGGTTCTCCGGGAGGTCGGGAGCGGCGTCCTCGTTGTCGCCGTCGTCGCTGCTGCAGGCGCCCATCGCGAGCGCCACCGCGCCCACGAGCGCTGCGATCCTGGTGCCTCTGCTGGCGCGCATCCGCGTCGTACCTCCACGAGAGCTGGGTGAGCGACCCGACCGGGCCAGCACCGAGGGTAGTCGAGCGGGAGGCGCGCGTTCCCCGAAGGACCGATCAGCCCCCGAACACCGGCGTGCGCTTCGCGAGGAACGCGGAGACACCCTCCCGCCCCTCGGGGCCACCGGCCTGGGCACGGATGCCGAGCGTCTCGGCCCGCAGCCGGCTCTCCGGCGCCGGCTCCGCGGCCTGGCGCAGGAGGCGCTTCGTCGTCGCCTGCGCTCCCGCCGCACCGGCCGCGAGCCGGGCCGCCATCTCCTCGGTGGCGGCCTCGAGCTCGGCGTCCTCGACGACGCGAGCCACGAGACCGGCGGCCTGTGCCTCCTCGGCGCCGAGCCGGTCGTTGAGGAGGGCGAGGCGCAGCGCGCGGTGGAGGCCGAGCGTGTGCACGAGCATGGACGAGCCGCCGTCGGGGCTGAGGCCCGCGCGCGTGTAGGCGAGGGTGAAGCTCGCGGAGCGGGCGGCGAGCACGATGTCGGCCGCGGCGACGAGGGGGAACCCGGCGCCGGCAGCGGCGCCCTGCACGGCGGCGACGACGATCGCGTCGGAGCGCATGAGCTCGCTGATGGCGCGGTGCAGGCCGTCGGCGAGGTCGTCGATGTAGCCCGCCATGTCGTCCGCGCCGCCGAACTGGGCGAGGTCGCCGCCCACGCTGAAGAAGCGGCCGCGGGCGGCGAGCACGACGACCCGCGCACCGTCCACGTTCACGCGGCGGGCGGCGGCGAGCAGCTGCTCGAGCGAGGCGGTGTGGATCGGGTTGCCGGCCTCGGCGTTCTCGAGGGTGATGCGCGCGATGCCGGACTCGGCGTCGTACGCGTAGGCCACGTGGGTCTGCTCAGCGCTCATGGCACCGGAGTCTCCCGCACGGGAGCGTCCGGCCGACCACCGGGCCGACCGAACGCTCCCTCTACCGCGGTGCACGGCGTGGTGCGAGGGGCGGCGTCAGCCCTGGCGGGCCTTGAGCCGCGGGTTCTGCTTGTTGATGACGTACGTGCGGCCACGGCGCCGCACGACCTGCGAGCCGGGCTGGTTCTTGAGCGACCGCAGCGAGTTGCGGACCTTCATCGCGTTCCTCCTCTCCTCATCGGTTCCGGGTCGGTCGGCCGGTGGTGGGATCGACGAGACCGCGCTGCACGGCGCGGACCAGCGACCGGGGCACGGCGTGCACCTCGCCGCCGACGACGACGGGCACGAGGTCGGCGGGCGTCGCCTTCCACTGCGAGCGGCGGTGCCGGGTGTTGCTGCGCGACAGGCGTCGCTTGGGGACGGCCACGGGGACTCCTTCTTCTCTGTTCTCTCCGGTCGGGGGAGCTCAGGCCACGCGTCGGATCGGACCGAGCCACGGCTCGAACCCGTCCTCCGCGGTGGTCCAGCGGATGCCCGGGCCGACGGCGGCCGCCGGCACGAGCAGGGACTCGAACGTCGCGGGCAGGTGGACGGGGCGCTCGCCGACGCCGACGAAGGTGAGGTGCGTACGCCGCGGCCGCGTCCCCCACGCCTCCCCGTCGCCGATGGAGAGGTGCCCACCGGCGCCCTCCCAGAGCAGGGCCCGGTCGGGACGGGTCGGGAGCCAGAAGCAGCCCCGCGTGCGCCAGGGACCCGCCGCGAGCGACTCGAGGTCCTCCACGAGCCGGTCGGGGTGGAACGGCAGGTCGGCGCGTAGCTCCAGCGACCAGACACCGGGGCCGGGCGCTGCGACGAACGGCACCTCGCGCACGTGCGACCCCCAGGCGACGGTCCGGCCGTGCCGGTGCGGCGGTTGCGCCACGAGGGACGCCGCCTCGAGGCGGGCGGCGTCCTGCACCACCGGTACGTCGGGGCGCGCGAGCGTGCGCAGCAGGGTGGCGGCCACGTCGGCGTCGCCCGCCTCGCCGGCGGCCGGTGCACCCGTCAGCACCACGACGTCGGCGTGCTCGACCATCGCGCAGGCGACGTCACCGACACCGCGGTCGTCGTCCGCGGACGTGCCGCGGCCCCGGTCGGCCAGGGTGTCGTCGCCGAGCAGGTCCCCGACGACGGCGGCGTGGTCGAGGGCGGTGACGACGGCCGCGACGCGGAGCCGGCGGGCGAGGCGCGGGTCGCGGGCCAGCACGGTGCAGACCTGGTCGGCCTCGGCGCCGACCGGGAGCTGCACGACGATCGAGCGCCACCGGCCGTCGCGGGCGAGCCGATCGAGGGTGGGCAGCACGTCCTCGCGCAGCGCGCAGCTGACGCAGGCGTGCTCGAGCTCGGTCTCCTCGTGCTCCACCACCCCGGTGAGGTCGGACACGACCCGCTCGAGCACCCCCCGTCCCGCGTCGATGCGGTGGCGCACCGCGACCGCCTGCGGCGCGTCCCAGAGGAGCGCGAGCTGCGCGGCGGCCATCGCGTCCGGGTCGACACCGGTCACGAGCAGCACGGCGGCCCTCACGACGCGGACCCCGCGCCGCGGGGGGCGGCCCCCGCGCCGTACCGACGCTTGAAGGCCTCCACCCGGCCCTCCGTGTCGAGGACGCGCCCCTTGCCGGTCCACCACGGGTGGCTGGCGGAGGAGACGTCGACGTCGACGACGGGGTAGGTCACGCCGTCCACCTCGGTCGTCTCGCCGGTGGTGCGCGCCAGCGTCGAGCGCGTCAGCAGCGTCCAACCGGCCGAGCGGTCGCGGAAGACCACCGGCCCGTAGTCGGGGTGGATGCCCTGCTTCATCGGGATGCTCGCTTTCGTGTGTCTAGAATGAGAACCGTTCTCAAGTCTGCCACGAGAGGAAACCCCATGTCACGCGTGTGCCAGGTGACGGGACGGGAGCCGGGATTCGGCCACCACGTCTCGCACTCCCACCGCCGCACCAAGCGGCGGTTCGACGTCAACGTCCAGACGAAGCGCTACTACGTGCCGACCCTCGGCCGCACCGTGAAGCTGCGCGTCAGCGCGCGCGGCATCAAGGTGATCGACGCCCGCGGCATCGAGTCGGTCGTGGCCGAGCTGCAGCGGGCGGGGGTGCGGCTCTGATGGCGAAGCGCGGCAGCGACGTCCGCCCGATCATCAAGCTCCGGTCGACGGCCGGCACGGGCTACACCTACGTCACGAAGAAGAACCGGCGGAACGACCCCGACCGGATGGTGCTGATGAAGTACGACCCCCGCATCCGCCGCCACGTCCAGTTCCGGGAGGAGCGCTGATGGCCAAGCAGTCGAAGATCGCCGCCGAGAAGCGGCGCCAGGAGGTCGTGGCCCGCTGGGCCGAGCGGCGGGCGGAGGCGAAGGAGCGGGTACGCCGCGCCCCCGCCGGCTCCGCGGAGCTGACCGCGGCGGTCCAGGCCCTCGCCCGGATGCCGCGCGACTCCTCCCCCGTGCGCCTGCGCAACCGGGACCAGGTCGACGGACGGCCGCGGGGCTACCTGCGCAAGGCGGGCGTCTCACGCGTGCGGTTCCGGGCGATGGCCCACCGCGGCGAGCTGCCGGGCATCGTGAAGTCGAGCTGGTAGGGGCGGGCGCCGACCCCGGGCCACGCGGCCTCGCGTCGCCGGGGGCCCGGGCGGTTCACCTCGGGGCCGAACTGGCTGCGAAATGTGCACCTGGGGCGATGCCCCCGCGATCCGGCCTACCCCAGCTGCACATTCCGGGGCCCCACCACGCCGCCAGCCACCCACCAATGAGTCGTGGCCCCAGCACATCGCTCTCCGATGCGCTGGGGCCACGAGCCCGCGAGGGATCAGACGTCGGTGATGCGCACGCCGGCGTGGGACTTGTACCGACGGTTCGCGGCGATGAGGTTCGCCGTCAGGGCCTCGACCTGGTGGGCGTTGCGGCGACGCCCGCCGTAGACGCCGCGCACGCCGGGGATGACCCCGGCCAGGTCCTGGACGAGGTCGGTGGCCTCGCGCTCGTCGCCGAGGACGAGCACGTCGGTGTCGATCGTGGTGACCTCGGGGTCCTCCAGCAGGACGGCGGAGACGTTGTGGAAGGCACCGACGACGGTCGACTCGGGCAGCACGGCCTGGGCCTGCTCGGTGGCGGAGCCCTCCTCGACCTTGAGCGCGTAGGGGCCCTGCTTGTCGAAGCCGAGGGGGTTCACGCAGTCGACGACGACCTTCCCGGCGAGCTGCTCGCGCAGGCTCTCGAGCAGCTCCTTGTGGCCGTCCCACGGCACGACGACGAGCACGACGTCGCCCGCGGCGGCCGCGCCGGCGTTGTCGGTGCCCGTCACGTCCCCCAGGCCCTCCGTGCCGGCGAGCGCCTCGGCCAGCTCGGCCGCGGCCGCCTTCCCCTTCTCCTCCGTGCGCGAGCCCAGCACGACGGGGACGCCGGCGGCGGCGAAGCGGCGGGCGAGGCCACGGCCCTGGGGGCCGGTGCCGCCCAGCACCGCGACGGTCTTGCCCTGGAGGCTCTCGGGGATGGAGGTCATGCGGGTCGCTCCGTTCATCGGGGTCGTCGGGCCGCCGCCGAGCAACCGCTCGGCGGGCGACGCCGGTCAGCCTAGTGCGGCACCACGGCCCGCTGCAGGCGGACCGAGTACCGATCAGTAGTGAGACGATGACCGCTTGAGATGGCCTTGAGGAAATCTTGAGAGTAGCCTGCGTCAGCATGTGTCGTTGACCACCTCGAGCGGGGCACAGAAGGCATCGCTCGTCGTGATCCATCCGGGGAGGGATTCCTTTGCCACGCTCAACCACGCGCCTGTTCGCAGCGCTCTCGACCGTCGCCATCATCGGCGTGACCACCGCGCCCGCCATGGCCGCCGAGCCCGCGGCCGAGGCCAGTGCCACGGCCGCGATCCTCACGATCGCCGGCAGCCCGGTCGACTCGGGCCAGTTCACGGTCGTCAACGACGGCAAGGAGCAGACGGCCACCGGCACGAACTCCCCCGAAGTCGCCGACGTCCTGTCCAACCAGAGCAACGTCTCGGTGGGCGTGCTCTACCAGGACGCGACCACCGCCGTCGCCGACGGCCGCGGCACGTCCCGCGCCTGCTCGGGTGTCGCCGGCACCGGAGCGGTCGTCGCCGAGGTCGGTGACGGCTCCTGCCTCACCGGCGGCGACGCGGTCACGCTCCTCCCGGGCACGGTCAACCTGGGTGACGCCCAGCTGATCCAGTCCAACATCCTCAACCCGCTGACGCAGCCGCTCAACGACGCGCTCGGCCCGCTGGTCTCCCAGCTGACGACGCCGCTGAGCGACGTGGTCAACCAGGTGCTGGGCGGTCTCGGCAACCTGGGCATCGTCATCGAGTCCGCCGGCGCGATCCAGAGCACCTGCCAGGCGACCTCGACGTCCGCCTCGGCCGACTCCAACATCGCCGACCTGCGCGGCTACGTGACGGTCGCCGGCCAGGAGATCGAGATCCTCGACCTGCCCGTCGGCGACATCGCGCCGAACACCGAGGTCGTCACCAACCTCGACGACGTCGTCGACGCCGTGCTCGTGGGCGTGGACCAGCAGCTGACCAACGGCCTCAACGGCGCGCTGCAGCCCCTCACCGCGCTGCTGCCCTACGTCGGCCAGATCAACGACCTGGTCATCGCGCAGCTCTCGAGCCAGCTCGCCCCGGTCCGCGACAACATCCTGAGCCTCACGCTCAACAAGCAGTCGCAGCCGTCGGCCAACTCGATCGAGGTCACCGCCCTCGACCTGCAGGTGCTGCCCGCGGCCTCGCAGTTCATCGGCACCAGCTTCGCGAGCCTCGAGCTCGGCAAGGCGTTCTGCAAGGGCGGCGTGGCCGACGTCGACACCCCGACCCCGCCGACGACGACGCCGAACCCGACGCCGCCGAGCGACCCGACCCCGGCCGTCCCCGTGTCGGTGCCGGCTGGCTCCGCCGGTGAGACCGAGGTCCCGTGGGGCCCGGTCGCCCTGGGTGGCATGGCTGTCCTCGCGGGCGGTGCCGGTGTGGCGCAGCTCGTCCGTTCGCGCCGCTCGATCTGACCCTCGTGGTCTACTGACGCGATGAACGAGAGCACCACGAAGAAGCGGCCCGGACTGGGGGACGCGCTCCTCTCGGCCCTGACCACGGTGCTCCTCGTCATGAGCGTCGGCATGATCGGCTGGGGTGTGGCGTGGCCGGGTGGCGAGGCGGACGACGGCACGACGTCGTCGGAGTTCGTCTCGCTCGACCCGGCCGCGCCCATCCGGCTGGAGGTGCCGCGGATCGACGTCTCGGCGCCGATCATCCCGATCAGCGTGGCGGACGGGGAGCTCGACCCGCCCCGTGACGCCGAGCTGGTCGGGTGGTGGAACCTGAGCGCGAAGCCGGGCGCCACCCAGGGCCAGACGGTCATCACCGGCCACACGGTCCACACCGGGGGCGGCGCCATGAACAGCGTCGGGCAGCTCGAGCAGGGCGACCTGGTCGACGTGGTGAGCGACCAGGGCCGGATGCGCTACGAGCTCACCACGTCCCCGCGCTACTACAGCCGAGAGGACGTCGCCGAGAAGGCCGAGGAGCTCTTCGGCCAGGACCACGGGGACGGCGCGCTGGTGCTCATCACCTGCGCGGACTGGAACGGCGAGTACTACGAGAACAACGTCATCGTCGTCGGCAAGCCGCTCGGCCGCCCCAAGGACGGCCAGCCGATCGACGTCGCCGCGGGCTGACCCGCGGCGTACCCCCTCCCCCACGACCGGGTCGTGGTGGGAGACCCACGGACTCCGTCGGTCTCCCACCACGACCCGGTCGGCGTTCCGCAGCCGTCGACAGCGTCAGCCCACCGGGTGGTGGCTCGTCATCGACAGCCGGTTGAACGCGTTGATCGTGACGGCGACCCAGGCGACGACGGAGTACGCCTCGTCCCCCAGCACCCGGCGGGCCCGCGCCTCGGCGCGGCAGCGCTCGTCGTGGGACGGCAGGCGCGTGATCGACTCGGCGAGCACGAGCGCCGCCTGCTCCGCCTCCGAGAACAGCGAGGTCTCGCGCCAGGCCCCGAGCACCGCGATCCGCCGCGGCTCCTCCCCCGCCGCGAGGGCGCGCCGGTGGTGCAGGTCGAGGCAGAAGGCGCAGCCGTTGATCTGCGAGACGCGGAGGTTGACGAGCTCGACCAGCCGCCGGTCGAGACCGACCCGCTTCGCGGCGTCCGTGACGGCGGCGGCCGTGGCACCGAGGGCGGAGTACGCCGCGGGCTCGGCCTTGTCGAGGTAGCAGTCGCTCACGGTGCGGCCGTGCGGCTCAGTCGACGACCCGGCTGGCCGGGGCGTTGAAGGCGAGGTCGGCGTAGTCGGGGTGGCGCTGCATCCAGCCCAGCACGAACGGGCACAGCGGCATGACCTTCGTGCCGCGTGCACGGATGTCGTCGAGGGCGAAGCGGGCCAGCGCGGAGCCGACGCCTTTGCCCTCGTGGGCCGGGTCCACCTCGGTGTGGGTGATGACGCGCATGCCGTCGGCGGGGATGTAGACCGCGAAGCCGGCGAGCGCGCCGTCGATGCGCGCCTCGTACCGCTTCTCCTGCTCGTTCTCGACGACCTCGACCGCCATGGCGACTCCTCGTTCCGGGCCGCCGCCCGTCGGCGGCCACGGGGTGACGCTATCGGGTCGCCGCGGCCCCGCTACCGTGCGCCGCATGGCGACCCCGTCCCGCTTCCTCGACGGCCTCGACGGACTGGCGCGCGCCACGAGCCACCCTGCGTACGTCGCGGCCGTGCCCGACTGGTTCTGGGACGCCGGCGACCCCCGCGCCCCGTTCGGCTCCGACGACGGGCACGACACGCTGCGCCACCTCGAGGAGCTCTTCTTCGACGGAGGTGCGGACGAGGACGCGCTGGCAGCCCTCGTCGCGCTGCTCGACGACTGGGCGCTCGTGCCGGAGGAGCTGTGGGACGGACCGACCGACGCGCTCGTCGCGTGGCTGGACGCCGACGAGCCGCACGTGCGCTTCCTCCACGGCGAGATCGACGCCTACGTGGCCGCCGCCCTGGCGCACTTCAAGATCGCCGGTGGGGTCCACCCGCAGCTCCGTGCGTGGGCCGAACGGGCGTGCGCGGCGCTCGAGACCGTCGTCGGCCCGTGGGAGGAGCGGGCATACGGCGCGCAACCGGGCCGCTACGACGAGCGCATCGCCGCCGTGCGTACGGCGCTGGCCGCGGCCCCGGCCCTGCGCTGAGCCCAGGTCGGCTCTCGCCTCGGAGGAGGAAACGCGGACGGGGACCGGGGCGGTCCGAAGCGGGCAAAGAAAACGCGGACCCCGGACCGCGACACGCCGAGCGCCCGGCCCTGAGGGTCCGCGTTTTCTTTCCCGGGCCCCACCGGCCCGCGCACTTTCGTCCCACTGGTCGGGCCCGTCCGCGTTTTCCTGCACCCGAGCTCGGGCCCAGCCCGAGCCGCCCGAGGCTCAGCGCCAGCCGAGCCCCGGCGCGACGTGGGTCAGCAGGGACTCGATGACGTGCGCGTTGTACTCCACCCCGAGCTGGTTCGGCACCGTGATGAGCAGCGTGTCGGCCGCCGCGATGGCCTCGTCCTTCGCCAGCTCGTCGACGAGCTGGTCGGGCTCGGCGGCGTACGTCTTGCCGAACCGCGCCGTACCGCCGTCGATGAAGCCCACCTGGTCGCTGCTGGCCCGGTCGTGGCCGAAGTATGCCCGGTCGCGGTCGTCGACGAGCGGGAAGATGCTGCGGCTCACCGAGACGCGGGGCTCGCGCTCGTGCCCCGCCTCCTTCCACGCGTCGCGGAAGAGGCGGATCTGCTCGGCCTGCAGCTCGTGGAACGGGACGCCGGTGTCCTCCGTGAGCAGGGTGGAGCTCATGAGGTTCATGCCCTGCCGGGCGGCCCACTCGGCGGTGGAGCGGGATCCTGCACCCCACCAGATGCGGTCCCGCAGCCCCTCGGAGTGCGGCTCGATGCGCAGCAGCCCGGGCGGGTTGGGGAACATCGGCCGCGGGTGGGGCTCGGCGAACCCCCGTCCGCTGAGCACGTCGAGGAACACCGAGGTGTGGCGGCGCGCCATGTCGGCGTGGTCCTCGCCCTCGGCGGGGCCGTAGCCGAAGTAGCGGTAGCCGTCGACGACCTGCTCCGGTGATCCCCGGCTGATGCCGAGCTGCAGGCGCCCGCCGGAGATGAGGTCGGCGGCGCCGGCGTCCTCGGCCATGTAGAGCGGGTTCTCGTAGCGCATGTCGATCACGCCCGTGCCGAGCTCGATCCGCGACGTGCGCGCACCGGCGGCGGCGAGCAGCGGGAACGGGGAGGCGAGCTGCCGCGCGAAGTGGTGCACGCGGAAGTAGGCGCCGTCGGCGCCGAGCTCCTCGGCCGCCTCGGCGAGCTCGATCGACTGCAGCAGCACGTCGGCCGCCGACCGCGTCTGCGAGTGCGGCGACGGCGTCCAGTGCCCGAACGACAGGAACCCGATCTTCTTCATGGTTGAACGAACAACTACCTCTCCGCGGATGTTCCTCGCCCGTCCTTCACCGCCGCGGCAGCGGTCGGGCCGCCGGTCGGCACCGTACGGCGTCGAGCGCGAGCTCGACGTACCCCGCCGCCACCTGCTCGGGCGTCGCCGGCCCGGTCGGTCGGTACCACTGCGCGAGCGCCGTGCACATCGTGACCACGGCGCGCGAGGCCTCCAGCGGTTCTTCCACGTCGAACACCCCGGCGGCCCGGCCCGCGACCACCTCGCGGTCGACCTTGGCCTGCTCCCCGCGCCGTACGGCCGCGATGCGGTGGCGGGCCGCCGGGAGGAGGCTGCGCATCTCGGCCGCGCCGATGAAGCCCAGCTCGCGGCGGTGGGTGTGGAACAGCGCGAGGCACTCGACGAGGTTCGCGAAGCGCTCGGGCGGGTCCGCGCCGTCGGCGGCCGCCGCGTCGGTGCGCGCCGCGAGGTCGCTCATGGTGCGGTCCAGGATGGTGACGAGCATCTGCTGCTTGCTCGCGTAGTAGTGGTAGAGCCCCGCCACCGACAGACCCGCACGCTCGGCCACGGCCCGCATCGTCGCGCCGTGGTAGCCGAGCTCGAGGAAGGTCGCCAGCGCTCCCCGCAGGGCGGGGTCGAGCACCAGGGGCGCATACGCACGCCAGTCGCCCGCAACGCCCGCAGCCCGGGAGCCCGCCGAGGCCCGCAGTGCCCACCGCTCGTCGCTCACCGGCTCCGCCATCGTGCCGACCAGGCGCTCGACCCGCACCCCCAGGGCGTCGGCGAGCTGGACGACACGCTCGCTGGAGGTGCCCGTGCGACCGTTCTCGATCGCACTGAGGGTGGCCGGGCTGACCCCCAGGGCGCGCGCCAGGTCGCGGAGCGTCAGGCCGCGGTGGCGGCGGAGGTCGCGGACGGCCGCGCCGAGCAGCTCGCGGTGCAACGAGGCCTCCGGCATGGAGTTCAGGATAGCTGAACACGATGCTCCGAGAACTACCCGACGCATCCCTTGACGACCGCTCGCCGACCCCGAAGTGTGACCTGGGTCATGCACGTCGCCGAACGAGCGTTCGCGCCCGTCCGGCCACCACTCCCAGGAGGACCCATGTCTGACGGCACCGCCCCCGACCTGACCGAGCTGCTCGCCGACTCCCCGTCGAACTGGGGCAAGTGGGGGCCCGAGGACGAGGTCGGCAGCCTCAACTACCTGGGGCCGGAGCAGGTCGTGGCCGCGGCCGGCCTCATCAGCTCGGGCAAGGTCTTCACGCTGCAGCGCCTCATCGGCGACCCGAAGGGCGACCCGGTCTGGCCCGGCCGCACCCCGGCGACCCGCACCCAGATCCTCGACGAGTCGAGCTGGGACGGCGAGGACGCGCCCGCCTTCCCGGGCGGCCTGCACTACGCGGACGACAAGATCGACGCGTTCCTGCAGGGCTCGACGCAGTACGACGCGCTCGGCCACGTCTGGTACGGCGGGCAGCTGTGGAACGGCTACGACGCCCGCACGACGGTGGGCGGCATGGACAAGGCCTCCGTCGAGCCCATCGCCCAGCGCGGCGTGGTCGGCCGCGCCGTCCTGCTCGACATGGCCCGCTTCCGCGGCAAGGACACCCTCGAGTCCGCCGAGACCTACACCCACGAGGACCTCGTGGCGTGTGCCGAGTCCCAGGGCGTCGAGCTCCGCAAGCGCGACATCCTCCTCATCCGCACCAACTACCTGCAGCTCTTCTTCGAGCTCGGTGACAAGTTCTACGAGGGCTTCTGCGAGCCGGGCCTCGTCTACAGCCCCGAGCTCGTGCAGTGGTTCGCCGACATGGAGATCCCCAACCTCGTCACCGACACCATCGCCAACGAGGTCACGACCGACCCCAACAACGGTGTCGCCCTGGTGCTCCACAACGCGCTCATGCGCAACCTCGGCATCGCGTTCACGGAGATCTGCGACCTCGAGGCGCTCGCGGCCGACTGCGCCGAGGACGGCCGCTACGAGTTCTTCTACGCCGCCGCGCCGCTCAAGGTCGCGAAGGGCAGCGGCTCGCCGGTCAACCCGCTCGTCGTGAAGTGAGCGAGGCGTGAGCGTCTACGACGAGCGGCCCTGGCTGGGCCTCTACGGCCAGCAGCCGCCCGAGATCGAACCCGGCCACCGCAACGCCCTCGACATGTTCCGGGCCGGCCTCGCCCAGGAGCCCGACGGCGTCGCGGTGCGCTACTTCGACGGGGTCCTCACGCGCGCCGAGCTCGACGCCCAGAGCGACGCCCTGGCCTCCGGTCTCCTCGCGCACGGCGTGGCGCCGGGCGACCGCGTCGCGGCGTACCTGCAGAACGTGCCGCAGTTCCTCGTCGTGCTCCTCGCGGCGTGGAAGGCGGGCGCCGTCATGGTCTCGGTCAACCCGATGAGCCGCGCGCGGGAGCTCACCTACCTCCTCGAGGACTCGGGGGCGCGCGTGCTCGTGTCCCTGGAGTCGTTGTACGACGAGGTGGCGCGCGACGTCGTCCCCGGCAGCGCCGTCGAGCTCGTGCTCACCACCAGCGAGCTGGAGCACCAGACGCGGCACGACCCCCGTCTGTTCGCCGGGGTGGAGCGGCGCCGCCACGAGGGCACGACCGACCTCGCGGCGTTCATCGACGAGCACCGCGGCCAGGTGCCGCCACCCGTCACGCTCGGGCCGGAGGACGTCGCGTTCCTGACCTACACGTCGGGCACCACCGGCGTGCCGAAGGGCGCGATGAACACCCACGGCAACGTGGTGTTCACGGCGACCGTCTACCGCGACTGGGCGCGCTTCCGGCCCGGCGGCTCGGTCTTCGGCATCGCGCCGCTCTTCCACATCACGGGACTGATCGGGCACATCGCGGTCAGCTTCCTGGCCCCGATGCCGCTGGTGCTGGCCTACCGGTTCGAGCCGGCGGTCGTGCTCGACGCATTCCGCGAGCACCGCCCGACGTGCACGATCGGCGCGATCACCGCGTTCAACGCGCTGCTCAACCACCCGGACTTCACCACCGACCACTTCTCCTCGTTCACGTCCGTCTACTCGGGTGGCGCGGCGATCTCGCCGACGGCGGAGAAGCGGTTCCTCGAGGCCACCGGGCTGCAGGTCCACAACGCCTACGGCCTGACCGAGACGACGAGCCCGATGACGCTGACGCCGTTCGGCACGCCGTCGCCGGTCGACCCCGTCTCGGGTGCGCTGTCCGTCGGCGTACCGGTGCCGTCCACGACGGTGCGCGTCCTCGGGGACGACGGGCGCGACGTACCGCTCGGGGAGGTCGGCGAGATCGTGGCCGAGGGCCCGCAGGTCGTGGCGGGCTACTGGGGCAAGCCGAAGGAGACGGAGGCGAGCCTGCCCGGGCGCTCCCTGCGGTCGGGCGACGTCGGGTTCATGAACGACGACGGCTGGATCTTCATCGTCGACCGCAAGAAGGACATGATCAACGCGTCGGGCTACAAGGTGTGGCCGCGCGAGGTCGAGGACGTCCTGGCCGAGCACCCGGCGGTGCGGGAGTCCGCGGTCGTCGGCGTGCCCGACGAGAAGCGGGGCGAGACGGTGAAGGCGTTCGTCAGCCTCCACGCGGGCCAGGAGGCCACGGCCGAGGAGCTGGTCGCGCACTGCAGGGAGCGGATGGCGGCGTACAAGTACCCCCGCCAGGTCGTCGTGCTCGACGAGCTCCCCAAGACCGTGACCGGCAAGATCCTGCGGCGGGAGCTGCGGGGCACCTGACGGCAGGGGGGCCGTCGCACCGGTCGGTGCGACGGCCCCCACCCGACGCCTCAGGCAGCGGCGGACATCCGGGTCCGACCACCGAGCGCGGCGGTGCACGCGATGCTCAGCACGGCGAGCAGGGCCAGCATCACCCCGACGGCGATGCTGCCGTACGACGCGGTGAGGCCCGGCGCCAGCAGCGGCGGGACGGCTCCGCCGAGCACGCCACCGAGGTTGTAGCCCGCGCCGGCGCCCGTGTAGCGGAACCGGGTCTCGAACAGCTCGGGCAGGTAGGCGCCGACCGGCCCGAAGGCGAGGCCGAAGATCGCCAACGTGACGACCACGCCGGTCGCGAAGGCGAGCGGGGTGCCGGTGTCGAGGAGCGGGAAGAGCACCAGTGCCCAGGCGAGCGCCAGCACGCCCGACGTGATGATCACCGTGCGCCGTCCCACGCGGTCCGACCAGACGCCGCCGGCCAACGTGGCCGCCCCGAGGGCCAGGGCCGCCACGATGCCCGTGGTGAGCACGAACTGCCGGTCGAGCGCCGCACCGTCGGGCGCGGTGCCGTACGCCGTGAGGTAGGCCGTGCCCATGTAGAAGAACCCGAAGAGGACGCTCATGAGGCCGGCCGACAGGAGGATCTCGCGCGGCTGGTGGCGCACCACCTCGACGAACGGGAGCGGTCGCTTCGTGCCGACGACCTGCTCCGCCCGCGCGGACTCGGCCCGGAAGGCGGGCGTCTCCTCGATGCTGATCCGGATGTAGAGCCCCACGACGACCATGAGCGCACTGGCGATGAACGGGATGCGCCAGCCATAGCTGAGGAAGGCCCCGTCGGTGGTGCCGAGCACGGCGTCGCTGAGCAGGAAGGTCGCGCTCGACAGCGCGAAGGCGAAGGCCGGACCGAGCTGCGGGAAGACGGCGTAGAAGCCGCGCTTCCCGACGGGCGCGTACTCCGCCGTCAGCAGGTTCGCCCCCGCCCACTCCCCGCCGACCGCGAGACCCTGGAGGAAGCGGAGGACGACGAGGGCGATGGGCGCGAGCACCCCGATGGCCGCCGCCGTCGGCAGCAGGCCGATGGCGACCGTCGCGGCACCCATGAGCAGGAGCGTGGTGACGAGGGTGCGCTTGCGACCGAGCCGGTCCCCGAAGTGACCGAAGAGCACGGCGCCGAGCGGGCGCGCCACGAAGGCGACGGCGAAGGTGGCGAACGACGCGACCGTCCCGGCCGTGGAGCCCAGCGCCGGGAAGAAGACGGTCGGGAAGACCAGCGCTGCGGCCGTGCCGTAGATGAAGAAGTCGTAGTACTCGATCGTGGTGCCGACGCAGCTGGCGACGGCCACCTTGCGCATCTCGGCGGGGCGGGCCTCGCGGCGGGCGGCGTGCCCCGGTGGCGTCGTCGAGGTGGTGCTCATGCGACCTCCGTGGTCGGTTGGGCGGCGACCTGGTGTCGTCCGGCGGCCGGGGTGTCGGCCGTCACACCGATCGCCCACCACCCCCCAACGGGGGTACGCCGCTTCCCCGCGCTCGACGGCCCGCACCACCCCCTTCGGAGGGTGGTGACCCAGGTCACGCTGCGCCATCCTGGGGCCCCGACCCCCGGCGAGGAGGCCCCCCGTGCAGCGTCCGACCCCCGACGTCACCGCCGTCCTCAACCGCGGGCTGGGCGAGGCGCTGCGCCGGACCGGCCTGCCCGTCGGCTTCGCGGGCCTCGTCAACCCCGACCGCCGCAGCTTCGTCATCTCTGCGTCCCGCGGTCTGCAGACGTCGTCCCTGGTGAACCTGACCGTGCGGTCCGGGGAGGGGCTCGGCGGCCAGACGCTGGCCTCGTCGCGGCCGGCGGCCGTCTCCGACTACGCGAGCGCCCGCGGCATCACCCGGCGCTACCACCGCGAGGTCAGCCCGGAGGGGCTCGTCTCCGTCATCAGCATCCCGATCGCCCTGCCGGGGTCGTCGGTCAGCGCGGTGCTCTACCTGGCCGAGCGGCGCCGCACGGACTTCGGCACCGTGCTGGCCGACCGCCTGCGTCCGGTCGTCGCGGAGCTCGCCCGGGAGATCCACATCGAGCGGGAGGTCGCCCGGCGCGCCGCCCCGGCCGCCGCCCCGGTCGCCGCGACGGCCATGGACCCGGAGCTGTACGCCGAGCTCGTCGACGTCATGGGCACCACGACCGATCCGCGTGCCCGGGAGCGCCTCGCCGCCCTCCTCGGCGGGGCGGGCGCCCGGACCGACCACGACGCGGCGGAGCCCGGCGTGCGGCTGACGCCGCGGGAGCGCGACGTCGTGCGCGGCGCCGGGGAGGGCCTGTCGAACGCCGACGTCGCGCACCGGCTCGGGCTCACCGAGCAGACGGTGAAGTCCTACATGAAGGGTGCGATGGCGAAGCTCGGCGTCGCCAACCGCGTGCAGGCCGCGAACGCCGCGCGCCGCCACGGGCTGCTCTGAGAGCGCCTCCGCCGGGGGACAATGCGTCCATGCGCGCGCCCGCCTTCGTGACCCGCGCGGCGATCGCCGCCCAGCTCCGCGACCTCGGCCTCTCCCCCGGCGACGTCGTCATGGCGCACGGGGCCCTCGCCCGCATCGGCCCCCTGCTCAACGGGCCCGACGCGGTCGTCGGCGGCCTCCTCGACGCCGTGTCCCCCGGCGGCACCGTGCTGGCCTACGCCGACTGGGACGCCCGCTACGACGTGCTCCTCGACGACACCGGGCGCGTGCCCGACGCGTGGCGTCCCCACGTGCCGCCCTTCGACGCCGCCACGTCGCGGGCCAACCGCGACAACGGCGTGCTGCCGGAGTTCCTGCGCACCTGGCCCGGCGCGCGCCGCAGCGGCAGTCCCGGCGCCTCCGTCGCCGCGATCG
The DNA here is from genome assembly GCA_038184435.1 of Nocardioides alkalitolerans. Taxonomy (NCBI): domain Bacteria; kingdom Bacillati; phylum Actinomycetota; class Actinomycetes; order Propionibacteriales; family Nocardioidaceae; genus Nocardioides; species Nocardioides alkalitolerans. The sequence continues at coordinate 4,173,282 of CP116227.1, read as the reverse complement.
GCGCGGAGGCCGACGACTTCACGCGCGACCACCCCCTCGACCACGGGTACGGCGCCGGCTCGCCCCTCGCCCGCCTCGTCGCCGCCGGCGGGAAGGTGGTCATGCTCGGCGCTCCCTGGGACACGATGACGCTCCTGCACCACGCCGAGGCCCTCGCCGACATCCCGGGCAAGCGCGTCATCCGGTACGAGGTGCCGTTGCTCGTCGACGGCGAGGTCACGTGGCGAATGGTCGAGGAGTTCGACACGAGCGAGCCTGTGGTCGACGGCCTCGCGGAGGACTACTTCGCCGACGTCGTGCGGGCCTTCGTCGCGGCGCACCCGCACCGGCTGGGACGGGTGGGCGCCGCGCGCACCCTCGTCGTGGACGCCGCCGCGATCTGCGCCTTCGCGGTCGCGTGGCTCGAGGCACGGGAGCCCTGAACGCACCGAAGGCCCCGCCGTGACCGGCGGAGCCTTCGTGGTGGTGGAGCTGAGGGGATTCGAACCCCTGACCTTCTCGATGCGAACGAGACGCGCTACCAACTGCGCCACAGCCCCAGTGCGTCACCGCGGTGACGCGAGGCGAAACGTTAGCACCACCGCGGCCGCGGTCCGAATCGGGTGGGGTGTCAGTGACCGACCGCGCGGCGGTGGCCGTCCAGCTCGGCCTGGTGGGCGGCGGTACGCCGCTCCTCGGCCTCCGCGCGCTCGCGGCGGACCAGCTCGGAGTCGGCCTGGTCGCGGCCCGACGAGAAGACGCCGGTGTCGTCGAAGTCGAAGGCGGGCAGCTCGCGGGCGGCGGCGTGGTCCTTGCTGACGTACGTCGGCAACGGCACCGCCACCGGGTCCCAGAGGGTCCGCGGGTCGCGCGTCTCGGCGGGGTCGCCCGGCGTGTGCGCCCGCGACAGCTCGGTGGCTCCCTCGGCGGAGACCGCGGAGATGAGGCCCGTCTCGGCGTTCGCCTCGAGCAGGTGGGCGCCCCCGTCGTCGTACCCCTCGAGACCGGCGACGAGGTCGGCCTCGCTGCTGGCCGCGTTGGGCGCCTCGGTGGAGCGGGGCACCACGACGGGCACGACACCCCGGGCCTGGTGCCACGCGGCGAGCTCGCCCTTGACCATGACCCGGCAGGTCACGAGCCAGGCGCCGAGCAGCACGACCGGGGCGGCGACGTACCCCCGCGCGATCACGCCGGTCAGCGCGAGCACGACGCCGATCACGAGGAGCGTGACGAGCACGCCGAGCACGCGACGGCGCCGCTGCATGGCGCGGCGGGCGGCGGCGCGACGGGCCCGGAGCTGCGCAGGGGTGGGCGCAGCTACGGGCTCGACGACCTCCTCGACCGCCTGGCCGGAGGAGCCGGTGCTCTCGGCGCCGGCGCCGCCACGGCGCACGAGCACCCGCATCGTCGCCGAGAAGCGCTCCACGGAGCGGGTCTGGACGGCCTCGTCGTGGTGCTTGATGGCTTGGGGCAGGAGGTACACCGCCCACGCGAGGGCGACCGCCACGAAGATGACACCGCTCAGATCCACGAGCCGAGGCTACGAGCGCGGGGCACGCGAGCTCGGGAGGTGGACTGGTGTGTCGCTTGACAACTGGTGTGACCCCCCGGTCGGTTCCCCGGCTAGCCGGGGAACACGCCGCTTTGACCATCAAATTTGATGGTCTAAGTGGTTGGTTCCCCGGCTAGCCGGGGAACCAACCACCCCCCCTCACCCCAACCGCGCGCGCAGCCCTCCGGGGCACTCCTCGGGCGTGACGGCGTAGAGCCGGTGGTCGCGCCAGTCGCCGTCGATGTGGAGGTAGCGCGGCGCGTACCCGAACTCCCGCAGCTCCAGCTTCTCCACCACGCGCAGCGAGCTCGAGTTCTCGGGCCGGATCGCGATCTCCACGCGGTGCAGGCGCCCGGGGCCGAAGCAGTGGTCGACGGCGAGCGCGACGGCGCGCGGCATGAGCCCCCGGCCGGCGAAGCGCTGGTCGATCCAGTAGCCGATCGACGCGGACTGCGCCGAGCCGCGCAGCACGCTGTTGACGGTCACCTGGCCGCCGAACGCCCCGTCCACCTCGAGCACGAGCGGCATCGCCTCGCCGCGGTCGGCGAGCCGCAGCAGCTGCCGGAGCCCGCGCCGCAGGGTGAGGGGCGTGTCGGTCTCGGCACCGGGGGGCGCGGTCGCGTCCCAGCGGGCCAGCCAGTCGCGGTTGCGCTGGCGCGCGTCGCGCCAGGCCTGGGCGTCGCGCATCGTCATGGAGCGCAGCACGAGGCCGGTCGCGGGGTCGGGATCGACGATGCGCGCGGGCCAGGCGGCCGCGTGGCTCCAGGGCACGTCAGGCGTCCGTGCGCGGGTGGTCGCCGCCGCCGATCTGGTCGACGGCGTGGGGCACGACGTCGGCGAGCACGCCGAGGGCGTCCTTCACCCCGCCCCGGGAGCCGGGGAGGTTGACGACGAGGCAGCGGCCCGCGACGCCGGCGAGCCCCCGGGACAGCACCGCGGTGGGCACGCCCTTGGCCACGCCGGCGGCCCGGATGGCCTCGGCGATGCCGGGCACCTCGCGGTCGAGCAGGGGGCGGGTGACCTCGGGCGTGCGGTCGGTGGGCGTCAGGCCGGTGCCGCCGGTGGTGAGCACGACCCGCGCCCCCGCCCGTACGGCGCTGTCGATGGCCTCCCCCACGGGCGCCCCGTCCGGTACGACGACAGGATCGGCCGTCGCGAAGCCCCAGGCCCGCAGGGCCTCGACGAGCAGCGGGCCGGTGGTGTCGTCGTACACGCCGGCGGCGGCGCGGTTGGAGGCGACGACCACCGCGGCGGGGAGTCCCGGGACCGCGCTCATCGCGTCCAGTCCCCCGACTTGCCCCCGGACTTCGCCTCGACGCGCACGTCGCTGATGACGGCGAGCTTGTCGACCGCCTTGACCATGTCGACGACGGTGAGCGCGGCGACGGAGACGGCGGTGAGGGCCTCCATCTCGACGCCGGTGCGGTCGGCGGTGCGCACGGTGGCGCTGATCTCCACGGCGTCGTCGGCGACCTCGAGGTCGACGGTGACGCCGGAGAGCGAGAGCGGGTGGCACAGCGGCACGAGGGCGGGGGTCTGCTTGGCGCCCATGATCCCGGCGATGCGGGCCACGGCGAGCGCGTCCCCCTTGGGCACGCCCTCCCCCCGCAGGAGAGCGACGACGGTCGGCGACACGAGCACGCGGCCGGTGGCCGTCGCGGTGCGCGTCGTGACGGTCTTCGCGGAGACGTCGACCATGCGGGCGGCGCCGCGCTCGTCGACGTGGGTGAGGCGGGAGCCCTCGGGGGGTGTCGTCACCACGGCCTCAGAACTGCTCGTCGAGGGCGAGCACGTGCACGGGTTGGCCCGCCTCGACGTGCGTGACGCTCTCCGGGATGACGATGAGGGCGTTGGAGGCCGCGAGGTCGCCCAGCAGGTGGGAGCCGGGGCCGCCGACGGGCGTGACGCTCGCGCTGCGCGCGACGTTGCCGCCGACGCCGGTGGGCACGGAGTACTCCCCGCGCAGGAACTGCCGCCGACCGGCGATCGAGGAGACCGGGTGGGTGAGCGCGGCGCGGCGCAGCGGCCGCGCGTAGGGCGCCAGCCCCATGAGCTTGCGGATCGCGGGGAGCACGAACACCTCGAAGGAGACGTACGCCGAGACGGGATTGCCCGGCAGCGTGACGATCGGCGTCCGGTCGTCGCCGATGACGCCGACGCCCTGCGGCTTGCCGGGCTGCATGGCGACGCCGCCGAACCAGACGTCCGCGCCGGAGCTGGCCGAGCCGAGCGCCGCCTTCACGACGTCGTAGTCGCCCGCGCTGACCCCTCCGGAGGTGATGACGAGGTCGGCCCGCACGAGCTGGTCGTGCACGGCCTCGAGGAACGCGCCCGGGTCGTCGGGCACGATGCCGACGCGGTAGGAGACCGCGCCGGCGGCCCGAGCCGCGGCGGCGAGCATGTAGGAGTTGCCGTCGTAGATCGAGTCGTGGCCGACCTCGTCGCCGGGGTCGCGCAGCTCGGAGCCGGTGGAGACGACCACGACGCGCGGGCGGGGGCGGGCGAGCACGTGGGAGCGGCCGACGGCGGCGAGCAGGCCGATCTGGCGCGGGCCGAGCACGGTGCCGGCGGAGACGACGACCTCGCCGGCCGCCACGTCCTCACCGCGGTTGCGGATGTGCTGGCCGACGGCGGGGGCGCGCTCGATCCGCACCTGGGCGACGCCGCGGTCGGTCCACTCGTAGGGCACGACGGTGTCGCACCCGGCGGGCACGGGGGCGCCGGTCATGATCTTCGCGGCGGTGCCGGGGCTGAGCGCCATGATCCGCGCCTGGCCGGCGCCGATCTCGCCCACGACGGGCAGGTGGACGGGGTGGTCCTCGCTCGCGGTGACGACGTCGGAGGCGACCACGGCATAGCCGTCCATGGCGGCGTTGTCGAAGGACGGCAGCGCCACCGGCGCTGCCACGTCCTCCGCACACGCCAGCCCGGAGGCCTCCTGCAGCGAGTGCGACATCGGCGCGAGCGGGTGGACGACGTCCATCACGCGCTCGAAGAACTCCGGTACGCCGATCAGGGAGGTCGCGTCAGGCATCAGGCTCCTCGGTTCGGCGGTCGGGCGGGCTGCCCTCGGACGAGGTCAGCCTCCGAGCACGGTACCCGGGTCGAGGCGCTGCGCCGAAGGAGCCTCGTCGAGCTCGACCTCGCCCTTGACGGTGACGCCCTTGCCGAAGGTCCAGTCGCCGCGGACGCGGAGCGCGGTGGCCTCCTTGAGCGACGGGGCACCCTCGGGGAAGCGGCGGTCGAAGTCGCCGACCAGCTTGTAGACGTCGCCGTCGAGGTCGATGAAGGGCACGTCGGTCGCCACCTGGTCGAGCACGAAGTCGTCGCCGATCGCGTAGATGTCGCTGCGCAGCACGAGCAGGTCGTTGGTCGTCTTCACCGGGATGAACCGCTCGCGACCGACCTCGATCGTCTGCGCTCCCTCGAACACCTCGATGGCGGCACCCATCGCGGTCTCGATCTGCACGACCTTCTCGGTGGAGGAGTCGGCCGGGTCGACGTTCTTCACGTTCTTGATGAGCGGGAGTCCGAGCACGCCCTGGCGCTCGGTCAGCGTCTTCTTCATCGCGTGGAGGTCGAACCAGAGGTTGTTGGTCGACATGTAGCGGTGCCGGTCGAGGTCGGCCAGCGCGTCCTTGTCCTCGTCGCGGGTCTGCGCGGTCTCACGCAGGATGATGCGGCCGTCGGAGCTGCGGCGGGCGAAGTGGCCGCCCTTGCGGTCCGACGCCGTGCGGCGCACGGCCTCGATCGCGAACGGCGCGCCCGAGGAGGCGAACCAGCCGGCCACCTTCGGGTCGGCGACGGCGCCGAGGTTGTCGGAGTTGGAGACGAACGCGTAGCGGTAGCCCTGCGCGATCATCGCGTCGAGCAGGCCCGTGCCCAGCAGCGCCGTGTAGATGTCGCCGTGGCCGGGCGGGCACCACTCGAGGTCGGGGTCGTTGGGGAACTCGACGGGCTCGAGGTCGCTGACCCGGAGCTTGGGCTCCTTGTTCTGCAGGAACTCCAGCGGCAGGCCGTCGACGGGGAGCGCGTCGTACCGCTCCAGGGCCGCCAGCGTGTCCGCCGACGTGCGGAACGAGTTCATGAGCACGAGCGGGATGCGCGCGTCGTACTTCTCCCGCAGCCGCAGCGTCTGCCGCGCGATGATGTCGAGGAAGGACAGGCCCTTGCGCACGCAGAGCAGCGACTTCGCGCGGTCCATGCCCATCGACGTGCCGAGGCCGCCGTTGAGCTTGATGACGACCGTGGCGGCGAGCGCCTCCGCTCCGACCTGCTCGTCGACCTCGACGTCGGTCAGCGCCGGCATGTCGAGCGGCTCGATCGTGTCCTCCGCGATCATGCCGGTCTCGCCGTGCTCGAGCAGCCGGTAGTAGTGCGCGAACACCTCCACCGCGGTGTCGTCGACGCCGGCGTCCCGCATCTTCGCGGCCGCCTTCTTCAGGCCAGGGCTACCCATGAGCGCGATCGTAGGCTTGATCGGTGCCGTCCACACATCCTCCTGCACAACCCGTCCCGACGGGTGGGGCACGCGAGGCCAAGCGCGCCCTCCGACGCACCGTCCTCGACCTGCGGGAACGCCGGGACGACACCGCCCGCGAGGCCTACGGGACCGCCCTGGCCGAGGCCGCCCTCCGCACCGAGCCGCTGGCGGCCGTGGTCGCCGCCGGGGGGTGCGTCGCGGCGTACGTCGGGGTGGGCAGCGAGCCGCGCACCCTCCCCCTCCTCGACGCCCTGGTCGCGCGCGGGGTCGAGGTCCTGCTCCCCGCCTTGCGACCGGACTGGTCGATGACGTGGGGTCGGTACGTCGCGCGCGACGCCCTCGTCGCCGCCGAGCGCGGGCTGCTCGAGCCCGCCGCGGCGCCCCACGGGCTCGGGCGCGCCGACCTCGTGCTGCTGCCGGGTCTCGCGATGGGGCCGGACGGGATGCGGCTGGGGCGGGGCGGGGGCGCCTACGACCGGGCCCTCGGCGACGCGGCGCCGCACGCGCCGCTGCTCGTCGTGCTGCACCCGGAGGAGGTCGGGCTGCCCGTGCCGGCCGAGGCCCACGACCGGGCGGTCGACGGCGCGCTGACCGTCGACGGGGTCTGGTCGGCCTAGTCCCAGGGCAGCGCGGACGACGAGGAGGCCGGCGCCTGACGAGCCGCGGGTTGCGTGCTCCCCGTCTCGATGACGAGCTCCTGCGAGCTGCCTGCTCCGGTGGCGCTGAAGACGAGGTGGACGGCGACCGCCACGCCCTCCTGGACGGCGAGGAAGGCGCCGTCGGGGAACGGCACGACGGCGCCGGCCGTCACCGCGCTCGGGTACTGGTAGGTCGCGGTCAGCCCGTCGTTCGAGACGAGCTGCCATCCGGGGACGAAGCGACTGGCCGACAAGCTGGCGCTCTGCGGGACGAGACGGGCGACGAGCGTGAGGTCGCCGGCAGCCAGCGCCGTGGACGACGTGACCGACATGCCCGAGGCCCCGATGAAGACGTAGCCCGGAATGGGCGCGTCCGTGATGCCGGTCGCACCGAAGATGGCGAGGAGCGACCCCGGCGTGCTCGCCGCGTGGGCCGGCGCCGCCGCGACGGCGGCGATGGCCGGAGCGGTCCATGCGGCAGTCCGCAGCACGGCGCGTCGGGTCGTGCTCGGGCGCTGGGCGTCGCGCATGGGGCTCCTCGAGTCGACGACGGGGTCGCAAGGACTCTACCGATCCGGAGCCCTCGTCTTGGCCGAACACCGTCACCGAGCCCGCCGGACCGGACAGGTGGCCGGAACTGGGGGGCGAGGACCTCGCGTCCGCGCCGCCGGATAATTGATACCCTGCCGCGGTATTCGTTTTTGGCACCGCCCAACGACGGCGTCACGCAGTGTTTACGTGCACGATGCACGCGTACCCCCGAGTAGGGCTCAGACTCCTCTCAGGGAGAGGGAACGACGGATCTGGGGTCCGTCGTCGGATTCACGGGAGCTCACCATGCACGTCGACCTCGCTGCCGAGGGCAGCACGCTCACCATCTCGTCCAACCGGGCCTTCGAGGCCCTGGTCCTGGCGTCGATGCCCTCCGGGGACGGCGCCTTCCTCAACTGCGACGTCGTACCGGGGACGACCGTCGTCAACCTGCCGCTCTCGGGCGACGGCCTCGTGCTCGAGGTCGTCGACAGCCGCACCGGCGCGGTCACGGGCACCATCACCGTCTGAGCCGCCACCACCCGTCGGGGAGGATGAACGGCATGGACGCCGTCGTCACCGACAAGAAGGGCCGCCCGGCCAGCTCGATCGTCAGCATCGTCGTGGCGGTGCTGACCCTCGGCTACATGCTGCCGTGGATGATCGCCGCGCTCCGCGGCAAGCAGAACGCCTGGGGCGTCTTCTGGATCAACCTGCTGCTGGGCTGGACCGCGCTGGGCTGGATCGCCGCTCTTGTGCTGGCCTGCATGCCCCACCGCGTCGTGGGTTTCCGCAGGTCCTGAACAAGTCCTGAGAGGTTGCGCAAGATCCGCGCGGACTTCCCTCCAGCAGGTTAGAAACGCGCGCGGAGTGGCCATAGTCACCCGCATGGCCGTCAACCTGCCGCACGAGCAGCGCTGCTCCTGCGACCACCTCGCCTTCCTCCACGAGGCGCGCGCACCCCACGGATGCACCGAGGCGTGCGGCTGCACGGCGTTCAGCGAGCTAGCGGACGCCGACCTCCTGGACTGGTGACCGCCGCCTCCGGCGAGCGCCTAGACTTGGCAGTCGAGGCTCGAGAGTGCCAATCTCTCGCTCGACGTCACGTTCTCCGGAGGTCTCACGTGCCCACCTACCAGTACGCCTGCACCGAGTGCGGTCACGCCTTCGAGCAGGTCCAGAAGTTCTCGGACGACGCGCTCACCGAGTGCCCCGTGTGCCACGGCAAGCTGCGCAAGCTCTTCAACGCGGTCGGCGTGGTGTTCAAGGGCTCGGGCTTCTACCGCAACGACAGCCGTGGCACCGACACGTCCTCGAGCGCCGGTACGTCGTCGAGCTCGAGCTCGTCGGGCAGCTCGGGCAGCTCCAGCAGCGACAGCTCGTCGTCGAGCACGTCCACGAAGTCCGAGACGTCGAGCTCGTCGAGCAGCACCTCCAGCAGCACGTCGACGCCCGCGTCCACCTGAGGGACGGACGCGGGCGCGACGCGCCTCAACTGGCTCCGCCCCCGCCGGACGACGACCGGCGGCTCTGGGCGACGAGGTACAGGCGCCGCAGCAGCACCCCGGCCGCAAAGGCAGCGACGCTCGCGGCGGCGAAGCGCCAGTAGTCGGCCGTGTTGAAGAAGAGCGCGGCGATCACTGCCGTGACGACGGCCGCCGCCACGACGGTCAGCACGTCTTCCGCCAGGGCTCGGGTCAACATCCGACCACCTTCCACCCGATCGGCGTGTTGTAGGCCGGCGGGATGCGGTTGAGCTTCACCTCGACGCACTTGCCTTCCCGCTTCGCCTTCTTAAAGGTGCCCTTCACGGAGTTCCAGATGGGCACGAACGCGACACCGCATCCCACCCGGATGAGGGCGTGCGGCAGAAGTCCGCAGAGGGCACCGACACCCGCCGCATTGGTGGACTGGTCGGCGATCCTCCGGGTCTCGCTCTTGGAGAAGGTCACACACGTCGCCGTCTGCCAGTTGCAGCCCTTGATCGTGGGAACAGCGGTGATCGGGTACGTGACGTCGGCCTCCGCGTGCTCCACGACCTGCGTCAGCGTGTCGCCCTGGACGACGAACCGGGTCTCCACCGGCGCACCGGTGGCGTCGAAGGCCCACGGCTGCTCGACGTATCCCACCTCGGCACCGTCGGCGTCACGGAGCGCGACCGCCCCGTCCGACGTCACCTCGGGGGCGAAGCCTTCGGGCAGGTCGAGCTCGAAGTCGAAGGATTCAGGACTCGACGCCGCGTCGATCGCCACGACGAGCTGCACTCCCTCCGCGGTGGGCACGACTGCGACACCGAACCCCTCCCCCGCGTCGCCTCGCACCTGCGTTGCCGCATCGAGCCGACCAGCGGTGGGCAGCTGCACCGACACCGGGGCACCCTCGCCGAGGTCGAGCGAGACCTCGCCGCCCGCGATGTCGAGCGACCCGACCGGCGAGCTGTCGAGCGGCACGGCCTCCTCCAGCACGCCCAGCTCGACCACGGCTTGCGGCACACCACGGGCCGCAGCACCCACGGGCGGTTCGACCGATCCTTCCTCGGCTGCCGCCAGGGTCGGCACCGCCAGCGTCGATGCGACTCCCACCACGAGGGCGCTCGCAACGAGCGCCCTCCGACGACGACCACCTGCAGTCTTCATCGCTCCCCCATCTCGAGTGGCCCACTCGACACCCGATGACGAGCGGCACCGCATCCAGGAGAACATATTTAGATGGTCATGCACGAGTGCCAATCTTTTTCACTTTTGCTGGCGCCAACTCGGCACGAGCTGATCAGCGCAGCGCGCGCACGCTGAGCCCCGCGACGAGCAGCCAGACGAGGGCGCGGGGCAGGTCGCTGGCGACGACACCGTGACCGCCGCCCACCTCCAGCAGGATCTTGGTCTCGGCCGAGTGCGCCGCCGTGACGGCGAAGGCCACCCAGGCCGTGGCGCCGACGAGCAGCGCGACAGCGCAGCAGCGGCGTACCCAGGTCATCCCCCGATCCTAGGGAACCCGCCGCGGCCGGCCACGACCTGTGGATGAGGCACCGCGCACATCGCGCTCTCCGCCTAGCGTCGTCGCATGGTCTCGGATCCCTCTGCCGCGTCGCGGCCCTCGGCCGCCCAACGGGTGCGCGCCGCGCGTCATGCGCTCGTCCGTCGCCGTCGGTGGCTGGCCGCGGCGTGCGCCCTCGTCGCCGTCGCCGCGACCGTGGCGGCGCTGCGGCCCGCTCCCCCGCCGAGCACGTCGGTGGTCGTTGCCGCGTCGGCCCTGCCGGCCGGAACGGTCCTGGAGGCGTCCGACCTCGTGACGGTCGCCGTGCCGCCGGAGGCCGCTCCCCCGGGCCGGCTCGGCGTCGACGAGCTCGTGGGAACGGTCGTCGCCGCCCCCGTCGACGCACGCGAGCCCCTCACCACCCGCCGCATCGTGGGCGCCAGTGCGCTCGCGCCGGCGGAGGGCGAGGTCACGGTGCCGATCCGCCTGCCCGACGCCGGCGTCGCTTCGCTCCTCGGTGTCGGCGACGTCGTGGACGTGCTGGCGACGGACGCGGAGAGCGGTACGACGCGCACCGCGGCCCGCGACGTCCGCGTGGTCGCGCTCCCACCCGGTGACGGTGACGTCGGCGCCGCCGGCCTCGGGGGTCGATTGGTCGTGGTGGCGGCGCCGCGCGAGACGGCTGTGACGCTCGCCGGGGCCGCCGTCCAGCACTTCCTCACCATCGCGTTCACGAACTAGGGTCGTGGGCCGACCGCCCCGGCACCGGGGCCTCGGGACAAGGAGCTGGCGATGACCGGATTCAAGAACTTCCTGCTGCGCGGCAACCTCATCGAGCTCGCCGTCGCGTTCATCATGGGCGGCGCTTTCGCGACGGTGGTGACGGCCACGGTCGCGCTCATCATGGACATCGTCGGCAAGGTGGGCGGGCAGCCGGACTTCTCGACCTACAACCCGGGCGGTGTCTCCGTCGGCCCCTGGCTGACGGCCCTCATTGCCTTCGTCATCCTCGCGGCGGTGGTCTACTTCGCGATCGTGATGCCGTACACGCGGGCCAAGGAGCGCTTCTTCCCGGACCCCAAGGAGGAGCCCGGCACGCCGGAGGACATCGCGCTGCTCACCGAGATCCGCGACCTGCTCGCGAACCAGGGAGAGGTGGGGCAGCACAAGCAGCTCTGAGCGCCGCCCACGCCGAACGCCCACCCCCGCCACGGGGGTGGGCGTTCGTGGTCTCAGGGCCGGTTCTCGGCCAGGTCGTGCTCGACCATCATCGCGACGAGTTCAGCGAACGTCACGCGTGGCTTCCAGCCCAGCACCTCGCGGGCCTTGCTCGCGTCACCGACGGTGAGCCCGGCATCGGCGGGACGCATGAACGCCGGGTCCTGTCGCACATAACGGCTCCAGTCGTCGATGCCGACGACCCGGAAGGCCGTGTCCAGGAGCTCCCGGAGCGAGTGCGTCTCCCCCGTGGCGATCACGTAGTCGTCGGGCTCGTCCTGCTGGAGCATCAGCCACATCGCCTCGACGTAGTCGCCGGCGAAGCCCCAGTCACGCTCGATGTCGAGGTTGCCGAGCACGAGCTCGTCCTGGAGGCCGAGGCTGATGCGTGCAACCGCCCGAGAGATCTTCCGGGTGACGAAATCCAGGGGACGCCGCGGGGACTCGTGGTTGAAGAGGATGCCCGACGACGCGTGCATGCCGTACGACTCCCGGTAGTTGACCGTCACGTGGTGCCCGAAGGTCTTCGCGACGCCGTACGGCGAGCGCGGCCACGGCAGCGTCGTCTCGCGCTGCGGCACCTCCTGGACCTTGCCGAACATCTCCGAGCTCGACGCCTGGAAGAAGCGGACCTTGCCGACGTCGTCGCCCTCGTAGAGACGGATCGCCTCGAGGATGTTGACGACGCCCTTGGCGTTGACGTCCGTCGTCAGCTGGGCCGTCGCCCAGGAGTTGGAGACGTGCGACATGGACGCGAGGTTGTAGACCTCGTCGGGCTGAGCGGCGCGCAGTGCGCGCACGAGGCTGGGGAGGTCGGTGAGGTCACCGGGCACGTGGTGCAGGCCGGGAAGGGCGGCGTCGGCGTCGCTGCGCGTCGCAGCACCCCCCACGCCGCGCACCAAGCCGTGGACCTCGTATCCCCTGGCCAGCAGCCACCGCACGAGGTAGTGGCCGTCCTGACCGCCCGCGCCCGTCACGAGTGCCCGCCCCTTGCTCATGCGCCGATTGTGACAGCATCGGTGTCACGATCCGCGCACCTCCGTCGCCTGCCCGCCCTTCCGACAGGCCACGAGTGCCGACAGTGGACCCACTTCCGGGGCACCCTCCTGGACGAGACGCAGGCCACGACCGAGAGATGCCCGGAAGCGACAACCGCCAGGTTGGACGTCGCCTACGCTTCGGCCCATGGCCCCCGATGGACGAGCGTCCAGCACCGTCGCCATCGTCCAGCCGTTCGTCCCGACGTACCGCGCACCGCTCTTCGACGCGTTGGCCGATGAGATGCGCCAGCGCGGACTCACCCTCGAGGTCTGGCACGACCAGCCCCGGGGCCGCGTCGCGGCGCGGGGGAACGCCACCAGCGGCCCCTGGTCCGTGCCGATCAAGCAACGGCGGTTGTCCGTGCGCGGACGGAACGTGACCTACCGCCCGGTGGTGCGAGATGCGCGTAAGGCGGCCTTGGTCGTCGCGGGCCTCGCCAGCGGCAACGTGGAGACCTATGCACTCGCTGCGGACCGTCGGGTCCGGCTCGCGCTCTGGGGACACGGGCGCAACTTCACTGCCGCCAACAACCCGGTTGATGCGGCTCTCGAGGGATGGCTGATCAAGCGCTCGCGGCATGTCTTCGTCTACACCGCGGCCGGCGCTGCCCACCTCGAGCAGAGCGGAGTCGACCCCGACAAGCTGTCTGTCGTCCGCAACAGCACCGACACCAAGGCCGTCGTCGACGCCCGAGGGTCGTCGTCCCCGGAGAGTGCTCGTCGGTCGGTCGTCACCTGGCCAGCGGACGGCGAGAGGGTCGGGCTCTTCGTCGGCGCCTACGACGTATCGAAGCGTCTCCCCTTCCTCTTCGAGTCGGCGGACCTGATCCACGCCGGGGATCCTGGGTTCCGGTTGTGGGTGGCCGGGGACGGACCCGAGCGTTCGTACGTCGCGGCGCAGGTCGAGCAGCGCAGCCGGTGGTGTCGGCTCCTGCCGCGTCTCTCGCCCGACGACCTCGGAGCGATCTCCCACCTCGTCGATGTCGTCCTCATGCCGGGCCGCGTAGGGCTGGTGGCCGCGGACGCCCTGGCGATGGGCGTGCCGATCGCCACCACCCGTCACGACTTCCATGCCCCGGAGGTGGAGTACCTCGACGAGAGCACCTCGCTCTGGTCGGACGCCGAGCCGCAGGCCTACGCGTCGTTGGTCTCCGACTACCTGGGCGACGGACGCCGCCAGGAGACCGTTCGAGAGGCAGCGCGCGCCGCGGTGCGAGACATCTCCGTCGAGGCGGCGGCACAGCGTTTCGCCCGAGGTATCGACCGTGCTCTCGACCGATGACGGCAAGGGCGTGATGCCGGACGGGGCGCGTCGACGGCCCCCACGGCTCCGCACCCAGTTCATCTGGGTGGCGGGCGGCCGGGCCCTCTCGGCGGTGCTGCAAGCGGCGCTCTTCGTGCTCCTGGCGCGCCAGCTCGGGCCGTCCGACTTCGGGCACGTCGGGGCGTTCCTCGGACTGGTGACCCTCGCACAGGTCGGCGTCGACCTCGGCCTCTCCACGCTCGTCACCCGCGAACGGGCGCGCGAACCGGGCTCGCCGCTCGTCTCGTCGGCACTCCGGCTGACGACGCAGACGGCGGCCGGCATCCTCGGCCTGCTAGCGGCCGGCCTGCTCGTCGCCGGTTGGCTGCTGGACCCCGTGTACTTCCAGATGCTGCCGCTCGCGCTCTGGGCCGCTCTCGAGCGCAACGCCGACGTGCGGTTGTCCCTCGCCTTCGCGGACGGTGACGCGAAGGTCAACGTGCAGAACATCGTCGGGCGGCGAGCCCTGTCCATCGCGATCTTCGCCGCGTGGGCACCATTCACCGACTCACCGGTCCTCGCTTTCTCGATGGCCTCCGCCATCGCCGCCTTCGTGGCCAACGCCGCTGCTCGATGGGCGACGCGCGACCGTGCCCTGGGCGAGGCGACCGTCAGCACCCTTGAGGTGCTCCGCGCGGCCCGTCCCTACTGGGTGAACTCCGTCGCCACGCAGGCGCGCAACGTCGACGCGGCCCTGGTCGCCGGGCTCGCCGGTGCTCACCAGTCCGGCCTCTACGCAAGCGGCAGCCGCATCACGACCCCGCTCCGGATCCTGCCCACGTCGCTCGCGAGCATCCTGATCCCCCACGCGGCGCGATCGCAGGCGACCCGCGCCGGGGCACGGCGTTCCCTCCGCATCGCCGGACTGGCCTCGTTGGCCGCGAGCGTGCTCTACCTCGTCATCGCCGCCACCGTGCCCTTCGTCGTCGTCCCCCTGCTTGGAGCCGCCTACGACGAGGCCATCCCGGTGATGGTCATCGTTGTGCTCGGCCTCCCCTTCGCGGCCGCCGCCTCCCTCGTCGGCAGCGTCCTCCAGGGCGTCGGGGACGCCCGCGGCGTGGCCTCGTCCTCGACGGCCAGCACCGTGTTCTGCATCGCCGGGGTGGCGGCGGCTGCCCCGTTCCTGGGCGCCGCCGGGGCAGCCCTCATGCTCTCGATGTCGTACGTGATCCAAGTGGCAGCCCTCGGGCTCCGCGCCCGTCGCACCCTGAGGACCCTTCCATGACAAGCCGAACGGCCACCTTCGCCAGCGTCGCCGCACAGGCGGACAACCTCGGCGACGCAGAGCTGCGAGCGGTCGCGGTAGCCATGCTGGATGCGCCTGGAACGGACCTGCACGTCTACACCGGCGGGATGCCGGGCGGCTACCTCCGGTGCCTCGAACTGCCCGCCGGTGTACTGACCCACCGACGTCGGCTCACGTTCGCGACTGCGCTGCTCCGCAACGCGGCGCGGCGTCCGGTCAACTTCGTGCTCTCGCCGGGACCGTACGTCGTGCCCCGGGGGGCATCCGTGGCCAAGTCCTGGCTGCTGCTCGCACTGGTGCTCCTGGTGCGCGCCCGCGGCGGAGCAGTTCTCGCGCTCGGGCGGGCCGTTCACACGGGCGGACGCACCGCTCCTCTGCCGGAGCGTCTCGTCGCGCGACGGACCCGCATCTTCGTCGTACGCGACGCCAGCAGCGCGTTGGCGTTCGGCGAACCCGCCCTCGAGCTGATGCCCGACCTCGCCCTGGCCGTGGACCGACGCCCCCCGGACGACGGGCCTCGCGAGGACGTCGTGATCTCGCTCCGGGGCGACAAGGCGGTCTCGGGCGAGCTTGCCGCGACGTTGGCCGAGCAGATCAGGGCAGCCGGGTTTACACCCGTCTTCGTGACCCAGGTGATGCGGGACGACGAGCTGCATGCGCGACTCGCCGAGCAGACCGGCGCCGACGCGATCCTCTGGGGAAGCAACGACCACGACGTGCAGCTCGAGCGCGTCCGCGCCGCCCTGTCACGTGCCGCGTGGGTCGTCACCGACCGCCTCCACGCCGCCATCTTCGGTCTCCAGTGCGGAGCAGCACCTGTCGCGGTCGTCGGCGACCCCGGCAAGGACAAGGTCGTCAAGTGCCTCGATCGGCTCCTCCCTCTTCCCCAGGTGAGTCGCACTGGCCCTACCCTCCTGTCCGAGGTGTTCGACGACGTCCGACGCAAGGAAGCGCTCACCGCGGCCGGCCGAGCGCGTGGGGATCTCCTTGAGTTGTCGACGCGAGTGCGGACCGCAGTCAGTCCAGAACCAGAGATCGGTGGAACTCGTGACTGAGCCAACCTTCCGGCAGGTCGTCGACTCCGGCTGCTGCGTCGGCTGCGGCGCCTGCGAGGTCGCCACGGGCGGCTCGGTGTCCGTGCAGCTGGGCCCGACCCGGACCTACCAAGCCGACGCCGACGTCTCCCTTGCCGACAGCGCCATCGCGTCGAGCGTGTGCCCCTTCGCGGACGAGACGGTCGACGAGACCGCGATCGGCGCCCGCCACTACCCGGACCTGCCCGAGGACCCGCGCACAGGGCGCTACCTCGCCGGCTACGCCGGACGGAATCCCGATGCTGCCCTCGTTCCTGACAGCAGCTCCGGTGGCCTCACGTCGTACCTCCTGCGGAGCCTCCTCGAGCGCGGCGACGTCGACGGGATCATCCACGTCGGCGAGACCGGCGCGACGGGCGGAAGCGGGGACCCGATCTTTGCCTACGTGGTCTCGAACGACGTCGACCAGCTCATGGCTCGCCGCAAGAGCCAGTACTACCCGGTGAGCATGAACGAGGTCCTCCGCGAGGTGCGCGGCGACGGGCGCCGCTATGCGTTCGTCGGGATCCCCTGCGTGGTCACGGCCGTGCGGCACCTGATGGCGCAGGACGCGGTGCTGCAGGAGCAGCTGCGCTTCGTCGTGGGAATCGTGTGCGGACACCTCAAGTCGATCGCCTACGCGGAGTCGTTCGCCTGGCAGCTGGGCATCGCACCGAACGCGCTGGAGAAGGTGGACTTCCGCGTCAAGGATCCCGAGCGCACGTCCCGCGAGTACGGGTTCGCCGCGGTCGACTCCGACGGAAACCGCGCGGAGCGCAAGACCCTTTCCCTCGTCGGCGGGAGCTGGGGCCACGCGGTGTTCCAGCTCGGTGCCTGCGACTTCTGCGACGACATCTTCGCCGAGTCGGCCGATGTCGTGTTCGGCGACGCGTGGCTGTCGAAGTACGAGATCGACTGGCGCGGCACGAACGTGGTCCTGACGCGCGACCGCTACCTGGACTCGATCCTCACGGAGGCCCGTTCGACGGGCGCGATCGAGCTCGACGACCTGACGGTGGACAAGGTCGCCGAGACGCAGGGCGGCAACTTCCGCCACCGGCGTGACGGGCTGGCG
Organism: Nocardioides alkalitolerans; assembly: GCA_038184435.1. Classification (NCBI taxonomy): domain Bacteria; kingdom Bacillati; phylum Actinomycetota; class Actinomycetes; order Propionibacteriales; family Nocardioidaceae; genus Nocardioides; species Nocardioides alkalitolerans. The sequence continues at coordinate 4,156,171 of CP116227.1, read as the reverse complement.
GTCCGCCTCGCCGACGACCAGGCAGCGGGTCGCTGGACGCCACGCAAGCGGGTGCAGCCCGACACCACGCACCTCCCCGACGACCGGGTCGCCCTCATCCGTGATCGTCGCGAGATCACTCGCGAGAGCCACGTGGCCTTTGAGAGCGCCAGGCGCGCTGGAGACCTCGGCGTCTACCTCGACCGCATGCGACCCCTCATCGAGCGTTACCAGTCGCGCACCTCGATGCCCTTCCGCACCCGTCTCCGCAACAAGCTCCGGCGTGAGACGTGGCGCCTCCTGTCCAAGCTCCGCACCGCGCGTTCCAACCGAAAGGCCTCGTCCTGATGGGCAACCCGCCTGAGCTCTTCATCGTCTCGACCGGCGTTAGCGGCAACCTGGGCGACGCTGTCATCCGGCGACGTGTGCTGCGCTGGTTCGAGACCGGCACCACCCGTCATGTGTACGTCGGCCGCACCACGCCGGGCTGGGTCGAGCAGCTGGAGCTGCCGCCGGCGGACGTCACGTACGGCGCGGGCGAGCGCCGCGCATGGCTGAAGAAGCTGCTCTTCGGTCGCGGTCGCCGCGTGCTCGTCTTCGACCCGGGTGAGGTGCCGCTCGGCCGGGAGCACCTGAAGTCGGAGCTGATCTTCTTGTTCATCGGCATCGTGCTGCGCGTGCGGGGAGCAGCGGTCGTGCGCCCACCACGAGCGGTGGCCCACGTCGACCGTCCTACGGCGTGGTTGCACCGCATGGGCTGCCTGCTCTCGCAGACCGTCATGTGGCGCGACGCCGACTCGCACCGCACCATGCGGTGCGGCGACCTGACGCCCGACACGGCCTTCGGTGAGCCGCGGCGCGAGCAGGCGGACGAGCCGCACCGCCTCGCGATCTCGCTGCGGGGGGCCCGGGCACTCCCGCCCGACGCCTGGTTCGAGGCCGTCGCCGAGTTCTCGCGAACCTCGGGCCTGCTCATCACACTCTCCACCCAGGTGGACGAGGACCGCCAGCGATCGGCCGAACTGGCCGACCGGTTCCGCAGCCTCGGCGCGACCGTCGACCACATGGAGTGGACGGACGCCTCCGACCTCGAGCACGAGCGTCGGCTGCGCGACCTCTACACGGAGTGCAAGATCGTCATCAGCGACCGGCTCCACGTGCTCCTCATCGCTGCCAAGTGCGGGGCCATCCCGACCGAGGTCGTGCCCAGCCCCAAGTCGAAGTGCCGCACCCACTTCGCGACGGCGGGCATCCACGACATCTCGTTCGACGTCGCGGGCGTGCCCACGGCGGACATCGTGTCCTTCCTCGAGTCCGCCGCCGATCGCGGTCCGGAGATCGTGGGTCTCGTGGACGCAGCAGAAGCCCGGTTGAACGCCTACGTGGACGACTCGCGACGTCGGGTGCTGCGCTCGCTGGCCGCGGCGTCGAGCGCGGCGTAGCGCCGTACGCGGTAACGGCGGTAGAGCGCCGCGTACGGCGCCGACGCCACCTTCACCCCGACAGCGCGGGCGGCCGCGCCGCGATGCCCCCCGCGGAGCGCGCGGAGAGTCGACCGGCCGGTGATGAGCGAGCGAGCGTACGCGCGCATCGCCCGCACGTCGGAGCCGTCCAGCACGGCCTGGCGGCGCACGCTCTCGTGGAACAGGGGCAGCGCGACCTGGTTCGTCGCGAACACCTCGAGGGATGCCTCGGCCACCCGCCCGCGCCCCGCCTGACGCGCGAGGTCCAGGCAGTCGGGCAGGTCGCGCCAGCGGTAGCCCCGGCTGTTCAGGATCGAGCCGGGGCGGATGACGTAGGTGTAGACCTCCCGCGCCTCGAAGGCGACGGTGGTGCAGCGGGACAGCACGCCGAGCAACCCGCCGAGGTCGGAGTGAGCGCGGGTGGGGGGAAAGGGAGCGGCGCCCAGCACACTGTGGCGCACCAACTTGTTCCACAAGTGCCCCTGGAGGGTGCCGACGAGGAGCCGATCCATGGCGTCGGCGCCCGTGGCGGTCGCGGTCTCGGGGGCGTCGGAGATCTCTCCCAGGTACTCGCCATCCACGCCGACCTTGCGCGCGTTGGCGACCACCAGGTCCGCGTCCGTGCGCCGCGCCGCAGCCAGGAGGATCGACACGATGTCCGGGGACCACTGGTCGTCGGCATCGGTGAACCAGACGTACTCACCGCGCGCCTCGTCCACCGCCAGGTTGCGAGCGGCGGCGACGCCGCGACCGCTCCCCTGGATGACGCGGAGGTCGAGCGCGCTGTCGTCGGCCCAGGAACGAAGGACCTCGGAGCTACCGTCGTCCGAGCCGTCGTCCACCACGACGACCTCCAAGTCGCTCGCACCGGTCAGACCCTCACACTGCTCGCGCAGGCTGGCGAGGTGCGCCACGGCGTTCTTGACGGGAACGATGACGGACACCTCGGGCACGGGGCCCCCTTCTGCCTGGGCGGGCGTCCCGCGTTGCCGGGACGGCGGGAGCGTATCCATCCCCCAGGCCCGCGCGACAGGTGAGACGGCCCTCACCGCCGGGGTTCACGGAACACCCGTTCTGAGGCGCGCACTTTGTGAGAGGGTCACGCCAAGTCCGCGTTAGGCATCAGGAGATCGAATGAAGCGCGCCCTCATCACCGGCATCACCGGACAGGACGGCTCCTACCTCGCGGAGCTCCTGCTCGCCAAGGGGTACGAAGTCCACGGCCTCATCCGCCGCGCCTCGACCTTCAACACGTCGCGCATCGACCACCTCTACGTCGACCCCCACGACCCCGAGGCCAAGCTCTTCCTCCACTACGGCGACCTCAGCGACGGCGCTCGCCTCGTGACGCTCATGTCGGAGATCAACCCGGACGAGGTCTACAACCTCGCGGCCCAGTCGCACGTCCGCGTTTCCTTCGACGAGCCCGAGCACACGGCCGACACGACGGGCACGGGCTCGATCCGTTTGCTCGAGGCCGTGCGTCTCTCGGGCGTGGACACGAAGTTCTACCAGGCGTCCTCCTCGGAGCTGTACGGCGCGACGCCGCCTCCACAGGACGAGAACACGCCGTTCTACCCGCGTTCGCCGTACGCCGCCGCGAAGCTCTACAGCTACTGGATCACCAAGAACTACCGCGAGGCCTACGACATGTTCGCGGTCAACGGGATCCTCTTCAACCACGAGTCCCCCCGTCGCGGCGAGACCTTCGTGACCCGGAAGATCACGCGCGCCGTCGCCGCCATCGCAGCCGGCAAGCAGGACTACGTCTACATGGGCAACCTCGACTCGGTGCGTGACTGGGGTTACGCAGCGGAGTACGTCGAGGGGATGTGGCGGATGCTGCAGGCCGATGAGCCCGAAGACTTCGTACTCGCCACCGGGCTCGGCATCACGGTGCGCGAGTTCCTGGAGATCAGCTTCGAGCGGGCCGGCTTGGACTGGGAGAAGCACGTGAAGTTCGACGAGCGCTACCTGCGCCCGACCGAGGTGGACGCGCTGATCGGCGACCCCTCGAAGGCCAAGGAGAAGCTCGGCTGGACGCCCACCGTCGACGGACGCGAACTGGCCAAGCTGATGGTGGACGCCGACATGGAGGCCCTGAAGCACGCGGGCAGCAGCTGGATCGACGACGTCAAGCTGCCGTCGTGGGGCACCGCGTGAGCGACGGCGTCGAGTTCGCGCCGCGCCCCCTCGACCGGGACGCGCCGTTCTACGTCGCCGGCCACCGGGGGCTCGTGGGCGGCGCCCTCTGGCGCACGCTGGACGGCAACGGCTTCACCAACCTGGTCGGGCGCACCTCGTCCGAGCTCGACCTGACCGACCGCGGGGCGGTCTTCGACTTCTTCGCAACCGAGAAGCCGATCTACGTCGCGCTCGCCGCGGCGAAGGTGGGGGGCATCCTCGCCAACAGCACCTACCCCGTCGAGTTCCTCTCGGTGAACCTGCAGATCCAGACCAACGTGATGGACGCGGCCCTGGAGCACGGCGTCGACCGGCTCCTCTTCCTCGGTTCGTCGTGCATCTACCCCAAGCTGGCGCCCCAGCCCCTCAAGGAGGAGTACCTCCTGACCGGGCCCCTGGAGCCCACCAACGACGCCTACGCGATCGCCAAGATCGCCGGCATCCTGGCCGTGCAGGCTGCCCGGCGCCAGTACGGGAAGCCGTGGATCTCGGCGATGCCGACGAACCTCTACGGCCCTGGCGACAACTTCTCCCCCACCGGCTCGCACGTCCTCCCGGCGCTCATCCGCCGCTACGACGAGGCCGCCCGCAGCGGCGCGGACGTCGTCGAGAACTGGGGCACGGGCTCACCGCGTCGTGAGTTCCTCCACGTGGACGACATGGCGGAGGCCTGCCTCTTCCTGCTGGAGAACTACGACGGACCCTCCCAGGTGAACGTCGGCACCGGCAGCGACGTGACCATCAGGGAGATCGCCGAGACCATCGCCGAGGTGGTGGGCTACGAGGGCGAGGTGCGCTGGGACACGAGCAAGCCGGACGGCACGCCTCAGAAGCTGATGGACGTCTCCCTCATCAACGACGCCGGCTGGACCGCTCGCGTCGGTCTCCGCGAGGGCCTCGAGTCGACCGTCAAGTGGTACCGCGCCCACCAGGGCGAGCTCCGCGGGTGACGGCAGCAGGCCGCTGACCGATGCGCATCCTCCAGGTCCTCACGTACGTCAGCGCCGACGGCGCGTACGGCGGGCCCGTTGCGGTCGCTCGTGCACAGTGCGCCGAGCTGGCCGCACGCGGGCACGAGGTGCAGCTGGTGACGGCCTGGGACGGACAGGCCGACCCAGACGTGCCCGGCGTGCGGGTGCGGCCACACCGCGCAGCTCGGCTGCCGGGCCTGGGCTTCGCCGGGCTCATGGCACCAGGGGCGTGGGCCGACGTGCGGCGCCTCGGCCGTGACGCCGATGTCGTGCACCTGCACTACGCACGGGACTTCGTGCAGATGCCCAGCGCGGCGGCCGTGCCTCGCTCCACGCCCACGGTCCTGCAGGTCCACGGGATGGTCCGACCAGACGCCCGCGCCAGCGCCCGGCTCCTCGACGCGGCGTTCGTCCGACCGGCCTACCGACGTGCCTCCGCGCACCTCTGCCTGACCGCCGACGAAGAAGCGGCACTGCAGGATCTGGGACCCGTCGGCGGAACGGTGGCCCGCATCCGCAACGGGGTCCCGGTCACCTCGACGGCAGCGACCTGGTCGCCCCGTCCCCGGATCGTGTTCCTCGCCCGGCTGCACGAGCGCAAGCGGCCTCTGGCCTTCGTGGAGATGGCCGCCCGCATGATCGCCGCCGGGTCGCCGGCACGGTTCGATCTCTACGGGCCCGACGAGGGTGAGGCCACCAGGGTGCGCGACCTCATCTCGTCGTCGGGCCTGGAGGAGCGGATTGCCTGCCACGGTGCCGTCGACCCGCGGGACGTGGCGGCGATCCTCGCGTCTGCACAGGCGTACGTGCTCCCCAGCGTGCGGGAGGTCTTCCCGATGGCGCTCCTCGAAGCCATGGCTGCCGGTGTCCCCAGCATCCTCACCGACGACTGCGGGCTCAGCGACGAGCTGCGGGCGCGGGGAACCGCTGCCGTGACGGACGGTACGCCGGAACAGCTGGCGAACGCCGTCACCCGGGTCACGAGTGACGAGGCCACGTGGACCGAGGCCTCCCGCCGATCGCGCGCCGACATCGCCGCGCACTTCTCCACCGCATCCGTGGTCGACCGGCTCGAGCGGATCTACCAGGAAGTGCTGCTCCCGTGAACCTCCGCAGAAATCGCTCCGCCGCTCCGCGCACTCGCCAACGGATACTCCTCGTCGGCCTCAACTATGCGCCGGAGACGACCGGGATCGCGCCGTACACCGCCGGTATCGCCCGTGCCCTCGCGGAGGACCACGACGTGCAGGTGCTCACGGCACACCCGCACTACCCGCAGTGGCGGGTTCATGACGGCTTCGGAGGGTGGCGCGCGGACGTCCGCGACGCGGACGTGCACGTGAGCCGCCTGCGGCACTACGTGCCGGCCGAGCCGGCGGGTACCTCGCGGATCGTCTCGGAGCTGAGCTTCGCTGCGCGGGCGTACGGCGCGCGCGTCCGGCGTCCGGACCTCGTCATCGCCGTGACGCCGGCGCTGCTCTCGGCGTCGGCCGCCGTGCGGATGGCGAAGCGCTGGGGCGTACCGTGCGGCATCCAGGTGCAGGACATCTACAGCCTCGCCGTGGAGTCCATCGGCGGTCTCGGAGGGCGCATGGCCGCCCGGGTGCGTCAGCTCGAAGCGTGGACCCTCCAACAGGCGGACGGGGTCGCCACCATCCACGACCGCATGGCCGTCGCGGTCAGTGCGCTGTCAGGCATTCCCGTCGACGACGTCACCGTGGTCCGCAACTGGACTCACGTGTCGGCGCCCACGATCGGGCGGGAGGAGATGCGCCGTCGGCTCGGGTGGCGGCACGGCCAGACCGTCCTGCTGCACGCCGGCAACATGGGAGCGAAGCAGGGCCTCGAGAACGTGGTGGCCGCCGGACGAGCCGCGAGCTCGCGGTCGGACGACGTGCGCGTCATCCTCATGGGAGACGGCAGCGAGCGGCAGCGGCTGGGCGAGCTGGCGGCGGGGGCGGACCGTGTCGAGTTCATGGCACCGGTCAGCAACGACGACTTCACGAACGTGCTGGCGGCGGCTGATGTGCTCTGCCTCAACGAGCGGCCGGGCCTAAAGGAGATGTGTGCGCCCTCGAAACTGACGTCGTACTTTGCGACCGGTGTACCCGTCGTCGCCGCGACGGAGGCGGAGAGCGCCGCGGCCCACGACGTCAGGGCCAGCGGTGCCGGCCTCGTGGTGACGCCCGGAGACCCCCAGGCGTTGCTCGACGGGGTCCGGGTCCTCGCGGGCGACGAAGGTCGGAAGAAGGGCGCGCGCGGCCCGATCTTCGCCTTGGAGACACTGAGCCAGTCAGCGGCTGTGGCGGCCTACCGCTCCTGGGCGGCCGACCTCTTGGCCGGGAAGCGCTCCCCCAGCACCTGAGGGGCCCCGCTGCCCACGATGGTGTTGGGCGGCACGTCCGACTGCACGGTGGTCCCGGGGCCGACGAGCGCAGATCGCCCGATCGTGACGCCACCCGTGACCACGCACCGCGCGGTCACCCAGGCCCCGGCCTCGATGACGACGGGCCTCGTGATGAGCGCCATGTCGCGTCGATGGGCGTGGGAACCCGTCGTGATGAAGGTGCCCTGGCTGACGACCGCGTCGTGGCCGATCGTCAGCTCGTCCTGGTTGTGGAGCCAGACGTCCTCCCCGATCCACGAGCGATCGCCGATCGTCAGCTTCCACGGGAAGCGCACGCGGAGGCCCGGACGCAGGATCACGCCCTCGCCGATGGTGGCACCGAACTTGCGCAGCACCGCCACCCGCAGACGCGAGCTGATCTGGAAGGCGTTGGTGACGAAGACCTGCTCCGCCAGCCCCCAGAGCAGCACCATCCACGCGGGGCGCCCCCAGGCAGCGCGGGCTCCGGGCGCTCGGGAGAGATCGATGACCGGCGGCAGGTCCTCAGGCACGGCCACAGCCTCCCACGCCGGGCGTCGTCCGGTCAGTCGTTCACCATGCCCGCGCCGACCGTCACACCCGTCGCCTCGTCGATGAGGATGAAGGCACCGGTGGTGCGGTTGCGCGAGTAGGGGTCGAGCAGGAGCGGCTGCTGCGTGCGGAGACGTACGCGGCCAATCTCGTTGACGCCGAGCTCCCCCGACTCGAGGTCGCGGTGGAGCGTGTTGACGTCGAGGCGGTAGTCCAGCTCCTTCACGAGGGCCTTGACCGTGCGCGTCGTGTGCTTGACGAGCAGCTTCTGACGCGGACGCAGGGGCGTCGTGCTCATCCACGCCACCATCGCGTCGACGTCCTGGGTCACCGCGGGCTGGTTGTTCGGCCGTGCGATGAGGTCGCCGCGGGAGACGTCGACGTCCTCGTTCAGCCGGATCGTCACCGACATGGGCGGGTAGGCCTCGGCGACCTCGCGGTCGAAGAGGTCGATCCCCGCGATCGTCGCCGGCATGCCGGACGGCAGCACCACGACGTCGTCGCCGGGCTTGAAGACGCCACCGGCGACCTGGCCCGCGTAACCGCGGTAGTCGTGGTGCTCGTCCGACTTGGGACGCACGACGTACTGCACCGGGAACCGGGCGTCGCGCAGGTCGCGGTCGGAGGCCACGTGGACGTTCTCGAGGTGGTGCAGGAGCGAGGACCCGTCGTACCAAGGCATGTTGGCCGACCGCGTGACCACGTTGTCGCCCTTAAGGGCCGAGATCGGGATGATCGTGAGGTCGGGGATGGTCAGCTTCGTCGCGAAGGCGCTGAACTCGCGCTTGATCTCCTCGAACCGCTCCGCGGAGTAGTCGACGAGGTCCATCTTGTTGACGGCCAGCACGAGGTGGGGCACGCGCAGCAGTGAAAGCAGCACCGCGTGGCGGCGCGACTGCTCCGTGAGCCCGTGACGTGCGTCGACCAGCACCAAGCCGAGGTCGGCGGTGGAGGCACCGGTGACCATGTTCCGCGTGTACTGCACGTGGCCCGGGGTGTCCGCGATGATGAACTTGCGGCTCGGGGTCGCGAAGTAGCGGTAGGCCACGTCGATCGTGATGCCCTGCTCCCGCTCCGATCGAAGCCCGTCGGTGAGCAGCGCGAGGTCGGTGTAGTCGTAGCCCTTGGAGGCGCTGGTGGCCTCCACGGCGGCGAGCTGGTCCTCGAAGATGGCCTTGGAGTCGAGCAGCAGGCGACCGATGAGGGTCGACTTGCCGTCGTCGACGGAGCCGGCGGTGGCGAAGCGGAGCAGGTCCATCAGAAGTAGCCCTCTTTCTTGCGGTCCTCCATGGCAGCCTCGGAGAACCGGTCGTCGCCACGGGTCGCGCCACGCTCGGTGAGGCGGGCGACCGCGATCTCGTCGATGATCTCGGCCGTCGTCGCGGCGGTCGACTCCACGCACCCGGTGAGGGTCAGGTCGCCCACGGTGCGGAACCGAACGGTGCGCTCCTCGGCGACCTCGCCGGCCCGCAGCGGGTTGTGCTCGCTCTCGCTCAGCAGCATGCCGTCGCGCTCGAAGACACGACGCTGGTGGGAGAAGTAGATCGACGGGATCGAGATCTGCTCCCGGTCGAGGTAGTGCCAGATGTCGAGCTCGGTCCAGTTGCTCAGCGGGAAGATCCGCATGTGCTCGCCCTCGTGTATGCGCCCGTTGTAGAGGCTCCAGAGCTCGGGGCGCTGGTTCTTCGGGTCCCACTGGCCGAACTCGTCGCGGTGGGAGTAGACCCGCTCCTTGGCCCGCGCCTTCTCCTCGTCGCGGCGACCGCCGCCGAAGGCCGCCGTGAAACCCTCCTCCTCGATCGCGTTGAGGAGGGTGCCGATCTGCATCCGGTTGCGCGTCGTGCGGCCGTCGTCGACGACGACCCCGTTCGCGATCGCCTCCTCGACGGAGGCCACCACCAGACGGAGGCCCAGCCGGGCCACCCACTCGTCACGGCAGGCGAGCACCTCGGGGAAGTCGTAGCCCGTGTCCACCTGCAGCACGGGGAACGGGATCTTCGCCGGGTAGAACGCCTTCTCGGCGAGCCGCAGCATGACGATCGAGTCCTTGCCGCCCGAGAACATCAGGACGGGCTTCTCGAACTCGGCGGCGACTTCGCGGAAGATGTGGATCGACTCGGCCTCGAGCTGGTCGAGCTGGCTCAGGCGGTAGTCGGGGTGGGTCACGGACACCGGTTCAGAGTACGGACAGGTGTCTCACGGCCAGCGCATCGTCCACTGGGTGGGAAGCAGCTCACGGCATTGCCCGAGCGAGTTCTTCGCGGAGGAGCGGAGCGAGGGCCTCAGCGAACGGAATAGACAGGTGCGTGCCGTCGACTGTGGCTGCGGTCCGGCCGAGCCAACCCGGGCAACGATCCTCCACGCAGAACCAGCCCGCCGTCGCGACGTAGTAGGCACCAGCCGCCTCGGCAGCGGCGCGCTCTCCTGTCGCTTGAGCCCGCCACCGGTCACTGGGCGTCGTCTCACAATCGCCGGTGTCACCGACGCGACTCACGCACTCAACCAAGGACGGCGACTTGGGCCGGGGCTGCAGCACAACCAGGCGATCGGTCCATGCGCCGTACCGGATCAAGGTGTCACGCAGTCCGACTTCCGCCACGCCCTGCGGCGAATAGTTGATGTCAGTGCGCCGCGAATTGGCGACATGGTCCTCACCACTAGCAAGGATGATCAGATCTGGCCTGGCGTCCGCGAGGAACGCGTCGCGTTCAGCGTTGATCCTGGTGCAGTCCGCGTAGGGCGACCCGTCCGGTCGGAAGTAGCCCGGGAGGGTCCAGGCCCCGCATTGGCTGCCCGTGAGCTGCACGATGCGCCACGACGAGTCGAGTGCGCTGAGGAGGCCGGGCATCCAGGCCGCAGCGACCGAGTCGCCCACGACGACTGCCGTCGGGGCGTCCGCAGCAGTCGAACCGAACACACAGTTGGTCGCGGGATCGCGAGCCAGGGTGGAGCATGCGACCTGGTCGAGCTGTCGCCTCCAGACGTCGGTGTCGAGCTCCTCGAGCGGCGGGGTGAGCTCGGGGAAGTCCGACGCGCCGAGGGCGGTGATCATCTGCGCACGTCGCGAGACCACCAGCTCCGACATATCCGGCTCACCCGTCGCCGCAGGGCCAGAGCTGGCCACAGGGCTTGTTGCCGGCGGCGGGGTGTCGACACCTGGCTGAGCGACAGTTACACCCAGCACGACGACGACCATCGCGAAACCCGCCGCGACCCATCCCTGGACGAGTGTGCGCTGGCGGCGCTTGCGTTCAGATCGCCGCACGCGCCGCTTGAACCGCTTCTTCTCGGGGGGAGTCATCAACCACAGCGCCGTCCGCATGGGCCGTTCGACGAGGTAGAAGAAGACGACCGACAAGAGGGCTGTCAGCGCGATGACGGCCAACTCGTACTGCCAGTCGACCTCGAAGAACGGTCGCAGCAGCACGATCAGCGGCAGGTGCCAGAGGTACACCGAGTACGAGATGTCCCCGATGTACGTCATGACGCGGTTGTCGATGAGCACGAACTTCCGCGTGTCACGCCCGACGCCCGCCGCGACGACGGCCGCCGTGCACAGCACCGGCAGGAGGCCCCACGGCGCCGGGAACGCGACCTCGTGGTTCAGCAGGAAGATGGGGAACGCGAGCGACAGGAAGCCGCCATAGCTCAGCACGATCGCGACGCGCGACGGCATGCGCGCGAGGACCGGCTGGGCGATCGCGAGCAGACCCCCGATCCCGAACTGCCAGGCGCGGTCGAACGTCGAGAAGTAGGCGACGGTGGGCGCGGCAACCGAGTGCCACAGGGAGTAGCAGAAGAAGCCCACCACGACAGCCGAGACTGCCGCGAAGAGCGCCGGGCGATTCGACCGCATCCGACGCGAGGCGAGGATGACGGCGAAGAGCAGCAGCGGCCAGACGGCGTAGAACTGCTCCTCCACCGACAGGGACCAGTAGTGGAGGAAGGGAGACTTGCCCTGCGTGGCGAAGTAGTCCGTCCCCTGGTTCGCGAAGTGCCAGTTGGCCCAGAAGATGCTCGACCAGAAGCCGTCCTCGGCGATGCGATCGCCGCGCTCGGGATTGAAGACCCAGTAGCTCGCCGCGATGGTCACCGCCGTCACGAAGAGCCCCATGGGCAGGAGCCGTCGCGCCCTGGCGAGGTAGAACGGCACGAAGTAGATGCGACCGTGCTCGTCCGCCATGTCCAGCAGGACCTTGGTGATGACGAATCCCGACAGGACGAAGAAGATGTCGAGCGCCGTGAAGACGCCTTGCGGGGCGAGGTAGAGGTGACCGATGACGACGAGGATGACGCCGACCCCGCGAACGCCTTGGAGGTCGTAGCGAGTCGCCGGGTTGCGCCGCTTCGGTTCCGGGGTCATGGCCGCCCGCAGCTTCTGCCAGGTGGAGCGACGCCCGCGTCCCCGCGAAGAAGAACGAGAACGACCCGACGACGAACGAGTTCGTTCCGGCTGACTGGCAACAACACCCACGGTCGACACTCCCCAGAGACGCGACGTGACGGCCGCACGACGCAGCGCCGGGTCCGACGAGCGGCCCGGCGCGTCACAGCAACGCCCTGACGCGCGCTGCGAACGGAGCGATTCTCCGGCAGTTCGTTTCCGCCCGCCCCGTGTTCACCGAGGCGGAACCGGACGGTCTAGACCAGGGCGGATCAGTCCCGGCCGTAGATGTCCCGCGTGTAGACCTTGTCCGCGACGTCGGCCAGCACGTCGGTGCGGCGGTTGGCGATGATGACGTCGGCCCGCTTCTTGAACTCGTCGAGGTCCTCCACGACCTCCGAGTTGAAGAACAGGTCGTCCTCAAGCGACGGCTCGTAGATGACGACCTCGACGCCCTTCGCCTTGATCCGCTTCATGACGCCCTGGATGGACGACGCCCGGAAGTTGTCGGACCCCGACTTCATGATGAGTCGGTAGATGCCCACGGTGGTCGGGTTGCGGCGCAGCACGTCCTCGGCGATGAAGTCCTTGCGCGTCGTGTTGGCCTCCACGATCGCGGAGATGAGGTTCTGCGGCACGTCGGAGTAGTTGGCCTGCAGCTGCTTGGTGTCCTTCGGCAGGCAGTAGCCGCCATAGCCGAACGACGGGTTGTTGTAGTGCGCGCCGATGCGGGGGTCGAGCCCGACGCCCTCGATGATCTGCGACGAGTTGAGCCCGTGCACGGCCGCGTAGGTGTCGAGCTCGTTGAAGTACGCCACGCGCAGCGCCAGGTAGGTGTTGGCGAACAGCTTGATCGCCTCCGCCTCGGTGGCGTCGGTGAAGAGCGTCGGCACGTCCTTCTCGATCGCGCCCTCGATGAGCAGCGCAGCGAACTCCCGGGCCCGCTCCCCCGTGTCGCCGACGACGATGCGGGAGGGGTGCAGGTTGTCGTAGAGCGCCCGGCCCTCGCGGAGGAACTCCGGGGAGAAGATGACCGAGGCGCCCGGGTTCTCCGAGCGCACCCGCTCCGTGAAGCCGACCGGCACCGTGGACTTCACGATGATCGTCGCGTCCGTGTTGACCGCGCGCACGTCGGCGATGACCGACTCCACCGTCGAGGTGTTGAAGTAGTTGGTCCGCTCGTCGTAGTCCGTCGGCGTCGCGACGACCACGAAACGCGCGTCCGCGTACGCCGCGGCCTTGTCCAGCGTGGAGGTGAGGTTCAGCGGCTTCGTCGCGAGGTACTCCTCCAGCTCCCGGTCCTCGATCGGCGACTTGCGGTCGTTGAGGAGGTCCACCCGGTGCTGGTCGACGTCGACGGCGACGACCTCGTGGTGCTGGGCGAGGACGACGGCGTTGGACAGCCCGACGTACCCCAGGCCCGCGACGGCGATCTTCATGGTCGGGAGCCTAACGGCGCACGAGGGCGGGCGTGACCTCTGTGACGAGACGGTCGATGTGATCCGCGCACGCCTCCGCCGCCGCGGGGCCGCGCCGGTAGGGGTCGGCGATGTCCGCGCCGTCCGCGCTAGGCCGGCTGGCGGCGAGTCGTGCGACCGCCTCGCGCGGCGACGTACCGTCCGGGAGGCCGGCGACGCCGCGGGCGAACTGGCCGACGGTGAACACCTTCTTGAACGCGGCCGGGTGCTCCTCGAGCACGAAGGTGCGGTGGCGCGCCTCGGCGGTAAGCACCAGGTCGGCAGCGGCCACCAGCTCTCGGGTCAGCGGGCGGCTGCGGAAGCCCGCGGGGTCGAGCCCGCGCGCAGTCGCCTGGGCCGCCATCTCGGCGTCCATCTCTTTGTCGACAAAGCCGTGCGTGCCCGCGCTCGTCACCTCCACCGACTGCCCCGCAGCGGCCTGGAGGGCCAGCTGCAGGTACGGCGAGCGGCAGATGTTGGCCGTGCACACCACGAGCACCCGGAGCGGGTCGGCCACGGGCTCCGGGGCGGACCGCGGCTCGGAGGCAGCCATGAGACCCACCGCCGCCAGCACCGGCGCGAGAGACGCCTCGACGGACAGGCCGGTGGTGTCGACGACGACGTCCGCGTCGCCGGGCACCTCGTACGGCGCCGAGATGCCCGTGAAGTCGGTGATCTCCCCCGCCCGCGCCTTGGCGTAGAGCCCCTTCCGGTCCCGACGCTCGCACTCCTCGACCGGGGTCGCGACGTGCACGAGCACGAACCGTCCCCCGGCCTCCTCGACCGTGCGCCGCACCTCGCGGCGGGTCGCGTCGTACGGCGCGATCGGGCTGCACACGGCCACCCCGCCGTGCCGGGCGATCTCCGCCGCGACCCAGCCGATCCGCCGGATGTTGGTCTCGCGGTCGGCCGGGGAGAAGGACAGGCCCGCGGAGAGGTTCCGGCGGACGACGTCGCCGTCGAGGCTCGTCACCGTGCGGTCCGTGCGCTCGAGGAGCTCGTCGACCAGCGCGCGGGCGAGGGTGGACTTGCCACTGCCGGACAACCCGGTGAAGAAGACGACCACTCCCTCGGCTCGCGCGTCGGTCGCCGCAGCGGCCGCACCGCTGCCCGCCGGCAGCTCGATGAGGGTGGCACCGTCGGCGTACGCCGCCAGGACCCGCTGCCGCCGCTCGGCATCACGCTCCGCGTCGCCCGTGCGCGCGAGCGGCACCACGACCACGTGGACGTCGGGTACATCGCGGACCGCCGTCACCGTGGAGCGCACCAGCGCGAGCGGGGAGGTGCCGACGGGCCAGCCGGTACCGGCCAGCACCAGGAGGACGACCGGGGCGCCGGCGCCGCGCACGTCCGCCAGCTGGGCCGGGGTCAGCGCTGACTCGACCGGCACGACGACGGCGCCGGGGTGACGGTCCCGCCGCTCGTCGGGGGTGAGCCGCAACCGGCGGAAGGGGCCGTAGGACGGGCGGGAGAGCGGCTCGAGGCGCCCCGCGTCGTGCCCGGTCAGGCTGACCCGCGCGAGGGGCAGACCCTCGGGGTCCACGAGGTCCACGGCCGGCAGCCCGTCCAGGTCGCGAGGGAGCTCCAGCTCGTCGAGGCGCACTGTCGGTGCCAACACCCCCAGCGCCTGCAGCTCGATGTCGTCGAGGAGGCGCGGGCTCGGACTGTGCTGGGGGACGGCTGCCACGGGCTCATCCTGCCAGCGCGGCAGCCGCATCCGGACGACCGTCCGAAGCAGCGGAGCCGCCCTGCCCTCTGGGGTTCGGCAGGGCGGCCCCTGGAGGTCACCCACCCACCGGCCGTCAGGGATTGCCAGCGGCAGACTCGCTCCGACGACAACTGTCCCACGCCAGAGGGCTCCGCACAAAGCAAGTCGGCCGCAACTTTGGGAAGAGTTCCGGCGGCTCGCAACGACCGTTGCCGCCTGCAAGCAGGAGCAAGCGATCCACCATCGCGCCACTCACCCGTTCGGTGGCCGCATTCGCCGCAGCCTGTGCCCCGACTCACGTTACTCAGGGGTTGAGTTTGCTAGCTGGAGTTAGCACCATGGATCCCATGGCAAAGGGCAAGGTCGGCAAGACCGTCGAGACTCTCGGTGAGTACTTGAAGGAGCAGCGCACCTCGGCGCAGCTCTCCTTGAGGCAGCTCGCCGAGCAGGCGGGCGTGTCGAACCCCTACCTGAGCCAGATCGAGCGCGGCCTGCGCAAGCCCTCTGCCGAGGTGCTGCAGCAGATCGCCAAGGCACTGCGGATCTCCGCCGAGCAGCTCTACATCCGCGCGGGCATCGTCAGCCCGACGGACGGCGGAGGTGGCTCCGTCGAGCTCGCGGTGCTCGCCGACCCGAACCTCACGGAGCGGCAGAAACAGTCCCTTCTCGAGGTGTACGCGTCGTTCCTGGCGCTCAACTCCAGCGAAGGCTGATCCCCGCACACAAGCAGAAGGAGTGGACATGGCTGCCACCAAGTTCGACATCAAGTCCGAGGCCCAGAAGGGCCTGTACGCCGGTGCCGGCGTCGTCGACCTCGCCGTCGAGGTCGTTCGGGAGTACGTGAGCACCACGCAGGCCAAGGTGACCGCTTTCCAGGGTGACGTCGAGGCGCGCGTCAAGGGCGTCCAGGCCCGCGCGACCGAGGCCCAGAAGAAGGCGACGAACCTCGAGCTCAAGCCCGAGGCCCTGCGCGACCAGGCCGTCGCGACCGTCAACAAGCGCGTCGAGCTCATCACCAAGGAGGTCGAGGAGCGCCGCGCCGCCATCGAGTCGCGCGTCGCCGACCTCCAGGCCGAGGCCCGCGCCCTGCCGAAGAAGGCCCGCAAGGCGAGCGACGAGTACGTCGCGACCGTGACCGGGGCCTACAGCGACCTCGCGAAGCGCGGCGAGACGCTCGTCGAGCGCATCCGCAAGCAGGAGTCGACCCAGGAGGCCGCCGCCTCGGCGAAGACCACCGCCTCGCGGGCGAAGGCCACCAAGACCTCCGCGAAGAAGACCGCGAGCTCCGCGAAGACCATGGCCAAGACCGCCTCGTCGCAGGCCCGCAAGGCGGCCGAGTCCGCCACGAAGTCGCCCGCCACCAAGCGCGCGACGACCACGACGCGTAAGAAGGCCGCCACGACGAAGTCGACGGCCAAGGCGACCGGCACCACCGCGAAGAAGACCGCCGAGAAGACGGCCACGGCCGTGACCGAGGCCGCGAAGAAGGTCGGCGACTGACGACCGAGCCCGTCAGGGGCTGAGCCAACCGAGGCCGGGAGTGCGTGCGACGCGCTCCCGGCCTCGTGCCGTGTCAGGTGTGACGCCACTCCCGGATGCGGCGTCGCGCCGTCGCGGCGCGCACACGGGCGACCGCCAGCACCGCACCGCCCGTGGTGATCGCCCCGACGTGGCCCAGATCGCTGGGGTGGGCCACGGTCACCGCAGCAAGCCGACGTAGGTCGCCAGTGGTGCTGACTCCGCGAGCCAACCGCCGCGCACCGAGCAACGTCCGGTGTCCGGGGAACCGTCCGGTCGAGACGTCGGGGGCTGACGCTTGCAGCGCCTCCGCTCGCTTGACCGCCCGCGCTGGGGCAAGTCCTCCGTGCTCACCGCCCAATTGAGCTCGCACGACGCCCAGCGTCGCGAGCGCGGCGGCTCCCACCGTGGCGTCCTCCGTGGGGTCCACGGCGTCACCCAGGAGCCGCACGTCGACCAGGCTGCGCAGCGATCCCCACTCGTCCTTCGCCGCATGCATGGCCGAGTGCCGCCACGCATCCGGGACCGACAGGGTCGCGACGTCCCGACCTCCCACCGCGACGGTCGTCCTCCTCGCCCACAAGGTGTCGAACGACGGTGCGGTGCTACGAGCGAGACCGAGGTGCCAGTGCAGGTCGATGGAGAGCCCCGACCGGTGCAGTGCGATCTCGTAGTAGTTGCGCACCGTGTGACGCCAGGCCCATGTCGGCCCGGGTGCGGGGTACGAGCTGTCGGGCGCCCACCCCGCCTGCGCGAGGGTCGCACGCGCCGAGGCGATCTCGGACGGCGGCACGAGGAGGTCGAGGTCGCCCGAGCCACGCGCGGAGAAGTCGCCGTGAGCCTGAGCAGCGAGGGCAAGTCCCTTGAAGCTCAACACCCGCACTCCGGCCGCCGTCAACGCGTCCGTCGCCTGGTGCAGGGCCCGTGCCATGCCGAGGGTGGCGATGCGCTCCCCCCGGGCCGCCGCCTGGATCGCCGCGGCCAGCTCGGGCGTCAGACGGAGCTGCTCCTGGCGCAGCGCGAGGAACACCACGAGACGGTGGCGCTCGGCAGCAGCCAGGAACGCGGCTTCGTCGACCCCGGGCACCGTCGTCCGGACGTCGTCCTCGCCCTGGAGGAGACGGCGCACCGTCTGCCGCAACGCGGCCACGGACTGCTCCGTGTAGGCGACCACGACGTCTCCCTTCTCCTCCCGAGCCCCCGCACACCCTAGTGTTGGGCCTCGTGCTGGTGTACCAGGTGGAATCGTGGGTCATGCTCGCCCTGCTTCTCGCGATCATCGCGGTCAAGGGCTTCACCCTCGTGAGCGCGATCGGGTTCCGCCCCGACGCCTTCGACGCGACGGGCAAGCAGACCAAGTCGACCTGGGTGGGCATCCTCACCGTGGGTCTCGTGCTCGAGCTGGCCACCCTCTTCGTGCCGCTGGGGCTCATCGGGCGGTTGCTCAACATCGGCTTCACGATCGCGGCGCTGGTCTACCTCGCCGACGTGCGCCCCGCGCTCAAAGAAGTCATGCGTCGCCCGCGGTGGTGACCGACGACCCGCGGGTCAGCCCGCCGCGACGTACTCCGCCAGCTGCTCCAGCGCGTCACGCGGCACGAAGCCCGTCCCCTCGATCTTCGTGAGGTCGAGCGCGCTGTGCGTCGGGCGCGGCGCGACCTGCTTGCCCGCGACGTACTCCGCCGTCGTGATCGGCGTGACGTCCTCGCGCGGACGCCCCGAGAGCTCGAAGACCTGCTGGGCGTAGGACGCCCACGACAGGACGGCGCCGGCACCGGTCACGTTGTAGGTGCCGAACGGCGCCTCGACGTCGATCAGGTGCTTGATCGCGCGGGCGAGCTCGGAAGTGAAGGTGAGGCGGCCGTACTGGTCGTCGACCACCGTCGGCGCCACCCCGTTGCCCGCGAGCTTCTGCATCGTGCGCACGAAGTTGCCGCCGTCACCGATGACCCACGAGGTGCGCAGCAGGTAGTGCCGGGGCGCGAGGCCGACGGCGATGTCGCCGGCTGCCTTGGACTGGCCGTAGACGCTGAGCGGCGAGTAGGGCTCGGTCTCCGTGTGGAGCTCGACGGTGCCGTCGAAGACGTAGTCGCTCGAGACGTGCACGAGCGTGAAGCGGTGCTCGGCGGCGAGGCGCGCGAGCGTCGCCGGCGCCGTCGCGTTGGCCGCCCAGCAGGTGACGCGGCCCTCGGGCGTCTCCGCGGCGTCGACGGCCGTGTACGCCGCGGCGTTGAGCACCACGCCGTAGTCGCCCCACGGCCACGCGGCCACCGCGTCGGCGTCGGTGAGGTCGAGCGCCGCGATGCCCTCGCCGGCGACCATGTCGACCCGATCGGCGTCGGGGAACTCGGCGAGGAGCGCCCGCCCGAGCTGTCCGCCCGCACCGACGACGAGGGTCTTGCGCGGCCGCATCGGCGCGACGTCCGCGAGGCGCGGGTTGTTCTGGTCCTTCTCCGATATCTCCGCCTCCGCCAGCGGGATCGGCCAGGGGATGCCCGCCGTCTCGTCGGCGAGGTTGAGCGCCGGGTAGACCTTGCCGGGGACGAAGTGGTCGTTGACCAGGTAGCTGTAGACGGTCCCGTCCTCGAGCGCCTGGTAGGAGTTCCCGACGCCGCGGGGCACGAACACCGCGACCGACTCGTCGATCTCGATCCAGAAGGTCGCCCCGAACGAGTCGCCCTCGCGCATGTCCACCCAGGCAGCGAAGACGCGACCGGTCGCGACAGCGACGTACTTGTCCCACGGCTCGGTGTGGATGCCGCGGGTCGCGCCCTTGGTCGCGTTGTAGGAGACGTTGTTCTGCACCGGGCCGAAGTCGGGCAGGCCGAGCGCCGTCATCTTCGCCCGCTGCCAGTTCTCCTTGAACCAGCCACGCGAGTCCCCGTGGACGGGGAGGCGGACGACCAGGAGGCCGGGGATCGGGGTGGTCTCGACGGCGAGCTCGGTGGTCACGAGAGAATCATCCCACCTACGTGCCGACGCCACCGCGGCCCGCAGCAGTTACGGCGACCCGTCGAGAGAGCCCGACTCGTCAACTGCCTCCTCGATCGCCTCGAGCAAGGCCGGAGCGAGCGCCTCGCTCATCTCGGCAGTGACGTGGTTGGAATCGCGATAGACAAGCCGGTCACCGATGATCGGTCCGCAGGTGTCGCCGTCGCACAACCAATCGGTCAGGTCGACGAACTCGGCGTCCGCGGCAGCTGCGGCCGACTCCTCCACTTTCTGCAGTTCGTCGTCGAAGGCGTCGTGTCGGCCTACAGCGCAGGCGTTGGCATCGTCAAGGTTCGCTGAGAGACATACCGCGGGAACCCCTGGGAACTGAGGAGTGTCCGCGATCACGAGAGATCTGCTTCCAGCGGCCCGGAGACGCTCGAGAGACGACTCCAGGCCGTCTTCCCACTCTCTCGGCAAGTCCGCCACGCTGTCGAAGCCATCAGAGCGCGCGTAGTTGGCGACGACCACGAGGTCCGCCGGGTCGCTGGCGTTCGCACGGATGACGGCGTCGCGCCAGGTATCGCACTGCGTGTAGCGATTGCCGTCGCGCATCTTGACGATGTCTACAGACGGACAAGAGGACTTCGTGTGGACCGTCAGACGAATGCGTCCCATGGCCGCAGCGACTTCGAGCGCCGGGAACCACTGAGCCGCGTGCGAATCACCAAACAAGGTCACGTCCACGGGGGCGGACTCAGGACCGTACACGCATCCGACGGGGTCGGTGTCAGCAAAGTCAGCGTGGCAACCCGTGGCGTAGATGGCCGGGTTGTCGGAAGCTGCGTCCTCGAGTGGAGGTTCCAGGTTGACCGGCACGTAGTTCGTGAACTCCGGCTCCTGAGCGAGCGGTCGCTCTGCTGCCGTCCGGTCGCTGTGCAGCGGTACGAAGTGGAACGCGACGAGCGCGACGGCCGCGGTCGAGGCGGCCACGACCGTCAGAACGGCCGCTGCACCGAGGCTCCGCCCCGCTGACGTCCGTCGCAGGAACGACGCGTTCTGAGCGGGTCTCTCCACGACCTTGAAGAGGACCCAGGAGGCGATGACGCTCGCCAGCACGAGCACGGCAGCCAGGAGCGGCGACAGCTCCCCCGGGTAGTCACCGGCCTGCTTCGGGATCGTGAGGATGGGCCAGTGGACGAGATAGAGCGAGTAGGAGATCGCTCCGATGAACACCATCGGACGAACGCTCAGCAGCCGTCGAGGCCCCGGCCCCTCGGTGTCGCCGAAGGCAATAAGCAGTGCAGTGCCCACGACCGGCACCGTCGCGGCGTACCCGGGGAAGGTCACACTGGAGTCGTACAGCACCGCGGTCACAATGACGAGAGCCAAGCCGGTCCACGCTCCGATGATCCGTAGCGCCTGCGGTACCCGCGGCAGCCGGGCGGCTACTAGAGCCAGCAAGGCGCCGACGCCCAGTTCCCACGCCCGGGTCGGGAGCAAGAAGAAAGCATAGGGCTGGGACACTCCGGTGAGTGCCACGCAGGCGACGAGCGAGCTGACGACGACGCCGACGGTCACGAGGGCCACGCGCGCCTGCGAGCGACGCACGACGGCGTAGGTGCCGACGAGCAGTACGGGCCAGATCAAGTAGAACTGCTCCTCGATACCCAACGACCAGTAGTGCTGGTAGACAGAAGGCGTGCTGTCCGCGAGGTAGTCCGTGCCGTTCTTGGCGAACAGGAGGTTGGGGACGTAGAGCGCCGTCGCGAGGGCCTGCTCGAAAGTCGCGCGCCACTGCAACCGAGGAAGCCAGAGCACCGAAGCAACAAGCGTGAGAAGAAGAACGATGACCGACGCGGGGAGGATGCGGCGGGCGCGTCGCGCGTAGAAAGCGGCGAATTGGACTCGGCCCGTCCTGGTCAGCTCGGACAGGAGATGGTTGGTGATCAAGAACCCCGAGATCACGAAGAAGACGTCGACGCCGACGTAACCTCCGCTGAGCCACGGAAGCCCAGCGTGATAAAGCACCACGAGGCCGACCGCGATGGCACGCAACCCCTGCACATCGCTGCGGAACGGCTGGCGGTGCACCTCGGTCACGAGGGTGCAGCCTAGGTCCTCTGGGTTGCAGTCGGGGTTTCGCGCGCGTCACACTGCGTCAGGACCGGATCTTTCGAGGCAATTCGCTGTACCGGCCGGGCCCACCTGCGCTTCATCTGGAGACTTGTCATCGACGCGACGCGAGATGATGAGGAACGCCAACGCAAAGGCCGCGAGCTGCCCCATCGCCTGCAGCATGGAACCTCGCAGGATGATGAGGAGGAAGAAGGGCAGCACCACGCCGGCCAAGCCGAGCACCCCGGCCGCGTTGAGGTTCGCCGCAAGGTGCAAGTCACCACGCGCCGTTAGGTACCCCATGAGGGCCAGGAACCCGACTACGCCGACCCACCCGAAGTTGATGTACCCCTCCGCCCAGAACGGCGCCGACAGGTTCTGGAACCGGAATCCCTGAAAGTCCGCCACCAGGACACCCGTATCAATCGGCTTGCCTGGCCAGACGCTCCGCGGGACGAAGAACAGCAGCGATCCGAGGATCTGGTTGCCCCAGGTAGCTCCGCTCGCGCCCACATAGTCGTAGGTGTTCACCACTTGAAGAAAGGCGTCGTAGTCACCGCTCGTCGCGAGGCTGAGGACGCCGTCATCAGAACTTCCTCGACTGATGTCAGCGAGAGGAAACACCAGCACCATGCCCGCTACGAGGGCGGCGATGAGCAAGCGGACCCGCGCTGCCGTGGCTATGGCGCCGAACAACACTGCGAGGCTGAGCAGGGTCGTGCCGAAGGTGATGCGAGCACTGGTCAGCGGGTTAACCGTGAATACCACGAGAGCAAAGAGCGCGGCACCGGCGACACCAAGGCCGAATCTGCCAAGCGAGGGGTCTTGAGTCCTGCGCACGCGAAAGACTGCGTGCACAGCGACCAGCGGAAAGACGGTCGCCGACGCAAGGATCAGCGTCGCGAAGTCGCCGGAGAACGCGGCGCTACGCGCAGCGAGGAGGGTCGCTCGATCGGCGACGTGCGCAGCAACTCCGACCTGTACAAGCACTGCCACGCCCAGGAGTAGTGCTAGCCCGGCGAACCACCGGACCCTATCGGGTGCCAGCTCGCGACGGCTACCGCCATCAGAAAGGCCACGCTTCCGGCCGAAGTAGCTGCCGACCTCGAAGCAGATTAGGCCGACGATGACGATCCAAAACGCCGGCGCAACCGCGCTGCGATCGACGTTCGGGATTGTGTTGGGTAGGAGGCCGGTCCGCATCTGCATAATCGGGGCCATACCGAGAAACACGTAGACGAAGACCCAGAAAATGACTCCATACAGGTGCGGGAGCCCGGCGCTCACCAGGATGGACAGCCGAAGCCCGGCCCAGATGGTGATGCCCAGCCCGTAGAACCAGAGACCATATGCGGGCGTACCAGGGCTCTGCGTCGTCAACCAAAAGGGCACCAGCACGCAGAGCAGGGCGGCCGCCAACACGCCAGTCAGCGCGCCCCCCGAGCTCCGCGACCTCTCGGCCGATCGCTCCGGCGTCTCTGTCGAAGTGGCCACCACGCGCGTCACCCTAGGCGACCAGGATCCCTGGTGCCGCCGGATCGGGAAGACTCCCTTCGTGGCGGGCGCGGCAGTTCGAACCAGCGTGGCTGGGCGTACAACCACCCGAGGTGGAACCTCCCGGCTCTGCGTCCCCACCAGTAGGTGACGGCGAGCACGGCTGCAGCCAACAGCACCGGGGAAAGCACCGATAAGACGGGGTCGGACGAGAGTGGGTAAAACCTGCCGGCCGCGCCCGCGATCGGGATGATGAGCAACTGGTGGGTCATGTAAATCGGAAGGGTGGACCTGCCCAGGTTGGCCAGGCGGGCCGAGAAACTCAGCGAGACAGCGAGCGCGACGCCAGCGCACACTCCGGCCACGCGAAGCGCTAGCCCCACTCCCCACTCTTCCTCGACACCCAACCGCTCAGCCCCCGCGTAGGCAACCACCCACACCAGTACCACGCCGCAGCCGATGGGGCGAGAGATCCGCATGGCGGCCCGCAAGTAGAGATCCCGACCGTGGATTGCTGCGAGGAAGAACACGGTGTAGCGAAGCAGACCGTCCCAGCCAGGATTGCCGGTGGCCACGGCGTCGTCTGCGCTCACTGCGCTAGCGACTACCGCCAGACCAACCTGCACGGCTGGCGGGACCCGGAAGGTGGCGGCTGCTTTGGCCAGGACAAACATGAGGGCAAGCACGTAGATGAACCAACCACCGTCAGGCAGCCACAGTCGCGAGAGAAGAACCGCAGGGGCAGGGGTCTCGTCACTGCTAGGAAGCGGTACGAACCAGAGATAGCGGAGCACAACCCACAGGACGTAGACCCACAGGAAGAGCAGGACTTTGGCATTCACCATCTCGCGCCACGAACGTCGGTCCGAGAGCACCCACTTCACGGCGAACAATCCCGCGGCGGTGAAGAACAGCGGCATCCGCATCGTCGCAAGACCGTTAGTGATCCAGAGCCACTCGCCCGCCGCTCCCGCGGCGACGCAGCGTTGGATCGCGTGGTGGAGCACGACAAGAGCTATCGCAAGCCCTCGCGCTACATCTACCCAAGCGATGCGGGTGTCCGACAGCATTGGCACGCGGCGGACGCTACAGCTATCCGGCGCGCCCGTCCTGTGTTCGCCGTTCTGCGGCAGGCCTTCGCCGTGCCCGAATCGTGCGGGCGCGGCACGCGCGCCTCCCGCTCACTCGTCGTCGAGGTCGAAGTGCCGCGCGATGCGCGGGTGCCAACGCTCGCGCTCCTTAGCCGGGTCGGCGGCGTTGCTCGAGGCGTCGACGTCGACCGCGCTGGGCTTGCCGGTCTCGTTGACCGCCCACGCCAAGAGCGGCCGCGACCACGAGTACTGCCCGCGCTCGCCCACGTGCTTCAGCAGCGTCCCCATGTCGGTGGCGGTGTACTTGCGGTCACCGTCGCTGACCGCCTCGGCCAGCTCGCCGTAGGTCATGGGCTCCGTGCCCTCCCGGGCACGCGCCGCGAGGACGCCCTCGGCCCGTCGAGCGAGCTCCGGAATGGACTGCTTCGCGATTGCCACTGTCACTGCCCCTTGGCTGCATAGGTTGCCTCGACCGCCCGCTTGTGCGGACGCCACCAGGCCTCGTTGTCTCGGTACCACTGGACCGTACGTGCGAGGCCCTCGGCGAAGTCACCGTACGCGGGCTGCCACCCCAGCTCGTTGCGGAGCTTGGAGGAGTCGATGGCGTAGCGCAAGTCGTGACCGGCCCGGTCGGTGACGTGGTCGAAGTCGTCAGCGGGTCGACCGAAGGCCTCCAGGATCATGCCGACGACCTCGAGGTTGTTCTTCTCCCCGTCGGCGCCGATCAGGTAGGTCTCACCGATCCGGCCCTTCTGCAGGATGGTCCAGACGGCAGAGGAGTGGTCGTCGGCGTGGATCCAGTCGCGCACGTTGAGGCCGGCGCCGTAGAGCTTCGGACGACCGCCGTCGATGACGTTGGTGATCTGGCGCGGGATGAACTTCTCGATGTGCTGCCACGGCCCGTAGTTGTTCGAGCAGTTGGAGACGGTCGCCTGCACGCCGAAGGACCGCACCCAGGCCCGGACCAGGTGGTCGGAGCCGGCCTTCGACGCGGAGTAGGGCGACGACGGCGTGTAGGGGGTGGCCTCCGTGAAGCGGTTCGGGTCGTCCAGCTCGAGGTCTCCGTAGACCTCGTCGGTCGAGATGTGGTGGAACCGCACCCCGGCCTTGCGGACGGCCTCAAGGAGCACGAACGTGCCCACGAGGTTGGTCTGGATGAACGGGCTCGGGTCGTTCAGCGAGTTGTCGTTGTGGGACTCCGCCGCGTAGTGCACGACGGCGTCGTGGCGCGCCACGAGCGGCTCGACCACGCTCGCGTCGGCGATGTCGCCGACCACCAGCTCGACCCGGTCCGCGGGGAGAGCAGCCAGCGACTCGCGGCTCGCGGCGTACGTCAGCTTGTCCAGCACGGTCACCTGCGCGTCGGCGTGGGCGACGAGGTAGTGCACGAAGTTCGAGCCGATGAACCCGGCACCGCCGGTCACGAGGATGCGCTGCATGGGCGCAACACTAGGCTGCTCCCATGCGCGGAATCATCCTGGCCGGCGGCACCGGGTCGCGACTCCACCCGATCACCCTCGGCGTCAGCAAGCAGCTCGTGCCCGTCTACGACAAGCCGATGATCTACTACCCGCTGACCACCCTCATGCTCGCCGGCATCCGCGACGTCCTCATCATCACGACGCCGCACGACAACGAGGCCTTCCGCCGCCTCCTCGGCGACGGGTCGCAGCTGGGGGTGAGCATCACGTACGCCGTGCAGCCGAGCCCCGACGGCCTGGCCCAGGCGTTCGTGATCGGTGAGGAGCACATCGGGACCGAGTCCGTCGCCCTCGTGCTCGGCGACAACATCTTCTACGGCCCCGGCCTCGGCACTCAGCTGCGCCGCTTCGAGCACATCGACGGCGCCGCGGTCTTCGGCTACCAGGTGGCCGACCCGACGGCATACGGCGTCGTCGACTTCGACGCCTCCGGCGTCGCCACCTCGCTCGAGGAGAAGCCTGCCAAGCCGCGCAGCAACTACGCGGTGCCGGGGCTCTACTTCTACGGCAACGACGTCGTCGGCCGCGCCAAGGAGCTCACGCCGTCGGCGCGCGGCGAGCTCGAGATCACCGACCTGAACCGCATCTACCTCGAGGAGGGCCGGCTGCAGGTCGAGATCCTGCCCCGCGGCACGGCCTGGCTCGACACCGGCACGTTCGACTCGCTCAACGACGCCAGCAATTTCGTGCGCACGCTGGAGGGCCGCCAGGGTCTGAAGATCGGCTGCCCCGAGGAGGTCGCGTGGCGCATGGGCTGGCTGAGCGACGACGAGCTGCGCGACCGTGCCGAGCCGCTGCGCAAGAGCGGGTACGGCGCGTACCTGGAGGGACTGCTCCAGGCCGACCTGGCCTGACCCGGCACCAACGACACGACCGGGCTCGCCGTCCCCCAGGAAGGCGACCCCGGTCGTAGCTCGGGAGGGAACCGCGGCGTCAGTAGGCGCCGCGGGAGCTCGCCACCGCACCGACCGTGCGAGCGAGGATGCTGAGGTCCTGCATCATCGACCAGTTGTCGACGTAGTAGATGTCGAGGCGGATGGCTTCCTCCCACGACAGGTCCGAGCGGCCGGACACCTGCCACAGCCCGGTCATCCCGGGCAGCACGCGGAGGCGGCGACGCATGTCGTCGTCGTACGTCGCGACCTCGGCGGGCAGCGGAGGCCGGGGGCCGACCAGACTCATCTCACCACGGATCACGTTGAACAGCTGGGGCAGCTCGTCGATGGAGAATCGACGCAGCCACTTGCCGGGTTTCGTGATGCGCGGGTCTTCCTTCATCTTGAAGAGGCCGCCGTCGAAGCCCGCCTCCGCGTGCAGCTTCGCAAGCAGCTCCTCGGCGTTCGTGACCATCGAGCGGAACTTAAGGCACGCGAACTCGACGCCGTCGCGTCCGGTGCGCGTCTGGCGGAAGAGGATGGGTCCGCGGTCGAAGGCCCAGACCCGCAGCGCCGCCAGCACCAGGAGGGGGCTAAGCACTGTCACCAGGACGGAGGCGCCGATGAGGTCGAAGGTGCGCTTGGCCCAGCGCGACGCCTTGGCAGACCGGGCCGTGTCGAGGTGCATGAGGGGCAGGCCCCCAACCGGGCGGACCGTGATCCGCTCGCGGGCGACGTCGGTGACGCTGGGCGCCACCACGACCTGCGTCCGGTGCTGCTCGAGGTCCCAAGCGGCGCGGCGCATCTCGTCGGAGGTGCGGAAGGCGCCATTGGCGAAGAAGACGATGTCGGCGCCGGCTCCACTGGCGACGCTCGCCAAGTCGGCGGAGTCGCCGATGACCGGGATCCCCGAGGCGGTCGTCGTGCTCACGTGGCCCGCGGGGGTGACCGCGCCGACGATGCGGTAGCCGAGCCACGACTCACGGTCGAGGACAGCGGCGATCTCGTCGATGTGGGACGGCCGCCCCGCGATGACCACCCGGTGCTGCAGCACGCCGAGACGGTGCGCCTTGTGAAGGGCACGTCGCAGGCCGAACCGGCCGAGAACCAGCAGCGGGACGCCGATGACGAACGCGAGCAGGAAGAAGCCGCGCGAGAGGGGGAACTTGGCGAGGTAGCAGCCCACCCCCACGACCGCGGCGGTCAGGAACGAGGCGTTGACGACGCGCTTGTACTCGTCGGGGCCGGCTCCGAATACCGACCGTGCGTACCCGCCAGAGGCAGCGATCGTGGCGACCCAGGCGAAGAACATAAGGGGCCCGACCACGCCGAGCATGCCGGAGACGTCGCTGCCCGCCTCGAAGAAGGAGAGCCGGTTCCGACCTGTGATTGCAAGAGCCGCCGTCACCGCGATCGCGATGGTGTCGGTGGCGAGCGCCGTCAGCGGGATCGAGACGAGCGCCCGATGCCGGAAACCACGCGAGGAGTCGGCCGCGGCGCTGTCCCGGTGAGAGGAGGCGAGGGCGAGCGTCAACACGGGCTCCGGAGGTCGAGAAGGGGGGACGGGCCGGCGCCCAGTCTGCGCCATGGACCGGCTCACCGCATCTGCTTCTCAGAAATGACACGTACACCACACCCAGACGTGTGATACCCCCGAAGGTCGGCGCGGGGGGTCCTGCACGGATAGCATGACCGACCATGGCCCAGACCACGCTGGCGGGAGAGGGATGACTCTCCGCGACTACCTGCGCATCATCCGCTCGGCGTGGCTGTCGATCGCTATCGTCACGCTGCTGTGTGTCGCTGCGAGCGCGGCGTACACCTTCACCGTAGCCCCCCAGTACGAGTCGTCCGCCCGCCTCTTCGTCAGCACCCAGGGCAGCAGCACGACGGGGGATGCGTACACCGGCAGCCTGTACTCGCAGCAGCGCGTCGCGTCCTACGCGGACCTCATCCAGAGCCGCGAGCTCGCCGGCGACGTCATCGACGAGCTCGGACTCGACCTCACTCCGCAGCAGTTGCTGCGCCGGGTCTCGGCGAGTGTGGTTCCGGACACCGTCAACCTCGAGATCAGCGTCACCGATGGCGACGCGCAGGACGCGCAGCGCATCGCCCAGGGATACGCCGAGGCGATGGTCGCTCTGGTGCGGGAGCTCGAGACACCTCCGGGACAGACAGTCGCACCTATCAAGGCGACCATCGTGGACCCGGCCGACTTCAACGGCACGGCCGTCTCGCCACAACCGACGCGCAACATCGCACTCGGCCTTATTCTCGGCGCGCTCCTCGGCATCGGCCTCGCCATCCTGCGGGACCTGCTCGACACCACGGTCAAGTCGGCCGGGGACATCGCAGGTGCGACCGACGCGCCGCTCATCGGCGCCATCGGGTATGACTCCACGGTCAGAAACGATCCGCTCATCACCACCCTGCCGTCGCACGCGCCGCGGGTCGAGGCGTTCCGCGTGATGCGCACCAATCTCCAGTTCATCGACCTCGACAAGACATCCAAGGTCTTCGTCGGCACGTCGGCTGTCCCGGGCGAGGGCAAGACGACCACGATGGTCAACCTCGCTCTCGCACTCGCCCAGGGTGGCGAGCGTACCCTCCTCATCGAGTGCGATCTGCGACGACCGAAGGCCGCTACAGCGCTAGGCCTCGACTCCAGCATCGGCGTGACCACCGTTCTGCTGGGGCGAGTGACGCTCTCTGACGCCATTCAGTCGCACGAGTCCGGTCTCGACGTGCTCGGCGGCGGCGCGATCCCGCCGAACCCGGCCGAGCTCATCCAGTCGGCTGCCATGAAGGACCTCCTCGCCGAGGTCCGGGACACGTACGACGTCGTGCTCATCGACGCACCGCCCCTGCTGCCGGTCACCGACGCCGCCCTGCTGTCGGCGCAGGCCGACGGCGCACTCGTCATCGTGCGGCACGGCAAGACCACCGTCGACCAGTTGAACGGCGCGGTGCGACGCCTGGAGCAGGTCGACGCGGCAGCCCTCGGTGTCGTGTTCAACATGACGCCGAAGGCCGGCGGCGCCTACGGCTATGGGTACGGCTACGGGTACGGCTACGGGTACGGCTACGGCCCCGAGGAGGGGCGACGCGCCGCGCGCTCTCCCAAGAGCACCGACGAGGACGGGGCTCAGCGCGGCAAGCGCTCTCGGTGACAGGACGACGTGAGGCCCCCGCCACCGGTCATGACCGGTGGCGGGGGCCTTGTCATGTCAGGCACGCACCGCGGTGAGGCAGCTCCCGGCGCACCGACGCTCAAGCCGTCGCCAGCGAGGGAGGCACGCAGCCGTGGCAGCGCTCCGCTCAGGGCCGGCAGGCGGACGCCACCGTGGAGGACAGGTCGTCGGGCTCGACGCCAGCGGTCGTGTCCACCTCGACCGAACCGGGCTGGTCGCGGCCCGTCGTCATTGTCCACCGGATGTCCGCGGTGAAGCCCGGGTCGAGGAAAGCCAGCACGGTCAGCACGGGGCGCCCGTCGAGGTCGACGGTCGGTGCCGCGATGTAGGGCTCGTCGTTGAAGGTGACGTCGTCGATCTCGCCGCCCACCGGTCCGATGATCTGCACCGACACGAGCTGCTTGCCGGGCTCGATCCCGTACCGACCAGCGCCGGTGACGTAGTCAGGGAGCTGGGCCGCGTTCTCGGGAGCGTCGGACAGCAGGTACGCGCGCCCGGAGAGTCGCTGCTCCCCACGCGCACAACTCGTCGCGGTGACGTGCACCTCGTGCCGCAGGAAGTAGGACATCTTCGCGCCGGTGGTGTCGTTGAGGTAGACGCCGACCTGCGGGTTCGCGTTGTCCGGGTCGGTCTGCAGCTCGCCAGCGATGCGGGTGCCGGCCACGACGGTCTGCTCCGCATCGGTGAAGGAGTGCAGCTTGATGCGGCCCTCGTTGACGCCGCGGCCCAGCGCCTCGATCAACGCACGTGGGTCACCGCCACCAGCGGACAGCGAGTCGAACGTCCGTGCCGCCGCCGCCTCGAAGTACGCGTCCTGCTCGGCGGGGTCGTCGTACCTCAGGTAGACCTGGTGCAGCAGCTCGTCGACGAGGTTGTCCTCCGTCAGGCGCGGCCCGCCCGGCACGTCGATCGGCCCGACGGCCCCCAGCACGTAGGACAACGTGACCGGGTCGATCGCCATGACGCCGTCCACCGGCTCGTACTCCTGCTCCCACCGCGCCTGCCAGAGCTCGGCCGACCGCGGGAAGTCGGGCGTGAAGTTGGCGTCGAGGAAGTACGTGCCGAGCTGGCGGTTCCAGATCTCGTCCTCGGCGTCCGTCAGCGGCAGCACCGGCTCGTCCGTCATGCCGAACGAGCTGCCCGCCACCTGGCGCGCCAGCTCGATCTGGCCGTCCACCGCCGTGACGAGCGCCGCGGATCCGGGCAGACCTCCGCCAGCGCGGATCTCGGCGTTGTTCTGGAAGATCAGGAGGTACTGCCGCGGACCGTCGGCCCCCAGCATCGACGGCATGACCTGCACGGCGCGGTCAGCGGAGTCGAGCACCCGGGCGGCGCGGCCGACCTCGCTCACGACCTCGCGGTACTGGTCGCGCACCACCCCGACGTACCCCTCGGAGTCATGCCGGTCGAGCTCGGCGACGGCGCGCTGGAACGCATCGTTGCCCTGGGCCACCGGCCCCTGGAGGGCCGCCACCGCCTCGAGGTCGACCCGGCCGTCGCGGGGGCTCAGCGTCTCGAGGTTGCCGGCCGTCTCCACGAGCGGGGCCAGCCCGTCCTGGGCGAGGTCGTCGAGCACGGTGCTGACGGCGCGCACGCCCTCGAGGTCGTCGCCCACGAACGGCGTCCACGTCATCACCGACCACAGCGGGCCGTCGGTGCGCCCCGCCGCGGAGGAGGCGTGGTCCTGCAGGCTCGCCAGGGCGGCGTCGGCCGCAGCGTCGTCACCGTCGGTCACCGCGTCCTGCAGCGTGCGCGCGTCGTCGGCCGCGGCTGCGAGGTCGGTGCTCGTGCGCACCACCAGCCACACACCCCAGAGGACCACTCCGAGGAGGAGCACGCCGGCGAGCAGGACGGGCAGCTTCCAGCCGCGGGCAGCACGCATGGGCGTGACTCTAGCGAGGGATCAGCGCAGGCGTGGACGGACGTGAAGACCCACCTCGGGGTCGACGAGCACCTCTTGCCCGGCGGGCATGCCCTCCACCTCGAGGGTCGCGTCCAGCGCCACGTTGCGCTTCACCATGGCCAGCGCGATCGGGCCCAGCTCGTGGTGGCGCGCGGACGTGCCGACGAAGCCGACGACCTTATCCCCCAGCCGCAGCTCGGCCCCCGCTGTGGGCAACGTCTCCTGCGAGCCGTCGAGGTGGAGCAGCGTCAGGCGCCGCGGGGGTCGGCCCAGCGTGTGGACGCGCGCGACCGTCTCCTGCCCGCGGTAGCACCCCTTGTCGAGGTGCACCGCCGGACCGATCCACCCTGCCTCGTTGGGGATGGTGCGGTGGTCGGTGTCGAGACCGAGGCGGGGCTCGCCCCGCTCGATGCGCAGGGCCTCGAAGGCCCAGAGACCCGCCGCCGGGCCGGCGGCCGCGGCGTACGCCTCCAGCTGGTCGCGCGGGACGAGCTCGTACGCCGCGTAGGGGCCGTCTCCTCGTGACGCCGCCGGGCGCCACGTGAGCGCCCACTCGGCGGTCACGTCGGCCACCTCGACCTTCGACCAGAAGCGCATGCGGTCGAGGAAGGTCACCAGGGCCGCGCCCTGACCGGGCTCGGTGTGCGCGAGGAAGGCCTCACCGTCGTCGTACCCGTAGAAGGCGTGCTCGACGTGGCCCTGCGGGCTGAGCACGAGCACGCCCGTCCACTCCCGGGGCGCAAGGTCCGTGAGGTGCTGCGTCGTCAGGGAGTGCAGCCACGTCAGGCGGTCTTCCCCCGTCACCCGGATCACGTCGTGGTGGGAGAGGTCCACGAAGCCCTCGCCCGCCACCAGCCGCCGCTGCTCGACGTTGAACGACCCGTAGTGGGCCGCCACGGCGGCGTCGAGGCCGTTGGCCGCCACGGCGCCCGGGAGGCGCAGCAGGGGGCTCGCGGGGGCGCTGGGGGTGGCTCCGTCGTCGGTCACTGCGTCTCCTCCTCGGTCGGGCAGCGCACGCACTCCCCGAAGATGGCCAGGTGGCCGGCGTCGGCGACGAACCCGCGGCGGTCGCGGAGCGCGTCGAGGAACGGAGCGGCCTCCTCCACGTCAACAGCCGAGATGCGCCCACACTTCCGGCAGACGAGGTGGAAGTGCTCGTGGCCGTCGTCGACGGCGTGGAAGGTCGGCGCCCGGTCACTCAGGTGGGCGTGCCGCACGAGGCCGAGGCCCTCGAGCACCTCGAGCGTGCGGTAGACCGTGGAGAGGTTGACCGCCGACGACGACTTGCGCACCTCGGCGAGCACCTCGTCGGGGGTCGCGTGGCGCAGGGTGGTCACCGCCTGCAGGATCAGCTCGCGCTGCGGGGTCAGGCGGTAGCCCTGCGCCCGGAGGCGGGCGCGCCAGTCCGGTTCGACGCCGTCCCCCGGCGCGGCCGGCTGGTGCGCGCCCACGGTCAGGCCCGCTGCAGACGCGCCCACGTGCGGGGCTGCAGGGCCTCGCCGAACGCCGCCAGGTCGTAGGCGTAGAGCAGGTCGCCCTCGACGTTGCCGTAGAGCCGCTTGCCGCCCGTCACCTCGGGGGCGCCCTCGGTGCGGCCGATCGCGTCGGTCACGATCTCGAGCTTGCCGCCCTCCGCCTCACCGATCCAGATCTCGACGACCCCGGACTCGTGGCTGAGCAGCAGCTCGACCTTGCCGCCGGGCAGCGCGCGGAGGAACCCGGTCTCGATCGCGTCGTCGCGCACCTTCGCGCCGTCGGCGTCCACCACCCACGAGCGCGCCATGTAGTGGAAGAACGGGCGTCCGTCGTGGGTGAAGATGAGCTCCTGGCCGAACTGGTAGGGCTCGATCGTCGGGTAGTCCCCGTGGCCGTTGCCGCGCCACGTGCCCAGCATCCAGGCGATCGGCCCGCAGTCGGGGTGGAGGTCGGACGGCAGCTCGAACGCCATCAGGCCCGACCCCCGGCCCCGGCGCCCACGAGGCGCGCGAACGCACGGAGGGCCAACGCCGCGAGCCCGAGGGGCGCGGCGACGAGCACGGCGATCAGCACGGCATCCATGACGCGGGAGTCTATCGGCGGCCGTCCGCGCCTCGCCCTAGGCTGGCGGGATGCGAAGCCTGAGGATCAAGGTCACCTGCGGGGCCGAGGACGCCGAGCGCTGCAACCAGGCCTTCACGGTCGCCGCGGCGGCCGCCGCCGCCGGGGCCGACGTCGGCCTGTGGCTCACCGGCGAGGCCGCCTGGTTCGGCGTGCACGGTCGCGCCGAGGAGTTCGCCCTCCCCCACGCCACCCCGCTCGCCGACCTGCTCGCGACCGTCGTCGAGCTCGGTCAGGTGACGGTGTGCACGCAGTGCGCCGTACGCCGCGGGATCACCGAGATCGACCTGCTGCCGGGCGTGCGCATCGCCGGCGCCGCGACGTTCGCCGAGGAGATCCTCGCCGACGGCGTCCAGGCGCTCGTCTACTGAGACCCCGGTCTGCTTCCGGCCGCCGGAAAAGCAGAACGGCCCCCGCCCGAGGGCGGGGGCCGTTCCGGTCAGGCGGGGGCTCAGGCGATGCCGGAGCGGGTGACCCACACGTTCCACGCACGGACCGACGGGCGGAACTGCTCGTCCTCCGGGATGAACGTGACCGTGACGCGGTAGTTGGCCTTCACGTTGGGGGTGAAGGTCGGCGTCGTGTAGTAGCGCGTGATGCCCTTGTAGTCGTACTGCTTCACCTGCACGGTGCTCGTGCCGTAGCGACGGATCGAGATGTAGACCGTGCCGTTGAGGCGGACGCCGGGCTCACCGGCGTAGAAGATCTTGAAGCCCTTGCCCGTGCCGGCCTTGCCGACGTTGGAGATCGGGTCGGGCGTGAGGCGGGAACCCGTGGCGTACTGCCCCGGGTAACCCTCGGCGGCCTGCGCAGTTGCGGCCGAACCGGCGAGCACGCCAACGGCCATCACGACCGTGGAGATGATCGCCACGAGAAGCTTCTTCATGAGAACCCCTGACGTAGATCGAAGCGGACGGATGAACCCCTCATCCATCCGCCCCGAACTCTAGGGCATCCCGGGAGGGTTCCGGACCACTCTGGGCAAATATCGGTGCCGATCGCCGAAGTTCACGCGCACTTAACACAGTCCGTGGCCCGCCTCACGGCCCGGTAGCCAGCCCCAGGGCCTCCCGCGCCCGCGCCGGCGACATCGGCGCCCGGTGGACTAGACCACCCAGCGTCACCGCCCGTTCCACGAGACGCCGGTTGCTCCCGACCGGCTCGCCCGGCGCGAACGTGAGCGTGTCCTCCATGCCGACGCGGAGGTGGCCGCCCTTCGCCAGGGCGGCCATCGCCACCGTCATCGCGGTCCGCCCGATGCCCGTCGCCGACCACGACGTCACCTGTGGCGGCAGCGCGGTGACGGCGGCGACGAGGGCGTCGGCCGTGCCCGGCATCCCGCCCGGCACCCCCATCACGAGGTCGCAGTGCACCCGGTCGCCCACGGGGAGGCCGTCCTTGACGAGCAGCCGCCCCAGGGCGGCGACGTGCCCGAGGTCGAAGAGCTCGAACTCGGGCGCGATGCCCCGCTCCCGGGCAGCGCGGTGCAGGTCGCGCACGAAGGGCCACGGGTTGAGGAAGACGTCGTCCCCGAAATTGACCGTGCCGAGGGTGATCGAGCACGAGTCGGGCGCCGCGTCGAGCACGCGCAGCCGGTCCTCGAGCGGGTCGTGGACCGAGCCCCCGGTCGAGAGCTGCACGACGAGCGACGTCGACTCGCGCAGCGCGGTCACCGTCTCGCGCAGGCGCCCGAGGTCCAGCGTCGGGCGGTGGTCGGCGTCGCGCACGTGGACGTGGATCAACCCCGCGCCCGCGGCCTCGCACTCCTTCGCCGTCGCGACGAGCTCGTCCAGCGTCGTGGGCAGCTCGGGACAGTCGGACTTCGCCGTCTCGGCCCCGGTGGGGGCGACGGTGATGAGCAGGTCGTCGACGACGGTGTCAGTCATCCCGCCATGCTGGCAGAAGATCCTGCGGTGGAGAACACCCGCGGCAGGACGATCTACTACGGTGTGCGCGTCACCGCCAGGTAGCACAGCACGATCGTGACGATCGACAAGATGATGAGCAGCGAGTACTGCAGCGCCCTGCGCAGCCGCCGTTCCTCGATCGGACTGCGTGCAGCCATGGTCCCGAACCCTCCCCCAGCGTGAGCCTCCCCCGATCACTCCCGAGGGTGGCACCAATGGCTACTCGCGGGAAACATCGTCTGGACCAGTTGGCCCCGTGACGTTCCCCACGAGGCGGGGTCAGGGGTGGTAGTCGGGGTGGTGCGGACAGCTGTCGCCGTACTTCAGGCGGCACCGCATCGCGCGGGCCAGCCGCTTCATCCTGCGCACCGGAGCTCCTCGAGGGTCGCCGTGGTCTCGACACCGCGACGCTAGGGCGGCCTGAGCGAACACCGCTTCCCTTGCGGCAACGTTGAGGGTGCGTCTAGACCAGGTGACCGGGGAAACCCGGCGTTCTCACGCGCGAACCACCGCCGTGTGTGACGCTCCCGACGTGTCCTCCCCCCACCCCGCCCTCCCCCGCCGCACGCTGCTGCGCACCGCTGCCTGGAGCGCCCCCGCCGTCGCCGTCGTCGCTGCTGCTCCCGCGCACGCCGTGAGCACGAACGCGCCCAGCCTCGCCGTCACCTGGCGCTCGGACAGCTTCGCCGGCGTCTACCCGCTCTCGAACGGACCCGACTCCCTCCAGGGGGACCCCCCGGCCGACGCCGCCGCGCTCGCCCTCGACATCGCCGTGGGCGGCGGCCCCGCCTCCCTCCGGGTCCAGTTCACGTTCCCGCAGATCGCGACCCTGCTGTCCATGACCACGCCCGTGACCCGCGGGGCCACCACCTGGACGGACCACACGACCGACCTCGCCGGCTGGACCGTCACCCCGCCGCCCAGCGACTTCGGCAGCACCGGCACGTCCTTCCTGTTCCAGCGCACCATCACGGACGGCATCGCGCCGCTCCTGACGACGTGGACGGAGGACTTCGAGCTCCGCTTCGCGCGGCTCCTGCCCCTGTCCATCACCGTGACGGCGTCGTTCGCGCGACCGGGCGGCCCCGTGCAGCTGTCGCGGACCCTCGCCGTCACCGGTCTGGCCTCCAGCCCGTACCTCACCGCCGTCGGCGCTGCACCCGGCGCCTGAGCCGCTGCCTGGGCCCGCACGGGCTCAGCCCGGCAGCGACCCCGGCGTGCCCAGCCCCGCGCGGAACCGCGGGTCGGCAGCCGCTCGCCCCACGACGTACGCCGCGGTATCAGCGCCGCCCGCCAGCCGTCGCGTGCTCAGGGTGAGCGGGCGGACGCGCCACGAGCGGA
This sequence comes from Nocardioides alkalitolerans, assembly GCA_038184435.1. Classification (NCBI taxonomy): domain Bacteria; kingdom Bacillati; phylum Actinomycetota; class Actinomycetes; order Propionibacteriales; family Nocardioidaceae; genus Nocardioides; species Nocardioides alkalitolerans. The sequence continues at coordinate 4,119,161 of CP116227.1, read as the reverse complement.
CCGGGGGGCCGTGGCGGTCCACCACCGGCCGGGCGCCCTCGTGGAGCACGACCGTGAGCGGGTCGCCGGGCTCGACGCCGGCGACGGCCGTCCACGGCACCTCCCACGTCGTCCCCAGGTGCTCCGCGATGACCCGGTACGGCGACAGCCAGACGCCGCCCGCCGTGTCGCGGCCCGGGGCGGCGACCACGAGGAACGCGATGCCCGCCAACCCGCAGACGGACGCGAGGAACCAGTGGGCGGCGACCAGGGCGAGCACCGCCCCGACGAGCAGCGTCACGCCGACGCCGAGCAGCATCCGGGTCACGTTGCGGAGGAGCGCGCCGTACCGCGGCAGGAACAGGGCCGGCTCACCCCCGCGCAGCACGACGAGCGTCGGAGCGGGCGGGTGGCGCTCGAGCTCGGCGTACGCGCGCTCCTGGGCCACGCCGCCCGCCAGGGCGACGCAGAGGAGCAGCCCGGGCACGAGCACCACCCCGTCGCCCGTGCCGACCAGCAGGGCGACACCGAGCAGCGTCACGACGGGCGCGACGATCCCGAGGACGACGAGGGCACCGCGGCGCACGACGACGAGGTCGGAGGCGGGGGTCGGCACCGCACCAGTGAACCGCACCCGCGGGCAGACGCCGACGGGCCCCGGAGCAGTGCTCCGGGGCCCGTGCGGGTGGTGCGGGGTGTGGCTGGGGTTCAGATGGCGATCTCGACCTCGGCGACCACGCCGGTGCGGGCGACGACCGTGCGGTCCACGGTCTCCGCCTTCGGGGCGAGGGTGCGCAGGGTCCACTCGCCGTCGCCGGCGAAGAACCGGAAGTGGCCCGTCGCGGAGGTCGGGACCTCCGCGGTGAACTCACCGGTGCGGTCGAGCAGACGCACGTAGGCGCTCTCGACGGGCTCGCCGTCGCGCAGCACCTGGCCCTGGATCACGGCCTCCTTCGCGACGTTGACGCCGTCGAGGGAGAGGCCGCCCTTCGTTGCTCCGCACATGTCAGGCCTCGCCGGGCTCGTCGCCGAGGGCCACGGGCACGCCCACGAGGGAGCCGTACTCGGTCCACGAACCGTCGTAGTTCTTCACGTTCTGGTGGCCCAGGAGCTCCTTGAGCACGAACCACGTGAGCGACGAGCGCTCACCGATGCGGCAGAGCGCGATGGTGTCCTTCGAGTCGTCGATGCCGGCCTCGGCGTAGAGGGCCTTCAGCTCGTCGTCCGACTTGAAGGTGCCGTCGTCGTTGACGTTCTTGCTCCACGGCACGTTGATCGACGTGGGGACGTGACCGGCGCGCTGGGCCTGCTCCTGCGGGAGGTGGGCCGGGGCGAGGAGGCGACCCGCGTACTCGTCGGGGCTGCGCACGTCGACGAGGTTCTGCACGCCGATGGCGGCGACGGTGTCGTCACGGAAGGCGCGGATGGAGCGGTCCTGCTCCTGCGCGACGTACTGCGTGGCGGCGCGCTCGGGCACCTCGTTCGTCAGCTCGCGGGACTCGAGCTCCCACTTCTTCCGGCCGCCGTCGACCAGCTTCACGTTGGTGTGGCCGTAGAGCGTGAAGTACCAGAACGCGTAGGCCGCGAACCAGTTGTTGTTGCCGCCGTAGAGCAGCACCAGGTCGTCGTTGGAGATGCCCTTGCGGGACAGGAGCTCCTCGAACTGCTGCTTGTTGACGAAGTCGCGGCGGACCTGGTCCTGCAGCTCGGTCGTCCAGTCCAGCTTCACGGCGCCACGGATGTGGCCCTTGTCGTAGGACGTGGTGTCCTCGTCGACCTCGACGACGACGATGCCGTCGGTGTCGAGGTTGTCCTCGACCCACTGCGTGGAGACGAGTGCGGACTCGCGGCTCATGGTTGGTGCCTTTCGGTTGTGGTGCTGGACGTCGGGTGGGTGGTGCGGTGGTGGGCCGGGCGCTCAGGCGGTGGCGCGCTTGAGCAGCAGGTAGACCTCGCAGCCCAGGCAGAACGCGAAGACCGCGTTCAGCAGGGCCGCGACGAGGGCGAACCCCACGGCCACCTGGCCGACGAGGGTCGCCCCGAGCAGGTACGCCGCCAGGGCGACCACGACGAACCCCAGGCCCACGGCCTGGGCGAAGCGCGGCGGCGCCGGGTCCTCGAGCTCGGTGGGCGGCTCCAGTCGCGGGCGGACGAGGGTGCGGAACAACCAGCCGTACGGCGCGTGCTGCGGCCCCGCCGCCGCCCCGACCGCGAAGACCGCGGCCTGGAGGCCGAGCAGCACCAGGGCGATGTCGCTGTCGCCCAGGAGGAGCGCCACCGCGAGGACGACCGACGTGATGCCGGCCGCGAACTGCGGGCCGCGGGGGTCGATGCCGGCCGTGGCGCCGGCGCGCACGGCGAGGGAGTCGGTGGACATGGTGTTCCTGACGGTGGGTTCGGACTGCTGCTGTCTTCAGGCCCCGGAGGGCGTGGACGTGCCTCGACGCGACGAGCGTCGGCGGTCGGTCAGGAGCAGCGACACAGGGCGGAGCGCACGCGGCAGTGGTCGACTGCGCGTCGCTTCGTCAGCAAGGTCGTGAACACGTCGCCCAATGTAGGCGGATGCTGGGTGGGCGCGAATTCCGCGTCCGGATGGTGGGACCGGTGTTCGGTGGGTGAGATGGGGTGGGGTGGGTGGGCTTTGGGCGTGGGCTCGCCGCCGGGGCCGGGCGCGAAATGTTCAGTTGGGACGGGGTTGAGCCGCTCGGGCCTGTCCCAACGTCCCAGTTCTGGGGGCGAGCGGCACCGGGTTCGACCCTGGCTCGGGAAATGTTCAGCTGGGGTCGGCCGGATCGACACCGGGCTGTCCCAACGTCCCAGTTCTGCGGCGGGCCGACCTCCGGCACCACCGTCCTCGGGCATCGGCCCGCTGGCTGTCCCCATGCGCGGGGTCGGACCGGCCCGTCCACAGGCGTCGTCCGAGAGACTCCTGAGGCCGTGAGGGTGAGGCAGCGTCGTACCCGTGTCCACGACAGCTGATCCCCCACCCGACCTCCCGGACGACCTGCGCCGGGGGCGTGTCCGGCTGTCCGGGTGGGGGCGGGTGACGCGCGGTGTCCACCGCCGGTCCGACGCGGAGGAGCCCGACCTGCTGGACCTGCGGGGGTTCCAGGAGGCGTTGCCGGAAGACGCGGTGCTGACCGGGCTGACCGCGGCGCGGGTGCGGGGGTGGTGGCTGCCGAGGGTCCCCGACGACGTACCGGTCTTCGCCACCACGAAGGTCGGGTCCGGGCAGGCGCGGCGGCCAGGGGTCCGCTTGATCCGTGCGGTCGAGGCGCCCCCGGTCGAACGGGTCGGTGACCTTCGGCTGGCGGCACCGCTGCAGACGCTGCTCGACTGCGGTCGCGTGCTGGGTCCGCTCGATCTCGCCATCGTCGTCGGTGGTGCGCTCCGGCCGCAGGAGGACGGCGCCGGCGTGACGGTCGCGGAGGTCGAGGCGGCGGCTGCGCGGGCCGGCGCACGGGGGGCGGCGCGGCTCCGCGAGGCACTCGCGCTGGTGGTCGATCCCGGTCGGGCGGAGTCGGCGCCGGAAGTCACGCTCGGGGCGCTGTGCCGCACGCTGCGGATACCGGTGGTGGCGCAGCACGAGGTACGGACCGACGACGGCGGCCTTGTCGCGCGCGGCGACCTGTGGGTCAGGGGCACGAGGACGCTGGTGGAGTACGACGGCGCCGGCCACCGCGAGAAGGAGGCGTACGCCGACGGGTTGCGTCGCGACCGACGACTCAGGTCGGAGGGGTGGGGGCGGATCGCGGTCACGCGCGACGACCTCGGGGAACGGTCGCAACAGCTGGCGCGGGAGCTGTACGACGCGGCGGACCTCCCCCACGACCAGCGGCGGGTGCTGACGTGGTGGCGGATGCTCCGCACCAGCGGCGAGACCCCCGCCGGACGGGCGTGGCTCAGTACGCGCTGGGCGCCGCGCACCAACACGCGACGGAGCCCGGCCGGGGGCGAGGCTCCGGTCGGTGGTGCTGAGGAGTCCGGGCGCGACGGGCACGAGGGCGACGGGCACGAGGCGGCGTAGGGCGGGGCGGCGGCCCGGCCCCTTGGGCCACGAAGTGTGCAGCTGGGGAGTGCCCGACGCGCTCAGGACCACCCCAAGCGCACAGTTTGTGAGGCCCCTGGCGCCGCCCTGGAGGCCCGGCCTTGGCCGATGGATTCGCCGGGACCAACGGCCAGTTGCCGCTCGCCAGGGGCATCGGGCCAGCGGTGCAGAAATGGGCAGCTGGGACAGGTCCGGCGCGCTCAGGACCACCCCAACCGCACAGTTCCCCAGCCGGCCCAGGCCCCACCCACCAGGCACCGCCCCACCAGCCCAGAAATGGGCAGTTGGGACAGGCCCGGCGCAACCAGACCTGACCCAACCGCACATTTCAGGCCCCCGGGGCGAGCCCCGGGCCCCCGAGGCCCCAGCGCGACCGACCTCAGCCCAACCGCGCCGCGGCGGCGTCGATGCGCTCGTCGGTCGCGGTGAACGCGACGCGCACGTGCTGGCGCCCGGCGGCGCCGTAGAACGACCCGGGCGCCACGAGGATCCCGCGCTCGGCGAGCCAGGCGACGGTGTCCCAGGCGTCCTCGCCGCGGGTCGACCACAGGTAGAGCGACGCCTCCGAGTGGTCGATCCGGAACCCGGCCCGCTCGAGGGCGGAGCGCAGGCGGGCGCGGCGGGCGGCGTACCGGCCGTGCTGCTCCAGCGCGTGGGCGTCGTCGCTCAGGGCGGCGATCATCGCGTGCTGCTGCGGCAGCGGCATGATGAGGCCGAGGTTCTTGCGCACGGCGAGCAGCTCGCCCACGACCGCGGGGTCGCCGGCGACGAAGGCGCAGCGGTAACCGGCCAGGTTGGACCGCTTCGACAGCGAGTGGATGGCGATGACGCCCTCGTGGGAGCCGCCGGAGACGTCCGGGTGGAGCACCGACGTGACGGGGCCCTCCCAGCTGTTCTCGATGTAGCACTCGTCGCTGACCAGCAGCACCCCGCGCTCGCGGCACCACTCGACGACCTTGCGCAGGTGGGCCGGGGGCAGCACGCGCCCGGTCGGGTTGGACGGGCTGTTCAGGTAGAGCAGCGACGGCACCCGCGGCCCGATCGCCGTCAGCGAGTCGGTCGCGAGCGACTCGGCGCCGGCGAGGGCGGCGCCGACCTCGTACGTCGGGTAGGCCACCTCCGGCAGCACCACGAGGTCGCCCGGGCCGATGCCGAGGTGCAGCGGCAGCGCCGCGATCAGCTCCTTGGAGCCCACCACGGGCAGCACGCCGTCGAGGCCGAGGCCCGTGACGCCGTGGTTGCGCGCCAGCCAGTCGATCGCCGCCTGACGCACGGCCGGGATGCCGATCGTGGTCGGGTAGCCCGGCGCGTCGGCGGCTGCGGCCAGGGCGGCCTGCGCGACCTCGGGGGTCGGGTCCACCGGCGTACCGATGGAGAGGTCGACGATGCCGTCGGGGTGCGACCGCGCGCGCTCCGCGTGCTCCACCAGACCGTCCCAGGGGAAGTCCGGCAGGAGCGAGGAGACGGCGCGGCGCGCCGGGGCGCTCACTCCTGGTTCTGGGGCGGCAGGGCGGCGATGAAGGGGTGGTCGGCCTCGATCACGCCCATCTTGGCCGCGCCGCCGGGCGAGCCCAGGTCGTCGAAGAAGTTCACGTTGGCCGTGTAGTACTCCTTCCACTCCTCCGGGGTGTCGTCCTCGTAGTAGATGGCCTCCACCGGGCAGACCGGCTCGCACGCGCCGCAGTCGACGCACTCGTCGGGGTGGATGTAGAGCATCCGGTTGCCCTCGTAGATGCAGTCGACCGGACACTCGTCGACGCACGCGCGGTCCTTGACGTCCACACACGGCTGGGCGACGACGTACGTCATCTCGGGGTCCTCCTGGAGTCACGGGGCACGTGGTCGTGCCTTGGTGGAGCGGGGTCGAGCGGGATGCAGCGGGCGCGGATCACGCGCGGCCGCCAGCCTAGTATCCGCGAGGTGACCTCCCCCGACGAACCCCAGGATGTGAGCAGCGGTGTGAGCGGCGGAGCACCCGTCACCGGCGCGCACGGCCTCGGCCCGCACGTCGTCGGTACCCGCATCGTCGTGCGCCGACTCGTCCCCGGCGAGACCGGCCCGACCGGGGGGCCCGCGTTCACCGACCTGCTGGGCGTGGCGGAGGCGTGGTGGCCCGACCTCGTCGTACGGCGCGAGGACGGCACCGCCGTCACCGTCCCGCACGCGCTCATCGTCTCGGGCAAGCCCGTCCCGCCCCGCGCCAGCCGGCTCCAGCGCGTGCCGGGCGGTGAGGTGCAGCGACGCGTGCGGGGGCTGTGGCCCGGCGAGACCGCGACGATGGGCGACTGGCTCCTCCAGGTCTCGCCGCCGCACGAGGGACGCGTGCGGCGACGCGCGAACTCCGTGCTCGCGTACGGGAGCCCCGACCGCCCGCTCGCCGAGGCGCTGGAAGCCGTCGAGCGCTGGTACGCCGCGCGCGACCGCCACCCCGAGCTGTGCGTCCCTGTCGGCTCGGCCGAGGAGGCGGCGCTGCGGGGCGCGGGCTGGACGGAACCGGCGGACTTCACGGGACACGCCGTCGCCGTGCAGGTCGGGTCGGTCGCCCGGATCAGGCGTGCGCTCGGCGCGACCGCGGACGACGTCGTGACCGAGCGCGGGCCCGTCGACGGCGCGGCCCCCGACGTCGAGCGGGTGCGGGCCTCGGTGACCGCCGACGGCGCCCGGATCGCGACCGGGCTCGCCGACCTGCGCGGCGACTGGGCGTGCGTGCACGACGTGCGGACGGACGCGGCGTACCGACGCTCGGGGATGGCGCGACGCGTCGTCGCGGCGCTGCTCGGCGAGGTCGCCGGGCGCGGCGTCACCACCGTCGTGCTCCACGTGCTGACGACGAACGCGCCGGCGCTCGCGCTCTACGCGGGCCTCGGGTTCGAGGACCACCACACGGCGACGTACCTCGCGCCGCCCGGTTGACGGTGGACGGCCCGCGGCAGGAGCGGGGCGGGCGTCAGCCGCCCGTGCCCGCCTCGCCCGGCTCGACCGGGTCGGCCTGCTCGACCGGCGGCGGGGTCGGCTCCGGCTCCGGCGAGACGCAGCGGATCGTCGGGGTCGGGCTGTAGGTCCAGCTGAAGTCCTCGGTGCGCACGATCTCGTCCGAGCCCGGCTTCCGGAAGATCCGGTCGTAGTCGACGGAGAAGCCGCTCGACCCGCTCTGGGGCTCGCAGTCCGCCGTGTCGAGGGTGCGGGTGCTCGAGCTCGTGACGGCGTAGCGGCCCGAGACGTCCGACTCGATGTCCCACACCTTCGTGGACCACATGCGCACCGTGATGGAGCCGCGGTTGCCGGGCGAGCTGGGGCTGAGGACAGCCTGGACGAGGACGCCGTAATCGGTGTCGTTCTCGAACTTCAGGTCCACCGTCGGCCACGCCACGGTGGCCTCGCGACCCTCCGGGTAGCGGTCGATGTAGAGCGAGTGGGGCTTGTGCTCGACGTCCTTGAGGCCGGCGAAGTAGGCCGCGTTGAACGTCGTCGTCGCCATCTGCGAGACGCCGCCGCCGGGCTCGGAGCGGAAGATGCCGTTGGAGATGATGAAGCCGTCGGTGAAGCCGTTCTCGTAGGTGCGCTCCCCCACGATGCCGTTGAGCGAGAAGACGTCGCCGGGCTTGAGCACGGTGCCGTCGATCAGCTCGGCGGCGCGGCCGATGTTGGTGTTCCGGTACGGCGCGTGGGGGTAGTAGGTCGTGAACTCGCTGACCTCCTCGACGATGCCGAGGGCCTCCGCGTCGGCGGTCGTGAACTCGGGCTCGACGGCCTCCGCCTCGACGTTGCCCTCTCGGCTGCCCTCGGGGGCGGTCACGATCTCGGTGAAGACCGACGCCAGCGTCTCGGGCAGGAAGTCCACACCGGGCTCGGCGGGCACGACGACCGGCTCGCCGTTCTCGATGACGACGGTGGCGTCGACGGGACGGCCCGGGTCTCCCACGCGGTCGTCGACCAGGTCCCTCAGCACGGAGCCGTCGACACGCCCCACCAGGGCGCCGTCCTCGGCGACCATGGACACGGCCGGCGCGTAGTCCACCGGGTCCAGCTCGACCGGCGTCTCGCCGAACACGAGCGTCACGGGGCCCGACATGGCCGGCTCCGCGAAGGTCGCCAGCGCGGTCTCGATCTCCTCCGCGCCGATGGTCGGCTCGACGTCGGCCAGGGTCAGCTCGACGGTTCCGTCCTCGGACGTCAGGGCGTCCTGGAGGGCCGGGACCGCCTCGTCCCGCTCGAACCCCCGACCCGGCATCGGGTCGGTGACGACCGGCTGGCCGTCGGCGAAGGCGATCGCACCCTCGACGGGCGGCTGGCCGGCCGCCTCCTCGAGACCGGCGAGGAACTCCTCGACGGCGGCGTCGTCCGCGTCCACCACGGCGGGCAGCTCCTCGCCGCCCGTGAAGTAGTCCCACAGCCGCCGCGGCGCCCAGCTGCGCTCGCCCCCGGCGGCGGCGACCGACGCCGCGTAGTCGACCTCGAGGCCCGCCGCCGCCGGGTCGAGCTCGTCGGAGAGCTCCGAGTCGGCCACCGTCACGGAGATCGGACGCTGCACGCGGTCGGCCAGGCCGTCCTCGAGCTCCTGCTCCGCCTCCGCCTGCGTCAGGCCGCCGATGTCGACACCGGCCACGGTCGTGCCCCGGGCGACCTTGTCGCCCGCGACCGCGTAGGCCGCGACGTACAGGCCCGCGGCCAGGAGCACGAGCGCCAGCGCGGAGAGGGCCACGACCCGGCCCGTACGGCGCTGCTCCGCCACCGGCTCCTCCGTCGGCTCGTCGGGATCCATCAGGGAGAGGCGCTCCGTGTCGGGCGCACCCTCCGGGTCCGACGCGGACGGCCGCACGGCAGGGCGCTCGGCGGTGTCACCGCCCTCGAACCCGGCGTCGGGCCGGTCGGTGGGCTCGTCAGCGTCAGTCACGGGCGTCATCCTAGGTATGCCGGGTCGGTGCGCCGACTCCGTGCACCCCGTTCACCCCTTCGGAGGGTCGGGCCGCTCCCCCGTCGGACGGCGGTCGAGACCGCCGGCCAGCGCGACCACCCCCGCGAGGGCGACCAGGAAGCCGAGCACGAGGATCCCGTAGCCCTTCCCGTTGCTCGCCACGGCGAAGTCACCCTCGGGGCGGCCCTCCATGACGAGGAGCAGCATCGCGGCCCAGCCGGCGGCGAAGGAGCACCAGGCGAGCCGGGTGCGCGGGAGCGCCACGAACACGGCGGCTGCGGTCACCGCGGCGAGCCCGACGCCCCACCAGTGCCCGCCGACGACGACGGAGGCCAGGCCGCTCATCGCCCCGGCCAGCACGAGGCCGAGGCCGAGCGCGATGCGCAGCGCGAGCGTCACAGCCCGGCGAACAGGTCGGTCTCCCACCCGTCGGCGTCGACCGGGCCCACCTCGCCCTTGGCGATCCGGTAGTGCTCGACGCCCCAGATCGCGTTGCCGAGGTTGTTGGAGAGGGCGAAGAAGGGGCCGTCGACCGTGATCTGGGTGGCGTGGGCGCGCATCGCGTCCATCTTCGTCTCGGCGAAGTCGGTCGCGTCGACCCGGCACGCGATGTCGGCGTCGGGCGACGTCATCGGCATCGGGCCCTCCGGGTCCATGCCCTCGAACGTGGTCGTGTCCCCGGCGGCGCGGAGCTTGCGGAGGCCGTCGCGGAACTGGCTCGCCGACATCGCGCTCCAGTAGATCTTCGCGATGTCGTGCGCCTCGCCCAGGTCACGACGGTAGGACGGCACGGCGGCGAGCGCCGCGGCGTAGGTCGCCACCCGGTGCGCCTGGATGTGGTCGGGGTGGCCGTAGCCCCCGAACTGGTCGTAGGTGACCAGCACCTGCGGACGGACCTCGCGGATGATCGCGACGAGGTGGTCGGCCGCCTCGGTGAGGTCGGCGTTGGCGAACGCCCGCTCGTCGGTCTCGTCGGCGGCGATCGCGTGGCCGTCGGGGTGCCACTTCATGCCGGAGTCGCGGTAGCGCCCGAACCCGCCCAGGTAGCGGTGGTCCGTGACGCCGAGGATCGCCATCGCGGCGGCGAGCTCGCCCCGACGGTGCTCCCCCAGCGTGTCGTCGCGGTCGGCGGCCAGGTGCTCGAGCTCGGGGACGAGCACCTCGCCCATCTCGCCGCCGGTGCAGGTCACGAGGGTCACGCCGCGGCCCTCCGCGACGTACTTCGCCATCGTGGCGCCGTTGCCGATCGTCTCGTCGTCGGGGTGGGCGTGCACGAGCAGGAGGTGCTGGTTGGTCACGGGGCGAGCGTACGGCGCGGCACCGACATCACTGCTGCGGGCGCTTGATCCGCTTCGGGGCCGTGGGCAGGACGAGCGGCGGGGGCGGCGCCACGGGCTGCTCCTCCTCGGCATCGAACCATCCGTCGAGGTCGTCGCACACGACCTCGAGCACGAACGACGGCGCGTCGCTCACCACGGCCCAGGGGTGGTCCTCGTCGTCGTCCTCGCCGGCCAGCCGCTCGCGCTCGACCGCGGCCTCGTAGCCGTCACGCCGGAGCCGCGCCACGGCGGCGTCGGCGGCGTCCGGGTCGAAGAAGATGGCGCGCACGGCTCCATTCTGGACCCGGTCCGTAGCGTCGAGGGATGACCGCCGCGCTCCACGTCCGCCGCACGTCCTCCCGCGAGCCCCTGGTCGCCGGGCTCGCCGCCCGGATCGGCACCCGTCCCGGGCTCGCGGCCCTGCTCGGCGACCTCGACCGCCGGGCGCACCGCAGCGTCGTACCCCGCCTCCTCGGCCGCCGCGTCGCCACCGCGTGGGGCTGGGACGCGGAGGACCGCCGCAACGAGTGGTGGCCGCAGGGGGTGTCGACGACGGTCGACGCGACCGGGCTCGGCACGGTCCCGGACGGCATCGCGGGACGGCGAGTGGCGGTGGTGTCGTCGTACGCGAAGCCGGTCCCCGGCCCCGGCGGCACGGTAAAGCAGGGCGCGCGGCTGACGTTCCTCGACCTCGACACCGGCGCCTACCGGCACGTGCTGCTCGTCAAGCCGGTACGCCGCGACGACGGCACCGTCGGCCACGAGCCCGTGCCGGTCCACGCGGGGGGCGTCGTCTGGTCGGGGTCGTGGCTGCACGTCGCCGCCACGGGGAAGGGCTGCGTCTCGACGCACCTCGACGACCTCGTGCACCTGGGGGACGGCGAGCGGGACACGGCGTTCGGGTACCGCTGGGTGCTCCCGACCCGCGTCGACCACCGCGGCGGCGCGGACGAGGGCACGGAGAAGCTGCGCTGGTCGTTCCTGTCGCTCGACACCGGGACGCGGTCGCTGGTGGTGGGTGAGTACGGGCGCGGCGAGAAGTCGACCCGCATCGCGCGCTTCCCGCTCGCCGACGACGGCCTCCCGGCGGGATCGACCGAGGACGCCGCGCTCACGCGGGCCACCGAGGTCGTCGACACCGGCGTGAAGGGGATGCAGGGCGTCGCGTCCGTCGACGGCCGGCTGCACGTGACGACGTCGCACGGCGGGTGGCTGCCCGGGAGCCTCGTGACCGCGCGCTCCCACGACGCCCGCGGTTGGCGGCGCACCGTGGCCGCGGCCCCCATGGGTCCCGAGGACCTGTCGTGGTCGCCGGCCGAGCGCCTGCTGTGGACGCCCACCGAGCACCCCCGCCGGCGGTGGCTCGTCGCGCTGCGGCCGGTGCGGTGAGCTGGCTGGCACTTTCCCCGGCTGACCGGGGAACACGCCACTTTGACCATCAATATTGATGGTCAAAGTGGTCGGTTCGGTGCACTCCTCATCCCACAAGGCCTCATACGCGAGATGGGGATGGGGGCCATGTCCGGACGGCCTGGGGATGACGGCCGGGCGGCTCGGCGACGTACCGGAGACGGTTGACGCATCAACGCGCCGCTTTGACCATCAACGTTGATGGTCAAAGCGGCGTGTTCCCCGGCTGACCGGGGAAACGACCGCAGGCCGGACCACCCCCTAGCGCGGGACCCGCGCGAGCTGGCGGGACTGGGCGACGAGGCGGCCGGCGGAGTCCCAGATCTCGCAGTCCTCCTCGAAGAACCCGCCCGCGAGGTTGCTCGTCGACTGGCGCAGGGCGAGCCACCCCGGGGCCGGTACGGCGCGGACGTGCGTCGTCAGCTGCACCGTCGGGGCCCAGCCGGGGCGGCCGAGGTCGAACGTCACCGGCGGCATCGCGTCGCAGGCGAGCAGCAGCATCAGCGGGTCGGGCTCGCGGTCGGGCACGCGGAACCAGCCCTCGAGCACGCCCGTGCGCGACGGCTCGCCCAGCGCCCAGCCGACGCTCCGCGGCGTCAGCCGCATCTCGAAGCGCTCGACGAGCGGCGCGGTCCGGAGGAACTCCGGCGGTCCGTCCGACGTGGCCACGCACTCCTCGGGCGGCGGCAGCACCGGCGCGACGGCCGTCGTGCCCACCTCGTCGGTCAGCCGCGCCAGGTCGGAGAACGTCGCGAGCGCCGTGATGCGCGGCGCCCCGTCCTGGGTGAGGTCGGCGGCGACGGTGGTGAGGGTGCCGTGGCGCACGATCCGCGTCGTCACCTCGGCGGGGCCCTCCGTGGAGGCACCGACGTACGTCGCGGCCACCGCCACCGGGTGCGGCCGGTCGGGCACGGTGGCGCGCACGGCGGTGCCGATCACCGAGAGCAGGAAGCCCCCGTTGATGCCCCCGCCGACGGACCAGCGGCCCGGGAGGTGGCCGGAGAAGCGGCGTACCGCGTCGTCGGGACCGTCGAGGGGCGTCAGGGCCACGTCGCGGTCGAACTCGGCGGTCGGCGAGGTCTCGGTCTGGATCACAGACGCAGGGTAGCGGCCAACGAATCGGCCCTGGCCGAGCGGGGCACTAAGATCGCCGGGGCCCTCCGGCGACCGGTGTGCCACCCAGATCCCTCGACGGAAGTGACGCCGCACCTCATGACCACGCTCCGCTCCGACCTCCGCAACGTCGCCATCGTGGCGCACGTCGACCACGGCAAGACCACGCTCGTCGACGCGATGCTCAAGCAGGCGGGGGCGTTCACGGAGCACCAGGCCGAGGGCGTGGCCGACCGCGTCATGGACTCCGGCGACCTCGAGCGCGAGAAGGGCATCACGATCCTCGCGAAGAACACGGCGGTGCGCTACACGGGTCCGTCGGCGCCCGACGGCCTCACGATCAACATCATCGACACCCCGGGCCACGCCGACTTCGGCGGCGAGGTCGAGCGCGGCCTGTCGATGGTCGACGGCATCGTGCTGCTCGTGGACGCCTCCGAGGGCCCGCTCCCCCAGACCCGCTTCGTGCTCCGCAAGGCGCTCAACGCCGACATGCCGGTGATCCTGGTCGTCAACAAGACCGACCGCAGCGACGCCCGCATCTCCGAGGTGGTCGACGAGTCCTACGAGCTGTTCATGGACCTGCTCGACGACTCCCACAGCCAGGACGCGCTCGACTTCCCCGTCGTCTACGCCTCGGGCAAGGCCGGCATCGCCTCGCTGGAGCAGCCGGAGAACGGCACCATGCCGGCGGGCAGCGACCTCGAGCCGCTGTTCCGCACGATCCTGGACACGATCCCCGCGCCGTCGTACGACGAGGAGGGCCCCCTCCAGGCCCACGTCACCAACCTCGACGCGTCCCCGTTCCTCGGTCGGCTCGCGCTGCTGCGCATCCGCCAGGGCCACCTGAAGAAGGGCCAGACCGTCGCGTGGATGCAGCGCAACGGCGACGTCAAGAACGTCCGCATCACCGAGCTCCTCGTCACCGAGGGCCTCGAGCGCAAGCCCGGCGAGTCCGCGGGCCCCGGTGACATCGTCGCCGTCGCCGGCATCCCCGACATCATGATCGGCGAGACGCTGGCCGACCCGGAGAACCCCGTCGCCCTGCCGCTCATCCACGTCGACGAGCCCGCGATCTCGATGACGATCGGCACCAACACCTCGCCGCTCGTCGGCAAGGTCAAGGGCTCGAGGGTCACCGCCCGCCTCGTGAAGGACCGCCTCGACGCCGAGCTCGTCGGCAACGTGTCGCTCCGTGTGCTGCCCACCGACCGCCCCGACGCGTGGGAGGTCCAGGGCCGCGGCGAGCTGGCGCTGGCGATCCTCGTCGAGCAGATGCGCCGCGAGGGCTTCGAGCTGACCGTCGGCAAGCCGCAGGTCGTCACGCGCGAGATCGACGGCAAGGTCCACGAGCCCACCGAGCGCCTCACGATCGACGCGCCGGAGGAGTACCTCGGCACCATCACCGAGCTCCTCGCCACCCGCAAGGGCCGCATGGAGGGCATGACCAACCACGGCACCGGCTGGGTCCGCATGGAGTTCATCGTGCCCGCGCGCGGCCTCATCGGCTTCCGCACCGAGTTCCTCACCGAGACCCGCGGCACCGGCATCGCCCACTCGATCTCCGAGGGCTACCAGCCGTGGGCCGGCGAGATCCGCTCGCGCGCCTCCGGCTCGCTGGTGGCCGACCGCAAGGGCGCTGCGACGGCGTACGCCATGACGGCGCTGCAGGAGCGCGGCGTCATGTTCGTCGAGCCCGCCACCGAGGTGTACGAGGGCATGATCGTCGGCGAGAACTCGCGCGCCGACGACATGGACGTCAACATCACCAAGGAGAAGCAGCAGACCAACATCCGGTCCGCGACCTCCGACAACTTCGAGAAGCTGATCCCGCCGCGCAAGCTGTCGCTGGAGCAGTGCCTGGAGTTCTGCCGCGAGGACGAGTGCGTCGAGGTGACGCCCGAGATGGTGCGCATCCGCAAGGTCGTCCTCGACCAGAACGAGCGCGCCAAGATCGCGTCCCGCGCCCGCAAGTCCAAGTAGGGGCACCGACCGTGCACGGCCGGGTCCGCAGGCTCGGAGACGACGGGGGCACCGGCGAGCGGCTGGCGGCCTGGCTCGAGGAGATCGGCCTGGCCGACCAGCTCGGCCCGGCCGGCCTCCCGTCGTTCCGGCGCGGGGCCGACGGCGCGGCGTACTGGACCGAGCCGGGCACCGGCGAGCCCCTGACGCCGGAGCGCCTCACCGAGCTCGACGCCCTGCTGCACCAGCAGGGCGAGGACCCGGCCCACGCCGTGCCGGTCGCGCTCGTGCAGCTGCGGCGCAAGGCCGCCGTGCGGGCCGGACTGCTGGCGAGCGCGTGGCACACCTACGCGAGCCTCGCCGAGCTGCGGGGCCGCTCGGAGAACGCCACGCGCTTCGCCGTGCACAAGGCCGCCGAGCGCGGTGGCCTCCTCGTCGTGGTGCACGACGACGGCCGCACCATGGTGCCCGCCTTCCAGCTCGACGAGGCCGGTGACCTGCGGGCGGAGCTCGGCGCCGTGCTCGAGCCGCTGCTCACCGCCCGCATGGACCCCTGGCAGGTGTGGGCCTGGCTGACCCAGCCGGCCGCACTGCTCGCCGGGCAGGTGCCCCACGAGGCCGCGCGCGACCCCGAGGAGGTGCCGCTCGTGCAGCACGCGGCCGTGCGCCTCGCCGAGCGGGCCCGCGCGAGCGCCTGACGCCCGCCCTCGCGCTGCCGCCTACTGCCCCCCCAGCGCCTGCCGCACCAGACCCAGCACGAGCAGGTCGAGCCCGGCCGCGAACTGCTCCAGGTCCTCGTGGCGGCGGAACTCCTCGGCCATCGAGCGGATCCACGAGAACTCGGTGGCGTCCAGCTCCTGCCACCGGTTCACGACGTTGTCCAGGTTCTCCTCCGGGTCGAGCGCCGGGTCGACGATCGCGTCCTGCGAGGACATCTGCGTGGCGACCCCCACGACGTACCCCAGCAGCGCCGTGCTCCCGTGGAACTGCTGCCGGGGCGACAACCCCATCGCGGCGAGCGGCCGCCCCATGGCCTCCCACACGCGCAGGCCGTTGGGCTGGCCGCCGCTGAGCTCGACCTGACCGGGCAGCCAGGGGTGCCGCTCCATCTGCGCGAAGAGCGCCAGGGCGATCCGCCGCACCCGCGTGGCGGCCGCGACGATCGCGGGGTCCGCTGCACCGAGGTCGACCTCGAGCGGCGGTGACGGTACGTCGTCGCGCGCGTCCCCCGCGCCCTCCCCGGCGTCCGGCGACTCCGCCGCGGCGAGCGCCCGGCCGACGAGCTCGTCGCAGGCGAGGCCGACGAGCTCCTCCTTGCCGGCCACGTGCCAGTAGATGCTGCCCAGCCCGCCGCCCAGCTCGGCAGCCAGGCCGCGGAGCGTCAGCCCCTTGATGCCCTCCGCGTCGAGGATCGCGGTCGCCGTCTCCACGATCTGCTCGCGGGAGTGGGTGACGCGCCTCGTGGACCGGGTCGAGCGCGACGGAGCCATGCGTCCCACCCTAGGTGGTCTTGACACCCTCGAACAACGTTCTATAGTCGAACCATGTTCGAGTCGAACGCGGTTCGATCCCACCGACCCCCGGAGAGGAGGCCGTCATGACCGCCGTACCGACGCCCACGACGACCCCGTCAGCACCCCCGTCCCCCCGCACGACGCCGTCCCGTCCCCGTCCCACCTCGCTTCGTGCGGCGGCCCCCGCGCTCCTCGCGCTCTGCCTCACCATGCTGGTCGAGATGGTCGACAACTCGATCCTCACCGTCGCCCTGCCCACGATCGGGCGCGACCTCGCCGTCGGCCCGACCGGGCTGCAGTGGATCGTCGGCGCCTACGCGCTCACCTTCGGCGGCCTCCTGCTCATCGGCGGCACCCTCGGCGACCTGCTCGGGCGCCGCCGCATGCTGCTCGTGGGGCTCGCCGGCTTCGGCCTGTCGTCCCTGCTCGTGCTGGCGGCGACCGAGGCCTGGCACCTCATCGCCGTGCGCGCCCTCTGCGGCGTCTTCGCGGCGCTCATCGCCCCCGGCACGATGTCGCTGATGTTCCGGCTCTTCGACGACGAGCAGCTGCGCCGTCGAGCCATCGGCCTCATCGTCAGCGTCGCGATGCTCGGCGTCGTCCTCGGCCCCGTGCTGGGCGGTCTCGCCGTCACCCACCTGCCCTGGCAGGTGCTGCTCGTGGTCAACGCCCCCGTGGCCGTCGTCGCCTGGTGGGGCGTGCGGCGCGGCATCCCCGCCGACCACCCGGCCGACCTGCGCGCCGGCGGTACCGACGTCCCGGGCGCGCTGCTCTCGGTCGCCACGCTCGGGCTCGGCCTGCTGTCGCTCACGCTGGCGGTCGAGGAGGGCTGGTACGCCCCCGTCACGCTCGGCGTGGCCGTCGCGGCCGTCGCCGCCGCCCTCGGCTTCGTCCGCCGCGAGCGGCGCGCGACGCACCCGATGCTCGACCTGCGCCTGTTCGCCCTGCCCACCGTGCGCGGCAGCGCGCTGCTCCAGTCCGGCGTGATGGTCGCGATGGTGGGGGTGGCGTTCTCGTCGACGCAGCTGTTCCAGTACGCCTGGGGCTGGTCCCCCGTCGTCGCCGGGTTCGGCACGCTGCCGATGGTGGCCGGCATGTTCCTCGCCGGGCCGTTGACCGACGTGCTCGTCGACCGGGTCGGCCACCGCCTGACCGCCGTCGCGGGCAGCTCGCTGCTCGTCGTGGCGCTCCTGGTGCTCGTCGTCGCGCTCGACGCCGGCTACCCGGTCTTCGCCGTCGGGCTCGGACTGCTCGCCGTCGCGATGCGGCTCGTCGTGACGACCTCGGCCGTCGCGCTCGTCGAGGCGCTGCCCGAGTCCCACACCTCGCTCGGCTCCGCCCTCAACGACACCTCGCAGGAGATCGGCAACTCCCTCGGCGTCGCGGTCGTCGGCACCGTCACCGCCGCCGTCATGGGCACGACGCTCCCGCTCGGGGCGTGGTCGTCGACCGTCACGGAGCAGTTCCTCCACAGCCAGCGGATCGGCTTCGCCGTCCTCGCCGCGCTCGTCGCGATGATCACCGTGGTGGGCGCCCGCACCCTCACCGACTCGCACTCCACCGAGGAGCACGCGTGAGAGCGGTCAGGCGGGGGTGAGGCGCGCGACCCAGTACTGCACGCCGTACGGCGCGTCGTCGTAGGTCACGTCGACGCGCCAGGCGCTCCCGGTGGCGCGCAGCAGCCGCCCGAGGTCGCGGAGCGGCTCGACCTCGGCCCACAGGTCACGTCCCAGTGCTCCGTCGACGTCGGCCAGCGCCGCACCGTCCGCCGCCGCGAGGGCCGCCCCCAGCGCGGCGTCGAAGCCCTCGGCCCGCGCGTCGAGGTGGCCGGGGGCCTTCTCGGTGCGCATGGCCGAGCCGTTGCCCAGCACCAGCAGGCCGACGGGGTCGGCGGGATCGGTGGGCGCTCGCTCCGCGTCGTACGACGCGTGCGGAACCCCGTCGAGGAGGTGGTCCGCGACGCGGGCCGCGGCCGGTGAGCCGAGCACGCCGACCGAGCCGCCCGCGGCGCGGAGCCCCGCGACGGCAGAGGTGACGGCGGCGCGCAGCTCGGCCACCGGGTCGACGAGTCCCGCGTGCTCGGGCAGCAGCGCCGGCACGGGCGGGACGACGACGATCTCGCGGAGGGCGCTCGCCGCGACCGTGGGCCCGGCGTCAGCCATGGTGCGGCGGGACCTGCGCCCGGAGCCACGCGTCGGAGGCCGCCTCGCCGCCGCGCGCGTCGCCCGGCTCGCCGCGATCGGTGTCGTCGCCGGTCTGCTCGGGCAGCGCGTCACCGAAGATCGCCGCGAGGCGGCGCTTGCGCTGCCACTCGGGCTCGGGGTCGGGCCGCGTCTCCTGCTCGGGCATTCAGCAGAGACCGTTGCTGGCGGCGAAGTCCTCGGCGTTGAACTCCTCGTCGTCCGTCGGGTCGCTGTCGACGGGGTCGTCGGTCGCGGTGGTCGACGGGTCCGTGGCGGTGCTGCCGGGGTCGGTCGGCGACGCCGACGGCTCGCCCGTGTTGACGCTGCCGCCGCTCTCCTCGGCGCCGATGGCGCCGGTGAGGAACTCGGACGTCAGGGGCTTGTCCTCGCGGATGAGGGCCCACAGGTCGTCGGCCTCGTCGGTCCAGACGAGGCGGTTGCGGTCCTCGGGGTACTCCTCGTTGGGCACCGTGAGGAAGTTGATGTTGTCGACGCCGATGCCGTTGAAACCGGTGGCGATGTCGACGAGCGAGCTGATGTTGTTGTAGCCGTCGGTGATGGTCATCGAGTCGAAGACGGCGTTCACGAAGTTGGCGACACGGGTGGGGCTCGTCAGCGTCTCCGCCGACACCACCTTGTTGGCCATCGAGGCGAGGAAGGCCTGCTGACGCTTCATGCGGCCGACGTCGCCGTTGATCGAGAGCTGGTGGCGCTCGCGCACGTAGATGAGCGCCTCCTCGCCGTTCGCCGTGAAGGTGCCCTCCTTCGGCAGCGCCTTGTTGTAGCGGCTCGCCCGGATCGGCTCGGTCAGGCAGATCTCGACGCCGCCGATGGCGTCGACCATGTCCTCGAACCCGCCGAAGTCCATCTCGATCGTCGCGTCGATGCGGATGTCGGTGAGCGACTCGACGGTCCGCTGCGTGCAGAGGGCACCGCCCTCGCTGTAGGCCGTGTTGAACATGACCATGTCCTCGCCCGGCACCTCCGAGCCGTCCGGCGCGAGGCACTCGGGCCGGTCGACGAGCGCGTCCCGCGGGAGGCTCACGCCGTAGGCGAACTCCCGGTCGCCCGAGAGGTGCATGATGATCGTGGTGTCGGAGCGCGCCCCGTTGTCGGGGTTGTTGGCGTCGGACCCGACGAGGAGGATGTTGAGCGGCTCCTCCGGGGTGTCGGCGTCGGCCTTCTCCGGACGGTCGTCGCCCAGCGCCTCGTCCTGGTTGGCGAAGGTGTTGATCCCGTTGTCGAGCTGACGCACGGTGAAGGCGACGCCGAGGGCGGTCACCATGCACAGCGTCGCTGCAGTGGCGGTGATGACGGTCGCCACGGTGTGCCGGCGCTTCGAGCGCGCGCGACGCTTGGGAGCGGCGCGACGGCCGGAGGGGCTCGGGGGTGTGACGGACACGTCTTCTCCTGAACGTGGACGAGGGCCAGACGCAATGTACGTGGGCCCGGCAACGCGTGCGACATCATCGACGGCGTTCTGGCGAAGGTCACAGCCTCCGTTCAGGTACGTCGCCCGCTCGCCCGCACGGGTGACCAGGGCTCCACGGACCCGCGGGACGGCAGGGGGCCGCGCGACGACGTACGCCCGGCGTGTGACGATGGGGAGGCCCGACAGCACTGAGGAGCAGGTGACCCATGATCTCGTTGACCTACCTCAGCAGCGCCGTGGAGCCGATGTCGCCCGAGGAGCTCGAGGACCTGCTGCGCCAGTCGCGCGCCGCCAACCACGCCGCGGACCTGACCGGTGCGCTCCTCTACGCGGACGGCAGCTTCGTGCAGACCCTCGAGGGGCCGGACGCGGCCGTGCACGCCACCTTCGGCCGCATCCTCGCCGACCCGCGGCACCGGGGCCTCTTCATCGTGCTCAACGAGCAGATCACCGAGCGCGCGTTTCCCGAGTGGACCATGGGGTTCCGGCGGATCGACGGCGTCGAGGCGCAGCGGCTGCCGGGGTTCTCCGACTACCTCCGCACCAACCGCGAGCTGGGCTTGAGCACGCCGGCGGGCGGCAACGCCGAGGTTTTCCACCAGGTGTTCCGCGAGGGGCTGCGCTGACTGCGGCGGGACGCCGCTAGGCCACCGTCCCCCGGCCCTCGACCGGCAGCGTCGCCCGCGCGATGAGACCGCGGGGGTGCCGGGGCGCGAGCTGGAGGGAACCCCCGAGGCTGCGGAGCCGCAGCGCGTGCGAGGCGAGCCCGATGTGCCCGGCGCCCACGTGGTCGCCGGGCGCGCGCCCCGCCGGCATGCCGATCCCGTCGTCGCAGACCGACAGCTCCACCCGGTCGCCGTCGCGGCACAGCTCCACCAGCACCTCCCGGGCTCCGGCATGGCGCTGGACGTTGCTGAGCAGCTCGCGCCCTGCGGCGAAGAGGGCGTAGGCCCGGTCGGCCCCGAGGTCCCCCACCGGCTCGGTGACGACCGTGACGGGCACCCCGCCGGCGCGGTCGGCCTGACGTCCCAGCTCCTGCACCGCCGCCTCGAGCCCCAGCTGCGAGAGCACCTGCGGGTGGAGGTTGGCGACGGTGCCGCGGAGGTGGGCGGTGACGTCCTCGAGCAGGGCCGCGGCCGCCGCGACCCGCGCCGGCTCGGGCGAGGTGTCGGCGACCTGCTCGAGGAGGCGGCGCACGGCGATGACGTCCTGCAGCGGGCCGTCGTGGAGGTCGTCGGCCAGGCGGGTGCTCGCCCGGAAGTCGGCCGCGAGCAGCTGCGCGGTCAATTCGTCCTGCACCGCCCGCCCCGCCGTCTCCGCGCGCGCCCGGTGGGCCAGCACGAGGGAGAGCGCCGTCGTCGTCAGGGCCATCCAGGCGAGCAGGAGGAAGTGCATCCACACGACGCCCGAGACGTACGGCCCGCCGCGCACGGCGAAGTTCTGGAGCCACACCGCGGCGTACCCGCCGGCCACGACACCGCCCACGACCGCCGTGAGGAGCGGGCGGTAGTAGAACACCGTGAAGATCGGGTAGAGGTAGAAGACCGGGGAGATGTACGACGTCGCCCCGGCCGACCCGGCCGCCATCGCCACGAGCAGGACGAGGTCCACCGCGATGCTGGCCGGCCCCGCCCACGGCGGCACGGGACGGGTCGAGGACCAGGCCAGCGTGAACGCGCCCCACAGGGCGAACACGCCGAGCCCGACGAGGTAGCCGGGGCTCGCGTCGCCGACGTCCGCCAGCACCGGCACCAGCACGACGAGGGGCACCAGGAGAGCCAGGCGGAGCAGGGCCGTCACCACGTGCACCGAGGCGAGCACCCGGGAG
Organism: Nocardioides alkalitolerans; assembly: GCA_038184435.1. Lineage (NCBI taxonomy): Bacteria > Bacillati > Actinomycetota > Actinomycetes > Propionibacteriales > Nocardioidaceae > Nocardioides > Nocardioides alkalitolerans. The sequence goes on along the minus strand of CP116227.1, from coordinate 4,097,458 downwards.
CCGGGGTGGACCCTCACCGCAGGAGACCCCGGCGCATGGCCTCCGCGACCGCCGCGCCCCGGTCGCCGACGCCGAGCTTCTCGTAGACCCGCTGCAGGTAGGTCTTCACCGTCGAGAGCGACAGGTGCGCCTCGGCCGCGATCGCGGGCGCGGACAGGCCCGCCGCCACCGCCTCGAGGATCTCGCGCTCCCGGGCGCTCAGCGTCACGGCCGGCGTCGCGGTGCGCCGCCGCCGGACCTCGTCCATGAGGTCGGGCACGAGGTCCGGCGGCAGGAAGTCACGTCCGGCCGCCACCTCGCGGAGGGCGCGCAGGAGCGTGGCCCGGTCGGCGTCCTTGGACAGGAAGCCGGCGGCCCCGCTCTCGACGCAGCGGAAGACGATCGCGGGGTCGGCGTACGCCGAGAGCAGCAGCACCCGCGTCCCGAGGCCCTCGGCGGTGGCCTGCGCGGCGACGGCCGCGCCGTCGAGGACGGGCATCCGGAAGTCGGAGAGCGCGACGTCCGGCCGGTGGTGCCGGACCGCCGCGAGGAGCTCCTCCCCGTCGTCCGCCTCGGCCACCACGCGCACGTCCGGGGCGGCGGCGAGGATCTGCACCAGGCCCGCGCGCACGACCGGGTGGTCGTCGCCGACGGCGACCGTGATCATCCTGCCTCCTGCCGGGGCTGCCGGGGTCGTGTCCCACCGACGGCGCCGGTCGTGCGACGCGACCCAGGATGGGGGTCCACGTGACGGTCCGCAAGGCGCCCGGACGTGCGGCGACGCCGTGTCCTCCGATCGACCGACACACGGCGTCGGCCGGTCGACCCGGGGTCGATCGGTCGGCAGCGAGGAGGGTCCGGCCTCGCCTACGGTGCAGCTGCCGACACCGACGTCAGCCGGGGTGGGCCTCGCCGCGCCCCCGGGTGCCCGGCCCGGGGGGCCCGGACGCCGGGGGTGCGCGGGCCGCCCGTCCACCGCCCTCCGGCACCGCCGACCGACGAAGGTGATCCCTTGCTGCGACGACTCCACCGCGAACTGCGCTGCCGCCTGCGCCACCGGGGCGCCTGCCCGCACCACCCGGCGTACCACCGGTGACCGCCGCGGCGGTGCTGGTCGTCGACGGGCAGCTGCACATCGAGGCGAGCCGCGAGCTCGACCTGCTCGTGCTGAGCGCCGACCTGCGGACGGGCGACGGCGCCTACCTCAGCGTGCGCGCGGCGCGCGGCACCACCGTCGTGCGTCCACCGCTGGACCTGCCCGGCGCGGCCGTCGAGGTGGTCGACGCCGCGACCGGGGTGGTCTACGCGCGGCTGGACGGTCCGCATCCTCGGACCCCGTCACAGCGTCATGCACCCCCCGGATGAGCTCCACCCTCCACCCTCAGGACGATCCTGAGGGTGGGACGCCCGCCGCCGCGAGCGCCGTGCCCACCGCGACGACGACGAGGAGCGCGGCGAACCCGCGGCGCAGCGGACGGGCCGGCAACCGGGGCGCCCACCTCGCCGCCACCACGCTCGTGCCCACCGCGGCGGCAGCGAACGGCACGAGCACCTCCGGGTCGAGGTCCGCCCCCGCGACCCGCCCACCCAGCGCGAGCGCCGCGTTGGCCGCCACCACCAGCAAGGAGGTGCCGACCGCGCGTTGCACGGGCAGCCGCAGCCCGAGGACGAGGGCCGGGACGACGACGAACCCGCCGCCGACGCCGAAGCAACCGGTCAGGGCCCCGACCACGGTCGCCGCGAGCACGGTCGGCACCCACGGCGTACGCCGCGCCGCCGCCGCTGTCGGGCCGGGCGGCTCGGCGGGATCGGCACCCGGGCCGTCGCGGAACAGCGGGACCGCGGCGAGCAGCATCACGCCGGCGAAGCCCAGCAGCAGCAGCACGTCGGGGTCGACCCGGTGGCTCAGCAGGGTGCCCACGGACGTCGCCGGCAGGCCCACCACGACGAGGAGAGCCCCGACCCGCCACTCGACGAGGCGGGACCGCGCATAGGTCGCCAGGCCGGCCAGGGCCGAGGCACCGACGACCACCAGGCTCCCGGCCGTCGCCTCGGCGACGGGCTGGTGCAGCAGGTAGACGAGCGCCGGGACGGTGAGCACCGCTCCCCCACCGCCCAGCCCGCCCAGGACGCCGCCGATCAGCGCGCCCAGCGCCAGCGCGAGCAGGACACTGCTCATGGGGGGCAGGCCCCCGTGCGCGTCGACCACCGAGGAACGGGGTCAGGACGGCACGCGCGCCTCGGCTGCGCTCCGCGCGGCCGCGGCGGCGGCACGGAGCCAGGCTCGGACCCGAGCGTGTGGCCCAGGTCCAGGCCCAGGTCCAGGTCCAGGACGAGCGCCGCGCCGGGTGCCGCGCCGGGTGCCGTGGGGGCGGCGTGCGCCGCCCCCGTCACGGCCGTGCTCCCCCGACTCCACGAGCCCAGGGAAGCACCCGGCGCGGCCACCGTCAGCCCCGTCCCAACAGGCGGGCCAGCAGTCCGGTGCGCGGTTCGGCCTCGTGCCCGAGGCAGCGCTGGTCGCGCGGCACGCCGGCCATCACCTGCTGCACGTGCATGCCGCAGCCGGCCCACGTCACCTTGCCGCACTTCTTGCAGCTCGTCGGTCGACACATGGGATTCCTCCTGGGTTCTCGGAAAAGGGGTGGGCAGTGATCAGCCGTGGGCGAAGGTGACGCGAGGCAAGACGCGGCGCAGCCACGCCGGCGAGGCCCAGGCCGCGTGCCCGGTCAGGCGCAGCAGCACCGGCAGGAGCACGAGGCGCACGAGCAGGGCGTCGAGCAGCACCGCGGTGCCGAGCACGATGCCCATCTCCTTCGGCGCCAGCGGCCCGGAGAGTGCGAAGGTGAAGAAGACCGCCACCATCACCGCGCCCGCGGCGAAGATGACGCGGCCGCTGTGGGCCAGCGAGCCCACCATCGCGTCCTTCGGATCGCCCGAGCGCTCGTAGTGCTCCTTGGCCGACGCGAGCAGGAAGACCGTGTAGTCCATCGCGATCGCGAAGATCATCGCGAAGAAGAACACCGGCGCCCACGCGTCGAGGAAGCCTTGCGACTCGAACCCGAGGACGTCGCTCCCCCAGCCCTCCTGGAAGACCAGCCGCGCGACGCCGAAGGCGGCGGCCGTCGACAGCAGGCTGGCGAGCGTGCCGAGGAGCGCGATCAGCGGTGCCTGCAGGGCGACGAGCAGGAGCACGAACCCGAGCGCCAGCACCACACCGATGACGAGCGGCGCGGACTCGTCGAGCTGGGCCTTCAGGTCGAGGTTCTCGACCGCCGCGCCACCGACGAGGACGTCACCGGGCAGGTCGTCGCGCAGCCGGTCGACGGTCGCTCCCAGGTCGGGGTCGGAGGGGTCCACGGACGGCACGACCTGGATCAGCACCAGCCCGGCACCGTCGGCGGCCGGCTGCGCGGGGAGCACCCCCGCGACTCCCGGCTCGGCGCCCAGCAACTCGGCGACGCGCTGCGCCTCGGACGCGGGCGCCACGACCTGCATCGTGCCGGTGGCTCCGGGGCCAAAGGCGGTGCCCACCGCGTCGTACCCGACCCGGGCGCTGGCGTCCTCCGGCAGCACCTTGATCGACGGCATCGCGGTCTTCAGGCCGAGCACGGGCGCCGCCAGCGCGACGAGCACCACGAGGGCCAGACCGCCCCACACGAGCGGCCGACGCCACAGCACCTCCCCCCAGCGGGCCCAGAAGGCCGAGCGGTGCTCGCCCGCCTCGACCCAGGGCAGCGAGAGCTTGTCGATCCGGTGGTCGAGGCGGGCCAGCACGAGCGGGAGCAGGGTCAACGTGGCGGCCAGCACGAAAGCGACGGCGAGCATGATGCCGCCCGCCATCGACCGGAAGGCCGGCGAGGGCACGAGCATCACCGCCGACAGCGAGACGAGCACCGTGGCGCCGGAGAGGAGCACCGCCTTCCCCGCGGTGTCCATGGTCTCGACGACGGCGTCCCGGACGGACTTCTGCTGGCCCATCCGCGCCGCCCGGTAGCGCACCACCACGAAGAGGGCGTAGTCGATGCCGAGCGCGAGGGCGAACATCATCGCGAAGTTCATGGCCCAGATCGAGACCGGCACCAGCTCGTTGATGAGCACGAGCGAGCCGGCGGAGGCCACGAGACCGGCCAGCGTCAGCAGCAGCGGGAGACCCGCCGCGACGAGGGCACCGAACGCCAGCACGAGGATCGCGAGCGTCACCGGCCACGAGACCATCTCGGACTTGAGCATCGCGTCGAGGTTGGCCTTGTTGAAGTCGGACCAGAGCTGGGAGGCGCCGGTCGGGTCGACCTCCACCGTGGACGTCGACAGGCCCGTGAGCTCGTCGGTGAGGTCACGCGCTGCGCGGACCATGTCGTCGGTGCTGGCACCGGCGCCACCCATCACGATCGCCGTCGAGCCGTCCGCGCTGAGGGTCGCGCCCGGCTGGGGCGCCACGACCTCGGCCACGCGCGGGTCCGCCTCGAGGGCGGCCGTCACGTCGGAGAGCACCTCAGCACCCTCCCCAGCGGTGACCGACGAGCCGTCCGTCGTGTGCACGACGACCTGCAGCGCGGACGCCGCGTTCCCGCCGAAGTGCTCGACCGCGAGCTCCCGGGCGGCGACCGAGTCGGAGCCGCCCGCCTGCCAGCCCGCGCCCGACAGGTTGTGCTCGACCCGGGGGGCGAACGCCGCGAGCACGAGCACGACGAGCGCCCACAGCACCCAGGTCGCGCGTCCGTGGTCGAGGACGGTGAGCCCCAGGCGGCCGAGGGGGCCCGGGCGCGCGGCTCTCGACGAGCCCTGGTCGGGCGGATCGGCGAGCGTGGTCATGGTGGTCCTTCCGGTCGTGCGGCGAGCGCCGCGGGGTCAGGCGGTGAGGGGCAGGTCGGTCGCGGCCGCCGCGTCGAACCCGTCGTCGACGGCGACGACGCGCCGACCGGCGGCCTGGAGGATCGAGGCGGCGGCGGCGGCGCGGTAACCGCCCGCGCAGTGCACCCAGACCTCGCGGCCGCAGGGCACCTCGTCGAGCCGCTCGCGCAGCTCGGGGAGCGGCACGTGAAGCGACCCGCGCACGTGACCGGCGGCCCGCTCCTCGGCGCGGCGCACGTCCAGCACGGTGACGCCACCGTCCAGCGCGTCGGCCAGGTCGGCGAACGTCGCCGTGCGGTACGACGCGGTCGCGCCAGCGCCGGTGACGACGTCGCCCGCGGCGTACCGAGCCGGACGGTCGATGCCGATCCGCACCAGCTCGCGCTGGGCCAGCGCGACCTGCTCGGGCGATGCGCCCAGCAGGGTGACGGGCGCGTCGGGGGGCAGGAGCCAGCCGAGGTAGGTCGCGAGCGGGCCGTCGACGCCGAAGCCGACGACGCCGGGGAGGTGGCCGCGCGCGAAGGCCGTGCGCTCGCGCAGGTCGATCACCCACTCACCCGCGGCGACGGCGCGCGCGACGTCGGCGGCGTCGGCGAGCGGGGGCAGTGAGAGGTCCGGCGCCTCCACACCGGCCCGGTTCCGCGGGGCCATGCGGGCGTAGTACGCCGGCCAGGACCCGAGCCCCGCGAGGAGCTCGCGGGCGTAGGTCTCGAGGTCGGAGGTGAGCACGGGGTTCGTGCGGCGCTCGACCTCGAGCGTCGAGCTGTCCGCGCTGCTTTGCGTCGCCGAGCAGAACGAGCCGAAGCCGTGGGTCGGGTAGAGCCGGGTGTGCGCGGGGAGCTCGCGCACCAGGCGCGCCGCCGAGGCGTGCTGGTGACGCACCAGGGCATCGGTGTGCTCGGCACCCAGGAGGTCGGGGCGGCCGGTCGCGCCGTACAGCAGCGAGCCCCCGGAGAAGAGCGCCGGCGCGGGGGTGCCCGCGGATCCGGCATCGGCCAGGTCCTCGACGACGTAGGAAAGGTGGGTGAAGGTGTGGCCCGGCGTGGCGAGCGCCCGCAAGCGCATCCGGTCGCCGACGAGCACCTCGTCGCCGTCGGCGAGACCGGTGCGCTCGAAGGCGACGTCGTCGGCGCCGTTGAGCAGGTACGTCGCCCCGGTCGCCCGGGCGAGCGCCAGCCCGCCGGTCAGGTAGTCGTTGTGCACGTGGGTCTCGACGACGTGGGTGACCCGCACGCCCTCCGCGTCGAGCACGGCGTGGACCCGGTCGACGTCCCGCTGCGGGTCGACGACGACGGCGACCTCGCCGTCGTGCAGGACGTAGCTGCGGTCACCGAGCGACGGGGTGTCGATCGTGACGACCCGGAGCCCGTCGGTCGGGGGGGCACCGGCGGTCATCGCGCAACCTCGACTGCGTGGCCTGCCCGCCGCCAGGCCGTGGTGCCACCGGCGACGTTGCGCGTGCGGAAGCCCTGGGCCTCGAGCAGCTCGCATGCGACGCGGCTGCGGTTGCCCGACGCGCACACCACGTGCACCACCTGGCTCCGGTCGAGCTCGCCGAGGCGGCCCGCGAGCTGACCCAGCGGCAGGAGGCGGGCGCCGGGCAGGTGCCCGGCGGCGTGCTCGTGCGGCTCGCGCACGTCGACGACCTGCGGCGCGGGGTGGACGGCCAGCGCGGACGCCAGCTCCTGGACGGTCTCCTCGACCACGGCTCTTCTCCTCTCGTCGTGGATACCCCCGGGGGTACCCCACGAGAAGGGAACATAACACCCCCTGGGGTATGTTCCAACCACACCGAGAGAGAGGCCCCGCCATGACCCACACGCTGTCCCCGACCGTCCAGCGGTCCGACGCCGAGACGCTCTGATGCAGCTCGAGCCGGAGTCGATGGCTCCCGTCATCAACCGCATCAAGCGCGCACAGGGTCAGCTGGCCGGGGTGCTGCGCATGCTGGAGGAGGGGCGTGACTGCGAGGACGTCGTCACGCAGCTGGCGGCCGTCTCGAAGGCGCTCGACCGGGCCGGGTTCGCCATCGTGGCGACCGGGCTGCAGCAGTGCATCGCCGCCGACGGCGCCGACAGCCTCGACGTGAAGAAGATGGAGAAGCTCTTCCTGTCGCTGGCGTGAAGCCGCGGCCGGAGCCGGTCCTGCCGGAGCTCAGCTCCCGAGCACGGCCTGCGCCGCGTCGTACGCGAGGGTCGGCTCGCCGTCGTCGAACAGCAGGTCGTGGCCCTGCTGGAGGCCGTCGTCGTCGACGTACCAGTCGTAGCGGTCGTCCACGCCCCAGGTCGTCCAGGAGACGCAGACCTCCGAGCGCAGGCAGGTGGCCAGGACGGTGGCGTACTGCTCCGCCTGCGCCTCCGCGCCCTCGGCGTCCGTGACGTCCAGCTCGGAGATGCGGGCGACGAGCCCGGCCTCCGCGACGGCGGCCAGGGTGGTCGCGAGGTCGTCGGCGGAGATGGCGTCGGTGCCGAGGTCGTAGACGTGGGACTGCAGACCCACGCCGTCGATGTGGCCGCCCTGCTCGTTCGTGGTCACCGCGAGCCGGATCAGGGCGTCCTGCCGCGGACCGGGCACGTCGGCGCCGTTCTCGTTGACGAACTGCCGCACGTCGGGGTCCGCGTCGTGGACCGCCTGCGAGACGACGACCGGGTAGTCCGGTCCGAGGACGCGGTACCAGACGTTCTCCTGCAGCGCGGTGCCCTGGTCGACGTCGAACGGCTCGTTGACGACGTCGAGCGAGGCGAGCCGGCCGCGGAAGTGCGTCACGACGGTCGTCACGTAGTCGAGCAGGGCCTCCGCGCTGGCCGCGCGTTCCTCGGCGGTGTCGGCGGGCAGCTCGCGCATCCAGGCGGGCATCGCCTCGGTGAACGCGATGGTGTGGCCGTGCACGGCGATGCCCTTGCTCTCCGCCAGGTCGAGGAGGGCGTCGGCCTCCTCGAAGGTGTACACCCCCGGGCGCGGCGACAGGGCCTGCGGCTTCATCGCGTTCTCGGGCGTGAGCGCACCGAAGTTGCCGACGAAGCTCCCGGCGTAGTCCTCGTCCGCGGCGAGCGGCCCGAGGGCCACCGCGGCGCCGACGAGGAAGTCGGGACGGATGCGGGCGGCACCGGCCTGCAGGCCGTCGGGGTACGGCGCGGCGTCGACCGCGACCGGGCCGGCGGTCGCGAGGGACGCACCCTCCGGCGCGGTGGCGGTGAGCGCGTCGACCGAGAAGGTGCCCTCGTCGCTCGACAACCCCAGCCAGAGCTCGCCGGATCCGAAGACGTCGCCGAACGGCAGCGAGGCCACGGTCTCGCCGTCGCTCGCCACCTCCAGCCGGTCGCCGGAGCGGGTGACCGAGAGCTCCGCCTCGGGGTCGGCGAGCGTCACCTGCTCGTCGTGCACGGGCTCGGGGTCGGTCACGTCGTCGGGGTCCGCGCCGTCGAAGACCGTGATGCGGAGGTCGTCGTCACGGAGCGTGAGCCGCAGGCCCGCGGGCTCGATGCGGAACTCGTCGGCGATCACCGGCGGGCTGTCGTAGACCGCCCAGGTGGCGTCGGCGGTCACGTCCGCGAAGGACGCGTCGAGGGTGAAGTCGTCCGGGGCCAGGAGGTGCGTGCCCGCCAGGTTGAGCGGCGGGTTCGGCTGCCCGCCGCTGCCGTCCTGCTCGACGATGCGCCACCCCGTGGTCGCGACCTCCAGGCCGTCGTCGGTCGCGACGATCCCCGGCACGTGCTGCCAGTCTTGCTGCAGCAGGTCGATGACGGTGGCGCGGTCGGGCGTCTCGTCGGTCGCGGTGCAGCCCGCCGCGGCGATCAGGAGGCCGACGGCCGCCACGCAGCCGGACCGTCTCCGGGGATCCCTCACGTCCGACCCTTCCGTGGTGCGCCTTCGTGGTGCGCCTTCGTGGTGCGCCTTCGTGGTGCGCCTTCGTGGTGCGACCGACGTGCGCATCATGCCGGGGCCGCGGCCCGCCGCGAGTCGCGGCCTCAGCGCACCGCTTTCCGCTGCGCTGGGGCCACGACGTCGACGCGCACGTGCAGCCCACCGCCCTCTCGGGCAGCGAGCACGAGCTCGGCGCCGTGGAGCCGCGCCACGGAGGCCACGATGGCGAGACCCAGACCGGTGCCGACGGCGCGGACGCGGCCGGCGCCGCGCACGAACGGCTCCGTCAAGGTCGCCACTACCGCGGGCTCGAGCACCGGCCCCGTGTTGAGCACCTCGAGCCGGGCGCCGTCGGCGGTGGCCGCGGTGCGGACGATGACGGAGCCCCCGTCCACGTTGTGTCGGTGGGCGTTCTCGACGAGGTTGCCCACGAGGTGCTCCAGCAGGGCCGGTACGCCGAGCACCGGCGCCGGCAGCAACGACAGCGAGAGGTGCACGACGGGCAGCCCGTCCGGGAGGCGGCGCAGCGTCGTGCGCACCAGGTCCGCGAGGTCGCAGGGCTCGCGGACGGGAGCGACCTGGTCGGCCCGGGCCAGCACGAGGAGCGCGTCGAGGGTCGCGATCGACCGCTCGTTGAGCTCCGTCAGCCGGCTGATGAGGCGGTCCACGTCGCGGTCGGGGTCCCGGGCGGCGACCTCGAGCATCGTGCGAGCGGCCGCGTGCGGGGTGCGCAGCTCGTGGGAGGCGTTGGCGGCGAACCTCCGCTGCTCGTCGAACGACCGCTCGAGCCCGGCCAGCATGTCGTCGAAGACGTCGGCGAGCCGACGCAGCTCGTCGTCGGGACCGGCGAGCGCGACGCGGTGCGACAGCGAACCCCCGGCCGCCGCCGACGCCGCCGCCGTCACGGCCGAGAGCGGCCGCAGCATCCAGCCGGCGAGGAGCCAGCCGCCGACGAGCCCGACGGCGAGGAGCACGACGGTCGCGACCACGACCACGGGGTACGCCGCGGTGCTGAGGTCCGACCGGCGCGGTGCGAAGCCGCCGTCGGCGGTCACCAGGGCCGTGTCGGGCACGTAGTGCAGGACGAACTCGAGCACGACGACGAAGGCGGCCCACGCCGCCATGAGGAACGCGACGTAGGACAGCGTCAGCTTGAGGCGCACGCTGAGGCCGCGGCGCCGGACGGGGTTCACGGCGTCCTTCACGAGGGCCCGAACCGGTAACCCACACCGGTCACGGTCTGCACCAGCCACGGTCGTCCCAGCCGCTTGCGCAGCGAGGAGATGGTGATGCGGACGGCGTTGGTGAACGGGTCGGCGTTCTCGTCCCACGCGCGGGCGAGCAGGTCCTCGGCGGAGACCACCCCGCCCTCGGCCGCCACCAGCTCAGCCAGGACCGCGAACTGCTTGCGGGTCAGCGGGACGTACCGCCCGTCGCGGTGGACCTCCCGGCGGAACGGGTCGAGACGGAGCCCGTGGGCCTCGACCACGGGCGGCGCGGGGCGTCCGGACCGCCGCGCGAGGGCGCGCAGGCGCAGCACCAGCTCGCGCAGCTCGAACGGCTTCGTCAGGTAGTCGTCGGCGCCGAGACCGAACCCCGACGCCTTGTCGTCGAGGCCGGCAGCCGCGGTCAGCATCAGGATCCGCGTCGCGGGGTGCGACGCGACCAGGCGGCGCGCCACCTCGTCCCCGTGCACCACCGGCAGGTCCCGGTCGAGCACGACCGCGTCGTACGCGTTCAGGTCCGCCAGGTCGAGCGCCGCCTGCCCGTCGCCGGCCACGTCGGCCGCGATCGCCTCGAGGCGGAGTCCGTCGCGGATCGCGTCCGCGAGGTAGGGCTCGTCCTCGACCACCAGTACGCGCATGACCAGCCATGCTAGGCACCCGGACGTCTCGTCGGCGTATGCGAAAACCGAGACGCCCCCGCGACGCGCCGCGCCCTGGACTGGGGCCATGAACCGATCTCCTCGCGTCCCCGGCCCCCCTGCCCTGCTCGTCGCGCTCGCCGTCCTCGCGCTGCTCGCCGCCGCGACCCTCGTGACGGGCGCCGTCCTCGGCGGCGGCACGGACCCGCTGCGCGAGGCCGTCCGCGCCGTGACGACCTCGACCGGCGGAGGTGGGGCCGCGGGGAGTGTCGCGGGTGGCGCCCCGGGCGAGGAGGACGGCCGCATCGGCGACCGGGTGGTGACCATCGACGACGACGTCCCGGCGGTCACCCGGCTCGACCCCGAGCTGCGCGCCGCGGTGCGCGCGGCCACCCGCGCCGCGGAGGCCGACGGGATCGCGGTGCGACTGACGAGCGGGTGGCGGAGCGAGCTCTACCAGCAGAGCCTGCTCGACGAGGCCATCGCGACCCACGGCTCCCGCGAGGAGGCCAGCCGGTGGGTCGCCACGCCCGCGACCTCCGCCCACGTCACGGGCGACGCCGTGGACGTCGGGCCGACGGACGCGGCGTACTGGTTCTCCCGGTACGGCGCGGAGTTCGGCTTGTGCCAGGTGTTCGCCAACGAGATCTGGCACTACGAGCTGCGCGACACGTCCGACGGGACGTGCCCGCCACCGTTGACGGACGGCGCCGCGGTGGGGTGAGGGTGCTGCTCGTCGGTGCCCCAGGCAAGAGTCGAACTTGCGACCTTTCGCTTAGGAGGCGGCTGCTCTATCCACTGAGCTACTGGGGCGTGCGCCATATCTTGCCACCCGGCCCCGGGGCGGCCGCACGGGTGCACGGGTCTCGCGTCGAGTTGGGTTGTTCGGCGCGGCAGGTGCGTCGAGTTGGGTCGAACGGCTGCGGCGTACGCGTCGAGTTTGGTCGAACGGCGGCGGCGCCCGGTTGTCCACAGCTCGTACGGCGGCTTGTCCGGTGTGGTTCAAAACTGTCAGTGGGCTCGGGTTGAGTGGTCGCCATGACGGGGGTCGGCTCATCTGGCGACGCCGGTGGCTTCGGGCCACCGGTGCCGGAGCCCCCTGCCGAGTTCCTGGTCGACGAGCCGGTGCCGGACTGGTTGGAGCACGCGTTCACCACCGGGGAATGGCCCGTCGAGGCGACGCGCGGGTGTCGGATCGTGCGGCGCGGCGAGAGCCAGTACGACGCGCCCGAACCCGCCGCAGAGCCGGAGCCTGGGTGGGCAGTGCCCGGTGTCGCCTCGAGTCCCGGTGCCGGTCCGGGTGCGGTCGATGTGGGGCATCCGGTCTTGGAGGCGATCCGGGTGGCCACGGCCGTGCTCGCGGACGACGGGCGGTCCGGGCTGAGCTGGCTGAGCGCACCGCAGACCGGGATCGCGCTGGTCGATGCCCGCCGGCTCGTCGCTCGCGTGTCGGCGCTGGTCGCGGTGTTGGTGCAGCACGCCGAGGAGGTCGAGCTCCACCGGCAGAACGGTGCGTCGACCGCTGCGGTGTGGTTGGCCAACGCCGGTGCTCTCACACGTCGCGATGCCTATCGGTTCGCGAGGATCGGTGACGCTCTGACTGGTCGGTGCGAGACGCATCTGGCGCCCGCGTGCGAGGCCGGGACGGTGGACACCGAACAGGCGGACGTCATCGTCAGGGCGCTCGACGCACTACCCGAGGAACTACCGGCCGAGCTACGGCTGCAGGCCGAGGAGACGCTGGTCGGGTTCGCCTCTGACCACGACGCGAAGGCCCTGCGAGCCCTCGGGAAGAGGATCCTCACGGTCATCGCCCCCGAGGTCGGCGAAGCCCACGAGGCCGCGCTGCTCGAACGGGAGGAACGCGAGGCCCGCGCGGCCTCCCGGCTCAGCATGGTCTCCGACGGCCACGGCAAGATCCACGGACGGTTCACGCTGCCCGAGCTCCACGGCGCCATGCTCCGCAAAGCCCTCGACGCCTACGCCGCCCCCCAGCACCTCAACACCAACGCCGACCCCGACCAGCGATTCATCGCCGGCCGTCCGACGCCGGAGCGCTACGGACGGGCCTTCCAGCAGCTGCTGGAGATGCTCGACCAGAAAGACCTCCCGGCTACGGGCGGGATGGGTGCGACCGTCGTCGTGACGATGACCCTGGAGTCGCTCCTCGGCGGACTCGCATCGGCCTCCCTCGACACCGGCGGCCAGATCAGCGCCGGCGAAGCCCGACGCCTCGCCTGCGAAGCCGGCATCATCCCCGCCGTCCTCGGCACCAGATCCGAACTCCTCGACCTCGGCCGCACCGCCCGCTTCCACACCAGAGCCATGCGCACCGCCATGGCCATCCGCGACCAAGGCTGCATCGCCGAAGGCTGCACGAGACCGCCCCACCAGACCCACGCCCACCACCTCACGCCATGGTCAGAAGGCGGCCACACCAACGTCCAGGACGGCTGCCTCCTCTGCGACCAGCACCACCAGCAGATCCACGACCCGCTCTACCTCGTCGAACGACTCGGCACCGGCAAGCTCCGCTTCACCCGCCGCGAGTGACGGACACCGCGAGTGACGGACGCCGCGAGTGAGCCGGCCCGAGCCAGCCCCACGAGCCACGGAACATCCGACCCACCGGGCGCACCGGATGTTCCGCAGCCACCTACCCGACGTCCGCCGAGCGCGCGTCCGCGGCGTACCTCCGCGGGGTGCGGCCGTAGACCTCCGCGAAGCTGGCGATGAACGCGCTGGGCGACGCGTAGCCGACGCGTTCGGCGACGTCGGTGACGGTGTGTCCGTCGACGAGCAGACCGGCCGCTGCCTGCAGGCGACGGCGGAGCCGCCACTGGCGGAAGGTGAGGCCGGTGCCGGCGACGAACGCTCGTGCGAGCGTCTTCTCGCTGACGTGCAGCGCGGCGGCCCAGTCCCCGAGGCTCCGCGCGTCGGCCGGGTCGTCGAGGAGCGCGACCGCGACGCGACGGGCTCGCGGGTCGGCGGGGAGGGTGACCACGTCGTGGCGCAGCGGGGCGTCGGCGAGCACGTCGAGGAGGAGGCGATACGCCAACCCTCGCCGCTCGGGCGAGCGCGGCGCCTCCGCCGCGTGCCGCAGCAGCGTGGCGGCCAGGGGCTCCACCGCGAGGACGGCGGGACGGTCCCAGCGGTCGCCCGCCGCGGGGCGCAGGACGGGGTCGGCGTAGACATCGACCAGCGTGCCGGTGCGGCTAATCGTCATCTCGTGCAGCGACCCGGCGGGGATCCAGGCCACGTGGTCGGCGCCGAGCTCCCACGTGGTGCCGCCGACGGTGAGCCGCATGGCGCCGGCCACCATCCAGGCTAGCTGGTCGGTCGCGTGGAGGTGGGAGTCGTAGCGTGTGCCCGCGGCGATGTCGAACCACTCGGTGGTGATCGCCGGGGCCGGGACACGTGCGATCGTCCGCTCGCCGACAACGGCTTCGCGGCTCCGCGCCGCGGCGTACGCGGGGTCGCGCTCGACGGACAGGGTCATGACTGCTCACCTCGACTGGTGTCCGTCCACGACGATCGCGACGGAGGTTAGGTGAGGCTACCCTCCACAGCGCCGCGCCGTCGCGCCCGATCCGACGGCCCCACACCCGAGGACCACCGTGACCCTGCTCCCCCGCTCGCGCCACCGCGCCCCGCGCGCCCTCGCCGCGTCCGTCACCGCCGCGCTCGCCCTGTCCACCCTCGTCGCCTGCGGCGGGAGCGCCGCCGAGGACCGCGCCGAGGAGAACCCGCACTACACGACCGAGCCGTCGGACTCGTTCCCGGTGACCGTCGAGCACGAGTACGGCGAGACCACCATCGAGTCCGAGCCGCAGCGCATCGTGAGCGTCGGCCTGACCGAGCAGGACGTGCTGCTCGAGCTGGGCGTGACGCCGATCGCGACGACGGAGTGGTACGGCGAGCAGGAGTTCGCCGTCTGGCCCTGGGCCACCGACCTCCTGAACGGCGCCGAGCCCGAGGTGCTGAGCGCCGCCGACGGCTTCCAGTTCGAGCGGATCGCCGAGCTCGAGCCCGACCTCATCATCGGCACCAACGCCGGCATGACCGAGGACGCCTACGACCGGCTCTCCGAGATCGCGCCGACCGTCACCGCCACCGACGGGTCCGAGGGCTACGCCTCGCCGTGGCGCGACCAGACCCGCCAGATCGCCGCGGCAGTCGGCCGCTCCGCCGAGGGCGAGCAGCTCATCGCGGGGGTCGAGGAGGCGTACGCCGCGGTGGCCGCCGAGCACCCGGAGTTCGCCGGGAAGACGGCGACCTTCGCGCAGGGCGTCATCTGGGAGGGCGTCATCTACGTCTACCCCGACGGCGTCAACACCGACTTCCTCACCGACCTGGGGTTCACGATCACGCCCGGCCTGGAGGAGCACGCGCCGGGCGCCGGCCAGCAGGCGCAGATCTCGGCCGAGAACGTGGGGATGCTCGACGCCGACGTCGTGCTCTTCGCCACCGAGTCCCCGGAGGGGGTCGACGAGGTGCTCTCCTTCGGGACGATGGCGACCCTGCCCGCCGTGCAGGAGGGCCGCGCCATCTACAGCGACGCCGTGCTCTCCGGCGCGATCTACTTCCTCACCCCGCTGAGCCAGAAGTACGTGCTCGAGCACCTCGAGCCGCGCCTCGTCGACGCCCTCGCGGGCGAGTCCCCGCAGGACGTTGAGGGCTGAGCGCCCACGCACGGGCACGGCAGGGCGGGGCGGGGCGCGCACGGGGGTGCGCCCCGCCCCGCCGTTGCGTCCAACGCAAACCTGACTACCATAATCAGGGATGAGTCGAATTCCTCCCGCTCCCGCCGCCCAGTCCGCCCCGCTCGTCGGCGCCGATGCGCCGCTCCGCCAGCGGGTCTACGCGCAGGCGCCCGCGATCGCCGGGCCGTACCTGCAGTTCATGAAGGCGCTCCGCGACAACAGCGTGCTGCCCCGCCGCCTGGTCGAGCTCGTGCGGCTGCGCGTCTCGTTCCACAACCAGTGCCGCAGCTGCATGGCGATCCGGTACGCCGACGGGCTCGACGACGGCGTGACCGAGGACCTCGTCTGCTCGCTGGAGAAGCCCGACGAGGCGCCTGACCTCTCCCCGGCCGAGAAGGCCGCCCTGGCCTACGCGGACCTCGCGGCCACCGACCACCTCGCCATCACCGACGCGACCTTCGCCCGCCTCGCCGAGCACTTCACGCCGGAGGAGCAGATGGACCTCTGCTTCCAGGTCGCGACCTTCGTCGGCTACGGCCGGATGGGCTCCGCCCTCGCGATGACCGACGACCTCCCCGACGAGTACGCCGCACCCGATGCCGTGCTCGCCCCCTGGCGGCAGACGCCGCAGTCGGTGGTCTGAGCACCCCGACACCGCCCCAGCAGGACCGCACCCCCAGAGGAAGGACCCTCGTGCGACGTACTCGGACGTCCCGCACCACCACCACGGCCGCAACCGCGGCACTGCTCCTCGCCACCGCCGCGTGCAGCAGCGTCTACAGCGGCGGGCCGGCACCGACCGACGGGCTGCCCGACACCGTCCAGGTCGTGTCGCTGAACCCGACCACCGGCGTCGTGGCGTTCGTCGGGGACTCGGCCAACAAGGGCTACCAGCTCGCCGTCGACCAGATCAACGCCGAGGACTTCCTCGAGGGCACCCGCATCGAGCTCGACCTCGTCGACACGAAGTCCGAGCCCCAGACGGCCGCGCGGGAGATGACGAAGGTGACCGTGGGCGGCGACGTCTCCGCGGTCTTCGGGTCCGTCTCCAGCAACGAGGCGCTCGCGATGTCGCCGCTGGCGGAGCGCTCCGAGCTGCCGGTGATCTACACGCAGGCCGGCAGCGACGGCGTGCTCAACAGCGACTACACGTGGCGGGCGACGCCACTGATGCGCGAGTACTACCCGGCGCTGAGCCGGTACATCGGGGAGACCGGCGCCCGCTCGATCGGCATCCTCTACAGCGAGGCGAACCCGACGGTGCAGGACATCGGCACCAACACGCTGCCCGCCATGGCCGAGGAGCTCGGCATCGAGGTCACGGGGAGCGTGGGCACCCAGGCCACCACGCAGGACTTCTCCGCCCCCATCAACCAGGTGCTCGCGGGCGACCCCGACCTCGTGGCCGTGCTCCTCGTCGGCGCCGCCAACCCCACCGCGATGACGCAGCTGCGCCAGGCGGGCTACGACGGGCCCGTGCTCGGCAACGCCGGCGCCTCCGGCGGCAGCCTCGACCCGGCGGGCGAGGACGGCGTGGGCATGGTGTGGGCCAGCAACTTCCACCACCAGATGGAGGCGGCGTCGTCGCAGGCGTTCGTCGCGGCGTACCGGGAGGAGTACGGCGAGGATCCCCTCGCCTACGCCGCCGAGGCGTACGACGCGGCCTGGTTCCTCGCTCGCGCGCTCAAGGAGGCCGGGTCGGCCGACCGGATCTCTGTCAAGGACGGCATGCTGGCCGTCGCCGACCAACCCGTCGACGGCGCGCTCGGGGAGCAGATCAGCTGGACCGACCGCCAGATCGTGACCCCGGGCGTCGTCGTGGAGTACTCGCCCGACGGCGAGGCGCTGGTCTACGAGGCGTCCGCGGGCTGAGCACCGCCGCGCGCCCGCACCACGGCCAGGCGCGCCAGCAGCACGAGGTAGGCGAGCCCGACGACGACGAACGGGATCCCGATCACGAGCGCGAGGAGGCTGCCGTCGCCGTCAGCCGTGGTGCACACCGTCTGGGTGCCGGTGGCGTCCGAGGTCGTCGCGCAGGTCTCGCTGCCGCCCGCGAAGAACCCCAGCGCGGCGGCGCACACGAAGCCCGGCGCCGGCACGAAGAGGGTGCCGAGGAACTGCTCGCCCGTCCGCCACAGCGGCGAGGCCCAGATGCCCACCCAGCCGAGGACGACGACCGCGATCGGCACGACCGGCGGCGTCACGAGCCCGAGCAGGAACGACCCCAGCACGACCAGACCCAGCGCCACCAGCGCCGGCCAGGCCCGCCGGCGTCGCACCGGGACGACCGCACCCGGCGACGTCGGCGGAGCCGACACGTACGGCGCGGGCGGCGTCGGCTGGTCACGCGCGGCCTCCGCAGCGATCGCCTGCGGATCACCCAACCCGGCGAGGAGCGTGGCGACCTCCTCCCCCTCGGCCCGCGCGGCCTCGACGTGCTCGCGCAGGTCGCTGACGATCTCGCTCCGGTCCACGACGCCGCGCGCGGCGAGCGCCGCGTCGACCTCACCCAGGTAGCGGCGCACCCGCTCGTCCGCCGTCAACCCCGTCGACTTCTCCTCACCGCTCATCGCGGCCCCTCCCCTCGTCACGTGCCTCACCCAGCGCGCCGTCCACCGCATCGCGGAACGGCACCCAGGCCGCCTCGAACGCCCGCAACGCCGCCTCGCCGTCCCCGGTGAGCCGGTAGTAGCGCCGCGGCGGACCCTCGGTCGACTCCTGCCACGACGTGGCGACGAGACCGCCCTTCCGCAACCGGGACAGCAGGGGATAGAGAGTCCCCGTCCCGGCCAGGAGCGTGCCTTCGAGCTCTCGGGCGATGTCCAGCCCGTAGCGCTCGCCCCTCCGCAGCGCGGCCAGCACGCAGTGGTCCACCACTCCCCGACGGAGATTGGCGAGGACCTGCGCTTCGCTAGGTACCATGCGACGCATGCTACCTGTTCACGCCGGGGCGTGGAACTGCCTCTAGGGTGCCGCCGTGGACGAGGCACGGGTCGACGCATGGGAGCGACGGGTCGAGGTGCCCCTGCTCGGCCTGGCGCTCGCCTTCGTGGTCGCCTGGGCCTGGCCCGTGCTCGACCCCCGGCTCGATCCCGACGTGCGCACGTTCCTCCGCACCGTCTCGTGGACGGTGTGGGGCGCCTTCGCGGTGGACTTCGCGATCCGGATGACGCTCGCGCACGACCGCCGCCGCTACGCCGTCCGGCACTGGTACGACGTCGCGCTCATCCTGCTCCCCCTGCTGCGGCCCCTCCGGGTCCTGCGCGTGCTCGCCTTCATGCGGGTGCTCCAGCGCACGGCCGCGGGCGGGCTCGCGGGCCGCGCGACGACGTACGTGCTGGGCACCGCGCTGATCTCGCTGTTCCTCGGCGCCGTCGCCGTGCTCGACGCGGAGCAGGACGCGCGGGACGCGAACATCCGCACCTTCGGCGACGCACTCTGGTGGGCGACGACGACGGTGACGACGGTGGGCTACGGCGACCGCTTCCCCGTGACGTTCCAGGGCCGCCTGATCGCCGTCGTGCTCATGCTCGTCGGCATCGGGGCGGTCGGCGTCGTCACCGCGGCGCTCGCTGCGTGGCTCGTCTCCCACGTGCGGGAGGAGCAGCGGGGCGCGGGCGGCTGAGGCGACGCCGCCCGTCGGGGCTCAGACCTCCCGCCAGCCCGCGCCCGCCTGGTCGTGGCCGTGCGCGGCCATCAGCCCGAGCCCGCCGTCGACGGTGAAGGTCGAGCCCGTGACGTACGACGAGCGCGGCGACGCCAGGAAGCCCACCAGCGCGGCGACCTCGTTGACGTGGCCGGGGCGGCCGAGGGGGTTGCCGGGCCGCTCCTCGGCGTACGCGTCCTCGGTGTCCTGCCCCGTCATCTCGGTGGCGATCTCGCCGGGCGCGACGGAGTTGACCGTGATCCCGTGCTCGCCGAGCTCCAGCGCGAGCACCTTGGTCAGCGCGCCGAGTCCGGCCTTCGCCGCGCAGTAGGCGGCGGCGCCGAGGCGGGGCAGGTACTCGTGCACGCTCGTGACGTTGACGATCCGGCCGCCCGCGCCCCCGGCCACGAGGTGCCGGGCCGCGGCCTGCGACGTCAGGAACGGGCCGTCGAGGTCGGTGGCGAGCACCTCGCGCCACTTCTCCAGCGTCAGGTCGAGCACGCGCGAGGAGTGGCCGGTGCCGGCCACGTTGACGAGCACGCCGAGGCCGCCGAGCCGGTCGACGAGGTCGTCGACCACGGTCCCGGCGGCGTCCGAGGTGGCGTCGAAGTCGGCCACGAACGCCCGCTGCCCGCGGCGCTCGACCTCCGCGGCGGCGGCCGCCGCCCCCTCGGTGTCGTGGTGGCGGGTGAGGCCGACGTCGAAGCCCTCGGTCGCGAGCAGCTGGGCCACGGCGCGGCCGATGCCGGAGTCGGATCCGGTGACGACGGCGAGGCGGGGGTGGGACACGGGGACCTCCGGCGGGTCGGGTGGGTGGGGTCGGGTGGTCACCACCGGGTACCCAGCCCCCACGCCCCGTGACCGTCAGCGGGGAGCCGCCTCCCAGCGCGGGGCGGCCAGGTCGACGACGGTGTCCGGGGCCGACCCCGCCGGGAGGCGTACGACGCGCCCCGCCGACTCCGGCACCGGGGTGCACCGGTCGGCGCCCGCGCCGCACGTCGCCAGGACGCCCGCACCGGACGGACCAGCCGGGTCGGCGACCACGGCCACCACCGAGCCGTCGGCCAGCCTTTGGAGGGGAAGCCAGCGGGCGGGGTCGACGCCGGCCGGGGCCGGTGCGACGACCTCCCGCCACGGGGCGTCCTCGGGCTCGTCCTCCGGGTCCACCGCCACGATCCGTCCGTCGGTCGGATCGACGGCCCGCAGTCCCTCGGCCGCGTCGACCCAGAAGCGTCCGTCGGCGAACCCGAGCAGCTCGAGCTCCACGTCGGGGTACAGGGCGGCGAAGTCGTCGTTCGACCGGTCACCCATCCCGTCGGTGGAGCGGACGACCTCCTCCCCGGTCTGGGTGTCGACGACGACCGTGGCGGCCTGCGGCGTCCCGTAGCGGTCCTCCTCGCCCGAGGACAGGTCGATGTGCGCGACGTACCGACCGTCGGGCGAGGCGGCGAGCGAATCGACCTCGACGTCCGTGTCGTCGATCTCGCCGGACGCATCCACGAGGTGCAGGGCGTCGTGCGGGCCGAGATCGTCGTCGCCGCGGTCGGTCGACGGCAGGTCGGCGGGCGGCGTCCAGCCGCGCACCCACACCCGGTCACCCCCGACGACGAGGTCCCCCGGCTCGCGCCCGGAGTCGCCCACGGGGATCGTGGTCCCGTTGCCGAGGTGCAGTGCTCCGTCCGCCCACCACGCCGGGCCGTCCACCTCCAGCGGTGTCTCGGCGGCCGGCCATTCCGGCGCACCGCTCGCCCCGCTCCCACTCGTCGGGTCGCCGGACCGGGCACGCCCTTCGTCGCCTCCGGCGCAACCGGCCAGCAGGAGAGCCGGCACCAGCACGGTCACCACAGCCGTGGCCCGGGCCGGGCCGGGTCGCAGGGCGCCGCGACGGCGGGGGTCGGGATCGAGCATGGGATTCCTCCGGGTCCGAGATGACCAGGAGGGATCCCCCCACCGCCGGCGGCGGAAACGTCAGCGCACCTCTGCCTCGACGTACGGCAGGATCCGCACCGGCCCGAGCAGGCCGTAGTTCTGCCGTGTCGCGACGCCGTACACCTCCGGCGTGACCGTCCGAAGCCGGTTGAGCAGCGGGGTGGCGACCTCCACCTCGATCGTGTTCGCGCCGCGCTGGAGCCGTCGGCCCAGGTCGACGGTGGTGCGCAGCGGGTCGCAGGGCGGGAGCGCCTGGCCGTTGACCGTGACGCGGAAGGTGTCCTCGACGGCGCCGAGCTCGAGCAGCGCACCCGTGCCCACGGGCCACTGCTGGCCGAGGTTGACCGACGCGCGGTAGCGGCCGATCCCGGAGACGTCCTCGAACCCGGGGATCTGCGACCACGGCACGAGGGCGGACAGGCGGGTACGGCGCGTGGTGCGCGTGGTCTCGGTGGCGGTGCGGCCCGGGGTCCAGTCCTCGACCTCGAGGTCCCACGTGGTGAGGGTCAGGGGCGCGCGCACCGAGGCCACGGTGGCCGACCGGGTGCGGCCGCCGGCCAGCGTCACCGTGTGGGTGCCCGGCGTCGTGGCCCGCACGACGAGGCGCCGGTCGTCGCCCGCCACGTCCACCGCCGTCGTCGCGACGACGGAGACCGGTCGCTCGGAGGGCGCCGGCGCCGCCAGCACGATGACGCTCGACTGCCCCGGGACGAGGTCGACCCGCACCTTCACCCGCTTGCCCGACCGCTCGTGGAGGGGCACGGGCGCGAGCGTCCCGCTCCAGGTGTCGAGCCGGTAGGGCACCGCGTCGCTGCGGGTGGCCGTCAGCCAGACGTCCTGGGTGACGCGCTCGAGGCGCCGGTTCTCGGCGTGCTTCGCGTTGGCCAGGTAGTAGAGGTCGACACCGCCGCCGTCGGCGAGCACGCGGCGTACCGACATGAGGGTGGACCGGTCGTGGCTCACGTCGGGGGTGACGCCCAGCGCGGTCAGCGCCGCCGGGATGTCGCCCTGCGCGGCCACGGTGCGGGTCGTCGGGAGCGCGGCGACCGCCGCCATCTCCGCGCGGATCTCGGCGATCACCGCGGGGGTCTCGATGCCGACGGGCTCCGCTTGGGTCCAGTCGCCGAGGAGCACGACGCGCAGCCCGGCCTCCGCCAGCGCACGGACCCGCTTCGCCGCCGACAGCTCGATGGAGCAGCGGCCGCCGCGGAACTGGTCGGGGCTGACGACCATGGCCTGGTACGCCGGGCCGTCAGGAGCCAGCCGGCCGTCGCGGACCGTCGCCAGCGGCAGCTCGAGCAGCGCCGGCGTGGCGAACGAGTGGGTCCAGCCGAGCGGGATGCCGTCGTTCGTGGCCCACGGCGCGCCGATCCCGGTGGAGGCCCAGCCCTTCGGGCGCAGGAACACGACGTCGTACTTCGGCACCCCGGTCTGCAGCACCAGCTGCGTGCGGGCGAGGTGGGTGGCGATCCCGGGCATGTGCTTCCAGAGCGGGGTCCGCGGGCCCCACGCCTCGCCGTACCCCACGGCCCCGTTGTAGTACGGCGAGAACGCGGCGAAGCCGGGCCACGTCACCCCGGGCGCCGAGGCGTAGGCGAAGCCGTGCAGCACGGCCATGTTGACGCCCGCCGCGTAGATGCTGTGGAGCGTCTGGAGCGCGCGCTCCCAGGTGGTCGAGTAGGCCGCGCCGTTGTAGCAGGCCGCCTCGCAGGAGAGCACGGTGCGCCCGCCGAGGTCGCGGCCGCCGGCCATGACGCGGTAGTCGTCGAGGTTCTTGAAGCCGAGCGACTCGGTCTCGGGCACGTCGACCACGGCGGAGTGCTCGACGGTGTCGGTCTCCAGGC
Source organism: Nocardioides alkalitolerans (assembly GCA_038184435.1). Lineage (NCBI taxonomy): Bacteria > Bacillati > Actinomycetota > Actinomycetes > Propionibacteriales > Nocardioidaceae > Nocardioides > Nocardioides alkalitolerans. The sequence goes on along the minus strand of CP116227.1, from coordinate 4,074,778 downwards.
CGTAGGGCTGCACGCGCAGGCCCATGCCGAGCGTGCGCGCGAACGCCTGGATCGGCCGCAGGTGGTGGTCGCGGTAGAGGTCGGAGAGCGTCTGGTTGACGTCGTCGCGCACCCGGATCGTGGTCGTGGCGTCGAAGGCGAACTGGTAGCGCTCGTGCAGCTCGAGCACGACGGCGAGGTAGGGCCGCAGGTCGTAGCCGCGGCGCTGCTCGAACTCCGCGAGGAAGGCGGGCGTCCAGATCGTCGCGTCCGTCTCGATCTCGAGCGAGTCCTCGAACAGGTACCCGCCGGTCGACCCGAGCAGGCGCCGCAGGTCGCGGTCGAGGATGGTCGACTCCCAGAGGTCGACGACGGCCTGCGCGCCGAGCGGCGAGAAGTGGTCGACGACCCAGCAGCGCGGGTCGGTGTGCGGCCCCGCCTCGGGCTCCTGCCCGGAGCCCCGCTGCCAGTAGGCCAGGAGCACCCAGCTGCCGGTCCCCGCGGGCGCGGTCCACCGGAGGGCGCCGTCGACGACCGCGTCGGTGAGGTCGACGAGCGAGGCCTCGTCGAGGACGGCCTCAGTGCGCGTCGTCCCCTCGGTGACGAGGCGGGCGGCCTGGACGGCGACGAGGGTACGGCGCGTCGCCGCCGCCACCGGCTCGACGAGCGGCTCGGGCAGCGCCGCGTCGTACGTCGCGCCCGCGGTCACCGTCGCCCGCCCGTGGACCAGCTCGGTGCAGGCGCCCTCGTCGTCCGGGGTGAGCGTCGGGACGGCCGCCGGCCACGACGGGCCGACGGTGATGTCGACCCGCACGCCGCGCTTCTCGGCCTCCTTCAGGGCGGCACGGACGCCGGCGACCCAGGAGGGCGTGCCCCAGCCCTGCGTCGCGAGGTCGATCTCGATGTCGCGGGCCCGGAGGCTGTGGGTGACGTCGGCGATCTCGACGGCGCCGAAGCCCGCCGCGGCGATCTGCTGGACCTCGCGGGTGATCTCGGCGGGATCGACGGCGCCGTGGGGCCACCACCAGCGGAAACCGGCGGCCGTCGCGAGCCCGGGGGTCGCGAGACGGCGGGCGAGGTCGCCGGGGAGACCGGGGCGAGCCGTGGCCGGTGCCGCGGCCGCGGCCGTTCCCGCGGCTCCGGTCGCCATCGCCGCCACACCGGCGGACGCGATCGCCGCGGCGAGCAGGCGGCGGCGATCGAGCCGGGGGTCCAGGCGCGGGCCGGTGCGGGGGCCGGTGCGGGGGCCGCGCGGCGCGCCGGCGAAGGCGGTCGTGACGTCGTCGTCCATGGTGTCTCCCGAGATGAGTGGCCCGCGGGCCGTGAGGTCAGCCGACGGTCGTCGGCCGTCCGGGTCGGACGCGCCGCTCGGCGTCGTCCCAGTCGAGGGCGTCCGCGCCGGTGCGCGGGGTGTAGCGCCGCAGCTCGTGCGTCGCGCGGAGCAGGGCGCGCATGGCCGCCAGGTCGGGCAGGTCCGCGCCGAGGGTGCGCGCCTGGACGAGCACGTTGCCGAGGGCCGCCGCCTCGCCGGGTCCCGCGAGGACGGGGACGCCGACGGCGTCGGCGGTGAGCTGGCACAGGAGCGTGTTGTGGGTGCCCCCACCGACGACGTGGACGACGTCGAACGGGTGGTCCGCGGTGGCGGCCGCGGCGCGCAGGTGGCGGCGGTAGGCCACGGCGAGCGAGTCGACGATGGCGCGGGCGACCTCGGCGGGCGTGCGCGGCTCCGGCTCGCCCGCAGCCGCGGCGAGCGCACGGATCCGGGTCGGCATGTCCCCCGGCGGGAGGAGGCTCGCGTCGTCGATGTCGACGACCGTGCGCAGGGCGGGCAGGGCGGCGGCCTCGGCGAGGAGGGCGGGGAGGTCGATCCGGGTCCCGTCGCGCTCCCAGGTCTGCACCGACTGGGAGAGCACCCACAGGCCCATGACGTTCTTCAGGTAGCGGACCGTGCCGTCGACGCCCGCCTCGTTGGTGAAGTCGGCGGCCCGTGCGGCGTCGGTCAGCACGGGGGCGTCGAGCTCGAGCCCGACCAGCGACCACGTGCCCGAGGAGATGTAGGCGAAGCGCTCACCCTCCTCCCCCGGCCCGGCGGCGGGGACGCCGACCACCGCGGAGGCGGTGTCGTGCGAGCCGACCGCCACGACGGGGACGGGCGCGTCGCCCGGGGTGCGGCCGAGCACGGCGGCGACGTCCGGCAGCAGCGTGCCGACCCGGTCGCCCGCGTCGCGGAGCGGCGGGAGGATGCTCCACGGCAGCCCGATCCGCGCGGCCAGGTCGATGGCCCAGGTGCCGGTGGTCGCGTCGTACAGGCCCGTCGTGGAGGCGTTCGTGCGCTCCGCGCCGATCTCGCCGGTCAGCCAGTAGCCCAGCAGGTCGGGCAGCAGCAGGAGCGTCTGCGCCGACTCGAGCGCCGCGGTGCCCCGGGCGGCGGCGAGCTGGTAGACGGTGGTGAACGGCAGGTGCTGCAGGCCGGTGCGGGCGTAGAGCTCCGCGGCAGGGACGGTCTGCCAGACCTGCTCCGGCACCCCGTCGGTGCGGGCGTCGCGGTGGCTGTAGGGGTTGCCGAGGAGCACGCCGTCGCGGTCGAGCAGCCCGTGGTCGATGGCCCACGAGTCGATGCCGATGCCGTCGAGCGGACCGGTCGCGGCGATGGTGCGGAGCCCGGCCAGCACCTCGCGGTGGATGCCGAGGACGTCCCAGAAGAGCGAGCCGCCGGCGGTCACGCCGCCGTTGGGGAAGCGGTGCACCTCGGCGAGGTCGAGACGTCCCGGACCGACGACCGCCACCATGACCCGGCCGCTCGTGGCGCCGAGGTCGACGGCCGCGACCCGCAGGTCACCCGGGCGCGGCTGGGGCAGGTCCGTCATCGTTCCTTCTCTCTCGGGGGCTCTCAGGTGCGGGGGATTGCGCGCCGAGTTGTCACGTACGCAGCGTCCGACGCGGCGTACGTGACAACTCGGCGGAGGATCAGCGCAGGAAGGCCGCCGCGACGCCGGCGTCGACGGGGACGTGGAGGCCGGTGGTGTGGGTCATCTCGGGGCCGCAGAGCACGAAGACCGCGTTCGCGATGTGCTCCGGCAGCACCTCCTTCTTCAGGATCGTGCGCTGCGCGTAGAACTTGCCGAGGTCCTTCTCCTCCACGCCGTAGACCGCGGCGCGGTTGGCGCCCCAGCCGGAGGCGAAGATGCCGGAGCCCTGCACGACGCCGTCGGGGTTGACGCCGTTGACCTTGATCCCGTGGGCGCCCAGCTCCGCGGCGAGCAGCCGCACCTGGTGCGCCTGGTTGGCCTTCGTCGCCGAGTAGGCGATGTTGTTCGGCCCCGCGAACACCGAGTTCTTCGACGAGATGTAGATGATGTCGCCGCCCAGCTCCTGGTCGATCATCACCCTCGCGGTCGCCTTCGCGACGAGGAACGAGCCCTTCGCCATCACGCGGTGCTGGAGGTCGAAGTCCTCCCCCGTGGTGTCGAGCAGCGCCTTCGAGAGCGACAGCCCGGCGTTGTTGACGACGAGGTCGACGCCACCGAAGGCCAGCACGGTCGCGTCCACGGCAGCCTGCACGGCCGCCTCGTCGGACACGTCCGCCGCGACGCCGACCGCCACGTCGGAGCCGCCGATCTCCGCGGCCGCGGCCTGCGCCTTGTCCAGGCTCAGGTCGGCCACGACCACGACCGCGCCCTCACCCGCGAGCTTCTTCGCGGTGGCCTTGCCGATGCCGCCGGCGGCACCGGTGACGAGCGCGATCCGGCCCGCGAGCGGCTTCGGCTTCGGCATGCGCTGGAGCTTGGCCTCCTCGAGCGCCCAGTACTCGATGCGGAACTTCTCCGCCTCGTCGATGGGGGCGTAGGTGGACAGCCCCTCGGCACCACGCATCACGTTGATCGCGTTGACGTAGAACTCGCCCGCGACGCGCGCGGTCTGCTTGTCCTTGCCGTAGGAGAACATCCCGACGCCCGGCACGAGCACGATCAGCGGGTCCGCACCGCGGATGGCCGGGCTGTCCGGCGTCGCGTTGCGGTCGTAGTAGCCCTGGTAGTCGGCCCGGTACTCCTCGTGCAGCTCCTTGAGCCGCGCGATCGAGTCCTCCACCGAGGCCGACGCCGGCAGGTCGAGCACGAGCGGCTTGACCTTGGTGCGCAGGAAGTGGTCGGGGCACGACGTGCCCAGGGCGGCGAGCCGCGGGTGCTCCGAGGCGGCCAGGAAGTCGAGCACGACCGCCGAGTCCGTGAAGTGGCCGACCATCGAGCGCCCGGCCGCGGCCGCGTCCTTCGACGCGATGCCGCGGATGGTGCCGGCCAGCGCGGCGGCCTTCGCCCGGCGCTCGGCCTCGGGCAGCGCGCCGTACCCCTCGAGCGGGGCGCCGAAGGGCTCCGCCTTGCTGTGCTCCGCGATGTACGCCGCGGCCGTGTCGATGATCCAGAGGCTGTTGGCCTCCGCCTCCTCCGAGGTGTCGCCCCACGCGGTGATGCCGTGGCCGCCGAGGATGCAGCCGACCGCCTGCGGGTTCTTCTCCTTGATCTCGGCGATGTCGAGGCCGAGCTGGAAGCCGGGACGACGCCACGGCACCCACACGACCTTGTCGCCGAAGACCTGCTGCGTCAGCGACGGGCCGTCGGCCGCGGTCGCGATCGCGATACCGGAGTCGGGGTGCAGGTGGTCGACGTGCGCCGCGTCCACGAGGCCGTGCATGGCCGTGTCGATCGACGGCGCTGCCCCGCCCTTGCCGTGGAGGCAGTAGTCGAACGCCGCGACCATCTCGTCCTCGCGGTCGATGCCCGGGTAGACGTCGACGAGCGCGCGCATCCGGTCGAGCCGCAGCACCGCGAGACCCGACTCCTTCAGGGTGCCGAGGTCGCCGCCCGAGCCCTTGACCCACACGAGCTCGACGGGCTGGCCCGTCACCGGGTCGGTCTCGGTGCCCTTCGCGGACGTGTTGCCGCCGGCGTAGTTGGTGTTCTTCGGGTCGGAGCCCAGCCGGTTGGACCGGGCGATCAGCTGCTGCGGGACGGTGAGATCAGTCATCTCGGGTGGTTCCTCTGGGTGTGAGGGCGGGCGGGATCGGTACGACGGGGGGCGGGTCGCGCGGCGGGGCTCAGCTCCAGCCGACCTGCGTGCCGCCGACCCGGGCGGCCTCGAGGCCCTCCTGGTGCCCGCTCGCGGCGTACGCCTTGGCGGGGTGGGCGGGCAGGCCGCGGGACTCGCGCCAGGCGGCGAGGTCGGCGCGGACGTCGGTGGAGAACGCGTCCATGAAGATCTCGTGGGCGTCGAGCACCTCGCCGGCCTCCTGGGCGGCCGTGAGCGCCTCCCGGTCGAGCAGCAGCGCGCGGGCGGTCATCTCCTGCACGTTGAGCACGGAGCGGATCTGGCCCGGGATCTTCTTCTCGATGTTGTGGCACTGGTCGAGCATCAGCGCGACGTCGGAGCCCTCGTCGAGGCCGCCGCCGCGGATCACCTCGACCATGATCCGGAAGAGCTGGAACGGGTCGGCCGCACCCACGATGAGGTCGTCGTCGGCGTAGAAGCGCGAGTTGAAGTCGAACGAGCCGAGCTTCCCGAGCCGCAGCAGCTGCGCCACGATGAACTCGATGTTGGTGCCCGGCGCGTGGTGACCGGTGTCGAGGCAGACCTTCGCGCGGTCGCCGAGGGCGCTCACCTGCACGTACGACGTGCCCCAGTCCGGCACGTCCGTGTGGTAGAAGGCCGGCTCGAAGAACTTGTACTCGAGCACGAGGCGCTGCGTCTCGCCCAGCCGCTCGTAGATCGCGGCCAGCGACTCGGAGAGGCGGTCCTGGCGGCCGCGCATGTCGGCCTGGCCCGGGTAGTTCGACCCCTCGGCCAGCCAGATCTTGAGGTCGCGCGAGCCGGTCGCGTCCATGACGTCGATGCACTCGAAGTGGTGGTCGATCGCCTTCTGGCGGATCTTCGGGTCGGTGTGCGTCAGGGCGCCGAGCTTGTAGTCGTCGTCCTGGAACGTGTTGGAGTTGATCGTGCCGAGCGCGATGCCCTGGTCCTCGGCGTAGCGGCGCAGCGCCGCCCAGTCGTCCACGAGGTCCCACGGGATGTGGAGCGCGACGGCCGGGGCGAGACCGGTGAAGCGGTTCACCGTCGCGGCGTCGGCGATCTTCTCCTCCACCGAGCGGGGCGTGCCGGGCGTGCCGAAGACCTTGAAGCGGGTGCCCGAGTTGCCGTAGGCCCAGGACGGGACCTCGATCGCCAGACGCTCCAGCGTGGGCGTGATGTCGGCGAAGCTGGTCATGCGGGCTCTCCCTCGGTACGGCGGGTGGTGGGGTCGGTCGGTGCGGCGGGGGTGCTGACGGGGGTGCTGACGGGGGTGCTCACGGGCAGGTCGGCGGCGGCGAGCTGGTCCTCCAGGTGGAAGACCTCCGCGAGCCGCACGAACCCGGTGTCGGGGGCGGCGCCCTCGAGGTCGACGAAGAACGCGCCCATCTCGGCCTGCCAGCGGGCGTTGACCTCGGTCGCCGCCATCGCGGCCTGGGCCTCGGCGAGGGTGCCCTCGACCTCGACGTACCCGATGAGGAGGCCGTCGGGCCGGAGGAACAACGAGTAGTTGCGCCACCCGGCGTCGCGGAGCGCCTCGAGCATCGTGGGCCAGACGGCGGCGTGCCGCTCGGCGTACTCCTCCAGGCGGTCCGGCCGGACCTGCAGCTGGAAGCAGACGCGCTCCATGCGCCCTCCTCGGGTCAGGTGTTGAATCGTTTCAATCAGCGGTCGGGCTCGCCCCGTGGGGCTGGCGGGTGCCGGCCCCACGGGTCGGGTGGATCAGAAGTCGAAGTCGCCGACGTTGTCGACCGTGAAGACGGTCGGCTCGCCGAGGACGACCTCGCCGTTGGCGCCGACGGTGTACTCACCGAGGTCGCCGGCCTCGAAGGTGTCGCCCTCCTCGCCGGTGATGTCGCCCTCGACCAGCGCGTGGGCGGCGTACGCGGCCAGGTAGCCGAGCTCCTCCGGGTTCCACAGCGCGAACGCGGTGACGGTGCCGTCCTCGAGGTACTCGCGCATCTGGTTGGGCGTGCCGAGACCGGTCAGCGCGACCTGGCCCTTGTACTGCGACGTCGAGAGGTAGCGCGCCGCGGCGGCGATGCCGACCGTGGTCGGGCTGATGATGCCCTTGAGGTCGGGGTGCGACTGCAGCAGCGCCGCCGTCTTGTCGAACGAGGTCTGGTCGTCGTCGTCGCCGTAGACGGTCTCGACGATGTCGATGTCGGGGTACTCCGAGGCGGCGTACTCCTCCATGAGGTCGATCCAGGCGTTCTGGTTGGTGGCGTTGGCCGCGGCCGACAGGATCGCGACCTCGCCCTCGCCACCGATCTGCTCGGCGACCAGGTCGACCTGCGCCTCGGCGATGCCCTCCGCGGTGGCCTGGTTGACGAAGAGGTCGCGGTACTCGGCGTCCACGTCGGAGTCGAAGGTGACGACCTTGACGCCCGCGTCACGGGCCTCCTCGAGCGCGTCGCCCAGGGCGGTCGGGTCGTTGGCCGAGATGACGAGGGCGCCCACGCCCTGCTGCGCGGCCGTGTTGATGAAGGGGACCTGCGCGTCGGGCGTCGCGTTGGTCGGGCCGACCTCCTCGAACGTGCCGCCGAAGGCCTCGACCGCGTTCTCGCCACCGGTGCTGGAGGCGTCGAAGTAGGGGTTGCCGAGGTTCTTCGGGAGGAAGGTGATGGTCTCGGCCGAGTCGCCGCTGCCGCCGTCGCCGCCGCCGCAGGCGGTGAGGGCCGTGCTCGCAGCGAGGGTGAGGGCGACGAGCGCGGTCGCGCGCCGGGTGTTGAACTTCATCGTTCTGCCTTTCGGTCGGGGCGGTGCCCGGGATCGAGTGGTGCTGCTGGGTGCTGCTGGAGGAACGGGTGGAACGGAGGTGCGTCAGGTCCGACGCGAGCGCGAGAACGCGCCCTTCACTCCTGCGGGCAGGCGCCCCGAGACCCACGAGAGGAAGCTGGGGGTCACCACGGAGGCGATCAGCAGCAGGCCGATCACGATGGTGGTGACGTTCTCGGTCTCACCCTGCAGACGCATCGCGCTGGAGATGACACCGATGAGGAGCACGCCGGCGACGACGCCGTGGAGGGCGCCGCGGCCGCCGAAGATCGACACGCCGCCGAGGAGGACGGCCGCGATGACCTGCAGCTCGAGGCCGTTGGCCGCGTCGCCGCGGGCCAGGTCGTAGCGGAGCGTGTAGTAGACGCCCGCCAGGCCGGAGACGGCCCCGGCGAGCACGAAGAGCAGCAGCTTGGTGCGGGCGACGTCGACGCCGGAGAACCGGGCGGCCTCGTCGTTCAGGCCGATCTCGTAGACCCCGCGGCCGAAGCCGGAGAAGTGGAGCAGGAGCACGAAGACGACGGCGAGCACGCCGAAGACGACGAGCACCTGCGGGTAGCTGGTCTCCCCGATCCGCTCCTTGACCCGGTCGGTCCACTCCTCGGGGAAGCCGGTCTTGGCCTCGGTGCCGAGCAGGCCGACGGCGATGCCCCGGTAGAGAGCCAGCGTGCCGATGGTGACGGCCAGCGACGGCAGCCCGACGTACCCCACCAGGAACCCGTTGAACAGGCCGCAGAGCGCACCGACCGCGATGGCGACCAGCGCCGCCTGGCCGAAGCCCCAGCCGGCGTCGATCGTCAGCAGGCCGGTGACCGCGCTGGTGAGCACGACGGTGCTGGCGACCGACAGGTCGATCTCACCGGTGATGATCACCAGCGTCATCGGCAGCGCGATGAGCAGGATCGGCATCAGGTCGAGGAACAGGTAGTAGAGCGTCAGGGGGCCGTCGAAGTTCGGCACCGACGAGGTCGCCCAGGCGAAGACCACGGCGAGCAGCAGGATGACGGCCGTCTCGCGGGTCAGCAGCCAGCGCTGCCACGCGGGGCGGGCGTACGACGCGTAGGTGCGCGCCTCGCCCTTGCTCAGCCCCACGGGAGCGGTGCCGCGGGTGGGGGTGGAGGCGGACATCAGTCCTCCCTCTCTTCGTCGAGGCGGCGGGCGCGCCGGGCCGCGAGGAGGCGGTCGAGCACGACGGCGCCGAGGATGAGCGCGCCGACGACGGCGCGCTGCCAGAACTCCGGGATGCCGAGGATGGGCAGGGCCCGGTTGATGGTCACGAGGAGCACGGCACCGATGGCGGCGCCCCACACCGTGCCGCTGCCGCCGAAGATCGCGACGCCGCCGATGACCGCGGCGCCGACCGCCTGCAGCTCGATGCCGTTGCCGACCGAGGACGACACCGAGCCGTAGCGGGCGGCGTGGAGCACCCCGGCCAGGCCGGCGAGCGCGCCGCACAGCACGAACGCGGTCAGCACCCGGGTGGGGACCTTGAGCCCGTAGAGCCGCGCGGCGTCCGGGTCGGAGCCGATCGCGTAGAGCTCCCGGCCCGAGCGGGCGGTGTGCAGGTAGTAGCCCACCGCGGCGACGACGAGCAGGGCCACGATGGTCAGCACCGGGATGCCCACGACCGAGCTGGTGCCGAGCGACAGGAAGTCCTTGGGCATCTGGTCGGCCGTGATCCGGTCGCTGCCGGCCCAGCTGAGCATGGCGCCGCGGTAGACGTACATCGTGCCGAGCGTGATGACGAGGGCGGGCACTCCGGCGTAGGCCACCAGCACGCCGTTGACGACGCCGAGCAGCGCGCCCATGGCCACGCCCGCGAGCACGACGACGGGGATGGGCAGGCCCGGCTGGTCGATGAAGAGGCGCCCCGTGAGGTACGCCGTCAGGGCCATCGTGGAGCCGACCGACAGGTCGACGCTGCGGGTGACGATGACGAGCATCTGGCCGGCGGCGAGCAGCAGGAGGATCGACGGGGTCAGCAGCAGGTCGCGCCACCCGTCGCCCGAGAGGAGGAAGCTGTCGTTGCGCGCCGTGGCGGCCGCGACGACGACGAGGAGCACGACCGCGACGGCGATCTCGCGGGAGCGGACCGCGTGGCCGAGGGCCGAGCGGACGCGCGCTCCGGCGCCGGGCGCTCCGGACCCGCTCGGGGCGCCGCCGGGGGACGGCGGGGCGAGGGTGGCGCTCACGCGCTGACCTCCTTCATGAGGGCGTCGGGCAGGACGGGGGCCAGCTCGCCGGTGGACTCGTGGCCCGCGGTGGCGGCCTTCATGACCGCCTCCGGCGTGGCCTCGGCGCGGCTGAGCTCGGCGGTGATCTCGCCCTCGCGCACGACCAGCACGCGGTCGGCCATGCCCAGCACCTCGGGCAGCTCGGAGGAGATCATGAGGATGGCGAGGCCCTGGCCGGCCAGGTCGGAGAGCAGCCGGTGCACCTCCGACTTCGTACCCACGTCGATGCCGCGGGTGGGCTCGTCGATGATGAGCAGCGTCGGCTCGGTCGCCAGCCACTTGGCGATGACGACCTTCTGCTGGTTGCCGCCGCTCATCGTGGTCGCGGGCATGTCGAGCGCGTTGGTCTTCACCTCGAGGCGGCCGGCCCACGGGGCGCTCGCGCGGTTCTCGGCGCGGTTGGTGAGGAACCCCAGCCTGTCGAGCCGGGTGCGGATGACGGCCGCGACGTTGTGGGCCACCGAGTTGTCGACGACGAGGCCCTGCTTGCGGCGGTCCTCGGGCACGAACGCCATGCCGGCGGCGATGGCCGCACGGGGGCGCCGCGCCGGGACGGGCTTGCCGTGCATGGTGACGCGCCCCGCGTCGTACCGGTCCACACCGAAGACCGCCCGGGCGATCTCGCTGCGCCCGGCTCCCACGAGGCCGGCCAGGCCGACGATCTCGCCGGCGCGCACCTCGAGGTCGATGCCGCGGAACGTGCCCGCGGAGGTGAGCCCCTCGACCTTGAGCACGGTCTCGCCGATGGTGGCGGGCTGCTTCGGGAAGAGCTCCCCGACCTCGCGGCCCACCATCATCTCGACGATCGCGTCGGGCGTGGTGGTGGCGATGGGGGTGGTCGCGACGTACTCGCCGTCGCGCATCACCGTCACCTCGTCACAGAGGGCGAAGACCTCCTCGAAGCGGTGAGAGATGAAGACGAGGCCGCGGCCCTCGTCGCGCAGGCTGCGGGCCACCGCGAAGAGCCGCTCGACCTCGACCCCGGAGAGCGCGGCGGTCGGCTCGTCCATGATGAGGAGGCGCGCGTCGAGCGAGATGGCCTTGGCGATCTCGATGATCTGCTGGTCGGCGATGGACAGGCCGAGGGCCGGGCGACGCGGGTCGATGTCGACGCCGAGGCGCGCGAAGATCGCGCGGGTCTCGGCGAGCATCGCGGCCCGGTCGATGCGTCGGCCGCGGCCGAGGGGCTGGCGGCCCATGAAGATGTTCTCGGTGACCGAGAGGTCGGGGAAGAGCGTGGGCTCCTGGTAGATCACCGCGATGCCCGCGGCCTTCGAGTCGGCCGTCGAGGCGAAGTCGACGTCGTCGCCCTCGAATCGCAGCGTGCCGGCGTCGCGGCGGTGCACGCCGGCCACGATCTTCACGAGCGTCGACTTGCCGGCGCCGTTCTCACCGACGAGCGCGTGGATCGACCCGGGACGCACGGTGAGCGTGCCGGAGCGCAGCGCGGCGACGGGGCCGAACGACTTGCGCACGTCGGCCATCTCGAGCACGGGGCGCGCGTCGCCGCCCGCGTTCGCCGGGGCCGTGGTCGGGCTCGGGGTCATCGGACCTGCTTCCTCCTCAGGTGGTGCCACCCGGGCGCTGAACCGATTGAATCGTTTCAATGTGAGTGGCGTCACGGACGGTACGCCGGTTCCCGATCCGTTGTCAACGGGCGGATTGAATCGTGTCAACGCCCCGCCGGCCCGTGCTAGCGTCCGCGCCATGCAGGCGCAGGTGCGGGACGTGGCGCGGCTCGCGGGCGTCTCCTCGGGCACGGTCTCCAACGCCCTGAACCACCCCGAGAAGGTGTCGCCCGCGACGCGGGAGCGCGTGCAGCAGGCCATCGCCGAGCTCGGGTTCGTGCCCAACATCGCCGCGCGGCAGCTCCGCCGGGGCACCAACGACTCCATCGGGATGATCGTGCTCGACATCGCGAACCCGTTCTTCACCGCGGTCGCCCGCGGCGTGGAGGAACGGCTCTCCGGCGTCGGCCGCCCGCTCGTCATGGCCCACAGCGGCCAGGACCACGAGCGGGAGAAGGCCTACCTCGACCTCTTCGCCGAGCAGCGCCTCTCCGGAGTGCTCGTGACCCCCGCCGGCCAGGTGCTCGACCGGCTGCGTCGCCTCCGGGACCGCGGTACGGCGATCGTCGTCGTCGACCGCAAGACCGGCGCCCGCGAGTTCTCGTCGGTGTCCGTCGACGACACCCTCGGCGGCACGCTCGCCACCCAGCACCTGCTCGACGTCGGGCGATGCCGCATCGCCTTCCTCGGCGGACCCGAGCGCCTCACCCAGATCAAGCACCGCCTCGGGGCCGCGCGCCGGGTCGTCGAGCAGCACGGCAGCGGGGAGGTCTGGCACGTCGACTCCCCCACCCTCGACGTGGAGGCCGGGCGGGTCGGGGCGGCCGCGCTGCTCGACCTGCCCGCCGCCCGCCGGCCCGACGCGATCTTCGCGGCCAACGACCTCATCGCCCTCGGCGTGCTGCAGGCGCTGACCCTCGCGGGCGTGCGGGTGCCGGACGACATCGCCATCGTCGGCTACGACGACAACGAGTTCGCCGCCGCAGCCGCCATCCCGCTGACCTCCGTGCGCCAGCCCGCCGTCGAGATGGGCGCCGCCGCCACCGGGCGCCTGCTCGAGGTCATCGAGGACCCGCACGCCCAGGTCGAGCACATCGTGCTGGCGCCGGAGCTCGTCGTACGGCGCTCGACGGTGGCCTGAGACCCCGCGGCCGCCTCCCCCTCCGGACGTCATGCGCCCCGGTCGCCGGGGGCACCGCACCGCATGACGTCCCGCGGCGCCCCGACCTCGGCCTTCCGGACGTCATGCGCCCCGGTCGCCGGAGGCACCGCACCGCATGACGTCCCGGGGTGAGCGAGGGGTCAGGCCTCGCGCACGGCCTCCTCGGCCCGCTCGCCGGTGACGTCGTGGGCGCTGTGGTCCTCGAGGTGCTCGCCGCCGACGGGGTCCTCCGACCAGCGCACGAGCTCCCAGCGGTCGCCGTCGCCCTCGAGCCACGCGCCGCCGGTGTTCTGGATGCCGCCGAAGAGCACGTGGTCGTCGTCGATGCCGCCGAGGAGCGTCGCGATCCAGGCACGGAGCGCGGCGCCGTGGGAGATCGCGAGCACGGTGTCGTCGGGCGCGTGGCGCGCGACGATCTCGCGGATGGCGCCGTCGAAGCGGGCGTGGAACGCCGCGCCGTCCTCGCCGCCGGGCATCCCACCGGCGAGGTCACCGCGCATCCAGCCGCCGATGCAGGTCAGGTAGGCCTTGATGGCCTCACGGCCGCTACCCATCTCGTGGTCGCCCGCGGCGATCTCGCCGAGCCCGGGCAGCACGACGACCTCCAACCCGCGGTCCGCGGCCAGCGGCGCGGCCGTCTCCTGCGCCCGCGTGCGGTCCGAGGCGTAGACCGCCACGACCGGCTCGTCCGCCAGCGCCGGCACGAGGGCCGCCGCCTGGCGGTGACCGAGCTCGGTCAGCGGCAGCCCGGGGGCCGCGGTGTCGAGCTGGCCCGCGACGTTGGCGGGCGTCTGGCCGTGGCGGAGCAGGAGGAGGCGCACCCGCTCAGCCTACGGAAGGGCGCACCGTCAGCACCTGCGCGCTCGTGCCGAGCGGTCCCGCCGCGTCGTGCAGCACGCTGCTGGTCAGGCCGAGGCCGTCCGCGCCGTACGTCTGTGTCGTGTCGAACCCGACCCACCCGTCCTCGAGCACCGGCTCGCGGGTCACGTGCGCCGTGAGGTCCACGTTGGGGAACACCACGGCCCCCGGGTCGGCCCGCGCGACCATGCCGTTGCTGATGTCCCACAGGCCCGCCGCGCGCGCGACCGGCGAGACGTCCTCGCCCTCGACGAGCGCCACGGGCGTCCGCACCCAGAAGGCCCCGCGCCCGGGGGCGGTGAGCACGCGCCGTACCTCCACTGACGCGATGAAACCGCCCGGCCACACGGTGGTCGGGTCCCACGGCGTCATCGCCGCCGGGGGCGGCAACGGGGCGAGGTCCGTGCCGGCGATCCCGGCGGTCGCACGCGGTTCCAGCAGCCAGGCGCGCAGCACCACGGCCGGGCGACCACCGTGGGCGAGCGTCGCCTCGACCAGCTCGATCGTCCGGCCGGGCCGCAGCACCCGCACGTCGAGGTCGACCTCGGCGAGCGGCATCGTCCCGAGGATGTCGAACGACGCGCGTGCGATCCGCAGGCCGTCCGACCGTCGGGCGTCGCGGTCCTGCTCGACGGCGTGCACGAGCAGCCCGAGCGCGGGCGCGACGTGCTGCGTCGCCCGGTCCCAGGCGCCGCCCGTGTGCTCGGTGGCGCGATAGGTCCGCTCCCCCGTGCGCTGGAAGTAGGCCGTGGTCACGTCGCGCTCGCCTCCACCTCCGCGAGCAGCGCCCCGAGCGCCACCGGGTCGCCGACGGCGACCGCCAGCGAGGTGACCGTGCCGTCGAACGGCGCCCGCAGCGCGAGCTCCATCTTCATCGCCTCCATCGTGACGACGACGGCGCCCTCGGTGACCGCGTCACCCACCTGCACCGCGACTCCGGTGACGGTGCCCGGCATGGGCGCGACGAGCGCGCCGTCCCCCGCCGCCGCGGTCGACGCCGTGAACGGGTCGGGCTCCGCGAAGCGCCACTGCTGTCCGTCGACGACGGCTTCGACCGCGTGGCCGGTACGCCGCAACGCGGCCACGCGCGACCCGCCGCTCGCGTGCCCCGGGCCGTCGGACGGAGCCTCCAACCACGGGACCACGTACGGCGCGGGCTCTGCCGCCGACCGCCACCCGTCGAGCGCGAACGGGCCGCGCGTGCGGGCCCGGTCCTCCGCCGCCAGGCGCTCGAGGACCGCCGCGCGGGCCGCCGCCTCGTCGGGAGCGGGCAGGTCGGCACCGCCGATGTCCGCCCGGTCGAGCCACGAGGTGTCGAGCCCGCCGGGGAGCCCGACGTCGCGGAACGCGTCGCTGGCGACCAGCGCCCGCAGGAAACCGGTGTTGGTGGTGACGCCCAGCACAACCGTCTCGTCGAGCGCCCGCACGAGCGCCGCCCGGGCGGCCTCGCGGGTCGGCGCGTGCACGATCACCTTGCCGAGCATCGGGTCGTAGGACGTCGAGACGACCTGCCCCGACTCGAGCGCGTGGTCGGTGCGCACGACGACGCCACCGCCCACCGGACCCCCGCCGCCGCGCGGGGCCGGCCACGCGACGTACGACGCCGTGCCCGCCTGCGGCAGGAACCCGCCCCAGGCGTCCTCGGCGTAGACGCGCGCCTCGATGGCGTGGCCGCGGGGCACGAGGTCCTCCTGCCGCAGCGGTCCGCCCGCCCGGCCGGCGACCTGCAGCTGCAGCCGCACGAGGTCGGTACCCATGACGAGCTCGCTCACCGGGTGCTCGACCTGGAGGCGGGTGTTCATCTCGAGGAAGTAGTGCCGGCCGGAGTCGACGTCGAGCAGGAACTCGACGGTCCCCGCCCCCTCGTAGCCGACCGCCGCGGCCAGCCGCACGGCGTCGTCGCAGCGCTGGGCGGCGCGCTCGGCCTCGGCAGCGGAGTGCGCGGGGGCGGGCGCCTCCTCGAGCACCTTCTGGTGGCGCCGCTGCGCCGAGCAGTCGCGGTCACCGAGGTGCACCACGGAGCCGTGGTGGTCGCCGAGCACCTGCACCTCGACGTGGCGGCCGCGCTCGACGTACTTCTCCACGATCAGCGTGTCGTCACCGAACGCCGCGACGGCCTCGCGTCGTGCCGCGCCCAGGGCGTCGGACAGCTCGGCGGCCGAGCGCACCACGCGCATTCCCTTGCCGCCCCCGCCCGCGGCGGCCTTGACGAGCACCGGGTAGTCGAGGGTCGCGGGGTCCGCGTCGAGGGGGTACGACGGCACGACCGGCACACCCGCCTCCTCCGCCGCCGCCCGGGCCCGGTCCTTGCGGCCCATGAGGTCGATGACCTCGGGCGACGGTCCGATCCAGGTGAGGCCGGCGGCCTGCACGGCACGGGCGAAGCCGGCGTTCTCCGACAGGAAGCCGTAGCCGGGGTGGATCGCGTCGGCACCCGCGGCGCGGGCGGCGGCGAGGATCGCGTCGCCGTCGAGGTAGCCCGGCACCGGCACGGCGACGTCCGCCGCCCGGGCGTGCGGGGCGCCCGCGTCAGCGGGCGAGACGACGGCGACGGTGCGGAGGCCGAGGTCGCGGCAGGTGCGGAAGACGCGCAGCGCGATCTCGCCGCGGTTGGCGACGAGCACGGTCGAGAGGTTCATGGCACTCACATTCGGAAGACGCCGTAGGACGGCTGCGGGATCGGTTCGACGGCGGCGGCCTGCGCGGCGAGCGCGAGGGCCATGCCGACGACGCGACGGGTGTCGGCGGGGTCGATGACGCCGTCGTCCCAGAGCCGGGCGGTGGAGTAGTAGGCGGAGCCCTGGGTCTCGTACTGCTCCCGGATCGGCGCCTTGAACGCCTCCTCGTCCTCGGCGCTCCACTCGCCGCCGCGCGCCTCGACGCCGTCCCGACGGACCGTCGAGAGCACGCTGGCCGCCTGCTCGCCGCCCATGACGGAGATGCGGGCGTTGGGCCACATCCACAGGAACCGCGGGTCGTAGGCCCGCCCGCACATCCCGTAGTTGCCCGCTCCGTGGGATCCGCCGATGACGACGGTCAGCTTCGGCACGACGCTGCTCGCCACGGCCGTCACCAGCTTGGCGCCGTCGCGGGCGATGCCGCCGTTCTCGTACTCCCGCCCGACCATGAAGCCCGTGATGTTCTGCAGGAACAGCAGCGGGATCTTCCGCGCGTTGCAGAGCTCCACGAAGTGGGCGCCCTTGAGCGCCGAGGAGCTGAAGAGGATGCCGTTGTTGGCGACGATCCCGACCTCGTGCCCCTCGACCCGCGCGAAGCCGCAGACGAGCGTCTCGCCGTACAGCTGCTTGAACTCGTGGAACCGCGACCCGTCGACGACGCGGCGGATGACCTCGCGCACGTCGTACGGCTGCCGGGTGTCGGAGGGGACGACGTCGTAGATGGTGTCGAGGGGGTACGCCGGGGGCTCGGGCTCCTCCGCCGTCGGGGGCAGCGCGGGCGGGGCCGGCAGCGTGGCGACGATCGAGCGCAGGATGGCCAGCGCGTGGTCGTCGTCGTCGGCGAGGTGGTCGACCACGCCGGAGGTGCGGGCGTGGACGTCGCCGCCGCCGAGCTCCTCCGCGGTGACGACCTCGCCCGTCGCGGCCTTCACCAGCGGCGGACCGCCGAGGAAGATCGTGCCCTGCTCGCGGACGATGACGGTCTCGTCGCTCATGGCCGGCACGTAGGCGCCGCCGGCGGTGCACGAGCCCATGACGGCGGCGAGCTGCGGGATGCCGCGCGCGGAGAGCTGCGCCTGGTTGAAGAAGATCCGGCCGAAGTGCTCGCGGTCGGGGAAGACCTCGTCCTGCATCGGCAGGAACGCACCGCCCGAGTCGACGAGGTAGATGCACGGCAGGTGGTGCTCGGCGGCGACGGCCTGCGCCCGGAGGTGCTTCTTGACCGTCATCGGGTAGTAGGTGCCGCCCTTCACGGTGGCGTCGTTGGCGACGACCATGACGGGGCGGCCGTGCACGAGGCCGATGCCGGCGACGACGCCCGCCGAGGGCACCGCGTCGGGGGCGTCGGGGGCGGCGTCGGGTGCGCCGTACATGCCCGTCGCGGCCAGCGGCGCCAGCTCGAGGAACGGGCTGCCGGGGTCGAGGAGCCGGTCGACGCGGTCGCGCACCAGCAGCTTCCCGCGGTCGGTGTGCTTGCGGCGCGCGGCCTCGCCGCCGCCCGCCCGTCCGGCGGTCAGGGCCGCCATCCGCGACCGCAGCTCCGCGGTCACCTCCCGGAGGCTCATGCTTCTCCACCCTTCTGCTGGCTCGTCGCTGCCGCCCGGCGCAGCACGGTGCGTGCCTGGGCGAAGATCGGGCCGTCGACCATCCGGCCTTCGTAGGTGCCGACGCCGCCGGCGCCGGACAGACCGTCGGGGTACGCCGCGAGCAGTCCCTCCGCCCACGCGAGCCGCTCCGGGCTCGGCGCGTAGGCCGCCCGGATGACGGCGACCTGGCTCGGGTGGATCGCGACCGTGGCGTCGAAGCCCACGGCGGCGGCGTCCTCGGCGGCGGCGGCGAGACCGTCGGTGTCGGCGATGTCCATGTGCACGGCGTCGAGCGCGAGCCGGCCGTGGGCCTTGGCGGCGATCAGCGTGCGCTCACGGGCGTAGCGCGCCACGTCGCGGTAGCTCCCGTCGGCCCGTCGGCTGCCCGTGCCGCCCATCGCGGCGACGAGGTCGTCGGCGCCCCACATGACGGCGACGACACCGTCCGTGGCCGCGATCCGACCGGCGTCCTCGATGCCGCGCGGCGTCTCCAGCAGCGGCAGCACCTCGTGCGCGCCCCCGGCGGCCAGCGCGGCGACCGCGGCCGGCTCCTCGGCCTTGGCGAGCATCACGCGCCGTACCCCCGCCGCGGCGAGCAGCGCCACGTCGTGCGCGTGCTCCTCGGCGTCGTCGGCCGCGTTGACCCGCACGACGGTGCGCTCGAGGTCGAGGTCGCCGGTCTCCGCGAGGCGGCGCACGGCGTCGCGAGCGGCGGCCTTCGCCGGCCGGGCGACGGCGTCCTCGAGGTCGAGGATGACGACGTCGGCGCGGCCGAGGGCCTTGACGTAGCGCTCCGGCCGGTCGGCCGGGCAGAACAGCCAGCCGGGGCCGGGGAGCCAGGCGCTCACGCGGGATCCTGCTGGGGCTGGTCCGGCCGCACGCGCACGAGGGTCTTCCGCGTCGCCGTCGCGACGACCTCGCCGCGCTGGTTGCGGGCGGTGTGGGCGAGCGTGACGACGCCCTCCCCCGGCCGGCTCGAGGAGGGCCGCTTGTCGACGACGAGCGTCTCGGCGTAGATCGTGTCGCCGTGCCGCACCGGCGCCGGGAAGGCGATCTCGGTGAACCCGAGGTTCGCGACGATCGTGCCCTGCGTCAGCTGGGCCACGGAGAGGCCGACGAGCGTGGACAGGGTGAACATCGAGTTCACGAGCCGCTCGTGGAACGGGCCGGTCTGCTCGCTCTCCGCGGCGTCGAGGTGGAGCGGCTGGGTGTTCATCGTCAGCGTCGTGAAGAGGACGTTGTCGGCCTCCGTGACGGTGCGGCCGGGGCGGTGCTCGTAGGTCGTGCCGACCTCGAACTCCTCGAACCACAGCCCGCGTTGGGTGATCCGCTTCGTGGTCATCGCGCCCTCACTCGACCGGGAGACCGAGGCCGCGGGCGATGAGCATGCGCTGCACCTCGGAGGTGCCCTCGCCGATCTCGAGCACCTTGGCGTCGCGGTAGAACCGCGCCACCGGGTACTCCTCCATGAACCCGTAGCCGCCGAACACCTGCGTCGCGATCCGCGTCGCCGTCACCGCCGCCTCCGTGGTCTGCAGCTTGGCGATCGAGGCGGCGTGCTTGAACTGCTGGTACGGCGCGCCCGCGTCCTTCATCGCCGCTGCGCGGTAGGTCAGCATCCGGCCCGCCTGGAGCATCACCTCGAGGTCGGCGATCTGGAAGGCGACGCCCTGCTTGCGGCCGATCGGGCCGCCGAAGGTCTGGCGCTCACCGGCGTAGGCGACGCACAGGTCGAGGCACGCCTGCATGCAGCCGACGCTGAGGGCCGAGATCGCGACGCGGCCGTCGTCCAGCGTGGCGAGGAACTGCGCGTAGCCCCGCCCGCGCTCGCCGAGGAGGTTCTCGGCCGGGACGCGGCAGTCCTCGAAGCTCAGCGGGTGGGTGTCGGAGGCGTGCCACCCGAGCTTGTCGTAGGCCTTCTCCGCGGTGAAGCCCGGCGTGCCGGCCGGCACCATGAGGGTGCTGATCTCCGGGCGGCCGTTCTCCCGCGTGCCCGTGCGGGCCGTGATGTTGACGAGGCTCGTGATGGCGGAGCCGGAGTTGGTGATGAACTGCTTGGCGCCGTCGATCACCCACTCGTCGCCGTCGAGGCGGGCCTTCGTGGCGGTCGCGCCCGCGTCCGAGCCGGCGCCGGGCTCGGTGAGGCCGAAGCCCGCGAGCGTGCGTCCGGCCACGAGGTCGGGCAGCCACTGCTCCTTCTGCGCGTCGGTGCCGTAGGTGAGGACGGGGTTGATGCCGAGGCCCACCCCGGCCTGCAGCGTGATGCCCATCGACTGGTCGACGCGACCGAGCTCCTCGATCGCGAGGCACAGGGACGTGAACCCGCCGTCGGAGCCCTCGAGTCCCGCGCCGCCGTACTCCTCCGGCGCCGTCAGCCCGAACAGCCCCAGGTCGCCCATCTTGTGCACGACGTCGGTCGGGAAGTGGTGCTCGCGGTCCCAGCGCGCGGCGTGCGGAGCGATCTCCGCCTCCGCGAACTCGCGCACGGAGCGACGGAACTCCTCGTGCTCCCGTGACAGCTCGAACATCGGCGGGCCCTCCTGCGGTGGTTAGCGGTTGCTAACCAGCGAGGTTAGCGTTCGTTAACCACGGGGGCAAGGAGGTCGGGCCGGCACCGGCCCCGAACTGGGACGTTGGCGCGTCGCCAGCTCGGCCAGACCTGTCCCAGCCGCACATCTCGTGGCCCCCGGGACGGGGCCCCGGAGGCCTCAGGCCGCCTCGCGCGTGACGCGCAGTCGCGGGACCCCCGCTAGCCCCTTCCGGTAGCGCACGTGCGCCGCGTAGGGCGTCAGCGCGTCGTACAGCTCCGCGTGCGCCGCCCACGGCAGCGGGTCGACGCCGCGCCGCCAGGTGTCGCCGAACGCGATCCACACCGGCACCCAGCGCGCGGCGTCGTCCCAGGCCCCGCGACGAGCCTCGACCATGCGGCGGCGGATCACCCGCGCCGCCTGCGCCCCGTCGCGGTAGACGCCCGCCGTGCGCACCGGCCACAGCCAGAGGTCGCGCCCGACCAGCTCGAGCTCGAGGTCGTGCAGCACGGCGGGGTCGACGAGCACCGTGAGCACGTTCTCGTGGGGGCGCCGCCTCATGCGCAGCACCCTAGGCCGGTGCGGTGACGACCGGGAGGGGTTCAGGCGCCGTACCACTCCAGGTGCTGCCGCGCGGCGCTCTCCCACGTGTACGACGCGGCGAGCGCCCGCCCGACGTCCGGGTCCACGGGCGCGCGCAGCGCCCGGTCGAGCGCGTCGACCAGCTCCGGCACCGACGCCCCGAACAGGACCGCCGACCCGAAGACCTCCCGCAGCACGGGCAGGTCACGGCAGACGACCGGCACCCCCGCTGCGAGCGCCTCCATCGCGGCGAGCCCGAAGCCCTCCTTCGTGGACGGGAAGCCGAGCACCGCGGCCTCGGCGACGAGGGACGGCAGGTCGGGGTCGGACACCGGGCCCAGCACCACCGGCGTCACGTCCAGCTCCGCCGCACGGGCGTCGAACGCGGCCCGGTAGTCGCGGTAGTCGAAGAGCGTCTCGCCTCCGCCGACCACCAGCTCGAGGTCGGCGTGGTCGGGCGACGAGGCCCGCAGCACGGCGAACGCCTCGAGCAGGTCGAGCGTGCCCTTGCGAGGCTCGATCCCGCCGAGGGCCAGCACGTAGCGCCCCAGGTGGGCGGCCCACGTCGCCCGGCCGACCGCGTCACCGGCGCCGCCCGCCAACCGGCGGGCGTCGACCCCGTTGGGCACCACCACGGGCGTCCGTCCCCACCCGTCGGCGACCTCGGCGGCGACCGACGCGGACACGCAGAGCAGGTGGGTGGGCAGCGTGACCGCGCGGTCGTGGCAGGCGACGAGCTCAGGGGTCGTGAACGTGTCGAGGTGGTGCACGGTGCGCCGGCACGGCAGCCCCGCGCCGAGCGCGGCGTTGGCCGAGATGCAGTCCTGGGCGTGCACGACGTCGTACTGCTCCCCGGCGTCCCGGAGGGCCGCTCCCAGCACCTCGATCGACCGCAGGATCCGCTCGCCGACGCTCTCGTCGTCGCGGGCCGCGAAGGGCACGGCGTGCACCCCGACGCCCGGCGCGACCGGCCGGAAGAAGGCGCGGTCGCCGCCGCGACCGAGCGTCCAGACGTCGACCTCCGCCCCCAGCCCGACGAGCGCCTCCGCGAGCGCGAGCGTGTGGACGACGCCGCCGCGCGGCTTCGTCGAGTAGGTCAGGAGCGCGATCCTCACCCGCCCAGGCTCCCGTACGCCGCGGGCGAGCGCTCGGCGAGGTGGTGGAGCAGCCGTCGGGCGCGGGCGACCTCGACGTCGACGTCCACCTCGGCCAGCGCGAGGCCGCCCTTGGACGAGGTGCGCGCCAGCACGTCGCCGCCGGGACCGACGACCTTGGCCTGGCCGAGGAAGCGCAGCCCGCCCATCACGCCGGTCTGGTTCGACGACACCCAGACGACCTGGTTCTCGGCGGCGCGGGCCGCGTCGTACAGGTCGAAGAGGCGCGACTGCCGGTCCTGCGGGAGGCGGGAGGCGCGGTCGGTGACGCTGGCGGGCCACGCCGAGAGGCAGGCGAGCAGCCGTGCTCCGTCGAGGGCGAGCGTGCGGGCGGCCTCGGGGAACGTCTTGTCGTAGTCGATGAGCATCCCCAGCCGCCCGACGGGCGTGTCGAAGGCCTCGAACGTCGTCCCCGCGGCGTAGACGAGCGACTCCCCCGCCGGCTGGTGCACCTTGCGGTGCCGGCCGAGCACGCCGTCCCCCGTCACGGCGAGCGCCGTGTTGTAGAGCCGCACCTCCGGTCCCGCGGGGTCGCCGGGACGGTCGACGACGACCTCCTCGGCGTACCCGAAGCAGACCACCATCTCCCGCGCCAGCGCGACGATGCGCTGCACCTCCCACGCGTCCTCGGCCAGCGCCGGCGGCAGCGCGGCCGGGTCGGGGTGGCGGAGGTCGGAGAGGTAGCCGCCCAGCGTCGCGTCCGGCAGCACGAGCAGGCCCGCGCCCGCCGCCCGGGCGTCGCCGATGATGCCCTCGACCTTCGCGAGGGCACGCTGCACGTCCCGCCCGAAGTGGGCGGCGACGGCGGCGATGCGGAGGGCGGGCACGGCCGGTGACCCTAGCGCGCGGCCGCCGCGGCGGGCTCGACCTGCGCGGCACGGCCCCACGGTCCCGGCGACACCGCGCGCGCGAGCTCCGACGCCGGCGGCGTCGTGCGGGTCGGGCGTCCGGTGATGCAGCCGGCGACGTGCTCCGCGTCGGCCGCGATCCCGAGGAAGCGGCCCGAGCCCCACGTGTGCAGCCACGGCAGGCCCAGGAAGTAGAGCCCCGGCACCGCGGTCACGCCGCGCGTGTGGGTGGGTCGCCCCGTGCCGTCGAAGACCCCGACGCGCACCCAGCGGTAGTCCGGGCGGTAGCCGATCGCCCACACCACGCTCGTGACGCCGGCCGCCGCGAGGTCGAGCGCCGTCGGCTCGGCCTCGGGCTCCCAGACGGGCTCGTACGGCGCAGCCGGCGCCGCGTCGATCCCGGCCCCCTCCGCGTTGCGCGCCTCGATCCAGCGGTCGACGTCGCGGCAGATGGACCGGTAGGTGTCGTCCGCGGCGTCGAGCGCGGCCCGCAGGGTGGGGCGGAACGTCAGCGTCGTGCCGCTGCCCGCCTCGAGGCCGTCGAGCAGCCCGTAGAGCCGCATCCCCTCGGCCGCGAACGCCCGCAGGTCGATGTCGCGCCCGCCGTCGCGGCCCGTCACGTAGTGGTTGGTCTTCTCGCGGGCGGCGAGACCGCCGGGGTACTGCGCCACCGACGTGTCGTAGAGCCCCATCTCGGCCAGCCACGTCATGACGTCGCGGCCGCGGTGCCGACGGGCGACCCGCGGCGCGTCGCCGACCGCGAGGTGGACCCGCCGTCCGGCGAGGTGGAGGTCCTCGGCGATCTGGGCGCCGGACTGGCCGGTCCCGACGACGAGCACCTCGCCGTCGGGGAGCGCGTCGGGGTTGCGGTAGTCCGCCGACTGCAGCTGCGTCACGGACGGCGACAGCGCCGGGGCCCAGGCGGGCACGATCGGCACGTGGTAGCCACCGGTCGCCACGACGGCCTGGTCGGCCTCCCACACCTCCGGCCCGGCCGGACCGACCGCGTCGACGACGAAGCCGCCGCCCTCGCGCTCGGTGAGCGCGGTGACGCGGGTGTGCTCGCGGAGCGGGGCGCCGAAGCTCGCCGGGTAGCCCGCGAGCCACGCGACGACCTCGTCCCGCGTCATGAAGCCGTCCGGGTCAGGTCCGTCGTAGGACCAGCCGGGCAGCCGGCAGTGCCAGTTGGGGGTCACGAGGGTGAAGGCGTCCCAACGGGTGTCGGCCCACTCGTGGGTGGCCGTGCCGGCCTCGAGCACGACGTGGTCGACGCCGTCGCGGGTGAGGTACCAGCTGGTCGACAGGCCGGCCTGGCCACCGCCGACCACGACGACGCCGGTGCGGTGCAGGGTGGGTGCGGTGCTCATCGGGGAGCCTCCTGGGGGAGGGACGCAGGCAGGGCCGCGGGCAGGGGCGGGAACAGGCGCAGCACCTCGACCTCGGCGTCCGGCGGGTGGGTGGCGGCGCGGAGCTCGATGCGGTCGAGCGACGCGGCGGAGGCGGTGCACGCGAAGCCGAACTTCGCCCGCACCCGCTCGCTGCCCTCCGCCAGCGCCGCGGCGGAGCGGCGCGTGAACTCCGCGACGGTGTAGGTGGCGCCCTCGTCGAGGTGGTCGTGGACGACGAGCGAGGGCGACCAGCAGTCGGTGACGGCGCCGTCGGGCCAGCGCACGGTGAAGGTGGCCTCAGGCACGGACCGGCTCCCGCGTCGGGGCGCCCTGCGCGAGGGTCGCCGGGTAGGTGTCGGGACGGCGGTCACCGAGGTGGAACATCGCCCGCCGCGCGGTCTCGAGGGCGGCCGGCACGTCGACGTGGGCGACGGCGAGGCCCGCACCGGTGCCCGTGCTGGCGAGCACGTCGCCGCCCGGGCCCACGACCTTCGCGTGGGCGACGAACCGCAACGACCCGAAGGTGCCGTGCTGGTTGGAGGCGACCCACACGACCTGGTTCTCGAGCGCCCGGGCGGCGTCGAACAGATTGAACCGGGTCGTCCAGCGGTCCTGGGCGATGTCCGCGGCCCCGGACGTGCGGGACGCGGGCCAGGCGGAGATGCAGGCGACGACCTCGGCCCCGTCGAGCGCGAGCGCCCGGGCCGCCTCGGGGAACGCCTTGTCGTAGCAGATGAGCGCCCCGACGCGGCCGGCCGGCGTGTCGAACGCGGCGTAGGTGTCGCCCGCAGCGTAGAAGAGGCTCTCCCCCAGCGGCTGGTGCACCTTGCGGTGCGCCCCGACGACGCCGTCGCCGGTGACGATGGCGGCCGTGTTGTAGCGCTCCGTGCCGTCGGACTCGCACAGCCCGACGACGAGCGTCATGTCGCGGGCGATCGCGGCGACGCGGCGCAGCTCGGGACCGTCGAGGTCCATGACGGGCGGCAGGTCCGCCGGCAGCTCGTCGCCGCTGCCGTCCCGGCCGCGGCCGAGGACGGAGAGGTAGCCGCCGAGGCAGGCCTCGGGCAGCGCGAGCAGGCGGACGCCCTGGGCGCGGGCGGCCTCCACGTGGGCGGCGACCTGGGCGAGGTTCTCCTCGACGTCGCGGCCGAAGCCGGCGCAGACGGCGGCGACAGCGCCGGCCGACGGGGTGGTGGTGGGCGTGCTCATGCGGGTCCCATTCCTGTGACGGTGTGACGGACGGCTTCGGTGACGACGCCGTCCGGCCAGCGCAGCCCGACCCCGGTCCCCGGGGTCAGCGCGCCGCAGCGGGCGGTGTCGACGTGGTCGGGCAGCGCGGCGAGCGGGGGGTGCACCGCGGCCGAGGGGCGCTCGGCGGTGACGACGGCGAAGCCCGGGAAGCAGGTGAGCCAGTCGCCGGCACGCGCGTCGGCGGGGGTGGGGATCGCCGCGACGTCGAGCACGGCGCGGCAGCCGCTCGCCTCGGCGAGCATCCCCGTGGTGCCGACGAGGCCGCTCATCGAGACGTCCTTGGCGGCGGTGGGCGCCAGGGCCGGTACGACGCGGGCCTGCGCCCGCAGCTGCTCGGGCCGCCGGCGGGAGGTGGAGTCCCACTGCTGCCCGGTGTAGCCCGGCCGCCAGCCGCCACCGAGGTCGGCGGTCACCCGGAGGACGTCGCCGGCGCGGCCGCCGCCCCCGGGCACGGGCCGCGGCAGGGCGTCGTCGGTGCGGCCGAGCGCGGTCACCGACAGCGCCGCGGGCACGCCGAGCTGCGTGTGGCCGCCGAGCACCGGCACGCCCCACGCGGCGGCGGCGTCGCCGAGGCCGCGGAGCACGCGCCGCGCGAAGGAGGCGTCGCGGGCCCCGACCGCGTCGAGCAGGCCGACGGGGTGGGCGCCCATCGCGGCGAGGTCGTTGACGTTGACGAGCACGGCGCACCAGCCCGCCCACTCGGGGTCGCGCTCCACCATCGACGGCAGGATCGCGTCGCAGGCGGCGACGAGCCCGGCGGCGCCGGGGACCGGAGCGGCGTCGTCCCCGACGTACCCCGCCGGCACCCCCGCCCGCAGCGGGTCCAGCAGGCGGCCGAGCGCCGCCTTCGTGGCGTCGGCCAGCCGCTGCACGCGGTCGATCGGCCAGTCCATGACGACGTGCGGCGTGCCGTGCGCGGTCACCGAGGCCCGGGTGCGCCAGCCGAGCCGCGTGAAGAGCCGCTCGTTCGCGGCCTGCACGACGGCGTCGAACCGCAGCGCGCCCTCCGCCTCGGCGCGGGCGCAGGCGGCCCGCACGAGTGCCGGGCCGAGGTGCCCGACGCTGCGGGCACCGGGGGCGACCACCAGCCGGCTCCCCCGCCACCAGCCGATGTCGCGGGCGCGGACGGAGCCGTCGGCCTCGGGCGCCGGGTGGAGGCGCACGCCGCCCAGCACGGTCCCGTCGGAGGCCCGGGCGAGCAGCACGACGGTGCGCGGGTCGTCGTCGAGGTCGTCAAGGTCGTCGTGGGCGAACAGCCCCTGCTCGGCGACGAACACGTCGCGCCGCAGGCGCCGGTACGCCGCGTGCTCCGCCCCTGACGCGGCCTCGGCCACCGACCAGCCGGGGGCCGGGGTGCGCGCGGGAGCGGCGTCGCGCCGTACCCCGGTGAGGACGTGCAGGTCGAGCGTCACCTCAGGCCCCCTCGCACGAGAGCGCCGAGCAGGCGCCGCAGGCCGCGCAGCCGGCCGACTGGTCGGCGCTGGCCATCCCGGCCGTGCGCAGGAGCGCCGCGACCCGGGTGGTCACGTCGGCGACCACCCGCGGGTCGGGGGCCGGCACGTGGTCGACGTCGGTCGCGAGGGTGCCCGCGAGGGGCCGGAAGGGGACGACGAAGGGGTAGACGCCCATGGCGATGAGGTCGGCCGCCGCGGCGACGAGCTCGTCGGGGTCCTCGCCGAGACCGACGAGCACGTAGGTCGAGACCTCGTTCCAGCCGAAGACGCGGACGGCCTCGGCCCAGGCGGCACGGTACTCGGCCATCGGCACGCTGCCCTTGCCCGGCATCCAGCGGCGGCGCACGTCGTCGTCGAGCGACTCGACGTGGATGCCGATCGAGCTGGCGCCCGCCTCCTTGAGCTCGGTGATGGTGGCGAGGTCGCCCGGCGGCTCGCACTGCACCTGGATGGGCAGGTCGGGCAGCACGGCGCGCACCGCACGCACGCAGCGGGCCAGGTGGGTCGCGCCTCGGTCGCGGCCCGTCGAGGTGCCGGTCGTCATGACCACCTGGGTGATCCCGTCGAGCTCGTGGGCGGCGAGGGCCACCTCGGCGATCTGGGCCGGGGTCTTCACGGCGACCGTGGCGCCCGCCCGCAGCGACTCCTCGATGGCGCAGAAGCGGCAGCGCTCGGCCTCGGCGTACCGGGCGCAGGTCTGCACGACCGTCGTGGCCAGCACGTTCGAGGAGTGGAGGCGGGCGATCTGCTCGTAGGGCACGCCGTCGGCGGTCGTCAGGTCGTAGAACCGCGGGCGACGGATGGCCTCGAGGCCGAGGCCGGTGTCGGCCCCGTCGAGCAGCAGCTTGCCGCCCCGGACCGTGTAGGGGCTGCGCGGGTTGAGGGGGATGGCCGCGCCGACCCCGCCCAGCAGCACGTGCCCGTCGTCGCTGGGTCCCGCGCCGGCACGGCGCGCGACGGGGGCGTCGAGGAGACGGATGCCCTGGATGGCGACGTCCACCCGGGTGGAGGGGGCCGGTGCGGTCATCGTCCGGCCCTCAGAGGTTGTAGACGGAGTTGATGATGGCGCCCTTGTTGGCGTAGTGGATGACCGCGTCCTGCACGTCGAGCGGGTGCGCGGGGATGACGCCCTCGATGAGGTCCTCCTCGCGGCTGCCGTGGAGCGCGAGCCCGAAGCGGCAGCAGAAGACCGTGCCGCCCTCCTTCACGAACGTCTTGATCGAGTCGTTCATGTTCTGGTTGCCCGGGAAGGCGACGTCGCCGGTCGTCGGGAAGCCACGGGTGTCGACGCAGGCCAGGGCGCCGGGGCCGTAGAAGTAGAGCGCCGACTCGAAGCCCTTGCGCAGCGCCCGGGTCGCCTGGAGCACGGCGACGAAGCTCACCGAGCTCTCGTGCGGGATGCCGTGCACGAGCGTGAGGTAGCTCTGGCCCTCGCTCGCCTGGTAGTCCGGGAAGATCTTCGTCGAGCCGTAGAGGTTGGTGCCCTTCGGCTGCGAGGGGTGGGGGATCTCGGCCACCGACTTCTCGATGTTGGCCATGATCTCGTCGTCGAACGTGGGCATGGGGGTCTCCTCGGTTGGGTCCTGCTGCGGGTACGGCGGGGGTCGGGTGCGGCGGGGTCCTGCGGTCTGTTGCGGTCTCAGCCCCCGTAGAGGGCCTCGAAGTTGCCCCGGAAGAGCGCGGCGGTGAGCTCGGGGTCGTCGGTGGCGGCGGCCAGGCGGGCGTGCTCGCCGGCGTGGTCGCCCCAGGGGGTGTCGGTGGCGAAGAGGACGCGGTCGGCGCCGGTGCCGCGCCGCTGGATCTCCTGGCACAGCCACACGGGGGCGAACCCGATGGCCCAGGAGGTGTCGGTGTAGACCTGCTTGCCCGCCTCGATCCAGTCGAAGAAGCGGCCGCCGATGAGCTTCATGTGTCCGCTCATCCCGCCGCCCAGGTGGACGAGGTGGATCTTGGTGGCGTCGCCGTGGCGCTCGACCAGCTCACCGATGCGGTCCACGTCGGAGGCGGCGCCGGGCGAGGTGTGCACGTGCACGACGAGGTCCAGCTCGGCGGCCGTCGTGAAGATCCGGTCGAGCTCGACCCGGCAGTCGGGGTCGTCGACGGCGCCGCCCAGCAGGAAGCTCGTCTTGAGGGCGGCGACGCCGTCCTCCGCGGCCAGGGCCAGCGCGGCAGTGTTGCGCTCGGCGTCGGACGCCTTCGGCGAGACCCACAGTCCGCAGCGGATCCGGTCGTCGGCGTGCGCCGCGTCGAGCGCCAGGTGGTTGAGGCGGAACGAGACGTCGGGGTCCGGCACGCCGTAGTTCGGCAGCACCAGCGCCCGCTCCGTGCCCTCCGCGTCGAGGTCCGCCACCAGCTCGGCGACGCTCTCGCGGGCGGTCACGTCCGGCTGGATCGGCGGCCCTCCGTAGAAGGGGTACGCCGGCAGCCGACCGATGTGCCGGTGCGCGTCGTGGGCGGTGAACCTCATGGGAGAAGTCCACGGCCCGGATGTTTCCGACTGGTCACGCCTGGAAGACGGTGCGGTCCTCGGTGCGTAAGTTCGGTGTTTCCGGGGCCGGCCGCCCACCCGGGACGTCATGCGGCGCGGTGCCCCGGGCGGCCGGTGCGCATGACGTCCGGCGACCGCCCCGGGCGGGGGGCCGAAATGGGACGTTGGTACGCCGCCGGCTCGCCCCGACC
This sequence comes from Nocardioides alkalitolerans, assembly GCA_038184435.1. Lineage (NCBI taxonomy): Bacteria > Bacillati > Actinomycetota > Actinomycetes > Propionibacteriales > Nocardioidaceae > Nocardioides > Nocardioides alkalitolerans. The sequence continues at coordinate 4,044,993 of CP116227.1, read as the reverse complement.
TGCCCCAGCCGCACATCTCGGGACCAGGCGAAGGCTCGGCCCGCACCGGCCCCGCGCCGTCATGCGGTGCGGTGCCCCCGGCCGCCGGGGCGCATGACGTCCGGCCAGTCCCTGGCCGGGCGCCGCGCCGTGCCGCATCATGGCCCGATGCGGATCCTCCTCGGCCTGATCAGCGCCGCCTGCATCGTCGTGTTCGCGGTCTTCCTCTTCCTCCACGTGGTGAACGTCGTCGGCTACTCCGCGGAGGGCACGGACACCGACATCACCTGCACCACGCCGGTCCCGGTGCAGGACACCCCGACCATCCAGCGGTGCGTCGGCCGCGAGGAGGCCGGGGCGGCGATCTCGAACGCGGTGTACGGCGGCGCCGCCCTCGTTGCCGGCGCCGGGTTCGCCGTCGCGGCGGCCGTGGCCGGCCGACCGAAGCAGCCGCCGGCGCAGGCCGTGATGCAGGCCCCGGCCGGACAGCGCCCCGGCCCCGGCTCCCGTCCCGACCAGCGCCCCTGAACCACCAGGCTCAGCGCCGGAACCGCCACCGGTCGTGCGCCAGCGCCGCGCGGGCGGCGTTGCTGCCCGGGGCGCCGTGCACGCCACCGCCGGGGTGCGCCGAGGCCGAGCCCAGGTAGAGCCCCTTCACGGGCGTCTCCGCCCGCCCCCAGCCCGTGACGGGCCGGAAGACGAGCTGTTGGTGGAGCTGCGCCGTGCCGCCGTTGATGGAGCCGCCCACCAGGTTGGCGTCGCGGGCCTGCATCTCGTGCGGTCCGAGCACGCGGCGGGCGCGCACGAGGGCGCCGAACCCGGGGGCGAGCCGCTCCATGCGGGCCTGCACGCGGTCGGCGAAGCGCTCGCACTCGTCGCGGTCCCAGGCGCCGGTGAGGCCGTCGCCGCCGGCGTCGGTGCGCACCTCCTGCGGCACGTGGGTGTAGGCCCACATCGACTCGGTCCCGGCGGGCGAGCGCGAGGGGTCGGTGGCCGTCATCTGCCCGGTGAGCAGGAACGGCTCGGCCGGCACGCAGCCGTTGCTCACCTGGTGGAGCGCGTCGGCCATCTGGTCGACGGAGTCGGCGACGTGCACCGTGCCGGGAGCGACGGGCGGCGGCACGGCCCACGGCACGGGGCCGTCCAGCGCCCAGTCGACCTTGACCGTGCCCGGGTCGAGCGAGAAGCCGCGGAGCCGGCGCCGGAAGCGGGGCGGCAGGTGCTCGTCGGCGACGAGGCCGCCGTAGAGGTGCGGGACCACCACGTCGGCCACGACCGCCCGCCGCGCGGCGATGCGCTCGCCGAGCGCCACGACACCCGTGGCCCGGCCGTCGGTCACCTCGATCGCGGTGACCTCGGCGCGGCAGCGCACCTCGCCGCCGCGGGCGGTGAACCGGCGCTCCAGCGCCGCGGCCAGCTCCCCCGCCCCGCAGGTGGGCACGGGGAAGCCGACCGTCTGGCCGAGCATCGACATGAGGACGCCCATGAGCCCCGAGCCGGGCGCGTCGAGCGGGATGTCGGCGTGGCCGGCGTTGCCGGCGAGCAGCAGGCGTGGGCCCTCGCCGCGGAACAGCTCCCGGCCGACGTCGGCCACGGGGCTGAGCAGCAGGCGCACGAGGTCGAGCCCGCCCGCGCGCGGCAGGCTCGCCACCGCCCGCGCTCCCGCCCGCACCGGCGGGAAGGGCGCGAGCAGCGCGTGGACGACGTGCTCGCCGATCCGGTCCCAGGTGGCGCACAGCTCGAGCCACGCGTCGCCGTCGCCGGGGCACAGCTCGTCCAGGCCGGCCGCGGTCACGTCGCGGTCGCGGTGCAGGACCGCCCAGCGACCGTCGGCCGTGGGGTGGCCGAGCACGGCGGGCGCGTGGCGCCACTCCAGGCCGTACCGCTCCAGCTCGAACCCCCGCAGCGTCGGCGACGCGGCCGCCAACGGGTAGAACGCGCTGAACGTGTCGTGCACGAACTCCGGGTCCACGCCCCGGTCGCTGCGTACCGCGCCGCCCACCTCGGCCTGCGCCTCCAGCAGCAGCACCGACCAGCCGGCGTCGACGAGGAGGTTGGCCGCGACGAGGCCGTTGGGTCCGCCGCCGACGACCACGGCGTCGTACGTCGCGGCAGCGCCGCTCACGCGACCCCGTCCGCGCCGCCCGGACCCGGGGGCGCCGGCGGCGGCCGACGTACGCCGAGGGTCCGCCCCACCTGGCGCGCAACGGCCCGCAGGCCGCTGCCGTGGCCGCCGTCGAGCGCGTGCTCCTCGACCGGCTCGAGCGCGTTGCCGGGTCCGGCCGGCGCTGGCTGGCGCTCGGCCGCGACGGCCCGGAACGCGGGGGCGACGAGCGCGTCGTACACCCACGGCAGCGCCGTGAACCCGAACCGCAGCACGTGGTTGACGGGCGTGAGCTGGGCGGCGCGGCGGCGGCCGTCGAGCATGGCGACGATCTGCTCCGCGGCGCGGTCGGCCGACGAGACCGGGAGCGGCGGACGCCCGCGGACCCCCGTGGTCGCCGCGCTCGCGTAGATCGGGGTGTCGACACCGCCGGGCGCCACGTAGTCGACGTGGAGGTCGGGCAGGTCCCGGTTCTCGACCTGGAGCTGGCGGGCGAGACCGCGCAGGCCCCACTTGCTGACGACGTAGGGCGTCATGGTCGGCACGGCCACGTGCCCCAGCACCGACCCGACGAGCAGGAGGCGGCCCCGACCGCGGGCCAGCAGCACGGGCAGCGCGTGGTGGGCCAGCGACAGCCCGCCGAGCAGGTTGGTGCGCAGCACCGCCCGGGCGACCTCGGCGGGCTGCTCCTCGAGACGCCCGTACGACGCGACCCCGGCCGCGCTGACGACCGCGTCGAGGCGACCGTCGCGCCCGGCGGCGGTCGCGACGAGCCGGGCCACGGCGGCGTCGTCGCCCACGTCCGTCGGGACGACCATCGCCGAGGCCGCACCGGCCCGGACGCAGTCGGCCGCGGCGCGGTCCAGCGCGGCCCGGTCGCGGGCGGCCAGCACGAGGTGCATGCCGCGGGCGGCCAGCCGGCGGCTGACGCCGAGGCCGATGCCGCTGGAGGCGCCGGTGACGAGCACGACGGCGCCCTCGGGCAGGGGTCCGGTCACGACCGGCCCTCGGCGAGCAGCGCCAGCCGCCGCAGGGTCTCGACGTTGCGCCACGCGATGCTCACCCCGCGCACGGGCGGGGGCGCGAGCCGGCCGGGGCCGGCGATCGCGTCCTCCTCGATGACGAGGCGGGTCCCCTGCCCCTCGGGCTCCAGCGTCAGCACCACCCGAGCCTCCCCCATGGGCCAACCCCGTGCCCGCAACTGCAGGCGGCGGCCGGGCTCCGACTCCTCCACGATCGTCACGTCGTCGAGGAGGAGCGGCCAGACGCCCACGGAGTGGTGCAGCCGGGATCCGGCGGCGGGCCAGCCGTCGTCGACAGCCCGCATCCGGGAGGCGCCGACCACCCACGAGGGGTAGAGCCAGCCGTCGGCGAGGACGTCCCAGACCTGGGCGGGGGTGGCGTCGGTCAGTCGCTCGTTGCGTGCCATGCGGGGCCGGTACCCGTCACCCCGCGCAGCACCCGAGAGGCCGGTCACGGGAACCCGTTCACCCCTTCGGCTCGCTTCGAACACATGTTCTAATCGGAGGCGTGAAGGTCCCGTCCACGCAGCGCGAGCCCGCCCGGTCGGCGCGGGTGCAGCACGTGTGGGTGGACATCACGGCGCAGTGGGTGCACCCGAAGCCCGGGATCCTGCTCATGTGGCGCCGTCGGCTCGGCCAGCGTGGCGGCTGGGAGGCCTGGGTGATCGCCGTCGACCAGGCCGCCGAGGCCCACGGCGGGTCCCCGCGGGTGGTGCAGGGGTGGGTCGACGCGACCCACGTGCGCCCGGCCGGCAACGAGCGTCCGCCCATCCCGACGTCGAGCCCGACCCCGCGTCCGACACCGCCGCCACTCCCCTCCCGGACCCGACGAGCGGGGTGAGGTCAGCCGCGGGCGAAGAGCAGGCTGGGCGGCAGGTCGATGTCGGGCACGAGCTCCACGAGCAGGTCGCGCACCCGGGCGTCGATGTCGGCGACGATGCGGCGCACCGTCGCCTCGTCCTGGCCCTTCGGGTCGTCGAGCGGCCAGTCGCGGTAGCGGGCGCCCGGCACGTAGGGGCACGTCTCGCCGCAGCCCTGGGTGACCGCCAGGTCGCTCGCGGCGATCATCTCGGCGGTCAGCAGCCGCGGCGACTCGCGCGAGGTGTCGAGGCCGAGGTCCTCGAGCACGCGGGCGACCTCGGGGTGCACGCGGTCGCCGGGGGTCGTGCCGGCGGAGAGCGCGACGACCCGACCGCCGGCGTAGTGCTCGGCCAGCAACCGCGAGGCGACCGACCGGCCGCCGTTGGCGCGGCAGGCGAAGACGACGACGGGAACGTGGCCGGGGGCGTGGCCGGCGGGGGCCTGGTCGCTCATGAGGAGCCTCCTCGGGTGGGGGTGGGACCGACGGGGTCGTCGCGCCGCAGGCGCAGCGCGACGTGGACGAGCGCGACGAGCACCGGGACCTCGATGAGCGGACCCACCACGCCGGCGAGGGCCTGGCCGGAGGTGACGCCGAAGGTGCCGATCGCGACGGCGATGGCGAGCTCGAAGTTGTTGCCAGCGGCAGTGAACGCGAGGGTCGCGGTGCGGGGGTAGCCGAGCCCCAGCCGCACCCCGAGCGCCCAGGACAGCGCGAACATGAGCACGAAGTAGGCCAGCAGCGGCAGCACGATGCGGGCGACGTCCCACGGCCGCGAGGTGATCGCGTCCCCCTGCAGGGCGAACAGCACGACGATCGTGAAGAGCAGGCCGTAGAGCGCCAGCGGGCCGATGCGGGGCAGGAAGCGCTCCTCGTACCACTCGCGGCCCCGCGCGCGCTCGCCCGCCACCCGCGTGAGCCAGCCCGCGACGAGCGGGACCCCGAGGAAGACGAGGACGCTGACGGCGATCGCCCCGACGGAGAACTCGGCCGACGTCGTCGGGAGCCCCAGCCAGCCCGGCAGCACCTGCAGGTAGAACCACCCGAGCCCCGCGAACGCCACGACCTGGAACACGGAGTTGAGCGCCACGAGCACGACCGCCGCCTCGCGGTCGCCGCACGCCAGGTCGTTCCAGACGAGCACCATCGCGATGCAGCGCGCGAGGCCGACGATCACCAGGCCCGTGCGGTACTCCGGCAGGTCCGGCAGCAGCAGCCACGCGAGGGCGAACATGAGGGCGGGCCCGAGGATCCAGTTCAGCACCAAAGACGCGACGAGCAGCCGCCGGTCGGAGGTCACGCGCCCCGTCTCGTCGTACCGCACCTTGGCGAGCACCGGATACATCATCAGCAGCAGGCCGAGGGCGATCGGCAACGACACGGACCCGACCTCGACCGCACCCAGCGCCTCGTCGAGGCCCGGCACGAGGCGGCCCAGCAGCAGGCCCGCCGCCATCGCGGCGGCGATCCACACGGGGAGCAGCCGGTCGAGGAGCGGGAGCCGCACGCCCGGGACCGACCTTGTTTCGACGTTCATCGATGCAGACTGTGGCGGCCTGCTTCGACATCTGTCAATATCCGCAGGTGACCACGGCCCCCGCCCCCGCGTGCTGCACCCCGAGCCCCGACGCGCTCCCCGGGCTCGACGAGGAGGCCGCGGCCGCCGCGGCCGTCGTGCTCAAGGCCCTCGCGGACCCGGTCCGGCTCCGGCTCTACTCGCGGATCGCCGGCGCCCCGGAGCCCGTCTGCGTGTGCGACATCGACGACGTGGGCGTCTCGCAGCCCACCGTCTCCCACCACCTGCGCAAGCTGCGCGAGGCGGGGCTCATCGACTGCGAGCGCCGCGGCACGTGGGTCTACTACTGGCCCGTGCCCGACGCCACGGCGGCCGTGCGCGGGATCCTCTGACCCCGTACGACGCTCCTCAGAGCACCTCGAACCGGATCCCCGCCGCCTGCAGCCGAGCCGTGAGGTGCTCGCCCATCGCCTGCGCGGTCGTCACCATGCCGGCCGTCGGCGGGTTGTCGTCGAACAGCAGCGACAGGGCCGACTCGGCGAGCATCTTGGACGTCTCGCCGTAGCCGGGGTCGCCGCCGCTCACGCGCGCGTGCACCGTGCGGCCACCGCCCTCGGCGACGACGTCGACGGTGAACCACGACTTCTCGCGGCGCCGCTCGTCCGGCCCCTGGCCGGACCCGAACCGGTTCATGAGCGCGCGGCGCAGCGGGCCGACCTGGGCCGCGACCGCCAGCGCGCCGACGGCACCGGCGCCACCCGCGGCGTACCGGAGTGTCTTCGTGCCCGCGTAGTGGGAGTAGGTGAAGTCCGGGCCGTAGGAGGGGTCCGCAGCCGCGCTGCGCACCACGACCATCGGGTCGATCGTCGGCAGCGGCAGCAGCCAGTAGCCGAGGACGGGGTCGCGGTGCGGCTTGCCGCCGGAGCCGCGCACCCGGCGTCCCTCCGGCCGGCCCTCGGCCTTCCGCCGGGCCGCGTGGGTGCGGCTCATCGTGCGGGCCCGGGCGAACTGCTCGAGCGCGGAGTGCAGCGTGCCGGACGACGAGATCGCCGCGGCGCGCACGACGCCGCGGGCCTTGATCGGTACGTCGTCGGGCAGGTGCCCCACGGCGAAGCGGACCCCGAGGTCGTGGGGGATCGAGTCGAACCCGCAGGCGTGCACGATGCGGGCGCCCGACGCCTCCGCGGCCTCGTGGTGGCGCAGCCACACCTCGTCGACGAACTCGGGCTCGCCGGTGATGTCGACGTAGTCCGTGCCCGCAGCGGCACAGGCGGCCACGAGGGGCTCGCCGTACCGGAGGAACGGGCCCACCGTCGTGATGACGAGACGGGTGCTCTCCGCCAGGGCGCGCAGCGACTCCGGGTCGCCGGAGTCGGCGACGACGAGCTCGGGGGCGCCGACCGCACCGGTGGGCAGTCCGTCGCGCACCTGCGCGAGACGGGCCTCGTTGCGGCCCGCGAGGGCCCAGCGGAGGTCGGCGGGGGCGTGGCGGGCGAGGTACTCGGCGGTGAGGCGACCGGTGAACCCGGTGGCGCCGAGGAGGACGAGGTCGAGGGCTCGGTCCGAGCGGCTCTCAGGCATTCCCCGAGGATAGGTGGCGACGTACCGTTGGACCATGTGCCGCAACATCCGTCCGCTCAACAACTTCGAGCCGCCGGCGACCGACGACGAGGTGCACGCCGCCGCGCTGCAGTTCGTGCGCAAGGTGAGCGGCACGAGCAAGCCGTCGCAGGCCAACCAGGCCGTCTTCGACCAGGCGGTGCGCGAGGTCGCGCACATCACGCGTCACCTCGTCGACGACCTCGAGACGTCCGCCCCGCCCAAGGACCGCGAGGTCGAGGCGGCGAAGGCGCGGGCGCGGGCCGAGCTGCGCTACGCGCGGTGACCCGTCCCGCGCAGGGCCACCGGGGCACGGCGCGTGGCTGAGCGCACCGCCGCGCCCGAGGCCGTCGAGGCGGCGCTCGCGCTGCTCGCGGACCGGCGTCTCGTCGTGCTCGGCGGCGCCGGTCTCTCGACCGACTCGGGCATCCCGGACTACCGGGGCCCCGTCGCGGAGGGCCGCCCGCCGCGTCCCACCCCCATGACGTACGGCGACTTCGTCTCCGGCGCCGAGGCCCGTCAGCGGTACTGGGCGCGCAGCCACCTCGGCTGGACCCGCATGCGGCGCGCCGACCCCAACCCCGGCCACCGGGCCCTCGCCGCCATCGACCCCGAGCTGCTCATCACCCAGAACGTCGACGGCCTCCACGAGGCGGCGGGCACCCGCCGGGTGGTCGCGCTGCACGGCCGCATCGCCGACGTGGTCTGCCTCGACTGCCGCGCCACCAGTCCCCGGGCGACGCTGCAGGAGCGGATGGCCGCCGCCAACCCCGACTGGGCGGAGCGGCACGGTGCCGTGCTGGTGCGGCCCGACGGCGACGTCGACCTGGAGGACACGAGCGACTTCGTCGTGCCGCCCTGCGAGGCCTGCGGCGGGGTGCTCAAGCCCGACGTGGTGTTCTTCGGCGAGAACGTGCCGGCGGCGCGGGTCGAGCGGTGCTTCGCCGCGGTGGACGCGCTGCGGCCCGAGGACGGCGCGCTGCTCGCGGTCGGCACGTCGCTGACGGTGATGAGCGGGTTCCGGTTCGTGCGCCGCGCGGTCCGCGCCGACGTACCGGTCGTGATCGTGAACCGGGGCGCGACCCGGGGGGACGACCTCGCGACGTACGCACTCGACGTGGGCTGCAGCGGCTTCCTCGACGCGCTCGACGCGCGGCGGCGGGCGGTCAGTCCACGCGACGCAGGTGCGCGGGTCGGCTGACGCCGACCTCCGCGAGCAGCCGCTCGACCCCGGCGCGCGTCGGCAGGTCGCCGGCGCCGAGGGCGGTCGTGACCGCCAGCTCCGCCGCGTCGAGGCGGAGCACCTCACCGAGCGTGAGCCGGTAGTAGGTGTCGTCGAGGTCGAAGTCGAGGTCGGCGACGAGGGCCGCCCGCACGACGCCGTCCTGGTCACGCGTGGCGACGGTCGCGCCCGGCTCCAGGCCGCGGGCGAGGTCGGTCGCGCTGTGGGCGACGACCACGCTGCCGGTGCGGCGCGTGAACGCCGTGAGCTCGACCTCGAGCATCTCCATCTCGGAGCCTTCCGCCGGGGCGAGGAGCGACTCCCCGCACTGCCTCCACCAACGAAGACGGCCCCCGCGAGTCACGCCCGCACCGACGTCGTCCGTCGGCACCGCGACGTGTGGCCGGATGGTGCGTGTGCTGCGGCGCTGCCCCTCACCCTCCCCGCGAGGGGCAGCGCACCGCGACGCTACGACTTCCGACCGGCGGCGAACCTCAAGAGAACCTCTGGATTCCCGCCGGGCGCGCGGCCGTCGCCGGCCCCGTCGCCGGCCCGTCGTCCGGCAGTCGTCAGATGCGGCGCACGAAGATGTGCTCGGCGGCGTCGGGGAAGATCTCGGCGGTCTCGCCGCCGGAGCCGACGAGCACCCCCTCCGTCGTCGCCACGACGGTCACCGTCTTGTCGGGCACGGCACCCACGCGACGCAGGGCGCTCATGAGCACCTCGTCCTTCTGCATCTCCTCGGAGATGCGACGCACGTGCACCCGGGACTCGTCGGAACCCGCGACGCTCTGGAGCGACTCGACCCCGTCCATGAAGTCCGCCGGCAGCTCGTCCTGGCCGAGCTCGTCGAGCCCGGGGATCGGGTTGCCGTAGGGCGACTCGGTCGGGTTGCCCAGCAGCTCCAGCAGGCGCCGCTCGACGGTCTCGCTGATGACGTGCTCCCAGCGGCACGCCTCGGCGTGCACGAGCTCCCAGTCGAGACCGATGACGTCGGTGAGCAGGCGCTCCGCCAGGCGGTGCTTGCGCATCACCCGCACGGCGAGTCGACGACCCTCCTCGGTGAGCTCGAGGTGGCGGTCGCCCTCGACCGTGAGCAGGCCGTCCCGCTCCATGCGCGCGACGGTCTGGGACACGGTGGGGCCCGACTGGTGCAGGCGCTCCGCGATGCGCGCGCGCAGCGGGACGATGCCCTCCTCCACGAGCTCGTAGATCGTGCGCAGGTACATCTCGGTGGTGTCGATCAGATCGCTCACGAGAACCATTCTTCCCTACCGGGGGGCACACGACGACCCCCGCCCGAGGAGCGGCCTGGCACTGTGGGGGAATGCCCTCCCGCCACAGCGTCATGTGGTTCCGCCGCGACCTCCGACTGGCCGACAACCCCGCGCTCCTCGCCGCGGCCGAGGCCGACGCGGTGCTGCCGCTCTTCGTCCTCGACCCAGCCCTGTGGGACGTCGCCGGCGTGTCCCGCCGTGCCCACCTCGCGGCCTCGCTGCGGGCGCTCGACAGCTCGCTGCGCTCGCGCCGCACCCGCCTCTCGCTGCTCCGCGGCGACCCCGTGGAGCAGGTCGTCGCGGCGGCGCGCGAGGTGGGCGCCACCGAGGTCCACGTCAGCGCCGACTTCGGCCCGTACGGCGCGGAGCGCGACGAGCGCGTCGCCGCGGCCCTCGCGGAGCACGACGTCGACCTGGTGCGCACCTCCTCGCCGTACGCCGTGGACCCCGGCAGCGTGACCAAGGGCGACGGCACGCCGTACGCCGTCTTCACCCCCTTCTCCCGCGCCTGGGCGGAGCGGGGCTGGGAGACGCCGTTCGAGGCGCCGCGGGGGCTGAGCGGGCTCGAGCTCGACTCCTCCGTCGACCTGCCCGAGGTCGAGCTCCCCGAGGGGCTGCGCCTGCCCGAGGCCGGGGAGAAGGCGGCGGCGCAGCGCTGGGAGACCTACGTCGCGGACCACCTGGCGGCTTACTCCGACGAGCGGGACCGCCCCGACCTCGACACCACCTCGAAGATGTCGGTGCACCTCAAGTGGGGCGAGATCCACCCGCGCACGATGCTGGCCGAGCTCGGCCGGGCGAGCGGGGCCGGGCGCGCGACGTACCGCTCCGAGCTGGCCTGGCGCGAGTTCTACGCCGACGTGCTGCACCACCGGCCGGAGACGGCGCGGGAGTACCTGCGGGCGGAGTACGGGCGGATGCGCTACGACGAGCCCGGTGAGGGGTTCGACGCCTGGCGCGAGGGCCGCACGGGCTTCCCGATCGTCGACGCGGGCATGCGCCAGCTGCGCGGGAGCGGCTGGGTGCACAACCGGGTGCGGATGATCGTCGCCAGCTTCCTCGTGAAGGACCTCCACGTGGAGTGGCAGCACGGCGCGCGGCACTTCATGCAGTGGCTCGTCGACGGCGACCTGCCCTCCAACCAGCACGGCTGGCAGTGGACGGCGGGCTCCGGCACCGACGCCTCGCCCTTCTTCCGGGTCTTCAACCCCACCGGCCAGGGACGCAAGTTCGACCCGAGCGGCGACTACGTGCGCCGCTGGGTCCCCGAGCTGCGCGACCTGCCCGACGGCGAGGACCCCCACGACCCGTCGCGCGCGGCGCGCGAGCAGGTGGGGTACGCCGCGGCGATCGTCGACCACAAGGAGGAGCGCCTCGAGGCGCTCAGCAGGTGGGAGGAGATCCGGCGCTGATCACGGGCTCGGCGCGCCCTGGCCCCGATCCCTACACTCGCCCGCATGGTCGACTCGAACGATCCAACGCCTGAGCCAACCCCGTCCGCCCACCCGTCCGCCCACCCGTCGGTCGACGGCGCCTGGTGGCGCCAGGCGGTCGTCTACCAGGTCTACGTGCGGAGCTTCGCCGACGCCGACGGCGACGGCGTCGGCGACCTGCCCGGCATCACCGCCCGGCTCCCCCACCTGCGCGACCTCGGCGTGGACGCCCTGTGGATCACGCCGTTCTACACCTCGCCGCAGAAGGACCACGGCTACGACGTCGCCGACTACCGCGACATCGACCCGCTCTTCGGTTCCCTCCCCGACGCCGACGCCCTGCTCGCCCGCGCCCACGAGCTGGGGCTGAAGGTCATCGTCGACCTCGTGCCCAACCACACCTCCGACCAGCACCCCTGGTTCCAGGCCGCGCTGGCCGCCGGCCCCGGCAGCCCCGAGCGCGAGCGCTACGTGTTCCGCGACGACGACGGCACCGACACCCCGCCCAACAACTGGCCGAGCGTGTTCGGCGGCGCGGCCTGGAGCCGGGTGGAGGAGGCGGACGGCACGCCCGGGCAGTGGTACCTCCACCTCTTCGACTCCACCCAGCCCGACCTGAACTGGCGCAACCCGGAGGTCGGCGACGAGTTCGTCGACATCCTCCGCTTCTGGCTCGACCGCGGGGTCGACGGCTTCCGGGTCGACGTGGCGCACGGCCTCTTCAAGAAGGAGGGCCTGCCCGACACCGAGCTCCCCGACCCCGACGCCGACGGACCCGCCTCGATGGTCGAGGCAGCCGGTCTGGACGAGCCCATGTGGGACCAGCCCGAGGTGCACGACGTCTACCGCCGCTGGCACGCCGTGCTGGCCGAGTACGACGACTCCGAGCGCGGCCGCCGCATGGCCGTCGCCGAGTCGTGGGCCCGCACCGCGGAGGCCATCGCGCGCTACGTGCGCCCCGACGAGCTGCAGCAGTCCTTCAACTTCCACTGGCTCTCGGCGGCGTGGGACGCGCAGGGGTTCGCCGACGTCATCACCGAGACCCTCCCCTCGCTCCGCCCGTACGGCGCGACCCCGACCTGGGTGCTGAGCAACCACGACGTGGTCCGCCACGTGACCCGGTACGGCGGGGGCGAGCTCGGCCGGGCCCGGGGCCGCGCGGCCACGCTGGCGATGCTGGGGCTGCCGGGCTCGGCGTACCTCTACCAGGGCGAGGAGCTCGGCCTCGAGCAGGTCGACGTGGCCCCCGAGGACCGCACCGACCCGTCCTGGTTCCGCACCAAGGACACCGCCAAGCCCGACATCGGCCGCGACGGCTGCCGCGTGCCCATCCCGTGGAGCGGCGAGGCCGCGCCGTACGGGTTCGGGCCGGCGGCCGACGGCTCGCAGCCCTGGCTGCCGCAGCCCGACGACTGGGCCGGCCTGACGGTCGAGGCACAGACGGGGGCCGAGGGGTCGACGCTGGAGTTCTACCGCGCGGCGCTCGCGACGCGACGCACGTTCGCCGACACGGCGGGCGAGGAGGTGGACGTCCTCCAGGCCGGGCCGGCCCTGCTCGTCTACCGCCGTGGGCCGCTCACCTGCGTGCTCAACGCGGGCGACGCCGCCGAGCCGCTCCCAAGCGGCCTCGGCTCCCTGCTGCTCAGCAGCGGCGACGCGCCGGGGGCGATGATCGCCCCCGACACGGCGGCGTGGTTCCTGGCGGGCTGACCGCACGCAGGAAGGGGCACGAACGACGCTCCGGACCGTGGTCCGGCGGTCGTTCGTGCCCCTTTCTCGATGAAGGCCTGCCGGGCCCCCGCTGGGCCTGGACCGAGGTCAGCGATCGGCGGCCAGTGCCGCCTCGATGCTCGCGTTGTAGCGCCCGAGGGTGGCCGCGAGGTCGGCCAGCTCGTCCGAGGTCCACTCCGACATCGCCCGCAGGAACACGGCGTGGCGCTGCAGGCCGACCTCGGTGAGGCGATCCCGACCGTGGGCCGACAGCTCGAGCACGAGGGCCCGGGCGTCGTCGGGATCGTTGCTCCGCTCGACCAGGCCCAGCTCGACGAGCTGGTGGACCGTGCGGCTCATCGCGCCCTTGTCGACGCCCAGCACGCACGCCACCTCGGTCGCCCGGGCGGCGCCGTCCCGCGCCAGCTGGTCGAGCACGCCGTAGCCCAGCGCCGTCAGGCCCGGCGCGACCGCGTGGCCGCGCTCCGCCAGGTTGCGCCGGAGCCGCCGCAGGAGCACGAAGAACTGGTGCTCGAGATCCCGCAGCACGGCGGGGTCCAGCTCGGCCGGGTCCGGCTCGGCCGGCGCGTCCGGACCGGTCCGCTCGGCACGGGTGGCCGTGGCACTCATCGCGCCGCCTCCACCTCGACCACGGCGTCCTCGCGCTCGTCGGCCGACGTCGACGGGGCGACGTCGAGCGTCGTGCGCAGCGGGACCTCGCGGATCGCGCTGACGAGGAGCAGGGCCACGACGGCGAAGGGCACGGCGACGAGGAACAGCAGCGCGGTGGCGTCGCCGTAGGCACCCTGGAACACGTCCCGGACGGGCGCCGGCAGTGTGTCGAGGTCCGGCAGCGTCGCGCCGGAGCCCTCGGCGGCGATCCCGAGCGACGCGAGGCCGCTCGTCACCTTGTCGGCCACCTGGTGGCCGAGCAGGGCGCCGAGAGCCGCGACGCCCGAGGAGCCGCCGATGGAGCGGAAGAACGTGACCAGCGCGCTGGCCGCGCCCATGTCGCGCTGCGCGACCTGGTTCTGCACCGCGAGCACGAGGTTCTGCATGGTCGCGCCGAGGCCGGCGCCGAGCACGACCATGAACGCACCGATCTCGACGAGCGGCGTGTGGGCGTCGATGGTGGAGAGCAGGGCGAGGCCGACGACGACGGCGACCATGCCGCCGACGAGGAACTTCTTCCAACGGCCCGTGTTGCTGATGATGCGACCGGTGACGACGCTCGAGACGAAGAGGCCGAGCACCATCGGCGTCGACATGAGGCCCGCGCGGGTGGGGCTCATGCCGCGGGCGATCTGGAAGTACTGCGACAGGTAGACCGTCGAGCCGAACATCGCGACACCGACCATGACGGAGGCGAGCGTGGCGAGCGTCGTGGTGCGGTCGGCGAAGAGGCGCAGCGGGATGATCGGCTCGGCCACGCGGCTCTCGACCACGACGGCGGCGACGAGGAGCGCGACGCCGACGGCGATCATGCCGGCCGTGGTCAGCGAGGCCCAGTCGAACTGGTGACCGGCGAGCGAGACCCAGGCGAGCAGCACGGAGACGCCACCGACGATGAGGAGCGCGCCGGCGTAGTCGATCGACGGACGCTCTCCGGGCACGCGGACCGGCGTGGGCAGGTGGAGCGTCCGCTGGAGCACCACGAGCGCGAGGGCCGCGACGGGGACGCCGACGAGGAAGGTCCAGCGCCAGCCGAGGCCGGGGGTGTCGACGATGAGACCGCCGATGAGGGGGCCGCTCACGGTCGCCATCGCGAAGACGGCGCCGATGTAGCCCGAGTAGCGGCCACGCTCGCGCGGCGTGACGATCGTGGCGATGACCACCATGACGAGGGCGGTCATGCCGCCGACGCCCAGACCGGTGACGGCGCGAGCGGCGATCAGCTGGCCCATGTTCTGCGACAGGCCCGCGGCGATCGAGCCCACGGCGTAGGTCACGAGGGCGATCTGCACGAGCAGCTTCTTGTTGACCAGGTCGGCGAGCTTGCCCCAGATGGGGGTCGACGCGGTCATGGTGAGGAGGGTGGCGACGACCACCCACGTGTAGCCCGCCTCGCCGCCGTTGAGGTCGACGACGATGCGGGGCAGGGCGTTGGTGACGATCGTCGAGGACAGCATCGCGACGAACATCGCGAGCAGCAGGCCCGACATCACCGAGAGGATCTCCCGGTGGGTCATCGGGACGTCGGAGCGGACCTCGGGGTCGACGGCCAGGTGGTGGGGTTCGTGGTGGGGTTCGTTTGCCATGCGGGAACCTTCGATTCGGTGCGGGGGTTCACGGCCGAGCGCCGTTTTGGTTGCTGATGACAACCATACGCTCTTGGTTGCTAGGTGCAACCAATTGACGTTGTGGCCCCCGTCTCCCCCTCTCCGAACGGGCGATAGCGGGGCATCGCTAGGACTTTCGGCGGGTTCCGACGCAGAGTGGTGCCATGAGCTCCGCCGTTCACGTGTTCCTGGTCGACGATCACGAGGTCGTACGTCGGGGGTTGCGCGCACTGCTGGAGTCGGACCCCGACCTGGTCGTGGTCGGGGAGGCCGGCACGGTGGCCGAGGGGCTCGACGGCATCCGCGAGACCGGCCCGGACGTCGCGGTGCTCGACGCCCGCCTGCCCGACGGCTCCGGCATCGAGCTGTGCCGGGAGATCAAGTCGCTGCGGCCGGAGATCCGCGCGCTCATCCTCACGAGCTACGACGACGACGTGGCGTTGCAGAGCGCGATCCTGGCCGGCGCGGACGGCTACGTGCTCAAGGAGATCGGCGGGAGCTCGCTCATCTCGGGCGTGCGGGCCGTGGCCGACGGCCACTCCCTCATCGACCCCATGGTGGCGATCCGCGCGATGGAGCGGATGCGGGAGAACGCGCAGCGCGGTGTCGAGGCCGACCCGTCGTCGCTCACGCCGCAGCAGCAGCGCATCCTGGCCCTGGTCGGCCAGGGGCTGACGAACCGCGAGATCGCCGACGAGCTCTTCCTGTCGGAGAAGACCGTGAAGAACCACATCACGCACCTCCTCGCCCGCCTCGGCGTCAAGCGCCGCACCCAGGCGGCCCTGCTCGCCGCGCAGATGAGGCTCGACGCCGACCAGGCGTGAGCCCCGGCATCACCGCAGGAAGTCGGCGAGGCTCGCGCGGACGACCCGTGCCGACACCCCGAGGGCCGAACCGAAGGCCGCCTCCCGCACCTGCAGGTCGACGAATCGCGCGGTGTCCGGCGACGCCGAGGCCTGCCGGTCGCCACCCGCGTCGACCTCCACCGACGCCCTGCCGCCCGCCGTCGCCGCCAGCAATGCGTCCCGGGCCGCCCGGTGACCGGCGGCGATGAGGTCGCGGCTGGCGTCGGCACGCTCGGCGATCGTGCCCGTGAGAGCCACCAGGGCGTCGCGGTGCTCCGCGAGGATGGTGGCCCACGGTTCGTCGCTGTGCGCTGCGAGCGCCCGCAGCGAGGGGTGGGGCGCGAGCCCGAGGGCCGCAGCCGCCTCGTCGGCCACGACGGCCCGCAACAGCTCGGTCTCACCGAGGGTGGCGAGCGCGGCCGCGACGTCCTGCGTCGCGCGCGCCAGCCAGCGAGCGTTGCCGCTGGTCAGCACCAGCTGCTCGAGCTCCACCCGGTAGAGCAGCGTGTCGAGCAGCTCGCGCTCGCGCCAGAGGACGAGCGACAGCCTGTCCACCGCGACCTCCTCGATCAGCTGGTCCACGGGCCACCGACCCCGGTCGCATCCGCTCCAGCCCCCCGCTCGCTTCTCCTCCGCACCTCCTGCCCTTCGGTCGCAGCGCCCCGCTCCTGAGCCGATCCGCCGACGGGATGCGTCGACCGGCGCCCTCGAATCCGTCACAGCGGACCCATCGGCCGCCCTCAGGGTCGCTTGAGTGTTCCTTGAGGTTCCCTTGTGACTCTCTTCGGAGTGCCGCCACCCGGGACCTACGGCGTGATCGGACGGGACTAGACCGGACCGGGACCAAGGTCCCGACTGTGCGGACGAGGGGTCCGCATCGCAGGGCGGACATCGCCAATCGGAGCGACACGCCAAAGGATCGTTACATGGCTCCGATCCCCCTCCCTCAGCAGGACGAGCTGATCACCTCCCACGTGGCGCTCGTCGGACACATCGTCCGCGAGACGATGAACCGTGTCCCCGCCCACGTCAGCCGAGACGACCTCACCTCGGCCGGCCTCACCGCCCTCGTCCAGGCGGCCCAGTCCTTCGACGAGGACCGCGGCGTGCCCTTCGCCCGGTACGCCGCGCGCCGGGTCCGGGGCGCCATCCTCGACGAGCTCCGGAGCGTCGACTGGGCCTCCCGGTCGGTCCGCCGACGGGCGCGTGACCTCGAGGAGACCCGGAGCCGCCTCGCTGCGACGCTCGGTCGCCCGGCCACCGCTGACGAGGTCGCGTCGGCCGTCGGCCTCACGGCCTCCGAGATCGAGTCCAACGACGACGACATCGCGCGTGCCCAGGTGCTCTCCCTCCAGGGCGCCGCCGGCGCGACGCTCGAGGAGACGCTGGTCAGCGCGACTGCGACGCCCGAGGAGGCGCTCGAGCACACGGAGCAGCTGCAGTACCTCGTCGCCGCCGTCGCCGAGCTGCCCCACCGCCAGCGCGTCGTGGTGGAGGGCTACTTCTTCGCCGAGCGCCCGATGGCCGAGATCGCCGTCGAGCTCGGTGTCAGCGAGTCCCGCATCTCCCAGATCCGGGCTGAGGCGCTCGTGCAGCTCCGCGACGCCATGAACCACGCCCTGGCCCCCGAGCTCGTGCAGCCCGCCGCCCGCCCGGGCGGGTGCGCAGCGCGCCGACGGGACCAGTACGTCGCAGCCGTCATGGCCCGGCACGCCACTGGCGCCAGCCGCGGCGACGACCGCCGCGTGCTCGCCTTCCCCCAGGTGGCCAGCACTCCGCGGCGCGCCGTCGCGACCTCCGCGGGCCTCGCCGGCTGAGACCGACCGTCCCGGGCCGGAGGCACGTGAGGTTCCCGCTAGGGGAAGCTCGGCGCGGCGAGCACGGCCTCGCGCACGACGGCGATGTCGTCGGTCGTGACCTCGAGGAACCCGGGCCGGAACACCACGCCCCAGCCGGGCTCGTCCCGCACGAACGACAACCGGGACAGCAGCGTCTCGGCCACCGCCTCACCACCCGTGTCGATGAGGTCGACGGCGCGACACCAGTCGTCCGGCGCGGCCCCGTCGCCCTGGTAGGGGGCCACCCCGGTCACCGTGCCGACGGCCGTGAACCGTCGCACCACGGCGCCGGTCCGCCTGCCCTCCCGCGGGGAGTAGACCGCCACCCCGTCGCCGAGCCGCATGCGACGCAGCCGTCCCTCGCCGCGTGGCCCGAGGCAGAGGGTGCCGGTCGCGATCGACGCGAGGGCATCGGCGCGACTGAGCACGCAGATCCACCCGGTCGGCTCCGTCCTGCCGTCCGGCACCAGCTGGAGCCTCCCGCTCGACCCGGGCGCGCTGCCCACCCCTGCGACGTCGTACCTCATCCCGCTCCCCCTGTGGTCACCGGCGCCGGACGACGCCTGCGGCCCACCCTGTCGCGCACTGCGGACATCGACGCCGGGCGCACCGGCACCTGGGGATGGAGCGGCTGATACGGCCCCCTGTGGACGACCAGCGGGCCTGTGGAGAGCCGGTGGCGACCGTGCGCCGATCGCTCGAAGGTGGTGCCCATGGACACGACGACACCCATGCCGCCCACCGCCCGCACCGCTCGCGACCTGCGCGCCGGCTGGGAGGAGCTGCTCGACCCACCCGACCACGACGGGCACAGCCTGTGGATCCTGGTCGTGGACGGTGACACCCGTCGGCTCACCTCGCTCCTCCACGAGGTGGCGGACCTGCCGGCGACGCCCACCCCGGGCGACGCGGCGCAGCTGGAGCGGTTCCTCGCACAGCTGGCGGCGTCCGTCCTGCGCGACCGCCACCGCGTCGCCCTCGCGCTCCGTCGTCGGGGCGGTCCGCTGGCGGACGCGACGGACCTGCGGTGGATCGAGACCGTCTACGAGGCGTGCGACGCCGTCGACGCGCCGTGCGAGACGGTGCACCTCGTGGGCGACGCGGGCGCCTTCCCGGTCACCCGCGCAGACGTGCGGTCGGCGCGCGCCGCTCAGCGCGGGCGGGACGCGCGCTCGAGGAGCACGACGACCTCGTAGTGGGCGGTGTGGGGGAACATGTCGAGCACGCGTCCGCGCACGGGACGCAGCGACGGCATCGCCTCGAGGTCGCGCGCCAGGGTGAGGGCGTTGCAGCTGGAGTAGACGACGTGGCGGGCCCGTGACTGCTCCAGCAGGCCTGCCAGGCGAGGTCCGATGCCCCGCCGCGGCGGGTTGACGACCACGAGGTCCGCGACCGGCTCCCCCGCCGTCACCGCGTCCGCGACCCAGGTCACCGCATCGCCGGCGACGAAGTCCGCGGAGAGCCCGTGGTCGGCCGCGCTGCGCCACGCGCTCTCGACGGCCGCCGCGCTCACCTCGACGCCGACCACCCGGCGTCCGGGAGCGGCGACGTGGAGCGCGAACCCGCCCACCCCGCAGTAGAGGTCCCAGACCGACGCCGGGCCGACCTCGTCCACCCAGTCCGCGACCTGCCGGTAGAGCGCTGCGGCGACCGCGGTGTTGGTCTGGAAGAAGCTCTGCGGCAGCAGGTGCAGGGCGAGGTCGTGGACCTGTACGCGCAGGGACTCCTGCTCGGTGAGCACGATCTCGCGCGGCCCCTCGAGCACGGCCTTCGGGTCGGGCTGCAGGTTGACGGAGACGACGCGGGCCTCGGGCAGCCGCGTCAACAGCCAGGGCAGGTGCTTGCGGATCCGGGTGACCGCCTCCTCCGAGCGCAGCACGAACCGCACGAGGAGACCACCGTCCGGGGCGACCGTCACGAGCACGTGCTTCAGCTCCCCGCGGCGTCGCACGACGTCGTACGGCGTGACCCGGGCCCGCACCACCAGGTCCGCCAACGGGCCGGCCGCGGCGACCAGGCGCGGATCGTGCAACGCGCAGTCCCGCAGGTCGATGCCCCGACCGGCCGGGTCGAGGATGCCCAGGGTCGGCGCGTCCGAGGTGCCGCCCACCGCGAGCTTGGCCTTGTTGCGGAACCCGCCCAGGCCGCCCTCCACCGTCGGCTCCCACCGGATACCGGGCCACGGGGCGAGCAGCGCTCGGCAGGCCCGTTCCTTCTCCGCCAGCTGGTCGTCGTAGGGCCGCGGCAGCCACGTGCAGGACCGGCACTCGCCGCGCGCGTGGTGGTAGCAGTCGAGGACGCGTGGGGTCGACACCCCTGCGACGCTCGATCCCACCACGGGTCGAGCCTACGCGGGGGCACCTGCGCACCGTCCCCGACCGGATCGCGTGCATTCTGCCAGTTTTGATGTAACACTCCCGATGTCACATCGACGCGCAGGAGGAGTACGACGTGGTGCACTCACCGCTGGTCCACACGCGACGCGGCACCGGGGACACCGTGGTGCTGATCCACGGCATCGGTCACCGGCGCCAGGCCTGGGGGCCGGTCTTCGACCGTCTCAGCGAGCGTTACGACGTGATCGCCGTCGACCTCGCCGGCTTCGGGGAGTCGGCGCCCTTCCCGCCGGGCGTCCCGTACACGATGGACGTGGCGTGCCAGCACCTCGCCGAGCAGTTCGCCGAGTGGGGGCTGGACCGCCCCCACGTGGTCGGCAACTCCCTGGGCGGCGCCATCGCCCTCGAGCTCGCCTCGCGCCACCTCGTCTCGTCGGTCACGGCGCTCAGCCCGGCCGGCTTCTTCGGCCGCTTCGACCGGTTCCAGGCGTTGGGCCTCCTCACCCTCCTCCGCCTCACCAGCCAGCTGCCCGACCGCGTCCTCCGCGCCGCCGCGCGCCCGGCGCTCGGTCGCCGACTCATCGGCATGGCGCTCTACGCCCACCCCGAGCGGCACGACGCCGCGGCGACGTACGGCGACGCCCTCGCCCTCAAGCGCTGCACCGGGTTCGCCGCCGTCGCCCGCGAGGGTGTGCACTACGCGTTCCGTGGTGCGGTGGGCGTGCCGACGACCGTCGCGTGGGGCACCAAGGACCGGATCCTGCCCTACCGGCAGTCCGCACGGGCGCGCCAGCGCCTCCCCCACGCCGACCACGTCCCGCTGCGCGGCGCCGGCCACGTGCCCATGGCCGACTGCCCCGACGAGATCGTCGCCATCATCGACGCCACCGTCGGTCGCGCGCGCGAGGTCGCCGCGGCCTGACATCCTGCAGGCGTGCGCGTCCCCGACCTGCCCTGGCCGCTCCCCCACCGCACCGACGTGCGGGACGAGCTCGTGGTCGCCTACGGCACCGACCGTGGCTACCACGACCTGCAGCACCTCGCCGAGGTGCTGACGCGCCTGGCCGAGCTGGGTGCCGCCGACGACGCGGAGGTCGTGCTCGCCGCCTGGTTCCACGACGCCGTGTACGACGGGGGCACCGACCTCGAGGAGCGCTCCGCGCTGCTCGCCGCCGCGCGTCTCGCGGGCGAGGACGTCGACGTCGACGAGGTGGTGCGGCTCGTGCGCCTGACGGCCGACCACCGACCGGCAGCCGACGACCGGCGGGGCCAGGCGCTGGTCGACGCCGACCTCGCGATCCTGGCGGCTCCGCAGGAGCGGTACGACGCGTACCGCCGCGCGGTGCGCACCGAGTACGCCCACGTGCCCGACCAGGACTTCCGCGCCGGTCGACGCGCCGTGCTGCAGGACCTGGCCGGACGCGAGCGCCTCTTCCACACGGCCCACGGGCACGCGCAGTGGGACGCACCAGCCCGGGCGAACCTCGCCCGGGAGATCGCCGAGCTCAGCGACTGACCTCGCCCCGCCCGCGGCGCGTCTTGCGACGGCGCAGGCCCGCGGCCGACAGCCGCGCCACGAGCTCACGGCTCCGCACCTCGACGGCACCCGCGGCGACGGCCGCGTCGTACAGCTCGGCGGGCACGTCGTAGTGGTCGCCGTCGAACGCCCGCTCCGGGACCCCGAGCGTCGCGGCGAACGCGTGCAGCTCGGCGAAGGACGTGTCGGACGCCAGGTGCGACCACCACCGCCCGCGCCAGGGCACCTGGGGCTCGTCGATGAGGATCACCGCGGCAGCCTACGGCCAGGAACCGTCCAGGTCGTCCGCCAGGCACTCCCAGCCCTCGGCGAACCGCTCGGCCACCAGGACCCGGCTCAGCGCCTCACCCTCGCTCACGGACGTGCCGCGCTCCTCGCGCCGTGCACGCCACTCCACCAGGTCGATCACGTCGGAACTGCGACCCATGTCGCCCCCTCTCTCCGCCACCAGCATGGGGCGTGGAGGACCGACCGTGGCAGGGACCGACGCCCCCTGCGGACGAGGACGCCGCCGGCCGCCCCTGGGGACGGCCAGCGGGTCGTCACTCCGCTGCGGAGTCCAGCTGCTTCTCGAGCTCGGCGGCGCGGTCGGCCGCATCGGTGATCTCGTCCGCGTCGAACGCGTGCGTGCGGTGGAACCACTCCAGCGCCTCCGCCGGACGCCCGGCGGCGAGGAGCGCCTCCGCGTAGACGTACCGCAGCCGCACGACCCACGCAGCGCGGGTCTTGTTGTTGAGCGGAGCGAGCTCGAGCGTGCGCAGCGCGGCGTCGGTCTGTCCGAGGTCGAGGCGCGCGCCGGCCTCGACGATCGTCATCTCCGCCTTCGCCTCCGCCGAGAACCCCTTCACCGACGGGCTCTGGGCGAGCTTGAGCGCCTGCTCCGGCTGCCCGAGGGCGCGGTGGCAGTCGGCCATGATCGGGAGGTACGCCGTCGCCCCGTTCATGCGCTTCGCCGCGCGCAGCTCCGCGAGAGCCTCCTTGTAGTGGCCGGCCGCGTACGCCGCCTCACCGACCGCCTCGCGCACCATGCCGAGACGGGACGCGCGCGCCCGTGCGGCCAGCGTGTGCTGGTACGCCGTCTCCGGGTCGGACTCGATCAGGCGCGTGGCCGCGACGAGGTGACGCGCCACCCGGGTCGCGAGCTTCTCGGGCATGCCCTTCAGCTGCGACGCGAGGTTGCGGTCGAGCTCCTGGCCGGTGATGTCGGCGTCGAGCTCCGGCCCGTCGTACTGGGCCTGGGCGACAGAGCGCTCGACCCGCGGCTCGTCGCAACGGTCACCCCGGGGGCCACCCGGCCCCGTACGGCGCGCACCGCCCCCACCGGAGCCGCCCGCACCCGGACCGCGCCTCGGGCCGCCGGTCCCACCCGGGCCACCGGAACGACCACCGGCGGACGGAGCGCCTCCGCGACGGGGACCGGAGCCGCTGCCGGCGCCGTCGGGCTTGCCACCGCGGGCGCCGGGACGACCCTGGCCACCAGGACGACCGGCACCGCCGGCCCCACCCGGACCGCCGGAACGACCCTGGCCCTGACCGCCGCGCGAGCCGCCGCCGGATCCACCGGGGCCGCCGGAACGACCCTGACCCTGACCGCCGGGACGACGCCCGCCGCCCCGACCGGCACCCTGACCTCGACCGCCCTGCTCCGCCACTGTCCGACTCCTCAACGCTGGAACCACCCGCGTCCCGCGGGCATGCAAACAAGAGTAGGGGTTGTCGTGACCCGAAGGTCACGACAACCCCTACTAGAAGAAATGTCCGGCGGCGTCCTACTCTCCCACGACCTCTCGATCGCAGTACCATCGGCGCTGAAAGGCTTAACTTCCGGGTTCGGAATGGGACCGGGTGTTTCCCTCTCGCTATGACCGCCGTAACTCTATTGACTTGACACCCACCCGCCCACCACCAACAACCCCCAACAAGGGGCCGTCGATGGTTCGGATGTGCATGGTGTGTTGTCTCAGACACCAGACAGTGGACGCGAACACTCACAAAAAGTTTCTCAATAACGCTTCGGCAGCACACACACAGATTCTGCATGTCCTCTTCACAACACCCCGAACGGGGTTTGTGTGGTGATGATGGCTTGTAAGACAAGCCCTCGGCCTATTAGTACCGGTCGGCTAGGCATCACTGCTGTACACCTCCGGCCTATCAACCCAGTCATCTACTGGGGGCCTTAACCCATCAAGTGGGTGGGAAACCTCATCTTGAAACGTGCTTCCCGCTTAGATGCATTCAGCGGTTATCACTCCCGAACGTAGCTAACCAGCCGTGCCCTTGGCAGAACAACTGGCACACCAGAGGTTCGTCCATCCCGGTCCTCTCGTACTAGGGACAGCCTTTCTCAAGTTTCCTACGCGCGCGGCGGATAGGGACCGAACTGTCTCACGACGTTCTAAACCCAGCTCGCGTGCCGCTTTAATGGGCGAACAGCCCAACCCTTGGGACCTACTCCAGCCCCAGGATGCGACGAGCCGACATCGAGGTGCCAAACCATCCCGTCGATATGGACTCTTGGGGAAGATCAGCCTGTTATCCCCGGGGTACCTTTTATCCGTTGAGCGACGCCGCTTCCACATGCCAGCGCCGGATCACTAGTTCCGACTTTCGTCCCTGCTCGACATGTCTGTCTCACAGTCAAGCTCCCTTGTGCACTTACACTCAACACCTGATTGCCAACCAGGCTGAGGGAACCTTTGAGCGCCTCCGTTACATTTTAGGAGGCAACCGCCCCAGTTAAACTACCCATCAGGCACTGTCCCTGATCCAGATAATGGACCTAGGTTAGACATCTAGTACGACCAGAGTGGTATTTCAACGATGACTCCACCCCAACTGGCGTCGAGGTTTCACAGTCTCCCACCTATCCTACACAAGCCGAACCAAACACCAATACCAAACTATAGTAAAGGTCCCGGGGTCTTTCCGTCCTGCCGCGCGTAACGAGCATCTTTACTCGTAGTGCAATTTCGCCGAGTCCACGGTTGAGACAGCGCCCAAGTCGTTACTCCATTCGTGCAGGTCGGAACTTACCCGACAAGGAATTTCGCTACCTTAGGATGGTTATAGTTACCACCGCCGTTTACTGGGGCTTAAGTTCTCAGCTTCGACACCGAAGTGTCTAACCGGTCCCCTTAACCTTCCAGCACCGGGCAGGAGTCAGTCCGTATACATCGTCTTACAACTTCGCACGGACCTGTGTTTTTAATAAACAGTCGCTTGGGCCTGGTCTCTGCGGCCATCACCGCTACCACCAGCAAGTGGTGTCACGGATCCGGCCCCCCTTCTCCCGAAGTTACGGGGGCATTTTGCCGAGTTCCTTAACCATGGTTCGCTCGATCGCCTTGGTATTCTCTACCTGATCACCTGAGTCGGTTTGGGGTACGGGCGGCTCGTAACTCGCTAGAGGTTTTTCTCGACAGCATAGGATCATCGGCTTCCCCCATACGGGGTCCCCATCAAGTCTCAGGATCGTGATCAAACACAACCACCCGGATTTGCCTAAGTGGTTCCCTACACTCTTAGCCACGGAACAACCATCGCCGTGGTCCGACTACCTTCCTGCGTCACCCCATCACTTGACTAATACCAGCTCGGGTCCCGCGCTACGCCCGCGCGCCTCACCCCGAAGGGATCAGTCACACGGGTTTCGGACGGTTAGCATCACCAGGTTCGTCATGGGCGCTACTTCGCCGGTACGGGAATATCAACCCGTTGTCCATCGACTACGCCTGTCGGCCTCGCCTTAGGTCCCGACTTACCCAGGGCAGATTAGCTTGACCCTGGAACCCTTGATCATTCGGCGCACGTGTTTCTCACACGTGATTCGCTACTCATGCCTGCATTCTCACTCGTGTCGCATCCACGGCTGGATCACTCCGCCGCTTCACCCGCGACACGACGCTCCCCTACCCATCCACACACCCGTTAAGGCTCCTCACTCAAGAGGATGTGAATGCCATAGCTTCGGCGGATGACTTGAGCCCCGCTACATTGTCGGCGCGGAATCACTTGACCAGTGAGCTATTACGCACTCTTTCAAGGGTGGCTGCTTCCAAGCCAACCTCCTGGTTGTCACTGCGACTCCACATCCTTTTCCACTTAGTCACCGCTTAGGGGCCTTAGCTGATGGTCTGGGCTGTTTCCCTCTCGACTACGGAGCTTATCCCCCGCAGTCTCACTGCTACGCTCTCACGCCACGGCATTCGGAGTTTGGTTAACGTCAGTAACCTGGTCGGGCCCATCGGCTATCCAGTGCTCTACCTCCGAGGCGAAACACGTAACGCTGCACCTAAATGCATTTCGGGGAGAACCAGCTATCACGGAGTTTGATTGGCCTTTCACCCCTATCCACAGGTCATCCCCTCCATTTTCAACTGAAGTGGGTTCGGTCCTCCACGCAGTCTTACCCACGCTTCAACCTGCCCATGGATAGATCACTCCGCTTCGGGTCTTGATCGTGCTACTAAGTAGCCCTATTCGGACTCGCTTTCGCTACGGCTTCCCCACACGGGTTAACCTCGCAACACAACGCAAACTCGCAGGCTCATTCTTCAAAAGGCACGCTATCACCCCGACAAGTCAAGGCTCTAACGGATTGTAGGCACACGGTTTCAGGTACTATTTCACTCCCCGCCAGGGGTACTTTTCATCTTTCCCTCACGGTACTTGTCCGCTATCGGTCACCGAGGAGTATTTAGGCTTAACGGGTGGTCCCGCCAGATTCACACGGAATTTCAGGGGTTCCGTGTTACTTGGGAATACGTCCACACAGCCAGAGCTTTACGTCTACGGGGCTATCACCCTCTACGGCCCCACTTTCCAATGGGCTTCGACTTCGACTCTGGTTTCTTACTGTGCGACCGGCCGGCAGACCGATCAAAACGCACCCCACAACCCCACATACGCAACCCCTGCCGGGTATCACACGTACATGGTTTAGCCTCTTCCGCTTTCGCTCGCCACTACTCACGGAATCACTGTTGTTTTCTCTTCCTACCGGTACTGAGATGTTTCACTTCCCGGTGTTCCCTCCACACACCCTATATATTCAGGTGCAGGTAACTGGACATGACTCCAGCTGGGTTTCCCCATTCGGACATCCCCGGATCAACGCTCGGTTGCCAACTCCCCAGGGCTTATCGCAGGCTCCAACGTCCTTCATCGGCTCTCGGTGCCAAGACATCCACCATGTGCCCTTAATAGCTTGTCAAACAAACCACAACACAACACAACCCCCAATCAAAGGGCATATGCTGCGAAAAGAAACGCTGCAAAATCTATCGCAAACTACCAAGCACTATTAATAAGATGCTCGCGTCCACTGTCCAGTTCTCAAACAACACACCCACCAACCCCCCACCACCAACCAACCGGCCAGATGACGGGACAAAGGAGGCAACCCCACCCCTTGAGGAGCAGAGCCCTTGGTACTGAAGTATCACTCGCGTGATCCCTCAGGACCCAACAGTGCGCCACACAGACAAACCCCCACCCCGACAACCCACACCCTCCACACAACACCCCCAGCAAAACCGGGAGCACTGCAGTACTAGCGCGGGACCACCAGAGAAACAGGCAAGTCCTTCATCGACGATTCCACAAAAGAGCCGCCACACAATTAAAGGCCCCCACACCATTGTTGGTGCGAGCAGCACGACGTGTGACTGATAAAAGCTCCTTAGAAAGGAGGTGATCCAGCCGCACCTTCCGGTACGGCTACCTTGTTACGACTTCGTCCCAATCGCCAGCCCCACCTTCGACGGCTCCCTCCCACAAGGGGTTAGGCCACCGGCTTCGGGTGTTGCCGACTTTCGTGACGTGACGGGCGGTGTGTACAAGGCCCGGGAACGTATTCACCGCAGCGTTGCTGATCTGCGATTACTAGCGACTCCGACTTCATGGGGTCGAGTTGCAGACCCCAATCCGAACTGAGACCGGCTTTTTGGGATTCGCTCCCCCTCACGGGATCGCAGCCCTTTGTACCGGCCATTGTAGCATGCGTGAAGCCCTGGACATAAGGGGCATGATGACTTGACGTCATCCCCACCTTCCTCCGAGTTGACCCCGGCAGTCTCCTATGAGTCCCCACCACCCCGAAGGGCGTGCTGGCAACATAGGACGAGGGTTGCGCTCGTTGCGGGACTTAACCCAACATCTCACGACACGAGCTGACGACAGCCATGCACCACCTGTACACCGGCCAAAAGGAGGCCACATCTCTGCAGCTTTCCGGCGTATGTCAAACCCAGGTAAGGTTCTTCGCGTTGCATCGAATTAATCCGCATGCTCCGCCGCTTGTGCGGGCCCCCGTCAATTCCTTTGAGTTTTAGCCTTGCGGCCGTACTCCCCAGGCGGGGCGCTTAATGCGTTAGCTGCGGCACGGAACCCGTGGAATGGATCCCACACCTAGCGCCCAACGTTTACGGTGTGGACTACCAGGGTATCTAATCCTGTTCGCTCCCCACACTTTCGCTCCTCAGCGTCAGGTAATGCCCAGAGAACCGCCTTCGCCACCGGTGTTCCTCCTGATATCTGCGCATTTCACCGCTACACCAGGAATTCCATTCTCCCCTGCATACCTCTAGTCTGCCCGTATCGGAAGCAAGCCAGGTGTTAAGCACCTGGTTTTCACTCCCGACGCGACAAACCGCCTACGAGCCCTTTACGCCCAATAATTCCGGACAACGCTCGGACCCTACGTATTACCGCGGCTGCTGGCACGTAGTTGGCCGGTCCTTCTTCTCCCCTTACCGTCACTTGCGCTTCGTCAGAGGTGAAAGAGGTTTACAACCCGAAGGCCGTCATCCCTCACGCGGCGTTGCTGGATCAGGCTTTCGCCCATTGTCCAATATTCCCCACTGCTGCCTCCCGTAGGAGTCTGGGCCGTGTCTCAGTCCCAGTGTGGCCGGTCACCCTCTCAGGCCGGCTACCCGTCGAAGCCTTGGTGAGCCACTACCTCACCAACAAGCTGATAGGCCGCGAGCACATCCCTCACCACTAAACGCTTTCCACCACACCCCATGCGAGACGTGGTCATATCAAGTATTAGCCGCAGCTTCCCGCGGTTATCCCTGAGTGAGGGGCAGATTACTCACGTGTTACTCACCCGTTCGCCGCTCGAGTACCCCGAAGGGCCTTTCCGCTCGACTTGCA
Source organism: Nocardioides alkalitolerans (assembly GCA_038184435.1). NCBI lineage: Bacteria > Bacillati > Actinomycetota > Actinomycetes > Propionibacteriales > Nocardioidaceae > Nocardioides > Nocardioides alkalitolerans. Next base: position 4,016,279 of record CP116227.1, on the reverse strand, counting down.
TGTGTTAAGCACGCCGCCAGCGTTCGTCCTGAGCCAGGATCAAACTCTCCATTGAAAACAAAACACGAGAAAACCCGTGCTTCAACAATAAACAGAGCCATCTTCCTGACAGAAACAAACACCGACATCCATATAGATATCGATATCATCGTCTCTACCAAAGAAACATCAACCCCACCCAACAACCAACCAAAGCTGGCCACCAAGCAGAGCCGACGAGGCAAAAACAAACAAACTAATTCGTCGACTTATATGACACACTGTTGAGTTCTCAAGAATCACACGCGCACCGCTTTGCTGAGGTTTCCCTCAGCCCCTCGGGGCTAACGAGGTGGAACATTACCGGAGAATTTCCCAGATGCAAACTCGGGGTTTTTCTCCGATTCACCGCATACTTAGTAAGCCTCTTTATCGGCTGGTTTCGCACGCAGCGATCCCGGCCTCTTCCGAGGCTTGCTCAGTTTGTGGTGGTTGCCCCTGCCGGGAGCCCGGCCTCTCGGCCTTGCTCCCCGTCGCGTTCGGGGCAACGAGGAAGAACATTACGTCCGGACGACGGGACGGTCAACTCGGGGCGACGTGACCTGGGCCACGTGTCCTTGACGGCCCCCGTACAGGCCCTCGGAGGGCCCGGAACGCAGCGTGGGCCCGCCGTTCGGCGGGCCCACGCGGGCGACGTACGTCGGTCAGACCAGCTCGACGCCGGCCAGGTTCTTCTTCCCCCGGCGCAGCACGAGCCATCCCCCGTCGAGGGCGTGCTCCGGTCCCGGCACGAGGTCGGGGTCGGTGACGCGCTCGTTGTTGAGGTAGGCCCCGCCCTCCCCCACGGTGCGCCGGGCCTCCCCCTTGCTCTTCGCCAACCCGGCGGCGACCAGCAGGTCGACGATGGCGAGCCGGCCCTCACCGGCAGGAGCCGTGACGGCCCCCGCCTCGCGCAGGGCCGCACCCAGCGTCGTACCGGGGAGAGCGGTCAGGTCGCCGCCGCCGAAGAGGGCGGCGGAGGCCGCCTCGATGCGGGCGGTCTCCTCGGCGCCGTGCACGAGCGTGGTCACGTGGGCGGCGAGCGCCTTCTGCCCCAGACGCAGGTAGGGCTTCTCCGCGCTCTCGGCCTCGAGGGTCTCGATCTCCTCGTGGTCGAGGAAGGTGAACACCCGCAGGAGCTCCCCGACCTTGGCGTCCTCGACGTTGAGCCAGAACTGGTAGAAGGCGTAGGGCGACAGCATCTCGGGGTCGAGCCAGAGGGCGCCGCCCTCCGACTTGCCGTACTTCGTGCCGTCCGCCTTCGTAATGAGCGGCGTGGAGAACGCGTGGACGTGCCCCCCGTCGGCGCGACGCACCAGCTCGACGCCGCCGGTGAGGTTGCCCCACTGGTCGGAGCCGCCGAACTGCAGCGTGATCCCGTGGTCGCGGTAGAGGTTCAGGTAGTCCATCGACTGCAGCAGCACGTAGCTGAACTCCGTGAAGCTGATGCCCGACTCCAGCCGGCGCTTCACCGTCTCGCGCGCCAGCATCCGGTTGACCGGGAAGTGCTTGCCGATGTCCCGCAGGAAGTCGATCGTCGAGAGCGACGCCGTCCAGTCGTGGTTGTTCACCATCGTCGCCGCGTTCGGCCCGTCGAAGTCGAGGAAGCGCTCGAGCTGCGCCCGCAGCCGCTCCACCCACTCCTTGACGGTGTCAGCGCTGTTGAGCGTGCGCTCCCCGGAGTCACGGGGGTCGCCGATGAGCCCGGTGGCTCCGCCCACCAGCAGGTACGGCGTGTGGCCCGCCTCCTGGAGACGCCGTGCGGTGAGGATCTGCACCAGGTTGCCCAGGTGCAGGCTGGGGGCGGTCGGGTCGAAGCCCACGTAGTAGCGGACGCTGCCCGTGCCCAGGTGCTCGTGGAGGGCGTCACGATCCGTGGAGTTCGCGACGAGACCGCGCCACTCCAGGTCGTCGAGGACGTTCGCGTGCGTGGACAACCGGCTGCCTCTCTCTCACGCCCGGTCGACGCCGGGCGGACGGCCGTCCCTCGGCCGGGGCTCAGTCTGCCCCATCGCCCCCACCTGGGGCCGTGACGAGCACCTCGTGGACCGGAATAGTTGCCGACAGCAAGCATGTGTACGGTACAACCCGCTACCGTCATCGAGGAGAGAACGTGTCCCACCCCGACCGCACGACCGGCCGCGGCCCCTTGGCCGCCGTCGTCGTGCTCTGCTTCGGCGGCCTGTCCGCCGCCCTGACCCAGACCCTCGTCATCCCGATCCAGTCCGAGCTGCCCGGCCTCCTCGGCACGAGCGCCGCGAACGCGGCGTGGGTCGTCACCATCACCCTGCTGGCCGGCGGGGTCGCGATGCCCGTCGCCGGACGCATCGCGGACCTCGTGGGCAAGCAGCGGGTGCTCGTCGCCTCCGCGGGCGTGCTCGTCCTGGGGTCCCTCGTCTGCGCGCTCTCCGACTCCCTCGCCCCGGTGCTCGCCGGACGAGCGCTGCAGGGCATCGCCATGGGCTTCATCCCCGTCGGCATCTCCCTGATGCGCGAGGTCACCCCGCCGCACCTCACCGGCACGGCGACGGCCGCGATGAGCGCGACGCTGGGCGTGGGCGGTGCGATCGGGCTCCCGCTCTCGGCCTGGATCGTCGAGGTGGGCGACTGGCACACCCTCTTCTGGGTGGCCAGCGGGATCTCCGTCGTGGTCCTGGTCCTGACGTGGGCCCTCGTGCCGCACGTGCACGACGCCCGGGGCGGCCGTCTCGACGTGCCGGGGGCCGTGGGCCTGGCGATTGGGCTCGTGTCGCTGCTGGTCGGCATCTCCAAGGCCACCAGCTGGGGCTGGGGCGACGCCCGCACCCTGGGCGCCATCCTGGCCGGCGTCGTCGTGCTCCTCGCGTGGGGCGCCTTCGAGCTGCGCCAGGACGACCCGCTGGTCGACCTGCGCACCAGTGCTCGCCTCCCCGTCCTCATGACGAACGTGGCGGCCGTCGCGATCGGCTTCGGCATGATGGCCCAGTCGATCGTCGTCCCCCAGCTGCTCCAGCTGCCCTCCCTCACGGGCTACGGGCTCGGCCAGAGCATCCTGGCGGCCGGCCTCTGGATGGCGCCCGCGGGCCTGATGATGATGGTGTTCGCGCCGATCTCGAGCCGGATGATGGGCAGCCTCGGGGCGAAGAAGACGCTCATGACGGGCGCGCTCGTGCTGGGGCTGGGCTACGTGGCGGCGCTCTTCCTCATGGACGCCCCGTGGCAGCTGCTCATCGCGTCGTGCATCTCCTCGGCGGGCGTCGGCATCGGCTACGCCGCGATGCCCACCCTGATCCTCGACGCTGCACCCCCGCGCGAGGCGGCCGCCGCGGTGGGCCTGAACTCCCTCATGCGCTCGCTCGGCACGACGCTCGCCGCCGCGGTCATGGGCACGATCCTCACCAGCAGCACGACGTCGTTCGGTCCCGGCGTCGAGCTCCCCGCGCTGAGCGCCTTCCAGTGGTGCTTCGCCGCCGGAGCCGTGGCCGCCGCCCTGGGCGTCGCGCTGGCCGCGTTCATCCCGGCCCGCGACGACGCGACGACGGTCCAGCCCGCGCCGCCGGTCCCCGCGGGCGACCGCGCCTGACGCACCGGCGCCTCAGACGTCGCCGTGCGCGCGGTCGAGCGCGTCGTTGAACCTCCGGAGCTCCTCCGCGAGGCCGGCGGCGCGCTCGGCCCCCACCTCCTCCACGGCGGCGCCCCACACCCGGGCGCGGGCGGCGACGTCGTTCCGGTACGCCGCGAGCCCCGCCTCCGTCGGACGCACGTGCCGGCTGCGCAGGTCGGCGTCGGCGCCCCGCGCGACCAGCCCCCGCGCCACCGCGGCGCTGACCTGACGGCTCACCGTGGACCGCTCCAGCTGCAGGTCCTCCGCCAGCGCGGACAGGCTCAGCGGACCCCGCTCGACCAGGCGCCAGAGGATGCGGAACGCCGAGTAGTCGAGCACCGCCCCGTCGTACGTCGTGGAGCGGCGCGCCGCGAGCCGCATGACCTCCACGCCGAGGCAGCGCAGCAGCTCGTCCTCGGTGCGTCCCACCTCCGCCACCCTAGCGGCCGTCGGGCCCGGGGACCCCGTGGCGGACCGCGCTCCGCGCGAGCCCGACGAGGCGCCCGGCGTCGACGCCCGACGCCGGACCGTTGCCAGGCCACCCGTGCAGGAGGCGGGTCCACGCGTCCGGTACGGCCGCCGCACCCCACCGGGCACCGAGGAGCGCGCCGGCGATGGCGGCCACGGTGTCGGTGTCGCCCCCGATCCGGATCGCCGTGCCGAGCGCGTGCTGCAGGTGGTCGGCGGGCCGGTCCACGGGGACCGGCGTCTGCACCACGGACGACCACGCCGCCTGGAGCGCGCCGCCCGCCCAGGAGTTGCTCGTGAACGTGCGCGGGGGCTGCGCCTCCGCCTCGTCCAGCATCGCCGACCAGCGGCGCCGCGCGTCGTCCGGGAGGTGCCGCAGCTCCGACCGGGCGTCGTCGAGGGTGCCCTCCAGCACCGCGTGCCGCACGAGGAGGCACCAGGCGGCGGCCGCCTCCCCGGCGAGAGGGTCGTGGTGGGTCAGCGCGCTGACGGCGTACGCCGCGGTGACCAGCGCCGCCGGGTCGTCCAGGTGCGCGAGGGCCACGGGGCCGGTGCGCATGAGGGAGCCGTTGCCGGCCGAACGTCCCGTCCGCGCGTGCACGGCGTCGGCGGCCGCGCGCATGGTCGCCGCCGACGGGTGCCGGCCCGCCGCCTCCAGCACGGCGCGCGTCTGGATGCCGACGTCGGGCGGGTTCGCGGCGTACCAGTCGGCGAAGCGCTGCGCGACCCGGTCGAGGGCGGCCTCGGTGCGCAGGTCGGCCCCGGTGGCCGCGACCTCCGCGATGGCGACGGCCTGGGCGGTGTCGTCGGTCCACTCTCCGGGTGCGAAGCCGCCGAGGCCGCCGCCGATCATGCGCGGCGCCTCGTCGGGCGCGGGCAGGGGCGCGGAGTCGAACTCGTACCCCGCCCCCAGCGCGTCGCCCGCGGCACTCGCGAGCAGCACCCCCGCGGCGCGGTCGATCTGGTCGGGCGTCAGGTCCATCCGATCCTCCTCGGGCGTGGTGCGGCTCCGGCCACCGTAGCATTAATTGTCTTTACGACATTAAAGAGCTTGGCGACAGAGCGATGTGACCCGTGCCACAGTGCACCTCCACCGCGCACCCGAGGAGGGCCCCCGGATGAACGACTCGCTCCTGACCATCGGCCTGCCGATCGCGCTCGCCGTCATCATGTTCGGCCTCGGCCTGACCCTGACGGTCGGCGACTTCCTCCGCATCGGCCGCGACCCCAAGCCGGTCGTGCTGTCGCTCGGGGCCCAGCTGCTCCTGCTGCCCGTGATCTGCTTCGGCCTCGTGCTCGCGTTCGACCTCGAGCCGCTGCTGGCCGTGGGGATGATGCTGCTGGCGGCCTCGCCGGGCGGCACGACGGCCAGCCTGTTCTCCCACCTCTTCCGCGGCGACGTCGCCCTCAACATCACGTTGACGGCGGTCAACTCCCTCATCGCGATCGTGACGCTGCCCCTGGTGGTCAACCTCGCGCTCGGCTACTTCGAGCCCGGGGGGCCCGACAGCCTCGGTCTCCAGTTCGGCAAGACGCTGCAGGTGTTCGCGATCGTGCTCGTCCCGGTCCTCGTCGGCATGACCGTGCGTCACCGGGCCCCGGCGTTCGCCGAGCGCGCCGACCGCCCGGTGCGCATCGCGTCGGCGGTGGTGCTCGTCGTGGTCATCGTCGGCGCGCTGCTCGCCGACGACGACGTGGACGAGTACCTCGCCCAGGTCGGCGTCGTGACGGCGCTCTTCTGCGCGATCAGCCTCGCGCTGGGCTACCTGATCCCGCGGGCGGCGGGGATCGACGCGCGCCAGTCGCTCTCGTCGTGCTTCGAGGTGGGCCTCCACAACAGCACGCTCGCCATCACCGTCGCCCTCAGCGTGCTGGGCAACGAGACGCTCGCGGTGCCGGCCGCCGTCTACGGCGTGCTGATGTTCCCCCTCGCCGTGGTGGCCGGGGTGGTGCTGCGCCGACGGGTCGCGCGGGAGCCGGAGCCGGCGCGGATGGCCTAGTCTTCCGGGGTGGTGTAGACCTCGCCGCGACGATCCCCCTCCCGAGGCTGCCCCCATGACCTCCTCCCTCGACGGCCCTGTCGCCGTGGCGGACGGCGCCGACGACTCCCTCGAGTCCGCGCTCGAGCGCGTCCGCACGCTCATGGACGCGCACACCGCGACCGTGCTCCTGCTCGACGAGCCGTCCGGCAAGCTGCGCCCCGCCGCCGCCATCGGGTTCGGCCGCCGCTGGCGCACCGCGTCCCACGTGGCGCTCGGCCAGGGCTTCGCCGGCCGCATCGCGGCCACCCGCCGCGCCCAGGTCGTCGACCTCGCGCCGGGGGCCGCGGTCGTCAACCCGCTGCTCCTCACGAGCGGGGTGGCCACCCTCCTCGGCGTACCGCTGCTGGCCGGGGCGAAGCTGCTCGGGGTGGTGCACGTCGGCTACCTCGAGCGCCGCTCCTTCAGCGACGAGGACGTGGCCGACCTCGAGCTCGCCGCGGCGAGCGTCGTGCGCACGATCGAGACCCGCGACGCCCAGGACGCGCACCTGTCGGCCCTCGTGCTGCAGCGCAGCTTCCTGCCGACGCTCCGCGACGTCGACGGCCTCCAGCTCGCGGCGCGCTACCTGCCGGCGGACGGCGACTTCGGCGGGGACTGGTACGACGTGTTCCCGCTGCCCGGCGGCCGCCTCGGCGTGGTGATGGGCGACGTCATGGGGCACGGCCTCCAGGCGTCGATCGTCATGGGCCGACTGCGCAGCGTGCTCCGGGCGCACGCCCTCGAGGAGGACGACCCGGCCACCGTGCTCCGGCTGCTCGACCGCACGCTGTGCCACTACGAGGAGGGGACGACGGCGACGGTGCTCTACGCCGTGACCGCCCCGCCGTTCGCCGAGCTGCGCGTGAGCAACGCCGGGCACCCGCCGCCGGTGCGCGCCCGGACCGGCGGGGTCGAGCCCGCCGGCATCGAGCCCGACCCGCTCCTGGGGTTCGACCCGGACGCCCGGCGCACGACGACGACGCTGCAGCTGGCGCCCGGCGAGGCGCTGGCCCTGTTCACCGACGGACTGGTCGACCTGCCGGCCCACGCCGACGGGGCGGACCCCTACTGGGAGCGGCTCGCGCTCATCGGCCGGGCGTTCTCCGCGGACGACCACCCCGAGACCGCGTGTACCCGGATCCTCGCGGAGACCGTCGGCGACGACGGCACCGAGGACGACGTCGCCCTCCTCGTGCTCCGTCGCCCGCCCTCCTGAGGGGCGGGCTCCCCGCGGGGGAGTCAGGCGGGGACGGTGGCGACCTGGCCGGCCCGCTCGAGGCTCGCGGCGACGAAGCCCGCGGCCTTGAGCTCGGCCACGACGCCGTCGACCTCCGCCGCGGTCGCGTCGGAGACGGTTCGGGGCAGCGCGACGGCCTGGCTGATCTGCTGGAACGCCGGCTCGAGGACGCGGAGGCCGTGCTCCGCGGCGTACGCCTCGACGGGTTGCCGCACCCCGGCCAGCACGTCGAGGCCCTGCTCCTCGAAGACCTCGTGGGCCTCGTCGCCGCGCACGATGGTCGCGGCGGTCAGGGTGCGGGTGAGGTAGAGGTCGTAGGCCGACCCGCGGCGCACGCCGATCGTCGTGCCCGCGGCGTCCACCTCGGCGCTGCTCGTCACGAAGGCGTCGGGCCGCACCGCGTGGACCCCCTCGATCTGCACGTAGGGGACGGTGAACCGCACGCCCTCCTCGCGGGCCGGCTCGACGGCGAGGAAGCCGAGCCGGGCGCGGCCCTCGACGAGCGCCGCGTAGGCCTCGCGGGCGGCGCCCACGGGCAGCAGCTCGACCTCCACGCCGAGCCGACGGGCCACCTCGTGCGCGATGTCGACGGTCACCCCGGTCGGCGCCTCCGGCGTGCCCTGCACCAGGACCGGGTTGCCGAGGTTGAGCACGACGCGGAGCACCCCGTCGGGCGCCAGCTCGCGGACGACGTCGTCCGTGGAGGGAGAGCTCATGCCCGGCAGCCTAGGCAGGCGCTCCCACCCCCCACCCGCTCCCCCGCCGGGCGACGCCGGGCGAGGAGACGGGGGTCACGCGGCTACCGGCACGGACATCGGGTACCGCCCGGTGCAGGGCCCACTCCCGGCCCCGTTCCACGACGACGAGAGGACATGGGACACGACGTGAGGATCTGCGTGGTCGCATCGAGCCGATTCCCCCTGGCAGAACCGTTCGCCGGCGGGCTCGAGGCCCACAGCCACCAGCTGGTGCTGGAGCTGCGGCGCCGCGGTCACGAGGTGGTCGTGTTCGCCGCACCGGGCTCCGACGCCGCGCTCGGGGCGACGGCACTCCCGGTGCAGCCCTTCGTCGCGACCCCCGAGGCCCGGGCCGACGTCGCCGCCCCGCCCGAGCGCTGGATGGAGGAGCACCACGCCTACCTCGACCTCATGCTGAGCCTGCGGGACGCGGACGTCGACGTCATCCACAACAACAGCCTCCACCACCTCCCCATCGCGCTCTCGCCGCTCGTCGGGGCCCCGGTCGTCACGACGCTGCACACCCCGCCGCTCCCCTGGCTCGAGTCGGCGATCCGGTTCGCGTCCCCCCGCTCGCGCTTCATCGCCGTGAGCGCCGCCATGGCCGCCGGCTGGGCGCCGACCACGGACTCCGTCGTCGTGCCCAACGGGATCGACCCGTCGCGCTGGCGCGTCGGCCCCGGGGGGCCACGGGCGGTCTGGGTGGGTCGGCTCGTGCCCGAGAAGGCCCCGCACCTGGCGATCGCCGCAGCCCGGCGGGCCGGGATCGGGCTCGACCTGGTGGGACCGATCGGGGACCAGGGGTACGTCGCGCGCGAGGTCGCGCCGTACCTGGGTGAGCAGGTGCGTCACGTCGGGCACCTCGCCCACCGCGACCTCGACGTCGTGCTGGGGCAGGCCGCGGTCGCGGTGGTGACGCCCGCGTGGGACGAGCCGTTCGGCCTCGTCGCCGTCGAGGCCATGGCCGCCGGGACGCCCGTCGCCGCGTTCGCCCGCGGCGCCCTCGCGGAGATCGTCGACGCCGACTCGGGCCGGCTCGCCCCGGCCGACGACGTCGACGCGCTCGCCGAGGCGATGCACGCGGCCGCGCGCCTCGACCGCCGGCGGGTGCGGCACCGGGTGGAGGCCGCGTTCTCGCTGGGGGCGATGGTGGACGCCTACGAGCAGGTGTACGCCGAGGCCGTCACCGCCCTGCCGGCCGCCGCGTGAGCGCGGGGCTGCGCGTCGGCTGGTACGTCCACCACCACGGGCACGGCCACCTGCACCGTGCGCTCGCGGTCGCGGGCGTGCTGGCCGCGGGCGGCGCCGAGGTGACCCTGCTCGGCTCGCGCCCGGCCGAGGTGCACCCCGCGGTCGCGGCGTGGATCGAGCTGCCCCGCGACGACGACGGCGACCCACGCGCGGTCACCGCGAACGGCACGCTGCACTGGGCGCCGCGGCACCACGACGGACTGCGCGCCCGGATGCACGCGATCTCCGCCTGGATCGCCGCGACGCGGCCCGACGTGGTGGTCTGCGACGTCTCGCAGGAGGTCGCGCTGCTCTGCCGGCTCCACGGCGTGCCGGTCGTCTCCGTCGTGCAGCCCGGCGACCGGTCGGACGCCCCCCACCTGACCGGCCTGCGGGCCGCCGACGTGCTCGTCGCATGCTGGCCCGCCGCGGCCGGGATGCTCGTCTCGGGGCTGCCCCCGGAGGTCGCCGCGCGCGTCGTGCCCGTGGGCGGCCTCTCCCGCTTCCCGGTCGTCGCCGAGCCCCGGGGCCGGGGCGACGACGTCCTCGTGCTCGGCGGCTCCGGCGGCGACGCGTGGACCGCCGACCAGCTCGCCGCGCTGCGCCGCGACGTCGGCCGCCCCGTGCGCGAGCTCGGTGGCGCGGGTGCCTGGGACCCCGACCCGGCGGCGGCCCTCGCCGCCGCGGCCGTCGTCGTCGTGCACGCCGGGCAGAACGCGCTGGCGGAGGTCGCGGCCGCCCGCGTGCCGGCGATCGTGGTGCCCGCCGCGCGCCCCCACGACGAGCAGCACGCCACCGCCCGCGCGCTGGCCGCGGGCGGCTGGCCGGTGCGGGTGCTCCCCGCGCTCGAGCACGAGGACTGGGCCGCGCTCGTGGCCGAGGTGGCCGCCCTGGACGGACGGCGCTGGGCCGGCTGGTGCGACGGCGGCGCCGCCACCCGCTTCGCCGACGTGGTGCGCGCGGCCGGGGGCCGGCGATGACCCGCACCGCGGTGCTCACCGTCGTGCACGGCCGGGCCGACCACCTCGCCGCGCAGGAACGCTCGCTGGCCGCCGGGACGCACGCCCCCGACGTACGGGTGGTCGTGGCGCTCGGGGACCCCGACCTCACCGGGCCCGACGTCGTCCCCCTGCCTGCCGACCCCACCGCCCTGCCGCTGGCGGCGGGGCGCAACCTCGCCGCGCGCACGGCGCTCGAGCGGGGCGCCGACGTGCTCGTGTTCCTCGACGTCGACTGCATGGTCGGGGCGGGCGCGGTCGCGGCGTACGCGGCGGCGGCGGCGGAGCACCGCGGGACCGTCTGGTCGGGGCCGGTCACCTACCTGCCCGCCGAGGCACGGCCCTACCGGCTGGACGACCTGCCCCGCCTCGACGCACCCCACGCCGCCCGCCCCGCGCCGGCACCCGGCGAGCGGGTGGCCGAGGACCGCTGGGAGCTGTTCTGGTCGCTGTCGTTCGCCCTGCACCGGGACGCGTGGGAGGCGAGCGGGGGGTTCGACGAGGCCTACGCCGGCTACGGCGCCGAGGACACCGACTTCGGGCAGCGCTGCGCCCGCGCCGGGCTCGACCTGCGCTGGGACGGCGCCGCGCGGGCCTACCACCAGCACCACCCGGTCTCCCGGCCGCCGGTGGAGCACGCGGCCGACATCGTGCGCAACGGCCGGGTGTTCGCGGAGCGCTGGGGCTGGTGGCCCATGGCGGGATGGCTGGAGCAGATGGCGGACCTCGGTGTCGTGCGACGTCGGGACGACGGATGGGAGCTGGTGGACGGAGATGGGCGTGGGTGACCTGCCGGTGACGCTGGCGCTCGGCGACGAGGCGCACGGAGTGACCCGCTTCGCGCTCGAGGTGGCCCGGTGGACCGACGCGCCGGTGGCGCGGACGGCCGAGGACCTGCCGCCCGGCAGCCGGGTGCACCTGCACGTGACCGACCGCGTGCTGGGTCGCGACCCCGCCGCCGCGGCCCGCGCGGCGGAGGCGCTCGGGAGGCGCCACGACCTCACGGTGACGTTGCACGACGTGCCGCAGCCCACCGACGGGGAAGCGTTCCTGCGCCGGGTGGAGTGCTACCGCGCCGTGCTCGGCGCGGCCACGGGCTGGGTGGTCAGCTCCCACCACGAGCGGGTGCTCGTCGAGCGCTGGTGCCACCCGCGCTCCGCCGGGCACGTCGTGCCGCTGCCGGTGGTGCCGCTGCCGGTGGTGCCGCGCTCCGGGGTCCCGGTGGAGGGTGCGGCGATCGGCGCGCTGTCGGTCGGCGTCTTCGGCTTCGTCTATCCGGGCAAGGGCCACGCCGAGGCGCTCGCCGCGATCGCGGCGCTCCCCCCGTCCCCCACGCGGGGGCCGGTCGAGCTCCGGGTGCTCGGCGCCGCCGCGGCCGGGCACGCGGCCGACCTGGACGCGCTGGTACGGCGCGGGCGCGACCTCGGCGTACGCGTGCGCGTCACGGGCCGGGTGCCCGAGGCCGACGTGGCGGCCGCGCTGCGGGACGTCACCGTGCCCGTGGTGGCGCACCGGAACGTCTCGGCGTCGGGCAGCCAGAACTCGTGGATCGCCGCCGGGCGGCGACCGCTCGTGCGGGACGGGGTCTACGCCCGCGAGATGGCCGGCCTGCGGCCCGGCACGACGACGCCGTTCACCGACGCGGACCTCGCGACCGCCGTCGCATCGGCGCTGGAGGACCCGGCGACGACGTGGCTGACCGCCGGGGCGTCGCTCGGACCGGGGCCGGCCGAGGTGGCCGCGGCCTACCGCCGCTGGTGGCGCGGGGTCGCGGAGGAGGCCGCGTGACCCCGCCCCCCTGGGGCACGACCGTCCCGGGCAACCGCTGGGACCTGGTGACGGCCGCGGCGCCCCGGCGGACCGTCAGCGTCGTGGTGCCCCACTTCGAGCAGCCCGAGCAGCTGGCGCGCACGCTGCGCGCGCTGGACGCCCAGACGGTGCCCCCCGACGAGGTGCTGGTCGCGGACGACGGCTCAGCCGTGCCGCCCGTCGTGCCGACCGGGGTGCGGCTCCTGCGCCAGGAGGACCGCGGCTTCCGTGCGGCGGCGGCGCGGAACCTGGCGGCGGCGTCCGCCTCCGGCGACCTGCTCGTCTTCCTCGACGCCGACACCACGCCCGAACCGCGGTTCCTCGAGGAGCTGACCCGTCTGCCCGGGCACCTCCCCGAGCTGGTCGCCGTCGGACGCCGGCGGCACGCGACGCTCGAGGGACTGCCCGCCGACGCCCCCCTCCCCCCGCCCGCCGCCCGGCACCTGGACGAGCCGGCGTGGCTCGCGGACGCCCACGCCCACAGCCGCGACCTCCTCGACGCGGACGCGACGAGCTTCCGGTTCGTCATCTCCGCCGTGCTCGCCTGCTCGCGGTGGTGGTTCGAGGAGCTGGGCGGCTTCGACGCGACGTTCGTGGGCTACGGCGGCGAGGACTGGGAGCTCGCGCACCGCTCCTGGCTCGCCGGCGGGCTCCTGGCGCACGTGCCGACGGCCGTGGCCTGGCACGATGGCCCCGACGCCGGCGCCGCCCCGCGCACGGCCGACGCCGGCACGGCGGAGGCGACCGGGGTGGCGGACCGCGTCGGCGTGCCGGGCGTGGCGTGGCGCGGACTCCTGCGCGGCCCGGCGGACGTGGTGGTCGACCTCCCCGCGGCGCTGACCCCCACGGAGCTGCTCGTCACCGTCGACGCGCTCCTCGCCGCGGTGCCCCGGGCCCGGGTGCTGCTCGACGAGGCGCAGCGGCGGGTGGTCGGGGCGGACCCGCGGGTGCACGACAGCGGAGCGGCGGCGGGCCTGCTCGCGTCGGCGCGGCTCCACGTGCGGCTCCGCGAGGGCGTGGTGGGCGATCCCGCGGCGTACGAGGCCCTGCTGGGGGCCGTCGACGGCTCCTGCGCGACGTGGGTGGTGAACGACGGCGCCGCCGAGGTGCGGGACCTGCGGCTGCACCGCCGCGCGGCGCGGTGGGACCGCGCCGACCTCCTCGGGACCGGTCACGTCGAGGTGGTCGGGTTGCGCCGTCTGCCGGTCGACGCGCGGCTCGACGCGCACCTGGGTCAGTGGCTGTGAGCGCGCTCCGCGGAACTGCGGGTCGTCGCGCTGCGGACGGCGCGCGCGTAGACCGCGTCGTGCGCGGCGGCGACCTCCTGGCGCTGCCGTCGGCGCTCGTCGACGGTGAGCGGCGGACGGGGTCCGCGGGCGCGGACGTCCTCGAGCGCGGCGACGAGGGACCCGACGTCGACGGTCCCGTCCTCGGCGTGGCGGTAGAGGTCGACGGGGCCCTGGTCGGCGTAGTGGCCGAGGTCGGGGACCAGCACGTCGGTGCCGAGGTCGCGGCACATCTCGAGCCAGCCGGAGTGGGTGCCGAAGCGGTAGGGCAGCACGGACACGTCGAGGTCGACGAGCTGGGCGTGGAGGGCCGTGTCGTCGAGGTAGTCGTGGACGCGCACGTCGACGCCGGGCACGGTCGCGGCCCTCGCGAGGAGGTCGACCACGGCCGGATCGTGCCGCGGGTGCGTCGGGGCGAGCACCTCGCGGTGGACGGCGACCTCCAGCGTCGTGCCCGGCACCGCCGGCACCGCCGCGAGCAGGCCCTCCAGCACGGGGACCGCCGCGACGTTGGGCCGGAGGCTCTTGAGGCTGACGCCCACGCGGACGGGGTCACCCGGCCGCCGCGGACGCCGACGGGCCTCCCAGGCGGGCATCTCGTCGAGCGGCACGACGTGGGGGTGCGGCACGACGACCGGCGTGCGGCCCCAGCGGCGCGCGACCTCGGCGGCGGCGCCCGGGGTGAGGGTGACGAGCTCGTCCGCGGCCGCGACGAGCACCTCGAGCTGGGCGAGGTGCGTCGTGCGGTCGGTGAGGTGGGGGTTGTGGAGGTCGTGCACGGTGAGCACGAGCGCCCGCCCGACGCGCCGCAGGGTCGCCACCAGCTCCTCGAGCTGCGCCGGGGTGCGGCCCTCGAAGCCGAAGTGCACGTGGAGGACGTCGGCGGTCACCTGCTCCGTGCGGGCGGCGTCGAGCAGCACCGGCGGCCACCAGTGGCCCGTCGGCACCCCGTGCTCGTCCACACCGGGCGGGTCGTCGAGGCGCACCGGCCCGGGCCGGTCGAGGGGAGCGAGATGACGGACGTAGGCGTGGTCCGCCGGGACGGACGCGACGACGACCTCCCGGACGGGGCTCGGGCTCGGGTCGGGAGCGCGGTCGGGCGTGGCGGTCACGGACCCAGGTGTACCCGATGAGCCGCAGCGAGGCCGAGCAGCGGCACTACGCCGCGTTCCACGAGCTCGCGGTGCGGGTGGACGACGCGCCCGCGGACGGTCCGGAGCCCACCGACCCGGCGCTCCCCCAGCTCGTCGTGATGGGCAACTGCCAGGCGGAGTCGCTGCGCCTGCTGCTCCGCGGGACGGACGTGCGCACCGTCCGCATCCCCCCGGCCCACGAGCTCACCGCCGACGACGTGCCGCGGTTGCAGCGCCTGCTCGCCCGGACCGACCTCTTCGTGAGCCAGCCGATCGGCGAGGGCTACCGCGGCCTGCCGATCGGCACCGACCAGCTGCGCGAGCACCTGCCCGCCGACGCGCGTACGGCGCTGGTGACCCCGATCCGCTACCACGGCCTCCACCCGTGGCACGTCGTGGCGCACCCGCCCGGCCTGGAGGACCCGGACCCGCAGGTCGTGGCCTACCACGACCTGCGGGTGCTGACGGGGCGCTCCGGAGGCCGGGCCGAGCCGCCGCCGGGCGCCGTCGAGGAGGTCGGTCGGCGCTCGGTCGCGGAGCTGGAGCGGCGCGAGGCCCTGCACGGTTCCGTGGTGGTCTCGGACCTGTTCGCGACCCCGCGGCGGGACATGATGCGGACGGTCAACCACCCCGGCAACAGCATCCTCGAGCCGGTGGCCACCCGCCTGCGCGAGGCGCTCGGGCTCGCCGCGGCCCCGCCCGGGCTGCGGCGGCCGGTGCTCGACGCGGTGCACGCGCCGGTCGAGGCGCCGGTGGTCGAGGCCTGGGGCCTCGACGGCGACCCGGAGCCCGACTGGCGGGTGCGGGGCGAGCGGGTCCCCGCGGCGTACGTCGCGGTCGAGCACGCGGCGTTCTACCAGCGCCGCCCGGCCGTCGCCACGCTGCTGCGGCGGAGGTTCGCCGACCTGATCGAGGTGCTGGGGCTGGGGTGAGGCACGACACGGCCCGGCCCCCGTCCCCTGCCGCCTGGCAGGGGACGGGGGCCGGTCGTCACCGGGCGCCGGACGTCAGCGCACGGTGAAGGTGCGGACCTGGGTCGCGCCGAGGGACAGGGCGTCGCCGCCGTAGGAGATCTCGGCCCGGTAGGAACCCCGCGGCAGGGCCGGGAGGTTCACCCGGACCGTGCCGTTGCTCAGGCGCTGCACGCCCGACCACCAGACACCGCGACCGGCGGAGGTGTAGAGACGCACCACCATCGGGCCCGCGGGTCGTGCGACCTGGCCGGCCCCGTCGCCGACGAACGCCGCGCCGACGAGGAAGCTGCTGCCCCGCGTCGGGGTCGGCAGCGTCGGCAGCGAGTTGCCGAGCGACACGGTGCCCTTGGAGACCGTCACGACCACACCGCCCTGGGCGGGCATCGTCGTGTCGCTGCCCGCGTAGCGGAGGCCGACCCGGTAGGTGCCCGGCTTCCAGCTGGAGGGCAGGCGCAGGGTGGCGGTCCCGTCGACGATCTCCCCGGTGGCCACGACCCCACCGTTCGCGGTCCCCCAGCGGGCCTCGACCACACCGGTGGGTGCGGCCGCGCCCTCGCCCGTGGCGACGTCCACCGTGACGACGGCGGACCGGGCGTACCGCCCCGCGGCCGTGGCCGGCGACGTCAGCGTCGTCGCGTCGCGGACGTAGGTCGTGCCGGTCGCGGTGCGGGTGGTGCCCGCACCGGTCGCGGTCAGGACGATGGCGCCCCGCGCCACGTCCGCCGGCACGGTGAGCTCGACCGTGGCGGTACCGGTCTCGTCCGCGAGCACCGTCACGGGGGCGAGCCCCGCGCCGGACACCGTCACCGACTCGCCGGCGCGGAAGCCGGGGGCCGTCACCGCGAGGGGCGCTCCGGGCACGGCGTCGGCCGCGACCTGGAGGGTCCCGCCGCGCAGGTCGGCGAGCTCGTCGCACGGGTCGCCGCTGACGCCCACGGGCGGCAGCTCGGTGGCGACGGAGCCGTTCTGCGCCGGCACGATGCCGTCGTCCTCGCGGATGGTGGCGAAGACGATGGCGTCCGCCCCCATGACACCGCCCGCGGTGTTGATGACCGACGCCTTGACCGACGTGGAGGCCGAGGTGCTGGGGGTCCGGTCACCGTTGACCGCGGCGGTCACGACGCGGCAGGTCTCGCCCGGTGCGAACACGACCCGCTCCATGGCGGCTCCCGCGCGGGAGGTCGTCGAGCCGAGGAGCGAGACGTAGCCGGTCACCGGGGCGTCGGCAGCCGCGTCGAGGTAGACCGCGATGTCGGTCGTGCCGGGCGCGCTCCCCTCCTCCGTGGCCGGGGCGAAGACGCTGACGGTCGGCAGGTCCTCGACGGCCAGGTCCCCGACCGCCGGCGACTCGAACGCCAGGTCGGAGAGGTAGGCACCGCCGGCAGCGGTGCCGTCCTCGCCGGCCACGCCCGTGAGGCTGACCTCGCGGAGGTCCGTGACGTCGAGACCGGCCTCGGCGACCACGTCGAGCGGCAGGACGAGCTGCTGGAGCACGATCTTGCCGAGCGTCGTGGCACTCGTGGGCGTGGCGGACGCCGGGAGCCGGCGCAGCGCCTGCGGGTTGAGCGCGGACACCGGCTGGCTCCACTGCGCACCGTCACCGTCGACGAGGCCGAGCGTCAGGTCGGTCGCGCCGACCACCGTCTCGTCCGCGGCGAGCTTCAGCGACAGGCGCTCGTACGACGAGGCGTCGCGCTGGGCGGCCGGCAGGGTCACCCGGACCCCGGCTCCGGGCGCGGTCCACGCGAGGCGCGTCATCGGGCTGGCGGGCACGTTCGTGCCGTTCGACGCCGGCGTCCAGTGGGGCACCTGGGCCGAGGCGGAGAGGGTGGCGCAGGCCGGGAGGGTCTGCGTCACCGTGCGACCCGCCAGGGAGGCGCACACGGTCGCCGTCGCACCCGAGGTCGTGCGGATGAGCGAGCTGGTCCGCTCGAACGAGGCGATCGTCGAGCGCGCCGAGCTCGGCGCGGTGGCCTGCGTGCGGACGTCCTCGTCGCCGAGGGCGGCCGGGACGGCACCCGAGCCGTCGAACATCGGGAGGAACTGCTCCTCGCCGCCGAGGGTCAGGCGGAACCAGGCCGTCATGTAGGAGGTGCCCTGGTCGTACTGCTCCTGCGCCGTCATGCGGATGGACGTCGCGGCGGTGGTCGGCGCGGTGCCGCAGATCGGCTCCGTCGCGCGGGCGCTGGCGGGGTTGGTGCCGCTCCAGTCGTCGCTGACGCTGTAGCGGTACACGCCGGGCGTCCAGACCGTGTTGTAGAAGTTGTGGTTCGCGCCCATCACCCAGGTGCCGGCGCGCAGTGCGTCGTCGTCGAAGGCGTAGCGGCTGTCGTCGAGCATGTGCTGGCCCTGCTGGTTGCTGACGTCACCGTCGCAGTAGGGCAGCAGCACGTTCATGGCGAGGCCGGGCACCGTCATCCGGCCGAAGTCCACCGGCGCCAGGGGCAGCACGGACGTGAAGCCGAACGGCGTGTCGCGGGTCCCGTTGAGGACCGCGGCCGACGTGACGCCCTCGCCGCCGCGGGAGTGCCCCATGAGGCCGACGTTGGTGAGGTCGAAGCGGCCGGCCAGGTCGGCGGCCGTCATCGGGTCCAGCCCGCCGTAGCCGTCGACGAAGCCCTCGGCGCGCTGCGCGACCGCGGCCTCACCGAGCTCGAAGGCCTCGTCGAGCGACACGTCGGCGCCCGTGGCGGCGTCGCGGTAGGAGACCGCCTCGCCCGCCGAGGCGTCCTGCAGCATGTCGAGGGTGTCGAGCACGAGCTGGCCGCGCGCGCGGGCGCCCTGGTCGGCCGCCAGCTGGTTGTCGTTGGCGTTGATCGCGTTGGCGGAGATCGAGACCACCGCGTAGCCGTGGCTCGCGAGCGCGCGGGCCGTGCCGTCGTACCCGAGGTAGCTCGGGATGGAGAGCTGGGTGGCGGAGCAGGGCCAGCGGGCGGGGTTGGCGTCGCCGGTGCCGTAGCAGTAGCTGTGGCGGCCGTGCAGCAGCACGACGGTCGGCCGCGCGCCACCGCCCTCGGGCAGGTAGACCTTGCCCTCCAGCTCACCGCGGATGCCGCCGATACCGGCGAGGTCGATGGCCTGGTCGCCGAACTTGTAGACCGCCTCGTCCCACTCCTGGTCACCGAGCGCGGCCGGGTCGTCGGCGAGGGCGGCGAGCGCCTCCACCTCCTCGGCCGGTACGTCGAGGGCCTCCGGCGCCACGGCCGCTGCGCCCGCCGGGTCCGTCGCGGACCAGCCCGCCGCCGCGGTGCGCGCCTGCAGCACCGACGCGTCGGTCGTGAACACGTTGAGGCTGCGACCGTCGGCAGACTCCGTCGCCACGCCGAGCGACTCGCCGTCGACCACGATCGTGGGCGCGTCGGACACGATCGGCAGGGGCTCGTCGAGCTCCACCGTCACCTCGTAGCCACCGGCCACGGGCTCGACGGTCCAGTCGTCGCCGCCGGGCGCGGCGGACGCGGGGGCGACGCCGGCCACGGCCGGGAACGCCGCGGCACCCAGCGCCAGGGCGACCAGGAACCGTGAGCCGGCTCGCGTGCGGCCTGTCGGGGGGACCCCCGACGACCGCTGGACAGCACGTGAAGAAGACAAGGCAGACCTCTCGTGGGGGTGGAGGAAGACGGTCCCCGCGACACGGCCCGAGCTGGTGGGGACCCGAGGAACGTAGGAGCGCCCTGTTTCTGAATCGTTTCAATCGCGGGTCGGTCCGGGTGCGGCCGTGGATCCCACCCGGCGGGGCGAGGGCGGCGCGCGCATGGTGCGGTCCGGCGCGGGTACCGACGACACGCGGCCCCCCGGGTCTCCCCCGTCCCGGGGGAGCCGCGCCATCCCCGACGGGGTGTGCGGCCCGCTCCGCGCACGGCCGGCCAGCACGCGGAGCGGTCGTGGGAGGCTTGCCGCCGTGAGCACCTCGACCTCCGGCGGCGCGCGTCGGGGACGCCCCGGCTACGACCAGGAGACGGTGCTGCGCGCGGCCATCGGCCTGTTCAACGAGCGCGGGTACGACGCCACGAGCGTCGCCGACCTGGCCCGCGAGCTGGGCCTGTCGAAGTCGGCGATCTTCCACCACGTGTCGAGCAAGGAGGACCTGCTCGCCGCCGCGCTCGACGAGGCACTGGAGGGCCTGACCGCGGCCGCCGAGTCGGCGAGCGCGGCGTCCACCGCCTCGGCCCACGAGCGGCTGCGGGCGACGGTCGCCGAGTCCGTGCGCATCCTCGCCGCGCACCTGCCGGCGGTGACGCTGCTCCTGCGCGTGCGGGGCAACAGCGAGGTCGAGCAGCGCGCGTTGCAGCGCCGCCGGGTGATCGACGAGAAGCTCGCGGGCCTGGTGCGCCAGGCCGCGGCCGACGGCGACATCCGCGGCGACATCGAGCCGGAGCTGGTCAGCCGGCTCATCTTCGGCACGGTGAACTCGCTGGTCGAGTGGTACCGCCCGGACGGGCCGGTCAGTCCGGACGAGCTCGCCACTGCCGTGACGCGGCTGACCTTCGAGGGCCTGGCCCCCCGCACGTCCTGAGGGCCCGGGATCAGGCGTCGAAGTCTACGGTGACCTCGCGGCCGACGGGATAGGTCTGGCAGGTCAGTACGAAGCCGCGCTCGACCTCGTCGTCGTCCAGCGCGTAGTTGCGCCGCATGTCGACCTCCCCGGACGGAACGAGCGCGCGGCACGTCCCGCAGACACCCCCCTTGCAGGCGAAGGGCAGGTCGGTGCGGGTCGCGGCCGCGCCGTCGAGGATCGTCCGGCCCCGCGGCATCGGCGCCGTCGTCGTACGCCCGTCGAGGCTGATGGTGACCCGGGCGGTGTCGCTCCCCGCCCCCGGCGTCGGGCGGTGGACCTCCGGCGGCGGCTCGTCGACGTGGAAGAGCTCGACGTGGACCCGCTCCTTGGCCACGCCCCGTTCGCGGAGCACCTCGCGGGCGTCGGAGACCAACCCGAACGGTCCGCACAACCAGACGTGGTCGAGCGCGTCGACGGGCACGAGGACATCGAGGATCCGGCGGAGCCGGTCGGCGTCCAGGCGTCCGGAGAACAGCTCGACCGTGTGCGGCTCGCGCGAGAGCACGTGGACGAGCTCGAACCGCGACGGGTAGCGGTTCTTCAGGTCGGCGAGCTCCTCGGCGAACATCACCGAGCCGGACGCCCGGTTGCCGTAGAGCAGGGTCACCCTGGCCTCGGGGTGCCGCAGCACCGTCGCGGCGATCGACAGCATCGGGGTGATGCCCGACCCGGCGGCGATGCACAGGTGCCGCCCGCCGGTGGCCGGATCGGCGCGGAAGCTCCCCGACGGCGCCTGCACCTCGACGGTGTCCCCGGGCCGGACGTCGCGCACGAGCCACGAGGAGAAGAGGCCGTCCGGGATCTCGCGCACGCCGATGCGAGGTGCCGCACCGGCGGGGGCGCAGACCGAGTAGGACCGACGCTCCTCGCGGCCGTCCACCTCGCGGCGCAGGGTGAGGGTCTGGCCGGCGGCGAAGTCGAAGACGTCGCGCAGGTCCTGGGGGACCTCGAACGTGACGGCTGCCGCGTCGTCGCACAGCGGCTCGACCGCCGCGACCCGCAGGGGGTGGAAGCCGGTGCGCGCCGGCGCGCTCTCGGCGACAGGGGAGCTGACCACCCTCAGATCTCCTTCACGTGCTGGAACGGCTCGCGGCAGGTGGTGCAGCGGTAGAGCGCCGTGCAGGCCGTCGGACCGAACGCGGAGGTGAGCTCGGTGCGCGACGAGCCGCACTGCGGGCACGTCAGCGCGCGGCTCGGGGCGAGCAGCTGCAGCAGGACGGGGCCCTGGGGAGCGGCGGCCGGCGGCGAGATGCCGTGCTGGCGCAAGGCCCGACGGCCCTCGTCGGTGATCCAGTCGGACGACCAGGCGGGGCGCAGGCTGACCGTCACGTCGGCGTCGAGGCCGGCGTCGGCCAGGGCGTGCAGGAGGTCGTCGCGCATGGTCGCCATCACGGGGCACCCCGAGTACGTCGGCGTAATGGTGACCCGCACCCGGCCGTCGTCGCCCCGTGCCACGTCGCGCAGCACACCGAGGTCGAGCAGCGTCAGCATCGGCATCTCGGGGTCGCGCACCCCGGCCGCGACCTGCCGCGCCCGGGCGAGGACCTCGTCGTCCACGGCCACGGCGCTCACCAGCGCCCCCGGGGGTGCTCGCGCGCGACGACCTGCATCTCGCCCAGGAGCCGACCGAGCTGCTCGGTGTGGTCACCGTCGCGGCCGGTCTGACCGCCGTGGGGTCCGACGCGCTTCACCGGGGGAAGGTCGAGGCCGGCGACGCCGAGCACCTGGTCGAGCACCACGTCGACCTCGGCCGCGACCGCGCTGGGCAGCGCCGCGACACCGTCCTCGGTGAGCGTGGCCTCGACCGGGTGGTCGAGGTCGAGCTCCCACCGCAGCGGCCACACGGTCGCGAGCCCGGCCACGACCCGGCGTCGGGACTCGTCGGTGCCCCGGGCCAGGGTGACGACCCACCGGGCGGCGTAGTCGCGGTGGTAGGCGATCTCCTTGACCGCCTTCGCCGCGATGGCGGCGACGACGGTGTCGCGGCTGTCGACCAGGCGCTGCATCACAGCGAGGCGCCACGTGGAGAAGAGGAGCAGGCGCGCCACCGTGACGGCGAAGTCGCCGTTCGGCTGCTCGAGCAGGCGCACGTTGCGAAACTCGCCCGGGGACCGGAAGAACGCGACCGCGTCCTCGGGCGGGACCGGCGATCCCTCCGGCAGGGCGGGCACCACGGCCGGGTCGGCGGCCGCCGCCCGCGCCAGCAGCAGCCGCGCCTGACCGAGCAGGTCGAGCGCGATGTTGGCCAGCGCGATGTCGTCCTCGAGGTCGGGGGCGCGGCTGCACCACTCGGAGAGCCGGTGCGACGCGATGAGCGCGTCGTCGCCGAGCATCAGGCAGTACGTCGCGAGCGCGGCGTGGTCCACGCCCGCGGGGACGGTCGTGTCGACGCCGGCGAGCGGGTCCTCGAACGAGGTCCCGAACGCCCACTGGGAGTCGTCGCCCCCGAGCAGCCCGTCGTAGACCGATTCGTGGTCGGCGTCGTGGTCGGCGACGTGGTTCACGGTCGCCCTCCCCTCACAGGTGGGGGACATCGGCGGGGATGTCGTAGAAGGTCGGGTGGCGGTAGACCTTGTCGCCCGACGGGGCGAACAGCGGGTCCTTCTCATCGGGGCTCGAGGCCGTGACGGCGTCGGCGCGGACCACCCAGATCGAGACGCCCTCGTTGCGCCGCGTGTAGACGTCGCGGGCGTTGCGCACGGCCGCCTGGTCGTCGGCGGCGTGGAGCGACCCGACGTGGACGTGGTTGAGCCCGCGCTTGCCGCGGACGAACACCTCGTAGAGCGGCCACTCGCCGCGGACCGCGTCCCCGCGGCCGCTCATGACTCCGCGCCGCCCTCGTGGGCGACCTGGTGGACGCCCCGCGCCGTACGCGCCGCCGCGGTCGCGGCCTCGCGCACCCAGGCACCGTCCTCCCACGCCGCGCGGCGGTGGGCGAGCCGCTGGGCGTTGCAGGGGCCCTCGCCCCTGACGACCTGCCGGAACTCGTCCCAGTCCGGCTCGCCGAAGTCGTGGTGGCCCCGCTCCTCGTTCCACCGCAGGTCGGGGTCGGGGAAGGTGACGCCGAGACGCTCGGCCTGCGGCACCGACATGTCGACGAACTTCTGGCGGAGCTCGTCGTTGGTGTCGCGCTTGATGCCCCACGCCATCGACCGGGCGGTGTTGGGCGAGTCGTCGTCGGGCGGGCCGAACATCATGAGCGCCGGCCACCAGAAGCGGTCGACCGACTCCTGCACCATGGCCCGCTGCTCGTCGGTGCCCTGCATCATCGTCATCAGCAGCTCGAAGCCCTGCCGCTGGTGGAACGACTCCTCCTTGCAGACGCGGATCATCGCGCGGCCGTAGGGCCCGTAGGACGTGCGGCACAGCGGCACCTGGTTGCAGATCGCGGCACCGTCGACCAGCCAGCCGATGGTGCCGACGTCGGCGTACGTGAGCGTCGGGTAGTTGAAGATCGACGAGTACTTCTGCTGGCCCGCGATCAGCTTCTCGGTGAGGTCCGCGCGCGAGACGCCGAGCGTCTCGGCGGCGGAGTAGAGGTAGAGGCCGTGCCCGGCCTCGTCCTGCACCTTCGCGAGCAGCGTCGCCTTGCGCCGCAGCGAGGGGGCCCGGGTGATCCAGCTGCCCTCGGGCTGCATCCCGATGATCTCGGAGTGGGCGTGCTGGGCGATCTGCCGCACCAGGGTGGCCCGGTACTCCTCCGGCATCCAGTCGCGCGGCTCGATGCGGTCGTGCCGGGCGAGCACCGCGTCGAACCGCCGCTCGAGCTCCTGCACGTCGGAGTCCGGAACCGTCATCGTGGGCCTCCCAGTTCTTTACAGACCGAACGGTCAGGAATACGGTGACATGGGCCGGTACGTCGCGCAAGGCCCTCGACGCGTCGGCGCGACGCGCTCACCCCGTGGTCGAGGAGGCCCGCCATGCACCGCATCACCGTCCAGTACGCCGTGCCCGACGACCCCGCGACCTTCGACGCGCGCTACCAGGACGAGCACGTGCCCCTGGCGCTCGCGCTGCCGGGCCTGCAGGACTTCACGCCGAGCCGTCCCCGCCCCCTGGGCGGGCGCCCGGCCGTGCACCTCGTCGCCCAGCTCGACTTCGCCGACGCCGACGCGATGGAGACCGCCCTGCGGTCGGACGAGATGGCCGCCGCCGGGCGGCACGCCGCGTCCCTCGGGGTCCCCACGACGATGTTCAGCGGCGAGGTCGTCTCGCAGCTCGCCTGAGCCGCAGGCCCCTCAGCTGCCCGTGAACCGCGGTCGCTCCTTGGCCAGGAACGCCTCGACCGCGGCGCGGTGGTCGCGGGTCGCCCCGAGCCGGCGCTGGGCCGCGCTCTCGAGCGCGAGGGCAGTGGCGAGGTCGGTCGACGCCGCGGCGAGCAGGAGAGCCTTGCTCTCGGCGTAGGCGGCCGTGGGCCCGGCCGCGAGGCGCCCGGCCAGGTCGAGCGCGCGCTGACCGAGCTCCTCGTCCGCGACGAGCTCCGTCACCAGGCCCCAGCGGTCGGCCTCCTCGGCGGAGAAGGTGCGGCCGGTGAGCACCAGGTCCCGGGCGCGCGCCAGCCCCACGGCTGCCACCAGCGTGTGCGACAGGCCGCTGTCGCAGGTGAGCCCGATGCCGGTGAACGCCGTCGCGAAGCGCGTCCCCGCCGCGACCACCCGTACGTCGCAGGCGAGCGCGAGACCGAGACCGGCGCCCACGCAGGCTCCGTGCACCGCCGCGACGACGGGCTTCGGCATCTCGGTGAGCAGACGCACGATCGGGGCGTAGTCGTCGTCGACGGTGTCGAAGGCGGCAGCGCCACGGTCCGCCAGCGCAGCCGCGTGCTCACCGAGGTCCTGACCCACGCAGAAGGCGGGGCCGGCACCGCTCAGCACCACCGCGCGCACCGTCGCGTCGGCCGCGACCGCAGCCAGGTGCTCACCCAGCAGCGCCTTCGCGGCGGCGTCGAGCGCGTTGCGATGCTCGGGTCGCGCGAGCTCGATCCGGGCGACGGCTCCGACCGAGGTGAGCGTGACGGGCGCGGCACACATGGGACCTCCCGGGTGAGCGGTCGCGTGGGTGGCCCCGGTCGAGGTGCGCACGACCTCGCGAATTCCCGACCGTTCGGTCGGATAGCGTGACACAGGTGCGTGCCGCGGTAAACCACGGGGACGACGGGCCGACGCAGCAGAACGGCCCCCGGACCGCGTCTCCGCGGTCCGGGGGCCGTCCTCCTTGCGTGTGGCGGGTGAAGGATTCGAACCTTCGAAGGCTACGCCGACGGATTTACAGTCCGCTCCCATTGGCCGCTCGGGCAACCCGCCATGTCGACGCCCGACTTGGCCGGGTGACAACAGCACGAAACAATAGCGCACGCGGTCGCGACCGAGGAAACCGCCGCGACCACCCGCCGTACCCGATCTGCAGGAGCACTCATGGCCGACTCGTCCTTCGACATCGTGAGCAAGTTCGACCGCCAGGAGGTGGACAACGCCCTGGGGCAGACCGCGAAGGAGATCGCGACGCGGTACGACTTCAAGGGCACCGGCGCCACCATCGAGTGGAAGGGCGAGGAGGCCATCGAGATCACCGCGTCGGCCGACGACCGCGCGACCGCGGTGCTCGACGTCTTCCAGGGCAAGCTGATCAAGCGGGGCGTCTCGCTGAAGGTTCTCGACGCCTCCGAGCCGCGCCCGTCGGGCCAGACCTCGAAGATCGGCATCGTGCTCAAGGAGGGCATCTCCACCGAGGACGCGAAGAAGATCTCGAAGCTGATCCGCGACGAGGGCCCCAAGGGCGTCAAGGCGCAGATCCAGGGCGACGAGCTGCGGGTCTCCTCCAAGAAGCGCGACGATCTGCAGGCCGTGCAGGCGCTGGTGAAGGAGCAGGACTACGACTTCGCGGTGCAGTTCACGAACTACCGCTGATCGAGGGCCCCGTCCGGCCGCTGGCCGCCGCATGACCGCGGCCGTCGGCCGGAGGTGGCCGTCGACGTCCGTCCGCGGACCGGAAGTGGATCTCGTTCGCCCTACGGACGCGCGCGTCGATCACTGCCACACTGCGCTCGTGACCACGACGCCCTCCCGCCGCACGATCCTCCGCTCAGCCGCGTGGACAGCGCCGGCCGTCGCCGCGGTGGCCGCAGCACCCGCACACGCCGCTAGCGTCTCCCCTCCGACGCTGAGCACCAGCATCAGCCGCGCTGGCAGCGGCCAAGCAACCGTGTCGGCCACCCTCAGCCCTGAGGCCGCTCTCCCGGCGGTGGTGACGGTGACCGTCGTCATCAACACCGAGCTCGCGGGTCTGTTGACCATCTCGCTCGACACGTGGGCCTCCGAGTACGTGCCCGGCGGCTCCTTCGTCTTCACTCGCGCCATCTCCCCGGGAGAGACGGCTCTTCTCGGGTTCTACTGGTACCTGCAGTCGGGCGACGGACGCATCGAGCTCGCCGTGACGGTCGACGGCGCAGCCATCGACCCCATCGTCATTCCGTGGGCCGCGCCTCCCGCGCGACGAGGCGCCCCCCTGCCGACGACGTCCGCGGTCACCGTCGCCGACTTGCTCGGTTGAGGCGCGGCTGACGACGCGGTCGCGCCCGCACGACGGCCCCCGATCCGCTGGACGGATCGGGGGGCCGACGTACGTGTGAGCAGGGCCCGGGCCGGGT
The DNA here is from genome assembly GCA_038184435.1 of Nocardioides alkalitolerans. Taxonomy (NCBI): domain Bacteria; kingdom Bacillati; phylum Actinomycetota; class Actinomycetes; order Propionibacteriales; family Nocardioidaceae; genus Nocardioides; species Nocardioides alkalitolerans. Next base: position 3,989,581 of record CP116227.1, on the reverse strand, counting down.
ACCGAGAGCCAGGCCCTCGGGCGGCCGACCTGCACGATCACCGCGACACCCACGCACCGGACCACCGCACGGACACCGGCACCCGCCGAGGAGACCTCCATGCCCGACACCGCCGGCCCGCTCCTCGCCGGGCGCTACGCCCTCCACGAGGTCGTCGGCCGTGGCGGCATGGCGGAGGTGCACCGCGCCATCGACACGACGACCGGCGGCCAGGTCGCCGTGAAGCTGCTGCACGAGGCCGGTCTCGACGACGCCGATCGCGCGCGGTTCGTCGATGAGGCGCGCCTCATGGCGGAGCTCGACCACCCCAACCTCGTCGCAGTGCTCGACTCCGGCGTCGCCGACGGACGGCCCTACCTGGTCATGGAGCTCGTCGACGCGCACACCCTGCGCACCGAGTGCCGTGCCGGCGCGCTGCCGCCCTCCCGCGTCGCCGGCGTGGGCGCCCAGGTGGCCGCCGCGCTCGCGCACGTGCACGCCGCGGGCATCATCCACCGCGACGTGAAGCCCGGGAACGTCCTCGTCCGCACCGACGGTCGCGTCTGGCTGACCGACTTCGGCATCGCCCGGCTCGTCGGCGAGACGGCCCACCACACGCGGACCGGCACGACCGTGGGCTCGCCGGCCTACCTCGCGCCCGAGCAGGTGCGGGGCGAGAGGGAGCTGACCGGCGCGGTCGACGTCTACGCACTGGGGCTGGGCCTCATCGAGTCGCTCACCGGCCGCGCCTGCTACCCCGGACCCGCCACCGAGGCCGCACTGGCCCGCCTCACCCGGGCGCCCGAGCTGCCCGCCGGCCTCGAGCTCGCCTGGGTGGAGCTGCTGCGCGCGATGACGGCCGACCGCCCCGACGACCGGCCCGCCGCCCCGGAGGTCGCCGACCGCCTGCGCAGCCTGGCCGCCCGCGAGTCCGCCCGGTCGCTCGGCCCGCTCGCGGGCCCGGCCGTCGTCGCCGAGGAGACGCAGGCGTGGCCCGCTCCCGCGCGGACGGAGGTGCCGACCGGGGCGGCCCCGCGGCGTACGGCGTCACCCCGGCGCATGCGCACCGTCGCCGGCCTGCTCGTCGCGGCCGCGGCCACCGTGGTCGCGCTCGTCCTCACGCTCGACGACTCCGACGCCGATCCGGCACCCGCGCCGGCGCCCACGACGCCCCAGGACGTGGTCGCCGAGGAGACCCCCGCGAGCCCCACGTCCGAGGCCACCGCGGAGCAGGTGACGACGACCGCTCCGTCGCCGACGTCCGAGCCCGTCGTCACGGCGCCCGCGGCGACCCCGACCCCGACCTCGTCCCCCCTCCCGACCCCCGGCAGCAACGGCGCCGCCAACAGCGGCAACCCCAACGCCGGTCCCGGCAACAACAGCGGGAACGGGAACGGGAACGGCAGCGGGAACGGCGGCGGCAACGGCGGCGGCAACGGCCGGGGCGGCGGCCACTGACGCCGGTTGGCGCGCCCTGCTTGGCTGGCGGGCACGTCGAGGGAGGGGGCCCGACCATGGTGCGGGGGATCGCCGGGGCGAGGGTCGTGTGGGCGCGGCTGCTGGCCGTCCTGTTCGTGCTGATGGTGGTGGACGTGCTGAGCGCGGTGCTGGACGCCGTGCCCGGGGACGGTCTGCTCCCGGGCGGGTTCGCCACGGTGGGTGCCGTCATCGTGGCGATCGTGGCCCTCTCGTTCCTCATGAACGTCGCGCCGACCGCCGCGACCCGCCCACCGGTGGAGCTCGCGCCCCCGGTGCGCGGCACCTGGACGGCCGTCAACAGTCCCGGCCAGCGGGTCCCGAGCCACGGCACGCGCACCCGCGGGCAGCTGTGTGCGGTGGACCTGTGCGGCCGATCGACACCGGGCACCCCGCCCCTCGTCCGCTTCGGGCTGCGGGGCACGCGACCCGAGCGGTACCCGGGGTTCGACGCACCGGTGCTCGCCATGGCGGCCGGCGAGGTCGTCGCCGCCACCGACCGCCGGGGGGACCACCGCGCCCGGGACACCTGGCAGGGCCTCCTGTTCATGCTCACGCTCGAGGGGATGCTGCGCGAGGTCGTCGGCACCCGGGGGGTGCTCGGCAACCACGTGCTGGTGCGGCACGACGACGGCACCGTGGCGGCGTACGCCCACCTGCGGCAGGGGTCGGCGACGGTGCGGGCGGGCGACCGCGTCGCAACCGGGGCCGAGCTCGGCCGCGTCGGCAACACCGGCAACACCTTGATGCCCCACCTGCACGTGCACCTCATGGACCGCGCGCACGTCGATGCCGCCGCAGGGCTGCCGCTCACCTGGCCGACGATCACGTGTACCGGGGAGATCGACGCGCCGTTCACCGGCTACGCGAAGGAGCCGCACGCGAGCGCCCTGCCGGGCATGCCGCGCAACGGCGAGATCTTCACGGCCCCGTGAGCGGCACCAGCCGCGGCACGAGCCGCACGTAGACCACCATCCCGACGAGCTCCACCAGCGTCTGCGTGACGACGACGAGCGCCGCGATCGCGTAGGCCTCCGGCAGCGCCAGGGCCAGCGGCAGCACCACGAGCGAGTTGCGGGTCGCCCCGCTGAACACGAGCGCCCGCGCCGCGGGGGCGTCGACGCCGGCGACCCGGGCCGTGAGGGCACCGACGGGTGCCATGACGACGAGGAACGCGACGTACACGGGGACCACGGCGAGCAGCGTCGTCAGCCGCCCGCCCGCGATGCCCGGCACCTGGGAGGCGACCACCACGGCGAGCGTGGCCGCCATCAGCGGGACCATCGCCGCTGCCGCGCCGTCCACGACCACCCGGCCGGCGCGTCCCCGGCGCGCCGCGAGCTGCACGAGCACGGCGGCGGCGAGCGGGAGCACGATGAGCACCAGCAGGGCGTGGAGGAACGGCCCGACCTCCACCACGTCGGCGACGTCGGGGCCGACGAACAGCCAGAGGTACGCCGGGAGCAGCACCGCCTGCGCCAGCATCAGCAGCGGCGCGGCGGCCAGCAGCCGCTCGGCGGCCGCGCCCGCGAGCCCCGCGAACACGATGACGTAGTCGATGCACGGCGCCAGCAGCACGAGCAGCACGCCGACGAGCACTGCGCGGTCGGCGGCGACGAACCGGCTGAGCGCGCCCACGACGACCGGCACCAGCACGAAGTTGAGCGCGAGCAGCGCCAGCAGGAAACGGCCGTCGCGGAGGGCGGGCCCGAGGGCCGCGAACGGTACGCCGAGGAAGGTCGCGAACAGCAGCAGGCCCAGCACGGGCTCGATCGCGACGTCGAGCGCCGCAGCGCCGGGGAGCAGCAGCCCGCCGAGACCCGCCAGGACGATCGCGAGGAGGTAGACCGCGACCTGGTGGCGCTCCAGACCCGCCACGACACCCCTCACGGGTCGGACGGTAGCCCGCCCCGCAGACTGGAGGCATGACCGCCCCGACCCGCATCGCCCTCGTCGTCGGAGCCGTCCTCGTGCTCCTCGTGGGTGCGCTCGTGCTCGCGATGACCCTGCAGGACCGCACGACGCCGACGGCGGAGGTCGACACGTCCCGCCCCTCGGCCCTGGTGCGCGAGGACAGCCACGTGCTCGGCGAGGAGGGCTCGAGCGGGGTCACGTTCGTCGAGTTCCTCGACTTCGAGTGCGAGGCGTGCCGCGCGGCGTACCCCGTCGTCGAGCAGCTCCGCAAGGACCACGCCGGCGAGGTCACCTTCGTGCTGCGCTACTTCCCGCTGTCCGGCCACGCCAACGCCGAGCCCGCGGCGCGCGCCGCCGAGGCGGCGGCGCGGCAGGGCGAGCTCGAGGCGATGGTGGACCGGCTCTACGAGACCCAGCCGGAATGGGGCGAGCAGGACGACCCGAAGGACGCGCTGTTCCGGTCCTACGCGGAGGACCTGGGGCTCGACATGACCCAGTACGACGCGGACGTCGCCTCGGCGGAGGTCGCCGCGCGGGTGCGGCGCGACGTCGACGACGGGCTCAGCCTCGACGTGCAGGGCACGCCGACGTTCTACGTCGACGGCCGGCTGGTGCAGCCCGAGACGGTGGGCGACCTGTACGACGCGGTCGAGGACGCGTTGGCGCGCTGAGCGCGCCGGGGATCAGCGCCGGGCGAGGTCGAAGGTCGCGGACAGGATCGCCGCGACGAAGGCGACCAGCACGAAGAGGGCGAACGCCCCCGCGAGGCCGACGCCCACGAGGGTCTTCCGGAACGGGGCCGAACCGGCCACCAGGTAGCGCATGAGTGCGGGGCTCCTTCGAGGTTTTTATCGATCAAAAGGAAGTGTCCCACACGAGTCCAGACGATCGGGCACGAACGCAGGAGACCGCCGTTTCCCTACCTGGCGTAGTTGACTAGTCGGTCTGCCCCGGATGCCGGCCCGCGGCGCGGCGACCTAGCGTGGGTGGCATGTCGACGTCCCGCACCCGCTGGCCCGGATGGGTCTACGGCGTCGGCGACGAGCCGGACCCGCGGTTCAGCCTCGCCAACGAGCGCACGTTCCTGGCGTGGATCCGCACGTCGCTGGCCTTCGTCGCCGGCGGCGTCGCCGTGGACGCCGTCGACCTCGGGCTCGACGACGGGGTCCGTACGCCGCTGGCGGTGCTCCTCGTCCTGCTCGGCGTCGTCTGCGCCCTCGCGTCGTGGGCGCGGTGGGCGCGCACGGAGCGCGCACTACGGCTGAGCGCCCCGTTGCCGGGGTCGCCGCTGGGGGTGCTCGTCGCGGTCGGTCTCGTGGCCGCGAGCGTGGTCGTGCTGGCGTCGCTGTGAACGCCCGGTGACCTACTCGAGCGACACCGCCGCCCCGGAGCGCACGTCGCTGGCCTGGCAGCGCACCGCCCTGTCGCTGGCAGTGGCCGCCGTGGTGATCGGGCGGCTAGGCCTGGGTGCGCTCGGCCCCGTGGCGGTCGTCGGCGCAGCGTTGGCGGCGCTCTTCGCCGCAGCCGTGCTCCTTGCCCGGCGGGTGCTCGATCGTCCGGTGGAGCGCCGGGGCGGCGCCGTACCCCTCCTCCTCGCCCTCGCCGTCCTCACCCTCGGCACCGTCGAGGTCGTGGCCGCGGTGGTGGGCTGAGCGCGTCGAGTTGTCACGTACGCCGCGTCCGACGCGGCGTACGTGACAACTCGACGCAACGGGTCAGGCGACGGGGACCTCGGAGGGCTCGGTCGGCTCGGCGGCACCGAGGGTGCCGACGGGTACGTCGCGGCGCACGGGCACCACGCGAGCACCGTCCTCCGGCTCCAGCCACACCGTCGAGCCCACCTCGAGGCCGAGCGACCGCGCGAAGGTGCGCGTGAGGGTCACGACGACCTCGTCCGCCTCGCGGGCACCGTCGGGCCGGACCGCGACGCGCACCTCGAAGCCCACCCGGGTGATCCGGACGACCTCGCCCCGCACCGCGCCCGTGCCGGCTGCGGCCGGGAGCGTGTGGACGACGACGTCGTGGGGGCGGATGAGGTGGCCGTCGAGCACCGTGACCTCGCCCAGGAAGCCCATGACGAAGTCGTTGGCCGGGGCGTCGTAGAGGTCGTCGGGGCTGCCGACCTGCTCGATCCGGCCCCCGTTGATGACGACGATCTCGTCGGCGACCTCGAGGGCCTCCTCCTGGTCGTGCGTCACGAAGACGGTCGTCACGTGCACCTCGTCGTGCAGCCGGCGCAGCCAGTCGCGCAGCTCCTTGCGGACCTTCGCGTCGAGCGCGCCGAACGGCTCGTCGAGCAGGAGCACCGACGGCTCGACCGCGAGCGCCCGGGCGAGCGCCATGCGCTGGCGCTGGCCGCCCGAGAGCTGCGAGGGCAGGCGGTCGGCGAACTGCTCGAGGTGGACGAGCTCGAGCAGCTCGTGCACCTTCGCCTTGACCTCGGCCTTGGGGCGCTTGCGGATCTCCAGGCCGAAGGCGACGTTCTTCGCCACCGTCATGTGCTTGAAGGCCGCGTAGTGCTGGAACACGAAGCCGACGTTGCGCCGCTGCGGGGGCAGCGCCGTCGCGTCGACGCCCTCGATCTCGACGGTGCCGCCGTCGGCGACCTCGAGCCCGGCGACGATCCGCAGCAGCGTCGACTTGCCGCCGCCGGAGGGGCCGAGGAGCGCCGTCAGCCGGCCCGTGGGGATCGAGACGCTCACGTCGTCGAGGGCGACGAAGTCGCCGTACTTCTTGGTGACGCCACGCACCTCGATGCTCATGCGCGCTCCTCCTTCGGACGCAGGTAGGTGACCACCACGAGCGCGATGATCGAGATCAGGACGAGCACGAGGGCGGCGGCGTACGCCGCAGGCTCGTCGAACGCCTGGTAGTGGTTGTGGACGAACAGGGTCGCCGTCTCGCCGCGGAACTCCGCGCCCGAGCTGACGATCTTCACCGCCCCGAACTCGCCGAGGGAGCGGGCGGAGGTGAGCACGACGCCGTACACGACCGCCCACTTGATCGACGGGAGCGTGATGCGCCGGAAAACCTGGCGACCGTTGGCGCCGAGCGAGCGCGCGGCCTGCTCGGCGTCGGTGCCGATCTCCTCCAGCACCGGCACCACCTCCCGCACCACGAGGGGGAGGCTGACGAACGCCGTGGCGAGGATGAGGCCCGGTGTCGAGAAGATGACCTGGATGCCGACGGTCTCCAGGGTGCCGCCGAACCAGCCCTGCGTGGAGCTGTAGGCCAGCACCAGCGCGAGACCGACCACCACGGGCGAGACGCTGAGCGGCAGGTCGACGAGCACGGAGAGCACGCGCCGCCCCACGAACCGGTAGCGCACCAGCAGCAGCGAGATGCCGACGCCGAAGACCGTGTTCGCGATGACCGCCCAGATGGCCACCGTGATGGTCAGGTTGAAGGCGTAGACCGTGGCCGGGTCGGTGAGCCGCTCGAGGAACGGCCCGACACCGCCCTCGTGGTTGCCCGTGGCCCGGAACGCACGGTCCGCGACGAGCGAGACCGGCCACGCGACGAGCAGGAACAGGTAGAGCACGACGAGGACGCGCAGCACGTAGGTGACCGGCCCGCGTCGGGACCGGATGAGGCGGGAGTCAGCCACGGACCGCCACCCTCCGCGAGACGACGTCGAGCGCGACGATCACGAGTGCGGAGACGAGCAGCAGGATGAACGCCACCACCGCCGCCTTCTCGTAGTAGTCGCCCTCGATGTACTTGAGGATCCGCAGCGAGGCCACCTCGGTCTCCCCCGCCTTGTTGCCGGCGATGAGCACGAGCGAGCCGAACTCGGAGATGGCCCGGGCGAAGGCGAGCGACGTGCCGGCCGTGATGGCGGGCACCAGGCTCGGCAGGATGATCCGGCGCAGGATCGTGGCCTGGGTGGCCCCCAGCGACGCCGCCGCCTCCTCGACCTCCGCGTCGAGCTCGGCGAGCACCGGCTGCACCGTGCGCACGACGAACGGCAGCGTGACGAAGAGCAGGGCGAGGAAGATGCCTGTGCGCGTGCCGACCACGTTGACGCCGATCGGGCTGCGCGGGCCGTAGAGGCTCAGCAGCACGAGGCCGGCGACGATCGTCGGCAGCGCGAAGGGCACGTCGATGACGACCTCGAGGAGCCGCTTGCCCCGGAAGTCGTCGCGCACCAGCACCCACGCGATGACGGTGCCGACGACCGCGTTGACGAGCGCGACGCCGAGGGCCTCGCCCACCGTCAGGAGGAGCGCCGAGCGCGTGTCGGGCTCGGAGACGACGGACACGAACGTGCTCCAGCCCCCCTCCGTCGCGGTGACCACGACGGCAGCGAGGGGCAGGAGCACGAGGACGCTGAACCACAGCATCAGCAGGCCGAGGCCCAGCCCCGAGCCGGGGCCGAGCCGGTCGGAGGCGCGCAGCTGCCGCGGCGGCCGCCCCGGTCGGGACGCCTTCCGCGGGCCGGCGGGGGGCGGGCCCCCGCCCGGGCCGGAGCCCGGGACGGGGGCCGTGGTGGTGCTCATGACGACGTCACCGGGCCCGGAGCTGCTCGTAGAGCGCGCCCTCGTCGAACCACTTCTCGTTGGTGGCCGACCAGCCGCCGAAGTCGTCGGCGATCGTCAGCAGGTTCGTCGGCGTCGGGAACGGGTCGGACGGGTCGTTGGCGCCCTCGACCTCCACGTCGATGTCGACGTCGCCGACCGGCCGGAAGCCCTTGCGCACGAACTCCGTCTGGCCCTCCTCGGAGAGCACGAAGTCGAGCCAGTCCTGCGCGGCCGGGTTGGCGTCCTCCAGGATCGCGCCGGGGTTCTCGATGAGGAGGGTCGTGTCGGGGACGATGTAGTCGTAGGACCGGCCCTCCTGGCGCGTCAGGATCGCCTCGTTCTCGTAGCTGATGAGCACGTTGCCGAGACCGTTCTCGAAGGCCTCGGTCGCCTCGCGGCCGCTGCCGGCCCAGGTGGAGACGTGGTCGAAGAAGTCGACCATGTAGTCCTCCGCCTCGGCCTCGGACTTGCCGGCGGCGATCTGCGCGCCGTACGCCGCGAGGATGTTCCAGCGCGCCGCGCCCGAGGAGGCCGGGTCGGCGGTGACGACCTGCACGTCGTCGCGGGTCAGGTCGTCCCAGCCCGTGATGCCGAGGGGGTTGCCCTCCTCGACGACGAGGACGGCGACGGAGCTGGAGACGATGCCCTTCGTCGGGCCGGAATTCCAGTCGTCGGCGACCAGACCGGCGTCGACGAGGCGGGTGACGTCACCCTCGAGCGAGAAGTGCACGTAGTCGGCCTCGGCGCCGTTGACGACGGCGCGGCTCTGGTCGCCCGACGCGCCGTAGGAGCCCGACAGCTCGAGGCCCTCGCCCTCGGGCGTCTCCTGGAACTTCTCGAAGATGGCGTCGTTGGCGGCCTCGGGGACGGCGAAACCGACGATGAAGAACCGGTTGTCGTCGTCGCCCCCGCCACCGCTGGCGCTGGCGCAGCCCGCGAGCGTCACGGCGAGGGTCGTGGCGACGGAGCCGGCCAGGAACGTGCGGCGGCGGACGGAGGGCAGGGGCATCTCGGGGACCTTTCGGGCGGACCGGTTCGGGACGGTCGCTGAACAATGTCGAGAAGACTAGGCAACTTGGCTCTGTCGCTCTCCTTTGTCCACCTTATGGACATGGGTCTCGAGGTCTAGGATCGTGCGGTGACCAGCCGCGACGCGCGCGCCGGGTTCGCGATGGGCGCGGGCGCCTACGCGCTCTGGGGCGTCTTCCCCCTCTACTTCCCGCTGCTGGAGCCCGCCGCCCCGTTCGAGATCCTGGCCCAGCGCGTGCTGTGGTCGACGGTCGTGATGGTCGGCCTCGTGGTCGTGCTGCGGCGCACCGACGCCCTGCGCGCCGTGCTGGCGTCGCGCCGTACCTTCCTCCTCCTCGTCGTCGCCTCCTTCACCATCAGCGTCAACTGGGCGACCTTCATCTACGGCGTGAACTCGGGCCACGTGCTGGAGACGTCGCTGGGCTACTTCGTGAACCCGCTCGTCACCGTCCTCATGGGGGTGCTGGTGCTCGGCGAGCGGCTGCGTCCCGCCCAGTGGGGCGCCCTCGCGCTCGCGGGGGTGGCCGTCGTGGTGCTGACCGTCGACTACGGGCGGCTCCCCTTCGTGGCCGTCCTGCTGGCCCTCAGCTTCGGCACCTACGGCCTCGTCAAGAAGACGGCCGACGTCGGCGCGGTCGAGAGCCTCGCCGTCGAGACCGTGCTGCTCGTCCCGTTCGCGGGCGCGTACGTCGTGTGGCTGGGCGCGACCGGCGCTGCGGTCTTCGCCACCGAGGGTCCGGGGCAGGTCGCCCTCTTCGCCGGCCTCGGGATCGTCACCGCCCTCCCCCTGCTGCTCTTCGGGGGCGCCGCCATCCGGGTGCCCATGGTCGTGCTGGGGCTGCTGCAGTATTTGGCGCCGACGCTGCAGTTCGTGCTGGCGCTCGCGTGGTTCGGCGAGGAGATGCCCGCGACGCGGTGGATCGGGTTCGTGCTCGTGTGGTGCGCGCTCGCGGTCTTCACCGCCGAGATGGTCACCCACGCGCGGCGCCAGGCCCGGTTGACGGCCCGGGCCACGACCGCGTCCTAGCGACAGCGGCCGTTCACCCGGGCGTCGACCCGGGTTCGTCCACCTCGGAGGTGCTGCTCCTACGTTGCCGCCGAGCCGTCACGACCTCCGTGGCGCGCGTGCCAGCAAGGAGCGACGCCCCCATGACGCACCTCGACGGGACCACCCCGCCCTCTTCCGCCGTGACCTCCACCACCGACGGCGAGCCGACCGCCCCGACCGCACCCCGACGCCTCCTGCCCCTGCTCCGGACGCAGGGCGGTCCGCACGGCAACCGCAGCTGGGCCACCTGCCTCTACCGCTGCGGCAACGCCTGCGACCACCCCGAGCCCAACACGTCCGGCAACGAGCACGTCCAGGACGTCATCCGGACCGCGATCGCGCGTCGTACCGTGCTCGGCGGCGCCGCCGCCGGCGCCGGCGCGATGGTGCTCGGCGGGTTCGCGACGACCTCGGCGGCCGCCGCCGGCGGGTACGACGCGGGAGCGTCCGCCGCGGGCGCCGTCCGCGGCAAGCAGGTCTCGACCGACCCCTTCACGCCCGTCGCCCCCAACCGCCGCGACGCCCTCACGGTGCCGGCCGGCTACCGGCTCAACGTCGTCGCCGCCTGGGGCGACCCGGTCGTGCCCGGTGCCCCCGCCTTCGACGTCTACCGCCAGACCCCCGAGGCCGCCGCGCAGCAGTTCGGCTACAACAACGACTACGTCGGCGTCATCAGCCTGTCGACGACGAAGGCCCTCCTCGTGTGCAACCACGAGTACACCAACGAGGAGGTCATGTTCCCGGCCGGTGAGTACACCGCCGAGGAGATCCGCCGGATCGCGCTGATGTCGCACGGCATGAGCGTGCTGGCCGTGGAGCGTCCGAACGCGACCGCGGGCCACTGGGTGCGCAGCACGAGCAGCAACGTCCGCTACAACCGCCGCATCACCGGCGAGACGCCGTTCGTCGTCGACGGACCCGTCGCGGGCCACGACCGGCTGAAGACGTCCGCCGACCCGACGGGCAAGCGCGTCCTCGGCACGCTCAACAACTGCGCCGGCGGCACCACGCCGTGGGGCACGGTGCTCTCCGGCGAGGAGAACTTCAACCAGTACTTCGGGACCGCCGGCACCATCCCGTCGACCCACGCCGCGTCGTACCGTCGCTACGGGATCTCGGCCAGCAGCGAGCGGGGCTGGTACCAGACCTGGGACCGCTTCGACCTGGCCAAGGAGCCGAACGAGCCGAACCGCTTCGGCTGGATCGTCGAGATCGACCCGCTCTCGCCGGACGAGCCGCCGGTGAAGCACACGATGCTCGGCCGCTTCAAGCACGAGGGCGCCAACGTCGCGATCGCGCCCAACAAGAAGGTCGTGGCCTACATGGGTGACGACGAGCGGGGCGACTACCTCTACCGGTTCATCTCGAAGGACACCTACCGCGAGGGCACCGACGCCGCCTCGCGCCGCCACAACAAGCAGCTGCTGAGCAAGGGCGCGCTCTACGTCGCGAAGCTGACGGGCGACGGGCTCGAGGACGGCGTCTGGGACGGCACCGGGCAGTGGATCCTGCTGTGCACCGACACGGTCAGCAACGTGCCCGGCATGAGCGTCGCCGACGTGCTCATCGACACCCGTCTCGCGGCGGACAAGATGGGCCCGACCCGCATGGACCGCCCCGAGGACGTCGAGCCCAACCCCGTCAACGGCCGTGTCTACGCCGCGCTCACCAACAACTCCAACCGGGGCAGCAGCTACCCGGCCGACGAGGCCAACCCCGTCACGCGGTCGATGGTGCGCTCCGCGCCGGGCGCCGAGCTCACGGCCGCCTCGGGCAACCGGAACGGCTACGTGCTCGAGATGCAGCCGGTCGGCGGCCACACGGGTGGCACGTTCGTGTGGCGCCTGCTGCTGGTCTGCGGCGACCCGGCCGCGCCGGAGACCTACTTCGCGGGCTACCCGAAGGACAAGGTCAGCCCGATCAGCTGCCCCGACAACGTCGCCTTCGACTCGAAGGGCAACCTCTGGGTCTCGACCGACGGCAACGTGATCGGCTCCAACGACGGCATCTTCCGCGTGCCCGTCGACGGCCCCCACCGCGGCAAGGTCGAGTCGTTCCTGACGACCCCGATCGGCGCCGAGGCCTGCGGCCCGCTCATCACCCACGGCGACCGCACCGTCTGGGTGGCCGTGCAGCACCCGGGCGAGGGCGGCACGTTCGCGTCGCCCATCGGCCTGTGGCCGCACACCCACCGCTACCCGCGGCCGGGCGTCGCGGTGGTCTGGAAGGCCTGAGCCCCACCCCCCACCGCGGTCGTGGTGTCAGACCTGCGATTCCTGCAGGTCTGACACCACGACCCGGGACTAGGCCCCGCCGGACGCGCGGTTCGCCTGGGCCACGGCCAGGCCGACGAACACCGCGACGACGGCGGCGGTGGTGACACAGGCGACCAGGAGGCCGGCCCCGCTCTCCGCCCCGCTGCGGGCGACGGCCAGCGGGATCGCCGCGCCGAGGCCGGTCGCGGCGGCGCCCAGCAGCGGGAGCCGCGCCGCGACCAGGCCGCTCGAGCGCGAGCCGCCGAGCAGCGTGGTGGCCAGCAGCAGCAGGCAGACGGCTCCGACGACGACGGTGGCGGCCCAGAGCGGCCAGAAGACGACACCCACGTGGATTCCTCCCGAGTTGGCTCCCGCAGCGCTGTCGAGCCTAGCGGCGTCCGCTGGGCGGGGGTCAACCGAAAAGAGCGGAACCGATCAGGCCGTGCGCGTCGCCACCACGTCGGCGAACGCCTCGAGGGCGTCACGCACCGGACCCGCGGGGAGCACCGCGAGACGCTCCTTGGCCTCGGTGGCGCGCGCCACGACGTACTCCCGCGCCTCGGCGAGCGCCGGGTGCGCTCGCAGCAGCCCCAACGCCTCCGCGTGGAGCGCGTCGTCGGCGGCGAGGTCCGTGCGACGCGGGTCGAGCAGCTCCTGCAGCCGGGCGTCCGCCGGGTCCGTCGAGCGGCCCACGAGCAGCACGGGCAGCGTCGGCACGCCCTCCTTGAGGTCGGTGCCGGGGGTCTTGCCGGACTCGGTCGAGTCGGAGGCGATGTCGAGGATGTCGTCGGAGAGCTGGAACGCGGTGCCGACGATCTCGCCGTAGGCCGTCAGCGCGTCCACCACCTCGACGGGCGCGCCGGCGAACATCGCGCCGTACCGCGCCGACGTCGCGATGAGCGAGCCGGTCTTGCCAGCCACGACGGCCAGGTGGTGCTCGACGGGGTCGACGCCGTCGCCCGGCGGCACCGTCTCGAGGATCTGGCCCTCGACGAGCCGCGCGAAGGTCTGCGCCTGGATGCGGACCGCGTCGGGACCGAGGTCGGCCGTCAGCTCCGAGGAGCGCGCGAACAGGAAGTCGCCGGTGAGGATCGCCACGAGGTTGTCCCAGCGCGCGTTGGCGGAGTCGGCCCCGCGGCGCAGGAGCGCCTCGTCCATCACGTCGTCGTGGTAGAGCGACGCCAGGTGGGTCAGCTCGACGACGCAGGCGGCCCGCTCGACCTCGGGCGCGGCGGGGTCCTTGCCGACCTCGGCGGCCAGCAGCACCAGGAGCGGACGGAACCGCTTGCCCCCCGCCGCCATGAGGTGGGCCGCCGCCTCCGAGACGAACGGCGCGCTGCCGCGCACGTGGGCGGCCAGCGCCGTCTCCACGACCGCGAGGCGCTCGACGAGCCGCTGCGCCAGTGCAGGGTCGGTGACGGGAAGGGCCAGGCCGCCGGTGTTCGAGCTCACCTGAGGAATGATCCCGCATCCCCCGCCAGCTCGAGCAACGGGCCCGGCACCACGCCGAGCGCCACCGTCGCGAGCAGCGCGATGCCGATCGTGACGCTCGTCGCGGGCGACGGGACGACGACCGCCGGCGGGTCGGCGGGCGGGTCGGCGAAGAACATCGTCACGATGTGCCGCACGTAGAAGTAGACCGCCACGATGCTCGAGGTGATCGCCACCGCGACCACCGGCCACGCGCCCGCGCCGGCCGCCGAGGCGAAGACCGACCACTTCGCGACGAACCCCGAGGTGAGCGGGATCCCGGCCAGGCTGAGGAGGAACACGGCGAACGCGCCCGCGACCAGCGGGGACGTGCGCCCCAGGCCCGACCAGCGGTCCACGCCGCTCGCCTCCCCGCCCGCGTCCCGCACGAGGGTCGTCACCGCGAAGATGCCGACCGTCGCCACGCCGTACGTCGCCAGGTAGAACAGCACCGCCTGCAGCGAGGTCACCTGGTCGACGCCCAGCTCGCCCCTGCCCTGGAGGCCGAGCACGCCGGTGAGCAGGAAGCCGGTGTGGGCGATGGACGAGTAGGCCAGGAGGCGCTTGATGTCGCTCTGGCCGACGGCCAGCACGACGCCGCCGAGCATGGTGAGGATCGCGACGACCCACACGAGGGGCGCCCAGTCCCAGCGGGCGTCGCCGACCGCGACGTACAGGAACCGCAGCACCGCGCCGAAGGCCGCGATCTTGGTCGCCGCCGCCATGAACGCGGTGACCGGGGTCGGGGCGCCCTGGTAGACGTCGGGGGTCCACGCGTGGAAGGGCACCGCCCCGACCTTGAAGAGGAGCGCCACCATCACCAGGGCCACGCCCGCCAGCAGCAGCACCGTCGGGCCGCCGCCCGCACCCACCGCGGCGGCGATGGCCGCGAGGCTCAGCGTCCCGGAGTAGCCGTAGAGCAGCGCCGCGCCGTAGACGAAGAAGCCGGAGGAGAAGGCGCCGAGGAGGAAGTACTTCATCGCCGCCTCCTGGCTCAGCAGGCGGCGACGGCGGCCGAGGCCGCACAGCAGGTAGAGCGGCAGCGACAGGATCTCCAGCGCCACGAACATGGTGAGCAGGTCCCCCGCCGCGGCGAAGAGCATCATCCCGGCGACGGCGAACGTCAGCAGGGGGTAGACCTCGGTGTGCTCCCAGCGGTCGTACGACGCGGGTGCGCCCCCGTCGCCCGTCGCCTCGCCCGCTCCCCCGGTGCCGATCCCGGGCCCGCCGCCGAGGTCGGCGCCCGGCGGCACGGAGGCCTGGCCCGCGAAGACCGGCAGCCCCGCGTCGACGCGGCGCTCGGTGAACAGCGCGAGCCCGCCGACGGCGACGACCGCGAGCAGGCCCCACAGGAACACCGCCGGACCGTCGACGACCACCGCACCGGCGAGCGTCACGTCGCCGTGCGCCGCGCCGCCCCCCTGCGACGGCAGCTCGAGCGCCACGACCACGCTGAGCACGAGGGCGGCCAGCAGGCCGATCGCGGCGATGCCCGCCTGCACGGGCCGCCGGAGCGACCGCGGGGTGAAGGCCTCGACGGCGATGCCGACGAGCGCGGCGGCGAAGACCGCCAGCAGGGGCGAGACGAGCAGCCAGTCGATCGCGGGGGCGGTGAACTCCATCAGTTGCCTCCCTCGGCAGCGGGCAGGGCGCTGGCGACCTGCTCCAGCACCTGCGTGGTCGTCGGCTCGATGACGTCGGTGAGCAGGGTCGGGAAGAAGCCGAACCCGACGAGCGCCACGACGAGCGGCACCAGCACCCCGACCTCACGGGTCGTGAGGTCGCCGATGACGCGCGGATCGCCCCCGGCGCCCGCGTGGTCGAGGGTCTCGCCCTCGGCTCCCGGCACCGGCCGCGGCGGTCCCGTCATCGAGCGCTGGTAGGCCCACAGCACGTAGATCGCCGCCCACACGATGCCGGTGACGGCGATCGCGCCGACGTACCAGGCGTAGTCGAAGGCCGCGAGCGTCACGAGGAACTCGGAGACGAACGGCGCGAGGCCCGGCAGGCCGAGGGTCGCCATGCCGGCCAGCAGGAACAGCCCGGCGAGCACCGGCGCCGCCTTCTCCATGCCGCCCATGGCGCTGATCGACGCCGTGCCCGCGCGCCGCACAGCGAAGCCGGCGACGAGGAACAGTGCGGCCGTCGCCAAGCCGTGGTTGACCATGTAGAGGATCGCGCCCGTGTGGCCCTGGTCGGTGAGCACGAAGATGCCGAGCACGATGAACCCGAAGTGGGACAGGGACGTGAGACCGACCAGCCGGAGCAGGTCGTCCTGGCCGATGGCGATGAGCGCGCCGTACACGATCGAGATCAGCGCCAGCGTCACGACGACCGGGGTGGCCCACGTCGACGCCTCGGGGAAGAGCCCCAGGCAGAAGCGGATCATCGCGTAGGTGCCGATCTTGTCGAGCACGCAGACGAGCAGCACGCTCGTGCCCGTCGTCGCCGTCTGCGTCGTGTCGGCCAGCCAGGTGTGCACCGGGAACAGCGGCGCCTTCACCGCGAAGGCGACGAAGAAGCCGAGGAACAGCCAGCGCCCCTCCACCACGCCGAGGTCGAGGGCGGCGAGGTCGGAGACGAGGTAGGACGCCGGGCCCTGCTCGGTGGCGACCACGTAGAGCCCCACGACGCTCATCAGCATGACGAGGCCGCCGGCCAGCTGGTAGACGAGGAACTTCGTCGCCGCCCGGCCCCGCTCGGCCCCGCCGAAGCCACCGATGAGGAAGTAGGCGGGGATCAGCGTCGCCTCGAACACCACGTAGAAGAGGAAGACGTCGGTCGCGAGGAAGACCGCGAGCGCCGCCGCCTCGAGCAGCAGCACCCAGGCGCCGAAGGTGGCGCGCCGGTCGCGGTGGTCGGCGCCGCGGGGGTCCCCGGGCGCGTGGATGCCGTCGCCCGGCTCCCCCGTGCGCCACTCGGCGACGAGCACGATCGGCACGAGCACCGCGGTGAGCAGCACCAAGACGAGCGCGAGCCCGTCGACGCCGAGCGCCCAGTGCACGCCCAGCGGCTCGATCCACGCGTAGGACTCGGTGAGCTGCATCCCCGACCCGTCGAGGTCGTACGACGCGAGCACGCCCAGCGCGACGGCGAGGGTCACGAGGGAGCCGCCGAGGGCCACCCAGCGGGCGGTGCTCCCCGCACCTCCCCCGGACGACGGGGCGAGCCGCCCGGCGGCGATCACGAGGAGCGCCCCCACGAAGGGGACGACGACGAGCGCGGTCAGCATCACCAGGTCACCGCCACCATGGCCAGGACGACGATCACGGCGCCGAGGAGCACCGAGAGCGCGTACGTGCGGACGTATCCGTTCTGGGCCCGGCGCAGGACCGAGGCGAGGCCCGCGATCCCGCCCGAGCCGCCCTCGACGGCCCCGTCGACGGCGCGGTCGTCGACGACGACCAGGCCCCGCACCAGCGCCGCGCCGGGCGCGACCACCAGCCCGTGGTTGATGGCGTCGCCGTAGAGGTCCGCCCGCGCGGCGCGGGTCACGAACGAGACGTCGCTCGGCGCCTCGCGCGGCACCTCCCGACGCCCGACCAGCAGCACGGCGACGGCCACGCCGACGGCGACCACGGCGGTCACGAGCAGCGTGATGACGATGACCGGGACCGGCAGCTCGTGGTGCTCCACCGGGCCGACGACCGGGGCGAGCCAGTCGGTGATCCAGTCGCCGACCAGGAGCACGCCACCGAGCACGCTCAGCGCGGCCAGCACGACGAGCGGCACCGTCATCACCTTCGGCGACTCGTGCGGGTGCACGTCCGGCTCCCACCGCTTCTCGCCGAAGAACGTCATCAGCATCAGGCGCGTCATGTAGAACGCCGTCACGCCGGCACCGACCAGGGCGGCGGCACCCACGACGTAGTTCTCACCGATCGCCGCCTCGACGATCTTGTCCTTGCTCCAGAAGCCGGAGAACCCGGGGAAGCCGATGATCGCGAGGTAGCCCATCGCGAACGTCACGAACGTGACCGGCATGGCCTTCCGCAGCGCGCCGTAGTGCCGCATGTCGACGTCGTCGTTCGTCCCGTGCATCACCGAGCCGGCGCCCAGGAACATGGTGGCCTTGAAGAAGCCGTGGGTGAGGAGGTGGAAGATCGCGAAGGCGTAGCCCGCCGGGCCGAGACCCGCCGCCAGCATCATGTAGCCGATCTGGCTCATCGTGGAGCCGGCCAGCACCTTCTTGATGTCGTCCTTCGCGCAGCCGATCACCGCACCCCAGAGCAGCGTCACGCAGGCGACGACGACGACCGCGGTCTGCGCGACCGGGGCGTTCTCGAAGACGAAGCTCGACCGCGTCACCAGGTAGACACCCGCCGTCACCATCGTCGCGGCGTGGATGAGCGCCGACACGGGCGTCGGGCCCTCCATCGCGTCGAGCAGCCAGGCCTGCAGCGGCACCTGGGCCGACTTGCCGCAGGCGCCCAGCAGGAGCAGCAGGCCGATCCACGTCATCGTCTGCTCGCCGGCCTCGCCCGCGGCCGCGCTCACGCCGACGAACGCCGTCGTGCCGAAGGTGACGAACATCAGCATGATCGCGAGGCTCATGCCGATGTCGCCCACGCGGTTGATGACGAAGGCCTTCTTGGCGGCGGCCGCCGCCGACGGCTTGTGCTGCCAGAACCCGATGAGCAGGTACGACGCGAGCCCGACGCCCTCCCAGCCGAGGAAGACGCCCAGGTAGTCGGCCGCGAGCACCAGCATGAGCATCGCCGCGACGAAGAGGTTGAGGTAGCCGAAGAACCGGCGCCGACGCTCGTCGTGGGCCATGTAGCCGATGGAGTAGACGTGGATGAGCGTGCTCACGCCGGTGATCAGGAGCAGGAACAGCGCGGAGAGCGGGTCGTAGAGGAGGTCCATCCCCACCTGGTAGGACCCGACGTCGACCCACGTCCACAGGTGCTGCGTGAGCTGGCGCTCGCCCTCCTCGCGACCGAGCAGGGCCACGAAGAGCAGCACCGCCACGACGAAGGAGCCGGCCACGGTGGCGGTGCCGAGCAGGTGGCCCCAGCGGTCGGTGCGCCGACCGCCGACGAGGAGCACCAGGGCACCCAGCAGGGGCAGGCCGATGACCAGGCCGAGCAGCGTGAAGACACCCTCGGCGGCCGACGGGTCGACCACCGGCACCTCGTGGTGCCCCTCGGCCGCGGCCAGCAGGAGCGTCTGTGACGAGAGGTTCACGTCGCCCTTCCCCTAGAGCTTCAGCAGGCTGGCGTCGTCGACCGAGGCCGACCGGCGCGAGCGGAAGATGGTCATGATGATCGCGAGCCCGACGACGACCTCCGCGGCGGCGACCACCATCACGAAGAAGGCGGCGACCTGGCCCTCGAGGTTGCCGTGCTGCTTCGCGAACACGACGAAGGCCAGGTTGGAGGCGTTGAGCATGAGCTCGACGCACATGAACACGACGATCGCGTTGCGCCGCACGAGCACGCCGACGCAGCCGATGCTGAAGAGGATCGCCGAGAGGACGAGGAACGGGGTCAGGTCGTCCATCACGCCCCCCGCCCGTCGGCCGGCGGCGTGTCCTCGGCGTCGGTCTCCTCGACGGAGTCCGCCCGGGGTCCCTCGAGCGTGCCGACGACGTCCTCGACGTCCCGGTACGCCGGGGCGCGGCGCCCGGTGCCCCGCGCCACGATGGTGCCGGGCACCGAGCTCGCGGCCGGCGTGCCGTCGGGCAGCAGGGCCGGGGTGTCGACCGCGTTGTGCCGGGCGTAGACGCCCGGGGCGGGCTCGGGCCCGAGGTGGGCGCCCTCCGCGCCGTACGCCCGCACGCGGGCGCGGGCCCGGTCGGCCTGGCTCTCCCGCGGGGTGAGGCGCTCGCGGTGGGCGAGCACCATCGCGCCGAGGGCGGCCGTGATGAGCAGTGCGGCGGTGGCCTCGAACGCCAGCACGTAGCGGGAGAACAGCACCTGGGCGAGGCCCTCGATGTTGCCGCCCGCGTTGGCCTCGCCGAGCCCGGAGGCGACCCCGAGGCTCGCCTGGCCCAGCAGCAGGCCGAGCAGGAGCGCGAAGGTGCCGCCGACCACGACGGCCAGGAGACGCTGGCCGCGGATGGTCTCCACGACCGAGTCGGACGCGTCGACGCCGACCAGCATGAGCACGAAGAGGAACAGCATCATGATCGCGCCCGTGTAGACGATGATCTGCACGGCGAAGAGGAACGGGGCCTCGAGCACGGCGTAGAGCACGGCGAGGCTGATCATGACGACCGCGAGGAGCAGGGCCGCGTGCACCGCCTTGCGCACGAAGAGCACCCCGAGGGCCGCCGCGACCATGATCGGGGCGAGCACCCAGAACGCGATCATCGGGCCGCCCCGGGCTCGGGCGCGGCGTACCGCTCGGTGAACGAGCCGCGGTAGTAGTCGCCCTCGTCGTCGCCGAGCCGCATCGGGTGCGGCGGCTGCTCCATGCCGGGCAGGAGCGGCGCCAGCAGGTCCGACTTCTCGTAGATCAGTGCCTCGCGGGAGGAGTCGGCGAGCTCGTACTCGTTCGTCATCGTGAGCGCGCGCGTCGGGCAGGCCTCGATGCACAGGCCGCAGAGGATGCAGCGCAGGTAGTTGATCTGGTAGACGCGGCCGTAGCGCTCCCCCGGCGAGTAGCGCTCCTCGTCGGTGTTGGACGCGCCCTCGACGTAGATCGCGTCGGCGGGGCACGCCCACGCGCAGAGCTCGCAGCCCACGCACTTCTCCAGCCCGTCGGGCCACCGGTTGAGCTGGTGGCGGCCGTGGAAGCGGGGTGCGGTCGGCTTCTTCTCCTTCGGGTAGTCCTCGGTCACCACCTTCCGGAACATCGTGCGGAAGGTGACCCCGAACCCGGCGACCGGGTCCCAGAGCTGCTCCTTGAGCGTCATCGTGCCTCCTCCTCGACCACGCCGGCCTGCACGGGACCGGGCGCGGAGGTGAACGTCAGCGGGGCGGCCGCGCCGCGCACGGCTCCGCCCGCGGGCATCGGGGGCACCGGGTAGGCGCCCGTGCCGGCGTGCGGGGCGGGCACGTCGGGATCGGGTTCGGTCGGCTCGGTGGAGACGACGACCACCACGACGTAGGCGATGATCCCGACCGCCAGCGCGACCGCACCGATCTGCAGCGGGCCCTGGTCGACCACCCGGTCGTTGATCGCGAGCCGCACGATCGCGGCGAGCACGACCCAGCCGAGCGCCACCGGGATGAGGCGCTTCCAGCCGAAGTCCATGAACTGGTCGTAGCGCATCCGCGGCAGCGTGCCGCGCAGCCAGACGAACATGAACATGAAGAGGAAGACCTTGCCGAAGAACCACAGCGCCGGCCAGTAGCCCTCGTTCGCGCCCTCCCAGACGTGGCCGAGGCCGAAGGGGGCCAGCCAGCCGCCGAGGAACAGCGTCGTCGCGAGGGCGGAGACGGTGACCATGTTGATGTACTCGGCGAGGAAGAACAGCGCGAACTTCAGCGAGCTGTACTCGGTGTGGAAGCCGCCCACCAGCTCGCCCTCCGCCTCGGGGAGGTCGAAGGGCGCGCGGTTCGTCTCGCCGACCATCGCGATGACGTAGACGACGAACGCCGGCGCCATCGTGAACGCGTACCACCAGCCGTCGGCCTGCGCCTCGACGATCTCCGACGTGGACGCGGACCCCGCGTAGAGGAAGACGCTGACCAGCGCCAGGCCCATCGCGACCTCGTAGGAGATCATCTGCGCGCTCGAGCGGAGACCGCCGAGGAGCGAGTACGTCGAGCCGCTCGACCAGCCGCCGAGCACGATGCCGTAGATGCCGATCGAGGCGATCGCCATCACGAACAGCACGGCCACCGGCATGTCGGTGAGCTGCAGCGGCGTCACCGTGTCGGTGAACGGGATGGTCACCTCGGGGCCGAACGGGATGACCGCGAACGTCACGAAGGCCGGCACCACGCAGACGACCGGCGCGATCACGAAGACCACCTTGTCGGCGGCCTTCGGGACGATGTCCTCCTTGAGCGCCAGCTTCACGCCGTCGGCGAGGCTCTGCAGGAGACCGAACGGGCCGTTCTTGTTGGGCCCGATGCGGTGCTGCATCCGGGCCACCACGCGCCGCTCGAACCAGATGTTGAAGAGCGTCAGCAGCACGAGCACGACGAAGATCAGCACCGCCTTGAGCAGCACCACCCAGATCGTGTCGCCGCCGAAGGCGTCCAGACCGTTCACGGGGCCACCTCCACCTGCACGCGCTCACCCGGCGCCGCGAGGTCCGCGAGCACCCCTCGCCCCGCGGAGCGGGTCGGCACCCAGACCGTGCCGTCGACCAGCGTCGGCTCGTGCACGCAGGGCAGCTCCACCGCGCCCCGGCTCCCCGTGACCCGCACCTGCGCGGGACGGCCGAGGGCCTCGTACGTCGCGGAGCCGACCCGCACGACCGCCGGGCGCATCGAGGCGCGGAGCGCGGGGTCGCCGTCCTGCAGCGACCCCAGGTCGAGCAGCTGCTTCCAGGTGGCGAGGCGGTGGCCGTCGGCGGATCCGCCGCCGGCCGCGTCGCTCGCGGTCGCCGGGACCGGACGCGCGGGGACGGGACGCGCCGCGGAGCGCTCGCCGTCCCACGCGCCGAGGGCCTCCATCTGCTCCCGCACCTCCGCCACGGTGCGGAACCCCAGCGGGCGGCCGAGCTCCTCGGCGATCCCGGCGAGCACGCGCGAGTCGGGCAGACGGGTGGTGCCGGCGAGCACCGTGGGGAACGGCCGGGGACGGCCCTCCCACGTCACGAACATGCCCGCCTTCTCCGCGACCGCCGCGACCGGCAGCACGACGTCGGCGTGGGCAGTCACCTCGGTGGCCCGCAGCTCGAGGCTGACGACGAACTCCGCCCGCTCCAGCGCCGCGCGGAACGCGGCGGGGTCGGGCAGGTCGGCCGGGTCGACGCCGCCGACGACGAGGCCGGCGAGCTCGCCCGCGGCCACGGCCGCCACGATCTGCTCGGCGTCGCGGCCGGGCCGCTCCGGCAGGGTCGTCACGCCCCAGGCCGCGGCCGCGTCGACCCGTGCGGCCGCGTCGGCGACCGGACGCCCACCGGGCAGCAGGGTGGGCAGGCACCCGGTCTCCAGAGCACCCCGGTCGCCGGCGCGACGCGGCACCCAGGCGAGCCTGGCGCCGGTCGCCTCCGCGAGCCGGGCGGCGGCGGAGAGCGCGCCGGGCGAGGTCGCCAGCCGCTCGCCCACGAGCAGCACGTCGGCCGGCCCCAGGGCCGCGCCGACGAGCTCCTCGGCCCGGTCCGCGAGGCCGTCGAGCGCCGCGGCCTCGTCGCCGGGGGCGGTGGGCACGAGCCGGGCGTGGAGCTTCGCGGAGCCGCGGCTGAGGTACGGCGCGAGGGTGAGCACCGTCGTACGGCTCCGCGCCGAGCGGACCGCCTTGCGGAGCCGCAGGAAGATCGCGCCGGCCTCGTCCTCGGGCTCGAGGCCCGCGAGCACCACGGTGCGGGCCGCCTCCAGGTCGGCCTGCGTGACGCCGCCCCCGCCGGGGCCGGTGAGCACCACGTGGGAGCCGAGGAAGTCGGTCTCCTCCGCGCTCAGGGGACGGGCGCGGAAGTCGACGTCGTTCGTGTCGAGGGCGACGCGGGCGAAGGTGGCGTAGGAGTAGGCGTCCTCCGCGGTCACGCGCCCGCCGGGGAGCACGCCGACGCCGGGACCTTCGGCGCGGTCGCGCGCCGCGGCGAGCCCCCGGGCCGCGACCGCGAGGGCCTCGGGCCACGAGGCGGGCCGCAGCGACCCGTCGGTGTCGCGCACCTGCGGGTAGGTCAGCCGGTCGGGCGCCGTGGCGTAGGTGAACGCGAAGCGGTCCTTGTCGGTGATCCACTCCTCGTTGACCTCGGGGTCGTCGCCCGCGAGGCGGCGCATGACCTTCCCGCGGCGGTGGTCGACCCGGATCGCGGAGCCGCAGGCGTCGTGCTCGGCGACGCTCGGCACCGAGACGAGGTCGAAGGGCCGCGAGCGGAAGCGGTAGGCCTCGCTGGTGAGCGCGCCGACCGGGCAGATCTGGATGGTGTTGCCCGCGAAGTAGGACAGGAACGGCGCGTCCTCGGCGATGCCGATCTGCTGCTGCGCGCCCCGCTCGACGAGGGCGATGAACGGGTCGCCCGGGATCTGCTCGGCGAACCGCGTGCAGCGCTGGCACACGATGCACCGCTCGCGGTCGAGCAGCACCTGCGGCGAGAGGTGGATCGGCTTCGGGAAGGTGCGCTTCACGCCCTCGAAGCGGGAGTCGCCGCGGCCGTTGCTCATCGCCTGGTTCTGCAGGGGGCACTCGCCGCCCTTGTCGCAGACCGGGCAGTCGAGCGGGTGGTTGATGAGCAGCAGCTCCATGACCCCCTGCTGCGCCTTGTCGGCGACGCCGCTGGTGGCCTGGGTGTTGACCACCATGCCGTCGGCGACCTCGAGGGTGCAGGAGGCCTGGGGCTTCGGCAGCCCGCGCCCGTTGCCGGCGTCGGGGACGTCGACGAGGCACTGGCGGCAGGCCCCGACGGGCTCCAGCAGCGGGTGGTCGCAGAACCGCGGGATCGCGATGCCGACCTGCTCGGCGGCACGGATCACGAGGGTGCCCTTCGGCACCGCCACGTTCACGCCGTCGATGGTGACGGTGACGAGGTCGACGGCACCGGCCGTCTCGGGGGTCCGGGGGGTCCGCTCCGGGGTGGTGGTCACGCACCCACCCCCGCCGTGGCTCCGGCGTCGGACCACGCGGTCGACGCCGCCGGGGGGAACGAGACGCTCGTCGGGGTGTGCATCGCCGTCTCGAACTCGTCGCGGAAGTAGCGGATCGCCGAGGTGATCGGGCTGGTCGCGCCGTCGCCGAGGGCGCAGAACGAGCGGCCGAGGATGTTGTCGCAGAGGTCGAGCAGCTTCTCGATGTCGCCCTCCTCCCCCCGGCCGGCGTCGAGACGGGCCAGGGTCTGCACCAGCCACCACGTGCCCTCGCGGCACGGGGTGCACTTGCCGCACGACTCGTGCTTGTAGAACTCCGTCCACCGCAGCACGCAGCGCACGACCGAGACGGTCTCGTCGAAGATCTGCAGCGCCCGGGTGCCGAGCATCGAGCCGGCACCGCCGACCGACTCGTAGTCGAGCGGCACATCGAGGTGCTCCTCGGTGAGCAGCGGCGTGCTCGACCCGCCCGGGGTCCAGAACTTCAGCCGGTGACCCTCGCGGATCCCCCCGGCGAGGTCGATGAGCTCGCGCAGCGTGATGCCGAGCGGCGCCTCGTACTGCCCCGGGTTCCGCACGTGCCCCGAGAGCGAGTAGATGACGAAGCCCTTCGACTTCTCCGTGCCGAGCGAGGCGAACCAGTCGGCGCCGTTGCGGATGATCGCCGGCACCGACGCGATCGACTCGACGTTGTTGATGACGGTCGGGCTCGCGTACAGACCCGCGACCGCGGGGAACGGCGGTCGCAGCCGGGGCTGGCCGCGCCGCCCCTCGAGCGAGTCGAGCAGCGCCGTCTCCTCCCCGCAGATGTAGGCGCCCGCCCCCGCGTGCACCACGAGGTCGAGGTCGTAGCCCGAGCCGTGGATGTCCCGGCCCAGGTGGCCCGCCAGGTAGGCCTCCTGCACGGCGCGCTGCAGGCGCCGCACGACGTGGAGCACCTCGCCGCGCACGTAGATGAAGGCGTGGTGGGCGCGGATCGCGTACGACGCGAGGATCACGCCCTCCACGAGCGTGTGGGGGCTCGCCATCATCAACGGGATGTCCTTGCAGGTGCCCGGCTCCGACTCGTCGGCGTTGACGACGAGGTACTTGGGCTTGTCGCCGCCCGGCGCGCTCGGGTCCTGCGGGATGAAGCCCCACTTCATGCCCGTGGGGAAGCCCGCACCGCCCCGGCCGCGGAGTCCGGCGTCCTTCACGGCGGCGACGACCTCGTCGGGTGCCATGCCGAAGGCGACGTCGAGCGCGTCGTACCCGCCCCGCTGGGCGTAGGAGTCGAGCGTCCAGGAACGCTCGGCGTCCCAGTTGTCCGTGAGCACCGGGGTCAGCGGCGGGATGCTCATGCGTCGTCCTCCTTGCCCTCGTCGAGCTTCGCCTCGGACTCCGCCCGGGACGTGTCCGCCTGCTCGTCGGCCGCCACGGCGGCGGCGTCGTCGGGGTCGGCGTCGGGAGCGGGGCCATGGGACTCGTCCTCGGCGTCCGTGCCACCGGCGGCGGGGGCCTCCCAGCCGCGCTCGCGGGCGACGCGCAGGCCCGCCAGCGAGGCCGGTCCAGCGGCGGGTCCCTCGTCGGCCCGGTCGTCGGGGAAGCCGGCGAGCACGCGCTCGGCCTGGCGCCACGTGCAGATGGCGGGCCCGCGGGTGGAGCGCACCTCGGCGCCGGAGCGCAGGTCGTCGACGAGCCGGCGCGCGCTCTCGGGCGTCTGGTTGTCGACGAACTCCCAGTTCA
This sequence comes from Nocardioides alkalitolerans, assembly GCA_038184435.1. NCBI lineage: Bacteria > Bacillati > Actinomycetota > Actinomycetes > Propionibacteriales > Nocardioidaceae > Nocardioides > Nocardioides alkalitolerans. Next base: position 3,963,516 of record CP116227.1, on the reverse strand, counting down.
CCATCACGACCGGGGCGTAGTCGCAGGCCGCGTTGCACTCGACGTGCTCGAGGCTGACGACGCCGTCGTCGGTGGTCTCGTCGTTGCCGATCCCCAGGTGCTCCTTCAGGGCCGCGAAGATCTCGTCGCCGCCCATGACCGCGCAGAGCGTGTTGGTGCAGACCCCCACGTGGTAGTCGCCGACGAGGCGGCGCTTGTACATCGTGTAGAAGGTCGCGACGCCGCTGACCTCGGCCGGGGTGAGGCCGAGGATCTCGGCGCAGGCCTCGATGCCCTCGGGCGTGATCCGGCCCTCGGCGGACTGCACGAGGTGGAGCATCGGGAGCAGCCCCGAGCGGGCCTGCGGGTAGCGCTCGGTGATCTGGCGCAGCTCGGCGAGCGTCTCGGTCGAGAGCGTCATCGGTCCACCCCTCCCATGACGGGGTCGATGGAGGCGACGGCCACGATGACATCGGCGACCATGCCGCCCTCGCTCATCACGCTCGTCGCCTGCAGGTTGGTGAAGGACGGGTCGCGGAAGTGCACGCGGTGCGGCTTCGTGCCGCCATCGGAGACGACGTGGGCGCCCAGCTCGCCGCGCGGTGACTCCACCGGCACGTACGCCTGGCCGGGCGGCACGCGGAAGCCCTCCGTGACCAGCTTGAAGTGGTGGATCAGGGCCTCCATCGACTCGCCCATGATGTGGCGGATGTGGTCGAGGCTGTTGCCCTGGCCGTCGGAGCCGATGGAGAGCTGGCTCGGCCACGCGATCTTCTTGTCGGCCACCATCACCGGCGCGCCCGCGAGGCCCTCGAGGCGGGCCACGCACTGCTCGACGATCCGCAGGCTCTCGAACATCTCGTTCATGCGGATGCGGAACCGGCCGTAGGAGTCGGCCGTGTCCCAGGTCTGCACGTCGAAGTCGTAGGTCTCGTAGCCGCAGTAGGGCTGCGTCTTGCGGAGGTCCCAGCCGTAGCCCGTCGAGCGCAGCACCGGGCCGGTGAGTCCCAGCGCGAGGCAGCCCTCGAGGTCGAGGTAGCCCACCCCCTCGAGCCGCCCCCGGAAGATCGGGTTGGCGTTGCACAGCGCCGCGATCTCGGGGAGCCGCTTGCGCATGAGGGCGACGAAGTCCCGCACGGCGGCGAGCGACCCGTCGGGCAGGTCCTGCGCGACGCCGCCCGGCCGGATGAACGCGTGGTTCATGCGGAGGCCCGTGATGAGCTCGAACAGGTCGAGCACCTGCTCGCGCTCGCGGAACCCGATGGTCATCACCGTGAGCGCGCCCAGCTCCATGCCGCCGGTGGCTATCGCGACGAGGTGGGAGGAGATGCGGTTGAGCTCCATGAGCAGCACCCGCATGACCTGCGCCTTCTCGGGCACGTCGTCCTCGATGTCGAGCAGCCGCTCGACGCCCAGCACGTAGGTCGCCTCGTTGAAGAACGGCGACAGGTAGTCCATGCGGGTGCAGAACGTGACGCCCTGCGTCCACGTCCGGTGCTCCATGTTCTTCTCGATGCCCGTGTGCAGGTAGCCGATCCCGCACCGCGCCTCGGTGACCGTCTCCCCCTCGAGCTCGAGGACCAGCCGCAGCACACCGTGGGTCGACGGGTGCTGCGGGCCCATGTTGACGACGATGCGCTCCGCGTCGCCGGCCTCGCCGACGCCGGAGACGACCTCGTCCCAGTCCTGGCCGGTGACCGTGAAGACGCGTCCCGCGTCGGCGCCGTCGGTGTCGCCGGCGGCTCCCGCGGCGTACGGGTCGCGCGGCCGGCTGCCCTGTGTCGTGGTCATCAGGTGTACGACCTCCGCTGGTCGGGCGGCGGGATCGTCCCGCCCTTGTACTCCACGCTGATCCCGCCGAGCGGGTAGTCCTTGCGCTGCGGGTGGCCGGGCCAGTCGTCCGGCATGAGGATGCGGGTCAGCGCCGGGTGGCCGTCGAAGACGATCCCGAAGAAGTCCCACGTCTCGCGCTCGTGCCAGTCGGCCGTCGGGTAGGTCGCCACGACGCTCGGCACGTGGGGGTCGGCGTCGGGGCAGGTCACCTCGACGCGGACGCGACGGTTGTGGGTCATCGAGAGCAGGTGGTAGGCCACGTGCAGCTCGGCACCGGTCTCGTCGGGGTGGTGGACGCCGCTGACGCTCGCGCAGACCTCGAACCGCAGGTCCGGCTCGTCGCGCAGGGCCCGGGCCGCCGCCGCGAGGTGCTCACGGCGCACGTGGAGGGTCAGCTCCCCGCGGTGCACCACCACCTGCGCGACCGCGCCGGGCACCGCCGCCTCGAGGGTGTCGACGACCGCGTCGTACCAGCCCCCGAAGGGGCGCTCCGCCGGCGCCGGGAAGACGACGTCGCGGCGCAGCCCGCCGAAGCCGGAGGTGTCGCCGGAGCCGCGGACCCCGAACATGCCGGTACGCCGCGCGCGCACCTCAGCCGCGGGGGCGGCGGCCTCCGCGGCCGCAGGCTCGGGCAGGTGCTCGTCGCTCATCGCAGGAGGCCCTTCTGCTCCTCCGTCGGCACGGCGTTGAGCGCGGCCGTCTCGAGCTCGGTGATCTGCGCGTCGCGCTGGGCGCCGAACTTGGTGTGCTGCACCTGGTCGTGGAGCTTGAGGATGGCGTCGATGAGCATCTCGGGGCGGGGCGGGCACCCGGGGAGGTACATGTCCACCGGCACCACGTGGTCGACGCCCTGCACGATCGCGTAGTTGTTGAACATGCCGCCCGAGCTGGCGCAGACGCCCATGGCGAGCACCCACTTGGGCTCCGCCATCTGGTCGTAGATCTGGCGCAGGACCGGCGCCATCTTCTGGCTCACGCGGCCGGCGACGATCATGAGGTCGGCCTGCCGCGGGCTCGCGCGGAAGACCTCCATGCCGTAGCGCGCCAGGTCGTAGCGCGGCCCGCCGGTCGTCATCATCTCGATGGCGCAGCAGGCGAGGCCGAAGGTCGCGGGCCAGAAGCTGGCCTTGCGCATGTAGCCCGCGACGCCCTCGACGGTCGTCAGCAGGACGCCGCTGGGGAGCTTCTCCTCGATACCCATGTGATCAGTCCCAATCGAGTCCGCCGCGGCGCCATTCATAGGCGTACGCGAGGGTGATGTTGAACAGGAACAGGACGACGGCGATGAGACCGAACCAGGACAGCTGGTCGAAGTAGACCGCCCACGGGACGAGGAACATGATCTCGACGTCGAAGATGATGAAGGTCATCGCGACCGTGTAGTACTTCACCGGGATCCGGCCGCCGCCCAGCGGCTGCGGCGTCGGCTCGATGCCGCACTCGTAGGAGTCGAGGCGCGCCCGGTTGTAGCGCTTCGGCCCTGTCAGCGTGCTGACCGCGACCGAGAAGATCGCGAATCCGGCCGCGAGCGCGAGCAGTGCGAGCACCGGGGTGTAGAGCTCCACGCGGCCCCTCCTTCCGCCAGCCTGCGCAGCCGCCCGAACACCCGCGCAGGGTCGTCGCTCGTGCACTTGTGAAACGGATCACAAAGTGCTGTGCGTCACACCCTAGACCTCGGGTCCGACAGATGCGACCCCCACCCACCACCTCTGACCTGCGGATTTAGGGTACGGGCGCGTTGCCTAATTGGGATGGCGCGGTGGGGGCGCGTGGGCCCTCGCCGTGTAACGCGGTGTCCGAGCTACTTCACACGGGGTCGACCACCGGCATGGAGTACGTAACACCGCGTTACTTGTCGGACGGTGGTGGCGCCCCGCAACGCGGACGTACCTCGCTGCGGGGAGGGCCGGCACCGGGGACAAGCACCGCCCCGTTCGTGTAACGCGGCGTTGGTGCTACTGCCCGGGTGGTCGACCACGTCCACAGTGACCCGGACACCGCGTTACACGGGGGCGGGGCGCCGGAGCAGGCCGACCCGGGAGGGAAGAGGAGCCAGGGTCAGGCGGTCGCGCGGTGCAGCGCCACGATGCCGCCCGACAGGTCGCGCCACTCGACGCCCGTCCAGCCGGCCTCGGCGACGAGCTTGGCGAGCCCGGCCTGGTCGGGCCAGGCGCGGATGGACTCCGCGAGGTACACGTAGGCGTCCGGCGACGACGACAGCGCCTGGGCGACGGGCGGGAGGGCACGCATGAGGTACTCGACGTACACCGTGCGGAACGGCGCCCACGTCGGGTGCGAGAACTCGCACACCACGAGGGTGCCGCCGGGGCGCGTCACCCGGTGCATCTCGGCGAGCGCGGCCGCGGTGTCGACCACGTTGCGCAGGCCGAAGGAGATGGTGACGGCGTCGAAGGAGTCGTCCGCGAACGGCAGGTTCGTCGCGTCGCCCGCCACGAACGGCAGGTGCGGGCGGTTGGCCTTGCCGACCTGCAGCATGCCGAGCGAGAAGTCGCAGGGCACGACGACGGCGCCGGCGGAGACGAAGGGGGCGCTCGACGTGCCGGTGCCGGCTGCGAGGTCGAGCACGAGGTCGCCCGGCTTCGGGTCGATCGCCCGGTGCACGTCGCGGCGCCAGCGCCGGTCCTGCCCGAGGGACAGCACGTCGTTGGTGACGTCGTAGCGCTTCGCGACGGCGTCGAACATGCGCCGCACGTCGGAGGGTTGCTTGTCGAGCTCAGCGCGGGCCACGGGACGCAGCCTACGTGGCCACGGCATGCAACCCGCCGGGCGGCCACGGCGTCATCTCCTCGGACGGCCATCGGGGCCGCGGTGGACGAGGAGTAGCGGTATGAGGATCCTGCGAGGCGTGCTGGTCACCCTGCTGGCGTTGTGCGTGACGAGCGGGCTGGCGGTGGCGGTCGGGTACGCCGGCGTGACCTACCGGGCGGAGGCCGAGCACCGGGCGGCGACCGCGTCGACCCCCGCGGACACCTCGACCCCGGCCCCGGCCCCGTCGACGGCCCCGGCCCCGGCCCCGTCGACGGAGACGCCGGTGCCGGCGCCCGCCCCGGAACCCGAGCCCGAGCCCGCGCCGGAGCCGGAGCCGGAGCCCGCACTGGTGCCGGGCCCCGCCCTGTACGCCGCGGGCGACAGCGGCGACGAGGTCCGCGACCTCCAGGCGCGCTTGGTCCAGATCGACTGGCTGCCGTCTGTCACGGGCGAGTACGACGCGGCGACCGTCGCCGCCGTGGAGGGCTTCCAGGCCAAGCGGGCGTTCCCCGTCACGGGCGAGGTGGACGAGCGCACGCTGGACAAGGTGCACGCGATGACCGGGCCGCCGACGTACGAGGAGATGCACAACATCGTGCCGGTCGCCGGCGCCCTCGACGCCCGCTGCCGGGAGGGACGGGTGCTCTGCGTCGACAAGTCCACGCGGACGCTGCGCTGGGTGGTCGACGGCCAGGTGCTGCAGACCTTCGACGTGCGGTTCGGCCGCGAGGGCATGGAGACCCGCGAGGGCGCCTTCCGGGTGGAGCGCAAGAGCCGCGACCACGTGTCGTCGATCTACGACACGTCGATGCCGTTCGCGATGTTCTTCTCGGGCGGCCAGGCGGTGCACTACTCGCCGGACTTCGCGGCGAACGGCTACAACGGGGCCTCGCACGGGTGCGTCAACGTGCGGGACCGGGACGGCATCGCCGCGCTGTTCGACCAGGTGCGCGTCGGCGACGGCGTGGTCGTCTACTGGTCCTGAGCCGTCGGACCGTCCAGCTCGGTCCACAGGGCGTCGATGAGGCCCCGGACCTGCTCGCCGCTCGCGCCGGAGAGCACGAAGACGCGGATCGTGAGGTCCTCGGCGGTACGTCGGCACTGCATCTCCTGCACCTGCGGCGTCGGGGAGACCTCCCCGGCGATCACGTCGAGCACGCAGTCGACGTCGCCGAAGCTCTGCAGCAGGAGGCGGGCCTCGCCGGAGGCCGGGTCCGCCAGCGTCGCCGGCACGAGGGGTCCGTCGGGGCCGCGGTAGGCCTGGACGGCGACGAGCGTCTGCGTGTCGGGGATGACGTAGCGGTCGGCGTCGGTGGCGACGCCGGCGTCGGCCGCCAGCTGCTCGTCCGCGTAGGCCCAGGCCGCGTCGATCTCCTGCACCGTCTGCTGCTGCTCCGGCGGAAGGGTCTCGGGGTCGACGCTGCGGGTGAGCGAGACCCAGTCGCCGGCGACCACGGGGAGCTCGAGCGGGCTGTCCGGGTCCACGGACCCACCGGCCGCCGCGCCGCCGCCGCCGGCGCCGTCCGCCGGGTCGTCCTCGTCGACCACCGCGGGGAGCGCGACCGCCAGGCCGATGAGGAGGAGGAGGGCTGCGACGCCGCCGAGCACCGCGCGGAGCGTGGCGGCGGCGGTCAGACGGGCGGCGGGACTGCGGTCGGGAGCGGACACGAGGTGTGACGGTAGCAACGCCCGCAGGTTCGGGACGTCAGTTGCCGGCCAGTAATGTGGAGACGATGACCAGCAGCGCCTCCGAGCCCGGCACCACGACCGCCGGCACGGTTTCCCTCGTCGCCCGCACGGTGCCCCTCGACGGCACGCCGGGCGACCTCGTCGACCTGCTCCCCGCCGACGCGCCCCTCGCGTGGGTGCGGGCCGGGGACGGCATCGTCGGGTGGGGCGTGGCCGCGGAGGTCACCACGAGCGGCGCCGACCGCTTCGCCGACGCCGAGGCCTGGTGGGCGTCGCTGACGTCCCGCGCGGTCGTGCGCGACGAGGTCGGCCTGCCGGGCACCGGCCTGGTCGCCTTCGGGTCGTTCGCCTTCGCGGACACCCCGGGCACCTCGACCCTCGTCGTGCCGCGGGTCGTGGTCGGCCAGCGCGGCGGACGACGCTGGCTCACCACCATCGGCCACGACACCATCGGCTCCCCCGCCCTGCGGCTCGCCGAGCCCCCGGCCGCGCCGACGGGCCTGCACTTCGTCGGCGGCGGGCTCACCGACGACGCCTGGCAGTCCGCGGTCGCCGAGGCCGTCGCGCGGATCGACGCGGGCGCGCTCGAGAAGGTCGTGCTGGCCCGCGACGTGGTCGCCGAGACGGACGAGCCGGTGGACGTCCGCTGGCCACTGCGGCGCCTCGCCGCGGCGTACTCCTCCTGCTGGACCTTCCACGTGGACGGCCTGTTCGGTGCGACGCCGGAGATGCTGGTGCGCCGCGAGCGCGGCCTCGTCACGTCCCGCGTGCTGGCCGGCACGATCCGCCGCACCGGCGACGACGCACGCGACGCCGGCCTCGCCGGCGAGCTGGCGCGGTCGTCGAAGGACCTCGAGGAGCACGAGTACGCCGTGCGCTCGGTCGCCGACGCCCTGGAGCCGCACTGCTCGTCGATGAACGTGCCCGAGTCGCCGTTCGTGCTCCACCTGCCCAACGTCATGCACCTGGCCACCGACGTGAACGGCGTGGTCCCCGACGACGCCACCACGACCTCGCTGGGTCTCGCGGCGTCGCTGCACCCGTCCGCCGCCGTCGGGGGCACCCCCACCCCGGCGGCCACCGCGCTGATCGCGGAGCTGGAGGGCATGGTGCGGGGCCGGTACGCCGGGCCCGTCGGCTGGATGGACGCCACGGGCGACGGCGAGTGGGGCATCGCGCTGCGCTCGGCCCAGGTCGTCGCGCCCGACCCCGTGACGGGCCGGGGCCGCGTGCGGCTCTTCGCCGGTTGCGGCATCGTCGCCGGCTCCGACCCGGCGGACGAGCTGGCCGAGAGCCAGGCGAAGCTCGAGCCCGTGCGGCACGCGCTCGACGCCTGATCCCTCCCTCCCCGAACGCAGTCGTGGCCCCGGCGCCACGTCGTCCGTGGCGCTGGGGCCACGAGTGGTGGCTCCGAGAGGCGGGTCAGGCCCGCGAGTGGCGCAGCATGTCCTCGCGGGGCACGACCTTGATGCGCTCGCGGCCGTCGGCCTCGCCGAGGGCGACCTCGTGGGCGTCGAGGCGGATCCAGTCGTCCCACGTCGTGAAGTCGACGCCACGCTCGGTGAGGTGGCGCTCGACGGCCTCGGGGGCGGCCTGCTCCGGGGCGGGCGTCGCGTCGAGGTCGGCGATCAGGTTGCTGATCGTCTCCGCGGCGTCGGACTTGGTGTGGCCGATGAGGCCGACCGGACCGCGCTTGACCCACCCGGTGCAGTAGGTGCCCGCCACGTGCTGGCCGTCGAGGTCGAGCACCCGACCGCCCGCGTTGGGGATGACGTGGTCGGTGTCGTCGAACGGGACCTCCGGGAGGGCCGAGCTGCGGTAGCCGACCGCCCGGTAGACCGCCTGCACGGGGGTGTCGACGAACTCGCCGGTGCCGACCGCGTTGCCCGTGCCGTCGAGCTCGGTGCGCTCGGTGCGGATGGCCACCACCTTGCCGTCCTCGCCGAGCACCTCGACGGGGTTGTGGCACATGTGGATGTGGATGCGGTGGGGGGCGCCGGTGGGCTCGGACTCGGCGTACTTGAGCAGGGTGTCGACGACGAGCCGCACGCTCTTGGTCTTCTGGATCGCGGCCTGGCCGGCGTCGTCGATCTGGAAGTCCTCCTCGTCGACGACGACGTCGATGCTCGGCGAGTGCGACAGCTCGCGCAGCTCCATCGGCGAGAACTTGATCTGCGCCGGACCGCGGCGCGCGAAGACGTGGACCTCGGTCGCCTTGTTGGCCTTGAGGCCCTGGTAGACGTTGTCCGCGATCTCGGTCGTGAGCTGCTCGTCGGCCGGCTTGGCCAGCATGCGCGCGACGTCGAGCGCCACGTTGCCGGCGCCGATGACGGCGACCGACTCGGCCGTGAGCGGCCAGTCGCGCGGGTAGTCGGGGTGGCCGTCGAACCACGAGACGAAGTCGGCGGCGCCGAAGCTGCCCTCGAGGTCGATGCCCGGGATGTCGAGGTCGCGGTCGAAGATCGCGCCGGTCGCAAAGATCACCGCGTCGTAGAACTGACGCAGGTCCTCGAGCTTCACGTCGGTGCCGAAGTCCACGTTGCCGAAGAACCGGATCTCGTCCTTCGAGAGCACGCGGCGCAGGGCCTTGATGATCTCCTTGATCCGCGGGTGGTCGGGCGCCACGCCGTACCGGACCAGACCGTAGGGTGCGGGCAGGCGGTCGAAGACGTCGACGGACGCTGCCTCGTACTCCTTCGTCAGGATGTCCGCGGCGTAGATGCCAGCGGGACCGGCACCGACGACGGCAACACGGATGGGACGCACAGTTCTTCCTCCAGACGGAACACGGGGTTAGGCCAGGCTAACTACCGACTGGTCATTGTCCCAGCCGAGGCCGTGCGATGCGGGTCACGTCCACGGGGCGGACCCCGGGGACGTGACCCGCCCGTCGGGCCGTTCCTCAGAGCGCGATGTTGACGGCCTTCACCTGGGTGTAGAGGTCGAGCGCCTCCGCGCCGAGCTCACGGCCCCAGCCGGACTGCTTGTAGCCGCCGAACGGCAGGCCGGCGTCGAAGGCGTGGAAGGTGTTGACCCACACCTGACCGGCCTTCAGCCGCCCCGCGACGCGGTGCGCGCGGCTCAGGTCCGACGTCCACAGGCCGGCGGCCAGGCCGTAGATGCTGTCGTTGGCCGCGGCCACGACCTCGTCCTCGTCGCTGAAGCGGATCGCCACCGCGACCGGCCCGAAGATCTCCTCGCGCACGATCGACATGTCGGGGGTGGCGTCGACGAACACCGTCGCCTGCACGTAGTAGCCCGAGTCGCCGACGCGCTCGCCGCCCACGAGCACCCGCGCGCCGTCCGCCTTGCCCGCCGCGAGGTAGCCCGCCACGCGGTCGAGCTGCTCCTGCGACACGAGCGGCGTGATGACGGACGCGGGGTCGCTGCCCGGACCCACCTGCAGCTGGCCGACCGCCTCGGCGAGCGCGGCCGTGAACGCGTCGTACACGTCCTCGTGGACGAACACGCGCGTGCCGGACTCGCAGGCCTGGCCCGAGTTGAAGGTGAAGCCCATGATCGTGCCGGCCACGGCCGCGGGGATGTCGGCGTCGGCGAAGACGATGTTCGGCGACTTGCCGCCCAGCTCCAGCGAGACCTTCTTGAGGTTGCCCTGCGCCGCCTCGACGATCTTCTTCCCGACCTCGGTCGAGCCCGTGAACGCCACCTTGTCGACGTCGTCGTGCGCCGAGATCGCCGCACCCGTCTCCCCCGCCCCGGTGACGATGTTGACGACACCCGCGGGCACGCCCGCCTCGAGGAGCAGCTGACCGAGGTAGAGCGCCGTCAGCGGCGTCTGCTCCGCCGGCTTCAGCACGACGGTGTTGCCCGTCGCGAGCGCCGGCCCGAGCTTCCACGCCGCCATGAGGATCGGGAAGTTCCACGGGATGATCTGTCCGCACACGCCGACCGGCTCGCGCCGGGTGTAGGCGTGGAACTCCTGCCCGGGGTCGGCCAGCAGCATCGACGGCGCGTTGGTCGTGCCCGTGAGCTTGGTCGGCCAGCCCGCGTAGTAGCGGAAGCACTCGGCGGCGAAGCGCACGTCCGCGACCTGCGCGATGGTCGCCGACTTGCCGTTGTCGAGGGACTCCAGCTCGGCGAGGTCGGCCGCGTGCTCCTCGATGAGGTCGGCGATCCTCCAGATGATGCGCTCGCGGGCGTTCGGGCGCATCCGCACCCACGCACCGTCGTCGAAGGCGCGGCGCGCGGCGGCGACGGCCCGGTCGACGTCCTCGACGTCGCCCAGCGGCACCGAGGCCAGCACCTCGCCCGTGGCGGGGTCGTGGGTGTCGAAGGTCCGCCCCGACGCGGCGGGGACCCACGCGCCGTCGACGAGCATGCGGACCGGGTTGTTGAGGAACTCCTTGACGCGCGGCGAGCTGATGGTCATGACCGGACTCCTTCGTGGGATGACGAGACGCACGTCACGCTAGGAACGCCCACGGCCCCCATCTGTCCAGTCTCTGAACACCTCGCGGGCCGGACCGGGCCGGCCGCGAGGGCTGTCCAGTTCCTGAACACTCCTCCCCGACCTGCGCTGCCAGTGTGGTCCGCGTCACTACGAGCAGAGGAGCACCATGAAGACCAAGGCAGCGGTCGTCATCGAAGCAGGCAAGCCCATCGAGATCGAGGAGCTCGACCTCGACGGTCCCCGCGAGGGCGAGGTGCTCATCCGCTACCTCTACGGCGGGCTGTGCCACTCCGACGTCCACATCGCGCACGGCGACCTCGAGGCGCGACTGCCGATGGTGCTCGGCCACGAGGGCGCCGGGATCATCGAGGAGGTCGGCCCCGGCGTGACGCGCGTGAAGCCCGGTGACCACGTCGTCTGCTCGTTCATCCCCAACTGCGGGACGTGTCGCTACTGCGCCAACGGCCAGCAGTCCATCTGCGACATGGGCGCCACGATCCTCGAGGGCTACCTCCCGGGCGACCGGTTCCCCCTCACCGGACCCCGCGGCCAGTACGGCGCGATGTGCATGCTCGGCACCTTCAGCCAGTACGGGGTCATCCACCAGAACTCGTGCGTGAAGGTCGACGACGACCTGCCGCTCGACAAGGCCGTGCTCGTCGGCTGCGGGGTGCCCACCGGGTGGGGTGCGGCGGTCAACACGGCCGACGTCAAGGCCGGCCAGACGGTGGTGGTCGCGGGCATCGGCGGCATCGGCATCAACGCCGTGCAGGGTGCCGCGCTCGCCGGCGCCAAGAACGTCATCGCGATCGACCCGCTCCCCAACAAGCGGGAGAAGGCGATGGAGCTCGGCGCGACCCATGCGTTCGCGAGCGCCGAGGAGGCGATGGAGACCATCACGAACCTCACGCGCGGCCAGATGGCGGACTCCGCGATCCTGACCCCCGGCCTGATGACGTCCGAGATCGTCGAGGGCGGCTTCAACGCGGTCGGCAAGGGCGGCAAGGTCGTGCTGACCGGCCTCAACAAGCTGGAGGAGGCCACCATCCAGCTGTCGGGCTCGGTGCTGACGCTGTTCCGCAAGCAGGTGCTCGGCAGCCTGTTCGGCGACTGCAACCCGACGGTGGACATCCCGCGGATCCTGGGCCTCTACCAGTCCGGCGACCTCAAGCTCGACGAGCTCATCACCAAGACGTACACGCTGGAGCAGGTCAACGAGGGCTACGACGACCTCCTCGACGGCAAGAACGTGCGCGGCGTGCTCGTGCACGACCACTCGTGAGCCTGCCGCTCACCTCCTCCTCCGCCGCCCCGACGGTCGCCGCGCAGGTCGCGGCGGCCGTCGTCGGCCGCGAGCGGGAGACCGAGCTGCTCGAGGCCGCGCTCGCCGCCGGCGCCGACGTCGTGCTCGAGGGCCCGCCCGGCACGGGCAAGAGCACCCTCCTGCGGGCCGTCGCGACGGCCCGCAGCACCACCTTCGTGCTGGTCGAGGGCAACGCCGAGCTCACGCCGGCGCGGGTCGTCGGCCAGTTCGATCCCGCCCAGGTGCTCGAGAAGGGCTACTGCGCCGAGATCTTCGTCGACGGGCCGCTGCTCGTCGCGATGCGCACGGGCGGGCTCTTCTACGTGGAGGAGCTCAACCGGGTGCCCGAGGAGACGCTCAACACGCTCCTCGCCGTCATGTCCGAGCGCGAGATCGTCGTGCCGCGCCTCGGGACGGTCACCGCGGAGCCCGGCTTCGCCGTCGTCGCGGCGATGAACCCGTACGACGCGGTGGGGACCGCCCGCGTCTCCGGCGCCGTCTACGACCGGACCTGCCGGATCGCCATGGACTACCAGTCCGCCGAGGCCGAGGCGCAGATCGTGCTGACCCGCGCCACGGCACCGGCGCTGCCCCGGGCCTGGGCGGACCGGGTGGTCGACCTCGTGCGCCGCACCCGGTCCCACGTGGACCTCCGCGTGGGGTCGTCGGTGCGCGGCGCCATCGACCTGGGCGGGCTCGCCCACCACCTCGCGGCAGCGCGCGGCCGGGCCGTCGACGACTGGCACGTCGGGCTCGACGCCGCCCTGGTCGCGCTCAGCGGCCGCGTGCGCATCGACGACGGTGCGGGCCGCCGCGCCGAGGAGATCATCGAGGAGCTCTACCGCGACGTCTTCGGCGCTCCGCCCTCGAACGACGACGGCGACGGCGACGGCGACTCCGGCGAGGAGGACCGGTCGCCGGGGGAACGCTGAGCCCGCCCCCCACCGGGGCGGGCACCCCCAGCCCGGCCGCGTCCGCCGGCGCAGCTCCGCCTGAGGGCCCACCCCGCCGGTCGGGGCGGCAGCCGACCGTGCCGCGGAGCCAGCTCGAGCAGCACCCCCGCTTCACCGAGCTCTCCCCGGAGGTCGGCGAGATCGACCTGGAGGCCCTGGAGCAGGCTGCTGCGGAGGACCCCGACGACACGCTGCCCCTGCTGATGCTGATGGCCCGCGCGACCGACGTCTCCCTGCGCCGCCGGGTGCGGTCGCTGGCGCCGCGGCTGGTGCTCCAGCGCGCCCGCACCGGGATGCGCGGCGGTGCCGGCGTCGCCCGCCTGCGCGCCGTACCCGCCGACCGGGCCGGGGACCTCGACGTCGACGCGTCGCTGGACGCCGTGCTCGACGCCCGCGCCGTACGGCGGGTGCCCGACCTCGCCGACCTGCGCGGCCTGGCGTGGGAGCGCCCTCGTGCGGCCGTCTGCCTCCTGCTGGACCGGTCGGGCTCGATGGAGGGGCGTCAGCTGGCGACCGCGGCGCTCGCCGCGGCGGCATGCGCCCTGCACGCCACCCACGCGGGGAGCGAGATCGCCGTCGTCGCGTTCGACAGCCGTGCCGAGGTGCTGCAGCCGATGGGCGCCGCACCGGTGCCCGACCGCGTCGTGGACCGGGTGATCGGCCTGCGCGGTCACGGCGTCACGTCGCTCGACGCGGCGCTGCGGGCGGCGGCGGCCCAGCACCTCCGCTCGACGGCACCCCGCCGGGTCACGCTGCTGCTCTCCGACTGCCGCGTCACCGACGACGTCGACCCCACGGCTGCGGCCCGCGGCATCGAGGATCTCCGCATCGTCGCGCCCGCCGAGGACGACGAGCAGGCCCGGGCGTTCGCCCGCGCCGCCGGCGGCCGGGTCGCCACGCTCGCCACCCTGCGGGACCTGCCGCGGACGCTGGAGGCGCTGCTCGACTAGGCCCCCGCGGGTTGCCACCGCTCGACCATCGCCACGAAGCGGGCGGCGGCGTCGCGCCGTACGTCGTCGCGCGGGACGGTCGGCAGCACCGGGTCGGGGGCGCGGGACACGATCTCGGCGACGTACGCCGCGAGCGGGGCCGGCACCGGCGCCGTGCCGACCTCCCGGGTGACCGCCTTGCGGGCGACGACGTCGGCGAGGACGTCGCGGACGGCCGCGGGCGGGTCGGTCTCGGCCAGCAGCTCGTCGAGCCGCATCGGCGGCACCCCGTCGTGCAGCTCCAGCCAGCGCAGCGCGAGCACGGAGCGCGTCGCGTAGAGCACCTTCTTCAGCCGCACCGGCTGGCCCTCGGCGGTGCGCGTCGGGTCCCACTCGTTGCGACTGATGTGGAGGTAGTGCCGCGCCGTCGCGGCCCGGTCCCCGGTCGCCCGGAGCAGGTCCGTCAGCTCGGCGGCGAAGGCGGGGTCGCCGCCGTACACGATCGGGCTGCGGAGCCACTCCCCCACGACGGCGTTGCCGCGGACGGCCAGCTGGACGGCCTTGACGAGGTCCCACCCGTTGACGTCGAGCACCGGGTCGAGCGGTGTCTCGATGACGTCGCGCGGGCGCCAGGGCGACAGGTACTCCTCGCGGGGACGCACGAAGAGGAAGCGGCAGTCGTAGTCGCTGTCGGGCGACGGGAAGCCCCAGGCCCGGCTGCCGCTCTCGATCGCCCACGGCACCGCCACGCCGTGGTCGGCCGCGACGCCGGCGAGGCGGGCGTCGATCGCGGCGACGACGGTCGGATCCATGCCGGTCGGGCCGTCGAGGGGGACCGCGCGGTGCCAGGTGGTCACCGTGGCCACCTCAGTCGAGGTCGGCGCCGTCGGCGAGCCGCACCCACTCCTGGTCGTCGCCGAGGAGGCGCCGGAAGTGCTGGTCGGCCATGCCGAGGCCGAGGTCGGAGTAGACCCGGTCGTGGATCGCGAGGCTGCGCGGCGCGCCGACCGCGCGGGCGAAGTCGATCGCCTCGCCGATCTTAAGCCACGGCGCGCAGACCGGGGCGAGCAGCAGGTCGACCGGCTCGTCGGGACCCGTGAGGGCGTCGCCGGGGTGGAAGACGCGCTGGTCGCCGAGGTCGAGCAGGTAGCCCGAGTTGTCGAAGCGGTCGTAGTCGGGGTGGATCACCGCGTGCTTCTCGCCGACGGCGCGCACCGGAACGCCCACGTCGAAGGTCTCGCCGGGGCGCACGACCGTCACGCGCTCGCTGATGTCGGGCGCGGCGTCGGCGATGGCGCGGGCGACCGCCGCGATGGTGAACACGGGCGCATCGGTGGCGCGGAGGTGGTCGACGTCGAGGTGGTCGGCGTGCTCGTGGGTGACGAGCACCGCCGTCGCGCCCTCGACGGCCTCGCGCTGCGTGAACGAGCCGGGGTCGAGGACGAGCACGTGGTCGTCGTGGGCGATCCGCACGCAGGCGTGGCCGAACTTCGTGAGGCGCATGGCCCCACGGTAGTCCGCGGCACCGTCCGTTCACCTGGCCTCTCCACAGTGCTCCGGTGACCACCCTCATGCAGCGTCGGCTCGGGCTCGGCGACGCCACCGTCGTCGGGGTCTCGGCGATGGTCGGCGCCGGCGCCTTCACCGTGCTCGCCCCCGCGGCGGCCGCCGCCGGCTCGGGCGGCGGGCTGCTCCTCGCGCTCGCCGTCGTCGCCGTCGTGGCCTGGTGCAACGCCTCCTCGTCGGCGCGGCTCGCGGCCGTGCACCCCGCCGCGGGCGGGACCTACGTCTACGGGCGGCGCGAGCTGGGGGCGTGGTGGGGGTACGCCGCCGGCTGGTGCTTCGTCGTCGGCAAGACCGCGAGCTGTGCGGCCATGGCGACGGCGTTCGCGGTCTACGCGGTGCCCACCGACGCCCCCGAGCCGGTACGCCGCGGGGTCGCCGCCGTCGTGGTCCTCGGCCTCACGCTCGTCACGGTCCGCGGGGTCACCCGCACCGCCCGAGCCGCGCGGGTGATCCTCGCGGTCGCCCTGCTCGGCCTGCTCGTGGCCGCCGGGGTGGGCCTGCTCGGGGACGGCGCCGGTCGTCTGTCCTCGCAGCTGTCGCTCGGCGGCTCGGACGCGCTCGGGGTCGCGCAGGCCGCGGGACTGCTCTTCTTCGCCTTCGCCGGCTACGCCCGCGTCGCCACGCTCGGCGAGGAGGTGCGGGATCCTGCACGCACCATCCCGCGGGCCATCACGATCGCGTTCGTCGTGGTGCTGGGGCACTACGTGCTGCTGGCGCTGGGCCTGCTGCACGGCCTCGGCGCCGACCGGCTCGCCGGCTCGGAGGCGCCGCTGCGGGAGCTCGTCGACCTGCGCGGCCCCTCGTGGGCGGTGCCGCTCGTCGTCGTCGGTGCCGGGGCCGCCGCGCTCGGCGCCCTGCTCGCGCTGCTCGGGGGCATCGGGCGGACCACGCTCGCCATGGCCCGGGACGGCGAGCTGCCCCGGCCGCTGGCGGCGCTGCATGCGACGTACGACGTGCCCCACCGCGCACAGCTCCTCGTCGGGGCCGTCGTGGTCGTGCTCGTGCTCAGCGTGGACCTGCGCACCGCGGTCGGGTTCAGCTCGTTCGGGGTGCTGCTCTACTACCTCGTCGCCAACGTGGCGGCGGTGGCACTCGCGCGGCGTACCGGGGGGCGCGGAGCGGTCGTGGGCTCGGCCGGGGCGGTCGGGTGCGTGGTGCTGGCGGCGCTGCTGCCGGTGGCGTCCGTTGTCGCCGGGGCGGCGGTGGTGGCGCTGGGATTGGCCGTGCGCGCCGTGCGGCTGCGGGTGGCGACCTCGGAAAGGGTCACGGACGACAGCTGATCGGCCGTCCGAGGCGGCGTTCGTGCCCCTTTCCGGCCCGGCCCCCGAACGACCACGGTCGACGGGGCTTAGCGCTCCACCGCGTGCACCGGGGGCTCGCCGGCGACGTACCGCCGCAGGTTCTCCTCGATGATCCGGAACAGCCGGGGGCGCATCGCCGTCGTGCCGCCCGCGACGTGCGGCGTGATGATCGTGCCGGGCGCGGTCCACAGCGGGTGGTCGGCGGGCAGCGGCTCGGGGTCGACGACGTCGAGCGCCGCACGCAGCCGCCCGGACGTCACCTCGGCCAGGAGAGCGTCCGTGTCGACGACCTTGCCGCGGCCGACGTTGACGAGCAGCGCGCCGTCGGGCAGGGCGGCCAGGAACGCCGCGTCGACGAGACCCTCCGTGGACGGCGTCAGGGGCGTCACGATGATGACGACGTCGGCGTCGGGCAGCAGGGACGGCAGCTCGTCGACGCCGTGGACCGCGCCGTACGGGCCCGTGCGGGCGGTCGTCGCCACCGGCACGACGTCGCACTCGAAGCCGTCGAGCCGGCGGTGGATCGCCTGGCCGATCGAGCCGTAGCCGATGATCAGCACGCGGCGGTCGGCGACGGAGGGGCCGCCGTTGAACTGGTCCCACTCGCGGCGC
Organism: Nocardioides alkalitolerans; assembly: GCA_038184435.1. Lineage (NCBI taxonomy): Bacteria > Bacillati > Actinomycetota > Actinomycetes > Propionibacteriales > Nocardioidaceae > Nocardioides > Nocardioides alkalitolerans. Next base: position 3,946,171 of record CP116227.1, on the reverse strand, counting down.
TGCTGCTGCGCGAACCAGCGCGGGAAGTCGCGCTGGGCCGCCAGGAGGAGACCGAGGGCGAGCTCCGCCGTACCGGGGTCGTGGACCCCCGCGGCGCGGCACAGGGCGACGTCGGCGGGGACGTGCGGCAGCAGGTGATCGACGCCGGCGCTCGGCGCCTGCACGACCTTCAGCGCGGGCATGCGGGTGACGAGGGCGGGGTCGGCGGGACCGAAGTACGGCGGCACGTAGAACTCGACCTCCTCGATGCCGTCGGGCTCGTGCTCACCGTCGTACCGCGCGTAGGTCAACCCGTCGGGCAACGGCCCGACGACCTCCTCCACCTCGGAGCGGTCGTAGTCCATCCACACCTGAGCCATGCGCCCACCCTAGGCAGGCGCCGGTCAGTCGCCCGTGTCGGAGCGGCCCGACTCGTCGCTCGTCGGCTCACGGTCCCACTCGGGGTCGATGGGCGCGCTCCACCACGGGTCGTAGGAGTGCTCCGCCCCGTTGACCGCGTCGCCGTCGCCGGCCACCACGCGACCGATGTTGTAGAGCGACTCGCTGTCGTTGGCGAAGTAGAGCCCGTGCTGCACGAAGCCGCGGTGCCAGCTGCGACTGGGGTCCTCCGCCTCGAACCGGATCGCGCCGAAGTCGTCGGAGGAGGGGTCGAAGCCGAGCTGGGCCGTGGGGCCGTGGACCGCACCCTCCCCGCCGAGCACGCCGACGAAGTCGCGGCTGTTGCGGCCGACGTAGACGTCGCCGTCGATGCCGAGCGACTCGGCCGTCGGGTTCTGCACGCCGGCGCCCGGGCTGCCCAGCAGCACGAGGTCGTCGGCGGCCAGGTCGTGCTCGGAGGCCGCGATGGCGGTGGTGGTCGAGCCGTAGGAGTGCCCGATCGCCGTCAGGTGGGCCGGAGCCAGGTCGGGGTCGCGGCTCGCCCGGAGGCCCGCGATGTCGTCCGCGAACGCCTCGCCGCCCTCCTCGGCCCGTCCCTGGCTCAGCGTCGCGGGGTCGTAGAAGGCGTCGGGCGCGTCGTACCCCAGCCAGAACATCGACGCGACCGTGCCGTCGACGCCGTTGTAGACCGTCGACTGGTAGGTGTTGATCGCCTCCTGCATGAGGGTGGGCGCGTCCCCCTGGTCGGTCGTGATGCCCGGCACGCGCGCGGCGATGTGGTCGGCGGTGTCGAGGTCGCCGACCCCGATCGCCACGGCCCCGTCGCCGCCGTGGGCGGTCGGGTCGTAGAGCCACAGCTGACCCCCGGGCGTCTCGTCGGTCGTCGGGTCGACGTAGGAGTCCGCGTTGGCCAGCGCCGAGCGCGTGGCCTGGGCGTTCTCCAGGTGCTGGCGCTCGTCGTCGCTGAGCGCACCGATGGCGTCCTGCGCCTCGAGGTCGGCGAGGTCGGCGTCGAGGGACACCCGGTTGGCCTGGTCGCGCCCGTCCGCCGGGATGCCGTCGGCCGAGCCGATGACGTCGGGGTACGACGCGATGAGCGCCTCCTGCTGCGCCGGCGAGAGGTCGTTCCACCAGTCCCGGACCTGCTCGGGCGTCGCCCCGCTGCCGGGGGCGCCCGGCAGGTCCATGGCCCCGGCCGCGATCGGGTCGACCGTGGCCGGCGCCGTCACCTCGTCGACCTCGTCGAGCCGCGCGAAGGCGTCCCGCATGAGGGTCTCGTTGGCCGTCACGCGCTGCTGCCAGTCGGCGTAGTCGGTCTGGAACGTCGCGATGTCGCCGTTCAGCTGCGTCGCGCGCTCCTGGAGGGCGCTGACGACGAGGGGATCGGTCTCGTCGGCGGCCGCCGCGATGTCGTTGAGCAGCGTCTGCCGGGTCGAGACCAGGTGCTGGTGGGTGCTCACCAGACCGTCGCGCTCCCACCTCAGGTCGGCCAGGGTGTCGGCGTAGGCGAAGCAGGTGCGCGCCACGGCCTGCAGGTTGTCGGCGAGCGTGCGGTGCTGCTGGGCGATCTGGGTCGCCTTCTCGTCGTAGGCCACCCGCGACTCGCCGAACCACGCCACGACGGGAGCCGTCAGGGCGCGCTCCGCGACCACCTCGAAACCCTGGGCGGCGATGGAGGAGAGGTCGCGTCCGAACGCGTCGGCCTGGCCCGCGTCCCCCGTCAGCTCGTCGAGGTCGGACGTCGCCGCCGGCGCCGGCTGGTCGACACGGATCGTCGTCATCGCGCCTCCCCGATCGAGCCGTCCAGGCCCTCGAAGCCCTGCGCGACCTCCGCGTCGGTGCGGTCGACGTCGACCGCCATGGTGGTCAGCGCCTCCGCGACGCCGGCGCAGATCTCGACGCTCTCGTCGGCGTACCCCCGCCAGGCCTCCACGAACGCCGTCGCCGCCGGGCGCACCGACTCGCCGAACGCGGTGACCGCGAGGTCACCGAGTCGGGTCCGCGCGCCCTGCATGGTGGTGTCCAGCTCGCCCCACCACGCCGCGGGCGTCCAGATGTCGTCCCACTCGGTGGTCACTCTCCCTCCACCCCCTCGCGGGCGTCGGGGAGTGCGGTGAGGGTCGCGACCGCGTCGGGCCCCACCTCGTGGTCACCCACCCGGAGCCGCAGGAAGAACCGGTCGCGGGCGGGCACGTGGACGAGCTCGGCGGCGTACCGCACCCCTCCGGCCTCGGCGCTCGCCAGCACACGGGCCATCCCCGTCGGCGGCGCCAGCACGTGCCAGGCCAGGGGGCCGGGCACGCGCAGGGTCTCGTCGGCGGCGGCGAGCACCGCGTGCGCGGTCGACGCGTCGACCGGCGTCGCGACGACGAGCACCTCCAGCGTCACGGCGGCGCGGGTCCCGCCGGGGGTCCAGCGCACCGACGTCGTCGCCGGCTCCGGGGCACCGAACCCGTCCCACAGCTCCCGTGCCCAGAGCGCGGTACGGCGCGCGACCTCGTCCGCCGGCGCCGGGAGCGGCACCGGGTCGGCGGGGGGCGCCGGCGGCGGCAGCACGACGATGTCGATGTCGGGCAGGCGCTCCCGCAGCGCTCGGAAGAACGGTGGCAGCTGCGGTTCGCTCACCCGCACCCGGGTGCCCCGGCCGCGCGGAGGACAAACCCGCGCGCGGCCGGAGCGGTCCGGTCGCCCGGTCCTCGTGCTAGCCGCTCACGCGGCTCACTTGTCGAACGAGGCGATGTCGATGACGAAGCGGTAGCGCACGTCGGAGGCGAGGACGCGCTCCCAGGCCTCGTTGACCTCGTCCACGGTGATCTTCTCGATCTCGGCGCCCAGGCCGTGCTCGGCGCAGAAGTCGAGCATCTCCTGGGTCTCGCGGATGCCGCCGATCTTCGACCCGGCGAGCGTCCGACGCATGCCGGCCAGCGAGAACGCGCGGAAGCTGTCCGGCTCCTCCGGCAGGCCGACGTTCACCATCGCGCCGTCGAGGCGGAGCATCGACAGGTAGCGGTCGAGGGGCAGGTTCGCCGACACCGTGTTGACGATGAGGTCGAAGTGACCCCGCAGCTTCTTGAAGGTGTCCTTGTCCGACGTCGCGTAGAAGTGGTCGGCGCCGAGACGGCGGCCGTCCTCCTCCTTGTTGAGGGTCTGGCTGAGCACGGTGACCTCGGCGCCGAGCGCGGACGCGATCTTCACGCCCATGTGGCCGAGACCGCCCATGCCGACGATGGCGACGCGCTTGCCCGGACCGGCGCCCCAGTGGTGCAGCGGCGAGTAGAGCGTGATGCCCGCGCACAGCAGCGGCGCCGCCACGTCGAGCTCCACGCCCTCGGGGATGCGGAGCACGTAGTTCTCGTCGACGACGATGGAGCGCGAGTAGCCGCCCTGGGTCTGCTCGCCGTCGTAGGTCTGCGCGTTGTAGGTGCCGACCTCCCCGCGGAGGCAGTACTGCTCCTCCCCCGCCTTGCAGTTCTCGCACTCGCGGCACGAGTCGACGAAGCAGCCGACGCCGACGCGGTCACCGACGGCGTGGGTCGTCACGGAATCCCCGACGGCCGAGACGACGCCGGCGATCTCGTGGCCGGGGGTGAGGGGGAACGACGCCGGTCCCCACTCCTCGCGGGCGGTGTGGATGTCGGAGTGGCAGATGCCGGCGTAGTGGATGTCGATGACGACGTCGTGCGGGCCGGGGTCGCGGCGCTGGATGGTGGAGCGCTCGAACGGCTGGCCAGCGCCAGGGGTGACCAGGGCGTCGACGGTCTGCGGCAAGGTTCTCTCCTGAGGTGCACGTCGCGGGGGCGCTCCCCGCGACCGCTCCAGTGAACAACCCGGCTCCACACGGCGCTAGTTCGGCGCGTCGGGCTGGGGTGTACGGCGCGGCAGGCGCGTCGAGCTGGGGTGTACGGCGCGGCAGGCGCGTCGAGTTTGGTCGAACCGTTTCACCAAACTCGCCGCGAGGTTCGGGTCATCCACAGATCACCACCGGGAGGTGGTGATCGCACGTCTGTTCGACTAGAGTCAGAGGCATGGATCGGGGGACCCACACCACAGCGACCGCGTTGATCGACGCCGTCCGCGAGCGCACGACGGCGGCTCGTGTGGCGGAGGCTGCTGCGTTCGTCGCCGTGGGTGACTGGGCGGCGGCGCACACCTCGGATGCCGTGGTGGGTGACCCGATCACGGTGCTGGGTGAGTGGCACGAGGCCGAGTACGCCGAGGCTCTGGCTGGGGATCAGTTCCTCGAGCTGGGTGGGCCGGGGGCGCCGGTGGTGGCGGAGTTCTGCATCGGTGAGGTCGCCGCCGCTCGGGGTTGCTCGTTCGATGCGGCGCGGCGGTTGGTGGGAGACGCAGTGGAGCTGCGCTACCGGCTCCCCCGCGTCCACGCGCGCGTCGTGGCGGGTGAGGTCGACGTGTGGCGGGGGCGGCGGATCGCCCAAGCCACCCGCACGCTCACCTTCGAGGCGGCCGGGTTCGTGGACCGGCACGTCGCGTACGTCGCGGGCAAGGCCACTGGTGCCGAGGTCGACCGACTGGTCGCGGAAGCGGCGGCGCGGTTCGACCCCGAGACCACCGAAGCCGAACGGCACGCGGCTGACGGTGAGCGGTACCTCGCGATCGAGCTGGGCGACGTCGCCTATGCGGATCCGTTGACCGGGACCCTGCGCGGCACCGTGAACGTCCACGGATCCCTCGACCTGGCCGATGCGCTCGACCTCGAACGCACCGTCGCCCACGTGGCCCGGCAGCTGGGCGACCTGGGCTGCGACTCAGACCTCGACGTCCGCCGCTCCATGGCCCTCGGCGAGATCGCGCGGCGCTGCGACGGCGTGACCACGCTGGAGTACGACGCCGGTGAAGCGCCGAACGGAGACCAGCCACAGCCGGTCCAGCGGGCCCGGCGCGAGGTGGTGCTCTTCGTGCACCTCGACCAGGCCGCGATCACCGGCACCCTCAACGGTATCGGTCCCGGCATCGATACCTGCACCGGCATGACCGGCATCGACCTCGCTCGCCTCGACACCCCAGGCGCACCCCGCGGAGCAGTCACGGTCGAGCAGGTCCAGACCTGGTGCGAGAGCTCGGACACGACGGTGACCGTCAAGCCGATCATCGACCTCAACACCGACGACGCCGTCGACGGCTACACCCCGCCCGACCGCATCGCCGACCACGTCCGCGCCCGCTGGCCCCGCTGCGTCTTCCCCTATTGCACCCGCAGCTCGCGGACCGCAGACCTCGACCACTGCGAGCGATACGACGAGAACGGCCCACCCGGCCAGACTTCCACTCGCAACCTGTTCCCGCTGTGCCGACGCCACCACCGCATGAAGACCCACCGCGAGATGACCACCGGCAACAGATGGACCTACCGCCCCACCAACCCCGACGACGGAGAGCCACCGAGCGCCGTCATCTGGACCAGCCCGATGGGATTGCGCTACCTCGTCGACCGCGACGGCACCCACCCCTGGCCACCACCCGACGACCCAGCCTGATCACAGACGCCGCCCGACCACGCCACCCGTGGCCGGGCTGCGCAGCATGCCCTCCCCTGCCCACCGCGGACGCGACGCGACGCGACGCCTGCGAGCATCACCCCATGAGCACTCCCGACGCCCCCCGCACCCCGGCCACCGCCCCCGACCGGGAGGCGGCGGCGGAGATGTGGGCGGCGTACGCGGCGGCGTACCCGGAGGCGGTCGACGCCTGTCCCGACCACACGGTGGAGCACTTCGGCGACTCCGCCCGGCTGGCCGACGAGCTGCTCGGGCTCGTGCTGTCGGGTCGCAAGCGTGCGACGTCCGAGCTCGTCGCCGACTTCGTCGCCCGCGGCGACGGGCTCCCCCGCATCGGCTCGCACTGGATCGCCTGCGACGGCGCCGGGGTGCCCCGTGCGGTGCTGCGCACCATCGAGCTGCGCGTCGGCCCCTTCGCGAGCGCGGACGCCGCGTTCGCCGCCGACGAGGGCGAGGACGACCTCAGCCTGGCGAGCTGGCAGCGCGAGCACCGTCGCTACTGGACGCGGGTCAGTGCCGCCCGCGGCGGCACCTGGTCCGAGGACCAGGACATCGTCTTCGAGCGGTTCACCGTCGTCTGGCCGCCCGAGGCGGCGAACCACCCGGCCTGACCCCGGGGAGCCTCATGCCCCCAACCCCCGCAGCGCGGTGTCGAGCGCGCGGCGGTTGTCGCGCCGTACCCGTACCTCGACGACCTCCACCCCACCTGCCGGGGAGGCGAGCGCGTGCTCGAGCTCGGCGACGGACTCGACGCGCCAGTGGGGGGTCTGCGTGGCGGCACAGAGGCTCGCGAGGTCGACGCCGTGGGGCGTGCCGAAGAGGGTGTCGAATGCGTCGGCGTAGGTCGGGTCGCCCTGCTCGAGCATCGTGAAGATGGACCCACCGTCGTCGTTGACCACGACGATCGTCAGGTCGGGCTGCTCCTCGCGGGGTCCGAGCACGAGGCCGCCGTGGTCGTGGAGGAACGTCACGTCGCCGACGAGCGCGATCGCCCGCGTCGAGTGCGGACGCCCGAGCGCGGCGCCGATGGCGGTGGAGACGGTGCCGTCGATGCCCGCGAGCCCGCGGTTGGCGAGCACGAGCCGCCGCTGGCCGGCCGGGGGCACAGGGCCCATGAGGTCGAGGTCCCGGATCGGGCTGGACGCACCGACGACGAGCAGGCCGCCGGCGGGGAGGGCGCGGGCGACGGCGCCGGCGACCTCGTACGGCGTGGGTTCGCCCTCCGCCGCCACGAGGGCGTCGACGCGTCGGGCCGCGGCCCGGTCGGCCTCCTGCCAGGCGGCCAGCCAGGCCGCATCGGCGGAAGACGAGGCATCCGGTGCCGCCACCGCGTCGTGCTCCGCCGCGACGGGGAAGGGCCGACGGGCCCACCGGCCCGCGTGCCGCACCGAGACGACCTCGACGTCCGGACGCTCGACCAGCCGCGTGATCGGACGGGACAGCGTCGGGTGGCCCACCACGACGACCCGCTCCACCTGGGCGCCGAGGTCGGTGTCGAGCAGGAGGCGGTAGCAGCGCAGGGCGTTCGGGCCCGTCCGCGCCCCCGAGCTCGGCTCGGCCAGCAGCGGCCAGCCGGCGGCCTCGGCGAGGATCCGCGCCGGCGGGCCGGCGTCGTCGCCCGCGACCACGACGGTGCGCGGCCCGGCGGGAAGCGCGTGCGCGGACCCCTCGGCAAGACGCGCGCGGTAGACGTCCGCCGCCCGGGAGCCCGCGATCCGCGGACCGTCGGGCACGGTGGCGACGGGGATGTCGGCGGCCGGCCACGGCTCGACCGGGACGAGCGTGCCGGAGAGCTGCACGTTCAGCTGGAGCGGTCCCGGACTGCCCGCCCCGGGAGCGAGCAGGGCGTCGAGCGCGGCGAGCTCCGCCTCCTCGGCGAGGTCGACGAAGGCCGCCGCGTCGCCGAACATCCGCACCTGGTCGGTGGTCTGCGAGGCCCCCGTCCCGCGCAGCGAGGCAGGGCGGTCGGCGCTGACGACGACGAGGGGTACGGCGCTGTGCGACGCCTCCAGCACAGCGGGGTGCAGGTTGGCGACGGCGGTGCCCGAGGTGCAGATGACCGCGGCCCGGGCGCCCACGCGCGTGAGGCCCAGCGCCAGGAAGCCAGCGGTGCGCTCGTCGACGCGGGTGTGCAGGCGGAGCCGCCCGGCACGGGCGGCGTCCCACACCGCGAAGGCCAACGGCGCGTTGCGCGACCCGGGGGCCAGCACGACCTCGGTGATGCCGGCACGCAGGAGGGCGGCGACGACGCCGCGGGCGAGGCGTACGGCGGTGGGCTCGGTGGGCTCGGTGGGCTCGGTCATGCGCGCGCCTCCGGCTCGAGAAGAGCGCCGGTCGCCCGACGACGTGCGTCCCACCACGCCACCCGGTCCGCGGGCGCGGCGTGCCGGGCGAGCAGCGCCGGATCGGGCACGACGGGCCGCACCGGCAGCAGGCCGTCGACCGGCACCAGCGGGTCGGTCACCACGTCGGCCTCGAACAGCTGCACCGTGGCGAGCCCGCAGGCGTGCGGCAGCTCCGGCAGCGCGGCGGCGAGCGCGACACCGGCGGCGATCCCGACCGACGACTCCAGCGCGGACGACACGACGACGGGCAGGCCGATGTCCTCGGCGATCCGCAGGCAGGCGGCGACCCCGCCGAGCGGCTGCACCTTGAGCACGGCGATGTCGGCGGCCTCGAGGTCCCGCACCCGGTAGGGGTCGGCGGCCCGCCGGATCGACTCGTCGGCGGCGATCGGCACGTCGACCCGGCGTCGAACGGCGGCGAGCTCCTCGACCTCGGCGCACGGCTGCTCGACGTACTCCAGCCCCCCGGCCGCCCGGTCCAGCAGCGGGATCGCGCGCACGGCCTCGTCGACCGACCAGCCCGCGTTGACGTCGATGCGCACGAGACCGCCCGGGCCCTCCGCGTCGAGCGCGGCGCGCACGGCCTCGACCCGCGCGAGGTCGTCGGCGAGCACCTGTCCGCGCTCCGCCACCTTCACCTTCGCGGTGCGGCAGCCGCCGGCGGTGACGATGCGGTGCGCGGTCTCGGGGTCGCAGGCGGGCACGGTCACGTTGACGGGCACGGCGTCGCGCACGGGCGTCGGCCAGTCACCGGCGGCCGCCTCGAACGCGCAGGCGAGCCAGGGGGCGGACACCGCGGCGTCGTACTCCGTGAACGGCGACCACTCCCCCCACCCGGATTCCGTCTCGACCAGCGCGACCTCGCGCACGGTCAGTCCGCGGAAGCGCGTGTGCAGCGGCAGCGCCACGACGTGCAGCCTCATCGCGCGGCTCCGTCGCGCAGGCGCACCCGGTCGGTCTTGCCGTTGGGCAGCAGCGGGATCGCGTCGAGCAGGACCACGCGGCGCGGCGCCCAGGTGCGCGGGTGCGCGGCGACGACCCACGCCCGCAGTGCCGCGGGGTCCGGCGACGCGCCGGGCCGCGGCACGACGAACGCGACCACCGCCTGCCCCCACTCCTCGTCGGGCACGCCGAGCACCTCCGCCTCGACGACGTCGGGGTGGGCGCGCAGGCGCCGGGCGACCGCCGGGGTGGGCACGTTGACGCCCCCGGAGACCACCATGTCGTCCAGGCGCCCGAGCAGGCTCAGCCGGCCGTCGTCGTCGATGCGCGCCGCGTCCGACGTGCGGAACCAGCCGTCGCGCAGCACGTCGGCCGTCAGCTCCGGATCGCCGTCGTAGCCGTCGAACAGCGTCGGCCCTGCAACCTCCAGCCGGCCGGTGGCGGCGTCGGTCCGCAGGCGTACGCCGGGGAGCGGCCACCCGTCGTACACGCACCCCCCGGCCGTCTCGGCCGAGCCGTACGTCGCGACGACGCGCACCCCGGCGCCTTCGGCCCGCTCGCGGAGGGCCGGGTCGATCGGCCCACCCCCGAGGAGCACCGTGTGGAAGTCGCGCAGCGCGGCGGTCGCCGTCGGGTCGTCGAGCAGGCGCAGCAGCTGGGTGGGGACGAGGGAGACGAGGTGGGGCACGCCCGGCGTCATCGCCGCAGCGGCCGCCGCGAGGTCGGCGTGGTCGTCCAGCAGCACGGGGCGGTGGCCGGCGGTCAGGGAGCGCGCGACGACCTGCACCCCGGCGACGTACGTCGCGGGCAGCGCCAGCAGCCACTGGCCGCTCGCGCCGAGCACCTCCGCCGTCGCGGCGCCCGAGGCGAGCACCGCCCGACGCGAGAGCCGCACGCGCTTGGGGCGGCCCGTCGAGCCGGAGGTCTCCACGACCAGGGGGGCGGGCTCGGCGTCGGCCGCCAGCCAGGCGGCGACGGCCTCGACGACCTCCGCGGCGCTGCCGCGCACCGGACGGAGGGCGGAGGAGGGCACCGGTGCAGGTTACCGACCGGACCCGGTGGGAGGATCAGCGACCATGTCCACCGCCGTCCCCCCGCCGACCCGCGCCACCGCGGCCCACTGGGTCGCCGGAGCCCGTCCCCGCACCCTGCCCGCGGCCATCGCCCCGGTGCTCGCCGGCACCGGTGTCGCGGCGTACGGCGACGCGCTCCACGTCGGCAAGGCACTGCTCGCCGCCGTCGTGGCGCTCGCGCTGCAGGTGGGCGTGAACTACGCGAACGACTACTCCGACGGCATCCGCGGCACCGACGACGACCGTGTCGGGCCGCTGCGCCTGGTCGGCTCCGGTCTCGCGTCGCCCGGCGCCGTGAAGGCTGCCGCCTTCGCCGCGTTCGGCGTGGCCGGTGTCGCGGGCCTCGTGCTCGCCGCGACCACCGCCTGGTGGCTGGTCGCCGCCGGTGCGGTCTGCGTGGTCGCGGCCTGGTTCTACACGGGCGGCTCGCACCCCTACGGCTACCTCGGCCTCGGCGAGGTCATGGTGTTCGTCTTCTTCGGCCTCGTCGCGACCGTCGGCACGACGTTCGTGCAGGTCGGCGCGTTCGAGGGCGAGACCCTGCTGCCGAGCCTCTACGCCGGTGCGGGCATCGGCGCGCTCGCCTGCGCCATCCTCGTCGCCAACAACCTGCGCGACGTGCCCACCGACACCGTGGCGGGCAAGCGGACGCTGGCCGTGCGGCTCGGCGAGCAGCGCACGCGCTGGTTCTACGTGCTGCTCGTCGCCGGCGCCGGCGCCGACTTCGTCGCCATCGCGCTGCTGACGACGCCGTGGGTGCTGCTGGCGCTCGTGTTCGTGCCCCCGGCGGCCGGGGCGGCGGGCATCGTCATGCGCGGCGCCCGCGGGCCCGCGCTCATCCCGGTGCTGGCCCGCACCGGCGTCGCCGAGCTGCTGGCCGGTGTCGGCCTGTTCGTGGGCTTCCTCGTCGGCTCCTGAGCCGGGCCTGGTCTCCGCCGGGCCTGGTCTCCCACCCGGCCCTGAGGCACGCTGGGCCCATGTGGTTCGCGATCTTCTGCCTGCTCGTGGTCGGCGGCGTGCTGGCCTACGTCTTCCGGGTGCAGCTGCTGGCCAAGGTGCTCGGGCCGAGCGGGCTCCGGGCTGCCAGCGGGGGGCTGCGCCGTCCGCCCGTGTAACGCCGACAGCGGCGGCGGTGCTCAGTCGGCCGGAGGCCGCCAGGTCCCCGTCGCGACGAACTCCTCCAGCGCGGCGGTGTACGGCGCGATGTCGAGCCCCTGCGCGGCCAGCCAGTCGTCGTCGTAGTAGGTCGCGGCGTAGCGCTCCCCGCCGTCGCACAGCAGCGTGACGACCGAGCCCGCCCGGCCCTCGGCGCGCATCTGGGCGAGCACGGTGACCGCTCCCCACAACGCCGTGCCCGTCGACCCGCCCGCGGCGCGACCCGTGACGCGCGTGCACCAGCGCGCGGCCGCCACCGAGGCCGCGTCGGGCACCGTCAGCATCGCGTCGACCACGCCCGGCACGAACGACGGCTCGACCCGCGGCCGCCCGATGCCCTCGATCCGGGAGCGCGCCGTGACGGTGTGGGAGGCGTCGCCCGCGGCGTACCCGCCCGCGAAGGCGGACCCCTCGGGATCGGTGACGAGCACCTGGGTGTCGTGGCGCCGGTAGCGCACGTAGCGGCCGATGGTGGCCGAGGTGCCGCCCGTGCCGGCACCGACGACCACCCACGCGGGCACCGGGTGCCGCTCGAGCTCGAGCTGGGAGAAGATCGAGTCGGCGATGTTGTTGTTGCCGCGCCAGTCGGTCGCCCGCTCGGCGTAGGTGAACTGGTCCATGTAGTGCCCGCCCGCGGCCGTCGAGGCGTCGAGGTCGGTGGCGAGGCGCCGCGCCTCGTCGTACACGGCCCCCGGCTCGTCCACGAAGTGGCAGCGACCGCCGTGGAACTCGATGAGCGCGACCTTCTCCGGCGACGTCGACCGCGGCATCACCGCGACGAAGGGCAGGCCGAGGAGGCGCGCGAAGTAGGCCTCCGAGACGGCCGTCGAGCCCGACGACGCCTCGATGACGGTCGTTCCCTCGCGCACCCATCCGTTGACCAGCGCGTAGAGGAACAGCGAGCGGGCCAGCCGGTGCTTGAGCGAGCCCGTGGGGTGGACCGACTCGTCCTTCAGGTAGAGGTCGACGTCCCAGGCGACGGGCAGCGGGAACTGGTGGAGGTGGGTGTCGGCGGACCGGTTCGCGTCGGCCTCGACCCGGCGGACCGCCTCGGCCAGCCAGCGCCGGTGGTGCGGGTCGTGATGGCTGACCAGCCCGGGCACGAGGCTCAGACCTCGTCCTCGTCCTCGCGGCTGCGCGACTTCTCGTAGCTGCTCGAGACCCGCTTCGCGCGGGCGTCGACCCGCTCCGCGAAGGCCTCGCGCTGCTCGTCGAGCAGCACGAAGGCGACGATGCCGGAGATCAGCATCGCGATGATGAGCGGCGGCAGCTGGATGAGCGGGCCGGAGCCGACGATCAGCGTCCACACGCCGAGCACGACGGCGTACACGACGAAGAAGAGCGCGAGCCGCAGGAGCGTGTAGGTGACGAACTGCTTCACGCGCCCAGGGTAACGAGCAGCGGGGCCCGCGTCGTCGCCGCGGTCGCCCGGGGCGGTGCCCGGGGGCTGGCTACAGTGGAGGAGTGCTGAAGTTCGCGCTCGTGCTCGCCGTCATCGCGATCGGCGTCTACCTGCTCGTGCGCGCCCTGGAGAAGCGTCGACCGGGCGGCGGCTCGCCCGCACGACCCGGCCCGGCGCGGCCGATGGGGCCGGACGACGACCCCGACTTCCTGTGGGACCTCAACAAGAAGGTACGGCGCCCGCGCGGCCCCGCTGCGGATCCGCGGCCGGACCCGACCGAGCCGTCGGAGCAGGCGCCCGACGACCTCTCCGGCCTCGACCCCGACGGCGCGGACCCGCGCCCGGACCGCGGTGACGAGCCGCCGGAGCCGATCCGCTGACCGCACGACGCCTGGACGGCATCCCGCCGACGATCTTCTCCGCCATGTCCGCCCTCGCGGTGCGGACCGGGGCGGTGAACCTCGGCCAGGGCTTCCCCGACACCGACGGTCCCGCCTCCGTGCTCGAGCGGGCGCGGACGGCGTTGCTGGAGGGGCGGAACCAGTACGCACCGGGCCGCGGCGTCCCCGAGCTGCGGGTGGCCGTCGCCCGGCACCAGGCCCGCCACCACGGCATCGACCTCGACCCCGAGACCCAGGTGGTCGTCACCACGGGAGCGACGGAGGGCATCGCCAGCGCGGTGCTCGGGCTCGTGGACCCCGGTGACGAGGTCGTGCTGCTCGAGCCGTTCTACGACTCCTACCCCGCGATGCTGCAGATGGCCGGGGCGGTGCTGCGTCCGGTGACGCTGCCTGCGCCGTCGTTCCGGCTCGATGTCGACGCATTGCGGGCGGCCGTGCACGACGGCACCCGCCTCCTCCTGCTCAACACCCCGCACAACCCGACCGGCACCGTGCTCACCGACGCGGAGCTGGCCGTCGTCGCCGAGCTGGCGGTGCGGCACGACGTGGTCGTCGTGACCGACGAGGTCTACGAGCACCTCGTCTTCGACGGACGGCGGCACCGACCGATCGCCACCCTCCCGGGGATGGCCGAGCGCACGCTGACGCTCTCGAGCCTCGGCAAGTCCTGGTCCCTCACCGGCTGGAAGGTCGGCTGGGCGACCGGACCGGCCCACCTCGTGGACGCCGTCCTCGCCGTCAAGCAGTGGACGACCTTCACCTCCGGCTCGCCGCTGCAGCCCGCCGCCGCGCACGCGCTCGACCACGAGGGCGACTTCCCGCTGGTGCTCGCGACCGACCTCCAGCGGCGCCGGGACGTGCTGCTCGACGGCCTCGCCGAGGCCGGGCTCGCTCCGCGGGTCTCCGAGGGCACCTACTTCACCGTCACCGACGTCGAGGACCTCGGCTGGGCCGACGGCGCGGCCTTCTGCGCCGCGCTGCCCGAGCGCGCGGGCGTCGTCGCCATCCCGATGCAGGGGTTCTACGCCGGAGAGACCGGGCGACACCTCGTGCGGTGGGCGTTCTGCAAGGACGAGGACGTCGTCGTCGAGGGCATCCGACGGCTGCGCGCGGCGGAGCTGCGGGCGTAGGTTCCGCGGTGCCGTCGGGAACCCGCGCGGGAGTACGGCGCGTCTGACGGCGAGCGCGCTCGACGGGGGCCCGCTCGTTCGCGCGTGCGGAGGAGTGGTCGATGGACACGGCGGTGCGTCGACGGCGTCTGGCGCTGGGACTGGTCGCGTCAGGCGTCGCGGCCGCGCTCGTGCTGCTCGGGGCCTTCTGGTGGGGCGGTGCGGCCGGCGGCGAGGACACCGACGACGCTGGTGCAGCGCCCGCAGGTGCGCCCGCGGAGACCCCCGCGACGGCCGCGAACGCCCGGGGCTCCTGGGACGTCGTCGGCTTCGACGGCTCGTCCACCACACAGGCGGCCGAGCAAGATGCTCAGCTGACTCTCGGCGAGGACGCGGCGAGCGGTGACGACGGCTGCAACGCGTTCGACGCCCGCGTCGTGTGGGGCCGGCCCGGCGAGATGCGACTCGACTCGTTCAGGTCCACCTACGTGGGCTGCTTCCCCCACACGAGCGTCCTGGGGTCCCTGCAGCTCGTGACCGGCGCCGTCCTCCTCGACCCCGACACGCTCCACCTGCGCGACGCCGAGGGGGCAACGGTGGTGGAGCTGCGCCGTACCGGGGCCACCACGGAGACGACCGCCGACGTCGACGGCTCCTGGGTGGTCGAGCGCGTCGTGGGCGAGGAGCTGCCGCACGCGGGCGACGCCCGCATCACGATCGCTGCTGACGCCCTTCGCGGCGTCGACGTGTGCAACTCCGTGGGCGGCGAGGTTGTCCGCGGCGACGACGGCGCGCTCCGCTTCGGGCGAGTGATCGCCACGCTCGTCGGGTGCGGCAGCCGGTTCGGGCAGACCCTGGTCGACACCCGCTCCGCCGAGGTTCGCGACGGGGGCGAGCTGGTGCTGCGGGCGGGGGACGGTACGACGCTGGTGGAGCTCCGCCGCGTCCGCTTCCCCGAAGGGCGGTTCGCGACCGCCCTCGGCGATGGCACCCGGGTCGAGCTGCTCGTCGCCGACGGTGGCGTCAGCAGTCCCGCCGGGTGCGACGGGCTGGTGGGCACCTACGAGGCGGCGGACTGAGCCCTCGGAACTGTGCACTTGGTGCCGGCCCCCTTCGGGCGGACCGACCCCATCCGCACATTTCCGGGCCCCAGCCGCCCGGAGGCCCCCGCCCCCCTCCCGGACGTCATGCGAAGCGCTGCCCCCGACCGCCGCGGCGCATGACGTCCAGCGGCCGGTCAGCCGCGCGGCCACCGCCGACCGATCAGCGCGGCGCCTCCGGCCCCGGGCCCGGCCCCGGGCCCGGCCCCGCTGGGGGCTTGCGCAGGTCGGGCGCGGAGTTCGGCGCGGAGTACGGCGCGGGATCCGCGTACGGCGCCGGCCCACCCGCGCCGTACCCCTGGACCGGCGGTCCGTAGGCGTTCCCCGGCGCGTAGGGCGAGCCCGGGACGCCGTGGCTGCCGTAGCCGGGCGCCGCCGAGATCAGCTGCGCGGAGCCGCCGCCGTGGGCGAACCACGGGGACGTGCCGGGCATGAAGAGGAGCGCCACGACGAGCAGGGGCAGCAGGATCCCGGGCACCGTCACGACGAGCGACTCGGCGTCCGAGACGGCGAGGGCCGACCCCAGCATGAGGAGCGCGACGAGGACCGAGCTGACCGTCAGCATCCAGCGGGCGACGCTCGAGCCGCGGATGACGAGGATCCCGAGCACGAAGGCCGCCACCGCCCACGCGGCGAACGCGGCGGCGACAGCGGCAGCGACGCCGAAGGCCACCCCGAACGCGTCACCGAGGCCGCCCGCGTCGTCGTCGGCCGTGAAGCCGCTGACGGAGACGAGCGCGCCGAAGGCGGCCAGCGCACCGGCGAAGAGGGCGACGCCGGTCGAGCACACCATCGTGATCACACCGGCGGCGATGACCGACCCCGGGCGCGACGGCCGGTGGTCGGGGATGCCGTAGGGGTTGCCCGCGGCACCCGGGGCGGCCTGCCAGCTCCAGGCGGGGTCGGACGGCGACGGGCCGCCGTAGCCGCTCATGCGCGGCGCGCCCGGTCCTGGGCCGCGAACCACGCGGCCACGTCACGACGGAGGAGGGCGACGACGGTGATCGCGGTAGCCGGGATGCCGACCACCAGGGGCGGGGCGAGCAGGGTGCCGAGGAGGCAGATCCCGCCGGCGACCCCGGCGGAGACCAGCAGCATCACGCGCGCCCAGCCGCGGCCGCGCACCGTGAGCGCCGCCAGCACGCAGGCCACGACGCACCACACCACGACGACGCCGACCATGCCGATCGTCGCGCCGACGAGGTAGCCCTCCGTGACGCCCTGGTCGAGCAGCTCGGGCTGGGTGCGACGCACCTCGTCCATGAGCAGGTCGGGGGAGGCGACGACGACCGCGGCCTGCACGAGCATGAGCACCGCCAGCAGGCCCGACGCGATCCACGTCGCGAGCGCCGCCGCCATCACTGCTCCGGGCCGTCGCGTGGGCGCCGCGGACCACGGCCCCCGGCCCTGCACCGGACCACCGTGGGTCTCGCCGAACCCGTGGTACGCCGCGGGCTGCGCGTACGGCGAGCCCTCGGCGTACGGGGATCCGGGCGCATACGGCGACCCCGGTGCGGACGGCGACCCCGGTGCGGACGATGCCGGCTCGTCGGGCTGCTGCGGGGGGTAGGTCGGGTACGTCGAGCCGCCCGACGCGCGCCCCCACGGCTGCTGCACGGGGCCGTCGACGGGCGGCTGCGCGCCGTACGACGACGGGGTGCTGTCGCCACCGAGGGCGGCGGGACGGTCGGTGCGGTCGGTGCGGTCGGAGCCGTCGGCCCGGTCGGGACGGGCGCCCCCCTCGCGCGGCAGGCGGAAGCGCTCCGGGAGGGGGCGCCGGGCGAACCAGCTGCGCGCCGGCTCGAGCCACAGCATGACGATGGAGACGGTCACCACGGCGGAGGCGAAGCCGCCCGCGACGGACCCCGCGAGGAACAGCGGCGGCGCGACGACGGTGAGCCCGATGCGCGCTCCCTTGTCGCGCCGGAGCGCGAAGACGCCGAGGATCGCGGCGACCGTCGCGCAGGCGGCCAGCACGAAGATGGCGATGCGACGCAGCTCCCGGGCCCGCTCGACGCCGATGCCCAGCGAGCTGCCGGGCGGCTCGTCGAGGAACTGCTCGATCATGGCGCGCGTCTCGAGCGTGCGCAGCGACGACATGGCCTCGAAGGCCCCGAGCAGCACGAAGACGGACCCACCGACCACCAGCCAACCGGCGAAGGTCACCTGGGGCGGGCGGCGCTCGGATGCTCCTGAGGTCACCCGTTCATTCCACCATGTGCGGCCAACGCCCCGGAGCCGCGGTGCGAGGCCTGCGGGAAGTGCAGGCCTCGCACCACGACCGCGCGGGCGGGGTGGGGGTCGGTCAGACGGCCTCCAGCACCAGGGCGTCGCCGCCCTCGGGGTGGTCGACGCGCACGGTGCCGCCGTCGCCCACCTCGCCGCCGATGAGCATCCGCGCGAGCGGGTCGCCGATCGCCGACTGGATGAGCCGGCGCAGGGGCCGGGCGCCGTACGCCGGGTCGAAGCCCGTGTCCGCCAGCCACTCCTTCGCCGCGTCCGTCACCTCGACCGAGATGCGCCGCGCCGCGAGACGCTCCTCCAGCAGGCGGAGCTGGATGTCGACGATGCGGCGCAGCGCGTCCATCGTCAGCGCGTCGAAGAGCACGACCTCGTCGAGCCGGTTGAGGAACTCCGGCTTGAACCGCGACCGCACCTCCGCGAGCACCAGCTCACGCTTCTGCTCCGGCGCCAGGATCGGGTCGATGAGGTAGGTCGCCCCGAGGTTGGACGTCAGGATCAGCAGCGTGTTCCGGAAGTCGACCGTGCGGCCCTGCCCGTCGGTCAGGCGACCGTCGTCGAGCACCTGCAGCAGGATGTCGAAGACCTCGGGGTGGGCCTTCTCGACCTCGTCGAGCAGCACGACGGAGTAGGGCCGCCGGCGCACCGCCTCGGTGAGCTGACCACCCTCGTCGTACCCGACGTAGCCGGGCGGCGCCCCGACGAGCCGCGCGACCGAGTGCTTCTCGGCGTACTCGCTCATGTCGATCCGCACGATCGCCCGCTCGTCGTCGAACAGGAAGTCGGCGAGCGCCTTCGCCAGCTCGGTCTTGCCGGTGCCGGTCGGGCCGAGGAAGAGGAACGAGCCGGTGGGCCGGTCGGGGTCGGCGATGCCGGCCCGCGAGCGTCGTACGGCGTCGCTCACCGCCGTCACGGCCTCCCGCTGCCCGATGAGACGCTCCCCGATGACCTCCTCCATGCGGAGGAGCTTCGACCCCTCGCCCTCGAGGAGGCGACCGGTGGGGATGCCCGTCCACGCCTCGACGACGTCCGCGATCTGCGCGGGGCCGACCTCGTCACCGACGAGCGGCTCCTGGTCCTTCTCCATGCTGACGGTCGCGGCCTCCTCCTCGAGCTGCTTCTCCAGCGCCGGGATGCGGCCGTAGAGGATCTCGCTGGCCTGCCCGAGGTCGCCCTCGCGCTGCAGCCGCTCGGCCTCGACGCGCAGCTGGTCGAGCTGGCGACGCAGCTCTCCCTCGCCCTCCAGGGACGCCCGCTCGCGCTCCCAGCGGGCCTCGAGCGCCCGCAGCTCCTCCTCGCGGTCGGCGAGGTCGGAGCGGAGCGCCTCGAGCCGCTCGACGGAGGCGTCGTCGTGCTCCTTCTCGAGCGCGAACTGCTCCATCTTCAGCCGGTCGACCAGACGGCGGAGCTGGTCGATCTCCTCCGGGGAGGACTCGTGCTCCATGCGCAGGCGCGAGGCAGCCTCGTCGATGAGGTCGATCGCCTTGTCGGGCAGCTGGCGGCCGGTGATGTAGCGGTGGCTCAGCGTCGCGGCCGCGACGAGCGCGGCGTCGGTGATGCGGACGCCGTGGTGGGCCTCGTACTTCTCCTGGATGCCGCGCAGGATCTGGATCGTGTCGGGGACGCTCGGCTCGCCGACGAACACCTGCTGGAAGCGGCGCTCGAGGGCGGGGTCCTTCTCGACGTGCTCGCGGTACTCGTCGAGCGTCGTCGCGCCGACCATGTGCAGCTCGCCGCGGGCCAGCATCGGCTTCAGCATGTTGCCGGCGTCCATCGCGCCCTCGCCGCCGGCCCCGGCGCCGACGACGGTGTGCAGCTCGTCGATGAAGGTGATGACCTGGCCGCCGGCGTCCTTGATCTCCTCGAGCACGGCCTTGAGCCGCTCCTCGAACTCGCCGCGGTACTTCGCGCCCGCGACCATCGCCGCGAGGTCGAGGCTGAGCACGCGGCGACCCTTGAGCGAGTCGGGCACGTCGCCGTCGACGACGCGCTGGGCGAGGCCCTCGACGACGGCGGTCTTGCCGACGCCGGGCTCGCCGATGAGCACCGGGTTGTTCTTGGTGCGTCGGCTCAGCACCTGGATGACGCGGCGGATCTCGGCGTCGCGGCCGATGACGGGGTCGAGCCGACCTTCCTCGGCGGCGGCGGTGAGGTCGACGGAGTACTTCTCGAGCGCCTCGTAGGTCGACTCCGCGTCCTGGCTGGTGACCCGGCGCGACCCGCGGATCGTCACGAGCTGCTCCGACAGCCCCTGCATGGTCAGGCCGGCGTCGGCGAGGACCTTCTGCGCGCTGCTCTCGACCGAGGCGAGCGCGACGAGGAGGTGCTCGGTGGCGACGTAGTCGTCCTTCATCGCGGCCGCGAGGTCGATGCCCTTGGCGAGCACGCGGGTGAGCGCCGGCGAGGCGCCGGGCTGCTGCACCGTCGCGCCCGAGGCCCGCGGGAGCGCGGCGACGGCGGCCTGCGCGGACCCGAGCAGGGTCGCGGGGTCCACGCCGGAGGCAGTGACGACGCTGCGGACGATGCCCTCCTGCTCGCCCCTGGCCCCGCCCGGTCCGCCCCCGAGGAGGGCGACGAGCAGGTGGACGGGCTCGGTGGAGGTGTGGCCGGCGGTGGTGGCGGCGACCTGGGCGACCTCGATCGCCTCACGGGCGCGGGTCGTGAACCTGTCGGCACCGAACTGACTCATGGGGCGGCTCCTGGTCTCCGTGGTGTCCTGCGGAGCGGTGCTCCGCGTCGTTCCGTGTTCCGACGGCCAGTGTGACCGTCTGGTCCTTGCAACGACCCAAGAGTTGAGTCGATTCCCCTCAACTCTAGGAAATTTGACCATTCCTGGAAACGGATCGGCTGCGTTCCCCCGAAGCGCCTGCGGAGGCCGCCCCGATGCGGGAGAGTTGGGCCACCCCTCCGGATGATCGGACCCCCCGCATGCTCACGATCGAGCCCTCACCCCTCACGGGCGGTGCCCCCGCACCGGTCGATCCGGCCGCCCCCGCACAGCCCGCGATCGGCGACCGCCCGACCACCGGCCGCCGCGTCGTCGTCGTCGACGACACCGCCGACCTGCGCAACCTGCTGCGGCTCGTGCTCGCGCGAGGCGGGTTCGAGGTGGTCGGCGAGGCCGCCGACGGCCGCACCGGCATCGAGGTCGCCCGCCGCACCGTGCCCGACCTCGTGCTGCTCGACATCGCGATGCCCGTGATGGACGGCCTCGAGGCCCTGCCGACCCTGCGCCGCTCGCTCCCCCGCGCCAAGATCATCGCCATGTCCGCCTTCGGCGCGACCCAGATGGCGTCGCGCGCCGTCGCCGCGGGCGCCGACGGCTACGTCCAGAAGGGCACGTCGCTCCACGCGATCCTGGCCTACGTCGAGGAGGTCAGCGGGCTCACCCGCCGCCCGAGCCAGCCGGTCGCCGTGACCCAGGGACCGGCCGGCGAGGGTACGGCGCGGCCCGTGCGCACCGGCCCCGCACCGGTCGAGCGGGCCGGGGGCACGGACCGGTCCACCGGCGCCGCGGCCGCGCTCGAGCACGCGCCCTTCGGTGTGCTCGAGGTGACGGAGGAGGCCTCGCCCCGGATCCGCTTCGCCAACCCGGTCGCCAAGCGGCTGCTCGGCGGGTCGCCCGAGGTCGGCTCGCTGCTGAGCCTGACGGCACCCGGACTGGCCCACCACGTCGCCACCCACCGCCACGAGAGCGACGCCGTCTTCGAGGCCCTCGTCGACGCCGGCACCGTGCGCGCCACCCTGCGCCGCGCCGGCACCACGATCTTCGTCTACCTCGACTCGACCACCGAGGACGTCGGCCTGCTCCGCCGCGCCATCGCCACCGCGGCCCACGAGCTCCGCGGGCCCATCGCCGTCATCGACGGCGCGGTCGAGGCCGTCTCCTGGGGCCTCGCGACGCTGAGCGAGGCCGACCAGGAGCAGCTGTACCGCTCGGTCAAGCGCCAGGTCGCCCAGCTCGACCGCGTCACCGCCGACCTGTTCACCGCGACCCAGGTGCACCGCGGCACCCTCCACGTCGACCTCCACCGCGTCGACGTGCCCGCCCTCCTCACCGACCTCTTCGACGGTCACGACGGGGTCGGCCTCGACCTCGCCGAGGTCCCCGCCGCGTGGGCCGACCCGCTGCGCCTCGAGCAGATGCTGGGGAACCTCCTCAGCAACGCGCAGCGGTACGGCGCGGCGCCGGTGCAGATCGCCGTGCGGCCCGGCACCGGAGGGCGCACGGTGCGGGTCGAGGTCGTCGACCGCGGCCCCGGCGTCCCCGAGGACTTCGAGCCGCACCTGTTCCGCGAGTTCTCCCGCCCGGCGACCTCCGTCGCGACGGGCACGGGTCTCGGGCTCTACGTCGTGCGGATCCTCGCCGAGGCGCAGGGCGGCACCGCGACGTACCGGAAGCACCCCGAGGGCGGCGCCATCTTCGCCCTGCAGCTGCCCGTGGCCTGAACGGCCGCCCTAGCCCTCGCCCGGGAAGACCCGCGGGTCGTGGGCGTTGACGACCGTGACGCCCTCGATGCCCTGCAGCCGCCGGAGGGCGGCGTGGTTGGCCCGGATCCGCCAGGGGTGGCGCGCCGCGGCCACCTCGAAGGCGCGCATCGGCGGCACCCGGCGCAGCGCCTTGCCGGTGGTGGCGTGGTGCGCGCCGTACGCGCTCGCGTCGAAGGCGGCGTCACCGGCGTGGACGACGAGGCCGTCGTCGCCCTCGACCGCGACGATCGCGTGCCCGCGGGTGTGCCCGGCCATCGGCACGAGGGTGATGCCGGGCAGCACCTCGTGGCCCGACAGGTCGTGGCGCCAGGGCTCGCCCGCGCCGCCGTAGCGGCGGACGTCGCTGGTGGTCGCCCACTGCACCGGCTTGTAGCGCAGGCGCTCGGGGGCGTGGGTGGCGACCGTCGCCGCGGCCCACTCCTCGGCCGTCGTGTGCACGACGGCGTGCGGGAAGTCGGAGAGCCCACCCGCGTGGTCGAAGTCGAGGTGGGTGAGCACGACGTGGGTCACCGCCTCCGCCGAGAAGCCGAGCGCGAGCACGGCGGCGAGGGCGGTCGTGCTCGGGTCGGGATCGGGGCGAAGCGCACGTCCCATCGGACCCAGCCGGCGGGGATCCGCGAGGTCCGCGGTGCCGAAGCCCGCGTCCACGAGCACCAGACCCGCCTCGTGCTCCACGACCAGCACGTGGCAGATCGCTCGGGCGGCGAACCGGGGGCGGAGGACCCCGGCGACGGCGTGGTGGACCCGCATGGCCCGATCATGTCACCGCGGCCCACGCACCGGGGAGCACCGCCGCACCTGCCGGGCCCCGCGCCGTACCGCCGACCGTTCGTCGCCGGTGGACGACCGTTCGCCGACGCCGCCCGTCCGCCCGGCGACGGACCGGTCCGTCGCCGTTCCGGGGTGACCCCCGCCACTCGTAGCGTGACGGCGCTCACACCCGAAGGAGGGCCCATGTCTGATGCGTCCGAGCGGAACTACCGCTCGCAGTCGGAGCCGATCTACCGCGAGCTCGCCGACACCGAGCAGTTCGCCGAGCTGCGACGCCGCTACCGCGCGTTCGTGCTGCCGTGGACCGCGGCGTTCCTGGTCTGGTACCTCAGCTACGTCGTGCTCTCCAACTGGGGCGGCGACTTCATGAACACGAAGGTCATCGGCAACATCAACCTGCTGCTCGTCTTCGGCCTCCTCCAGTTCGTCACCACCTTCGGCATCGCGTTCCTCTACGCGCGCCACTCCCGCACCCACCTCGACCCGCTCGCCCGGGACCTCGAGCAGCGCTACCACCAGGGGATCCGCCGATGAACCAGCAGTTCCTGACCACGTCGCTCTTCCTCTTCGTCGTCGCCATCACGATCGGCGTCACGCTCTGGGCGAGCCGCCAGACCAAGACCGCCGCCGACTTCTACTCGGGCGGCCGCTCCTTCTCGGGCTTCCAGAACGGCCTCGCGATCGGCGGCGACTACATGTCGGCCGCCTCGTTCCTCGGCATCTCCGGAGCGATCGCGCTCTACGGCTACGACGGGTTCCTCTACTCGATCGGCTTCCTCGTCGCGTGGCTCGTCGCCCTGCTGCTCGTCGCCGAGATGCTGCGCAACGCCGGCCGCTACACGATGGCCGACCAGCTGGCCTTCCGCATGCGCCAGCGCCCCGTGCGCACGGCCGCGGCCACGTCGACCGTCATCGTGTCGATCTTCTACCTGCTCGCGCAGATGGTCGGTGCGGGCACGCTCGTCGCGCTGCTCCTCGGCGTCGACAGCGAGGCGGTCAAGAACATCGTCATCGTCGGCGTCGGCGCGCTGATGATCTTCTACGTCACGGTCGGCGGCATGAAGGGCACGACGTACGTGCAGATCATCAAGGCCGTGCTGCTCATGGCCGGCTCGGCGCTCATCGTCTTCCTGGTGCTGCTCAAGTTCGACTTCAACCTGTCGGCGCTCCTCGGCGAGGCCGCCGACCGCTCCGGCCAGGGCGACGCGTTCCTGCAGCCCGGCCTGCAGTACGGCACCACGTTCCTCGACCGCCTCGACTTCCTGTCGCTCGGCATCGCGCTCGTGCTCGGCACCGCCGGCCTGCCCCACATCCTCATCCGCTTCTACACGGTGCCGACCGCGCAGGACGCGCGGAAGTCGGTGCTGTGGGCGATCGGCCTCATCGGCGCCTTCTACCTGATGACCCTGG
Organism: Nocardioides alkalitolerans; assembly: GCA_038184435.1. NCBI lineage: Bacteria > Bacillati > Actinomycetota > Actinomycetes > Propionibacteriales > Nocardioidaceae > Nocardioides > Nocardioides alkalitolerans. The sequence continues at coordinate 3,921,837 of CP116227.1, read as the reverse complement.
TGCTCGGCTTCGGCGCGGCCGCCCTCATCGACACCTCCGAGGCGGGCAAGACCGGCAACCTGGCCTCCCCGCTGCTGGCCCAGGAGGTCGGCGGAGGCGAGGGCTCGATCGGCGGTGCCGTGCTGCTGGCCCTCATCGCCGCCGTCGCGTTCGCGACCATCCTCGCGGTCGTCGCCGGCCTCACGCTCGCGTCGTCCTCCTCCATGGCGCACGACCTCTACAAGGGCGTCTTCAAGCGCGACCAGGAGGTCACCGAGAAGCAGGAGGTGCGCGTCGCGAAGATCTCGGCCATCGTCATCGGCGCGATCGCCATCGCCCTGGCCATCCCGGCGCAGCGGCTCAACATCGCGTTCCTCGTGGCGCTCGCCTTCGCGGTGGCGGCCTCGGCCAACCTCCCGTCGATCCTCTTCAACATGTTCTGGAAGCGGTTCAACACGCGGGGCGCCACCTGGAGCATCTACGGCGGCCTCATCGCCTCCGTCGGCCTGGTGCTCCTCTCCCCCGTCACCTCGGGCGAGGAGACGTCGCTGCTCCCCAACGCCGACTTCGCGATCTTCCCGCTCAACAACCCGGGCGTCGTGTCGATCCCGGTCGGCTTCCTGCTCGGCATCATCGGCACCCTGACGCTGCGGGAGACCGCGGCCGAGCAGCTCTACACCGAGCTCGAGGTCCGCGCCCTCACCGGCGCGGGCGCCGAGGGGGCGGCCCAGCACTGATCCCCGCACGACCCTCCCTGCACGACCCGCCGTGGGTTGCGTCCGCGCCGCAACGCGGGCGCAACCCACGACGTACGACGCTGGCCCGGACGAGGGTGACGCAGGTCTCGTCCGGGCCGGCGCCCCGCCTAGGCTGGCGACCGGACCGCGACGTACGACCTGACGACTGCCCGGCCCTGCCGGCCACCGAACGATCGAGGAGAGAAGACGTGAGCGAGAACCTGTCCAACCTGCTCAAGGAGGAGCGGCGCTTCGCCCCGCCCGCGGAGCTGGCGGCCGCCGCCAACGTCACGCAGGCGACGTACGACGAGGCCGCGGCCGACCGGCTCGCCTTCTGGGCGAAGCAGGCCGAGCGCCTCAGCTGGGGCGAGCCCTTCACCGAGGTGCTGGACTGGTCGAACCCGCCCTTCGCGAAGTGGTTCACGGGCGGCAAGCTCAACGTCGCCTACAACTGCGTCGACCGGCACGTCGAGAACGGGCTGGGCGAGAAGGTCGCGTTTTACTTCGTCGGCGAGCCGGGCGACACGCGGGACATCACCTACGCCGAGCTCAAGGACCTCGTGTCCCAGGCGGCCAACGCGCTGACCGACCTCGGCGTGACGGCCGGCGACGCCGTCGCGATCTACATGCCGATGATCCCCGAGGCCGTCGTCGCGATGCTGGCCTGCGCCCGCCTCGGCGCCCCCCACACGGTGGTCTTCGGCGGCTTCTCCTCCGACGCCCTCGCCAGCCGCATCGACGGCTTCGGCGCGAAGGCCGTCATCACCTCCGACGGCGGCTACCGCCGCGGCGCGCCCTCCGCGCTCAAGCCCGCGGTCGACGAGGCGCTGGCCAAGCTCGGCGACGCGTCGCCGGTCGAGAAGGTGCTCGTCGTCAAGCGCACCGGCCAGGACCTGCCCGAGGGCTCCTGGGCCGAGGGCCGCGACGTGTGGTGGGACGACGTCGTCGCCGGCGCCTCCACCGAGCACACGCCCGAGCTGTTCGACGCCGAGCACCCGCTCTACGTCATGTACACCTCCGGCACGACCGGCAAGCCGAAGGGCATCCTCCACACGTCGGGCGGCTACCTGACGCAGGCCGCGTACACGTTCTGGGGCACCTTCGACCACAAGCCCGAGACCGACGTCTACTGGTGCACCGCCGACATCGGCTGGGTCACCGGGCACACCTACATCGTCTACGGCCCGACGGCGAACGCGGCGACGCAGGTGCTCTACGAGGGCACGCCCGACTCGCCCCACAAGGGCCGCTGGTGGGAGATCGTGCAGCAGACGAGGGCGACGATCCTCTACACGGCGCCCACGGCGATCCGCACCTTCATGAAGTGGGGCAAGGAGATCCCGGAGGAGTACGACCTCTCGAGCCTCCGCCTGCTCGGCTCCGTGGGCGAGTCGATCAACCCCGAGGCCTACGTCTGGTACCGGGAGAACATCGGCGCCGGCTCCGCGCCCATCGTCGACACGTGGTGGCAGACCGAGACCGGCGGCCACATGATCTCCCCCATGCCCGGCGTCACCGAGGCCAAGCCCGGCTCCGCCATGGCCGCCGTGCCCGGCATCGAGGTCGCGGTCGTCGACAACGACGGCAAGCCCGTCGGCAACGGCGAGGGCGGGCTGCTCGTCGTCACCTCCCCGTGGCCCGGCATGCTCCGCACGATCTGGGGCGACGACGAGCGCTACAAGGACACCTACTGGTCCCACTTCGGCGACCTCGGCTACTACTTCGCCGGCGACGGGGCGAAGCTCGACGAGGACGGCGCCATCTGGCTGCTGGGCCGCGTCGACGACGTCATGAACGTGTCGGGCCACCGGCTCTCCACCACCGAGATCGAGTCGGCCCTCGTGTCGCACCCGAAGGTGGCCGAGGCGGCCGTCGTCGGCGCCGCCGACGACACCACCGGCCAGGCGGTCTGCGCCTTCGTCATCCTCCGCGAGGAGGCGGGCGACGGCGGCGCCGACATCGTGCAGGAGCTGCGCACCCACGTCGCCAAGGAGATCGGCCCGATCGCGAAGCCGCGCCAGGTGATGGTCGTGCCCGAGCTGCCCAAGACGCGCTCCGGCAAGATCATGCGCCGCCTGCTCCGCGACGTCGCCGAGAAGCGCGAGGTCGGCGACGTCACCACGCTCGCGGACTCCTCCGTCATGGACCTGATCTCGAAGGGCCTGTCCTCGAGCAGCGGCGACTGACGCGGTGTGGCCCGGCACGCAGGTGCCGGGTCACGCCTGGGTTGTAGGGTCGCCGCAGCGGTGCTCCACCGCCCGATCGACCAACCGAGAGCCACCTGCAGAGGGATGCCCATGACGACCCAGCCGGTCAAGGACGACGAGCCCACCATCGGCCAGCTCGTGGCCGACGCGAGCCGCGACATCTCGACCCTGGTCAAGAAGGAGATCGAGCTCGCGAAGACCGAGCTCAAGGTCTCCGTGAAGTTCGGCGGCGTCGGGATCGCCTTCTTCGTCGTGGCCGGTTTCGTGGCGATGCTCGCCGTGATCCTGCTGTCGCTGGCCTTCGTCTACCTCATCCACTGGAACGGTGACGGTCTGGCGCTGCACTGGGCCTACCTCATCGTGACCGGTGCCTACCTGGTCATCACGGCACTGTTCGTGATGCTCGGCATCAAGAAGGTGAAGAAGGTCCGGGCGCCGGAGCGGACGATCCGCACGGCCAAGGAGATCCCGGGCGCGCTCAAGGGCAAGGCCTGACGCTCCCCCCGCTCGACGACGTCATGCGCCCCGGAGGTCCCAACCTCCGGGGCGTCTGACGTTCCCTGGGCGTCGAGTTGGGTTGTTCGGCGCGCACGCCGCACCGAACAACCCAGCTCGACGCCAGGATCAGCTCGCGCAGGCGCCGGTGCTGACCTCGGCGCCGCTGGCGATGCCCTCGGCGGCGGCGTCGGCCACCTGGCCCGTGGTGAGCGCGTAGCCCGTGTCGGCGTCGGTCACCGACGCCGCGAAGATGACCCCGACGACCTCGCCGGCCGCGTTGACGATGGGGCCGCCCGAGTTGCCGGGGCGCACGAGGCCGCGCAGGGAGTAGACGTCGCGCACGACCGCGTCGTTGCCGTAGATGTCGGGCGAGCGCAGCTGCTGGGCGTCGCGGATCCGCGCCGGCTGCTGGTCGAAGGGCCCGTCCTGCGGGTAGCCCAGGATCGCCACGCTCTGGCCCTCCGCACCCTCGGCGAACGCGAGCGGCTCGAGGCCGTCGTCGTCGAGCGCCAGCACCGCGACGTCGGTCCGCGGGTCGTAGAGCACCACCGTGGCGTCGACCCACTCGCCGTTGAGCTCGACCCGCGGCTCGTCGACGCCCGCGACCACGTGCGCGTTCGTCATGAGGCGGTCGTCGCCGTACAGGAAACCGGTGCCCTCGACACCACGACCGCACGAGTTGTCGCCGCGGATCTTCAGCACCCGCGACTGCGCCTGCACGACGCCGACCTCGTTGAGGGTGGTCGGGTCGCCGGGGTCGACCTCGACGATGCGCTCGGGGGCGAACGGCTCGAGGTACTGCGGGAAGAACGACGACCCCACCACGCTGTTGAACGCGCCCAGCAGGCGGTCGGCCTGCCCCGGGAGCACGCTGTCGACGCGGCTCAGCACGGCCGAGCCCCGCACCGCCTCCGTGACCCCGCCGATGCGCGTGCCCGACACCGCGACGCCGAGGGCCCACGCCACGAGCAGCACCGCCACGACGCTCAGGGCGGCGCCGCCGACCGCGTCGACGGCGCGGGCGGGCTGCCACGTGATGCGGTCGCGGGCCATCGCGCCGAAGAACTGGAAGCTCGCCTGCCCGATCGACGCGCAGACGATGACGATGAAGAGCGCGCCGAGCGAGACCGCGAGCCCCGGGTCGGCGTTGCCGAGCAGCAGGGGCGCGATGACGATGCCGGCGACGCCACCGGCGAGGAGGCCGATGGTGGCGAAGGCGCCCGTGATGAAGCCCTGCCAGTACCCGGACAGCGCATACGTCGCCACCAGCACCAGGAGCAGCCAGTCGAGCCAGTTCACGCGTCGGTCTCCTCGATGTCGGCCATCGGCGGCACCCGCGGCGCCGCCCGGCGGTCGCTCGCCCGCTCCACCCCGGAGAACATGTAGGACGGCAGCTCCGCCGTCAACGACTCGTCCCACGGCTCGCTCCAGCCGATGAAGTCGAGCAGCCGGGCGATGATCCCGCCGGTGAACCCCCACAGCACCACGTCGTGGTCGGCGCCGATGAGGAACCCCGGGGAGGACCACCCCGACGGTCCCCGGATCGTACGGCGCCAGCGCGCGTCCACGAGGTCGGCGATCGCCACCCGGTGGATGGCGTGCACCTCGCGCGGGCTGCGCACCGACACCGAGCCGGGCGAGGCCCACCACGCGACGACGGGCACCACGGCGAAGTTGCTGGGCGGGAGCCACAGCTCGGGCAGCCGGCCCACCACGTGCACGGACGCGGGGTCGAGCCCGATCTCCTCCCACGCCTCGCGGAGGGCGGCCTGCTCGTGGGTCTCCCCCGGGTCGAGCGAGCCGCCGGGGAACGAGACCTGGCCGGGGTGGGACCGCATGTCGTGGGCGCGCTCGGTCAGCAGCAGCTCGGGTCCGCGGTCGCCCTCGGCGAAGACCATGAGCACGGCGCCCTCGCGGGGGTTCGAGCCCGGCGGTGGCGTGAACGCGGTGAGGTGCTCGGCGCGGATCTCCGTGAGCGCGTCGGTGACGGGCCGCAGCCAGTCGGGGACCTCGTCGTCGCGCGCGGCGGTCACCGGTCGAGCCCCAGCGGCTCGGCCACCGCGTCGAGGAGGTCGTCCAGGTCGTCGAAGCTCTGCGCGAGGACGGTGACCTCGCCGTCGGCGTCGACCACCACGGTGCGGGGGATCTCCCGGAGCGGCACGAACGGCTCGCGGGTGCCGAGCTCGAGCTCGATGTCGATCAGCTGGGGGAAGGTCGCGCCCGTCTCGTCGAGCAGGGCGATCGCCTCCTCCGGGCTCGTCTCGTTATAGTCGACGCCGAGCACGGTCACCTCGTCGCCGTACCGCTCGTGGAACTGCTGCAGCGCCGGCAGCTCCTTCCGGCACGGCGTGCAGAAGCTGGCCCACACGTTGACGAGGATCGGCCCCTGGAAGCTGCTGAGGTCGACGGACTCACCGCCGCCGAGGCAGGGCAGCGTGAGGTCCGGCAGCACGGCCGGGCCGGTCGTGCGGTCACCTGGCGCGCAGGCCTCGATGCCGGCTGCCGCCCGCGCCTCCTGCAGTGCAGGACTGTCGTAGTCGATGTCGGGCGCCCCCGGCGGACGCAGCGGCGGCGACCAGTAGTCGTCGCCCTCCTCGTCCGCCCCACCCGACGTGCACCCCGCGAGGGCCACGAGCGCGAGCGCGGCGGCGGCGAACCGCGACGTACGGCGCCGGCCCGCGCCCGGCCGGGCCCTCACGCCCGCCCCTCGGTGCGCACGAGCTTGAGCGCCTCGACCGGGTCGGTCGGGCCCTCGTCGCCGAAGGAGGGGCACCAGCGGGCGACCGGGCAGGCGCCGCACGCGGGCCGCTTGGCGTGGCAGCGGCGGCGGCCGTGCCAGATGAGGTGGTGGGAGAGCATCGTCCAGTCGCGCTTCGGGAACAGCGCGCCGATCTCGTGCTCGACCTTCACGGGGTCGGTCTGCTCGGTCCAGCCGAGGCGACGGGCGAGCCGGCCGAAGTGGGTGTCGACGGTGATCCCGGGGATGCCGAAGGCGTTGCCGAGCACGACGTTGGCGGTCTTGCGACCGACGCCGGGCAGCTGGACGAGGTCCTCGAGCCGGGCGGGCACCTGGGCGTCGTGCTTCTCGACCAGCGCCTGGGAGAGCCGCAGGAGCGCGTCGGTCTTCGCCCGGAAGAAGCCCAGCGGGCCGACGATCTGCTCGAGGTGGGCCCGGTCGGCGCCGGCCATCGCGGCCGCGTCGGGGTAGGCCGCGAACAGGGTGGGACGCACCGCGTTGACGCGCTTGTCCGTGGTCTGCGCGGACAGCACGGTCACGACGAGCAGCTGGAACGCGTCGTCGAAGTCGAGCTCGCAGCGCGCGTCGGGGTAGGTCTCCGCGAGCACCCGGTCGACCTTCCGGGCGCGACGGACCAAGGCGACGTCGGGCACCCGCACAGGGTACGGGTCCCCGCCGACGGTCCTCCGCGACCCTGCGAGACCCACCGACACCCGCCGTCGGAGCCGGTCGGTGCGCGACGCGGAGGTCACGGCGGACTAGGATGCGCGGAGGCCACGACGGTCCCTCGTCCGTGGCGACGAGACACGTTCCACCTGGAGGCTGTTGTGGACATCGACGTTCTGCGTCAGGCGCCGCTGTTCAGCGCCCTCGACGACGACTCGATCGAGTCGCTGGTGTCGTCGCTGGCCGAGACCCGGCTGCGCCGCGGCGAGGTGCTGTTCCACGAGGGCGACTCCGGCGACAAGCTCTACGTCGTGCTCGAGGGCAAGGTGAAGCTCGGCCGCACGTCGGCCGACGGCCGCGAGAACCTGCTGGCGATCCTCGGTCCCGGCCAGATGTTCGGCGAGCTCTCGCTCTTCGACCCGGGCCCGCGCTCCGCGACCGTCACCGCCGTGACCGAGTCGACCTTCGCGTCGCTCTCCCACGAGGACCTGCAGCTCTGGCTCGAGGGGCGCCCGGTCGTCGCTCGTGGCCTGCTCTCGCAGCTCGCGGCGCGCCTCCGCAAGGCGAACGACGTCGTCGCCGACCTGGTGTTCTCCGACGTTCCCGGCCGCGTGGCCAAGGCGCTCATCGACCTGGCGGACCGCTTCGGCCGCACGGCCGACGACGGCGTCCACGTGCACCACGACCTCACGCAGGAGGAGCTGGCCCAGCTCGTCGGCGCCTCCCGCGAGACCGTCAACAAGGCGCTGGCCGACTTCACGTCGCGCGGCTGGCTCCGCCTCGAGCCGCGCTCCGTCGTCATCATGGACATCGAGCGGCTCTCGCGCCGCGCGCGCTGACCCGCGCCGTACGGCTTGCGGTCGGTCGACCGCTCCCGTCGGGTGGGTCGTCGCTGACGTCTCGGTCCGTCGTGAACGTTCACATGGACTGGAACGTCAGGGACTACCCGCGTCCGGGGGCCACCCCGGCATCCGGGGGCCCTCAGCCCACGCGGCCGAGGTACGCCAGCTGGGCCCGCACGCTGAGCTCGGCGGCTCCCCACAGCACCGGGTCGACGTCGGCGTAGACCGTCTCGACCACCCGGCGCGGCAGCGTGTCGGCCGGTCCCGGCTCCAGCGTCGCGACGGCGGCCTCGACCTGCGCGAGCCGGTCCCGCCGGTGGGCGATGTAGTGGTCGAGCACGGCCAGCGCGTCGTCGATGACCGGCCCGTGGCCCGGCCAGACGACCTGCGCCTCCTCGCGCTCCGCGAGCGCGTGCAGGCGGTCGAGCGAGTCGAGGTAGGCCCCCAGGGAGCCGTCGGGGTGCGCGACCACCGTCGTGCCGCGCCCGAGCACCGTGTCGCCCGTCAGCACGGCCCGCTCCGCGGGCAGCACGAACGACAGCGAGTCGGCCGTGTGCCCCGGCGTACCGACGACGTGCAGCTCCAGCCCGTCCACCTCGACGACGTCGCCGTCGCCGAGTCCCTCGGCACCGAGCCGGTACGCCGGGTCGAGCGCCCGCACGCCGCAGCCGACCCGCTGGGCGAAGGCCTTCGCCGCCTCGGAGTGGTCGTGGTGGTGGTGGGTGAGCAGGACGGCACCGATCCGCCCGTCGGCCGCCGCGACGATCGCGTCGAGGTGGCCGGGGTCCGTCGGCCCCGGGTCGATCACCACGGAGCGGCTGCCGCCCGGCTCCCGCAGCACCCACGTGTTGGTGCCGTCGAGCGTCATCGGGCCCGCGTTGGGCGCGAGCACGCAGCGGGCGCGCTCGCCGAAGGTGCCGCCGGTCCAGTCCGTCACCACGACGCCCCCGTCACGACGACGCCGCGCGCCGCGCGGCGACGACGGGCCGCATCCGGTCGGGCATCGACATCGTCCAGCGGTCGCCGGCGTCGTCGAGCTGCTCGATGGTCGGCGTGAACATGACCGCCTCGCGGGTCGCGGCCTCCGCGAGCGCGGCGGCGGGCCCGTCCTGGGCGGCGACGTCGAGGCAGGTCAGGTAGGTCGGCGGCATCATCGCCAGCTCGTCGGCCTCCGCCTGCTCGACGGCCGTGGCTGCAGGGAGCCAGACCACGGAGGACGACTCCCGTGACACGTCGCGGGTGCGCTGGCCCTCGGGCAGCGCGGCGACGAAGAACCACGTGCGGAACCGGCGCGGCTCGAAGACCGGCGTCGTCCAGGCGTCCCACAGCCCCAGCAGGTCGGTGCGCACGACGAGCCCGCGGCGCGCGAGGAACGCCGTGAACGCCAGCTCCCGCGACTCGAGCGCGACCCGGTCGGCCTCCCAGTCGTCGCCCGTTGTGTCGGCGACGACCTCGTCCGCGGACGGCCCGGCCAGCAGCACGCCGGACTCCTCGAAGGTCTCCCGCACGGCCGCGCACACGAGCGCGAGCGCGAGGTGCTCGTCCACCCCGAGGCGCACGGCCCAGTCCGCCGGCGACGGACCCGCCCACGCGTCGCGGGACAGCTCGGCGTCGAAGTCGCGGGGGTCGACGCCCCCGCCGGGGAAGACGGCCATGCCCGCGGCGAACGCCATCGACGCCTGCCGCCGCAGGAGGTAGACCTCCGGCCCGGGCACGTCGCCCCTCCCCTCCCGCAGGAGCACGACCGTCGCCGCGTCACGCGGCTCGGCCGGGGTGTGCCGACCCGCGGCGTACTCCTGCGCGCGCGTCACCACCTCGGGGTCCAGCGGGACGGGCGGGAGCGGGATGCGCACCAGCCCTCCTCAGACCTCGACGACGAGCTCGACCTCGACGGGCGAGTCGAGGGGCAGCACCGGCACGCCGACGGCGGACCGGGCGTGGACACCGGCGTCGCCGAAGACCTGGCCGAACAGCTCGGACGCACCGTTGGCGACCTGCGGCTGCCCGGTGAAGTCGGGCGTCGAGGCGACGAAGACGACGACCTTGACGATGCGCTTCACGAGCGCGAGGTCACCGATCTCCGCCTTCACCGCGGCCAGCGCGTTGAGGGCGCACTGCTGGGCGCAGGCGCGGGCCTCCTCGGGGTCGACCTCGCCGCCGACCTTGCCGGTGACCATGAGCTCGCCGCCCCGCATGGGCAGCTGGCCCGACGTGAAGACGTGGTCACCGCTGCGGACCGCCGGCACGTAGGCCGCCACGGGCTTCGCGACCTCGGGGACCGCGAGGCCCAGGGCGGCGAGCCGCTCCTCGGGGTGGCTCACGGCGCTCAGGCCTGCGGCCGCTTGAGGAAGGCGATGAGCCCGCCCTGCGCGTTGGTCTGGATGGTGACGAGCTCCCACCCGTCCTGCCCGAAGTTGTTCAGCATCAGCGCCTCGTTGTGGAGCGGAATCGGCGCCACCTGGTACTCCCACTTGGTCATGGCCAGCACCCTACTGTCCGCGGGTCGCCCACCGGTCGCGGTGGCCCACCGGGTCCAGCACGCGGGCGCGGCCGGGCTCGGCGCGCGCGATGCCGCGCAGATGCACCTCGTCGGGACCGTCGAAGATCCGCATGGCGCGGTGCCAGCCGTACATGGCGGTCAGCGGTACGTCGTCGCTCACCCCCGCGCCGCCGTGCACCTGGATGGCGCGGTCGATGACGTCGAGCGCCACCCGTGGCACGGCCACCTTGGCCATGGAGACGAGCGAGGCGGCGGCCTTGTTGCCGTGGGCGTCGATCACCGCGGCCGCGTGCTGGCACAGCAGCCGCGCCTGGTCGATCGCGATGCGCGACTCGGCGATGTCGCGCTGCACCATGCCCTGCTCCGCGAGGGGCTTGCCGAACGCTACGCGGCTCGTGGCGCGCCGTACCAGCAGGTCGAGCGCCCGCTCGGCGGCGCCGAGGGCCCGCATGCAGTGGTGGATCCGGCCGGGCCCGAGGCGCGCCTGGGCCAGCGCGAAGCCCGCGCCCTCCTCCCCGAGGATCGCCGAGACGGGCACGCGCACGTCGGTGAAGGCGACCTCGCAGTGCCCGTGCTGGTCGTGGCGGCCGAACACCGGCACGTCGCGCACGATCTCGACCCCGGGGGTGTCGGTCGGGACGAGCACCATCGACTGCTGGCGGTGCTTGGCGGCGTCGGGGTCGGTCTTGCCCATCACGATGAGCAGCTCGCAGCGAGGGTCCGCGGCGCCGGAGGTCCACCACTTGCGGCCGTTGATGACGTACTCGTCGCCGTCGCGCTCGATGCGCGTCTCGATGTTGGTGGCGTCGCTGCTCGCGACCGCGATCTCCGTCATCGCGAAGGCGGAGCGCACCGTGCCCTCGAGCAGCGGCTCGAGCCAGCGGGTGCGCTGCTCCGGCGTGGCGAAGAGGTGGAGCAGCTCCATGTTGCCCGTGTCGGGCGCCTGCCCGTTGATCGCCTCCGGGGCCAGCTCGAGGCTCCAGCCGGTGATCTCGGCGAGCCCCGCGTAGTCGAGCTGGCTGATGCCGCCGAACGACGGCAGGAACAGGTTCCACAGCCCCCGCCGGCGCGCCTCGACCTTGAGGTCCTCGACGACGGGCGGCAGCGTGTGGTCGGCCGGACCGCGCGCCGCCCGGTAGGCGTGGTAGCTCGCCTCGGCCGGGAACACGTGCTCGTTCATGAACTCCACGAGCGACGCCCGCAGCTCCCGCGCCCGCGGCGACGGGGTGAGGTCGAGGCCGGCGACGTCGATCGGGTCGTCGGTGGGCTGGAACGTCATGGTGCCTCCGGTGGCGCGGAACGGGATCACGGGACGGGGGGGTACGGCGCGGGGCCGCGTCAGGCCCGCAGCCGCGGGTCGCTGGCGGCGGCCGCGGCGGCGCGGGCGCGCTCGAGCAGCAGCGGCACCATCGGACCGAGGTCGTCGACGCCCGAGCCCACCGTGGTGCCCTGCAGGTGCCGGGCGTGGATCTGCTCGAGGATCACGAGCAGCTTGAAGTCGGAGAAGACGACGTACCACTCGATGTCGGCGACCTCGATGCCGCAGCGCTCGGCGTACATCCCCAGCACCGTCGCACGGTCGGGGAAGCCCGGCAGCGCGGTCGCCCCGGCGGTGATGGGGTTGGGGATCGCGCCCGCCTCGTCCCAGAAGCTCAGCAGCATGCCGACGTCGGCCAGCGTGTCGCCGACGGTGGCCATCTCCCAGTCGAGCAGCGCGACGATCCGGGTCGGGTCCTGCGGGTCGAGCATGAGGTTGTCGATCTTGTAGTCGCCGTGCACGATCCCGGGCCGCCCCACCGTCGGCATCGAGGCCTCCAGGCGGGCGGCCAGCTCCGCGAAGCCGGGCAGGTCGCGGGTGCGGACCTTCTCCCACTGCCGCTGCCAGCGCGTCAGCTGGCGCGCCAGGTAGCCGTCCGGCCGTCCGAAGTCGGCGAGCCCGACCGCGGCGGGGTCCACGGCGTGCAGCTCGACGAGCAGCGCGACGAGCGCCTCCGTCAGACCGGCGCGCTGCGCCGGGGTGAGCGTCGTGGTGTCCGCGGGGGTCCGCAGCGTGCGGCCCTCGACCTTGTCCATCACGTAGAAGTCGGCCCCGATCACCGCGGGGTCCTCGCACCGCGCCACGACCCGCGGCACCGGCACCGGCGAGCCGGCCAGCGCCCGCAGCACCCGCGCCTCGCGCCCCATGTCGTGCGCGGCGGCGGCCACCACCTCGCCGTACGGCGGGCGGCGCAGGATCCAGCTCCGCTCGCCGTCCCCGACCTCGTACGTCGGGTTCGAGCGCCCGCCGGCGACGAGACGGGCGGTGAGCGGCCCGCGGAGGCCGCCCTCGACGTGGGCGTCGAGGTAGGTCCCGAGCGCCGCGAGGTCGAGCTCGGTCGCGCCCGTGGGCGGGCTGCTGGTGGTCGTCATGATGCTCCCTTGTCCCGAAACTTACCGAACGCTCGCTCAGATAGCATGACGGGCGCGGCCCCGGTGGTCAACCAGGGCCGCACCCCCGCCCGGATCAGACGCCGAGGTACGCCTTGCGGATCGTCTCCGAGGTGCGCAGCTCCTCGGCGTCACCCGAGACGACGATCCGACCGTGCTCGATCACGTGGCCGGTGGTCGCGAGCCGGAGGGCGGCGTCGACACGCTGCTCCACGAGCACCACCCCGGCACCGGTCTCGGCCGCGATCATCGCGACGAGGCGGAACACCTCGGTGCTCAGCCGCGGGCTGAGGCCGAGGGACGGCTCGTCGAGGAGCAGGTAGCGGGGTCGCGACGCCGCCGCCCGCGCCAGCGCCACCATCTGCTGCTCGCCGCCGGACAGCAGCCCCGCCCGCTGGCCCCAGCGCTCCCGCAGCCGCGGGAACGCCTCCAGCAGGTGCTCGACGACGTCGGGGTCGCCGCCGCGGCCGCGCGCCGCGTGGCGACCCATGCCCACGTTCTCGGCGACGGTGAGACCGCCGAACAGGCGGCGCCCCTCCGGCACGTGGACGAGGCCGAGCCGGGCCCGGCGCTCCGGCCGCATCCGGTGCACCGGTGTCCCGTCGAGCGTGATGGTGCCGGCCGTCGTCGCGAGCAGCCCGCTGACGGTCTGCGCCAGGGTCGACTTGCCGGCACCGTTGGCGCCCACGACGGACACGATCTCCCCGCGGGGGACCTCGAGGTCGACACCGTGCAGCACCGCCAGCCGGCCGTAGCCCGACGCCACCTTCTCCAGCACGAGGCTCATGCCGTCTCCTCCATCTCGACGCCGAGGTAGGCCTCGACGACCGCCGGTTCGGCGAGCACCTCGGCCGCCGTGCCGTGCGCCAGCACGGCCCCGCTCTCCATGCAGGTCACCTCGTCGGACACCTGCGTGACGAGGTCCATGTGGTGCTCGACCACGACCATCGCGAGACCCTGCGCGCGCAGGGTGAGCATCAGCCGACCCAGCTCCGCGGTCTCGGCGGTGTTGAGGCCCGCCGCCGGCTCGTCGAGGATCAGCAACCGCGGCTCGCTCGCGAGCGCCCGGGCGATCTCGAGGGCGCGCTGCTTGCCGTAGGGCAGGCTGCCCGCCTCGACGTGGCCGTCCTCCCCGAGCCCGACGAGCGCGAGCAGCTCGCCCGCCCGCCCCCGCAGCTCGCGGGCCCGGCGGTACTGGCCCGGGTCCTTGAGCCACGCCCGCACCAGCGGCAGGCGGCCCGTGTCGGGGAACCCGGCCAGCACGTTCTCGGTCGCGCTCGCGTGGGTGAAGAGGAGCGGCGTCTGGAACGTCCGCGCGACACCGGCACGCACGATCGCGTGGGTGCGCCGCCCGTCGATGCGGCGACCGTCGAACGTGATCTCGCCGCCGTCGATCCCGTAGACGCCCGTGACCAGGTTGGCCACCGTGGTCTTGCCGGCCCCGTTGGGGCCGATGACGGCGTGGATGGTGCCGCGCCGTACGACGAGCTCGGCCGCCCGCACCGCCTTGATGCCGCCGAAGCTCTTCGACACGCCGCGCACCGCCAGGAGCACGTCGTCACCGACAGGCGCCGCGGCCGCAGCGGCCGTCTCGGCCCGCGCCGGGGCGGCCGAGCGCACCGGGGCGGCCGCGCCGGGCCGGCCGGGGAGCCGGTGCACCAGCTCGCCGAGGCCGCCCACGATGCCCTGGGGCAGGAAGGCGAGCGTGAGCACGAGGAGCACGCCGATGAGGCCGGGGGTGGAGAGGTACCACGTGTCGCTCACCTGGCGCTGCAGGTCCACGAGCGGCGTCAGCGCGTCGGTGCGCTGGAGCAGCACGATGATGACGGCACCGACCAGCGGCCCGGCGACCGTGCCGGCCCCACCCAGGATGACCGCGAGGATCATCGTGATGGAGAGCAGCATGGTGAAGCTCTCGGGCTGCAGGTGGGCGAAGACCTGGGCGTAGAAGACCCCGCCCAGGGCCCCGTACGTCGACGCCAGCGCCATCACCGCCACCTTGCGCCCGAAGACGTTGACGCCGAGGTGCGCCGCGAGGTGCTCGCTGGTGCCGATCGCGTGGAGCGAGCGGCCCCAGGGCGAGCGGGCCACGTTGCGGTAGCCGAGCAGGGCCACGACCGCGACGACGAGGATCGCGACGACCACGGTGGCCTCGGTGCCCGCGAACAGGGGCGGCTGGAGGCTGGTCCCGAACACCTCGAGGGGCGGCATGAGGCCGCTGCCGTGGTCGAGGGTGTTGGGGTAGCCGGAGAGCCGGCCGAGCGGCGCCCACTCGGCGAGCACCCGCTCGGTGAGGATGGCGACCACCAGGGTGACCATGGCGAAGGCCGGACCCCGCAGCCGCATGGTGCAGAGCGCGAGCAGGCTCCCGAACGCGGCCGTGACGACCAGCGCCACCACGATCGCGACCAGGGGGTGGAGGGCGGAGTCGACCGACAGGTAGGCGCTCACGTAGGCGCCGATCGCGAAGAACGCGCCCTGGCCGAGCGAGATGAGGCGGGCGTGGCCGGACAGGAGGTTCAGCCCGGCGGCCGCGACGGTCACCGCCACCACGACGGCGGCCGTCTGGGTGCCGGCGAGGGTCGTGCCGTCGCCGCTGAGGGCCGGCACGGCGATCCAGGCCGCGGCCGCCAGGAGCACCGCGAGGAAGCCCAGGTCGCGAGCGGCCTCACCCTGGCGGACGCGGTCGAGGAGGGAGGGGGCCGGGTTCGAGGTCGTCGTGCTCACAGCTTCGCCTCCACGCGTCGACCGACCAGGCCCTCCGGGCGGAGGACCAGCACCACGATGACCAGCGCCAGGCCGGCGACCTGGCCCCAGAGCGCGCCCAGCTCGTAGGCGCTCACCTGCACGACGACACCGAAGACGACGGCGCCGACGAGCGGGCCCCAGAAGGAGGTGAGGCCACCGATGACCGCCACGGCGAAGGCCGAGACGAGCACGTGCACGCCGAGGCCGGGCGTGGCGCCGACCTCGGAGGCCCACAGCACGCCCGCGAGCGCGGCGAGGGCGGTGGCCGCGGCGTACGCCACCGCGCCCACGAGCCGCGGAGAGATGCCCATGAGCGCGACCGTGCGCGGGTCCTCCGCGACGGCGCGCATGATGACGCCGCCCGACGTCCAGCGCGAGGCCGCGACGAGCGCGAGCGTCACCACGACGGCGATCACCGCGATGACCAGCGACTGCTTGTTGACCCCCACGCCCAGCACCTCGACGGTGCCCGGGTTGCGGGTCAGCTCGACCCGCTGCGGGTTCGCGCCCTCACCGTTGGTGAAGAGGTTGAGCAGCACGTAGGAGATGCCCACGGTGCTGAGCAACCAGCGCGAGTCGTGCTCGCCGCGCGCGAACGGCAGCACCAGCCAGCGGTGCACCACCGCGCCCAGCGCGCCGCCCACGAGCACCACGACGGCGAGCTTGCCCGGGGTGGGCAGCCACGACCAGCTGCCCACCCCCAGGGCGAGGAAGCCACCGACGGCGAGCAGCTCACCGGAGGCGAAGTTGAGGGTGCGGGTGGTGACGAACGTCAGCACCAGCCCCTGGCCGACGAGGGCGTACAGCCCCGCCAGCACGATCCCGGACACCACGGCGTCCATCGGCGGCCTCTCTCCCAGGTTCTCGGGTCGTCGGTACGGCGCTCAGCAGCCGTCGGCGATGCACGAGCCCAGGTCGCCCCGGGCCTCCAGCGCGCCCTCGCCGTCGAACCCGAAGACGATCCACTGCGACGGGTCCTCGGGCTCGTAGATCTCGTGGTCACCCGCACCGAACGGCTGCTCGTAGACGTCGTCGCGCACGGACACCTGCTCGAGGCCCTCCATGGCCTCGCGGACGCCGTCGAAGTCGCGGGCGTCGCCGACCTCGGCCACGGCCTGGAGGTAGGCGTCGACGGCCGCCATCCAGCTGTAGACGTTGGTCGGGATGATCGGCGCCTCGCCGTACTCCGCCTCGTAGTCCGCCGCGATCCCGGCGACGGTGTCGCCGGTCAGGTCGCGCGGGTCGATGAAGACCAGGTTCTCCCACTGCTCGGGGTCGGCCAGCGTGGCGAAGTCCGCGAGGATCGTTGCGTTGGTGACGACGCGGTCGGCGGCGAGGCCCTCCTGGGCGATCGCCTTGGTGACGGTCGCCGTGTCGGCGCCGGCCGTGATGGCGAGGAAGACGGTGTCGACGCCGGCGGCCGCGAGCCGCGAGATGCCGGCGCTGAAGTCGGTCGTGCCGGGCTGGATCGCCTCGACGGCCGCGATCTCGGCGCCCAGCTCCTCGGCCTCGGCCTCGATGGACTCGGCGCCGCTCTGCCCGTAGGCGTCGGCCGAGTGCACGATGCCCACGGTGCTGTCGCCCGAGAAGAGGTACTGCGCCACGACGGAGGAGAGGTCGCTGGCGTTGTAGTTGGTGCGGAACAGCCAGTTGGGGTCGAGCGACTCGTCCATGATCTCCGGGGCCAGCGCGGCGCTCAGCCACGGGCGGCCGCTGCGCTGGATGACCTCGGCCACCTGGAGCGCGTTGCCCGACTGCGGGGGACCGAAGATCGCGTCGACGTCCTCGGTGTTGAGGAGCTGCTGCACGGCCGCCGAGGCGCCGTCGGGAGTGCCCTTGTCGTCGACCGTGACGATCTCGACGTCCAGGCCGTACTCGTCGGCGAGGTCGGCCACGGCGAGCTCCACGGGCCGCACGAGGTCGGTGTGGAACTGCGGCGCCGCGCCCGTCTCGGGACCGACGAGACCGATGCGCACGACACCGTCCTCGCGCTCGGACGAGCTGTCGTTGCCACACGCGGCGAGGCTGGCCACCGAGGCCACGGCGAGCGCTGCGACTGCGAACTTCTTCATGGTTCTTCTCCTGGAGTCGGCCGCTCCCGTCGAGCGTGACCGGCGTCACCGTACGGCCCAACCGAGCACATTGCAATACCGAACGTTCGCTATAAATAAATGTCGATCAGGCTGCAACGGAGGGACTTGAGCGGGAACCGCATACCGAGCGATCGCTCATTTCTTGCGCCCGCCGGGGTTGCGCTCCCTCCGCGTCGCCTCCCGTGGCGCTGGGGTCGCGACTCCGCGACGCGCCCTCCTCGACACCCACTCCGGGGCGGACATCAGGCAGGATCAGCGACCACATCGGCCACCGCGGCCGGCACGAGGCAGGAGCACACATGGCGACGTCGGGACGCCGGGGCGGGCGCGCGGTCATCATCGAGGGCGCGGTCGAGCTCTTCGGCAAGGTCGGCTACCACGGGGCCTCGACCCGGGACATCGCCGCGGCCGCGGACGTGACGGTCGCGTCGATCTACTACCACTTCAAGTCGAAGCAGCAGATCCTCCAGGCGATCATGGTCGAGATCCTCAGCGAGGTGATCGAGGAGACCCGTGCGGCCGTGCTGGCCGCCGGCGGCGACGCGGACGAGCAGCTCGCCGCCCTGGTCCGCACGTGGGTCCTGTTCCACATCCGGCGCCAGCGCGAGGCGCTCATCGGCGCCTCCGAGATCCGCAGCCTGGACGACGGGGGGCTCGCCGCGATCGTCGCGCTGCGCGACCAGCAGGAGACCCTCTTCCGCGCGGTGGTCGACCGCGGCGTCACCGACGGGACGTTCTCCACCCCCCATCCCCGCGAGGCCGCGCGCGCCATCATCAACATGAGCCGCTCGATCGTGAACTGGTACCGCACCGACGGCCCGGTCGCCCCGGAGGAGATGGCCGCGACCTACGCGGACCTCGCGCTCGCGATGGTGCGCTGACCCACCACCCGCTCCGCGCCTTGACGCCTCGTGTGGCCCGGCTTACATTGAGCAAGAACTGAGCGAGCGTTCGTTTAGAAGGAGCTGGAGTGGACTTCCCCGACGCACATGCGGAGCGCACCCCCGACAAGGTCGCCTACGAGCTCGGGGACACCCGGGTGACCTACGCCGAGCTGGTCGACGACTCCATCCGCATCGCCAACCTGCTGCGCGAGCGCGGGATCGCCGACGGCGACGTCGTGGCCCTCCTGCTGCCGAACGTCGTCGGACTCCTCGAGGTCGCGTGGGCCGCGCAACGCTCCGGCCTGCGCTACACCGCGATCGCCGAGCGCCTGACCGCCAGCGAGGTCGCCTACATCCTGGCCGACTCCGGCGCCCGCGCACTCTTCACCGCCACCAGCCACGCAGCCGTCGCCGCCACGGCGCTGGCCGAGGTTGACCGCCCCGTCGCGGCCTTCACCGTCGACGGCCCGGCCGCCGGGTTCGAGGACGTCTTCGAGGACCTCCGCCCGCTCCTGCCCGCCCAGCCCGCGGAGCCGACCGGCCCCGAGCGCGAGGGCGTCGACCTCCTCTACTCCTCCGGCACGACGGGCCGCCCCAAGGGCGTCGCGGCGAGCCTCCCGAACGCGCCGCTGGGCACCGCTCCCGGCACGGCCCCGTTCCTCCAGGCGACCTGGGGCTTCGACGCCGACACGATCTACCTCTCGCCGGCGCCGCTCTACCACGCCGCCCCCCTGCGCACGTCCATGACGGTGCAGCGCTTCGGCGGCTCCGTGGTCGTCATGCCGAAGTTCGACGCGGCCGAGGCCCTGCGCCTCATCGAGGTGCGCCGCGTGACCCACACCCAGATGGTGCCGACGATGTTCGTGCGGATGCTGCAGCTCCCCGACGAGGTGCGTGCCGCCGCCGACCTCTCCTCGCTCCGGGCCGTCATCCACGCCGCCGCGCCGTGCCCACCCGAGGTGAAGCGGGCGATGATCGACTGGGTCGGCCCGATCGTCGACGAGTACTACTCGTGCACCGAGGCCATCCTCCTCACCGTCATCCGCTCCGCGGAGGCGCTCGAGCGGCCGGGGTCCGTGGGCCGTGCCGTGCTGGGCACCCCCCACGTCCTCGACGCGCAGGGTAACGAGCTGCCACCCGGCGAGCACGGCACCATCTGGTCCGAGGGCGGCCTGGACTTCAGCTACCTCAACGCCCCGGAGAAGACCGAGGCGACCCGCAACGAGCGGGGCTGGCGCACCGTCGGCGACCTCGGGTACGTCGACGCCGACGGCTACCTCTACCTCAGCGACCGTCGCGAGGACCTCGTGCTCGTCGGGGGCGTCAACGTCTACCCGCAGGAGGCGGAGAACCTCCTCGTCGCGCACCCCGACGTCGCCGACGCCGCGGTGTTCGGGGTCCCCCACCCCGAGTACGGCGCGGAGGTGCGCGCCGTCGTGCAGCTGCGGCCGGGCCTCGAGCCGAGCCCGGAGCGCGCCGAGGCGCTGCTCGAGCACGTGCGGGAGCACCTCACACGCGTGAAGTGCCCGCGCACGCTGACCTTCGCCGAGGAGCTCCCCCGCACGCCGACCGGGAAGCTGCTGCGCCGCGTGCTGAAGGAGCAGCACGCGGGCTGACCCGCGGCGTACGGATCAGGGCTTGGTCCACCTCGGGTGCTGGCGGTCGCCCTTGCACACCCAGCGCTTGTGGTTCTTGTCGTAGCCGCTCTTGCCGTAGGACGCCTTGGGGCAGAACTGGCCGCCCTTGATGCACGTGCCGCTCGAGGTCTTCGTGCAGCTCGCCGCCGGTGCCGCGGCGTGGGCGGCGGGCGACAGGGCGGGCGACAGGGCGGGCGACGCCACCAGCCCGGCGAGGACGAGGGAGACGGTGGCGAGCAGGGTGCGGAACCTCATGGACGCACGCTAGGAACCCGGGGGCCGTCTGTCCCGGGTTCGCCGGGGAGACGCCGCAGAGGTCTGGACCGGACCCGACGGGTCCGCTACCCGCCCGGACGCACGAGACCCGTGTCGAAGGCGTGCACGACGGCGGCGGCCCGGTCGCGGAGCCCGAGCTTGGTGAAGATGCGGCCGACGTGGCTCTTGACCGTCAGCTCCGAGATCGTCAGCTCGGCCGCGATCTCGCCGTTCGTCAGGCCCCGGCCGATGGCCCGCAGCACCTCGGTCTCCCGCTGGGTGAGCACGTCGAGGCTGGCGGAGGACGCGGGCGAACCGGGCGAGACGGCGCGGTACGTCGCGAGCACGCGCCCGGTGACCGTGGGGTCGAGCCAGGACGCGCCGGCAGCGACGGCGTGGGCGGCGCGGACCAGGTCGTCGGCCGGGGTGTCCTTCAGGCAGAAGCCGGCCGCGCCCGCCCGGAGCGCACCGGAGAGCAGCTCGTCGTCGTCGAAGGTGGTCAGCACCAGCACCGGTGGGGCGTCCCCGGCCGCGCGCAGGGCCGCCGTCGCCGCGATCCCGTCGACGCGGCGCATCCGCAGGTCCATCACGACCAGGTCGGGCGCGTGCGCCGCGACCGCCGCGGGCACCCCGTCCCCGTCGTCGCACTCGGCCACGACCTCGAAGCCCGCCCGCCGCCGCAGGATCCGGCGCAGCCCCGAGCGCACGAGCTCCTGGTCGTCGACCAGCAGCACGCGGACCGGCGGCCGCTCGCTCATCCCGCCACCTCCGCCTCGACGACCCACCGCACGACGCCGCCCTCGCGGCGTCGGCCCGCCCGCAGCGTGCCACCGAGCCCCGCCACGCGGGCGGCCATCCCCTCGGTGCCCGACCCGTCGGTGCCGGGGACCGCACCCGGGGGCACGTCGTTCACGACGCGGAGGCGGGCCCCGCGGCGTACGTCGACCTCGACCCGCACCGGCGCACCCGGCGCGTGCCGGGCGGCGTTCGCCAACGACTCCTGCAGCACGCGGTAGAGGCCCAGCCCGAGGGCGGGCGGCACCGCGGCGAGGTCGCCCTCGAGCGCCGCCTCCACGGGGAGGCCCGCCGCGCGCACCTGCGCGACCAGGGCCGGCAGGTCGCGGGCGTCGGGCAGGGCGTGGCGGTCCCCGCCGTCGCCTCCCCTGTCCCCGTCGCCCCTGTCCCCGTCGCCGCGGGCCAGGAGCCCGACCGTGCGGCGGATGTCGGCCATCGCGCGTCGACCCACCTCCTCGGCGTCGGCCAACGCCTCGCACGCCTCGCGCGTCGCCTCCTCGAGCGCCGCGGCCCGCCCCTCCGCCGCGTCGGCGACCCCGTCGAGGAGCACCTGGCGCGCTCCCGCCACGTGCAGGACGGTCACGCTGAGCGAGTGCGCGACGAGGTCGTGGATCTCGCGCGCGATCCGCTGCCGCTCGGCCAGCGCCGCCCGCTCCGCCTCCTGCGAACGGGCCGCCCGCTCGGCCGCCAACGCCCGCATCTGCGTGCGGAACCAGTAGCCGACGACCCCGCCGAGGCACACCTCCAGCACGCCCACGACGGCCCCGCCCGGGTCGGCCGCGATGCCGAGCAGCGGCCCCGGCAGCACCACCGCGACGCCGATGGCGGACCCCGCCGCCAGGGCCCCGACGCGCGCGCTCGTCGCCGCGGTCACGTGGGCGACGAGGAACGCCACCGAGACGGGCAGGAAGTCGGCGAGGCCGGTGGTGACGACGGGCAGGACGGCGATCCAGGCCGCCCCCGCGAGCCCGGCCGCGAGGTCGACCCACGCCGGCACCCACGCGCGCAGCAGCGCCTGCGCGGCGAACGGCGCCGCCATGACCCCGACGGCGAGCACCGCCGGGGAGAAGAGCGCGTCCCGCTGGACGAGCGCCACCAGCGCCGCGGCGACCTGGGCGAGCACCGCCGTCGTGCCGATCCACCAGGGCGCGGCCAGCCCGTGCCGCAGCGCCTTGTCCTCGATGCGGGCGCGCAGGCCGGCGGGCGGGCGCGGTACGCCGGGGGCTCGCTCCACAGGGGCACCCTAGGCGTGCGCACACCGGTGCGACATCCCTCCGCGACACCCGACGGCACCCCGCCGGTCTCCTCCCACGGGAGGAGACCGACACCCTGCCGTCGACCGATGCGCCGCTTCCCCCGGCGTCCTAGCGTGGAGGAGCACGCGCCCGCACGCCCGAGGAGGACGAGACATGCCCCTGCTGGACCGCGCCGACCACGTGCCCGCCGAGCGGGACCCCGTCGGCGACGTCCGGGCGGCGGCCCGCTGGGTGGGCGAGCACGCGCTGACCCGGGCGTTCTTCGAGCACGCGGCGCGGAGCGGCGAGCTGTTCGCCCGGATCGACTGCGACCCGGCCCTGCGCGCGGACCCCTACCCGGCGTACGAGGAGCTCCGCTCCCTCGGCCGGCTCGTCCCGGGCCGCGTCGTCTCCGCGACGACCGACCACGCGCTCACGACGGCCTTGCTGCGCCACCCCGACGTACGGGTCGGCGCCGGTCTGCGCGACCTGCCCGGCCCCCTCGGCGTCCTGGCCCGCTGGGGCACCGACCCGTGGGCCGCCGGACCGATCGACCCGCCCTCGCTGCTCGCCACCGACGGCGTCGACCACGCCCGCATGCGGCGCCTCGTCAACCGCGCCTTCACCGCCCGTCAGGTGCGCAGCCAGGAGGACCTCGTCGCCGCGACGGCCGAGCGCCTGCTCGACCGGATCGAGCGGGCGGGCGCGGAGCGCACCGACCTGGTGGACGCCTACGCCGCCCAGCTCCCCGTCGCGGTGATCGGCGCGATCCTCGGGGTGCCCGAGCGCGACCACCGCCAGCTCCTCGCCTGGGGCAACAGCGCCGCCAGCCTGCTCGACCCCGGGCTGCGCTGGGGGCGCTACCGCCGCGCCAGCAGCGCCGTGCGCGCGATGCACCGCTGGGTGACTGCGCACGTCGAGGAGAAGCGGCGCCACCCCGGTGACGACCTGCTCAGCCAGCTCGCGCTCCTCGACGGCGACGGCGACGAGACGCAGCTGACCGACCTGGAGCTGCGGGCCGTCGCCCTGCTCGTGCTGGCGGCCGGGTTCGAGACGACCGTCAACCTCATCTCCAACGCCGTGGTGCTGCTCGAGCAGCACCGCGACCAGCGCGAGCGCGCCCTCGCGGAGCCCGACCTGTGGGCCGGCGTCGTGGAGGAGACGCTCCGCTTCGACCCGCCGGTGCAGAACTCGCTGCGCATCGTGCCCCACGACCTCGAGCTCGAGGGCGTCGAGATCGGGGGCGGCACGCCCGTCCTGCTGTTCCTCGCCGCCGCCAACCGCGACCCGGCCGTGTTCGACGACCCGCGGGTGTTCGACGTCGCGCGCCCGAACGCGAACGCCCACCTCGCCTTCTCCTCCGGTGCGCACTACTGCCTCGGCGCGGCGCTGGCCCGGGCCGAGGCGCGGATCGCCCTGCAGATGCTCCACGAGCGGTTCCCCGACCTCCGCGTCGACGGCACCCCGCGACGCCGGGAGACCCGGGTGCTCCGCGGCTTCGAGCGGCTGCCGGTCGCCCCCGGTCGGGTCGCCGCGCCGGCCTGAGGACCGGCGCGACGTCCACCCGCGGGTGGACGCGCGGGGCCCGGGCGGCGCCGTACCCTCGGCGTCCATGAGCGCCACCTCCGCCCTCCCCCGGCAGCCGCGGCGGCTGGGGCCGCGGGGCGAGGCGTGGTTCGACCGGGGGCTCGCGGTCGGGCTCACGGGGCTGAGCCTGCTGATCGGGGTCGCCGCCGGCGCCGCCGACTGGGCGCTCCTGGGCCTGCTGCAGTGCGCGCCGCTGTGGTGGCGACGCCGCTTCCCCGTGGCCGTGTACGCCGCGGTGGCCGCCGCCAGCGCCCTGCAGGTGCTGCTCGTCGACATGCCCCTGTTCTCGCAGCTCGCGTACCCGGTCGCCGTCTACGCGGTCGCCCGCTTCTCCACGGCGACGGCGGGGGCCGTCGCCCTCGTCGTCGGCCTGGTGGCGGCCGCGACGGCGGCGTGGGACTGGACCTCGCCGTACGTGGACCCCGGCGACTACCCGGTGGAGCAGGTGGTCAGCTACGCCACCACGATCGGCGTCATCGTGGTCGCCGCGTGGGCGCTGGGGACGCTGGGACGCACGCGGGCGGCGTACGTCGACGCGCTCCGCACCCACGCCGAGCAGGTGGCCCGGGACGCCGAGCAGCGCGCCGAGCTCGCCGCCTCCGACGAGCGGGCCCGCATCGCGCGCGAGATGCACGACGTCGTCGCGCACGGGCTGTCGGTGATGGTGGTGCAGGCGGACGGGGCGCGGTACGCCGCGGCGAAGGACCCCGACGTCGCCACCGCGGCGCTCGGCACCATCGCGGCGACCGGGCGCGAGTCGCTCGGCGAGATGCGGCGGCTGCTGGGCCTGCTGCGCTCCGAGGACACCGGCACGCGTCCGCAGCCCGGCCTCGACGACCTGGCGGGCCTGCTCGAGCAGGCCCGCGCCGACGGGCTCCCGCTCACCGTGCGGCTCCCCGACCCCCTGCCGACCGTGCCGACGGGCACGGGGCTCGTGGTCTACCGGGTGCTGCAGGAGGCCCTCACCAACGTGCGGCGCCACGCCGGCCCGGTCCGCGACGTCGAGGTGGTCGTGGACGCGGAGCCGGGCGGGCTCGTCGTGCGCGTCACCGACGACGGGCGGGGCGCCGCGGCCGGCGAGGGACGTCCCGGCGGTGGCCTCGGGCTCGTGGGGATGCGGGAGCGGGTGCGCGCCGCGGGCGGCACGCTGACGACGGGGCCGCGGGGCGGCGGCGGGTTCGAGGTCGTGGCGCGGGTGCCGGTGTGAGGATGGCCCGGTGAACGCCCCGCCGATCCGCGTCTTCCTCGTCGACGACCAGCAGATGGTGCGGGCCGGGTTCCGCATGCTCGTCGAGAGCCAGGACGACCTGACCGTCGTCGGGGAGGCCGGTGACGGGGAGGAGGCGCTGCGGTCGCTCGCCGCGCCGGCGGGCAGCGACCGACCCGTCGCCGACGTGGTGCTCATGGACGTGCGCATGCCGCGGCTGGACGGCGTCGAGGCCACCCGCGCCCTGGCCGAGCGGGCCGCGGCGGGTGCGCCCGTGCCGCGGGTGATCGTGCTGACGACGTTCGACCTCGACGAGTACGCCTTCGCCGCCCTCAAGGCCGGCGCCTCCGCCTTCCTCCTCAAGGACGCCGCTCCCCCGGACCTGCTGGAGGCCGTACGGCGCGTGCACGCCGGCGACGCCGTCGTCGCGCCCTCCACGACCCGCCGCCTGCTCGACCACGTGGCGGCGACGCTGCCGGACGGGCTGTCGGGCGGGTCGTCGGGCGGGTCGTCGGGCGGGTCGTCGGGCGGGTTGTCGGGCGGGGCGGACCGCGGCGCACCGGGGTCGCCGGCCTCGCCCGCCGACCACCCACGGCTGGCGACCCTGACCGAGCGCGAGGCCGAGGTGCTGGAGCTCGTCGGGCGCGGGCTGTCGAACGGCGAGATCGCCGCCGAGCTCGTGCTCGGCGAGGCGACGGTGAAGACCCACGTGGGGCGGCTGCTCGCCAAGACGGGCTCCCGCGACCGGGTGCAGCTCGTCGTGCTGGCCTACGAGGCGGGCGTGGTGGGGCCGGGCTGAGCCCGGGTGGGAGACTCCCCGCGTGTCCCGCGCCCGGCAGCTCCTCGACCGCGTCGTGGCCGCCGCCGAGGAGGACGGCTTCGGTGCGCACGCCGCCCACGTGCTGGTCGGCGACGCGACCGCGCGGCACCTGTGGAGCGAGGACGTGCGACGCGATGTCCACTCCGCCGCCAAGGGGGTCTGCGTGCTCGCGGCCGGGATCGCCCACGACGCGGGGATCTTCGACGTCGACGCGCCGGTCGGCCGGTGGTTCCCCGGCCTGGCGCTGGGCGCGGGCGTCGAGGACGTCACGACGCGGCACCTGCTCGGCATGACGAGCGGCATCGACCTGCCCTGGTCGGAGACGCTGCTGACGGACTGGCCGGACCTCGCGCACGAGCTCCTGTCCCGCCCGTCGGCCGGGCGGGTGTTCCAGTACTCCAACGCCAGCACCTACACCGCCATGCGGGCGCTCGGGTCGGTCGTGGGCGACGTCGCCGACTGGCTGCGTCCGCGGCTGTTCGACCCGCTCGGCATCGACGCACCGCCGTGGGACCGCTGCCCGCAGGGGTGGATCGCCGCCGGCGGGGGTCTCCACCTCACCATCGACGAGCTCGCCCGCCTCGGACGGCTCGTCCGCGACGACGGGTGGTGGGAGGGGACGCGCCTGGTCTCCGCGGACTGGCCGCGCGCCATGCGCACGACCTGGGTCGAGCGTGAGGCCCACCCGTCCTACGCCCGGTACGGCCTCGGTGCCTGGGGCGGACCGGGCGACGCGTGGCGCCTGCACGGTGCCCACGGCCAGCTGGTGGTCCTCCGCGGGGACACGGTCGTGACCCTGACGGCCCACGACCACGCTGGCGCCGACCGGATGGCGGAGCGCGTCGTCGAGGCCGCAGCGGGGGCGTCGGGGGCGTCGGGCTGAGGAGAATGCGCGCCGGGGAAGGAAGACGCGGACCGGGAGGCCCCCTGGATCGATCCAGTCGAGGCACCGGTCCGCGTTCTCTTTCCCCGCGCTCTCGACCCGTCCGCGTCTTCTTTCCCCGAGCGCCGACCCGGCCGCCTCCACCCACGGGTGGACGCAGGGTCCACCCGGGGTCCCACCCCCGTCGTACCACCGCCCCCGAGGATCAACCGCTCGCGTGACGACGCGGGGGTGCGCCGTCCCTAGCGTTCCGGTCATGTCCACCACACCCTTCACCGACCTGGTCCAGCCCGCCCCGGCCGGCCCTGCCCTCGCGGCGAGCGCCCGGGGCCTGACGAAGACCTACGGCCGCGGCGACGCCCAGGTGCACGCGCTCCGGGGCGTCGACCTCGACGTGCCGGCCGGCCGGTTCACGGCGGTCATGGGCACCTCGGGATCCGGCAAGTCCACCCTCATGCACTGCCTCGCGGGGCTCGACCAGCCCACCGCGGGGTCCGTCACCATCGCCGGACGCCGGCTCGACGGTCTCGGCGACGACGACCTCACGCGCTTCCGCCGCGACCACGTCGGCTTCGTCTTCCAGGCCTTCAACCTGCTGCCGATGCTGACGGCGGGCCAGAACATCCTGCTGCCGTTCGAGCTCGCGGGCCGGAAGGTCGACGCGACCGTGCGGGCGCGGTACGACGAGGTCGTCGCCACCCTCGGCCTCGGCGACCGCCTCGGGCACCGCCCGGGCGAGCTGTCCGGCGGGCAGCAGCAGCGGGTCGCCATCGCCCGCGCGCTCGTCGCGCAGCCCGCGATCGTCTTCGCCGACGAGCCGACCGGAAACCTCGACTCGGACACCTCCGCGGAGGTGCTCGGGTTCCTGCGGCGCTGCGTCCGCGAGCTCGGCCAGACCGTCGTGATGGTGACGCACGAGCTGGACGCCGCGGCGTACGCCGACGACGTCGTCGTGCTCGCCGACGGCACGGTGCGGGCGCACCTCGTCCAGCCGGACGCGGACCGGCTCGTCGCGACGCTGCGGCCGGGCAGCACGGGTCCCCTCGGCACGGGCGGACACGGGGGTGCCGCCCGATGAGGACCGTGCTGCTCGCGTCGCTGCGGACGCACACCCGGCGCTACGTGGCCGCCGTGCTGGCGGTCGCCATCGCCGTCGCCTTCGTCGTGGTGACCGACGCGATCGCGTCGGCCGCGCGCGGCGGGCTCACCGACGAGATCGGCAAGCCCTACGAGCGGGGCGACCTCGTCGTCACCGGCGGGGCGGTCGACGCGTGGCCCTCGAACGAGGGCGTCGAGGCCGTCCTCGCCCACGCCGCGGACGAGGGCGACAGCGCCGCCCCGCTCGCCGAGGCGTGGGCGCCGATCGACCGGACCGACGGCACGTCGATCGTCGAGGACGCCTCCATCGGCACCTGGGCGGCCGACCCCGACCTCGTGTGGCAGGACCTCGTCGAGGGCCGGGGCGTCGAGGACCCCGACGAGGTCGTCGCCGACGCCTCCGGCGCCCAGGCCAACGACCTCGGGATCGGTGACGAGGTGGTCGTCGGGTCCGGTGACGCGGCGACCACCCTCACCATCGTCGGCCTGGCCGACGGCACGACGTTCACGTCGAGCGCCCTGTGGGCCGACTTCTCCGTGGTCTCCTCGCTCGACTACTGGTCGGCGGAGACGGTGACGTACGCCGTCGGTCCCGACCACGACGTCGCCGACGCGGCGGCGGAGGTCGCGGCGCTGGCGAGCACGGAGACCGCGGTCGGCGAGCTCGTCACCTGGTCCCCCGCCGAGGTCGCCGACGACCGGCTGCAGAAGGCGAACCAGCAGGTCGACGTGCTCTCGATGGTCGTGCTGCTCTTCGCGGCGATCGCCGCCGTCGTCTCCGTCATGGTCATCGCCAACACGTTCTCGATCCTGTTCGCGCAGCGCCAGCGCGACCTCGCGCTGCTCCGCTGCGTGGGCGCGACGCGCCGGCAGGTACGACGCTCCGTGCGCCTCGAGGCCCTCGTCGTCGGCCTGCTGTCGTCGGCCACCGGCCTGCTGGCGGGCGCCGCGCTCGGCTTCGGCGGCGTCGCGCTGCTGCAGGCGACCGTCGACTTCCCGCTCGGCACGCCGCAGCCCTCCCCGGTGTGGTGGGGCGCCGCCTTCGCCGGGGGCGTGCTGACGACGGTGGTCGCCGCGTGGGTGCCGACGCGCACCGCCACCCGGGTCAGCCCGCTCGCCGCGCTCCGCCCCGAGGCGGCGCCCAGCGTGCGGACGGCGGCCGGTCGCGTGCGGATCGCCCTCGGTCTCGTCGTGGTGGCCGCCGGCGTGGTCGGCCTGACCGCGGCGGTCTCCACCGGCGAGATGGTCGTGATGGTGGCGGGGGGCACGCTGTTCTTCGCCGGGGTCGTCCTGCTCGGTCCCGTCCTGGTGCCCGCCGTCCTGCGGCTGGTGGGCCTCGTCGTGCGGCGTACCGGACCCACGGCGCGCATCGCCGGCGACAACGCGGTCCGCAACCCGCGACGCACGGCGGCGACGACCGCCTCCCTGCTCATCGGGGTCACGCTCACCACCGCCGTCCTCACCGGCATGGCGACCGCCCGGGCGGCGACGGACAAGGAGATGGACGAGCAGTACCCGCTCGACGTCACCGTCGCCGCCGAGGACGGCCCGATCGGCGCCGAGCTCGCCGACCGCGTCACGGGCTTCCCGGGGGTCGAGGCGTCGCTGGTCGTGCCGGGCGGCGCGGTCGCGGCGGCCCCGGTGCTCGACGAGACGGTCGCCGGGGTGCCGGTCGACCAGCTGTTCGCGGACGAGGCGCTGGCCGTGGTGGCACCGGGGGCGGCCCCCGACGCCGACGCCGCCCTCGACGAGGTCGTGCGCGGCGACCGCGGGATCGCGCTGCCCGGCGACGACGAGATCCTCGTGCCGTCCGGGCTGACCGGCGAGACGGGGCTGACCGAGCGGCTCGAGGTGAGCACGCCCCGCGGGACGCTGACGCTGCGGGCGCGCTACGTCGACAGCGCCTGGGGCACGGCGGCGATCGTGGCGCCGGACACCCTGGAGGCACTGCTGGGCCCGGACACGGCGCCGTACGCCGCGTGGTTGCGCGCCGACGGGGACGACCTCGACGACCTGCTCGCCGACCTCGACGCGGCCACCGCCGGGACCGGGGCGTCGGTGACGCCGCTCGTGGAGCAGCGCAACTGGATCGGTCGGCAGCTCGACGTCGTCGTCATCGCCGTCGTGGGCCTGCTCGGGATCGGCGTGCTCATCGCGCTCATCGGCATCGGCAACACGCTGGGGCTCTCGGTGCTGGAGCGGTCGCGGGAGAACGCGCTCCTGCGGGCCCTGGGCCTGACGCGCCGGCAGCTGCGCCGCACGCTGGCGACCGAGGGAGTGCTGCTCTCCGTGGTCGCGACGCTCATCGGCACGGCCGTCGGGGTCTACTTCGCGGTCGTCGGCGTCAAGGTGATGGTGCAGCCGTCGATCCCCGAGGCGACGATGGTGCTGCCCTACGGGCAGCTGGCGGTGGTCGTCGTGGTCGCCGCGCTCGCCGGGCTCGTCGCCTGCGTGCTCCCGGCCCGCCGCGCCGCTCGCACCGCCCCGGCCGCGGGGCTGACGGCGGACTGAGCGCGGCACGGCCCGCGTCGAGTCGGGATGTTCGGCGCGATCCGCCGAACATCCCGACTCGACGCGAGAGACCTCAGGCGAAGGCGTCCTTGCCGGGGCCGAGGACGGGGAGCCACTCGCGGACGACCTGGTCGACGACGACGCCCACCTTGACGAACGGGTCCTCCGCCGTCAGGGCCCGCACCTCGTCGGCCGAGTCGCCCCGGAACAGCAGGAGCGCGCCGGCGGGCTCGTCGGCGCCCCAGGGGCCCGACACGACCATCCGGCCGGCCTCGGCGAGCCCGGCGAGGTACTCGCGGTGCGTCGCGCGCTCCGCGTCCCGCAGGGCCACGTCGTCGGAGTAGGTGTAGGTCACCGCGTAGATGCTCATGCGGGCATCCTCCCAGGGCCCGCTGGCTATGCTGCGCGCGTGTCCGCCGTCGATCGTCCCGGGCCCGACTGGCCGGGCGTGCACCTGCACGTCGTGACCGGCAAGGGCGGCACCGGGAAGTCCACCGTCGCCGCCGCTCTCGCCCTCGCCCTGGCCTCCCGCGGCAAGGAGGTGCTCCTCTGCGAGGTCGAGGGCCGGCAGGGCATCGCCCGCATGTTCGACGTCGACCCGCTGCCCTACGAGGAGCGGCGCATCGCGAAGGGCCTCCCCGCGGAGCCCAGCGGCGCGGCCGGCACGGTGCACGCGCTGCACATCGACGCCGAGTCGGCCCTGCTCGACTACCTGGCGATGTACTACCGCCTCGGCCGCGCCGGCCGCGCCCTCGACAAGTTCGGCGTCATCGAGTTCGCGACCACCATCGCGCCCGGCGTGCGCGACGTGCTCCTCACGGGCAAGGTCTTCGAGGCGGCGAAGCCGGGCCGACGGGGCAAGAACGCCCGCCAGTACGACGCGGTCGTGCTCGACGCGCCCCCCACGGGCCGCATCACCCAGTTCCTCAACGTCTCCGACGAGCTGGCCGGACTGGCCAAGGTGGGGCCGGTGAAGTCGCAGGCCGACCTCATGATGACCCTCTTCCGCTCCTCGCGGACCGCGGTGCACTTCGTGACCGTGCTCGAGGAGATGCCCGTGCAGGAGACCGCCGACGGCATCGCCGACCTCCGCCGCACGGGCCTGCCCGTGGGCGGTGTGGTGGTCAACCTGACGCGTCCCGACGAGCTGGACGCCGACGACCTCGCGGCCGTCACCGCGGGTACGGCGCAGGCGGCGCCCCTCGCCGAGGACCTGGCCGCCGCCGGGATCGACGGCGGGCCCGACGAGCTCACCGACCTCGCCGAGCACCTGCTCGCGCAGGGCCGGGACCACGCGGAGCGCAAGGCGCTCGAGGACGCGCAGCGGGAGCTGGTCGCGACGTACGGCGTCCCCACCTACGAGCTGCCCCGCATGGCGGGCGGCGTCGACCTCGGCGGGCTCTACGAGCTGGCGGGACACCTGCGGCGACAGGGGATGGCATGACGGTCAGCAGCACGCCCGGCGGCGGGGCGGCGGAGCGGCTCGGGAGCCACCGGCGCAGCAGCCACCGGGTCGGCCGGTTGGCGGGCGACCCGACGAAGGCCGCGCCGCACCTCGACCTCGACGCGCTCGTCGACGACCGCGGGACGGGCATCGTCGTCTGCTGCGGGTCGGGTGGCGTCGGCAAGACGACGACGGCGGCGGCCCTCGCGATGCGCGCCGCGGAGCGCGGTCGGAAGGTCGTCGTGCTCACCATCGACCCGGCCCGCCGGCTCGCGCAGTCGATGGGGATCGAGGAGCTCGACAACACCCCGCGCCCGGTCGTCGGGATCGACGCGAGCAACGGCGGCTCGCTCGACGCGATGATGCTCGACATGAAGTCGACCTTCGACGAGGTCGTCGAGAGCCAGGCCAGCCCCGAGAAGGCCCGGGCGATCCTGGAGAACCCGTTCTACGTCGCGCTGTCGAGCTCGTTCGCGGGCACGCAGGAATACATGGCGATGGAGAAGCTGGGCCAGATCCACCGGCAGGCGAAGGTGGACGGCACCTACGACCTCATCGTCGTCGACACCCCGCCGTCCCGGTCGGCGCTCGACTTCCTCGATGCCCCGGAACGGCTCTCGAGCTTCCTCGACGGGCGCTTCATCAAGCTGCTGCTCGCGCCGGCGAAGGGTCCCGCCAAGGTGCTCGGCATGGGGTTCGGCCTCATCACGGGAGCCCTGACGAAGGTGCTGGGCGCCCAGGTGCTCACCGACCTGCAGACGTTCGTGGCGGCGTTCGACACGGTCTTCGGCGGGTTCCGGCAGCGGGCCCAGCAGACCTACGCGCTGCTGCAGGACGCCCAGACCGCGTTCGTGGTGGTGGCCGCGCCCGAGCGGGACGCGCTGCGCGAGGCGGCCTACTTCGTCGAGCGGCTCGCCGACGACCGGATGCCGCTGGCCGGCCTGGTCGTGAACCGGGCCCACCCCCAGCCCCCGGTGGACCTCGGCGCGGAGGAGGCCGTCTCGGCCGCGCGGTGGCTCGCGCGGAACGCGGAGTCCCCGGGAGCCTCGGGAACGAGCGAGGGCGGTACGGCGCTGCACGACCCCGCGCTGGCCGAGGGCCTGTTGCGGCTGCACGCCGACCACGTGCGCATCACGGAGCGGGAGGGCGAGCTGCGCCGACGCTTCGCGGCGACGCACCCGGAGGTGGCGACCGCCGTGGTGCCGGCGCTGGCCAGCGACGTGCACGACCTCGACGGGCTCCGCCGGGTCGGCGACCTGCTGGCCGTCGGTCGGATCTAGCCCGACCGCACCTGGTCCGACCGCACCTGGTCCGACCGCTCAGCGCGTCAGACGACGACGGCGGCGGCGTGCTGGGCGCGGGCGCTCTGCAGCACCTCGCGCCACGACTCCTCGGGGCGACGACGCAGCAGCGCGCGGCGCTCCCGCTCGGTCATGCCGCCCCAGACGCCCCACTCGATCTGGTTGTCGAGGGCCTCGGCGAGGCACTCGGTGCGCACCGGGCAGCCCTGGCACATCTGCTTGACCTTGTTCTGCTCGGCACCGCGGACGAACAGCTCGTCCGGCGTCGACTTGCGGCAGACCGCCTCGTTCGTCCAGTCCTCGACCCACATGTGATGTCCCCAGATCATCCGGAGGATCCGCAGCCCCACGCCGCTCGCCCTCACCATTCCAACCCAACACCGAGAAAGGTAAAGAAAGGCTGAGGAGATTCACAGACCCGCACGGCTCACGTCGCATAGTCCGAAATGACTAGGACGTCCCCCGCGCGGGGCACGGGACCCACCCGTTCGGGGGAGCCGCCGCGGGCTCGTCCGCGGAGGAGACCCTTCACAGGTTCACCCCGTACCCTTCTGCACCATGGCCTCCTCTGATCCCGAGCGCCTCACGGCCGCCCGCGTCGTCAAGCACCTCCTCGTAATGGTCGCGGGCTCGGTCGTGCTGGGCGTCGTCGCCTCGGGCCTCGCGCTGCCGTTCGCCGGACTCCTCGGGGTCGGCGCGCGCAACGTCTCCGAGAGCGTGAAGGAGCTCCCCGCGGAGCTCGAGACCAGTGCACTGCCCCAGCGCAGCCGCATCCTCGACGCCAACGGCGCCCTGGTGGCGACGCTGTTCGACGAGAACCGCGTCAACGTGCCCCTCACCCAGGTGGCGCCCGTGATGCGCGAGGCCATCATCTCGATCGAGGACTACCGCTACTACGAGCACGGCGCCCTCGACATCAAGGGCACCCTGCGCGCGTTCGTCATCAACCAGGCCTCCTCGGGCGTGGTCCAGGGCGGCTCGTCCATCACCCAGCAGATGGTGAAGCTGACGCTGATCCAGCAGGCGGGCGACGACGAGGAGGCCCGGCGGGCGGCGACCGCGGAGACCGTGGCGCGCAAGATCCAGGAGCTCCGCTACGCCATCGCGATCGAGAACACCTACTCCAAGGACTGGATCCTGGAGCGGTACCTCAACCTCGCCTACTTCGGCAACGGCGCCTACGGCATCCAGTCCGCGGCGAAGACCTACTTCGGCGTGGACGCGGCCGACCTCACCCTGCCGCAGGCGGCGCTCCTCGCCGGTCTGGTGCAGAACCCCGTCGGCCTCGACCCCACGGTCAACCCCGACCGTGCCCTGCAGCGCCGCAACGTCGTCATCGACCGGATGGCGCAGCTCAACGTGATCGACGACGCCGAGCAGCAGGCGGCCCGCAGCAGCGACCTCGGCGTCAACGTCGCGGCCCCGTCCAACGGCTGCGTCTCCTCGGCGGCGCCGTTCTACTGCGACTACGTGCTGCGCTACCTCGTGGCCGACCCCGCCCTCGGCGAGTCGGAGGCCGACCGCCGCGCGCTGCTCTACGAAGGCGGCCTGACGATCCGCACCCCGCTGCGCCTGCCCTTCCAGGCGGCCGCCGACGAGGCCGTCTCCGAGACGGTCGACCCCACCGACAACGCCATCGGCGCCCTCGCCATGGTGGAGCCGGGCACGGGCTACGTCCGCGCCGTCGCCCAGTCGCGCCCCATGGGTCGGGACGTGGACGCGGGCCAGACCTACCTCAACTACACGGTGCCGGAGCGTCTCGGCGACGCCAACGGCTTCCAGGCCGGCTCGACGTTCAAGACGTTCGTGCTCGCCGCGGCCCTCGAGCAGGGCATCCCGGTGTCGTGGGGCATCAACTCCCCGGAGCAGGTGCGGCTCCGCGAGTCGTCCTTCAAGGACTGCGACGGCGAGCCCTACGGCGGCTCCACGATCTGGGACCCCTCCAACTCGACCAGCTCGGGCTACATGACGATGACGACGGGCACGCGCCTGTCGGTCAACACGTTCTACGCCCAGCTCGAGCAGCGCACCGGCCTCTGCGAGCCGTTCGAGCTCGCCCGGTCGATGGGCGTCGAGCTCAATAACCCGACCGGCAGCGAGGAGCCCGGCCGCGGCGCGGAGCGCATCCCCTCCTTCGTGCTCGGCGTGGCCGACGTGAGCCCCATCGAGATGGCCGAGGCGTACGCGACGTTCGCCGCGCGCGGCCAGCACTGCGACGCGCTCCCGGTGCAGCGCATCCTCGACTCGGCCGGCAACGTCCTCAAGGACTACCTGCCGACCTGCGACCAGGTGATCCAGCCGGAGACGGCCGACGCGGTCAACGAGATCCTCTCGGGCGTCCTGGGCTCCGGCGGCTTCGCCTCGGCCCAGAACCTCGGCATCGACAACGCCGGCAAGACCGGAACGACGCAGAACGGCCGCTCCGTGTGGTTCGCGGGCTACACCCCGAACCTGTCGACCGCGGCCATGATCGCCGGCGCCAACAGCCAGGGCTCGCCGATCCCGCTGTCGGGCCAGCGCGTCGGCGGCCGCACGTTCTACAACGTGTCGGCCTCTGGCTACGTCGCCCCCATGTGGGGCGACGCCATGCGCGGCGTCCGCGACGAGCTCGCCGGCGACGACTTCGAGCGGTTCAGCGCCTCGGCCCTGCGCGAGGCCGTCGGTCCGCCCGACCCGCAGGGCTTCCTCGGCCTCGGCGGCGGTGGCCGCAGCGAGCGCAGCGGTACGTCGCGGGGCTCCACCACCAACGAGAACCGCACGCGCGAGCCGGAGACGACCGCGCCCGAGCCGGCCGACCCCGAGCCCGGGGCCGGAGCCGGCGGTGGTGGGGGTGCTGGCGGCGGCGCTGGCGGCGGCGCTGGCGGCGGCGCTGGCGGCGGCGCTGGCGGCGGCGCTGGTGGCGGCGACGCCGGGCCCGGCGACGGTGGCGGCCCCGGTGGTGGTGCCGGTGGTGGCCCCGGCGGCGACGGCGGCCCGGGCGCCGGGGGCTGACCCCGCGCCGTACCGAACGACACGAGCGCCCGCTCTCCTCACGGAGGGCGGGCGCTCGGCGTACGGGGGCCGGGCGGACCCGGCGGGCTTACCAGCCCGGGTGCTGCCCCACGAGGTTGACGGAGCCGGCGCGCTCGCCGTCGGCGAGCGCCCGCACCTCGCCGGCGACCCAGGCCTCGACGCCGGTCTCGGCGAGAATCGCCAGGGCGGCGTCGACGGAGCCGGGGTCGGTGAGGGCGACCATGCCGACGCCGCAGTTGAGCGTCGCCTCGACGTCGGCCTGGGCGACGTCGCCCGCCTGCCGCACGACGTCGAAGACGGGCAGCGGGGTCCAGGTGCCGCGGTCGATCGTGACGGTCAGCTCGGCCGGCAGGACGCGCTCGAGGTTGGCGGCCAGGCCGCCGCCGGTCACGTGGGCCATGGCGTGCGTCGCGGTCTCACGGGCGAGCCGCAGGGACGGCTTCGTGTAGAGCTTCGTCGGCGTCAGCAGCTCCTCGCCGAGGGTGCGGCCCAGCTCGTCGACGTGGCGGTCGAGGGTCCAGCCGGCGCCGGCGTCGGACAGCAGCACGTGACGCACGAGCGAGTAGCCGTTGGAGTGCACGCCGGACGACTTCATCGCGATGACGACGTCGCCGGGACGCACGCGGCCGGGGCCGAGCATCTGCTCCGCCTCGACGACGCCGGTGGTGGCGCCGGCGACGTCGTACTCGTCGGGGCCGAGCAGGCCCGGGTGCTCCGCGATCTCGCCGCCGACGAGCGCGCAGCCCGCCTCGACGCACGCCTCCGCGATGCCCTTGACGATCGCGGCGATCCGCTCGGGCACCACGCGGCCGGTCGCGATGTAGTCCGTCATGAACAGCGGCTCCGCGCCGCACACCACGAGGTCGTCGACGACCATGCCGACGAGGTCGAAGCCGATGGTGTCGTGCTTGTCGAGCGCCTGGGCGATCGCGACCTTCGTGCCGACGCCGTCGGTCGACGTGGCCAGCACCGGACGGTCGTAGGCCTTGAGCGCGCTGGCGTCGAACAGGCCGGCGAAGCCGCCGAGGCCGCCGATGACCTCGGGACGGCGGGACTTCTCGACCCAGCCCTTCATCAGGTCGATCGCGCGGTCCGCGGCCTCGATGGAGACGCCGGCGGCGGCGTACGCGTTCTCGGGCTGGTTCACGTGGTCTGCTCCCAGGGGTCTGCGGGGTGGTTCGGGCGGAACGGCAAGGGGGTACGGCGCGGGGGTACGGCGCGGGTCAGGGCCGCTGCAGCGCGTCGGACGCGCCGCTCCCGGCCAGGGACGCGGCGAGGCCGTCGACGTCGGTCGTGCGCACGACGGGCGCCGTCGGGTTGACCTCGAGCACGTCCTTGCCCAGGTGCTCGGGCGTGGGGAGCGGGATCGGGTAGACGCCGTCGAAGCAGGCGCGGCACAAGTTCTGCTTGGGCACGTCGGTGGCGTCCACGAGCTCGTCGAGGTCGATGTAGCCCAGCGAGTCGGCGTCGATGGAGCGGCAGATCTCGTCCACCGACAGCCCGTTGCCGATGAGCTCGGCGCGCGTGGCGAAGTCGATGCCGTAGAAGCAGGGCCACTTCACCGGCGGCGAGGAGATGCGCACGTGCACCTCGCGCGCGCCCGCCTCGCGGAGCATCCGCACGAGCGCCCGCTGCGTGTTGCCGCGCACGATGGAGTCGTCGACGACCACGAGGCGCTTGCCCTCGATGACGTCCCGGAGCGGGTTCAGCTTCAACCGGATGCCCAGCTGGCGGATGGTCTGCGAGGGCTGGATGAAGGTGCGGCCCACGTAGGAGTTCTTCACGAGACCGGTGCCGTACGGGATGCCCGAGGCCTCGGCGTACCCGATCGCCGACGGCGTGCCCGACTCCGGCACGGGGATGACGAGGTCGGCGTCGACCGGGAACTGCTTGGCGAGGCGGCGACCGATCTCGACGCGCACGCTGTGCATGCGCTTGCCGGTCATGATCGTGTCGGGCCGCGCGAGGTAGACGAACTCGAAGAGGCAGTGCTTCGGCTCGGGCTGCGCGAAGGTGCGGGTGCGCAGGCCGTCGGCGTCGATCGCGACGAGCTCGCCCGGGTCGATCTCGCGGATGAACGAGGCGCCGACGATGTCGAGCGCCGCCGTCTCGGAGGCGACGACCCAGCCGCGCTCGAGCCGACCCAGCACGAGCGGACGGATGCCCTGGGGGTCGCGGGCCGCGTACAGGGTGTTCTCCGTCATCCAGACGAAGGAGAACGCGCCCTTGACCTGCGGGAGCAGCTCGACGGCGCGCTCCTCGACCGTGGTGTCGGGGTGGTCGGCGAGCAGCGCGGTGACGACGCTCGTGTCGTTGGTGGAGCCGACCTGCTCGGGACGGTGCACCTTGAGGTCGAGCTCGCCGTCGAGCACGCTGCGGTCGCGCACCAGGGCGGCCAGGTCGGCCGTGTTGGTGAGGTTGCCGTTGTGGGCCAGCGCGATGGAGCCGTGCGCGGTCGGGTGGAACGTGGGCTGCGCGTTGTGCCAGGTGCTGGCGCCGGTCGTCGAGTAGCGCGAGTGGCCGATGGCGAGGTGGCCCTGCAGCGCGTCGAGGGTGGACTCGTCGAAGACCTGGGAGACGAGGCCCATGTCCTTGTAGACGAGGATCTGCCGACCGTTGCTGACCGCGATGCCGGCGGACTCCTGGCCGCGGTGCTGCAGCGCGTAGAGACCGTAGTAGGTCAGCTTCGCCACGTCCTCGCCCGGCGCCCAGACGCCGAAGACGCCGCACGCGTCCTGGGGTCCCTGGTCCTGCGGGTCGAGAGCCGCGGTGAGCCGCCCGTCGCCGCCCTTGCGTGTGCTCACGGAGTTCGCCACCGGGCCATGGTACGGCGAACGGGGCCCGGTCACCGACCACGCTCGGATCGGGCTCCTCACACCCCGCGAACCTCCCGTTGCGTCACCTCTGTGGGCGATCACCCGCGCGGCTGGGACCAGCAGGTTACTGTCGGGACACTTGCGTGACTCGGGACCGGCTTGGGGGAGGGGACCCGTGACGACAGCCACGACGAACGCGCACGACTCCGGGGGTGCTGCGGTCCCCCGCACCCCCGCCGACGCGGTGGACGCGAGCATCACCGCGGCGCTGCAGCACGGGGTGGCGGGGCGGTACGCCGAGGCGATCGACGTGCTGACCCGCGCCGCCGCCGACGTGGCCGGGTTCGGGGTCGCGGCCCTGGCGATGCGCCGCGAGTCGGGCGACCTCGAGTTCGTCAGCTTCGTCGGCGACGAGGAGGCCCGGACACTGGTGCTCGGCAAGCACCTCCCGGCGGAGGCCCTGGCCGAGCAGACCGACGAGGCGGACGTCTGGGGCCCGCTCCGCTTCCTGCCCGTCGAGCGCGCCGTGCCCGTCGGGCTCTCCTGGACGCCCGACATCGAGAAGACCGACCACCCCGACGCCTGGGACCCCGACGACTGGTTCTCCGCGCTGCTGCTGCGCCCCGACGGCGAGGTCGCCGGCGTGCTCACCCTCGACGTGCCCTTCGACGGGCTGCGGCCCGATGCCGACACACGGGCGCGACTCATCGACTACGTCGAGCGCACCGCGGCGGTGCTGGAGAACCTCGACGAGCGACACCGGGTCGAGCAGCAGCTCGCCCTGGCGGCCGCCTCCCGCGAGGTCATCCGCCGGGCCGACGCCCGCCAGGGTGCCCACGCGGTCGTGGAGGCCTGCGCGCCCGCCCTCGTCGACGCCCTGGGAGCCGACGCCGCCTGGTTCCACGTCAGCGACGGACCCTCGGTCGTCGCGAGCCGCGATTCGTCGGGCGGCCAGCAGGTCGCGCTCGAGGAGGTCGTCACGACGCCCGACGAGCTGCACCTCGTCGCCCGGATCACCCGGCACCTGTGGTCGCACCAGGAGCTGCTCATGCGCAGCGTCTACTCGCGCTCGCACCCCGGGATCTCCGACGCCGACCTCGCGGCCGTCGACGCGTGGATGGAGCGCGTGGAGGTCACCACCGTGCTCGTCGTGCCGCTCGGCACGCTCGACGAGCCGCTCGGCACGGTGGTGCTCGCCCGCAGCGGCCGGCAGCGCGACTGGAGCGACATCGAGGAGCAGGCGGCCCGGGACCTGGGCCGCGACCTCGGCGACGCCCTCCACACCGCGGCCGTGTTCGCCGAGAAGCGGGCGATGGTGGGCTACAAGGAACAGCTGATCGCGACGGTCGCCCACGAGCTGAAGAACCCCATCACCGCCGTGCTGGGCAACCTCGACGTGCTCGCGGAGCTCATCGAGCCCACCCCGCCGCTCGACGCTTCCCGGCGCGCCGCGGAGCGAATGGGCGCGCTCGTGGACGACCTGCTCGCCCTCTCGGAGGCCGACGGGCCCCAGGCCGTGCCGACCGAGCCGGCCGCGTTCGACGAGGCGGTCGTCGAGACCGTCGAGCTGCTCCGCACGGTGGCGGCGGCCAAGGAGCAGACCCTCGTCGTCGCCGTGCCCGGCGCCCCCGTGCCCGTGCTCGTGCCCCGCGGAGGTCTCGACCGGGTGCTCGGCAACCTCGTGGGCAACGCGATCAAGTACACGCCCGACGGCGGCACCGTCGTCGTCGACCTCGAGGCGGTGCCCGCCACCGGGGACCGCCCCGCGACGGCCGTCCTGCGGGTCGTCGACACCGGCATCGGCATCGCCGAGGACGACCTCGGGCGGGTGTTCAACGCCTTCGTGCGTTCCGACGACCCCGTGGCGCGACGCGAGACCGGCACCGGGCTGGGCCTCGCCATCGTGGCCCGCACGGTGCAGCGCGCCGGCGGCAGCGTGCACGTCGACTCGGTCCACGGCGAGGGCAGCACCTTCACCGTGACGCTGCCACTGGCCCCTGACCCGCGCGCCTGACACCAGCGCCTGACACCAGCGCGGTACGGCGTCACATGCGGCTCTCCCCGTCCACGATGGCCTCGCGGATCCGTGTGTAGGTGCCGCACCGGCAGATGTTGCGGATGCCGTCGAGGTCCGCGTCCGTGATGGTGCGGCCCTCGCGCCGGGCCTTGTTGACGAGCGCGACCGCGGCCATCACCTGCCCCGGCTGGCAGTAGCCGCACTGGGCGACGTCGTGCTCCAGCCACGCCTCCTGCATGGGGTGCAGCTCCTTGCCCACGGTGGCGGGCAGTCCCTCGATGGTCGTGACCTCGTCGTCGGCGCCGAGGTCGCCGACGCGCACGGCACAGGGGTTGAAGGCACGGCCGTTGACGTGCGAGGTGCACGCCTTGCAGACGTTGATGCCGCAGCCGTACTTGGGGCCGGTGACCCCGAGCAGGTCGCGCAGCACCCACAGCACGCGCACGTCGTCCTCGACGTCGACGGTCACGGTCTCGCCGTTGAGGCGGAAGGTCTGGGTGGGCACGGGGGGCTCCTCGTCGCGGAACGGTCGGGGGGTCAGTACGTGAGCCGCAGGCCGTTGGTCGGCGACGGCGGGATCGGTGGCACGAACGTCTTCGGCTCGAACGCCAGCGGCTCGCGGTGGTTGATCGGGAAGTGGGTCGGCGTCGTGCCCGTCGCCCGGGCGTAGGCGCAGGCCACGGCGGCGAAGGTGGCCGCGACCCCGGCCTCGCCGGCCCCGCCCGGTTGCGGGCTGTCCGACGGCATGACGTGCACCTCGACCTCGGGCGGCGTGTTCCACTGCCGCGTGTAGAAGTAGTTGTCCCAGCTGGCCTCGAGGAAGTGCCCGTCGCGCAGGTGCAGGCTGGAGGTGAGGGCCAGTGCGATGCCGTCGTTGATGCCGCCCTGCATCTGGGCCTCCAGGCCTCGCGGGTTGATGA
This sequence comes from Nocardioides alkalitolerans, assembly GCA_038184435.1. Lineage (NCBI taxonomy): Bacteria > Bacillati > Actinomycetota > Actinomycetes > Propionibacteriales > Nocardioidaceae > Nocardioides > Nocardioides alkalitolerans. Next base: position 3,879,981 of record CP116227.1, on the reverse strand, counting down.
CGAGACCGGCGTCGACGGCGAACACGACCTTGGTGACCCGGGGTCCGGTGACCGCGTCGCGCACCTGGCGCCCGACGGTCTCCGGTCGGCAGTCGATCTCGACGAGGCAGGCGGTGGCCCCCTTGTACTCCTTGTGGATCGCGATTCCCTGGGCGGTGCCCGGCTCCATCTCGCGTCCCCAGCCGCCCTCCTCGGCGACCTTGTCGAGCACGGCCGCGACGCGGGGGTTGCGGGCGTGGGACCGCCGGAACTCGTAGGGGTCCTTGCCGAGGGTGTCGGCGATCCGGTCGACGACCAGCTCCGAGGCGGCGCGCACGTCGGGCGAGTAGATGTTGCGCATCGAGCCCGTGTTGAAGCGCTGGTCGACCTCGGTCAACGTCTGCACGACCGCGCCGAAGTTGTAGGGCACCTCCTGCGTCAGCAGGAAGACCGTCTCGCTGAAGCCCAGGTTGCCGAGACCCGTGGGCAGGTCCGCGGCGAACGCCGTGAGGGCGTCACCCAGGCCGTGCCGGAAGTCGGTCTCGATGCTGGTCAGCGACTGCTGGAAGGCGACGACCTCGTCGCCCACGAGCACGGTGCGGATCCGGGACGTGCACATCGGGTGCACCCGCCCGGCCCGGGCGTCGTCGGCCCGGTGCCACATCAGCTTCACCGGGACGCCCATCGCCTTGCTGATCCGCGCGGCCTCGAGGGCGCCGTCGAAGAAGAGCCGGCGGCCGAACGACCCGCCGCCCTGCACCACGTTGACCGTCACCTTGTCGACCGGCAGCCCCACCGCCTCGGCGATCGCCGCCTGGGCGACGACCGGCGACTTGAGCGCCGACCAGATCTCGGCGCGGTCGGAGCGCACGTCCGCGATCGCCGAGTTGGTGTCCATCGGCGAGTTGCTGCGGAAGTAGAACGTCACGTCGTGGTTGATCGTGCGGGCCAGCAGGGGGAGGCTCGGCAGCTTCGGCAGCGGCAGCTGGGACGCCTGGAGGCCCCGCAGCACGCTCTCGTCGGACTCCCCGGCGACCGGGCCGTCGTCCCACTGCGCCTCGACGGCGCGCACCGCGTCGATGCACTGGCCGAACGTCCGCGCCCGGATGGCCACCCCGAAGTCCAGCTCCGCGACGTGGGTGACGCCGGGCAGGTCGCGCACGGCGTCGAGGTTGTCGACCGACCGCAGCGTCCCGTTGAGGGTGGGCGCCCGGCACACCATCGTGGGCCAGGCGTTCTCGACCTGCAGGTCGGTCGCGTACTGCTTGCGCCCCGTGACCGCGTCCCGGGCGTCCACCCGGTTCTGCGGTGTGCCGATGATCCGCCCCGCCGGTCGGTCGGGCAGCTGCACCTCGACGGCGCGGTCCTGGGCGACCGCGGCGTCCACGGTGAGCTCGGCGTAGGTCACCCGACGGCCGTCCGGGGCCTCCACGATGCCGCCGGCCTTGGTGACGAGCTGGTCGACGTTGTCGCCGAGCAGGCGGGCGGCGGCCGCGAGCAGCGCGCCGCGGGCGACCGCGGCGGCGACCCGCACCGGCGTGTAGGTCGAGATCGTCGTGTTGGAGCCGCCCGTGAGCTGGTTGAAGAGGAGCTCGGGCCGCGCGGGGGCGAGCGAGACCCGCACCTTGTCCAGGGGCAGGTCGAGCTCCTCGGCGATGATCATCGCCGTCGAGGTCGTGATCCCCTGGCCCACCTCCGCGCGGGGCAGCGCGAAGGACGCACCGCCGTCGTCGTCGATGGTGATCGTGATGAGCTGGCTCGTCGGCAGCGTGATGTGGGTGAGGAAGTCGTTGAGGTCGTAGATCTCCGCGGGCTGCGGCACCGTGGGGATGCCGTCGGCCGCCGCGGGCGGCTGCTCGAGGAACGGCGCTGCCGCCACGAGCGTCGCGCCGCCGAGCACGAAGCCGAGGAAGCCGCGACGGCTGACCGTCCCGCTCCCCTCCGTGTCCCCTTCCGTCGCCGCCTGGTCCTGCCCGAGACCGGTCGAGCCGGCCGGACCTGTGATCGTCACGTTTCCTCCGAGAGCGTCGGCCGGAGGCACCCTGGGGGCACCGCCGGGTCGTCACTCCCTCCCTGCGACCACGGTCACATCACCGGCCGGCGGACCCAACCCGCAGGCGCCCACGATGTGGCGCGCGTCACTGTGCGATCCGCACAACTGGGCTTGGTCAGTCCACGAGGCCCAGCTGGTACGCCGCGAGGGCGAGCCCCAGCTCGGCCGGCGGCGCCCCCTCGCCCAACCGACCGGCGGTGAGGCGATGCACGCGGCGGAGCCGGTTGAGCACCGTGTTGCGGTGGCAGGGCAGCGCCCGCGCGGTGGCGGTCGGCGACCCCCCGGCCCCCACCCACGCCTCCAGTGTGTCCAGCAACGCGCGCGACTCGTCGGCGGGCAGCGCGAGCAGCGGGGCCAGCCAGTGCCGGGCGAGGCGCCCGGCGATCGCGGGCGCCGCCAGCACGAGCGCGTCGGGCAGCGCGTCGTCGAACGCGACCACGGCGAGGTCCCGGGCCGTGGCGATGCGCTGGGCCGCCACCGCCTGGGTGAACGCCTCCTCCACGTGGCCCAGGCCCGGGGCCACGCCGGAGACCCCCGTCGGGCCGACGTCCGCCGTCTCCAGCGCGGGACAGAGCGCGTCGATCGATCCCGCGGGCGCCTCGACCACGCCGACGAGGCCGATCGCGCGCCGTACCCAGCTCGAGTGGTGGCCCGCCACCCGCAGGTGCGTCTCGGCGCGACGGCCCGCCTCCGCCGGGGCGCCAGCGGGCGCGACCACCACCACGCACGGCCCGGGCGCGAGGTCGAGCACGCGGGCGGCCTCCGCCGCGAAGGCCGCGTCGGCGCCGCGGCCGGCGAGGAGGTCCTCCCAGAGGGCGGTACGGCGCTGCTCGTGCACCCGGATCGACGAGGCCTCGGCCTGGTGGTACGCCGCGGCCACCGCCGCCGAGGTGCTGTCCACCACCGCCCACAGGGCCGTGCCCAGCTCCCGCGTCTCCCGGGCCTCGAGGATGCCGTCGGCCTGGTCGAGCAGGTCGTCCCAGATGAGCCGACCGCCCATGCGGAACGAGCGCAGCACGTCGTCGAGGGGCAGCCCCTGCTCGGCCCGGCGGCGGCCGGTGGCGCGGGCCGCGTCGTACCGGTCGACCGAGGGTCCGCGGCCGTCCGGCGCGAGGCCGAGCTCGACGGCGAGCAGCTGCAGCACCCGGGCGACGTTGTCGACGCACGAGGCCCGCAGGTCCTCGACGGGGACGACGGGCAGCTCGACGTAGCCGGCGTTCTCCGCCTGGATGGTGGCCACCAGCCGGTCCGCGAGCGGACCCACCCGCGCGGCCCGGTGCCGTGCGAGGAGGTCCGCCGCGACCGGGCGCACGGTCAGGCCCGGACGGTCGAGCGAGCCAGGCGGGCGAGCAGGAGCGTCTCCGCCAGCAGCACGCGCTCGAACTCGGCGAGGTGGAGCCCCTCGTTGGCGCCGTGGGCGCGGGTGTCGGGGTCCTCGACACCGGTGACGAGGACGGCCGCCTGCGGGAACGCCTCGAGGAACTCGGCGATGAACGGGATCGAGCCGCCGACGCCCATGTCGACCGGGGCGGTGCCGTCCCACGCGTCGGCGAAGGCGGCGCGGGCGACGTCGTAGACCGGGCCGGTCGCGTCGATCTGCGTCGCCTCGCCCGTGTCGACGAGCGTGACGGTGAGCCGGGCACCCCACGGGACGTGCGCCTCGAGGTGGGTGCGGAGGGCCGCGAGGGCGCTCTCGGCGGTGTCCCCGGGGGCGATGCGCATCGAGATCTTGGCCCGGGCGGCGGGGACGAGCGTGTTGGAGGCGCCGTCGACCTTCGGGGCGTCGAGGCCGGTGATGCTGAGCGACGGCTTCGTCCAGAGGCGCTCGACGGCCGTGCCGGTGCCGATCAGCTCGACGCCGGGCGCGACGCCCGACTCGGCGCGCAACCGGTCCTCGGGGTAGTCGACGTCGGCCGCCGGACCCGCGTGCAGCCCCGCGACCGCGACGTCGCCCGCGTCGTCGTGGAGCGTGGCGATGAGCCGGGACAGCGTGATGAGGGCGTCGGGGACGAGGCCGCCCCACATGCCCGAGTGCACGGCGTGGGTCAGCGTGCGCACCTCGACGTCGACGCGCACCAGCCCACGGAGGCTGGTGGTGAGGGCCGGGACGCCGATGTCCCAGTTGGTGGAGTCGGCGATGACGATGACGTCCGCGGCGAGGTCGTCGTGGTGGGCCGCGAGCAGCGCCGGGAGCGTGTCGGACCCGACCTCCTCCTCGCCCTCGACGAACACCGTGACCCCGACGCCGAGATCGTCGCCGAGCGCGCGGATCGCGCCGAGGTGGGCGGCGATGCCCGCCTTGTCGTCGGCGGCGCCACGGCCGAAGAGGCGCGGACCGGCGGGCGAGTCGGCCTCCGTGGGCTCCCACGGCGGCGTCGCCCAGTCGGCGTGGTCGCCCTCCGGCTGCACGTCGTGGTGGGCGTAGAGCAGCACCGTCGGTGCGCCCGCGGGCGCCGGGTGGGAGGCGATGACCGCGGGGGCACCGCCGTCGGCGGACACGACCCGGGTCTCCAGGCCCTCCGCCTCCAGCAGGGCGGCGACGGCGGCCGCGCTGCGTCGTACGTCCTCGGCGCGCGCCGGGTCCGCACTCACCGACGGGATCCGCACGAGGTCCTCGAGGTCGGCGCGGACACCCGGCAGGACGTCCGCGACCCGCTGGCGCAGCTGGTCGAGAGTGAGGTCGCTCATGAGGTCGACCCTACTGATCGGCCGCGCCTGCTGATCGGCCCCGGGCGCGGCGGACGCTAGGGTCGCCGCGTGCGGCAGCGCTCTCTCGAGACGGTCAACCGGTGCGCGTCACCGGTCGACCTCCCCGGGGCTACCCCGGGGACCACCGGCACGTCCGGGCACTCCACCGCGCGCGGCTTGCTGCGCTCCGCTGCAGGTCGCCGCGCGCACGACGGGACAGGTCGAGAGCCGCTGCCGCACGCTCCCGTCCCGCACAGTCCCGTCCCGCACAGTCCCGTCCCGCACACCCCCGTCCCGCACGGTCCCGCGCGCCGGTGAGGCCCGACGTCGCGGCCGCGCTCGGGGCCGGGTTCCTCGGCGGGGAGTGGACCGAGGACGGGCTCCTCACCAGCGGGGCGCGCGTCATCGGCCGACGGCCGCAGTGGCTGCGGCAGCTCGCACAGCAGGTGATCGCGGCGTACCCCGCCGCCCCCCGCGACCGGCCCCGCGAGCTGGCCGCCGTCGTCGCGAGCCTTCCGGCGGCGGCCAAGGCGCGGCGCACCCGGGTGCTCCGCCGGGCCCCGGCGCCCACCGCGATGGCCGGCAACCGCTGGGCGCTGCCGGTGCTCGACGGGGTCGACGACCTCGCCACCCTGCTCGAGGTGGCGCCGGACGAGCTCGACTGGTTCGCCGACCCCAAGCGGTGGGCGCGGGAGGTCGCGGTGGCGCCGCTGCAGCACTACCGCGTCGGTCACCGTGTCGCGGCCAGCGGCGCGATCCGCGTGCTCGAGGCGCCCAAGCCGCGGTTGAAGCGCATCCAGCGGCTCCTGCTGGACGAGGTCCTCGACCGCATCCCGCCGCACAACGCGGCGCGCGGGTTCCGCCCCGGTGGCTCCGTGGCCCGGTACGCCGCACCCCACGCCGGCCGCGCCACCGTGCTCCACCTCGACCTCGAGGCGTTCTTCGCGAGCGTGACCGTGGGCCGCGTCTACGGCGTCTGGCGCACCGCCGGCTACCCCGAGCCCGTCGCCCACCTGCTCGCCGGGCTCACGACGACGGTGCTGCCGCGCTCGGCCTGGCGGGCGCTCCCCCGCCCCGCCGACACGAGCCTCCACGACGCGCACTGGCGGCTCGGCCGCCGGCTCGCGGCCCCGCACCTGCCCCAGGGCGCGCCCACGTCGCCGGCGCTGGCGAACCTCGCGGCGTACCGCCTCGACCTCCGCCTCGCCGCCCTCGCCGAGGCGTGGGGCGGGCGCTACACCCGGTACGCCGACGACCTCGCCCTCTCGAGCGACCGCGGCTGGGGAGCCGGTACGGCGCGGCTCGTCACCGCCGTCACCGAGGTCGTGCGGGACGAGGGCTTCCGGCTCAACCCCCTCAAGACGGCCGTCATGCGCCGCGGCGAGCGGCAGCACCTCGCCGGGCTCGTCGTCAACGACCGGCCGCGCGTCGCCCGGGACGAGGTCGACCGCCTGCGCGCGATCCTCCACAACTGCCGGGTGCACGGGCCGAGCAGCCAGAACCGGGCCGCGGTGCCGGCCTTCGCCGACCACCTCCGCGGACGCGTGGCGTGGGTCGCGCAGCACGACCCGGCGCGCGGCCAGCGGTTGCTCGACGCGTGGTACGCGGTGAACTGGGAGCGGTGAGACGGGGTGGCGACCGGTGGCGACCGGTGGCGTCACCCGGCGGGGCCCGAGCCGGTGGAGACCTACATGTTCAGCAGCACCCACATGCCCACCAGCGAGAGAACGAGGACGACCGTCCCGATCACGATCGCGATGACGGCGGGGATCGGCGCGCGCAGACCGCGACGACGTGCGCGCACGATCGACCAGGTGCCCAGCACGACGCCCGCGAGCGAACCGAACCCGGCGACCCAGCCGACGGAGCACGCCAGGGCCAGCCACCCGATCACCGACGAGGACTGCACGTCCGGTGGCGCCAGGCTGGTCCTGTCGTAGCGAGGCGTCACGGTCGTGCTCAAGCGTTTCCCCTCACTGCCGCGCACCCTCCCTGGATCACGGCCTCGCCGATCATCGCAAGCTGCGCGTGCTTCCCGTGGGCGATCGGGATGCGCCGACCCGTCTCACTCGCGGCGGGTGAAGCGGAGCTTGCCGGTGCCGAGTCGTTCGACGAGGTAGAGCGGGTCGTGGACCTGGTGGTGGTGTTGGTCGCAGAGGAGACAGCCGTCGTCGACGTTGGTGTGCCCGCCTTCTGACCATGCGGCGAGGTGGTGGGCGTGGGTCTGGTGGGGCGGTCTCGTGCAGCCTTCGGCGATGCAGCCCTTGTCGCGGATGGCCAGGGCGGTGCGCATGGCCTTGGTGTGGAAGCGGGCGGTGCGGCCGAGGTCGAGGACCTCGCTGTTGGTGCCGAGGACGGCGGGGATGATCCCCGCTCCGCAGGCGAGGCGTCGGGCTTCGCCGGCGCTGAGGGTGCCGCCGGTGTCGAGGGAGGCTGACTCGAGTCCGCCGAGGAGTGACTCCAGGGTCATCGTCACGACGACGGTCGCACCCGTCCCGCCTGTGGCCGGGAGGTCTTTCTGGTCGAGCATCTCGAGCAGCTGTTGGAAGGCCTGGCCGTAGCGTTCCGGCGTCGGCCGTCCTGCCTGGAAGCGCTGGTCGGGGTCGTCGTTGGTGTTGAGGTGCTTCGGTGCGGCGTAGGCATCCAGGGCTTTGCGGAGCATGGCGCCGTGGAGCTCGGGCAGCGTGAAGCGTCCGTGGACCTTGCCGTGGCCGTCGGAGACCATGCTGAGCCGGGAGGCCGCGCGGGCCTCGCGTTCCTCCTTCTCCAGCAGCGCGGCCTCGTGGGCTTCGCCGATGTCGGGGGCGATGACCGTGAGGATCTTCTTGCCCACGGCTCGCAGGGCCTTGGCGTCGTGGTCGGCGGCGAACCCGACGAGCGTCTTCTCGGCCTGCAGTCGTAGCTCGGCCGGCAGCTCGTCGGGGAGCGCGTCGAGCGCCCTGACGATGACGTCGGCCTGCTCGGTGTTGACCGTCCCGGCCTCGCAGGCTGGCGCCAGGTGCGTCTCGCACCGACCAGTCAGAGCGTCACCGATCCTCGCGAACCGATAGGCATCGCGACGCGTGAGAGCACCGGCGTTCGCCATCCATACCGCGGCGGTCGACGCACCGTTCTGCCGGTGGATCTCGACCTCCTCGGCGTGCTGCACCAACACCGCGACCAGCGCCGACGCGCGCGCGACGAGGCGGTGGGCGTCAACGAGCGCGATTCCGGTCTGCGGTGCACTCAACCACCCGAGCCCGGTGCGGCCGTCCGCGGCGAGCACGGCCGTGGCCACCCGGATCGCCTCCAGCACCGGATGCCCCACATCGACCGCACCGGCACCGGGACTCGAGGCGACGCCCGGCACCACCCACCCAGGCTCCGGCTCCGCGGCCGGCTCAGGCGCGTCGTACTGACCCTCGCCGCGCGAGACGATCCGGCATCCGCGCGTCGCCTCGACGGGCCATTCCCCGGTGGTGAACGCGTGCTCCAACCAGTCGGGATCGGGCAGATCGACCAAGAAGTCGGCAGGCGGCTCCGGCACCGGTGGCCCGAAGCCACCGGCGTCACCAGATGAGCCGACCCCCGTCATGGCCACCACTCAACCCGACACCACCGACAGTTCTGAACCACACCGGACAAAGCCGCCGTACGGCCTGTGGACAACCCCGAGACCCGCCGCCGTTCGACCCAACTCGACGCACCCGCCGCGCCGTTCAACCCAACTCGACGCCCCCGCCGCGCCGAACAACCCAACTCGACACGCACGCCGCGCCGAACAACCCAACTCGACGCGCCCTCACACCGCCCTCACCCCACCGCCGCGCTCCGCCCGGCCGGCACGGACGAGCTGCGCGTCGTGGCCGCGGCGATGCCGGCGACGACGAGCGGCAGGAGCAGCACCAGCGCACCGATGAGCAGCCACGGCACCGCGAGCACCGGGCCGGGCAGGCCCTCGGTGCCGTAGCCGTAGTAGTCGATCGGGGCCGTCAGCGGGAACGCGACCGCGATGCCCGGCACCAGGCCGACGAGCAGGCCGAGGCCGGCGCCGATCCCCGTGATGACGAGGGCGTAGGAGGCGGCGATGCGGCGCCGTACCCCCGGGGTCGCACCCACCGCGCCCAGCGTCGCGAGGTCGCCGGCGGCGTCGTTGATGGCGAGCGTGGTGGCCGTCAGGCTGCCGACGAGCACGAGCAGGAGGGCGACGGTCCCGAGCCCGACGAGCACCCACACGGTCTCGGCGGGGCTCTCGTACCCCGTCTCCTCGTAGAGCGTCAGCCCCCGTCCCGCCTCCTCGACCTGCTCCCGCAGCTCCTGCGCGCCCTCCGGTCCCGGGCCGTCGGGCAGCAGCAGCGCCGTGGTCGCCGGCTGCACCTCGGCGGGGGCGCCCGCCGTCACCTCGGCAGCGAGCGCGGTCGGCAGCACGGCGGCGAACCGCGCCGTGGGCCGCTCCGAGCGCACGAGCGTGGCCGGCACCTCGGCCGCCACGAGCTCGTCGTTCTCGTCCTCGGCGGTGCCCTGCTGGTACCGCCACCGGGTCGCCGTGAGCAGCACCTGCCGCTCCTCGCCCGCGCCGGCGGGGTCCATGACCACCACGAGCGCCCGGCCAGCAGCGAGCGCGTCCCGCGCGACCTGGCGGTCGGCCGGGGCGATGCCCGCGTCGAGGTCCGCCGCTCCGAGGTCGTCGGCGACGAGGACCTGGCTGCCGTACGACGTCGTCCACGACCCGTAGGACCACCCCTCGTCGTCGCCCAGGATCGTCGCGCTCCAGTCGATCTGCACCTCGTCGTCCGAGCGGAAGCCGAGACCCTCCACCGGTACGGCCCCTGCGGGCACGACGTCCTCCACGGCGGCCAGGTCGTCGTCGAGCGGCACCCCCGTGGCCGATCGCACGACGGCCTGGCCGACGGGGAGCTCGGGGCTGTAGGCCCGTGCCTCCTGCTCGGCGTCGCTCGCGCCGCCGATGCCGAGCGCCACCGCGCCGGCCACGGTCGCCGCCACGGCCGCGATCGCGGGCACCGTGCGGGAGCGGTGCCGCGCCGAGTCCCGTACGGCGAAGCGCAGCGCCGACGGGAGCCGGGCCGCCGACCGGCCCAGCAGGGCGAGCAGCGGCGCGACGAGCAGCACGGTGCCGATCACCAGCGGCACGGCGCCGAAGGCGACGAGCCGCTCGTCGCGGTCGACCGCTCCCCCGACCGCGGCCGCAACCCCCAGGGCGACCAGGACGGCACCCACGACGGGCGACCGGTGGCCGGGGCGGTCGTCACCCCGCCGGCCCGCCAGCACGGCGACGACGTCGGTGCGCGACGCCAGCCATGCCGGGACGACGGCGGCCAGCAGCGCGCTGACCACGCCGAAGGCGGCGACGGCGAGCACCGCGCCCCACGGCACGTCGAAGGGCCCGAGGCGGCCGCCGGACACCTGCTGGTCGACCCACGGCCACTGCGCTGCGGCCTGTTCCAGGCCCCACGGCACGACGGCGGCGACGGCGATCCCGCCGAGCACGCCGACGACGGCCGCCCCCACGCCCAGCACGACACCGGAGGCCAGCACGAGGGTGCGGACCTGGGCCGGCGTCGCCCCGCCGGTGACGAGCAGGGCCACCGTCCGCGCCTGGCGGCGCGCACCGACCGCGAAGGCCGGACCGGCGAGCAGCACCACCTCGAGGAGCACCATGACGACGATGAGTGCCCCCGAGACGACCACCCCGTCGTCGACGACGCTGTAGCCGACCTCGGCCTCGATCGCCTCGGCCTCCGCCGGCGGGTCCTCGACGACCGCCCGGGAGAGGACGAGGACACCGTCGGCGTTGAGGGCCTCGACGTCGTCCCAGGTCACCGGGGCGCCGCCGACGAGGTACCTCGCCGAGGCCACCTGGGTGTCGTCGAGACCGAGAGCACCGAGGGGGCCCGTCACGAACGGCCCCTGGTCGGTGCGGCTCTCCGCGATGCCGACGACCGTGCGCGCCGCGCCGCCGATCTCGACCTCGTCACCGACGTCGGCACCGCGACGCGCGAGCGCGGCACTGACGGCCACCTCGCCCGTCGTCGCGGGCAGCCGCCCGTCGGCGAGCTCGACCAGCCCGGAGCCGAGCGGGGACGTCAGGTCGACCTCCAGGGCGGGGGCGTAGAGGCGGCCGCCGCCGACCTCGACCTCCGCCGATCCCTCGCGCAGCTCGACGACGGGCCGGTCGCCCAGCACGTCCGTCCAGGCGCTCGGGTCGGCGGAGGGGTCGTCCACCATCGAGAACGCGTCGCCCATCCCGCCGCCGCTGCCCGACGACCAGCCGTCGTCGGGGTCCGCGGCCTGGCGCAACGGCCCCATCGAGGTGGGCGCCAGGGCGGCCTGCGCCTCGGGCCCCAGCTCCCGGTCGAGCCGCTCCGTGGAGCTGATGTCGGCGGACGCGTACAGCACCGCACCCGCCGTCACGACGAGCACGGGGAGGGTCAGCATGACGAGGACGATCGCCGTACGCCCGCGGTGCCGCGCCAGGTCCCGCCGCGCGAGCCGCAGCAGCGGCCGCCAGCCGGTCATCGACGCGCCCCGCTGAGCGCGATCGTGCTGTCCCCGGCCGCTCCGCCGTCCGCGCCGACCAGCCGGCCGTCGCGCAGGTGGACGATGCGGTCGGCCCAGGCCGCGAGCCGCGGCTCGTGGGTGACCATGACCCCGGCGACGCCCTCGTCGCAGCGCCCGCGGAGCACCTCGAGCACGTCCTCGCCCGACACCGAGTCGAGCGCGCCCGTCGGCTCGTCGGCCAGCACGAGCCGACGCTGGCCGACGATCGCCCGGGCGATGGCGACCCGCTGCTGCTGTCCGCCGGACATCTGGTCGGGGTAGCGGTCGGCCACCTGCGGCACCCCGACCTCCTCCAGCGCGAGGAGCGCGTCGGCGCGGGCGTCCCGCGGACGTACCCCCGCGAGCTCCCGCGGCAGCGCCACGTTCTCGGCGGCGGTGAGGGCCGGCACGAGGTTGAAGTCCTGGAACACGTACCCGATCGACGAGCGCCGCCGCAGCGCCCGCGCCGCCGGCGACGCCTCCGCGAGGTTCTCGCCCTCGACGAGCACCCGCCCGGACGACGGGGTGTCGAGGCCACCCGCGATGGTCAGCAGGGTCGACTTGCCGGACCCCGAGGGGCCCATGATCGCGACGAGCTCGCCCGCGGCGACCTCGAGCGTGACGCCGCGCAGGGCGTCGACGCGGGCCGCGCCCTCACCGTGCGCGCGGTGCACGTCCTCGAGGCGGAGCACGACGGGAGCGGCGGGGGTCGGTGTGCTCATCGGACGTTCTCCTGCGGCTCGGCGGGGTGGGCAGTGGCGGTGGGGGTGGGGGTGGGGTCACCGGGGCCGGTACGGCGGGGTGGTCGCCCAAGGCGGGCCAGGCGGGTCTCGCAGTGGTCGAGCCACCGCACCTCGGCCTCCGCGGCGAAGACGAGCGAGTCGAGCACCAGGCTCCACGCCAGCTCGTCCGCCCCCAGCTCCTTGCCGGCCGGGGGACGCGACCGGCGCTGGGCGCGGGTGTGCTCCTGCAGGGCCGCGACCGTCGCCTCGCGCTGCCGCTGGATGACGGCGACGACGTCGACGTCCGGTGCGTCGACGGCGAGGGCGAGCTTGATCGCCAGCTCGTCGCGGGGCGGCGTCTCGCGCGGCACCGGCGAGGCGAACCACGAGGCGCTCTCCGCGCGACCGCGCTCGGTCAGCACGTAGAGCACCTGCTGCTCGCCCCCGCCCTCGTCCTGGCGCTCGACGAGGCCGTCGCGCTCGAGGCGGGCGAGCGTCGTGTAGACCTGCCCGATGTTGAGCGGCCACGTCGCTCCCGTGCGCGCCTCGAACTCGGCCCGGAGCTGGTAGCCGTACTTCGGGTCCGGATCGAGCAGCGCGAGCAACGCGTTGCGGACCGACATGGGCCCCTCCTCGCAGTGGTGGATACCGGGTATGCATATCACGGGCCGTACATACCCGGTATCCATTTCGCCGAGGGCGCGCCGGTGTCGGGCTACCCCGACCCCCGATCGTCCGGCCGCCCGGCTGCCACACGGGACGCGCGATCCCTAGCGTCGTCGTCATGACCGAGACTCGTCCCATGCCGCCCGTCGACGCCGCCTCGACCGGCCCCGCGACCGGCCCCGCGACCGGCCCCGCGACCGGCCCCGCGACCGCGCCGTACGACACCCGGCGCCGCGGCGCCGGCCGCGTGCTGGCGGAGACCGGCTACGCCCTGACGGCGTTCCCGATCGGCCTCGTCGGCTTCGTGCTGGTCGTGACCGGGGTCGCCCTCGGCGCGGGCCTGGCGGTCGTCGTCGTCGGCCTCCCCGTGCTCGCGCTGACGGCGGTCGTGGCCCGGGGGTTCGCCCACCTCGAGCGGTCCCGGATGCGCGGGCTGCTCGACCGGGAGGCCTCGGCGCCGACGTACGCCGCGGCTCGCCCCGGCGACGGCAGGTTCCGTCGCGTCCTCACCCCGCTGCGCGACCCGCAGTCGTGGCTCGACATGGTCTGGGCGGTGCTGGCGCTCGCGACCGGCACGCTGGCGTTCGTCGCCGTCGTCACCTGCTGGGCCCTCGTGCTCGGCGGCCTCACGTTCTGGTTCTGGCAGCAGTGGCTGCCGGACGACCCCGACAACCGCTCGCTGGCCGAGCTCCTGGGCCTCGGCGACGGGCGCGGCGCGGAGAGCGCGCTCAACCTCGTGCTCGGCCTCCTCGCACTGGCCCTGCTGCCCTGGGTCGTCCGCCTCGTCGTGCTCCTGCACGCCGGCCTGGCCGAGGCACTGCTCTGCAGCCGGGCGAGCCTGCAGGCCGAGGTGCGCCGCGCCACCGGCGGCCGCGACGCCGCCCGCGACGCCGAGGCCCGCTCGCTCCGCCGCCTGGAGCGCGACATCCACGACGGGCCCCAGCAGCGGCTCGTGCGTCTCGCGATGGACATCGGCCGGGCCCGGCACCAGCTCGAGAAGGACCCCGAGCGGGCGCGGGAGGCGCTGGACGCGGCGTACACGCAGGCCCGGGACGCCATCGACGAGCTGCGTGCCCTGTCGCGGGGCATCGCGCCGCCCCTGCTCGTCGACCGCGGCCTCGGGCCGGCGCTCGAGGAGCTGGTGAGCCGCGCCGACGCCGAGGTCGAGCTGCGGATCGACCCGGAGCTGGCCCACGGGCTGGCGCCGCACGTCGAGACCGCGCTCTACTTCGTCGTGGCCGAGGGCATGACGAACGTGGCCAAGCACTCCGGCGCCGCGACGGTGCTGGTGCAGGTCGAGCGGGAGGGGGCCAGCGTGGCCGCGAACGTCGCCGACGACGGTGTCGGCGGGGCCCACCAGGGCAAGGGGTCGGGCCTCGCCGGGCTCGAGGAGCGGGTGCGCGGTCTCGGCGGACGGCTCCTGCTCTCCTCCCCCGCCGGCGGTCCGACGGTGCTCCGCGCGGAGGTGCCGCTCGATGGCTGAGGGCAGGGGTGACGGCAGGAGTGACGGGACAGGCGAGCACCTGCGCGTCGTCGTCGCCGACGACTCGGTCCTGCTGCGGGAGGGCCTCCAGCTGATCCTCGCCGACGCGGGGCACACCGTGGTCGCGACGGCGGGCGACGGCCCCGGCCTCGTGGCCGCGGTGGCCGCGCACGTGCCCGACCTCGCCCTCGTCGACGTGCGGATGCCGCCCAGCCACACCGACGAGGGCCTGCGGGCCGCGGTCGAGATCCGCCGCGCGCGGCCGGGGGCACGGATCCTCGTGCTGAGCCAGTACGTCGAGGTGTCCTACGCCGACGAGCTCCTCGCCTCGGGCGAGGGCGGGGTCGGCTACCTCCTCAAGGACCGCGTCAGCGAGCTGGGCTCGTTCCTCGACGCCGTCGCGACCGTCGCCGCCGGCGGGACCGTGCTCGACCCGCTCGTCGTCGCGCAGCTCATGCGGCGGCGCCGCGACCCGCTCGAGGCCCTCACGCCCCGTGAGCGCGAGGTGCTCGCCGCGATGGCCGAGGGTCTCTCCAACGCCGCGATCGCCGCCCGACTCACGGTCACCGAGGGCGGCGTGGAGAAGCACACGCAGCGCATCTTCGCCAAGCTCGACCTCCACGCCGACGACGCCCAGCACCGCCGGGTCAAGGCCGTGCTGGCGTTCCTGCGGCAGGGGCCATACTGACCGGGTGACCGACCCCGCCGCCTGGCTGCTCTCCCCGGCCGACCGCGGCAACCCGGCGACCCGCGTCGACGCCGCCGACGTGCCCGGTGAGCCCGACCGCTCCTGGACGACCGGCAACCGCGTCCTCGCCCACATCGACGGCGCCTCCTACTTCGAGGCGCTGCACCGGGTCGTCGAGGCGACCGGACCGGGCGACCTCGTCTGGTTCACCGACTGGATGGGCGACGGGAACCTCCGCCTCACCGGCGAGCCGGGCAGCGAGGTCGTCGAGGTGCTCGGCCGCGCCCTGGCGCGGGGCGTCGACGTGCGCGGCCTCGTCTGGCGGTCCCACACCGACCAGGCCGGCTTCTTCGCGCCCAGCAACCGCCACCTCGGCGAGCAGCTCGGCCGCCGCGGCGCCGAGGTGTCCCTCGACATGCGGGTGCGGCCCGGCGGCTCCCACCACCAGAAGTTCGTCGTGGTGCGGCACGCCGACGACGCGGACCGCGACGTCGCCTTCGTCGGCGGCATCGACCTCGCCCGCAACCGCCGCGACGACCAGCACCACGCGGGCGACCCGCAGGCGCGCGGCCTGACGAAGGAGTACGGCGCGCACTCGCCCTGGCACGACGTGCAGCTCGAGCTGCGCGGCCCCGTGGTGCGGGACGTGGAGACGACCTTCCGCGAGCGCTGGGAGGACCCGGCGCCGCTGACGCTCGCGCCCTGGCGCCGGATCGCCGACGCCCTGCGCCGCGTCGAGACGGACCCGTCGCCGCTGCCGCCGCAGGCCGCCGCGCCCCCGCCGGCGGGCGACGCGACGGTGCAGCTGCTGCGCACCTACCCCGACCTCGGCCCGGGCCGGGGCTACGACTTCGCTCCCGAGGGCGAGCGCAGCGTGGCGCGGGGCTACTCGCGGGCGATCGCGCGGGCCCGCGAGCTCGTCTACATCGAGGACCAGTTCTTCTGGAGCCACGACACCGAGCACAACCTGCCGGGACGCCGCAAGAGCTCCACCAACGAGCCGCACGGCAACGACGTCGTGGCCGCCCTCGAGCAGCAGCTCGAGGCGGAGCCCGGACTGCGCGTCGTCATCGTGGTCCCGCGCCACCCCGACCAGGACGGCATCAACCGGCAGGCGCAGCTGCTGGCCCGGCACCGCGCCCTCGAGCGGCTGGTGCGGGTCGCGCCGGGGCGGGTCGCGGCGTACTGCCTCGAGAACACCTCCGGCACCCCCGTCTACGTGCACGCGAAGGTCTGCATCGTCGACGACACGTGGGCGACGACGGGCTCGGACAACTTCAACCGCCGTTCCTGGACCCACGACTCCGAGCTGACCGCCGCCGTGCTCGACCCGGTGCACGCGCGCACCCTGCGGATGCGGCTGGCCGCCGAGCACCTCGGGCGGCTCGCCCCCGACGAGGGCGTCGGCCCGGACGGTGCGGACGTCGGCGAGCTCGACCGCGTCGCCGACTGCAAGACCGCGGACGGGTTCTTCGAGCAGCTCTCGCTGGCGGCGACGCACCTCGACGACTGGCACGCCGCGGGCCGCGTCGGCGAGCGGCCTCCCGGCCACCTGCGCCGCCTGCCCCGGGCGGAGCCCCCCGCGGTGCTGCGGCCCCTGGCGCGGCTGCTGCTGGCCACGGTGCACGACCCCGACGGCCGTCCGGCGCACCTGCGGGCGACCGAGTCCTACTGAGCCGCGGGACCCGTCACGCGCGCAGGTCCTCCAGCAGCTCCAGCGTGCGCTCCCACGCCTCGGTGGCGGGGTCGATGACGATGAAGTGGTCGCCGTCGACCTCGGTCAGGGTCGCGTCGTCGCCGGCCACCGTCGCCGCGGCCACGTAGTCCCGCGACTGGCGGAGCGGCACGATCGTGTCGGCGGTGCCGTGGACGCAGCGGACCGGTACGCCGAGGGGCAGGTGCCGCGCGGGATCGGCCGCGTCGTACGCCGCGGGGTCGGCCTCCGCGTCCCCGCCCATGAGGGCCAGGACGTTCGGGGCGGCGTTCGCGTCGGAGAGCCCGGCCGTCAGGTCGAGCACCCCCGCCTGGCTGACCGCGGCGGTGACCGGCACGCGCACGGGCGACCAGCGCTCGAACCGGCCGCGGGCGGCGGCCCACACGGCGAGGTGCCCGCCGGCGGAGTGCCCGAGCGTGACGACCGTGGCGCGCTCGGCGTCGGTCAGCTCCTCGACGTCGGCCAGCAGGTCGATCCCGGCGGCGACGTCGTCGAAGGTGGCGGGGTAGCCCCCACCCCCGCCGTCGCCGTCCCCGACGCGGCGGTACTCCAGGTTGAGTGCCGTCCAGCCGTTCTCCGCGAGGCTGAGGGCGAGCGGCGCGCCGAGGCTCGCGTCGTACTCGGCCTTCCAGAAGCCCCCGTGCACCACCACGACGACCCCCTTGGAGGCCGGGCCGTCGGGGTCGGCAGCGGCGCTGGGGCGGTAGAGGTCGCCCCACTGCGAGGAGTCGTCGCCGTAGGCGATCCGCCGCGGGCTCATGACGTCGGTCCCGGGCAGCTTCGTGGCCTCCGGGGGCGGCGGGTCGTCGGCACCGCCGGGCAGGCCGTCGTCGGCGCAACCGGCGAGGCCACCCAGGGCCAGCCCGCCGCCGAGCCCGACGCCCAGCGCCGCGAGCCCCCGTCGTGTGAGTCGTGCACCGTCAATCCCCCCGTCAGTCCCCCCGTCAGTCCCACCGTCCCTGCCTCCCACGCTTGACCTCCGATCGCCGGGTCTTCGCCGCGAGCCGTCGTCGCTGCGATCCCCGGGTGGGCTTCGTCGCCCGACGCGGTGCGGATGGCGGGGCGGCCGCGTCGCGCAGGAGCGCGGCCAGGCGCACCCGCGCGGCTCGCCGGTTGTCGCGCTGCGCGCGGTGCTCGCTCGCGACCACCACGACGGTCCCGTCGACGAGGCGGCCGGCGAGCCGCTCGAGCACCCGTTCCCGCAGGTGGTCGGGCAGCGAGGACGAGCGGGCGAGGTCGAGCACGAGCTCGACGCGGCTGTCCGTGGTGTTGACGCCCTGGCCCCCCGGCCCGGACCCGCGCGAGAACCGCTCGACGAGCTCGCTCGCAGGCACGCGCCAGCGGGCGTTCACCTCGAGGTCGGCGGAGAGGTCCACGGCTCGTCCGGGCTCAGCCGAGGGGGAGGTACGTCGACAGGTCCGTCCGCTCGCCGCTGCGCGTGAGCGCCGTCCCGGCCTCGTCCCACGCGGTCTCCCCCGTGGCGAGCCGGATCCACGTGTCGGCGTCGGTCTCGACCACGGCGGGCGGCGTGCCCCGCGTGTGCCGCACGCCCGGGACGACCTGCACCGCGGCGTACGGCGGGACCCGGACCTCCACAGAAGCGCCGGGCGCCCGCTCCTGGAGGATCGCGAGGTAGTGCTTCACCAGCAGCTTCCGGTCCGCGCGGTCGGCGTCGCCGGCGCGCCAGCGCGCGAGGGCGGCCGCGACGTCGGGGGCGGCGGCGGGCAGGAGGCGACGGGGCACCCTCCCATCGAACCACCCTCCCGCGCCCGGACGGAGTCGTGGCCCCAGCGCGCCGTCGTCCGGTGCGCTGGGGCCACGACTCCGCGGTGCGGCGTGGTGCGGTCAGCTCAGACGGATACCCAGGCTGGAGGGGACGGTGACCTGGTAGCGGGCGGTCTCCGTCGTGCCGGTGCCGGAGTAGCTGTACTCCCGCACCTGCGCCGTCACGGCGCTGTAGGTGCGCTCGCAGAGGATGCTCTCGCCGGGGGCGAGGGTCACGGTGCCGCCGGCCGACGAGGCTTCGCTCGCGGACTGGCTGACGGACTCGCTCACGCCCACCGATGCGGACGCACCGACGGCGGCGACCTGCGCCGACACGCTCAGCTCCGCGCTGGCGCTCGACTCCACGCTGCGGGAGATCGTCTGCGAGAAGCCGCAGGTGAAGCTCGCGGTCGTCCCCGAGCTGTTCTGCATGGGGACCGTCTCCACCACGGACGTCGACACGGAGGTGCTGAGCACCTGCACGCACTTGCCTGAGCTGCTGCCCCCCACGCACTCGTCCGCCTGTGCGGCTGGCGGGGCGACGAAGAGGGTCGTTCCGATGACGGCGGCAGCGGCACCCGAGAGGGCCAGTGCTCTCTTCATTGTTCGACTCCTGTGTTCGGTTGTGTCGTGCTCTGAAGAGGCCTCACTTCTGGTCTACCAAGGTCCGGAGGGGCCCGCAAAGCCCCCCGGGGGTATCACGCGGTGTCAGGTCGCCCTTTCGGACGAGGGCGTCCCGCGTCTCAGCCCTCCGCGCCCTGGCCGGGCTCCTCCTCGTCGGGCACCCGGGGCTGGAGGATCTGGAGCAGGGCGTAGACCGAACGTCCCGCGTCCCCGGCGGGCTCCTCCCCCGCCGCCCGGCTGCGCACCGTCCACCGGTGCAGCACCTCGGTCAGCTCGCCCTCGAGCGCGGACGCCTCGTCCTTCGTCAGCAGGAAGGTCGCCTCCGTGATGCTGCGCAGCACGGCGGGGTCCCGGGCGGCCGTGTACGCCGCGTCCACCGCCCGGTGGGCCCGCGCGCCCGCGCGTCCGCGCCAGGCCGCGGCGACCGCCGTGCCCCCCGGTGCTGCGGCCACCGCCTCCAGGTCGAGCCGGAAGCCGTCGCCACCGTCCGCGGCGCGCCACACGCGGTCGCGCCGGTCGCGGGCGAGCTCGGGAGCCTCCTCGACGAGCCCGTAGCCCGCCAGGTTGCGCACGTGGAAGCTCACCTGGTTGGCGGGGAGGTCGAGCAGCCGCGCGAGGTCGGCGGAGCGCTGCGGTCCGCGGGCGTTGAGCTCCTCGAGGATCCGCGAGCGCACGGGGTGGGCGAACGCGCGGAGCACGCGCGGGTCGGTGATCGACGGGCGTCCGGGCATGAGCGCGACCTTACCGCCAGTCCGCACCACCCATTGCGCACCATTACTTGCGCAATGACACGTGCGGATCTACCGTCCTCCCATGACCGGCTACCGCCAGCTCGCCCGCAACCGCGACTTCACCGTGCTGTGGGTGGGCGAGACCGTCTCCGAGCTCGGCAACCGCACCAGCGCCTTCGCCTACCCCCTCGTCGCCCTCGCCCTCACCGGCTCGGCCGGCACGGCGGCGCTCGTGCAGGCGGCGTACTTCGGCGGCATCGTCCTCGTGCTCCTCCCCGCGGGCGCGCTCGTGGACCGCGTGCACCGCGGCCGCCTCCTGCGCGCGGTCTCCCTGGCCGGCTTCGCCGTGTACGGCGCGCTCGCCACCACCCTCGCCACCGGGACCCTCCCGGCGGCGGGCCTCGTGGTCGGCGCGCTCGTCGCCGGCGGGCTCGCGGGGATCTACGAGCCGGCGCAGGTGTCGGCGGTGCGCTCGGTCGTCGCGACCGCCGAGCTGCCCACGGCGCTGGCGCAGAACCAGGCCCGGGGCCACGTGGCGGGCCTCGCGGGCGCCCCGCTCGGCGGCGTGCTGCTCGGCGTCGGGCGCTGGCTGCCGTTCGCGCTCGACGCGGCGACGTACCTCGTCTCGTTCCTCACCCTCGGCCGGATCCGCACCGACCTCGCCCCGGCGGCCCGGCGCGAGGGGCGCCTGCTCGCGGGCGCGGGGCGGGAGGTGGTGGCCGGGGCGCGGTACGTCGCGCGCCACCCCGTCATGCGGGTGCTGGCCGTCTGGTCGGCGCTGGGCAACCTCGTCGTCAACGGGCTGCTGTTCGTCGTGCTGGTGCGGATGGCCGAGGCGGGCCACAGCCCGGCCGCGATCGGCGTGGCGATGGCGGTCGTCGGGGCGGCGGGCATCGTCGGGGCCGCGATCGCGCCGGCCGTCATCGACCGCACCCGCACCGGGCGGCTCACCGTCGCCGTCGGCTGGTCGTGCGCCGTGCCGCTGGTGCCCCTCGTCTGGTGGGCCACACCCGTCACCGCCGCGGCGTGCGTCGGGATGCTGGTGCTCCTCAACCCGATCGGCAACGCGGGCATCGGCGCCTACCGGATGTCGCTGACCCCGCCCGAGCTCCAGGGGCGGGTCGCGGCGACGACGGCGTTCCTGTCGTGGTCGCTCATGCCGTTCGCGCCGCTCCTCGGCGGGGCGTTGCTCGCGGCGTACGGCGGGTCGGTCGCCACGGCCGCGCTCCTCGGCGGGTGCCTGCTCACCGCGCTCCTCGTCACCTGCAGCCGGAGCGTGCGCCGGGTCCCGCGGCCGCGGGAGTGGGCGACGGCCGCCTGACCCCCCGACGCGTCGTGGCCCCAGCGCCCCGGAAAACGGTGCGCTGGGGCCACGACCCGGAACGGTGGATCAGGCGTGCGGCTTGTTCTCGTGCTCGTGGTCGGGGATGGCGTTTGGACCGGCCGGGCCCTCGTCGGGCTTGCCGCTCTCGGAGTCGGGGTAGCCCGCGACGGCCTGGTCGGGCGCGATCGGGGTGTCGGCGTCGGCGGGGTCCATGCCGCTGACCTCCGAGACCTGCCCCTCGGACTGCTGGTCGTCGTGCTTCTGATCGCTCATGGCCCCATCGTGACGTGGGGCGACAAGCGCGATCAGCCCAGGACCGCCGGCAGCGTCGCCACCCAGGCGGCACGGGCCTCGGCCACGGGCAGCGTGAACTGGCCCTCGACCACGAGGTCCTCGCCACCGGTGCGGCCGATGACGGCCGCGGGCACGTCGTGCGCCGCCGCCCGCGCGAGCAGCTCGTTGAGCGCGTCCGCCGAGACGGAGACGAGCACCCGGCCGGTGGACTCCGCGAAGAGCGCCACGAACGGGTCCTCGTGCACCTCCGCCAGCGCCACGGTCCCACCGATGCCGCGGTGGAACGTCGACTCGGCGAGCGCCTGGGCGAGGCCGCCGTCGGAGAGGTCGTGCGCGGAGGAGGCGACGCCCACGAGGTCGGCGAGCAGACCCGCGAGGCGACGCTCCCCGGCGAGGTCGAGCGCCGGCGGGCGACCGCCGAGGTGGCCGTGGACGACGTGCGCCCACTCGGAGCCGGAGAGCTCCTCGCGGGTCGTGCCGAGCAGCACGAGCTGGTCGCCGGAGGTCTCGAAGCCGGTGGGCGTGCGGCGGGTGACGTCCTCGACGACGCCCAGCACGGCGACGACCGGCGTCGGCAGGATCGCCGTCTCCCCGGTCTGGTTGTAGAGGCTCACGTTGCCGCCGGTCACCGGCACGCCGAGCTCGAGGCAGGCGTCCTTGAGGCCGCGGCAGGCCTCGGCGAACTGCCACATGACGGCCGGGTCCTCGGGCGAGCCGAAGTTGAGGCAGTCGGAGACGGCGAGCGGCACGGCGCCACCCGTCGCGACGTTGCGGTACGACTCGGCGAGCGCGAGCTGCGCGCCGGCGTAGGGGTCGAGCTTCGCGAAGCGACCGTTGCAGTCCGTGGAGACCGCGACACCGAGGTTGGTCTCGTCGTCGACGCGCACCATGCCGGAGTCCGACGGCTGCGCGAGCACGGTGTTGCCCCGCACGTAGCGGTCGTACTGGTCCGTGATCCACGACTTGTCGCAGAGGTTCGGCGACGCGACCAGGCGGAGCAGGGTCTCCCGCAGCTCGTCGCCGCCGCTCGGCCGCGGGAGGGCCTCGGCGGCGTCGGCCTGGAGGCCGTCCTGCCAGTCGGGCCGGGCGAAGGGACGCTCGTAGACCGGTCCGTCGTGGGCCACCGTGCGCGGCGGCACGTCGACGACGCGCTCGCCGTGCCAGTCGATCTCGAGACGGCCGGTGTCGGTGACCTCGCCGATGACCACGGCCTCGACGTCCCACTTGGCGCAGATCGCGAGGAACGCGGCCACGTCGTCGGGCTCGACGACGGCCATCATCCGCTCCTGGCTCTCGCTCATGAGGATCTCCTCGGGAGCGAGCGTGGAGTCGCGGAGCAGCACCTTGTCGAGCTCGACGTGCATGCCGCCGTCGCCGGCGCTGGCGAGCTCGGAGGTGGCGCACGAGAGACCGGCGCCGCCGAGGTCCTGGATGCCGGCGACCACGCCGGCCGCGAACAGCTCGAGCGTGCACTCGATGAGCAGCTTCTCCATGAAGGGGTCGCCGACCTGCACGCTCGGGCGCTTCGCAGGCCCGTCGGCGTCGAACGTCTCGGAGGCGAGCACGGAGACGCCCCCGATGCCGTCGCCGCCGGTGCGCGCGCCGTACAGGATCACCTGGTTGCCCGCACCGCTCGCCTTGGCGAGGTGGAGGTCCTCGTGGCGCAGCACGCCGACGCAGAGGGCGTTGACGAGGGGGTTGCCGAGGTACGTCGCGTCGAAGACCGCCTCGCCGCCGATGTTGGGCAGGCCGAGGCAGTTGCCGTAGTGGCCGACGCCCTCGACGATGCCGGGCAGCACGCGGGACGTGTCCTCCGCGTCGAGCGGTCCGAAGCGCAGCGGGTCCATGACGGCGACCGGGCGGGCGCCCATGGCGAGGATGTCGCGGACGATGCCGCCGATGCCCGTCGCGGCGCCCTGGTGGGGCTCGACGTAGGACGGGTGGTTGTGGCTCTCCACTTTGAACGTCACCGCGTAGCCCTGGCCGATGTCGATGACGCCCGCGTTCTCGCCGATGCCGGCGAGCATCTTTCCGGCCCGCGTCTCCTGCGGGATCTCGGAGAACTGGCGCAGGTGCACCTTGGAGCTCTTGTAGGAGCAGTGCTCGCTCCACATGACGGAGTACATCGCCAGCTCGCTCGACGTCGGGCGGCGCCCGAGGATCTCGCGGATGCGGGCGTACTCGTCCTCCTTCAGACCGAGGTCGGCCCACGGCTGGCTGCGGTCGGGGTCGCCCGCCGCACGCTCGACGGTGTCGAGGACCGAGGGGGAAACAGCGGGAGCAGCAGCGTCCGTCACGGGCCGCATCGTATCGCCGTCCACACCCGTGCCCCGCCACAGGAGTAAGTCGTGGGTAAGTGGGGAAGCAGGACCCGCCGGTCCACGCGGCGACGACCCGTCGTCGCGTGGTGCCTGAATTGCTACGTTGCGGGTCCAGGCCCGCACCGAGTCGATGCGAGGAGCACTCGAATGTCGAACCCGTCCGATCCCTATCCGCAGCAGGGCGGCCAACCCCCGCAGCCGGGTGCTCCCGGGTACGGCGCGCCCCAGGGCCAGCCGGGCTGGGGCCAGCAGCCGCCCCCGCCCCCCGGCCAGCCGGGCCAGCCCGGTCAGCAGGGCCAGCCGTGGGGCGCTCCGCCGCCGCAGGGCCAGCCGGGCGGCTACCCGCAGCAGGGCTACCCGCAGCAGGGTGGCTACCCCCAGGGCCCGCCGCAGGGCCAGCCGGGATGGGGCCAGCAGGGCTACGGGCAGCCGGGGTACGGCGCGCCCCAGGCCCCGCCACGGCCCTCCGTCCCCAAGGTGAATCCGTTCGCGGGCACGCCCATCAGCGACTACGTGCGTGACGGCGGGGCGTTCCTGCTGCTGCTGGCGCCGCTGTGGACGCTGTGGGACTCCAACGGCGTCGGCGCCGAGCGCTGGTGGGTGTGGGTCTCCGCCCTCATCGGCATCTTCTCCGTCGCGGTGCCCTACCTCGTCAAGTCGAACGTCCTGCCCATCCCGCCGGTGCAGGTGACGCTCGCGAAGGCCGCGCTCCTGCTGCCCTACGTGGGCAGCGTGCTGGCGGCGCTCATCAATGAGCTCATCTCCGGCGGCGACCGCTTCGACGGCGGGATCGGCGCCGGCGTGGCCCTCGCCATGGCGGGTGCCGTCCTCGCCATCTCCCCGCGCCAGTCGGAGGAGACGAACGGCCAGGCCACCGGTGAGGCGATCTGGTGGAAGGCGACGTGGATCCTGGCGTGGGCGACCGTCGGCCTCGCGGTGCTGACGTTCCTGCTCTACATCGTCTGGGGCCTCGCCGAGGACGTCGAGATCTTCGACCCGTTCCTCGCGTTCGCCGCGCTCGTGGTGGTGTCGGTGCTGATCCCCGTCGTCGCCATCGCCTGGCCGACCCTCACCCTGATGAAGCGCAGCGAGGAGGCCCGCCTCGTGCTGGCCACGCTGCTCCTGGTGGGTCTCGTGACCGCCATGTTCGCCGGGGACGACGGCTCGATCTTCGACGCCGAGCTGCACGGCTGGAACGTGCCCGGCTCGACGTTCTTCACGGTCGGCCTGCTCGCCGGTCTCCTCGTGACGCGCCCCGTGCAGCGGGCGACCACGCCCCAGGAGCCGTTCTGGGCCTGGGTCGGCGCGGCCAAGCTGGCGCTCTACGTCAACGCCGCTGTCGTCGGCCTCACGGTCCTCGGCACGCTCCTCGTGCTGATCTACATCCAGACCGAGGACTTCCTCGGCGACGGCTTCACCGGCTCGACGATCGTCTCGCTCGTCTTCGGCGTCATCGCGATCGCGCTCGCGGTCATCCCGACGACGATGCTGTCCGACCCCCGCAAGGGTCGTCTGGTCGTCGTCGGCATGGTGGCCGGCAACTTCGTCCTCGGCATCGTCTACGTCGCGGTGCTCAACGGCTCCGACGCGCTCAACGGCTACAGCCTCTCGGTCTACTCGGCCGGCGCCTGGCTCGGCCTCTCCGGCCTGGCCATCGCCGCGCTGACGGCCCCGCCGTCGATCCGCAACGTGCTCGGCTCGATCCTGCCGCAGGGCGGGCAGCCGGCCGGTGCGCAGCAGGGCCAGTACGGGCAGCCTGGCCAGCCGGGTCAGTACGGCCAGCCCGGCCCGCAGGGTGGCTACGGCCAGCCGCAGGGCCAGCCGGGCCCGTACGGCGCTCCGCAGGGCCAGCCCGGTCAGTACGGCCAGCCGGGTCAGCCGGGCCAGTACGGCCAGCCGGGCCAGCAGGGTGGCTACGGCCAGCAGGGTGGCTACGGCCAGCCGCAGGGGCAGCCCGGTCAGTACGGCGCGCCCCAGGGCCAGCCGGGCCAGCAGTGGCCGCAGCAGGGCCAGCCCGGCCAGCAGGGTGGCTACGGCCAGCCCCAGGGCCAGCCGGGCCAGCCCGGACAGCAGGCGTGGGGCGCCCCGCAGGGCCAGCCCGCGCAGCAGCCGCCGGCCCCGCAGGACGACCCGAGCGAGCAGACGATCGTGCGTCCCCCCGCGGGCGGCGACACGTCGCAGTTCGAGCGACCGCAGGACCCGCCGCGTCCGTGACCCGCGGCTGATCCGACCCACCGCCGACGGCCCCGTCTCCCCCGTGGAGGCGGGGCCGTCGTCGTACGTCGGGTGGGCCGCTCTGGCGCACCCTGGACACTGGGGGCGTGAGCGACCTCTTCTGGCCGGGTGACGAGCGGGCAGGTGCCCTCTTCGCCGACTCCGCACTCCTCGAGGGGATGGTGGCGCTCGAGGCGGCCTGGTCGGCCGGCCTCGTGGCGCACGGGCTGGCGCCCCGCGGCGTCGCCGTGAGCGCCGACGAGCTGCTCGAGCTGCTCGACGGCAGCGACGTCGCCCGGATCGTCCTCGACGCCGAGGGCGGGGGGAACCCCGTCATCCCGCTGGTCTCGACGCTCCGCAACCGGCTCGTCGAGGCCGGCCGGGAGGAGACCGCCCAGTGGCTCCACCAGGGCCTCTCCAGCCAGGACGTGGTCGACACGGCGCTGATGCTGTGCGCGGGGACGGCCCTGCGCCGGCTCGAGATCGAGCTCGGCACCCAGGCCCAGGCCCTCGACGCGCTCGCCGGCGCCCACCGCGGCACGGTGATGGTGGGGCGCACGCTCACCCAGCACGCCGTCCCCATCACGTTCGGCCTCAAGGCCAGCGGGTGGCTGGCGGGGATCGAGGACGCGCGGGCCTCGGTGGCGTTCGCGCACTCGGTGCTGCCGGCGCAGGTGGGCGGGGCCGCGGGCACGCTCGCCGTCACCGTGGAGCTCGCGCGGCGCCGCGGCCTCCGCGACCCGGAGGGCGCGACCGTCGCGCTCGCCCGCGAGACGGCGGCGGCGCTCGGCCTGGTGCCGGCGGCGCCGTGGCACACGACGCGCTTCCCGGTGACGCGCGTCGGGGACGCCCTCGCGACGGCGAGCTCCGCCATGGGCCGCATCGCCTCGGACGTGCTCACGCTGACGCGTCCCGAGATCGCGGAGGTCGCCGAGCCGCTCGGCACCGGCCGCGGGGGCTCGTCCACGATCCCGCAGAAGCAGAACCCGGTGCTGGCGGTGCTCGTACGTCGCGCCGCGATCACCGCTCCGGGCCTGGCGGGCACGCTCCACACGGCCGCGGCGTTCGCGAACGACGAGCGGCCGGACGGCGCGTGGCACGCCGAGTGGGCGACCCTGCGGGACCTCGCCCGACGCACCGTCGTCGCCGCGGCGCACACGTCCGAGCTGGTCGCGGGCCTCCAGGTCGACGTCGTCGCCATGCGCGAGCGCGCCCGCGCGGCCGGTGCGCTGCTGGCCGAGCGCGACGCCGTGCGGGGTCTCGTCGAGGTCGCCGGAACGGGTGGGGAGAATGCTGCCGATGACGGCGGCCCCTCGTCGTACCTCGGCATCACCGACCAGATCGTGCAGAACAGGACCCGCCCATGAGCGTCCCCGTCATCGACGGCGTCGAGCTGAGCGAGGCCGGCAACGGCCCGCTGCTGCTGCTCGGCCCGTCCCTCGGCACCTCCGCGACCGCGCTCTGGGAGCGGAGCGCGGCACTGCTCGCCGAGGACCACCACGTGGTCGGCTGGGACCTGCCGGGGCACGGGACGAGCCCGGCGCCCGGCGAGGCCTTCACGATGGCGGAGCTGGCCGGGGGCGTGCTCGCGTTCGCCGAGCGCATCCTGCGCGAGCGGGGCGAGGCGAGCGGCACGTTCGTCTACGCCGGGGTGTCGGTCGGCGGCGCCGTGGGCCTGCAGCTGCTGCTCGACGCCCCCGAGCGGGTGGCCGCGGCAGCCCTGATCTGCACCGGCGCGAAGATCGGCACGCCCGACGGGTGGCACGAGCGGGCCGCGATGGTGCGGGCGTTCGGCACGGCCACGATGGTCGAGGGCTCGGCGAAGCGCTGGTTCGCGCCGGGTTTCCCCGACCGCGAGCCGGAGGCCGCCCAGGCGCTCCTGGCGTCGCTCGAGGAGGCCGACGCGAGCGGGTACGCCGCGGTCTGCAAGGCACTCGCGACGTTCGACGTGCGGGACCGGCTGGGCTCCATCCGGGTCCCCGTGCTGACGGTGGCCGGGGTGTGCGACGAGGCGACCCCGCCGTCGGACCTCCAGACGATCGCCGCCGGGGTGGCGGACGGCCGCGCCGTCGTGCTCGAGGACGTGGCGCACCTCGCCCCTGCCGAGGCGCCCGCCGAGGTGGCCGACCTGCTGCGCCGCCACCTGGAGCAGGGCGCGGTCATCACCGAGTCGCAGCGCGCGGCCGCGGGCGCGATCGTGCGGCGCCAGGTGCTCGGCGACGTGCACCTCGACGGCGCCGGCGACGCGCCGACCCCGTTCACGCGGGACTTCGACGACCTGGTGACGCAGTACGCCTGGGGCTCCGTCTGGTCCCGCACCGGCCTCGACCGCCGCACGCGGTCCGTCGTCGCCCTCACCGCGCTCGTGGCGCAGCGCGACCACGAGGAGCTCGCCGTCCACGTGCGCGCCGCGCTCCGCAACGGGGTCAGCGTCGACGAGCTGGCGGAGGTCCTCCTGCAGACCGCCGTCCACTGCGGCACGCCCGCCGCCGCGGCCGCCTTCCGCGTCGCGCAGGAGACGCTGCGGGCCGAGGGCGTCGAGCTGTAGCCCGCGCCGTACGTCCTGCGGAACGGATGCGGTCTGGGGGCGCCCCGCGTTGCGTCCGTTCCGCAGAACTCGCGGCCGGCGGTGACTAGGGGTCGGCCGGCGCCGCCCCGTCCCCGCAGCGCCACCGGATCTCGGTCACGGCGGCCTGCTGCGCCGCCATCGACGCGGCGCTGATCAGCAGCTCGCTCCCGTCCCGCAGCAGCACCGCCACCTGCGCCGCGCCGTGGGCGCTGCGGGCCTCGACGGACCGCACCTCGCCGTACGGCAGCACGTGGCGCGCGAGGGGACGCACGAGGCTGCGGCGGTGGTGGTCCACGCCCGCCGGCCCGATGACGACCTCGTCGGCGCGCGAGAGGTGGCCGCGCACCGGCTGCATCCGACCGGGACGGCCACGATGGGTCGACACCGTCGGCACCGCCAGGAACCGCTGGCCCTCGGCGTCGCCGAGCACCCGCGGCGACGGCTGGAACATCGCCCGGTGGGCGAAGGGCAGCCGCCGGAAGCGGTAGACGAGGGCCAGCACCAGGAAGACGAGCAGCAGCCCGACGCCGATCCCCACCAGCACCCGCACCGCGTCGTCGCCCACGGGCCGCTGGTTACCCCGGGTGGCCGGCGTCCATGCCCCGACCACCCGGGGAGATCAGTCCTGCCGCTGGCGCAGCAGGTAGCGCTGCACCTTCCCGCTGGGCGTCTTGGGCAGCTCCTCGACGAAGTGCACGACGCGGGGGTAGGCGTGGGCGGAGTACTGGTTGCGCACCAGCTGCTGCAGCTCGACCGCGAGCCCGTCGGTCGGCGCGGTGCCGGGGGCGAGCACGACGTACGCCGTCACGGCCTCCCCGCGCACCTCGTCGGGCTTGCCGACGACCGCGACGTCGACGACGGAGGGGTGCGTGACGAGCACGCTCTCCACGTCGAACGGTCCGATGCGGTAGCCCGAGGCGAGGATGACGTCGTCGTCGCGGGAGGCGAAGAAGAAGTGGCCGTCCTCGTCGACGCGGCCGATGTCGCCGGTGAGGTACCAGCGGCCGTCCCGCGTGAACCGCTCCGCCGACTTCTCCGGCGCCTCGTGGTAGCCGCGGAAGAACATCAGCGGCGACGCCTCCACGTCGAGGGCGATCTGGCCGTCGACCACGCCGGCGGTGAAGCCGGGCAGGGCGGGGCCCATGGAGCCGGTACGCACGGGCTGGCGCACGTCGTCGTGCCAGGCGTTGACGATGCACATGCCGTGCTCGGTCTGGCCGTAGTGGTCGCGCACCTCGACGCCCAACGCCTCGCGCCCCCACGCGACGACGTCCGGCGTCAACGGCTCGCCCGCCGACGAGGCGCGGCGCAGGGAGAAGCCGGTGAAGGAGGGGTCCTTCGACATGGCGCGGTACATCGTCGGGGCGCCCGCGAAGCTGGTCACCCCGCAGCGGGTGAACACCTCGCGGGTGGCGTCCGGGGAGAACCCGGCGTCGAGCAGGATGTTGGGCCGACCGGCGACCAGCGGGCCGAGGATCCCGTAGTAGAGCCCGTAGGCCCAGCCCGGGTCGGCGGCGTTCCAGAACACGTCGTCGGGCCGGACGTCGAGCCCGAGGTCCACGTAGGCGTGGAAGGCGGCCAGCGCCCGCACCGGGATCGGCACGCCCTTGGGCTTGCCCGTCGTGCCGCTGGTGAACAGCATCGCGAGGAGGCCGTCGCCGCCGACCGCGACCGGCTCGGCGAGCGGCTCGCGGGTGAGGAGGGCGTCGAACTCGTCGCCGGTCACGAGCACGTCGAGACCCGGGATGGGGTCCAGCTTCGAGCGCTGCGAGGGCTCGGTGACGACCAGCCGGGCGCCGCTGCCGGAGGTGCGCGTCTCGATCGCCCCGGTCTGGAAGGCGGTGAAGAGCGGCACCAGGGCGGCGCCGAGGCGCCAGAGCGCGAGGAGGGTGACGACGTACTCCAGCCGCTTGCCCATGAGCACCCCCACCCGGTCGCCCGCGCCCACGCCGCGCTCGGCGAGGCCGGTGGCGAGGCGGGAGGACAGGTCGCGCAGCTCGCCGTGGGTCAGCACGCGCTCGCCGTAGCACGCGTCGAGCAGCCGGAAGGCCACGGCGTCCGGGGCGTGGCCGTCGTTGAGCAGGGTGGCGGCGCAGGCGTCGGGGGCGGCGTAGGCGGCCAGCCAGCCCTCGAGCTCCTCACGGACGCGATCGGCGACGACGGCGGTCACGGGTTCCTCCTAGAATGACGGTCGGTGTGTCACGGAGGTCACATGGTGCGGGCGCCGTCGGCCGCCCGCCACCCTCCGAGGAGGGGTGCGGAGGAGGTCGCATGAGCGGTCGAGCGCTGGACGAGACGCTGGGGCGGGTACGCCGCGGCGCCGCCGTCTCGCTCGCCTTCGCCGGCTCCGTGGTGGAGGGTCGGGTCACCCTCGACCGGTTCGAGGGCCGCACGGTCGGACGCCTCGCCGGCACGACGCTGCAGCCGGGCCACGGCCTCGGCGGCCGGGTCCTCGCGCTCGGGCGCGCGCACGCGTTCAGCGACTACCTGAGCAGCCGCTCGATCTCCCACCGGTACGACGCGATCATCGCCGCCGAGGGCCTCCACGCCATGGCGGCCGTGCCCGTCGTGGTCGACCGACGTCCCGTCGCGGTCCTGTACGGCGCGCTCCACTCCCCCGGCGACCTGGGGGGCCGCACGCTCGACGTGCTGACCGCGGAGGCCCGCGCCCTCGAGCAGGCGCTGGCCGTGGCGCGTGCCCTCGACACGGCGCACGACGACGGGGCCGCCGCCCTGCGCGAACGGGTGCGCGCGACGTACGCCGACCTCCGCCGCCTCGCCGCCGACCTCGACGACCCGCTGCTCCGCGACGCCCTCGTGCGGGCCGCCGACAACCTTGCCCCCGAGGCGCCCGCGTCCGCCGAGGCGCTCGCCCTCGTGCACCTCACCCAGCGGGAGCGCGACGTGCTCGCCCTCGTCGCCCTCGGGTCGAGCAACGCCCGCATCGCCGAGGAGCTGGGGCTGACCCTGCACACGGTCAAGGGCTACGTGAAGAACGTGATGGCCAAGCTCGGCGCCGCCACGCGGCTCGAGGCCGTCGTGCTGGCCCGGCGCGCGGGGCTCCTGGCCTGACCCGCGGCGCAGCCGGACGGGCCCTCAGATCGTCGCGACCGACCCCGAGTCGACGCGGTAGTTCGACCCGTTGACGAACGACGCCAGGT
Source organism: Nocardioides alkalitolerans (assembly GCA_038184435.1). Lineage (NCBI taxonomy): Bacteria > Bacillati > Actinomycetota > Actinomycetes > Propionibacteriales > Nocardioidaceae > Nocardioides > Nocardioides alkalitolerans. The sequence continues at coordinate 3,848,449 of CP116227.1, read as the reverse complement.
CGGAGCAGAGGAAAGCGACCACGTTGGCCACCTCCTCCGGCTTCCCGCGGCGGCCGAGCTCCATGTAGGGCCGCTCCTCGTCGAGGAAGCTCTCGATGGCCTCGTCGAACGACACGCCCAGCTCGTCGGACCGCTTCTCCATCATCGCGTCGGTCATCGGCGTGGAGATGAACGCGGGCGACACGCAGTTCACGAGGAGACCCTCCGCGGCGTACGAGCGGGAGAGACCCTTCGCGAACGACAGCACGCCGGCCTTGGCGGCGCAGTAGGGCAGCTCGTCGTCGTAGGGCTGGAGCGCGTCCTCGCTGGTCAGGTAGACGATCCGGCCCCAGCCGCCGTCGCGCAGCGCGGGGAGGAACGCCCGCGTCACGCGGACCGGGGCGAGCAGGTCGATGGTGAGGGTGTCGACCCAGCCGTCGTCGTCGATCTCGTGGAACTTGCCCTGCGCACCGGTCACCCCGGCCGCGTGGACGAGCACGTCGATCGTGGGCACGAGCCCGAGCACGGCGTCGCGCAGCTCGAGCGCTGCCGCCTCCGAGGTGAGGTCGGCGGCCACGTGGTGCAGCCGGCCGTCCGGGGCGTCGAGCTTGGCCGCCGCCTCCGCGAGGGAGTCGGGGTCCTTGTCGCTGAGCACGACGGTGGCGCCCTCCGCGAGGAGGATGCGGGCGGTGTGCCAGCCGATGCCGGAGTCGCCTCCGGTGACGAGTGCGGTGCGTCCTGCGATGCCGAGGTCCATGTCAGAGGTTGTAGCCCCCTCACCCCAACGGACTCACCCGACGGGGTGGACCCGTCCGCGCCGTACCCCTCCCCCGGCACCGGCCCCCGCGCTAGCGTCGGGGCGTGACCACGCGGCTGACCTCCCACGACCTCGTCGACCTCGTCATCGACGCCGGCAGGTGGCGTTCCTGGGACACGCCCCCGGAACGCGGGGACATCGCGGAGGGGTACGCCGCGGAGCTCGCCGCCGCCGCCGAGAAGGCCGGCACGGACGAGTCCGTCGTGACGGGCGAGGGCCTCATCCGCGGACGCCGCGTCGCGGTCATGCTCGGCGAGTTCCGGTTCCTCGCGGGCTCGATCGGGCGGGCGGCCGCGGACCGCGTGGTCGCCGCCGTGGAGCGCGCCACCGCCGAGGGGCTCCCGCTGCTGGCGGCGCCGGTGTCGGGCGGCACGCGCATGCAGGAGGGCACGCCGGCGTTCGTGCAGATGGTGCGGATCTCGGCGGCGGTGGCGACGCACAAGAAGGCCGGGCTGCCCTACCTCGTCTACCTCCGCCACCCCACGACCGGCGGCGTCATGGCCTCGTGGGGCTCGCTGGGCCACGTGACGGTCGCGGAGCCGGGCGCGCTCGTCGGGTTCCTCGGACCGCGGGTCTACGAGGCGCTCTACGGCCAGCCGTTCCCCGAGGGCGTGCAGACGTCGGAGAACCTCTACGCGCGCGGCATCATCGACGCCGTCGTCGCGCCCGAGGACATCGTCGATATCGTCGACCGGGCCCTCACCATCCTGCTCGCCCGCCGCCGGGGCGTCGGCACGGTGCCGCCGCCCGACCTCGCCCCCGTCCCCGACGTCGACACCTGGGACGCCGTGACGCGGTCCCGCAACCCGGAGCGCCCGGGGGTGCGGCGCCTGCTCAAGTACGCCGCGAGCGACGTCGTGCTGCTCAACGGCACCGGCGAGGGCGAGGCCGACCCCGGCCTCATCATCGCGCTGGCGCGCTTCGGCGACGCGCCCTGCGTCTTCCTCGGCCAGGACCGGCGGGGGCAGACGCGGGAGCACCCGATGGGACCCGAGGCGCTGCGGGAAGCCCGCCGGGGGATGCGGCTCGCGTCCGACCTCAAGCTGCCGCTGATGACGGTCATCGACACCCAGGGTGCCGCGCTGTCGGCCGACGCCGAGAACGGCGGTCTCGCCGGCGAGATCGCCCGCTGCCTCGCCGACCTCGTCACCCTCGACGCGCCCACGCTGTGCCTCATGCTCGGCGAGGGCAACGGCGGCGGCGCCCTCGCGCTCCTGCCCGCCGACCGGGTCGTCGCCGCGCAGCACGCGTGGCTCTCACCGCTGCCGCCCGAGGGCGCGAGCGCGATCGTGCACCGCGACCTCGACCACGCCGCCGAGATGGCCCGCGCCCAGCAGGTGCGCGCCCTCGACCTCGCGGCCCGTGGCGTCGTCGACGTCGTCGTGCCCGAGCTGCCCGACGCCGCCGAGGAGCCCGAGGCGTTCTGCGCGCGCGTCGGCGGGGTGCTCGAGCACGAGCTGTCGCGCCTGCTCGTCGCGGGCGCGGGGTCGGTGTCGCAGCGCGCCCGCCGCTACGCGTTCTAGGCCCGGGGGCGAGTCACAGGAGTTGACAACTTTCCCCGGTCAGCCGGGGAAAGTGTCGCTTTGACCATCAAATTTGATGGTCTAAGTGGCGTGTTCCCCGGTCAGCCGGGGAAAGTGCCGGACTGCCCACCACGACCGCTCCGGGTCGAGCCGGAGCGGCTCCGCTCAACCTGGGCCGAGGTCGTCGGCTCCCGACGCACCGCAGCGCTAGGGTCGCGACCGACCCCGACGGGCCGCGGCGACAGGGAGAGGCCATGGAGGTAGTGCCGACCCGCATCGAGGGCGCCTGGACGGTGACCCCGGTGCAGCTCCCCGACGAGCGCGGCGTCTTCCTGGAGTCGTTCCGCCGCGACACCGTCGCCGCGGTGACGGGCCACGACCTCGACGTGTGGCAGACGAACGTGTCGGTCAGCGGCCGCGGCACCGTGCGGGGCGTCCACTTCGCCGACGTGCCGCCGGGGCAGGCCAAGTACGTCACCGCCCTCACGGGGTCGTTCCTCGACTTCGTCGTCGACCTGCGGGTGGGCTCGCCGACCTTCGGCACGTGGGAGTGCGTGCGGCTCGACAGCGTCGACCGCCGCGCCGTGCTCATCGGCGAGGGCCTGGGCCACGCCTTCTGCGCGCTGGAGGACGCGTCGACGGTGCTCTACCTCTGCTCCAGCGTCTACGCGCCCGAGCGGGAGCGGACGGTGAGCCCGCTCGACCCGGCGCTCGGCCTCCCGATCCCGGCCGACCTCGAGCCCGTGATGTCGGCCCGGGACGCCTCTGCCCCCACGCTCGCGGAGGCGCTCGCCGCCGGTCTCCTCCCGACGTACGGCGCGGGGGACGGCGCACGGGACGGCGCGGCGGACCGCGCACCGGGCAGAGCCCAGGACGGCAGAACGCACCTTCCCGGACAACGAGCCGACGGCCCGACGAGTTCCCGCCATTCGCCACAAATTCTGGACGATTCCGGTCGTTTCTGATACTGGAACGCGGGCTCCTCCGTTCCGTATTCTCCTAGGGGATCGGACGACCACGAGTGCGGGGACACCATGGGAGACGGGTCCCGGCGCTCCAGACGAGGGGGCGGCACCAGATGAGGTTCTCGGGCAGACGACACGACGACCACGGGGGCTGCGGCGACGCACGTCCGGTCGACCCGGTGCCCGCGCGATGACCGAAGCGCCACCGGCGCCTCGTCCGCACCTCGCCGCCGACGCCGCCACCGACGCCGCCGACACCGCCGCTGCCGATGCACCCGCCGAGCTGCTGGTGCTGAGCAACCGGCCCTTCATCGCCTCCACCTTCGCCGAGCAGGCCGCCGCCCGCGGGTTGACGTCCACCCGCATCGTGCTGGGCGAGTCGCCCATCGAGCCCGCGCTCGTCGCCGCCAGCACCTGGGTCGTCGTGGACGTCTGCGGCGACCCGGCCGCCGCTGTGCGGTGGTGCCGTGCCCTGCCGCCGTCGACGACCCACCTGGTGCTGCTCATCACCTGCGAGCGCTCCGTCAGCAAGTCGGCCCTGGCCCAGCTGCTGAAGTGCCGGCCCTCCGGCGTGCTCGGCGCCGGCCTGGCCCCCGAGGAGCTCGTGTCGGCGCTGGAGATGATCCAGTGCGGCCACATGATCGTGCAGCTCGACCGGGCGGGCGAGACCGGCCGCTTCCTGCAGTCGCTCCTGCTGCGCGGAGCCCAGACCGCCGCCGTGCCCTCGCTCAGCGCCGACGAGCGGGAGCTCCTCGCCATGGTCGCGCAGGGTCTCTCCGACCTCGAGATCGCCCGCAGCTCCTACGTCAGCGAGGCGACGGTGCGGCGACGGGTCTCCGCCCTGCGCAAGCGCACCGACACGACCCGCCGGGTCGAGCTGGCGGCGTGGGCGGGTGCCCACGGCTACTACGAGCTCCCCGGTCAGTCCACCCAGCCGTCGAGGTCGTAGGACGCCATGCAGTCGTCGACCAGCGCCAGCATGCGGTCGGCGAGACCGGACCCGGCGGCTCCCCGGGCGACCTGGATCCGGGTGTCCTCCTCGTTGCCGGCGTAGCTGCGCTCGTAGAGCTCGTGCCGCCCGCCGAACTCGGTGCCGACGGCGTCCCAGAGCAGCTTCATCACCTTCACCCGTCCGACGGCGTCGTGGCCCCCGGACCCCCGCAGGTAACGGTCCAGGAGCGCCCGGACGTCCGGCGCGGCGAAGTCCTCGACGCCCGAGTTGAGGTAGATGAGCCCGCTGCCGACGGTGCTCAGCACGAGGCTGCGCACCTGGGCGTAGGCGATGGGGCCGAGCACGCGGTAGGCGAGGGCGTACTCCGCCGGCGGCTGCACGTAGGGCCCCGTCCACGGCCCCGCGGAGTGGATCATCGCGTCCGAGAGGGCCCGCATGGTGTGGCGCCACGTCATGACCTCGCCGACCGCGGCCTGCGTGCGCCGGAAGTCGCCGGTGCCGTTGACCTCGATCGCCCGCAGCATCAGGCCCGCGATGAACTCCAGCTTCACCGCGAGGCGCGTGGCCCCGTGGAGCGCGAACCGCGGCAGGAAGCCCGAGCGGTGGAAGAAGCCGTTGGCCATCTCCACGTCCCGGTAGACGAGGACGTTCTCCCAGGGGATGAGCGCCTTGTCGAACACGATGATCGTGTCGTTCTCGTCCATGCGGCTGCTCAGCGGGTAGTCGAACGGCGAGCCGGTCGCGGCGGCCGACTGCGCGTACGACGTGCGGCACAGGATCGTGCACCCGGGCGTGTCCACCGGGGCCATGAACGCCAGCGCGAACTCCGGCCGCTGCACCGGCATCCCGTGGTGCGCGATGAAGTTGTGGTGGGTCAGCGCCGACCCGGTCGCGACGACCTTGGCGCCCGACACGATCACGCCCGCGTCGTTGTCGCCCTCGGCGTGCACGTAGACGTCCCGCACCTCGTCGGGCGGCAGGTGGCGGTCGACCGGCGGGTGGACGAGCGCGTGGTTCACGTGGAGCACCCGCTCCTGCGCCGCGGTGAACCAGCGGCGCGCGTTGGGGGCGTACTCGCCGTAGAACTCCGCGTTCGCGCCCAGCGTCGCGAGGAACGAGGCCTTGTAGTCCGGGGTGCGACCCAGCCAGCCGTAGCAGCGCCGCTGCCACGCCTCGATGGCCGTCCGCGCCGTCTCCAGGTCCTCGCGCGACCGCGGGGGCCGGAAGAACGGGTGGGTGAACCCGCCGTTGCCCGTGTCGGTGGGCACGGTCAGGTCCGACCGGCCCGGCTCCTCCCACAGGGCGTCGTAGAGCCCCGCGATCACGCGCGCGTTCGCGGCGAAGGCGGGGTGCGTCGTCACGTCCTTCACCCGCTCGCCGTGGATGACGACGTCCCGGCCGTCGGCCAGGCTGTCGAGGTACTCCGCGCCCGTGAAGGGTCGCACCGTCCCGGTCGTGCTCTCGTCCGTCGTCACCGCTGCCTCGTCTCCTCGGTCGTCGCCGTCGTTCGTGGTCACCGCACCCGCCCTCCCCGCAGCGCCGCGAGCGGCGCGGCCAGCTCGGCCGGCGCGGGCATCGCCCGTGCCTCGTCCTGCAGTCGTCGGGCGGCCGCCGTGACGGCCCCCGACCGGAGCAGCCCGTCCGCCGCGGCGGTCACGGCCTCCGGCGACGCCGCGGGGCGCTCCAGCACCGCGGCCGCCCCGGTGGCCGCGAGGTGCGCGGCCAGCTCCGGTCCGTCGAACTCCCCCGGCACGACGAGCTGCGGTACGCCGTGGGCGACGCCCGTCGCCACCGTGCCGGGCCCGCCGTGGCTGACGAGCAGCGCGCACGACCGCATGAGCGCGTCGAGGGGCAGGAACGGCTCGACGCGCACCCCGGCGGGCAGGGCGACGCCGTCGATGGTCTCCGGTGCGGCCGTCGCCACCACGACGTCGGCACCGAGCCCGCCCAGCCCCCGCACCACGTCGCCGAGGTGGGCCCCGTCCGTGCCGAAGTGCTCCGCCCCGGTCGTGCCGAAGCACACCACCACGCGGGGTCGCGGGGGCCGTTCGGTGAGCCAGCGCGGCAGCACCGAGCGCCCCGGGAACGGCACGGGTCGCACCGGCAGCACCACCGCGCCTCCGGGGCGGTCGGGACCTCTGGAGCGGTCGGGCGCCGGGCCCCGCAGCGCAGCGGGCAGGAAGGTGATCGTCGCCTGGCCGACGGCGAGCTCCTCGGCCCACGCCACGTCGTACCGGCGCGCGCAGCGCTCGAGCCACGCCCGCAGCGCGTCGGGGCCGGGGCCGGCGGCGTGCACCCGGGCGCGCAGGCGGGCGAAGACGTCGACCGTCCAGACGAACCGCGCGTGGGCCGCGTCGCACGCCGCCGCGGCGACCGCCCCCGCGTAGGTCGACGTCTCCCAGACCACGACGTCGGGACGCCAGCGGCGCGCGAGCCGCACCACCGCGTCGAGCATCGGGTCGTTGACCGTGCGCCACCACCAGGTCACGACCTCGGCGTAGTCCGCGTGCAGGCGCTCGTCCGGCGGAGCGGCGGACCGCGCCCGGCCGTGCACGGAGGCGAACCCCGGCACGTCGGTGTCGCGCTCGAACCCCACGTGGCGCATCACCCGCCAGAAGCCGTGGTCCCGACCGACCGCGGCCACCGGCAGCCCCGTCGTGGCGACCTGGGCGGCCGCCGCGGGCTGGGTCGCGACGAGCACCTCGTGGCCGGCCGCCCGCAGCCCCCAGCCGAGCGGCACCAGCGGCTGCGTGGTGGTGCGCTCGGCGTAGGCCACGAGCAGGACCCGCACGGTTCAGTCGACCTGCACCCGGGGCACGTAGGTCAGCCACGAGCCCCCCGCCTCGGCGAAGCCCTGCTCCTTGGCACGGATCTCGGCCGCGTGGTTCCAGGCGAACAACAGCGCGAGGTCGGGGTAGGAGGCGCGGAACCCCTCGCTCGGCACCACCGGGATGCCCGACCCGGGGGTCACCCGGCCCTGCTTCGTCGGGCTCGAGTCGTAGACCACCGGGACGAGGTCGGGCCCGATCCCGCAGTAGTTGAGGACGGTCGCGCTCTTCGCCGTCGCCCCGTACGCCGCGACGCTGCGCCCGGCGGCGCGCGCCTCCTCCAGCACGGCCACCAGCTCGTCGGCGTTGGTGCGGACCCGCTCGCCGAACTCCCGCAGCCGGGCCGGGTCCGTGACGCCCGCGGCCCGCTCCTGCTCGAGCGCCGCCGCCACCGCCGGGGACGGGGCCCGGGCACCGGCGCGGGCCAGGGTGTAGCGCAGCTCGCCGCCGTGCACGGCCTGCGGCGCGACGTCGACGAGCTCGAGGCCGTGGCGGCGGGCCATCGCCTGCACCGAGTGGACGCTGAAGTAGTAGAAGTGCTCGTCGTAGAACTGGTCGAACGCCGTCGTCGCGAGGATGTCGCCCAGGTAGGGGTCCTCGAAGCAGAAGACGCCGTCGTCGTGGAGCAGCGCCTCGACCCCCGCCAGCACGGAGCCGATGTAGGGGATGTGGCAGAGGGTGTTGGCCGCGAAGACGACCTTCGCCGGCCCCTCCTTGGCCCGCACCTCGCGCGCCAGCTCCTCGTCGAAGAAGTCGACGCGCACGTCGACGCCCAGGCTCGCCGCGCGTCGGGCCACCTCCGCGGACGGCTCGACCCCCAGGTGGCGGACCCCCGCCGCCGCGACGTGCTTGAGGTAGACCCCGTCGTTGCAGCCCAGCTCGACGACGAAGGGGTCGTCGATGCGCAGCTCGCGCTCGAGGGCGTCGCGGGCCGCGGCCTCGAAGTGCTCGGCCATGCGGGTCGAGCCCGACGAGAGGTAGGGGTAGTCCTCGCGGAACATCAGCTCGCGGGGCACCTCGTGCACCATCTGCACCATCGTGCAGCCGGTGCAGGCGGCGATCTCCAGGTGGAACCTGAAGTCGCTCGACTCCTCCGCGGTGGCGAAGTCGTTGGACAACGGCTGCTCGCCGAGGTCCAGGAAGGGCGCGAGGCCCTCGCCGCAGACGCGGCACCGTGCCGGTTCGCTCATCGATTGCTCCCTCTCGGTCGGGTCACTTCCAACGGAAGACACGGGTGGCGACGAGCGTCGGCACCACGGCGGTGGCGGCCAGCGTCAGCAGGTCGCGGGCCTCGGGGACGTCACCGAGCCAGGCGGACTGCATGGCCTGCGTCCCGGCACCGAAGGGCAGGACCCGCCCGATCTCGGTGAGCACGTCGGGCAGCACGTCGGGCGGCACCGTGCCGCCGCCGAGCGTGAGCATGCCGAGGAAGACGACGAGGCCGACGGCCGTCGCGCTGCTCGAGGACGGCACGAGGGCGGCGAGGACGAGCCCGATGCCGTACATGGCGGCCGTCGTGAGCAGCGCCGCGAGGACGGTCCAGAGCAGCAGGCGCGGCGCGACCAGCTCGAAGACCGTCGCCACCACGACCAGCGACAGGATCGTGCCGACGATGCCGAGGACCGCGTTGACGGTCACCTGTCCGAGGAGCACCCAGGAGGGCCGCGCCGGCGTGACGGCCAGGCGCCGCAGCACGCCCTCACTGCGGTACGACGCGAGGAACGACGGCATGTTGACCAGCGCGAGGATCGCGACGATCGTGCCGAACCCGTTGGGGATCCCGATCGCGCTGGCGGCCGGGATGCCGGTGCCGTCGACCCCGCCCTCCTCGGAGGTGAGGCCGCTCATCACGATGATGAGGGCCGGCAGGGCCAGCGGGAGGAACACCCCGGCGGGGTCGCGCCAGACCAGCTTGGCCTCGGTGGCGACGACCTGGCGGACAGCGGTGGCGGTGCTCATCGGTCCTCCTCCGTGCGACCCGCGGCGGTGCCCGTCAGCTGGAGGAACGCGTCGTCGAGCGTCCCCTGGTGGACCCGCACCCGTTCGTAGGTGACGCCCCAGCCGTGCAGGGCGCTCGTGACCGCCGTGACGAGGTCGCCCCGCCCCAGCACGTGGACGGTGGAGCCGTCGGCCTCCACCCCCGTGACCCCCGGCAGCCGCTCGAGGTCCCCGACGGGCGCAGGGCCCGTGACGTCGAAGGTGACCCGCTGCCCGCCGACGGTGCTCTCGATGATCCCGCCGGTGGTGTCGGTGGCGACGACGCGACCACCGCGCATGAGCGCGACGCGGTCGCAGAGGCGCTCGGCCTCCTCCATGAAGTGGGTGATGAGCACGACGGTCAGGCCACCGTCCCGCAGGTCGAGGATCGTCTGCCACATCGCCCGCCGGGCCGTGGGGTCCAGGCCCGTCGTCACCTCGTCGAGGATCGCGACCCGGGGACGGCCGACCAGGGCGAGCGCGATCGAGAGCCGTTGCTGCTGCCCCCCGCTGAGGCCCTCGAAGGGGGTGGCGCGCTTGTCGGTCAGACCCACCCGCTCGAGCATCTCGTCGACGGGCACCGGGTCGGGGTAGAAGGACGCGTAGAGCTTGAGCGCCTCGCGCACCCGCAGCTTGGCGGGCAGGCGGCTCTCCTGCAGCTGGGCGCCGAGCACCTGCCGGAGCGCGTCCCGGTCGCCGAAGGGGTCGATCCCGAGCACGCTGACCGCACCGGAGTCGGGGCGGGTGAGGCCCTCGATGATCTCGACCGTCGTCGTCTTCCCGGCGCCGTTCGGGCCGAGGATGCCGAAGATCTCCCCGGTCCCGACCGTGAGGTCGACCCCGTCGAGAGCGGTGGTCCCGCGGTAGGTCTTGCGCAGCTGCCGGACCTCGATGGCTGGCGTGGCAACGTTCACTGGCGTCTCCCGAGCTCCTCGGCGAGGGAGGTTCCTCCCCCGGTGTCGTCGTGCTCCTCCACGGCGTCGAGCACCAGCCGCGCGCACGCGCGCACCTCGGCGGCGAGCGGGCGGTCCTCGACGAGCGGCGGGCAGGCCGCCGCGACCCGGGCCCACAGCCCGGTGGCCGGCCAGCCGCCGAGGGCGGCGTGCTGGGCGAGGCCCACGGCGAGCGACCCGATCACCCAGCGCGCCGTCTCGAGGGCCTCACCGACGGCGATGGCCCCCGTCAGCGACATCGGCACGTGGTCCTGGTTGGCCCCGTTCGTCGGCAGCGAGGTGAGCGTCGTCGGCTGCACGCGCTGCCGGATGGACGACACGAACGAGGTCGCGCTGATCTGCACGCCGGCCAGTCCGCTGCTCAGCCCCGGTGAGGACGTCAGCATCGGGGGCAGCCCGCCGTTCAGCTCGCTCGAGCAGAGCACGCCCAGCTGGCGCTCGAGCAGGAAGGCGACCTGCTGCACGCCGAGGCCGGTCTGGTCGGAGGCGAGACCCACCGGCAGCGAGTGGAAGTTCGCGCCGTGGAGCACCCGCCCGTCGACGCAGACCGGGTTGTCGGTGACCCCGCTCGCCTCGCGGAGCAGGATCTCCTCGCACGACCGGGCCTGGTCGAGCACGGCGCCGAGCACCTGGGAGGCGGCGCGGATGCTGTAGACCTCCTGCAGCGGACGTCCCTCCACCCGGGCGGGGCGGTCCGGGTCGAGCGCGCCGCGGATCCACCCGGCCACCTCCGCCTGGCCCGGCTGCCGACGGACCGCCGCGATGGCCGGGTCCAGCGACTCCGTGCCGATCCCCACGACCTCGACGAGGCGCGCCGTGAGCAGGGCGGCCGCGCGCACGTGGGCCTGGAGCTCCTGGAGGTTGACGAGAGCCGCGGCGAGGCTGACGCTCGTGCCGTTGACGAAGGCGAGCGCGAGGCGGGCCGGCCACGCGACGGGGTCGCAGCCGACGTCCGCCAGCGCGCGGGCGGAGTCGACCACCCGCCAGGCGCCCGTGGCGTCCTGCACCCAGGCCTCGCCCCGGCCGGCCAGGGCGAGCGCCGCGGCGGCCAGGGGCTGGAGGTCGCCGCTCGCGCTCACCGTCCCGGCACCGGGGATGGCCGGGGTGAAGCCGCGGTCGTGGAGCCGGGCGAGCGACTCCCACTGCTCGGGTGTCACGGCGGAGAAGCCCTGCCGCATGCCGTGCAGCCGCAGCAGCACCGCGAGGCGGCAGACCCGGGGGTCGAGGTGGCGTCCCTGGGCCGTGCCGAGGTGGTGGATCAGGCCCATCCCCGTGCGGGTGCCGTCGCCGGCCCCGGGGTGGTCGACGAGGGCCCCGAAGCCGTTCGTCACGCCGTACACCTGCGCGTCGGCGGCGAGCGCGCCCGCCATGACGGCGACGCTCCGCTCCATCGCGTCCCGCTCCTCCGCGGTGAGCGGGGGGACCGGTGTCGCGAGGTCACCACCGGCGACGAGCGCGCGCAGCGAGGTGAGCGGCGGGGTCGGTGCGGGTGACGCCGCGAGCGTCCCGGGGGTCGCGAGCGGCGTGGGGGCGGTCGTCGTCATCGGGCGGCTCCTGCCGTGGCGAGCGGCGCGGCGGGCACGTCCCGCACCAGGTCGGTGAGGGTGGTGCCGAGCGCGTAGGGATCGGGCATGGCGCGGACCTCGTCGCGCAGGGCGCGGGCCGCCCTCCGGTGCGACGGACCGTCGAGCAGCGCCGTCACGTGGTCGCGCACGGTGGCCGCGTCGGCCTCCTCGGCGGGCACGGACCGGGCGGCGCCCTGCGCCACCAGCCCGTCGGCCAGCAGGGGCGCGTCGAACTCCGCGGGGAGGACGAGCTGCGGCACGCCGTGCACCGCCGCGGTCGCGACGGTGCCGGGACCGCCGTGGTTGACGGCGACCGCGCAGGTGGGCAGCAGGGCGTCCAGCGGGACGTGCTCCTCGAGCCGCACGTTGCCGGGCAGCGACCCCAGCGACGCGTGCTCCGACGGCGCGAGCGCGGCCACCACCTCGACGTCGAGGGCGGCGAGACCGTGGACGACCTCGCGCGCCGAGCAGACGTAGCGCCCGAACCGCGCCACCGACGACGAGCCGAGGCAGACGCTGACCCGCGGCCGGCCCGGGGGCGTCGGTGGTTCGGTCAGCACCCAGGAGGGCACGGGCCGGGACCCGTTGTAGGGCACGTGCCGCACCGGCAGGTAGGTGACGTCCGCCGGGTCCTCGGCGCGGAGGGTGGCGGGCAGCTGGGTGATCGTCGCCTCGCCGTGCACGAGGCGCTCGCTGAACTCCACGCCGTACGGCGCGGCCGACCGCCCCATCCACTCCTCGAGCGGGTCCGGGCGGGGGTCCGGGACGCCGTCCGACCGCAGCCGCAGGAACTGCCGGCGGAAGCGGGCGACGAGGTCGAGGCTCCAGGCGAAGCGCACGTGGCGGGCGCCGACCGCCTCCGCGGCCACGGCTCCCGCGAAGGTCGTGGTCTCCCAGACCACCAGGTCGGGACGCCAGCGACGGGCCAGCGCGACGAGGCCGGCGCACATCGGGTCGCTCACGAGCGCCCACCACCAGCGCACGAGGTAGGTGTAGCCCCGTGCCACCACCTCGCCGTCCACGCCGGGGCGCAGGCAGGCGGTGTCCATCCCCCCGCTCACGCGCCGCCGGGGCGGGACCCTCTGGAGCAGCGCCCCCAGCCGGTGGTCGCGGCCGACCCCCACGGTGGGCAGCCCGCTGGTGGCCAGCGTGGCGACGAGGTCGGGCTGCGTCGCGAACAGCACGTCGTGGCCGGCCGCGCGGAGGCCCCACCCCACCGGGACGAGCCCGGCGGCGTGGCTCCACTCGGCCTGCGAGACCAGGAGGACCCTCATGCGACGTCCCCCGGGGTCGCCGCCAGTCCGTGCGCCGCGGCGACGAGGGTGCGCAGCTCGACGTTCACGTAGTGGCTGTGCTGCAGCAGGCTGCCGAGCTGGTGCAGGCTCATCCAGCGGAACCCGGGCGGCTCGGCGCCGACCACGGCCTCGTCGACCGCCACGAGCCGGTAGCGGGTGCGGGCGTCCCAGAAGCGACCGCCCTCCTCGGACAGCACCGACTCGAACAGCACCGCCCCTGACGGCGCGTCGACGGCCAGCGACCGGAGCGGCAGGGGCAGGGCGGCGTCGGCGGCACCGGTGGGATCGGTGGCGTCCTGCAGCGTCGGGCCCAGCTCGACGCCGTCGCGGTAACCGGGCGACGGGCTCGCCCGCACGAGGAGGTGGAGCACGTCGTCGACCGCGGCCGCCAGGCAGACCGCCAGCCCCTCGGCGTGCGGGGCCAGCAGCGGCTGGCGCCACGTGCGCACCTCACGGCCACGCGCCTCGACCTGCACGCCCCGGATGGCGAAGCGGCCGCCGTCGACGTGGCGCAGCTCCCCGTCGGCCCGGTGCCACCCGTCGCCGACCTCGCGCAGCGGGACCAGCGTGGCGCGGCGCAGCGGGCGGCTGCGGAGGCCGGTGAGCCAGCTCAGCAGGTCGGCGTAGGGGTGCAGCGCCTCCGTCGCGGGCGCCAGGGACGCCCGCACGGTGCGGGCGAGCCGGTCGTCGAGGCCGGGGGTCGGTTCGCGCCAGCCGCCGATGAGGTGCAGGGGCAGGCAGGAGAGCACCGTGCGCGCGTCCATGTTGACCAGGTCGGCCTCGAGCAGGCAGCCGTAGAGGTCCTCGAGCGGCACCCAGCGGAAGCCCGGGAGCACCTCGAGCGCCTCCCGGTCCTCGAGGAGGACGAACATGTTGCGGTTGCGCTTCTGGAAGAACCAGGCCGCCTGCTCCGACTGCAGGACGTCGACGAGCACCCGACCGCGACCGGCGTCGGTGAACCACGAGAGGTAGGGCACCGACGCCCCGCCGTGCTTGCCCGTGTAGTTGCTCCACGTCGCCTGCACCGTCGGGCTCAGCTGCACGCCGTTGCGGTTCCCGGGCTCCGCCTTGGCCTGCACGAGCACGTGGAGGCGTCCCTCGGCGCGGGCGGCGACGAACCCCAGGATCCCGACCTCGGGCTGGTCGATGATCGGCTGGCTCCAGCCCTCCGGACGCGGTGTGCCCGGGTGGTCGTCGGCGCCGACGACCGGGCCCACGTGGAGGCCCGTGACCCGGAAGAACCCGCCGCTGGGGTGGACGAGGTCGCCCGTGAGCGGGTCGGCGCGCCAGGGCGCGATGTCGTCGAGGTCGACCTGGCGCACCGTCATGGTGTGCCGCGCCGCGACGTCGGCCAGCCAGGCCTGCACGGACGCCACCCCCGGCGGCGTCGTCCGCCGTGGGGCCAGCTCGTCGACGGAGGTCATGACGCTCAGGCCCGGAAGTCGGTGGTGGCGTCGATGGCGATGAAGTCGACGTGCGCCCCGGTGAGGCCCTCGCCGACCGCGATGTGGACCCCGATGGCGCCCTCGTTGAGCTGCGAGTTGACCGACCAGTCGACCTCGTCGGGCTTCATGGCCGCGTTGGAGCTGAACGCCAGCTCGGTGAGCATGCCGCCCAGGCCGGCGTTGGTGTGCACGAGCAGCTCGGGCGCCATGTCGCGTCCGGAGGCCGTGAGCACCTTCCGGAGCACCGAGTGCTCGACCGTCAGCCGCAGGGGGAACTCGCCCGCCCGGGCCAGCGAGCGCAGCAGCTCCCAGGCAGCCGTCTGCATGGCGCGCACGTCGTCGCCCACGTGGCGGTGCACCGCCACCGAGACACCGTCGGCGACGAACTCGCCGTTGACGTCGAAGCCCGGCTTGATGCCGGTCATGAACTCGTCGGGGACCGACACGAGGCCGACCTCGAAGTAGGCACCCACGCTCTCCCACTCGCCCGGGGCGAGCTCGGGCTCGATCTTGGGCCGCAGCATGGTGATCTCGTCGAGCTCGCACCGCAGCTCCGCGTCGGCGCTGGACACGACCATGGTCGAGGAGCCCGCCACCGCCTCGAGGAGCACGTTGTTGCGCTCCGCGGCGTCGACGAACGACGAGCGGGCCATCTTCTCGAGCGTGTAGAGCACGGCCTCCGGCGCCGGGTCGAAGGCGACCCCCGCCACGATGAGCACGCGCGACTCGGCGAAGTACTCGCGCCACACGTCGTGGTTGGACACGTCGAGCGGCGTCGTCGGGATGGCGACGACGTTGCGGCGCTCGTCGGGCGAGAGCCCGGAGAGGTGCTCGAAGTGCAGTGCGCCGACGCCGCGCTCGTGGAGCATCCGGAGCAGGGCGCGCGAGTCGGTGAGCAGCAGCGGCTCCTCGCCCTCGAAGACGGGGAGCAGGGAGGCCGCGAGCCGCTCGGCGAAGCCCGCCTCCTGCTCCGCGGAGGTGTCGGTCAGGGTCATGGCGGCGCTCCTTCCGGTCGAGGGTGTGCGGGAGGCTCAGAAGCCCGACGAGCAGGGGCAGCCCGCCGGCGGCGGGGTCTCCCCGTCGGGCCCGGTGCGGTCGACGACCTCGCGCTCCGTGCCGCGCACGTCGACCGAGGCCCGGCTGTGGCTGGTGCCCCCGACGAAGCTCACCCGCGCCGTACGGCGGGGCGTGGCTGCTGCGGGGGCCGGCGGCGGGGCGGTGGGCCCCGCGCTGGTGTCCGGCCCGATGCGCTCGTCGGTCATCACGTCGTCCTCCCGGCCACGGTCGCAGGCTCCCCGCGACCTCGTCGTGCCCTGGACGCTAGGCAGGCGCCGACGCGCCTCGGAAGGCTCGGGAGGGCACGCGAGCGGAACCGGTCCGCCGGGTGCGCGGGCCGGGTCGCCCCTGAGCGGAGCCGGTCAAACCGGGGGGCGAGGACGACCGCTCGCGATGGTCCTCACCTAGCGTGGCGAACTGCCGCGGGTCGCCGGCCGTGCCGGCGCTCAGTCGCCGAGGAGCGCCCCGAGGACCTCGCGGCCCTCGCGGTCCCAGTCCGACCGGTGGACCGCGACCACGTCCATGTCGAGCGTTCGGGAGCCATCGTGCAGGTAGTCGCGCAGCGTCCCCTCGAGCCGTGCCCCCGGCGCGTCCCACGCCCACGCGCCGTGGACCTCGTGCACGTAGACCTTGGCCACGCGCCACGTCGCGAAGGCGACGTTGAGCAGCAGCAGCCGCGTCTCGCGCGCCACCACGGCGTCCGCGCCGGGGGCGAGCTGCACGCCCGCCCGCACGTGGCCGGCGTGGGGGTCGAGGTCCCAGAGGGTCGCGATCCCGACCGGGTCGCCACCGTCCGCACCGCCGTCCGCACCGCCGTCCGCACCGCCGGGGCGCACGTCGTACTGGAGCGCGATGCGGCCCGGCTCCGCGGGGCAGGCCAGCTCCACGACGAGGTCGAGGTCGGGCATCCCGGCCGCGTCGTCCGGGTCGATCCCCAGCTCCTCGGGCAGGTCGAGGGCCGATCGGAAGGACGTGGGCTCGAGCTCCACGCGCGCCGTCGCGAGCGTCGGGAAGAGGGTCACGGTTGCTCCTGCGCCTCGTGGGTGGGGACCGTCGGTGGCCGACCCTATGCCACGCGGGGGAGGTGACCGGGCCGTGTTCTCCGAGTCGGCGGACCTCTACGACCTCGTCTACGAGGGGGCGGGGAAGGACTACGAGGCCGAGGCCGCGCACCTCCTCGGGCTCCTCCGCGAACGCCGGCCCGACGCGCGGACGCTGCTCGACGTGGCCTGCGGCACGGGCAAGCACCTGGCCCTCCTGGCCGACGGGCTGACCTGCACCGGCGTCGACCTCGACCCCGGTCTGCTGGCCGTCGCGTCCGGGCGCTGCCCGGGCGCCGAGCTGGTGGTCGGCGACATGCGCACCTTCGACCTGCGGCGCACGTTCGACGTGGTCACCTGCCTCTTCGGCTCCGTCGGCTACATGCTGACGCTCGAGGACCTGCGCCGGGCGATCGCCACCATGGCCCGCCACGTGCGCCCCGGCGGGCTGCTGGTCGTCGAGACGTGCAACGCACCGACGGAGTGGAGCACCGACCTGGTCGGGACGGTCGTGGTGGAGCGCCCCGGCTTCTCCGCGGTGCGGATGGGGTCGTCGACGCGGCACGGGCGGGTGGCCGAGGTGGAGCTGCAGTACCTCATCGGCTCCGCCGCGACCGGCATCGAGCACGTCGTCGAGCACCACGCGCTCGGCCTCTTCACCGAGGAGGAGTACGCCGACGCCTTCCGCGCCGCCGGGCTGGTGACCGAGCGCGTGCCCTCGGGACCGTTCCCCCGCCGGATCCTCGTCGGCGGCGCTCCGGAGGTGCCCGCGTGAGCACCGTCCTGACCCCGCACCTGCGCACCCGCCGGGTCTCGTTGCGCCAGGGCGGGCACGACGTCGGGCGCACGGTCTACCGCTTCCTCACCGCCTTCGGCACCACCGCGCTCGGCGACCCCGACGTCTTCGCGCGCGGCATCACCGCCGACGTCAGCGCCCTCTTCACCGTCCACGTCGGCCGGGACGAGGACCCGGTCGGCTTCGCGATGCTGCAGAACCTCCGTGCGGGCCGGCACGTCGAGGTCGGCATCTACACCGACGCCGAGCGCACCCCGCTGGGCGCCGGGGCCGAGGCCACGCTGCTCGTCGTCAACTACGCCTTCGCCGCCCTCGGCGTGCGCAAGGTCTGGTCGGTGACGACCGAGCACAGCAGCTCCGACTTCGGCGTCGCCTTCGCCGACGAGCGCCGCGAGGCCGTCATCCCCGACCACTTCTGGTTCCAGGGCCGGCACTGGGACGCCCACTGGTACTCGATGGAGCGCGACTCCTGGTGCGCGGAGGGGGCGCCGTTCCTCGAGCGGCTGACCCCGCGCACCGGGTCGCAGGAGGTAAGCCCGTGAAGGACGTGACGCTGACCCCCGAGGAGGTGCTCGCGTGGCCCCACGACGCCGACCTCCTCAACGCGCGGCCGTGGCACGTGGACTGGAGCGGCACGCGGCTCGCCGACCTCGAGCGGCTCGTGGAGCACCGGATGCCGCCGCGCTGCGAGTTCCACACGTCCGGCTCGACCGGTCCGCCGCGGCCGTGGGAGCTGCGGCCCGAGCAGATGCTGGCCGAGGTGCTGGCCCTCGGGGACGTCCTCGGCGCCGGGGGCGGGATCGACGCGGTCGTCGCCTTCGCGCCGCCGCGGCACCGGTACGGCGCGCACTGCTCCGTGCTGCTGCCCGCGGCCCTCGGCGTGCCCGCCTGGGTGCGTCCGCGCTCCCTGGGAGCGCTGCCCCCGCTGCGCGGCCGGGTGCTGGTCGTCGGCATCCCGAGCACGTTCGCGATCCTGCGGCACCGCCTGGCCTGGCTGGAGGCCGCGGCGTCGGTGACGGTGCTGCACAGCTCGGCGACGTTGCCCGCTGCGGCCGGGGCGCTCGAGGACGAGGTGGCCCTCGCCGCCCCCGGGGCCGACCTGTCCGTCGTCGAGCTGCTCGGCTCCACGGAGTCGGGTGCCGTCGCCACCCGACGACGGGGCGACGACCTCTGGACCCTCCTGCCGGGGGTGTCCTTCGCCGGCCCGCGCGAGGAGGGCCCCGCGGACGAGGAGCGCCTGGTGGTGCGCAGCCCCTGGCTGGCCCGGGCGCCCGGCAGCACGGAGGACCGGCGCGTCCACCGGCTTGACGACGTCGTCGAGCGCCACGGCGCCGACCGGCTCCGTCTCGTCGCCCGCGCCGGCCGGTTCGTGAAGGTCAACGGCGTGCGGCACCACCTCGACGAGGTCGCGGCGCGCTTCGGGGCGCAGTTGCGCCGCGAGGTCGCCTGCATCGGGGTGGTCGACCCCGACGTGGGCGAGCACTTCGAGCTCTACGTCGTCGAGCCGACCGCCGGTCTCGTCGACATCGCCGACGACCTGCGGCGGGCCATCGACGTGGTGGGCGTCCACCCCCGACGGGTGCGGCTCGTGACCGAGCTCGTCACGTCGAGCACGGGCAAGGTCGTGTCCGGTCAGACCTACTTCCGGGAGGAACGGCAATGAGCACCACACGCAGCGCACTGTGGACCGAGGTCCGCGACCACGTCGAGACCGAGGCCGGGGTGCTCACCTGGATCCAGTCGGACGCCGAGGGCGAGGCGGGCGGCACCGCGGTCGCCTTCGCGGACCTCGACTCCTTCACCTTCATCCAGCTCCTCCTCTCCGTGGAGGCGGCCTTCGACGTCGAGCTCCTCGAGGAGCTCGGCGACTTCCGCGGCACCACCTTCGACGACGTCACCGACTTCGTGGTGGCGCAGGTCGAGCGCTCGCGCGGCGAGGCGGCCGCCCGGTCATGAGCGGGGCCTGGGACGCGGTCGAGTCGGCGCTGCAGGTCGTGCTGCTCGCCCTCGACGGCGCCTTCGCCGCGCTCGGCGCGACCCGGTGGTGGTCGTGGGGCTTCGCCGTCGTCACGCTCACGCTGCTGGTCCGGGCGGCCCTGCTGCCCACGCTGGCGCTGCAGCTCCGGTTCACGCGGCGCATGGACGCCCTCGAGCCGCAGCTGCGGGAGATCCGCGAGCGCCACGGCGTCGGTGCGACACCGCTCGTCAAGCGTCCGGGCAAGGCGGCAGCCGCGTGGGTGCGGGCCGAGGAGGAGCAGGACGCGCTGCTCAAGGAGCACGGGGTCCGCTGGTGGGTGGGGTTCCTCCCCGCCCTCGTGCAGATCCCCGCGGTCGTCGCGGTGCTCCGGCTCTTCGGCAGCCCGGACCGCACGGCCGACCTGCACCCCGCCACGTGGGCGGCGGTCCCCGCGCCGACGACCACCTTCCTGCACCACGACGACGGTCGCGCCGTCGTGCTGGCGACGGCGCTCCTCGCCGTCGTCCTCGTCCACGTCGGGCAGCGACGCGCGCTCGCTGCGCGCCCCGACCCCGCCGCGGTGACGCCGACCGGGCGCCGGCTGCGGCTCCTGGCGCTGCCCGTGCTGGCGGGAGCGCTGGCCCTCAACCTCCCCCTCGCGATCGTGCTCTCGTTGACGACGAGCCTGCTCTGGGGGATCGGACAGTCGACCTGGGTGGCGGCGCGGCGCCGCGGCGCCCCCCATCCGCAGCCGGAGGTGGCACGGGCATGAAGATCATCGGGACCGGGTTCATCGCCACCCACCTCGAACGCATCGCCCACCGGCACGACGACGTCGTCGCCCTGGCCGCCGGGGTCTCGTTCCCCACCAACCCCGTCGAGTCCTACGTGCGGGAGCGCCGCCTCGTCGAGGAGGTCGTCGAGGAGTGCCTGCGCGACGACCGCAAGCTCGTGTTCATGAGCAGCGCGGCGGTCTACGGCCGCACGGACGAGCGCGGGAGCGAGGACGAGCCGCCCGACCCACCCACGCCGTACGGTCACCACAAGGCCTCGCTGGAGGCCCTCATCCGCGACTCCGGGGTGCGCCACCTCAGCCTGCGGCTCGGCTACGTGCTCGGTCGCGACGCGCCGCCGCACCGCCTCGTGCCCTCGCTGGTGCGCCAGGTCCGCGCGGGGACGGTGACGCTGCACCGCCACGCCTACCGCGACCTCCTCGACGTGGGCGACATGGTCACCATCACCGACGGCCTGCTCCGCAACGGCGTCACCGACCACGTCGTGAACGTCGCCTCGGGGCAGTGCGTGCTCATCGACCGCATCGTGCGGCACGTCGAGCGGCGCCTGGGGATGCGGGCGGAGTGGGTCCGCCTCGACGAGGGCGCCCGGCACTGCATGTCGACCGACAAGATGCTCGGCCTCCTGCCCGCGGACGTGGAGCTGCACTTCCCGCCCGACTACTTCCGCACGGTGATCGACGGCTACCTGCGCGCGGTCGGCATCGACGTGGACGCACCCGCGAGCCGGCCGGGGGTGGGGTGAGTGCGGGTCCTCCTCGTCAGCTACGCCGAGCGCACGCAGGCGGAGCCCCTGGTGCCGCTGGCCTGGGCGCTGCGCTGCGCCGGCCACGACGTGCTCGTCGCGACCCAGCCGGAGCTCGTCGAGACGCTGGCCGACAGCGGACTCCCCGTGGTGGCGGTCGGGCGGTCGCTGCCCCTGTACCGGTTGTGGGACCACGCGGAGCACGAGGGCGACGCCGACGGGGACCTCGACCTCGTCGACCCGACGGTGCCCCTCGACTGGGACACCGCGGCCCCCGCCTTCGCCGACCTGGTGCAGTGGTGGTTCCGCACAGCCAACGAACCGCTGGTCGGCGACCTCGTCGCCCTGTGCCGCGAGTGGGAGCCCGACCTGGTCGTGTGGGAGACGATCACCGTCGCGGGGGCGGTGGCGGCCCGCGCCTGCGGGGTGCCCCACGTGCGGTTCCTGTGGACCTACGACTTCCTCGCCTCGGTGCTGCGACGGCTCCGAGACGTGCAGCCGCCCGGCGCCGCCGAGCCGCTGACCGCCTGGCTCGCCACCGTTGCGGCGCGGTTCGGCGTCGAGCCGGACCCGGCGGCGGTGACCGGGGACGCGACGATCACCTTCCTCCCCGCGGCGCTGCGCCGCCTCGACGACCCCGACCTGACCTACCTCCCGATGCGCTTCGTGCCCTACGCCGGTCCCGTCGTCGTGCCCGACTGGGTGCACGACGAGCCCACGGTCCCCCGGGCCTGCGTGACGCTGGGGACCTCGGCGCTCGACCGCTTCGGCCGCCTCGTCGTGCCGGCGGCGACCGTGGTGCGCGGGGTCGCCGCCGTGGCCGCCGAGGTGCTCGTGACCCTCGACGGCCCCGAGGACGCCGGCCTCGACCCGGCGGAGGTGCCGGACCACGTGCGCTTCGTCGGCCGGGTCCCCCTCGACGCCGTGCTGCGCACCTGCGACCTGGTCGTCCACCACGGCGGGCCCGGCACGGCGATGACGGCGGTCGCCGCGGGTGTCCCGGCCCTGGTCGTGCCCGAGGAGTTCGACGCCCCCGTGCTCGCCCGGCTGCTCGCCGACACCGGCGCCGCGCTGCGGCTCTCCCTCGACGAGCTGACCGAGGCCTCCGTCGCGGAGGCCGCACGCCGGCTCCTCGACGACCCGGCGATCCGGGAGGAGACCGTGCGCCTGCGCACCGCCCTGCTCGGGATGCCGAGCCCCCACGACCTCGTCGACGCGCTCGAGCGCCTCGTCGAGCACCCCGCCCCCTGTCCGGAGACCACCCGAGGAGCCGAGCGATGACCATCCGCGTCTGGGACTACCTGACCGAGTACGGCGCGGAGGAGGCCGACCTCCTCGACGCCGTCCGCACCGTGTTCGCCTCCGGCCGGCTCGTGCTGGGCCCCGCCGTCGAGGAGTTCGAACGAGCCTTCGCCGACTTCCACGGCGTGCGGCACGCCGTCGGTGTCGACAACGGCACCAACGCGGTCGAGCTGGCGCTGCGCAGCGCCGGCGTCGGCCCCGGCGACGAGGTGGTCACCGTGTCGAACACCGCGGCGCCCACCGTCGTCGCCATCGACGCGATCGGCGCCGTGCCGGTGTTCGTCGACATCCGCGACGACGACTCCTACCTCATGGACGTGACGCAGGTGCGGGACGCGATCACCCCGCGCACGCGGGCGGTGCTGCCGGTGCACCTCTACGGCCAGTGCGTCGAGATGGAGCCGCTGACCGCGCTCGCCGCCGAGGCGGGGATCGCCGTCGTCGAGGACTGCGCCCAGGCCCACGCCGCGCGCCACCACGGGCGGCTGGCCGGCACCTTCGGCCGCACCACGGCGTACTCCTTCTACCCGACGAAGGTGCTGGGGGCCTACGGCGACGGCGGCGCGGTCCTGACGGACAACGACGAGGCGGCGGCGCGGACGCGACGGTTGCGGTACTACGGGATGGAGCGCACCTACTACGTCGTCGAGCGGCCGGCGCTCAACTCCCGCCTCGACGCGGTCCAGGCCGAGATCCTGCGCCGCAAGCTGGGTCGGCTCGACGACTACGTGGCGGCCCGCCGCGAGGTCGCGCGCCGCTACGACGAGGCGCTCGCCGGCACCGACCTCGTGCTGCCCGCGGTGGCGCCGGGCAACGAGCACTCCTACTACCTGTACGTCGTGCGGCACCCCGAGCGGGACCTCGTGCTCAAGCACCTGGCCGAGCGCGGGATCGAGCTCACCGTCAGCTACCCGTGGCCGGTGCACACGATGTCGGGCTTCGCGCACCTCGGGGTGCCGCGGGGCAGCCTCCCCGTCACCGAGGCGGCGGCCGAGGAGATCTTCTCCCTGCCCATGTATCCCCACCTCTCCCGCGAGATCCAGGACACCGTCATCGAGAACCTCCTCGACGTGCTCCGCGACCTCTGAGCGCCGACCTCGATGCGGGTCCTCGTCACCACCCACGCGGAGCGCACCCACCTGCTCGGGCTCGTGCCGCTCGCCTGGGCCCTGCGGGCCGAGGGCCACGAGGTGCTCGTCGCCGTGCAGCCGCGGCTCGCGGCGACGGGCCACGCCGCCGGGCTCCCGGTCGCGGCCGTGGGCCGGGACTCGCAGCTGTGGCGGGTGCGCGGCGCGGTGGGCGGCGGCGACCGGGTGCCGGGATTGGGACTGGCGCCGGGGCTGGGTCCGGGCCCGGGGTCGGGACCCGCCGACTGGCCGGTGCTGCGCGAGGAGCTGGAGCGCGTCGTGCCGTGGTGGTGGCGACTGGTCAACGACCCGATGGTGGACGACCTCGTGGGGCTCGCCCGGCGCTGGCGTCCCGACCTCGTGCTGTGGGGGGCGGTGACCTTCGCCGGGGTGGTCGCCGCGCGTGCCGCGGGAGCCGCCCACGCGCGGGTCCTCTTCGGCGTCGACCTCGCGGGGCGCCTGCACGCGGCGTACCGGCGGGAGCGGCCGCCCGAGGTGCGCGCGGACCCGCTGGTGGACTGGCTAGGCCGCACCGCGGACCGCCTCGGGACGGGGTTCGACGCCGCGGACGTGCTCGCTGCCCCGACCGTCGACCCGCTGCCGCCGTCGCTCGGCCGCCCCGACGGGGAGCCTCCGGGGTCGACGGGGCCGCTGCACCCGCTGCGCTTCGTGCCGTTCAACGGGGACGGCACGCTCCCGGCCTGGCTCCGGCGACCGCCCCGCCGCCCGCGGGTCGGCGTGAGCCTCGGGCACTCGTCGGCGGACGACCCCGCCCGGTTCCGCGACCTGCTGGCCGGACTGGCGCGGCTCGGCGGGCTGGAGGTGGTCGCGACCGCGCCGACGGAGGTACGGCGCGCGCTCGGCCCGCTGCCGGACACGGTGCGCGTCGAGCCGTTCGTGCCGCTCGACGCGTTGGCCGCCACCTGCAGCGTCGTCGTCGACCACGGCGGCGGCGGCACGGTGTGCACGGTCGCGCGCCACGGCGTGCCGCAGCTCGTCGTGCCGCAGCACTACGACGAGCCGGTGCTCGCCGCGCGGATCGAGCGCGCGGGGGCGGGGCTCGCGCTGGCCCCGGAGGACGCGACGCCGGCGGCCGTGCACGACGCCGTGCAGCGGCTCCTCGACGAGGAGCCGTTCCGGTCCGGCGCCGCCGCCCTGCGGCAGGAGCTGCTGGCGATGCCCGGCGCCCGGAGGGTGGCGGCGGACCTGACGGACCTGGCGGGCTCGGCGGCCGGGGCCTCCGGGGGTCAGGCAGCCAGCGCCTCGAGCTGAGGGACGAGGGCGGCGGGCGGCGGCATCGCGGCCATCTCACCGGCGAGCCGCGCAGCGCCCGCGCGCAGCGCCCGGTCGTGCAGCAACCGGTCGACGGCCGCGGTCACCGACGCGGCGTCGACCTGCTCCGGCGGACACGTCAGGCCCGACCCGGAGCGGGCGAGCAGGTCGCCGAGCACCGCCTCGTCGTAGGTGTCGTCGGGCACGACGAGCTGCGGTACGCCGTGGCGCGCGACCGTGCACATCGTGGCGGCACCGCCGTGGTCGACCACGGCGCTGCACGTCGCAGCGAGGGCGTCGAGCGGCACGAAGGACGCGAGACGCACGTGCGCGGGCAGCGGCCCGACCGACGCGTGCAGGTCCGCCGGGACGGTGGCGACGACCTCGACGTCGAGCGCGGCGACGCCCAGGAGCACGTCCCGCAGCGCCACGCCGTAGCGGCCGTGGTTGGTGATCGACGACTGGCCGAGGGTGACGCAGACCCGCGGTCGACGCGGGCGTGACCGGAGCCAGGCGGGGAGGACCGCGCGCCCGTTCGACGGGACGTAGCGGACCGGCAGCACGGACGCGGCGGGGGCGGCGGGGGCGGCGGACGCGGCGGGCGCGCCCGTGGGGTTCAGCGCGGGCGGCAGGTAGTCGACGGTCGCGAGACCGGTGAGCAGGTGCTCGTCGGCGCCACCGCGACGTCCCAGCGAGGCGAGGCGCCCGCCGAGCCAGCCGAGCACGGGGTCGGGCGCGGGGTCGGCGGCGGCGGCCAGCTTGCGGTAGCGCCGGCGGGCCGGCGTGAGCAGGTCGGAGCCCGAGAGCACCCGGGCGTGGGGCACCCCGGCCGCCGTCGCGGCGATGGAGCCCGCCCACGTGAACCCCTCCCAGAGCACGAGGTCGGGACGCTCACGCTCGAGGAGCGCGACGAGGTCGGGCACGAGCGGGTCGTTCATGAGGCGCCACCAGAGCCCCACGTTCTCGCGGTAGAACGCCTGCCACTCCGGCCAGGTGCGGCGGCGCACCGCCGCGGGGGCGAAGCCCGAGGTCGCGCCCGCCGCCGGACCGTCGGCCCCGCGTTCGAGGGCATCGAGGCGCTCGAGCGCACGGTAGGCGCGGTGGTCGCGGCCGAGGGGGACGCCCCGGAGACCCGCACCGGTGACGACGTCGAGCACCCGTGGGGGCGTCGCGACCGTCACGTCGTGCCCGGCGGCGCGCAGCGCCCAGGCGACCGGGACGAGCGGCAGCACGTGCGTGCGCTCGCCCAGGGCCGTCATCACCACCCGCACCCGTGCCCCCCCTCGGCAGGTCCTCGTCAGGACGGCGAAGAGCCGGGAGGGCGGCTCCGCCCTCCCGGCTCCCCGGCGCGTCGTCGGCTCAGTAGGAGCTGTAGGAGAAGCTCCGCTCGGGCGAGACGACCTTGGCCTCACGGGTCTCGCCGGCGACCCGGAGCTCGCCGCGGGCACGCGAGCCGCTCGACTGGACGGTGATCTTGCGCTTGGGGGTGGACTGCGCGTTCATGTTTCGCTCCTCGAGAGATGGGGCCGGGCGGGCCTGATCAGCAATGACGTCCTCGACGCTAGGAGCGCCCGCACGCCCACGAAAGACCGTGGTGCCCAACCGATCGGAACCGCTCAACACGTGCTCCGGAGGTGTGGGGGTGGCAGGGTGGTCGGGGTGAGCCTCGCCATCGCGAACATCTGCATCGACTGTGCCGACCCCTACGCCCTCGGCGTCTTTTGGAGCGACGTGCTGGGGATCCCCCTCGCCGACGACGACGCGCCCGGTGACGACGAGGCCGGCCTCGAGCTGCCGTCGGGGCAGGCGCTGCTGTTCCTCCGCGTGCCCGAGGGCAAGGTCGTCAAGAACCGCCTGCACCTCTGCCTCGCCCCGCCCGAGGTCGACCCGACGCGGGTCGGCGCGAGCCGCGACGCCGAGGTCGAGCGGGTGCTCGCCCTCGGCGCCACGGTGGTCGACGACCTCCGGACGCCCGACGGCAAGGGATGGGTCGTGCTGGCCGATCCGGCGGGCAACGAGTTCTGCGTGATCCGGCCGGCGGAGGAGCAGGCAGGCTGATCCCACCGCGGGACGTCATGCGCGCCGGTCGCCCCGCCCGCCGGGGCGCATGACGTCCCGGGAGGGATCAGAGCAGCAGGGCGTTCACCGGGTCGGCGAGCACCTGCGCGACGTCGTGCAGGAACGCCGAGCCCGTCGCGCCGTCGATGTGCCGGTGGTCGAAGCTGAGCGTCAACGTCACCACGTCGCGCGCCTCCAGGCGCTCGTCGGCGCCCTCGCCCACCACCCACGGCCGGCGCTGCACCGCACCGAGGCAGAGGATCGCGGACTCGCCCGGGTTGATGATCGGCGTCCCGCCCTCCATCCCCAGCGGGCCCACGTTGGTGATGGTGAACGTCCCGCCCGCCTGGTCGGCCGGCGCCGTGCGGCCCTCCCGTGCGGTCGCGGTCAGCGCGCCGATGGCCCGGGCGAGCTCGGCGAGGGACATCCGCTCCGCTCCCTTCACGTTGGGCACGACGAGCCCCCGCGGCGTGGCCGCCGCGATCCCGAGGTTGACCTCGTCGCGCAGCACGAGCTCGTCGCCGCCGTCGGCGGCGGTGCCCGCGTCGTACCGCGCGTTGAGCAGCGGCGAGCGCCGCAGCGCGAGCGTCACCGCCCGGGCGGCGACGACGAGGGGCGAGAGCCGCAGGTCGGCGTACGCCGCGCGCTCGCGCAACCCGTCGAGGAGCCGCGTCGTGGCGGTGGCGTCGACCGTCGTCCAGATCGTCACGTGCGGCGCCGTGAAGGCCGAGGCGACCATCGCCTGCGCCATCGCCTTGCCGACGCCCTTGACGGGCTGACGGCGCTCGGTGCCGGAGACCGCGACGGGCGCCGCGGGCGAGGCTGCGGGAGCGGCGGGCGCCGCCGCGCGCTCGACGTCCTCGCGCGACACGGTGCCGTGCGGACCCGTCGGCGGCACCGTCGCCAGGTCCACGCCGAGGTCGGCCGCGAGCTTGCGCACGGGCGGCTTGGCGAGCACCCCGACGGCTGCGGGAGCGGCGGCGGGCGCCGCCGTCACGCGCCGGGGACGACGCGTCGTGCCGGTGGCCCGCGGGCCGTAGCCGACGAGCGTCTTGTGCTCCTCCTCGGCGGGCTCCGGCTCCGGCTCCGGGACCGGCTCCGGTTCCGGCGTCCGCTCCGGTTCCGGGGCAGCAGCGGGGGCGGCGGCCGCGGCCGGCTCCCCGATCCGGATGATCGGCGTGCCGACCTCGACGGTCACGCCGACGTCGACGAGCAGCGCGGTGACCTCCCCGGCGAACGGGGAGGGCAGCTCGACGACGGACTTCGCGGTCTCGATGTCGACGATCGGGTCGTTCACCTCGACGACGTCGCCGACCTTGACGTGCCAGGCCACGATCTCCGCCTCGGTCAGACCCTCGCCGACGTCGGGCAGCTTGAACTCGGGCATGTCCCTCCTCAGAAGGTGAAGGCGCGGTCGACGGAGTCGAGCACGCGGTCGAGGTCGGGCAGGAAGTGGTGCTCGTTGCGGGCCGCGGGGTAGGGCGTGTCGAACCCGCCGACGCGGAGCACCGGCGCCTCGAGGGAGTAGAAGCACTCCTCCGTGACCCGCGCCGCGACCTCGGCACCCATGCCGAGGTTGACGTGCGCCTCGTGGGCGACGACCACCCGACCGGTGCGGCGCGCCGACGCGATCACCGGGCCGAGGTCGAGCGGGGACAGGCTGCGCAGGTCGACGACCTCGATGGAGCGACCATCGGCGACGGCGGCCTCGGCGGCGGCGAGCGCCGTGCGGACCATGGGCCCGTAGGCCACCAGGGTGACGTCGTCGCCGCGGCGCACGACCTTCGAGGTGAAGAGCGGGTCCGGCGTGGCGTCGAGGTCGAGCTCGGCCTTGTCGCCGTGGTACTGCCGCTTGGGCTCGAGGAAGATCACCGGGTCGTCGCAGGCGATCGCCTGCTGGATCATCCAGTACCCGTCGACCGGGTTGGAGCAGGCCACGACCTTGAGGCCGGGGGTGTGCGCGAACTGCGCCTCGGGGCTCTCGGAGTGGTGCTCGACGGCGCCGATGCCGCCGCCGAAGGGGATGCGGATGACGACGGGCAGGCGCACCTTGCCCTGCGAGCGGTAGGACATCTTCGCCAGCTGGGTGACGATCTGGTCGTAGGCCGGGTAGACGAACCCGTCGAACTGGATCTCGACCACGGGCCGGTAGCCGCGCATCGCCATGCCGATCGCGGTGCCGACGATGCCCGACTCCGCGAGGGGCGAGTCCATGACCCGGCGCTCGCCGAAGTCCTTCTGCAGGCCGTCGGTGATGCGGAAGACGCCGCCGAGCCGGCCGACGTCCTCCCCCATCAGCATGACCTTGTCGTCGGCCTCCATGGCGGTCCGCAGACCGGCGTTGAGCGCCTTCGCGAGCGTCACCTTGCTCATCGGTCCCCCTCCGCACCGGTCAGGTCGAACCGGGCGAGGTACGCGGCGTACCCCTCCCGCTGGGCCTCCACCTCGGGCGAGGCCTCGGCGTACACGTGGTCGAACATCGCGAGCGGACTCGGGTCGGGCATCGTGCGGCACCGCTGCCGCAGGTCGGCACCGAGGTCGTCGGCCTCCGCCTCCAGGGCGGCGACGAACGCGTCGTCGACGGCGTCGCGGGAACGCAGGTAGGCCAGCACGCGGGCGATCGGGTCCTTGCGGCGCCAGGCGTCGACGTCGGCCCCCGACCGGTAGCGCGTCGGGTCGTCCGTCGTCGTGTGCGCTCCCATCCGGTAGGTGTACGCCTCGATCAGCGTCGGGCCCTCGCCCGCACGGGCGCGGTCGGTCGCGGCGCGGGTCACGGCGTACGTCGCGAGCACGTCGTTGCCGTCGACCCGCACGCCCGGGAAGCCGAAGGCGGGCGCCCGCCAGTGCAGCGGCGTGCGTGACTGGCGCTCGATGGGCGCCGAGATCGCCCACTGGTTGTTCTGGCAGAAGAAGACGACGGGGGCGTCGTACGTCGCGGCGAAGACGAACGACTCCATGACGTCGCCCTGGCTGGACGCGCCGTCGCCGAAGTGCGCGAGGGTGCAGGCGTCGCGGGTGACGTCTCCGGAGCCGACGAGGCCGTCGGCGGTGAGACCCATCGCGTAGCCCGTCGCGTGGAGGGTCTGGGCACCGATGACCACGGTGTAGAGCCCGAAGTTGTGCTCCGCGGGGTCCCAGCCGCCGTGGTCCACCCCGCGGAAGAGGCCGAGGAGCCGCGCCGGGTCGAGGCCCCGGACGAGGGCGACGCCGTGCTCGCGGTAGGTCGGGAACACGAAGTCCTGCGGGCGGGACCCGTGGCCGGCACCGATCTGCGCCGCCTCCTGGCCGAGGAGCTGGGCCCAGATGCCGAGCTCGCCGTGGCGCTGCAGGGCGGTGGCCTCGGTGTCGACGCGGCGGGCCAGCACCATGTCGCGGTAGAAGGTGCGCACGAGGTCGTCGTCACCGTCGAAGTGGTAGTCGTCGTGCTCGACGCGCTGGCCCTCGGGCGTCAGCAGCTGCACGTAGTCGGGTTCGCACCCGGCGGACTCGTGGGCGGTGGGCGCCCCGGTCAGGATCGTCATCGCACGCTCCTCGCGACGAGCGCGGGGTCACCGCGCTCGGGCTCGTCGTGACGGGTCGTCGCGGCGCGTGGGTGGGCGCCGACCGGATCCGTCGATCTGTTCACCTGTTGTGACCCAGGTCACTGGGTGCGCCCACGGTAGCGGACGCCTCCGACGAAACGCGAGACGGCGCCCGGTCGGAGTGGGTCCGACCGGGCGCCGTACGGGAGCTGCGGGGTGCTGCGGGGTGTTGCGGCTGACGAGCGGTGCGGGTCAGCGCACCGTGCCGAAGCCGAAGCCGCCGGTCAGCGGCTTGTAGCCGGGCGCCGAGAACTGGATCCCGAGGCTCAGGTTCCGGCCCTTGAGGCTGGGGTGGATCGTGTAGCTGGCCTTGGTCGCGCCGGGGATCTTCTTGCCGTCCGCGAACCACTGGTAGTAGGTCTTGACGCCCTTCTGCTTCGCCGTCGCGGTGAGGACGGGCGCACTCACGCCGACCGTCTTCCCGGTCCGGACGACGCCGTACTTCTTGCCGGGCGAGGTGATCCAGCCGCCCGGGACGGTCTTCATCGACGGGTCGGCGACGACGGGGTACTCCACGTCGAACGTGCTGCGCAGGCGTCCGTCCTTCACGCCCGTCACCTGGATGCGGAGGGTCTTGCCGACGAGCGACGACGGTGCGGTGAACGAGGTGACCGGCGTGGGGGACTCGCCGACCGTGCCGAGACCCGCGTCGACGCACTCGGAGGCCTGGCAGAGGACGAAGTCCTTCGCCGCGGTCGCGCCCTTGACGCCGACGACGGTGCGGTAGCGCGTGCCCGGCTCCCACTGCCCGGTGAACGCCAGCGAGGTGGCGCGCCCGGCGACGACCGCCTGCCGGCCGCCGACGAGCGACGTGCCGACCGTCATGGCGCTCGGAGCCTGCACCTCGGCGAAGGTGTAGTCGAAGGTCGGGCTCGACTCGACGAGCCGGTTGCCGTCCCACTCCTCCAGCACCATCTGGTAGGTGCCGCCCGGCTGCATGTGCCGCCCGACGGTGTAGTCGGTGTAGAAGCCGTCCCACGGACCGTCGACGTCCTCGCTGAGCGAGCGGGGGTCGAAGTAGCCGACCTTCCCGGTCGGGTTCAGCTTGAGGCGGTAGGTGTGCGAGGTGTCCGGGGTGGCGTCGTTCCAGTTGACGATCGTGAGCCCCCGCGAGGAGTCGAACACGGTGGCGCCGGAGTTGTAGAACGTCTGCACGCCCACGACGGAGAGGCCGGAGGCCGCCTGGGCGGGGGCCGGCGCCGCGAGGGCGAGGCCGCCCGTGACGACGACGGCCGAGACGAGGGCCGACGCCCTCCGCCGGTTGAGCACTGTGCGCATCGGTGGGCACCACTTTCCGAGTCGGTTGGATCCGTTGCACCCCTGTTCGGCGAAGTCCGGGGAGACCTGAGCGGAACCTCCGACCCGTTCGCCGCGGGTCGGTCCGCGACGGGTCGCTTTGACGCGGACCCCCTCCGGACGAAAGCGTGACGGGTCCCCCGTCGAGACCTGGAGAGGGAAACCCCACCCGTGAGCGACACCCCGAGCACCGCTGGAGCGCCGCCGTCCCGGCGACGCCTGCAGTCCGTCCGACCGACCGTCTTCTGGCCCGCGCTGGCGATCCTCGCCGTCGTCGTGGTGGTCAGCATCGCGTTCCCCGAACGCACCGGCGACGCCTTCTCCGCCGCCCAGGAGGAGGTGATCGGCGTCTTCGGCTGGTACTACAGCCTCATCGTCACGGGCTTCGTCGTCTTCGCGATCTGGGTCGCCGTCGGCCGCTTCGGCGACATCCGGCTGGGGCCGGACGACGAGGGCGCCGAGTACGGGTTCCTCGTCTGGTTCTCGATGCTGTTCGCCGCCGGCATGGGCATCGGCCTCGTCTTCTGGGGCGCCGCCGAGCCCCTCAACTTCTACACGTCGCCGAAGCCCGGCGTGGAGGGCGACGACGTCGAGCTCGCCCACGAGGCGATGAGCCAGACGTTCCTGCACTGGGGTCTCCACGCCTGGGCGATCTACGTCGTGGTGGGGCTCGCCCTGGCGTACGCGATCCACCGCAAGGGCCGCTCGGTCTCCCTGCGCTGGGTGCTCGAGCCGCTGCTCGGCGACCGCGTCAAGGGCGGGCTCGGCGATGCGATCGACGTCGTCGCGATCGTGGGCACCATCGCCGGTGTCGCGACGTCGTTGGGCCTCGGCGTCTCGCAGATCGCCGCGGGCCTCGAGAGCCTCGGGGTCGTCGACGAGGCGGGCACCCCGCTGCTCGTCGGCCTGATCGTCGTCATCTCCGTGGCCGCCACCGCCTCGGTGGTCTCGGGCCTTGACAAGGGCATCAAGTGGCTCTCGAACATCAACCTCGGCATGGCCGGGATCTTCGTCGTCGCGCTGCTCCTGCTCGGGCCGACGCTGTTCGTGCTGCGCTCGTTCGTCGAGAACGTCGGCGAGTACCTGTTCACGATCGTGCCCAACAGCTTCGACACCTCGGCGTTCTTCGGCGAGGAGGGCCAGGAGTGGCAGGGCCTGTGGACGACCTTCTACTGGGGCTGGTGGATGTCGTGGGCGCCCTTCGTCGGCGTCTTCATCGCCCGCATCTCGCGGGGTCGCACCGTCCGCGAGTTCGTCGCCGGCGTGCTGCTCGTGCCGACCACCGTGTCGGCCGTCTGGTTCTCGATCCTCGGCGGTTCCGCGATCTACCGCGAGAAGTTCGGCGAGGGCGGGCTGCTGGACGCCGACGGCTCCGTCACGTCGGAGTCCGTGCTGTTCCGCCTCGTCGGCGACCTCCCGGGCGGCACCCTGCTGTCGGGCCTGGCGATCGTGCTCGTCGCCATCTTCTTCGTGACCTCGTCCGACTCCGGCTCCCTGGTCGTCGACATGCTCGCCTCCGGCGGTGACACCGACCCGCCGCGCTGGAGCCGCGTGCTGTGGTGCGTCATCGAGGCGCTCGTCGCCATCGGCCTGCTGGTCGCGGGCGGTCTCGGCGCCCTGCAGACCGGTGCCATCCTGACGGCGCTGCCCTTCAGCGTCATCATGGTGGCGATGTGCGTCGCGCTCTACAAGGCGTTCAAGGCGGAGTACACCGAGATCCGCCGGCTCGACCTCAAGGCCCGCCGCAAGGTCCTGGCGGAGGAGGTCGGCGAGACGGTGACCAGCGACCTCGTCGCCAACTTCGAGGACCACTTCGGCGAGCAGGTCGACCAGCGCATCGACGAGCGGGTCGACGAGCGGGTCGACGACCGGCTCGGCATGACGGGCGAGATCCCCGTGGTGCCGGCGGACCCCAGCACGAAGGGCTGATCCCCCACGACGACACCGGGCCCCCACCTCCGCGGAGGTGGGGGCCCGGCCCGTCTGCCCGTGCGGACCCGGCCTCAGCGACCCGTCGGCGTCGCCCAGAGCCACCACGCCCGCGTCGTCGGTCGGTAGCGCGGGTCGTCCGGCACGAACGTCACCGTGACGCGCCAGCTGCCCTTGCTCGGGATGCGTGGCGTGGCGACGGTGGTCGTGCGCCCGACGTACGCCCACGCCGTGGCGGTCACGTTCCCGGTGCCGGCCTTGCGGATGCTGACGTAGGTCGTGCCCGTCACCCGGCGCCCGTCGTCGCCGGCGAAGAAGACGGAGATCGGCTTGCCGCTGCCGATCCGCCCGTACGCCGACGGCGCGCCCGGCACCACCCGGCTGCCGAGGCCGATCGAGCCGGGACCCGGCTCGGACGGCGGGGTCGGCGCCGCCCGCACGGTGAGCACGGCGGCCGCGGTCGGCACCGACCCTGCGGAGCTGGTGAACACCGCGCGGTACTGCTCGCCGTTCTGCGCGGTCGTCACCGCCGGCAGCCGCAGCGTCGTCGCCGTCGCGCCCGGCACGTCGACCCACTCCGCGTCGACGAGGCGCTGCCAGCGCACCCCGGGCGCGGGCACGCCGGAGGCCTCCGCCGTGAACGTCGCCGGCTCCCCCGCGGTCACCGTCACGTGCCCCGGCTGGCGGGTGACCGCGGGCGCCTCGGAGTCGTCGGGGTCGCCGATGGTGAAGACGTCGATGACCTTCGGTCGCACGTTCGGGGTGCGCACGTCGTAGGAGTACGTCGTGATCTCCCCCGAGCCCGTGTTCAGCTTCGTGAACACCGCGAGGTTGTTGTCCTGCACGAACGGCAGCGGCGTGCCCTGGGCGTCCGTGTACGGCGCGACGTTCGGCACCACCGGCTCCAGCCCGCCCGGGTTGCCCTGGGCGAGGTAGTGCGACGCGTCCCACGGCGCCGGGGGCAGCGGGCGGCTACGGCCGCTGAGGGGGTGGTACGCGCCGTACGAGTTGCCGGTGTTGGAGGTCTCGAGGAAGTTCGTCGTGCCGTTCTCCGCGACGTACCGGTTCCAGAGGTGGCTGTGGCCGTTGTGGACGAGGTCGACCCCCGCGTCCTCGAGCAGCGGCTGGAGGTCGGTGAGGAGCTTGTTCTCGCTCGGCGGGTACTCGTAGCGGACGCCGACGACGTTGCCCGCCTCGTCGCGCTCCTCGATGCGCTGCGGGTCGACGAACTGCGGCATGACGTTGTCGCCGAGACCCTGCGGCCCCTCGTGCAGCATCACCACGTGGTAGCGCGCGGCGGCGAACTCGTCGCTGGCGAGCTCGTCCTGCAGCCAGGCGTACTGCGGGCTCTCCGCGTCGACGGCCTCGAACACGTGCTCGCCGTACCCCTGCGCCAGCGGGTCGGCCAGCGACTGCCGCGACTCCTGGTAGCGGGTCGAGCTCGTGCGCGCCGCCGGGTCCGGCACGGCGCCGGTGCCGCGCCAGATGCGGGTCGAGTAGAGCGAGATGAGCCGCACGTCGCCGACGGTCGTCGCGTAGTAGGTCTCGCCACCCGGCGAAGCGTCGGGGAGCGAGAAGATCTCCTCGTAGGTGGTCGTGGAGAACGAGTTGTCGCGGATCCACCGATCGCGCACGGCCGGGTCGTTCCCCGGGTTCACCTCGGCGGCGACCCGCTCGTACGCCGCCGTCGCGACGTCCCGCGGCACCGGGGCGTTGTACGACGCGCCCAACGCGGTCGCGCCGGCCCGGCGGCCCTGGACCTCGTGGTTGCCGACCGCGGGGAAGAGCGGGGCGTTCTGCACGATCTCGCCGCCCGCGTAGGAGACCCCGCCGGTCGAGGTGCGGCCGCCGTTGCCCTGGAGCACCGGGAAGAAGCCCGAGCCGCGGCTGTCGTCGAACCACTCGGAGGCGCGGTCGGGGATGTTGACGAGGTCGCCGGCGAGGAAGACGGCGTCGATGTCGCCGATGGTGTCGGCCGCGACCTGGAGGTTCGCGGGGGTGTTGACCATCGCCTGGTGGTCGCTGGTCAGCAGGATGTCGAGGTCCTCGCCCGGCTGGGCGGCCGGCTTCAGGCTGAAGGTGCCGGAGCCGGCGACCTTCTCGCCGTCGCGGCTGACCACGCGGTAGGGCACCCGCTCACCTGCGGCGAGGCCGGTGACGACGCCCTCGTGGCGCCAGACGTCGCGGTCGACGATGCCGTCGGACTGCGCGGGCTTGACGGGGATGTTGGACTGGTGGTCCTCGGCGACCTGCGAGAGCGTCCCGGTGGTGGCGTCGAACGCCGTGACGCCCGGGTAGGTCGTGCCCCGCGACGCGGCCGCCAGGTCGGCGACGCCGAGACGGCTGACGCCGTCACCCACGAGGACGGTGTGGTCGGAACCGGCGAACTCGGTGAACCAGACGACGGAGACGCCGTCGGCGGTCGGCGCCTGCAGGAAGGGGTCGGTGAGGAGACGCGTGTCGCCGACCGGGTCGGTCCAGAGGGACGAGGTGCCCGCGGCGAGCGCGGCACTCGCCGACCGGTCGGGGGTCCGGGCGGACGCGTCGGCCCCGGAGAGCGCGGAGGCGGAAGTCAGCGGCGCGAGCAGCGCGAGGCTGGTCACGACGATGCGCCCGGAGGCGCGCGGCCGCCGGGCTCGGAGGGTCGTCATCGGAGAGGGATCACCTTTCGAGGGCAACGGCCTGGTCGTGGCGTGGCCGGGCCCGAGCACCGTCTCGCCCCCGGCAGCGTGGTGCGCGCGGGTGACACGGCGGCGAATGCCCCGGGTGGGTTGGGTGAAGGGCCGCGGTCGGCGTCGACCGGTCGTCACGACAGCAGAGAACCCCCGCCGAGAGTCTCGGCGGGGGTTCTCCCGTGCTGGCGGTGGCGGAGGGATTTGAACCCTCGGTGGGCTTGCACCCACAAACGCTTTCGAGGCGTTCTCCTTAGGCCGCTCGGACACGCCACCGCGGGAGACATTAGCGGACGCCCGGCGCGGGGCCGAAATCGGATCCCGGCCTGCCCCTCGGGACGTCATGCGCCCCGGCCGCCGGGGGCACCACCTCGCATGACGTCCGGCGCGCCCCTCGCGCGACGTCATGCGCCCCGGCCGCCCGAGGCGCCGCTCCGCATGACGTCCGGCGACCTACCCGACCCGACAGGCACCGCCCTGCCCGACCCGGCGGACCTACCCGGACCTACCCGGAGGTCGCACGGCCTGCAACGTTGGTGCAACGTTCCGATCCGGAGCATCATGGGGCTGTGACCCCGCTCACGGGCAACGTCGCCATGGGGTCGGTGATCCGATGGGGTGGTCCGCGTGACGAGGTCCGACGTTCTCTCCACACGGAGCCGCGATGCCGGCATGCGCTCGGCGGTCGTCGACTCGTGGCACCGCTCCGCATCGGCCGGTGTGCGCCCCGACGCGGCGAGCGTGCCCATCACCCTTCCCGAGAGCGACCTCAAGGACCGGCGCGACGCGCACCCCCTCGCGCGGGCCTTCCCGTTGCTCGACGAGGTGCTCGGCCACGCGGCCCGCGACTGCGACGCGGTGATGGCCGTGTCCGACGCCGAGGGCAACCTACTGTGGGTCTGCGGGACGCCCACGACGCTGCGCCGCTGCGAGGCCATCGGCTTCGTCGAGGGCTCCAACTGGGACGAGCGGCTCGCGGGCACCAACGCGCCCGGCCTCGCCCTCGCGCTCGACCAGCCCGTCAGCATCGTGCGCGACGAGCACTTCCGCTCCTCCGTCCAGGGCTGGAGCTGCGCGGCCGCCCCGATCCACGATCCCGGCACCAACGCGCTGCTGGGCGTCCTCGACATCACGGGCGGCGACCAGATCGTCGTACCGCAGACCATGGCCATGATCCGCGCCGCCGCCCGCATGGCCGAGCTGGAGCTGGCCCGCGACCTCCTCAGCCGTCAGGACCGCCGCGCCGCAGCGCCGACCGCGGCCGGGCCGCGCCTCGTCATGGAGGGCCTCGGCCGGTCCGATGCCCTCCTCACGGTCGAGGGCGCCGGCGGCACGCCGCAGACCCTGCGGCTCTCGCCGCGCCACAGCGAGATCCTCATGCTGCTGGGCAGCTCGCCGCAGGGCCTGAGCGGCGACGAGCTGGCGGTGCTGCTGTACGCCGAGGACGGCGCCGGTTCCTCCACGCTCCGCGCCGAGCTGAACCGGCTGCGCCACCTCCTCGGCGGAGAGCTCCTCGCCTCGCGGCCCTACCGGCTGACCGCCCAGGTCACCGGCGACTGGCTGACCGTGGAGGCGATGCTCGCGGCGGGCGACCTCCGCGCGGCGATGCGCGCCTACGGCGGGCCCGTGCTCCCGCGGTCGACGGCACCCGGCGTCGTACGCCTGCGGGAAAGCCTCGAGTCCCAGCTGCGCGAGGCGCTGCTGCGCTCGCGGGAGGCCGACCTCATGTCCCAGTGGACGCGCTCGACGTGGGGCGCCGACGACTACGAGATGTGGCAGGCCCAGCGCCGCGCGGTGGGCACGACGTCGCCGATGCTGCCGCTCATCGACGGTCAGCTGGCGCGTCTCGACCGCGACCTGGGGCTCTGAGACCCACCGTCGACGTGACCCCGGTCACGAAAGTGGTCTAGTCCTCGCCATCCGGCGCCGAGCGGGGGCCGAACCGAGGGTGGAACGCCTCCGTTCCTCCCTCCCGGAAAGGCCCGCCATGTCCTCCTCGCGCCCGTCGCTCACCTCCCGCCTGACGTCCCGCCTGCCCTCCCGGCTCCGGAGCGCCCGCATCACGCCGGCGTTCGTCGTCGCCACCGTCGCCCTGGTCGCCGCCTCGAGCGGCACCGGCGCGTACGCCGCCAAGCTCATCGGCGGCGAGGACATCCGCAACGGCTCCATCACCGGCCTCGACGTGCGCGACGGCTCACTGTTCCGCCAGGACTTCGCCAAGAACCAGCTGCCGGCCGGACCGAAGGGCGCGACCGGCGCCCGTGGCCCGCAGGGGCCGGCCGGCCCGGCCGGCGCGCGTGGGCCGCAGGGGCCGCAGGGCACCCCGGGCACCCCCGGCGCACCCGGCGAGCAGGGCCCCCAGGGACCGCAGGGCGAGCCCGGCACGGGCACGCGCTGGTTCCTCGTCGACGCCACCGGCGCGATCGTCGCCCAGTCGGGCGGCTTCACCGTCGCGGCGGCCTACCCCGAGCTCGCCAACACCGCACCGGCCGGCTCGCCGTCGAACGCGCTGCGCGCCGCGGGCAACGTCTACGTCGACGCCGGGGAGGACCTGTCCGGGTCGGGCATCGTCGCCACCATCGCCCTGCAGAACCAGGTGGACCAGAACGGCGACGGCGTCACCAACGGCCGCGCCGGCACACCCGACGCGAACCCCGAGTTCTCGGGCGAGATCAGCGCGACGCTGTGCGGTGTCGCCGGCGTCGTCGCGTGCGCCCCGGCCGGCACGAACAACGCCGAGCACCTCGTGATCAGCCCCCGCCTGAGCGACGGCACCGTGACGACGAGCCAGAACCGCAAGCGCTTCTACGTGGTCATCACCGACGGCGCGATCACGATCGGCTGAGGCAGCACCACCCCGGGCGTACGCCGCGGGTCCGGACCCGCGGCTCTTGTCGCAACGAGGGTGCAACGTGGGACTTCCTACGGTGTGAGGGCAGTCACACACCTGCCTCAGCGAGGAGAACACATCCCATGACCGTCTACGCCGCACCCGGCCAGCCCGACTCGCTGGTCTCCGTCGCCCCCCGCTACGGCCACTACATCGGTGGCGAGTGGGTCGACCCGATCAAGGGCAACTACTTCGAGAACATCTCGCCGGTCAACGGCAAGGCGTTCACCGAGATCGCGCGCGGCACGTCCGAGGACATCGACGCCGCCCTCGACGCCGCTCACGCCGCCGCGCCATCCTGGGGCAAGACGTCGGTCGCCGAGCGCGCCAACATCCTCAACAAGATCGCGGACCGCATCGAGGAGAACCTCGCCGCTCTCGCGGTCGCCGAGACGTGGGACAACGGCAAGGCCGTGCGCGAGACGCTCGCCGCCGACCTCCCGCTGGCCGTCGACCACTTCCGCTACTTCGCCGGCGCGCTCCGCGCGCAGGAGGGTGGCATCAGCGAGATCGACAGCACCACGATCGCCTACCACTTCCACGAGCCGCTGGGCGTCGTCGGCCAGATCATCCCGTGGAACTTCCCGATCCTCATGGCCGTGTGGAAGCTCGCCCCCGCCCTGGCCGCCGGCAACGCGGTCGTGCTGAAGCCGGCCGAGCAGACGCCGTGGTCGATCCTGAAGCTCTTCGAACTCATCGGCGACCTGCTGCCCAAGGGCGTCGTCAACATCGTCAACGGCTTCGGCGTCGAGGCCGGCAAGCCCCTCGCGTCGAGCCCGCGGATCGCCAAGATCGCCTTCACCGGCGAGACGACGACCGGCCGGCTGATCATGCAGTACGCCTCGCAGAACATCATCCCGGTGACGCTGGAGCTCGGCGGCAAGAGCCCCAACATCTTCTTCGAGTCCGTGGCCTCGCAGCGCGACGCGTTCTACGACAAGGCGCTCGAGGGCTTCGCGATGTTCGCCCTCAACCAGGGCGAGGTCTGCACCTGCCCGAGCCGCGCCCTCGTGCAGCGCTCGATCTACAGCGACTTCGTGTCCGACTCGGTGAAGCGCGTCGAGGCGATCAAGCAGGGCAACCCGCTCGACGACACGACGATGATCGGCGCCCAGGCGTCCAACGACCAGCTCGAGAAGATCCTGTCCTACATGGACATCGGCAAGCAGGAGGGCGCCAAGATCCTCACCGGCGGCGAGCGCAACGTGCTCGACGGCGACCTCGCCGAGGGCTACTACGTGCAGCCCACCATCTTCGAGGGCGACAACTCGATGCGGATCTTCCAGGAGGAGATCTTCGGCCCCGTCGTCTCGCTCACCGGGTTCGACGACGAGGCGGACGCCCTCAAGATCGCCAACGACACCCTCTACGGCCTGGGTGCCGGCGTGTGGTCGCGTGACGGTTCGCAGGCGTTCCGCGCCGGCAAGGAGATCCAGGCCGGCCGCGTGTGGACGAACAACTACCACGCGTACCCGGCGCACGCGGCCTTCGGTGGCTACAAGCAGTCGGGCATCGGCCGTGAGAACCACAAGATGATGCTGGACCACTACCAGCAGACGAAGAACCTGCTCGTGTCCTACAGCCCCGACGCGCTCGGCTTCTTCTGATGACGACGCCCGACACCGGTTCGGCCGGCACGACGAGCGATCTCCCCGACGGCGCCCTGGGCGTCACCGCGGACTCGCCGTTGCCGCCCGAGCCGGTGCGGGTCTCGGTCACCGACGCGGCGGCGGAGCTCGTCCGCAGCCTCACCGAGACCCACGGTCCGGTGATGTTCCACCAGTCCGGCGGCTGCTGCGACGGGTCGGCACCGATGTGCTACCCCGACGGCGACTTCCTCACCGGCGACGCCGACGTCCACCTGGGCGACCTCGACGTCGGGCTGGAGCGCGGCGTACCGGTGTGGATGTCGAAGGCGCAGTTCGAGTACTGGAAGCACACCCACCTCACCATCGACGTGGTGAGGGGCCGGGGTGCCGGGTTCTCGCTCGAGGCGCCGGAGGGCGTGCGGTTCCTCATCCGGTCACGGGTGCTGACCGACGAGGAGTTCCTCGCCCTGGAGAGCAAGATCGCGTCTGCCTGACGGGCGCTGCGGCGGACCGGGGAGCGATCCCGGTTCGCCGCAGCACGCCCGCGCAGATTAGGGTCACCTAACATGCGCACCCGGATCGCCCAGCGGCTCGTCCCCGATCCCGAGGTCGCACCCCCCGCCGTCACCGACGAGCGCCCCGCCACGGGCGGCCGGCTCCTGCGCCGTACGCTCCGGCGCCACCGCGGTCGGCTCACCGCCGCCTTCGCGCTCATCGCGACCTGGCAGGTCTGCGAGGCGACCGTGCCGGTGGCGATCGGCGTCATCATCGACCGCGCGGTGGCCACCGGCGACCTGGTCGCGCTCGTCTGGTCGGCGCTCGGGCTGGCGGCGCTGTTCGCGGTGCTCAGCTACAGCTACCGGTACGGCGCGCGCGTGTCCGGCTACGCCATGCAGGTCGAGAACCATCGGATGCGCACCGAGATCACCGACCACGTGCTGTCGCCCGCCGGCGCCCGCACCGGCGCGATGCCCGGCGAGGTGCTCTCCCTGGCCACCTCGGACGCCGAGGTCAGCACCCTCGTCGTCCACCAGGTCGCCCAGGCCTGCGCCGGCATCGCCGGCCTCACGGTCGCCGTCGGCGTGCTGTTCTGGACGGACCCGCTGCTGGGCGTCGTCGTCGCGGTGGGGGCGCCGCTGGTCCTGCTCGGCTCGCAGGCCGTCGCCCCGCTGCTCAGCCGCCGCACCGCCGCGGCGCAGGAGCGGATCGCCCGCGCGTCGGGACTGGCGGCCGACCTCGTGTCGGGCCTGCGTCCCCTGCAGGGCGTCGGCGCGCAGGGCACCGCGCTGGGTCGCTACCGGACCGCCAGCCGCGACGCGGCCGCGGCCGGCGTGGCCAGCGCCCGCGCCGAGGGCCTCATGCTCGGCGTCACGGCGGGCGCCTCCCTGCTGTTCCTCGCGGTCGTCGCGCTGCTCGCCGGCCTCCGGGCGGTGAACGGCCACCTCACCGTCGGCGAGCTCATCGCCGTCGTCGGTCTCGCCCAGTTCCTCGCCGAGCCCCTCATGATGTGCGCCGAGCTCGTCTCCACCCTCGCGGCGTCGCGCGGCAGCGCGGGACGGATCGCGTCGTTCCTCGCCACGCCGCCGCTCGAGCGGCACGGCGACCGGTCGGCGCCGACCGACGCACCCCTGGTGGTGCGCGACGTGGTGGCCGGTCCGCTGCAGGGGCTCGACCTCGTCGTGCGCCCCGGGTGCCTCGTCGCCCTCGTCGTCGACGAGCCCGCGGCCGCCGGCGCGCTCCTCGCCCTGCTGCGGGCGGAGGACGTGCCCGAGGCCGGGCGGGTCACCCTCGGGGACGTGCCGCTCGCGGAGCTCGCGCTCGACGAGCGCCACCGCACGCTCCTCGTCGCCGCCCACCGCGTCGACCTGTTCGAGGGCACGCTGGCCTCCAACGTGGACCCGGCGGGGACGCTGCCGCGCGACCGTCGCGACGAGGTGCTCGGCGCCTCGGCCGCGGACGACGTCGTCGCCCTCTCCCCCGACGGTCTCGACGCCCACGTCGCCGCCCACGGGTCGACGCTGTCCGGTGGCCAGCAGCAGCGCGTCGCCCTGGCGCGCGCCCTGGCCGCGGACCCGCCCGTGCTCGTGCTCGACGAGCCGACGACCGCGGTCGACGCCGTGACCGAGCAGCGCATCGCCGCGGGCCTCCGCGCCCTCCGGCAGGGCCGGGCCACCCTCGTGCTCACCTCCAGCCCCGCGCTGCTCGCGGTGGCGGACGAGGTCGTCCACGTCGTGGCCGGGCGCGTCGCCCGCACCGGCACCCACACCGCGTTGCTCGAGCACGCGGCGTACCGCGAGGCGGTGCTCCGATGACGCGCGAGCCGGGGAGCGGGACCGGGGGCGAGACGGTGGAGATCGGTCGCGACGCGGACTCCGAGGCGGGGCGCACGCTGCTGCCCGTCGCGACGCCGCGGGCGGCGGCCCGCAAGGCGTGGGCCGCGTTCGAGGGCCACCGGGGGTCGCTGGCGGTCGCGGGTGTCATGTTCGCGCTGTCGGGCCTGGCCGGGCTCGTCGCCCCGATCGTGTTCGGACGCATCGTCGACGCCGTCACCGGGAGCTCGGGGAGCGCGGGGGACTCGGGGGACGCCAGCGCCCTCGTCTGGTGGGGTGCCGGGGCGATCGCCGTCGCCGCGCTGGTCGAGACGGTCGCGGCGTGGGCGAGCGTGACGTTCCTCGCCCGGGCCGGCGAGCCCGCCCTCGCCCGCCTCCGCGAGGAGGTCGTCGAGGTCGCGTTGGGCCTCGACCACGAGGTGGTCGAGAAGGCCGGCGAGGGCGACCTGCTGTCGCGCGCCGGCGACGACGTGCGCGTGCTCGCCGACTCCCTCACCAAGGTGGTCCCGCTGCTGGTGCGCTCCGTCGTGGCGATCGCCTTCACGGCAGTCGGCTTCTTCGCGCTCGACTGGCGCCTCGGCGTGGCGGGGCTGCTGACGCTGCCGTTCTACGCGATGAGCCTGCGCTGGTACCTGCCGCGCTCCGGCCCCTACTACCGCGCCGAGCGGGCCGCCATGGGTGCGCGCGCCGAGGCGCTCCTCACCGCCGTCCACGGCAGCGCGACGCTGCGCGCGCAGGGCCTGGCGCCGGCGCACTCCGAGCGCGTCGGCCACGCCTCGTGGCGCTCCGCGGCGATCGGGCTCAGCGTGTGGAACCTCCTGACCCGCTTCGGCCAGCGCACCAACCGCGCCGAGCTGATCGGCCTGCTGCTCGTGCTCGGCAGCGGCTTCTTCCTGGTGCGCGGCGACCTCGGCCCCGCCGTCAGCGTCGGCGCCGTCACGACGGCCGCCCTGTTCTTCCACCGCCTCTTCAACCCGATCGGCGCGGTGCTGATGATCTTCGACGAGGTGCAGTCCGCGGGCGCGTCGATGACCCGCGTCGCTGGCGTCGCGCAGCTGCGCACCACCGTCCCCGCCCCGACCCCGCCGCCCGCCGCCCTGGCGCGGCTGGTGATCGACGGCGTGGGGCATGCGTACGACGCGGGGCGGTCCGTCCTCGCCGACGTCAGCCTGGTGCTCGAGCCCGGGGAGCGGGTCGCGGTCGTCGGCGCCAGCGGCGCGGGCAAGTCGACGCTGGGCCAGATCGTCGCCGGCCGCATCGCCCCCACGACGGGCACCGTGCGCCTCGGCGACGCGCCGGTCGCCGTGCACGGCGTCGCGGCGCGGCCACCGGTCGTCATCGTGACCCAGGAGGTGCACGTGTTCGCCGGCACCGTGCGCGACAACCTCACGCTGGCGGACCCCGACGCCTCCGACGACCGGCTGTGGGAGGTGCTCGAGCTCCTCGGCTCCGCCGGCTGGGTGCGGGCGCTGGGCGGCCTCGACGTCGTGGTCGGCGAGGGCGCCACCGCGCTCACGCCCGCCCAGGCGCAGCACCTCGCGCTGGCGCGCGTCGAGCTGGCCGACCCGCGGGTGGTCGTGCTCGACGAGGCCACCGCCGAGGCGGGCTCGGCGGGCGCCCGCGACCTGGAGCGGGCGGCCGCGCGGGTCGTCCAGCGGCGTACCGCCCTCACGATCGCCCACCGCCTCACCCAGGCCGAGGCCGCGGACCGGGTCGTCGTCATGGACGGCGGCCGGGTCGTCGAGGTCGGCACGCCGGCCGAGCTCGTCGCGTCGGGCGGGCACTACGCGCGGCTGTCGGCGGCCTGGCACGCCTGAGGTCGCGCGCTCGTCCGCTGCCGCCGGCCCGGGGGCCTCACCACCCCGCATGCATAGTGAACGGGTGGCTGCGACCAGCGAATCCACCGGCGCCGAGCGCCGACCCCTGACCGTGCTCGTGACCGGCGCGTCCGGCTTCATCGGGCACCGGCTCGTGCCTGCGCTCGTCGCGGAGGGGCACGACGTCCGGGCGATGACCCGGCACCCGGAGACGTACGACGGCAAGGGCACGCCCGTGTACGGCGACGTCGCCGATCCCGGGTCGCTGGCGGAGCCCCTGACGGGCGTCGACGTGGCCTACTACCTGGTGCACTCGCTCGACGACGACGACTTCGAGGAGAAGGACGCCGCGGCCGCCCG
The DNA here is from genome assembly GCA_038184435.1 of Nocardioides alkalitolerans. Classification (NCBI taxonomy): domain Bacteria; kingdom Bacillati; phylum Actinomycetota; class Actinomycetes; order Propionibacteriales; family Nocardioidaceae; genus Nocardioides; species Nocardioides alkalitolerans. Next base: position 3,803,539 of record CP116227.1, on the reverse strand, counting down.
CGCGTTCGGCCAGGCGGCGGCCGCGCTCGGCGTGCGCCAGATCATCTACCTGGGCGGCCTGGGCTCCGACGACGAGGACCTCTCGCCCCACCTGCGCTCGCGGCGCGAGGTCGAGCACCTCCTCGCCGAGAGCGGCGTGCCCGTCACCACCCTGCGGGCCGCGATCGTCGTCGGTCACGGCGGCATCTCCTGGGAGATCACCCGCCAGCTCGTCGACAAGCTGCCCGCGATGGTCGCGCCGCGCTGGGTGAAGACCCGCACGCAGCCCATCGCCGTGGACGACGTCGTGCGCTACCTCGTCGGCGTCGCCGACCGCGAGGAGGCCCTCGACCGGGCCTTCGAGATCGGCGGCCCCGACCGGCTCGACTACATCGGGATGCTGCGCGAGGCGGCGAAGGTGGCGAAGGGCCACGCGCCCCCGATCGTGCCCGTGCCCGTGCTGACGCCCCGGCTGTCGTCCCGCTGGCTGGCGCTCGTCACCACCGTCGACGCCACGACGGGCCGCAACCTCATCGACTCGATGGGCGTGGAGGTCGTGGTCACCGACCACTCGATCCGCGACATCGTGCCGGGTGAGCCGCTGACCTACGCCGAGGCCGTGCGCCGGGCCCTCGACGAGAGGGCCGCGGAGATGGAGGCGGGGGAGACGGCAGGAGCGGGACACTGAGCCCCGTGCCTCCGGCACCCCCGCCGCGGGGTGTCGACACGCGCCAGCGCGTCGCCACGATCGGCACCGTCGTCGCGGGCGCGGTCGTGCTCGCCCTCATGCTGCGGTTCGATCCCGGGTCCGTGGGCTTCTACGTCTGCACCGTGGCGCTCGCCGCGGTGTGGGCCGCCGGGGCGTTCCTCGCCGGGCCGGTGCACCTGGGCCGCACCGGTCGCGCCCCCGGCCGCCGACCGCTGCTCGTGCCCTTCGCGATCGGGCTCGGCCTCATCGCCCTGTTCGTCGTCGGCGGGCTCGTCGTGCGGGAGGTGCCGTTCCTCGAGCCGCTCGACCAGGCCGTGCGCCACGTCGTGGCCTACACCGGCGACGGGGTCGCCCCGGGCCTCGTCGTGGTCACCGCCGTCGCGGGCATCTGCGAGGAGCTGTTCTTCCGCGGTGCGCTGTACGACGCGATCCACCGCCACCCCGTGGTCGTCACGACGGCCGTGTACGTCGTCGCGACCGCCGCCACCGGCAACATCATGCTGGCCTTCGCGGCCGCCCTGCTCGGCCTCGTGACCGGGCTGCAGCGACGGGCCACCGGCGGCGTGCTCGCCGGGTGCATCACCCACATCACGTGGTCGATCGGGATGCTCTTCATCCTGCCGATGCTGTTCCCCGCGGCGTAGCCCCCGTCGGCCCGCTCACCCGCCGACGGCGGCCTGGAGCTCCTCGTTCGTCGCGATCTCGTCGGCGGGCGGCACGGCCAGGTCGAGCGGCTCGTTCTGCTCCGAGAACGTGTACGTCGCACCCGACGCCCCCTGCGCCACCTCGGCCTCGAGGATGTAGGGCTCGCCCGTCGTCGCCACCCGGAGCGTCGCGTTGCCGGCCCCGTTGGTGAGCGTCACCGCCGGGTCGCCGTCGACCTCGACCTCGTCGCTGACGAGCCAGCCGTCCTCCTCGAAGGCGTCGGCGTCGTAGGTGTCGCCGAGCAGCGCCTCGAGCCCCTGGCTGCAGAGGATGCCGAGCGACGTGGCGTCGGCCGACTCGGTGCCGTCGATCCACCGGTCGCCGACGACCTCCTGGAGCGCGGCGATCTGGGCGGCCTGGTCGCCGCCCTCGGGCTCGCCCTCCGCCTCGCCTGCGGTGGGGGGCGTCCCGGCGTACGCCGCCCAGTACTCCGGACCGGGCCGGAAGAAGAACTGGTCGTCCACGGCGAGCACCTCGCCGAACGCGCCGTCCGCCCCCACCGAGCCCGAGCAGTCGCCGTCGACGTCGAGGCGCAGGTCGAAGGGCGGCAGCTGCGCGTCGGTGGGCTGGAGGACGACGCGCACCGAGGTCAGCTCGCGCATGGCGACGTCGATCCGCTGGCCGATCTCGCCGATGGGGTCGTCCTCGATGCCGTTGCGCTCCGCGCCCGCCGCGTCGGCGTCGCCGTCCTCGCGCAGCTGGGAGAACACCGCAAGCCCGCCGACGACCGCCACCAGCGCGAGGGCCACGCCCCCGCCGACCAGCACGGGCCGCGAGAAGCGGCGGGGCTTCTCCACGCCGCGCTTCACCAGCAGGGTGGGCTCCGGCGCCTCCGCGGGCTGCTCGTCGCGCTCCTGGTCGGGCTCGTCGGCCACGGTCTCGCTCCGATCGACGTCGTCGTGCCGCGCGTCACGGCGACGCGCCGACGGCGAACGGTACCGGTCGCCCCTGAGAGCGGTCAGCAGGTCCGCAGCCCGGGCGGGCCGTCAGTCCAGGCCGACCTCGGCCGCCGGCACCACCCCGCGGGCGGCGGGGTCCGGGACGACGACCTCCTCGTCGTACGCCAGCTCGTCGACCGTCGCCGACGACCCGTCGCGCGGCGTCACGACCCGGACGAAGCGGTGCTCGCCGGTGGCGGCGACCACCAGCGAGACGGTGCCGTCCTCGCCGGTGCGCTCGAGCCCGAGCACGGGGCGGTCGTCGACCTGGTCGAGACCGGTCACCTCCGTGGCGGCGTCCTCGCCGCCGAGCAGCCGGCCGTCGCGCGTGTCGTCGAGGGCCTGGCAGACGAGGCCGATGTCGGTGAGGCCCGAGACAGGATCGAGCAGGACCCAGCGGCCGGCGGTGGCCGCCACGACGGCGTCCGCCTGGGCGGCGGTGAACCCGACCTCCTCGAGGAAGGGGGCGTCGAACGTCCCGTACACGTCGGCGCTGTCGCCGGTGCCCAGCGACGTGACGGGCGGCGGGCGGAGGACCTCGGCCGTGCCCGACCCGGCGGTGAGCGTGCCGAGGCACGCCCCCGACTCGTCCACGGCCACCTGGGCGTCGACGGGGAGGCCGAGGTGGGTCGCGCGCACCCGCGCCCGCACGGTCGTCACCTCCGACATGTCCTGCAGCACGGCGGCCTCGATCGACGACGCGGGGAGGGCCGCGAACCGCTGGGCGGCTGCGGGGCTGTCGTCCGCGCCAGCGCCGGGCACCGGGGGTGTGCCCTCCCCGGCGGACGCGTTCTCGTCGTCGGCGCTGCACGCCGCGAGGCCGGGCAGGGCCAGGAGCGGTACGACGAGGCAGGTCGCCCACCGACGTCGCGGGGTCGGTCGGGTCATCGCAGGACCTGCTCCTCGACCCACTCCGGCACGATCTGGCCGGCCTTCCCGTGCCGGGCCTCGTGGAACATCGAGCGGCCCTCCGAGGGCACCAGGTTGAGCTCGAGGGTGTGCGCGCCGTACGCCCGCGCGACCTGCACGAACCCCGCCGCCGGGTAGACCGCCCCCGACGTGCCGATCGACACGAACAGGTCGGCCTCGGCGAGGGCGTCCTCGATCTCCTGCATCCGGTAGGGGATCTCGCCGAACCACACGACGTCGGGCCGCAGCTCGCACGTGCCGCACGCGGGGCAGGGCGGCAGGTCGGAGAGCCCGCCGAGCCACTCGCTGCGCTTGCCGCAGGAGCGGCACAGCGCCTTCTTCAGCTCGCCGTGCATGTGGATGAGGCGCTTGCTGCCCGCCCGCTCGTGCAGGTCGTCGATGTTCTGGGTGACGAGGAGGAAGTCGTCGCCGAGGTGCTCCTCGAGGCGGGCCAGGGCCTCGTGCGCGGGGTTCGGCTCCACCACGTCCAGCGCGGCACGGCGGGCGTCGTAGAACGCCTGCACGACGCCGGGCTGCATCTCGTAGGCCTCAGGGGTCGCAACGTCCTCGACCCGGTGCCCCTCCCAGAGGCCGTCCGAGTCACGGAACGTCGGCACGCCCGACTCGGCGGAGATGCCCGCCCCCGTCAGCACCACGATGCGCATGGCCGTCATTCTGCACGCTCGTGCGCCAGGTCACGGTGGGGGCCGTCACACGTGGACGGTCGGATGGCGCCGCCCGAACGGTCCCCCCGCCCCGTGTAACGCGGTGTCCGGGCTACTCCACACGTGCTCTACCACCGCACAAGTAGCACGGACACCGCGTTACATGACGGGAGAGGCGTTTCGCAGGGGGCTCGGGAGCGCCCGGTCCGGAACGCTCGCCCGCGCCGGGCTCAGCCCGGGCGCGTGATGGAGACCGCGAGCGCGACGAGGTGACCCATGCGGGCCAGCTCCGACTCGAGGAACTCCGGACCCCCACGACGGCCGACCACGATCTGCTCCGCGCGGCCACCGTCGGCCCGGGCGAGCGGGACGGCGCACAGCACGTTCACGTCGTCGTCCGGCTGCTCGACCCGCGCGACGCGGTCCACCGCGAACCAGCCGACCGTGCCCGGAGCCGCACCGGTGGCGTGGACGATCTTGGTGCTGTCGTGGCCGCCGGGGGCGTCGATGCGGCGTACCCGCGCCGCCCAGTCCGCCCGGAACGTCACCGGCAGCAGGTCGACGAGACGGTCGAGGGCCTCGGCCGGGTGGGCCGTCAGCTCCTCGACGGCCTCGAGGTCGAGGAAGAGGTTGCCGCCGGCGGCGTACCGGCTGATCCACACCACGCGCACCCCGTCGAGGCGGTTGCAGGCCGAGACGATCGAGTCGGGCATCGCGCCGGGGGCCATCTCGAGGAGCACGTCGTCGACCGCGGTTCCGTCGGGGCGGTGCTCGACGATCTCGATGGCCTCGATGTCGGCGCCCGCCTCACCGATCGCGGAGGCCACCCGGCCCAGCGATCCCGGCACGTCGGGCAGCTCCACCCGCAGCAGGAAGGGCATGGCGCAGGTCCCTCCTCGGGCCTCGGGTGTCGTCCGTTCCGGGGTCACGATAGTCGCTCGGCCGCCGTCGGACGGCCGGGTGCCCACGTGCCGTCCGGCACGCCGCACACCGGGCTGGCATGATGCTGGCAGTCCCACCCCGCCGGATCGGAGCCCCATGTCCCGTCGCGCCCTCGTCGCGCTGCTCGCCGTCGGCGCGCTCGTGACCGGCTGCTCGGACGACGTCGCCACCGAGCCCGACCAGCCCCACGAGCTCGCCCCGTCCCAGCCGCCCGTCGACACGACGGCCGTGACGGTCGACGGGTACCCGGCCGTCGTCGACCCCTCCGTCCTCGAGGACGTGCCCGCCGCGTCGACCGTCACCGTCACCGAGCAGCTGGGCGAGGTGCACGTGACGTGGCCGCGGCTCGGCATCGCCGCGCTCGACGCCGAGCTCGACCGCCTCGGGGCCGACAAGGTGGCCACCTTCCGCCCCACGGTGGCCGCGGCCCCCGAGGACTCCGAGCTGAACGGCACCTGGAGCTTCGTCGGGTCCTCCGCCGACGTCGTCGGCGTGCTCACCGACACCTACCTCCTCGCCGAGGGGCGCACGACCGAGACGTGGCAGACGACGTGGTACGACGCGGCCGCCGGCACCGTCGTCCCCAACCTCGCGCTGGTGGACGACGCCGCCACCCTCGCCGAGGACGTCACCGAGGCCCTCGACGGCCAGCCGGCCGTGGACCCCGACCTGCTCGCCGACGCCCTCGCCACCGGCGTGCCCGTGCTCGGGTTCACCGAGAACGGCGAGCTGTTCGTCGGCTTCGACGAGGGCCAGATCTCGCCCGCGCACACCGGCCGGGTCAGCGTCGTGCTCACGCTCGACCAGACCGACGACCTGCTCTCCGACCTCGGCGAGGTCGCCCAGGCGTCGCTCGTCGACCCCGCCCTGCCGCCGGGTGCCGTGGAGCCCGAGGGCTCCGACGACCCCGGGACGTCCGACGAGTCCGAGGCGTCCGCGGCCACCTCGACGCCCCCGGTCGACACCGGCGACGTCGACTGCGCCGAGCAGCAGTGCGTCGCCCTCACCTTCGACGACGGCCCCGGCGCCGGGACGCCCGCGCTCCTCGAGGCGCTCGGCACGCTGGACGCACCGGCCACCTTCTTCGTGCTGGGGCAGCAGGTCGCGACGTACCCCGCCGTCACCGCCGCCATCGCCGCCGCCGGGCACGAGCTGGGCGTCCACACGTGGGACCACCGCAACCTCACCCGGCTCCCCCTCCCCGAGGTCGACCGCGAGCTCGCCCGCACCGTCACGGTGGTCGAGGACGCCGTGGACCAGACGCCGACGTTGTTCCGGCCGCCCTACGGCGCCACCGACGAGCGGGTCCGCACCCGCGCGGACGCCGCCGGGCTCACCGAGGTGCTGCCGACCGTCGACCCCGACACGCTGGCCGGGCTCGAGCCCGCGGCCCTCGTCGAGCGGGTCGTCGCGGACGCCGAGGCTGGCGGGATCGTCGTGCTGCCCGACACCGCGAGCACCAGCGCGGCGACGGTGACCGCCATCGTGACCGGCCTGCGGCAGCGCGGCTTCACGCTCGTCACCGCCAGCCGGTTGCTGGAGCAGGCGGACGGCGCCGAGGACGCCGGGACCACCGACTGAGCCGGTCGGCCCGGTGGGCCTGGCCGGTCGGCCCGGTCGGTCGCGCCGTCAGTCGGTCGCGCGGAGCCGCTCGCGGAGACCGCTGGCCCGCTGGACGTGGCGCCCCACGGCCGCGCTGACGGCCTCCTCGGACCCCACGAGGCACACGGACCGCTGGGCGCGGGTGACCGCCGTGTAGAGCAGCTCCCGCGTCAGCAGCCGCGACTCGGGACCGGGCAGCAGCACCGTGACGCGCTCGGCCTGGCTGCCCTGCGCCTTGTGGATCGTGAGGGCGTGCATGGTCTCCACGTCGCCGACCCGGCTCAGCGCCAGCTCGCGCGGGCGGCCCGGCGTCGCGAAGACGGCGCGGAACGAGCCGTCCGCCGCCCGCACCACGACGCCGGTGTCACCGTTGGCGAGGCCGAGACCCGGGTCGTTGCGGCTGACGAGGAGCGGACGGCCCGCGTAGGACCCGCCGGGCACCAGGCCCGGATCCTCCTCCGCCAGCCACGTCTCGACGCGACGGTTCTGGGCCGCCACCCCCGCGGGACCGGACCGGTGCGCGCACAGCAGCCGGTGCTCGCCCAGCAGCGCCAGGGCGCCCTCGGCGTCCCCGGCGAGCGCCGCGGCCCGCACCGCACGAGCCGTCGGCAGCACGAGCGGCCGCAACGCCTCGTCGAGCGCCGCCTCCGTCGCCGGCTCCGCCAGGTCGACGAACCCGACGGGCGCCGACGGGTCGGCCGGGGACCCGGGCGTGCGCCGTACGGCGCGGAGCTGGGCCAGCACGCCAGCCTCGCCGTCCGCGTCGGCGCCCGCGTCGGCGTCGCGCAGGGCGGCGGCCAGGGTGCCGATGGACGCCCCGAACCGGTGCGAGGTGCGCAGGCGGACGACGGGACCGGCCGGGTCGGCCGGGTCGGCTGGGTCGCTTGGGTCGCCGAAGCCGGCGACGAGGTCGGCGAGCACGGCACCGGCCTCGACGGAGGCCAGCTGGTCGGGGTCGCCGACCAGCAGGAGCCGGGCCTCGGGGCGCACGGCCTCGAGCAGGCGCGCGGTGAGGGTCAGGGACAGCATCGAGGCCTCGTCCACCACGACGACGTCGTGGGGCAGGCGGTTGCCCCGGTGGTGCCGGAACCGGACGGAGGAGTCCGGGCGTGCGCCCAGCAGCCGGTGGAGCGTGGTCGCGGGGGCGCCCTGCACGAGCCGGGCGACGCGCTCCTGGTCGGCGGCGGAGAAGCGGCGCGCGGACTCCGCGACCGCCTCCGTCAGGCGCGCGGCGGCCTTGCCCGTGGGGGCGGCGAGCGCCACCCGGGGTGCCCGGCCGGCGGGATCGTGCTCGGCCTGCTCGGCCAGGAGCGCGAGCAGCCCGGCGACCGCGGTGGTCTTGCCCGTGCCGGGGCCGCCGGTCAGCACGGTGGTGCGGCGGGTCAGTGCGTGGCGGGCCGCGGCGCGCTGCTCCTCGTCGCCCGAGGCGGGGAACACCCGCGTCACGCCCCGCTCGAGCACGGCGAGGTCGACGTCCGGCGCCGCCTGCCGCTCGCGCGCCCGCAGGTCGTCCGCGACCTGGCGCTCCTCCCGCAGGTAGCGGTCGAGGTGGACCAGGGAGCCAGCCCGGTGGAGCACGCCCGTCGCGACCAGGGCGCTGCCGTCGATCGCGGCGCTCCACGCGTCGCGGTCCGGCCACGACCAGCCGTCGGGTGCCTCCGTGGACGCCGCGACGGTGTCGAGGTCGAGGCACACGGACCCGCCGCGGACCGACCGCACGCAGAGCGCCAGCGCCAGCAGCGCCAGATCGTGCTCGGCGCCGCGGCCGTCGGCCAGCACCGCCAGGCCACCGACCCGCGTGGCCACCTGCACGTCGGCCGCCGTGAGCACCCCCGCGTGGTTGAGCAGGCGGAGCGGGCCCTCCGGGGCCACCGCGGCGATCCGGTGGTCGTGGGGCCCGTCGGGCTCGAAGAGCTCGCTCACCGGTCGTCACCCCCGTCCAGCAGGGCGCTGACGGCCTCCACGAGCGGGACGGGCGGCACCCAGCTGAAGACACCGCACGGCTGCCCGTCGACGAGAGGTGTCGCCGGTCCGCACATCCCGCGCAGGTAGAGGTAGAGCACGCCCCCCAGGTGGACCTCCGGGTCGTAGCCCCGGAGCCGCCACCGCAGGAACCGGTGGGCCACCACCGCGTAGAGCAGGGCCTGCAGCGGGTAGTCGCTCCCCGCCATGGCGGCCTCCATCGCCTCCGGGCGGTAGGTCGAGGCGCGGAGCGGGGGCGCGTCGTCGCCGTGCGGGCCCAGCCAGTTGGTCTTGTAGTCGACGACGACGTAGCGGTCCGTGCCGTCCGCGCCCGCGCCGCGGAGCCGGAGGAGCACGTCCACCGACCCGCCCAGGTAGCCCCGCAACGGCTGCCCCGCCAGCGTCGCGTCGCCGTCGAGCACCGCGGCGTAGCTCCGGACGGGATCCCCCGCGGGCAGGTGCGCCCGCAGGAGCGGGGCGAGGTCGCCGAGCACGACCGGGGCGGTGCGGGACCCGGCGCCGGCGCCGCGAGCGTGGTCGCCACCCGACAGCGGCAGCTCGAAGTCCAGCTCCCGCAGCGAGTCGGCGGGTGCGATGGTCGCCAGCGTGTGTCCCCCGGCGAGCGGGCCGAGCGGCGAGGCCGCGACCGCGAGGAGGGCCTGCACGAGCGCGTCCTCGTCGAGGTCGGGCACCGGCCACCAGGCGCGCTGCTCGCTCACCAGTGCGGCGACCCGCTCCGGCGCGTCGGGCGCCGTGAGGTCGGCGTGCTCGAGCACGGCGTGCACGAGGGACCCGAAGGTCGCGCCGACCGGGAGGCCCGCCATCGGCGAGACCACGTCGTCGGCGAGCTCGACCTCGGCGTCCGGGGCCGGCGGTGGCGTCCCGGTGTCGGGCTCGTCGTCGCGCGGCACCACCTCGGGCTCGCTCGTGGGCGGGAGCACGGGCTCGTGCACCCCGGTCGCGCTGCCTCCGGCGGCCAGCGCCGAGTAGGACGTGCGGCGCCAGCCGAGGTCGACCTCGCGGTCGAACGAGCGCACCGCGAGCCGGGGCGGCGCCGCGGCGGGCGGCCGTTCGGGCGCCGCGGCCGGCACGGCACGTTCGAGCACCGGTCCACCGGCGGCCTCGAGCGCGGCCAGCCGGGCCTGGGCGTCGTCGTCGCTCGGCAGGGGTGCGGTGGGCGGCACCGTGGCCACGCCGCGGGTGCGGCCGAACAGCACCCGGTGCAGCGGCGAACCGGCCGTGTTGTTCGTCGGCGCCCACCAGGCGACGACCTGGGACTGCGCGCGGGTGACCGCGACGTACAGGAGCCGCAGCGACTCGCCCGCGTCCTCCGCCTGGTGCTCCTCGCAGCTGCGCCGCCAGTGCGGACCCGACTCCCCGCCGACGTCGATCGCGCGCCGGCGGTGCCCGCGCTCGTCCGGCGGCAGGTGGAAGAGCGGGACGGCGGGGTCGGAGACGTAGCGGTCGCAGAGCCAGGGCAGGTAGACCACCGGGTACTGCAGCCCCTTGCTCCCGTGGATCGTCACGAGCTGCACGGCCGCCAGGTCGCTGTCGAGCCGTCGGGTGCGCTCGTCGACGCCGTCGCTCGCCCCCTCCCGCATCTCGTGCTCGAGCCACGCCACGAGGCCCGCCGGGCCCAGCGCCTCGCCGCGCGCGCGGTCGCCGCCGCCGCGCGCCTCGCCCCGGGACGCCGCGTGCAGCGCCTCGGCGAGGTGCCGCAGGTCGGTCAGGTGGCGCTCCCCCTCGAGGCGGGACAGCACGCGGGCCGCCAGACCAACCCTCTGGGCCGCCTCGAACACCGCCGCCACGCCCCGGCGGGCGAGCAGCACCGACCAGCGGCGCAGCGTGTCGGCGGTGCGGTCGGTCGCCCGGTCGCCCTCCGCCGCGAGCGAGGCCGGGGTGTCGGGGAAGAACGAGGTGAGCGCGGCGGCCCGCACCAGCAGCGAGCGGTGGGGCGCGTCGACGGCGCTCAGCAGCGTGCGCCACTCCTCCGCGGCGGGGGTCGCGAAGACGCTGCCGCCCCCCGCGAAGACCGCGCGCACGCCGACCTCGGCGAGGGCGTCGCGCACGGCTCCGAGCTGGCGACGCGTGTGGGCGAGCACCGCCACGTCGCCCGCCTGGAGCCGCCGCCCGTCCCACTGCGCGTCGGAGGCGAGCAGCGCCGCGATGTCGCGTGCGCAGTCGGTGTCGACGTGGGGACGCACCTGGTCCATGCGCAGCCCGCGTCCCTGCCGCGTCACGCGGCTCACGTCGGTGCGCCGCACCATCCGCAGCCGGAAGGGCGCGTCCGACGGCGCGCCGCTCAGCCGTGCGACCGAGTGGTGGGCGGTCACGGGTCGCACGACGATGCGGTCGTCGCCCAACGCCGTGCCCTCGAGCAGACGGTTCGTCGCGTCCACGAGAGCACGGTCGGAGCGCCAGTTCGTGGCGAGCGTCTGGTGGGTGGACGCGGTCGCCGCCGCCTCGAGGTACGTCGCGACGTCGCCTCCGCGGAACGCGTAGATCGCCTGCTTGGGGTCGCCGATGAGCACCATCGTGGCGTGGCCCGAGAAGGCGCGGTCGAAGACCTGCCACTGCACCGGGTCGGTGTCCTGGAACTCGTCGACGAGCACGACGCGCCAGCGCTGCCGCATGCGCGTGCGGGCCGCGGCACCCGGGTCCTCCAGCGCGGTGGCGAGCTGGCTGAGGAGGTCGTCGTAGCCCAGCAGGCCGGCCCGCCGCTTGCGCCGCTCGACCTCCGCCCGCACTGCCCGCGCGAACCGCACGCGCCGCAGCGCGGGCGTGCCGTCGGCCGGGTGCTCCGGGACCAGGGCCGCCTGCGGGTCACCGACCGCGGCGGCGCCCAGGCGGCGCGCGTCCGCGACCGAGAAGACCGGCGCCTCCTCGTCGACGAACCCCCGCAGGTAGAGGTCGTCCACCACCTCGTCACGCACGTCGCCGACGTCCTCCACGAGCCGGGCCGACGGGTCGGTGTCGCCCGCGACGCCCAGGCTGCGGAGCACCTGCTGGCAGAACTGGTGGATCGTCGCGATGGTGGCGCCGTCGAAGTGGGCGAGGGCGCTGCTGACCCGGGCGTGGCGGGCGCGGAGGGTCGCCTGGTCGCCGGTGCAGAGCAGGGCGACGACCTCGTCGACGTCGGGCGCGTCCGGCGCCGGTCGGGGAACAGCCGGGCCGGTGGCGTCCGTGGCGTCCGTGGCGTCCCGGCGGGCGAGCGTGGCCGCCAGGGCGGACGCCACGTCGACGAGCTGGCCCCGCACCCGCTGGCGCAGCTCCTGGCTGGCGGCACGCCCGAACGTGACGACGAGGAGCTCGTCGAGCCGGGCGTGGCCCTCCGCGACGTACCGGGCGACGAGGGCACCGATCGTCCAGGTCTTGCCGGTGCCGGCGCTGGCCTCGAGCAGGGTGGTGCCCTGCGGCAGCGGGCCGAGCACGTCGAAGGGCGCGAGCTCCGGCGGCGTGAGGTCCTCGGCGCTCACAGCGGACCCAGCCGTTCGCCGCCGGTGACCAGCGGACCCCAGACCCGCCAGGCGAGCTGCCCGATGCGGGTGCGGAAGCCCGGCCCCTCCGTGGCGGGCACCCAGAGCTCGTCGTCGCCCGGCGGACCGAGCAGCACCTCCACGCCGGACGCGTCGCCGAAGACCAACGCGTGCTCGGGTTCCTCGTGCTCGCCGGGGACGGCGGCACGGTCACGCGAGGTCTCCCACTCGCGACGCGCGACGACCTCGAGCTCCACGTCGTCGCCGGCCCGCTGGCGGCGCATGGCCTCCGCCACGGCACACGCCGTGCGCTCCGGCATCGGCAGCGGCTCGGCGAGGCCCCGGTCCCGCAGGTCGACGAGGGCGCGCAGGTGGTCGAGCGCGCGGTGGTCGAGGGGCCCGGCCAACGAGCGCTGCGGGCCGGAACGACCGCTCCGGCCGACGGTGTGGGCCGTGAAGGAGGAGTCGGGGTGGGCCGCCGAGAGCGCCAGCAGCCGCACCCACGCCCCGATGCGGTGCCGTGCCCGCACGCGGGAGAACCCGACCGAGACCAGGCGGTTGCCGTGCACGCCACCGACGGTGCCGACGAGGCGGCGGCCGTCGCCCAGGTCGACGTCCACGTCGAGCGTGCGCGCGTCACCGGCCCGCAGTTCGACGGTGTCGACGTAGAGCGCCCGCACGTCGCGCTCGGCGCTCGCGAGGGTGCGGGCGCCCAGCGCGCGCGGGGGCAGCTGGCCGCGCCGGCGCTCGGCCTCCCGGGCCAGCTCCGGGTGCACGCCGCCCAGCACGTCGGCGAGGAGCCGTGCGCCCACGCCCCACCGGTCGAGGGGGTCGAGCTCCAGCGGCAGCGCGTCGGCGACCTGGTCGGCGTCGAAGCGGCTGCCGACGCCGAGACCGGTGCGCAGGAACTCCCGCACGGGTCGTTCGACGAACCGCACCAGGTCGTCGAGCGCCACCTCCGGCTCGGGGTCGCGGGGCGGGGGCGCGGCGACGAACGGACCGCGGGGCGCGCGCTCCCGCACGATCGCGCGAGCGCCTGCGAGGGCGGTCGGGTCGAAGCTGAACGGCGGCGCACCCGGCGGCACCAGGCCGTCGCCGGTGCCCGCCCCCGGCTCCAGGTTGGCCGGGTGGAACGGCTGCAGGGGATGACGCACCACCAGCGGTCGCTCGACGGGGGCGGTGGCCCGCAGCGCGGTGAGGAGCTCGCCCACCGGCACCGACGGCGGCCGCACCCCACCGGTGTGCTCCGTCGCCCCCGTGTAGGTCACCACCAGTCGCTCGCCGGCCGCCATGACGGCGTCGAGGAGGAGCTGCCGGTCCTCCGCGCGCGGGTCGCGTTCGCCGAGGAGCGGCCGCCGGGCGAGCACGTCGTCGCCGTCGTCGATCCCGGCGCGCGGGAACACGCCGTCGTCGAGGCCGAGCAGGCAGACCACGCGGTGCGGGACCGACCGCATCGGCACGAGCGTGGCCACGGTCAGCGTGCCCGTGCGGAAGCTCGTGCGCGTCGGGCGGCCGGACCAGAGCCGGGCGAGCAGGGCCCGGACGTCCGGCAGCACCAGGGGCGGCGAGGCCCCGTCGTCGTCGGGCGCGAGGCGCCGCAGCTCGCGGTCGAGCTCGGCCTGCATCCAGGCGTCGGTCGGAGCGACCGCGGCGAGCGACGCCACGCCCTCGGCGAGCGCGGTTGCCCACCGGCCGGCCGGTGCCGGACCGTGGAGGGCGTCGAGCGTGCGCTGGAGCCGGTCGACCAGCTCGGCGACGCGTCCCGCGAGGTCGATCGCGCCGCTGCCGACGTCGTCGAGCGGGAGGGCGTGGGCCAGCCAGTGCGGCTCGTCGCCGGAGATGGCGACGCCGAGCAGCACGCGGTCGAGACCCGCGCGCCAGGTGTTCTGGGCGATGCCGTCGAGCCCGAACCCCGCGCGGTGGGGCGCGTCGAGGCCCCAGCGCACGCCGGCGTCGGCCACCCAGCGCTGCAGCACCGTCAGGTCGTCGTCGGCCAGGCGGAAGCGGCGGCGCACCACCGGCAGCGACGCCAGGTCGAGCACGTCGGAGGCCGTGACCCGCCCGCCGGCCAGGGCGACGAGCCGCTCGGCGAGGGCCAGGAGCGGGTTGGTGCTGCCGAGCGCGCGGTCCGCGAGGCGGACCCGCAGCCGGTGGGCCGGGTGACGGCCCTCCCTCGCTGCGGGCTCGTCGCCCTCGTCGAGGGCGCCGGCCAGCCCGAAGCCCGCCTCGATCAGCGGCGCGTAGGTCTCGACGTCGGGGCACATGACCAGCACGTCCCGGGGCTCGAGCGTGGGGTCGTCGGCCAGCAGCCCGACGAGCACCTCGCGCAGCACCTCGACCTGCCGCGCGGGCCCGTGGCAGGCGTGCACCTGCACCGACGTGTCGACCGCCCGGGTGCGCGCGGCGCGGTCGTGCTCGTCGGGGACCCGGTCGGCGCGCACGTCGGCCTGGAGGAGGCGCAGCAGCGAGGCGTCCGGGCCGGGCTCGTCGTGGTCGTCGTGGGTCACCACCGCGACGCCGGGCACCGCGGCGAGCCGCAGCCCCAGCTCGCGGGCGTCGCGTCCCAGCGCCGCGAGCAGCGGGTGGTGGACGAGCACGTCGGTGTCGTGGTCGGCCCGCACCGGTGCCGCCACGTCGACCGGGGCGTGCGCGTCGAGCGCCCGCGCCACGGCGGTGGACGCGACGGGGAGCCACAGGTGCACGTCGCGGTGCTCCCCCAGGGCCGCGAGGAGCTCCAGCTCCGCGGCGGGGAGGCGGGTGTGGCCGAAGAGCGACAGGCGCCCCGGCAGGTCGAGGTCGTCGAGCTCACCGGCGCGCAGCGCCGCCACCGTGCGCGCGTACCGCACGTCGGGCGGCGGCGCGTCGACCTCGTCGAGCACCCGGCGCCAGAGCTCGGCCTGCCAGTGCAGGTCGTCGGGCAGCGGCTCGCCCGCTCCGTCGAGCGCCCGCCCCTCCCGCCAGTCGGCCAGCAGGCGCGGGCGCTGCGACGCGTAGGACCCGAACAGCCCCGCGAGACGCCGCGCGACCGCCCAGCGCCGGGACCGCCGCAGCTCCCCCAGCTCCGGCGGCTCGCCGGGGGCGAGCACCGCCCCCAGGTGCCGCGCCAGCGGCGCGCACCACGGCTCGTCGAGGTGGGCGTCGACGACGGCGAGCACGGGCCAGACGAGACGCGACGGCTCCCACGGGTCGTCGCGGTCGCGGTCGAGCAGGAGGGTCACCAGCGAGTGCGGCTTCAGGAACCGGACCCCCGCGCACACCCCGTCGCCGCCCCGCGGCCCGGCACCGAGCCGGTGGGAGAGCCGCTGGGCCAGCCACCGCTCGATCCCGCGCTCCGGGACCACCACCAGCTCGTCGGCGAACGGGTCGTCCACCGGGTGCGCGAGCAGGTCGCCCAGCGCGTCGGCGAGGACGCCGGTGCTGGTCGCGCGGTGGACGGTGAGGGTCACGCGGGAGAGCCTGCCACGAGCGACCGACAGTCCCGGACGGTCCTCCACAGGACCGTCCGGGACTGCCCGGTCGGGTCGTGGCCCGCCCTCAGACGACGAGCCCCACCGCGGGCACCACGAGCGACGTCACCACCGCCATCGCGACGGTGTTGCCGATGAACGGGTGGAAGTCCTCCGGCAGCGCTCGCGACACCGGCCGCGCGACGACCGGGCAGAGCACCGCCCCGGCGACCGCACCGAGGACCAGGGCGAGCAGGCTGTCGCCGTGGGCCAGCACGGTCGCGGGCGCGACCGAGACCACCGAGATGTAGGTCGGCGCCCAGCCGCCGCCCCGGTAGAGGTGCCGCCACAGCACGACCCCGAGAGCGGAGGTGAGGGCCTGGGCCAGCATGATGCGCGGCAGGAGCCCGCTTCCGTAGGACCCGAAGTCGGGGTTGAGCAGCGTCGTCACGACCGCGCCCGCGATGAGCCCCAGGCTCGCCCACTCGTTGGCCCAGAACTGCGTCTCGGTGAAGTCGGTGACCACACGCCGTACCGTCCAGACCGCATCGCCGAGCACCGTCGGGACCCGCCGCTCCGCAGCGACGGTCTCCACCTGCGAGTCCGGTTCCGCCACGGGCAGGGCCATCCACGGCAGCACGCGGCAGAGCAGGAACACCGCGGCGGTGCCGACGCTCATCGCGGCGGTGTTCGCGACGACCGCCGGCAGCGCCAGCGGCCCGGTGACGTGGGCGATCAGGACCATCGCGAGCGGCGTCGTCACCACACCCAGCACGGCGCCGGTGACGAGGGTGCTCCAGCCGCGGCCGTACACCAGCACCACCGCCGGCGCCACGCACACGAAGGGCACGAACGTGGGCTGCCAGCCGTCCGCGAGCCGGTCCCCGACGACGACGTTCGACAGCACCAGGCTCAGTCCCGCCGCGCCGAGCATCCACGGCCAGAGGCCGCTGCCGTAAGCGATCGGCTCGCCGGCCCAGCGCCGCCGCGTGCGGTGGGCCCACCAGCCGACGAGGCCGCCGAGCAGCAGGCCGAGGGAGGCCACCCAGGACTTGTAGAACTGGGGCTCCGTGATGTCGCCGAGCACCCACTGCACCCGGGCGCCCAGGTCGTCGGGCACCGCGGCCAGCCAGGTGGCGTAGTCGGTCAGCCCACGGTCGCCCGCGGGCACCGCGGACAGGGCCGCCGTCAGGAGCGTGAACGCACCGACGACGACCGCGCCGCCGAGCAGGACACCGGGCAGCGCGAGCTCCTCGCGCTCCGCCGGGCGGGTGCGGCCGGTGGGCGGGCCGTCGAGGGGGATGGTCATGGCGGTGGTCCCGTCGGCGCGGCTCAGCGCACGACCGGCGTGCCGCCGGTGTAGCCGAGGAGCGGGTCGCAGAGGTCGGTGCGGCGGTCGCGAGGCAGGTCGTTGAGGTCGCTCCACACGACGGCGGAGCGGGCGGCAGCTAGGTCTAGGTCGGCGTAGAGCACCTCCTCCTTCTCCGCGTCGGCGATGCGCGACGTCGGCCAGCCGTTGACACCCGTGATGAGGGAGCACCCCAGGAACTTGCCGCCGCGCTCCTCGCCCACGCGGTTGGCGGCCACGATGGGCACGCTGTTGACGTGAGAGGCGCCCATCGTGAGGTAGCTGGCCATGCAGTTGCCGGCGTCGTCGAAGAGCGGCGGCGGGGTCCACACCCAGTTGTTGACCGAGCAGATGACGTCGGCGCCCTGGGCCGTGAGGATGCGGGCGACCTCCGGGAACCAGATGTCCCAGCACACGAGCAGGCCGATGCGGCCGATCCGCGTCTCGAAGACCGGGTAGGACGATCCCGGCGTGAAGATCAGCTTCTCGCGGTTCCACAGGTGCGTCTTGCGGTACTTCCCGATGAACCCCTCGGGCCCGATCAGCACGGCGGTGTCGAACAGCTGCACGCCGTCGCTCTCCGCGATGCCGGCCACGAGGTAGACGTCCAGCTCGCGGGCGAGCTCCGCCCACGCGGTGCAGGTCGGGCCGTCCGGCACGGGCTCCGCGTGCGCGTAGGCCTCCTCCCGCGTGTCGAAGGAGTACCCGGTGCTGGCCAGCTCCGGCAGCACGACGAGGCGGGCGCCCTCAGCCGCGCAGGCGCGCACCTGGGCCAGCGTGGCCTCGACGTTGGCCGCCTTGTTCTCGAGGCCGACCTGCGGGTCGGACTGCACGGCGGCGACCCGGACCTGGCTCACGGCCGGGTGGGTGGCGGAACGCGGGGTGTCGCTCATGGGGTTCTCCTCGGGATGGGGGTCAGGTCGGGACGACGGTGGTGGGACGGGGGGATGTGACCAGGGGAGCGGAGGCGGGGACGGGGTACGGCGCGGACGGGTCGGCAGCGAACGCCGCGGCGATCGCGGCCGGGGCGCTGCCGGCGGCGACCAGGGCGGCGAGCAGCACCCGGGCCTGGCTCGGTCGGAGCGACCCCGAGGGCACCGCGCCGGCGGCGACGAGGTCGACGCCGCCCCCACCCCCGCCGTACACGGGTCGGACCGCGCCCGCGGCGACCCGCGTCGACAGGACGATCGGCAGACCGGAGCCGGCGTGGCGCGCGACGGCGGCGACCACCGCGGCGTTCCCGTTGCCGCACCCGGTGGCCTCCAGCACGAGGCCCCGCGCCCCGTGGGCCACGTGGGCGTCGATGGCCGTTGCGTCCGCACCGGGATAGAGGGCGACGGTGTCGACGCGGGTCCCGGCGAGTCGTACGGCGCGGAGCGGTGAGCGACCGACCCGGTCCGGCACCGCGTCGATGCGGACGCGCCCGTCGTGGACGCTGCCCACCGGTCCGCGGTCGGCGTCGCGGAACGCGTCTCGCTCGGTGTTGTGGATCTTCCGCGTGCCGCGGGCCGCGTGCAGGAGACCGGCGAAGCACACGAGCACGCCGAGACCGCGGGCCTCCTCGGAGGCGGCGACGGCGATCGCGTCGGCAAGGTTGCCCGGGCCGTCCGCGCCGGGGTCGTCGCTGCTGCGCTGCGCGCCGGTCAGCACGACCGGCCGGCGGTCGTCGTGGAAGAGGTCGACGAGGAGGGCCGACTCCTCGAGCGTGTCGGTGCCGTGGGTGACCACGACGCCGATCGTCGTCGGATCGGCCAGCGCCCCCCGCACCGCTGCCACGATCGTGTCCATCGCCGTGAAGTCGATGTCGTAGCTGTTGAGGCTCATGGCCTCCACGACGCGGACGTCCGTCCCGACGGGCAGGCGCTCGGCGGCGAGCCCCGCAACCAGCGCGGGGCCGGGGACGCGCGCGACCTTCGCGTGCGCACCGCCCGGTCCGGCGGACTCGTCCGCCACGCTCGCGATCGTGCCTCCGGTCGTGATGACCACGATGTTTTGCATAGTGCCCAATCGTTTGTGCCAATCGATTGCGCTACCGTAGTGGCCGTCGTCACGCCGCGCAAGAGCACCCGGTAGATTCCGCGGGGAGACGTGAGGAGGGCGCGATGTCGACAGAGGCCCCGTCCGACCTGCCGCACCTGGACAAGGCCGGACGCCCCACCCTCGCGACGGTCGCCGCTCTCGCCGGCGTGCATCCCTCGACCGCGTCCCGCGCGCTGTCCGCGACGCTGGACGACGGCGTGCGTGTGGGTTCGTCCGCCACGGTGGCCCGCATCCGGGCCGTCGCCGCGCAGGTCGGCTTCTCCCGCAACATCCACGCTGCGGGCCTCCGCACGCGCCGCACCTCCCTGGCCGGCGTGCTCGTCCCCCGGCTCACCGACCTCGTGCTCGCCACCATCTACGAGGGCATCGACGACGAGGCACGTCGCCACGGCTACCAGACCTTCGTCGCCAACACGAGCGACCGCGACGACGAGCGCGCTGCCAAGCTCGGGATGCTCCTGGCCCGCCAGGTCGACGGGATCGTGCTCGGCGACGCACGCGTGGAGGACGACGCGGTCATCGCCCAGCTCGAGGCCCGCAAGGTGCCCTTCGTGCTGGTCAGCCGACGGTCCCCGGGCCACCCGAGCGTCACGTGCGACGACCGGGCGGGCGGACGCCTGGCTGCGGAGCACCTGCTCGACCTGGGGCACCGACGGGTGGCCGTCGTCGCCGGCGAGCCGTTCGCCAGCACCGGGATCGACCGGTTGGCCGGCTTCGCCGAGGTCTACGCCGCGGCCGGGCACCCGCTCGATCCCGACCTGGTCGTGCCCTCACGCTTCGACGTGGCCGGCGGCCGGAGCGCGACCGAGCACCTTCTGGCTCGGTCGGGCCAACGGCCGACGGCACTCTTCGTCGTCAACGACTTCGCGGCGATCGGAGCCCTCGGCGCGCTGCGCGCCGCCGGGCTCACCGCGGGTCGGGACGTGGCCGTGGTGGGCTACAACGACATCCCCCTCGCCGCCGAGCTGCCCCTGCCGCTGAGCTCCGTGCGCTCGCCGCTCCACGACATGGGCCGGGAGGCGATGGCACTGCTCGTCGCAGCACTCGGGGGAACCGAGGTGACCTCGGTGGTCCTCCCCCCGACCCTCGCGGCCCGCGAGAGCACGCTCGGCCCGGACGCCGAGGGGACGACGACCCGCTGACCCGCAGAACTGGTCACGAACGACGTCCCGGACGCGTCGGGACCTGCCGCTGGTGATGGCGCGGGCACTACGGACCCCGCCACGCCCCGCCGGGCGCCGCCGAACACCCCAGCTCGGCGCCCACGCCGCGCCGAACACCCCAGCTCGGCGCGCGGCCTACCCCGCCAGCGCCCCCGCGAGCCACCCGCGGGCGAAGCGCTGCCACTCCTCGCTCTGGCCGCGCCAGGCGGCCCACACCTCGCGCGGCGTCATGCCCGGGGTCAGCAGGGCCGCCTCGGACGCGTCGGCGTTGACGAGCACGATGCGGCCGGGCGCGTCGTACGGCACGCGGGAGCGGGCCCAGATGGCGAACCAGATCTGCTGCACGTGGTCGCCGTCGGTCAGCAGCTCGGTGCCGTCACGCGACAGGCGCACCTGGAACGGCCGCTCGCCGGGCGCCTCGACCCGCACGCCGACGCGGCGGGACCGGGGGATGCGGCGGCGCACGTCGACCGCGACGGCGTCCGGCCACCACAGCAGCGCGGCGTCGAGGAACTCGTCGGGCTCGAGGCGCAGGGCCCCGTCCGGCGAGTAGATGCACGCGGTCACGTCCACGGGAGCCAGTGTGACGGATGCTCCCGCGGACGGCGCCGCTCAGTGGGGCAGCGGCGCGCCGTCCGAGGCGGGCTCCGGCTCCGGCCTCCGCACGAACGTCACGACGACGAGCAGCAGCAGCGAGACGCAGGCGCCGACGAGGAACGCGGACTGCACGCCGTCCGCGACCGCGACCTCCGTGGTGGCTCCGTCCTCGGCCGAACGCGTGGAGACGATGGTCATGACGGTGACGAACAGCGCCGTACCGGCCGCCCCGGCGACCTGCTGGAACGTGCCGAGCACCGCCGAGCCGTGGGCGTAGAGCGCCGGGCGCACCGACCCGAGGCCCGCCGTCATCAGCGGCGTGAAGGTGACGGCCAGTCCCACGCAGAGCACGACGTACGCCGCGAGCAGCCACGCCACGGGGGTGTCGGCCCCGACGGTCGCGAGCATCCACAGGGCCGCGCTGATGAGCGCGGCGCCGGGGAGGAGCAGCAGGCGGGGGCCGCGCGCGTCGTAGATGCGCCCGACGATCGGACCGGCGACGCCCATGAGGATGCCGCCCGGCAGGGTCAGCAGGCCGGTCGCGGTCGGACCCATGCCGAGCACGGTCTGGGCGTAGTAGGGCACCAGGATGAAGGTGCCCATCATCGCGGCCATCGCCACGAGCATCGCGACCATCGCGACCGTGAACTGCCGCGACGCGAAGACCCGCAGGTCGAGGAGCGCACGGTCGGTGCGGGCGAGGAGCAGCTGGCGCGCGACGAACGCCGCCAGCGCGACGCCACCCACGACGAACGGGACCGCCGGGGGCAGCCCGCCCGATCCCTCGGCCGCGTGCCCGAGGCTGACGAGGCCGTAGACGAGACCGCCGAAGCCGAGCACCGCGAGCGGCACCGAGAGGAGGTCGACGGGCGCGGCGAGCGGGGCGGCGACCGGCCGCACGAGGCGCAGGCCGAGCACGAGGGCGGCCACGGCCACCGGCACGACGAGCCCGAAGACCCAGCGCCAGCCCAGGTGCTCGAGCACCACACCGGACAGCGTCGGTCCGAGGGCCGGCGCCACGGAGATGACGATCGAGATGTTGCCCATCATCACGCCGCGGCGGGCCGGCGGCACGAGCGTCATGATCGTCGTCATCAGCAGCGGCAGCATGATCGCGGTGCCGGTGGCCTGGACGACCCGCGCGCTCAGCAGCACGCCGAAGCCGGGGGCCAGCGCGGCCAGCGTCGTGCCGACCGTGAAGAGGCTCATCGCGACCCCGAACAGGGTGCGGGTGCCGAGGCGGGAGATGAGGTAGCCCGTCAGCGGGATGACCACGCCCATCGTCAGCAGGAACGCCGTCGTCAGCCACTGCCCGACGCTGGGGTCGACGCCGAGCTCGGTCTGCAGCACCGGCAGGGCGACGCTCATGACCGTCTCGTTGAGGATCACCACGAAGGTCGCCACCAGCAGCACGCCGATCAGCACGACGTCGCGGCGCTCCAGCCGGGACGCGTCGGCGACCCTCGGGGGCGCGGGCGGCGCCGCAGCGCGGGTGTCGGTCATGGGTGTCTCCTGGAGCGGGGGCGGGTGGTGCGACGGACGACGGGTCCGACCGGAGAGGCTCCCAGAACTCATCGTCGAGGAGCGAATCGTTTTCCACCGGGTCGCTATTCCACCCGACGCGCCTTGAGGATTCCTTGAGGAACCGTTCCGCCGGGGCCCGAGATGCCGTAGGTTGCCGGACGACGACACCCTCCCCCTCCGGTCGTCAGGGCGCCACGCCTTCCCCCGGGCCCCAGAAAGTCGACGCCTCCCATGCTCCCCACGCCCCTCCTGCGCCTCTCCGTCACGACGACCGCCCTGGTGGCGCTCGTCGCCACCACGAGCGCGGCCGCGCCCGCGCAGCCCGCCGCCGACACCCGCAGCGACGTCCGCATCGACCTGGGTGGCGTTGCGGTCCGGGACACGCTGCCGCCGACGTCCGTGACCACCTACGTCTGGCGCCCCGGCGACCCGGCCGGGACGGGCGTCACGTCGTGGCGCACCACGGCCACGGCCGGCGGCCTCACCGAGCGGGTCGCCGCGCGCGTCCCGCTCGCCACCCGTCCCGTCGTGGGCGGCGAGGAGCTCGTCGTGGGCGACCCCGTCCCCGGCGCCTCCCCCGTCGTCGGCTTCGGCGGCGCGCTGACCGACTCCGCGGCGTACGTCATCGACACCTCGCCGCAGCGCGACGCGATCCTCGCCGACCTCTTCGGCGCCGACGGCGCCTCGCTCGACGTCGTGCGCCTCGCGATGGGGGCGAGCGACTTCGTCGCGACGGCGGGGCACGCGAGCTACGCGGACGCGCCGGACCCGACGCTCGCGGCGTTCTCGATCGAGCGCGACCGGGCCCACGTGCTGCCGGTGCTGCGGGACGCGCTCGCGATCAACCCCGACCTCGTCGTCGTCGCGGCGCCCTGGTCGGCGCCGGGGTGGATGAAGCGCTCGGGGAAGTACGTCGGCGACTGCTGGCAGCAGCAGAACCAGCTGCGCGACGACATGGTCGAGGTCTACGCGCGCTACTACGTGCGCTACCTGCAGGCGTACGCCGCGGAGGGCATCGACGTCGCCCAGGTGTCGCTCGGCAACGAGCCGCAGCACTGCAACTCGACCTACCCGACGATGACCATGCCCGTCGCCACCCAGGCCCGGCTCGCGACCGTGCTGCGGCCCGCGCTCGACGCGGCCGGGTTCGCGGACGTCGCGATCCTCGGCTGGGACCACAACTACGTGGACGAGGGCACGGACCGCCCGACGGGCTACCCCGCCGCGCTGCTGGCCGCCGCCGGCGAGCAGGTCGACGCGATCGGCTACCACTGCTACGAGTCCAACCGCCGCCGCGAGCCCGCCGCCCAGCAGACCACCGCGCGACCGGCGTGGATGACGGAGTGCACCGGCACGACCCACTGGCGCGACACCCGGCAGAACCTCGTCAACGAGACGCACCTGGCGCTCCTCAACCCGCTCCGGTACGGCGCGGTCGCCTCCCTCTACTGGAACCTGGCGCTCGACACGGCCGGCGGGCCGCACCTCGGCGGCTGCGCGACCTGCCGGGGCATGGTCGAGGTGGGCGACGAGGGGTACGCGGTGGGCCAGTCGGCGGCGTACTGGTCCCAGCTCTCCCGCTTCGTGCAGCCCGGTGCGGTGCTGCTGGGCTCGACGCAGCGCTCGCCGGTGGAGACGGTGGCCTACGCGAACCCCGACGGCTCCCGCGTGCTCGTCGTGCTCAACGCGTCGTGGAGCACGCTCGACTGGGGGACGCCGGCCGACGGCTCCGGGTCGCCGGAGGAGCCGGGCGGGGACCCGGTGGGCTCGCTGCTGGGGACGGTGCGCGGGCTCGTGCGGGGGCTGCTCGGTCGCTGAGGGGCCGCGCGCACCTATTGTTGGCTCCCGTGAGCGACGACGTGACCGAGACGGGGACGGCTCCGGCCGGCGAGGTACCGCCCGAGCTGGCCGCGCTGCGCTCCAGCATCGACAACATCGACGCGGCCCTGGTGCACCTGCTCGCGGAGCGGTTCAAGTGCACGCAGCGCGTGGGCGTGCTCAAGGCCGAGCAGCAGCTGCCCGCGGCCGACCCGGCCCGCGAGGAGCGGCAGATCACCCGCCTGCGCTCCCTCGCGACCTCCGCCGGGCTGGATCCCGTGTTCGCGGAGAAGTTCCTCAACTTCGTCATCGCCGAGGTCATCCACCACCACCAGCGCATCGCCGAGGGCGGCTGAGCCCTCAGCCCGTCAGCGCCTGCACCACGAAGTCGGCGAGCTCGGCGTAGGCCTCCGCGTCGCTCAGCTCGAGCCGCTCGAACAGCCGCCCGCGCTGGATGTCGAACATCGTCGCCGCGACCATCTCCGCGACGAACCCCGCGTGGACCTGGCGGAGCTCCCCGGAGGCGACGCCCTCGCTGACGAGCTGCCGGATCCGGTCGGCGGCGGCCTCCGTGTTGCGGCGGTAGACGGCGTCGGTGGCCGGGAAGGCGGCGATGTCCGCCAGGAACGCGACGGACAGCGACTGCAGGTGGTCGGCCACGGCCCGCAGGTAGGTGTCGATGAGGGGCCCGGCGCCCTCCACACCGTCGAGGCGCGCCTCGACGAGGTCGGTGGCGCGGCGGAACGAGGCCCGGACGATCTCGACCGCGAGCTCCAGCTTGGAGCCCGCGAGCGAGTAGAGCGTCGTCTTCGAGCAGCCGAGGCGCACCGTCAGGTCGTCGAGCGTGAACCCGGCGAACCCCTCCGCCTCGCACAGGTCGACGAGCCGGCCGAGCAGCTCCTGCTGCCGCGCCGTACGACGCGGTCGTGTCGCGGCCACCACCAGACGTCCACCTCCTCGACTCCTGCCTCACCCTAGCGATACCGAGAACGATACTGTAGAACTGCTCTGAGTATCGCTTACCGAGGAGGACCCATGCCTGCCCGCCGCCTGCTGCCGGACCAGGAGTCCGCCGACCTCATCGCGCTCGTGCGCGAGCTCGTCACCAAGGAGCTGGCGCCCCGCGCCGCGGAGGCCGAGGAGAAGGGCGAGTTCCCCCGCGAGGTGTTCCGCCTGCTCGGCCGGACGGGCGTGCTGGGGCTGCCGTACGCCGAGGAGGTGGGCGGCGGCGGGGTCTCCTACGAGGTCTACCTCCAGGTGCTCGAGGAGATCGGCCGCGTCTGGGCCAGCGTCGGCGTCGGCGTCTCGGTGCACGCGCTCTCGTGCTTCGGCCTCGCCACGCGGGGCACGGCGGAGCAGCAGCAGGAGTGGCTGCCCGACATGCTCGGCGGCGAGCTCCTCGGCGCCTACTGCCTCTCCGAGGCCCACGCCGGCTCCGACCCGGCCGCCATGCGCACGACGGCGCGGCGCGACGGTGACGAGTACGTGCTCAACGGCGCGAAGGCCTGGGTGACCCACGGCGGCGAGGCCGACTTCTACAAGATCATGGCCCGCACGTCGGACGACAAGAACGGCATCTCCTGCTTCCTCGTGCCGGCCGACACGCCCGGTCTCGTCGCCGACAACCCCGAGCGCAAGATGGGCCTGATGGGCTCGACGACGGCCTCCATGCTGCTCACGGACGTGCGGGTGCCCGTCGAGCGCCGGCTCGGCGCGGAGGGCGACGGCCTCAAGATCGCGCTCGCCGGCCTCGACTCGGGCCGCCTCGGCATCGCCGCCGTCGCGACCGGCGTCGCCCAGGGCGCGCTCGACGCGGCACTGGCCTACGCGCAGCAGCGCGAGGCGTTCGGGCGCCGCATCATCGACCACCAGGGCCTCGGCTTCGTGCTGGCCGACATGGAGGCGGCGGTGCAGTCCGCCCGCGCCGTGACGCTCCACGCCGCGCGGCTCCGCGACCAGGGCCTGCCCTTCTCGCGCGAGGCCTCCGTGGCCAAGCTCGTCGCCACCGACAACGCGATGAAGGTGACGACCGACGGCGTCCAGGTGCTCGGCGGCGTCGGCTACACCCGCGACTTCCCCCTCGAGCGC
Organism: Nocardioides alkalitolerans; assembly: GCA_038184435.1. Classification (NCBI taxonomy): domain Bacteria; kingdom Bacillati; phylum Actinomycetota; class Actinomycetes; order Propionibacteriales; family Nocardioidaceae; genus Nocardioides; species Nocardioides alkalitolerans. The sequence continues at coordinate 3,777,628 of CP116227.1, read as the reverse complement.
TACATGCGCGAGACCAAGGTCATGCAGATCTTCGAGGGCACCAACCAGATCCAGCGGATGGTCGTGGCGCGCTCGCTCGACGCCAAGCCCGACACCTCGCTCCACGTGACCGCCTGAACCACCCGACCCGCCGCTCCCACGACCGACCCCACCACCCCAGGAGAACCCGCATGCAGCTCGCCGACACCGCCGCCATCGTCACCGGTGCCGCCTCCGGCCTCGGCGCCGCGACCGCCGCCGCGCTCGCCGCGCAGGGCGCCACCGTCTTCGGCCTCGACCTCCCCGGCTCCCTCGAGAGCGCGCCGTCGGTCGACGGCGTGACCTACGTGCCGACCGACGTCACCGACCCCGAGCAGGTCGTCGCGGCGGTCGCGACCGCCGCCGAGGGCGCGCCGCTGCGCACCGTCGTCAACTGCGCGGGCATCGGCCCGTCGGCGCGGATCCTCTCGCGCAAGGGCCCGCACGACCTCGGCCTCTACGCCAAGATCATCCAGGTCAACCTCATCGGCACCTTCAACGTGCTGACGCTCGCCGCCGAGCGGATCGCGCAGACCCCCGAGCTCGAGCACGGCGCCCGCGGCGTCGTCATCAACACCGCCTCGATCGCGGCCTTCGACGGCCAGGTGGGCCAGGCGGCGTACTCCTCCTCCAAGGGCGGCGTCGTCGGCCTCACGCTCCCGGCGGCGCGCGACCTGGCGCAGTACGGCATCCGCGTCAACGTGATCGCCCCCGGCATCGTCGAGACCCCGATGCTCGCCACCGTCTCCGAGGAGTTCCGCGCCGGCCTCGCCGCCGGCGTCCCGTTCCCGCAGCGCCTCGCGCGGCCGGACGAGTACGCCCAGCTCGCCCTCGCGATCATCGACCACGACTACCTGAACGGCGAGGTCATCCGCATGGACGGCGCGCTGCGCATGGCCCCCCGCTGACCCTCGGCACCCCACCCCACCCCACCCTCAGGAGACACCCATGGCCGAGGCCTACCTCATCGACGTCGTCCGGCTCGCGTCCGGCAAGGGCAAGCCCGGCGGCGCCCTGTCCGGCACCCACCCCGCCGTGCTGCTGTCCCACGTGCTCAAGGCGCTCACCGAGCGCACGGGCGTGGACCCCGCCCGTGTCGAGGACGTCATCACCGGCTGCGTCCAGCAGGTCGGGGAGCAGTCCATGAACATCGGGCGTACGGCGCTGCTCGGCGCCGGCTTCCCGGAGACCGTGCCGGCCGTCAGCATCAACCGGCAGTGCGGTTCGAGCCAGCAGGCCGTGGACTTCGCCGCGCAGGCCGTGATGTCCGGTTTCGCCGACGTCGTGATCGCGTGCGGTGTCGAGTCGATGAGCCGCGTCCCGATGGGCGCCTCGACCCTGGGACTGGACACCGACGGCCCCGAGGTCGCCGCCCGCTACCCCGAGGGCCTCGTCAACCAGGGCGTCTCCGCGGAGCTGGTGGCGCAGCGCTGGAAGCTCGAGCGCGACGAGCTCGACGCCTTCTCCGCCGAGTCCCACCGCCGGGCCGCCGCGGCCACGGAGTCCGGCTTCTTCGACCGCGAGGTCGTGCCGATCGACGTCACGCTGCCCGACGGCACCACGCTCACCCACCGCGTCGACGAGACGATCCGCGCCGCGACGAGCGCGGAGGGCCTCGCCGGCCTGCGGGCGTCGTTCCGCACCGACGAGCTCGCCGCCCGGTTCCCCGACCTGGCCTGGCAGATCACGCCGGGCAACTCCTCGCCCCTGACCGACGGCGCCTCGGCCGCCCTCATCGTGAGCGAGCGCGTGCTGCAGGAGCTCGGCCTCACCCCCCGCGCCCGCTTCGTGGGCTTCGCCGTGACCGGCGACGACCCGGTGCTCATGCTCACCGCCCCGATCCCGGCCACCCAGAAGGTGCTCGCCCGCACGGGCCTCGGGATGGACGACCTCGACGCCTACGAGGTGAACGAGGCGTTCGCCCCCGTGCCGCTGGCGTGGGCCCGCGAGCTCGGTGCCGACCCGGCGAAGCTCAACCCCAACGGCGGCGCCATCGCGCTGGGCCACGCCCTCGGCTCGTCGGGCACGCGCCTGCTCGGCACGCTCCTCGCCGACCTCGAGCAGACGGGCGGCCGCTACGGCCTGCAGACCATGTGCGAGGCGGCCGGCATGGCCAACGCCACCATCATCGAAAGGCTCTGACCCGTGGACCTCTCCTCCGGCTCCTCCACCGCCCTCGTCACCGGCGGCGCCTCCGGCCTCGGCCGTGCCACCGTCGAGGCCCTCCTCGAGGCCGGCGCCCGCGGCGCCGTCATCCTCGACCTGCCCTCCTCCGCCGGCGCCGACGTCGCGGTCGAGCTGTCGCAGCGCTTCGACCGCGACGTACGGTTCGCGGCCGCCGACGTGCGCGACGCCGACGCCGTGCAGCAGGCCGTCGACCTCGCCTCCGAGATCGGCGACCTGCGGGTGGCCGTGAGCTGCGCCGGCACCGGCGACCCCGGCAAGACCGTCGGCCGGGGCAACGAGCCCCTGCCGCTCGAGTCGTTCCAGCGGATCATCGAGATCAACCTGGTGGGCACGTTCAACGTCATCCGCCTGGCCGCGGCCCGCATGGCCACCCTCGAGCCGCTCCCCGGCACGCTCGGCACCCCCGAGGAGCGCGGCGTGGTCGTCAACACCGCCTCGGTGGCCGCCTTCGACGGCCAGGTCGGACAGGCGTCGTACTCCGCCTCCAAGGGCGGCATCGTCGGCATGACCCTGCCGATCGCGCGCGACCTCGCGAGCCACGGCATCCGCGTCGTCACCATCGCCCCGGGCCTCTTCAACACGCCGCTGCTCGCGACGCTGCCCGACGAGGCCAAGGCCTCCCTCGGCGCCCAGGTGCCGCACCCGAGCCGCCTCGGCGAGCCGAGCGAGTACGGCGCGCTCGTCGCCCACGTCGCCGCCAACCCGATGCTCAACGGCGAGGTGATCCGCCTCGACGGCGCGATCCGCATGGCGCCGCGCTGAGCGCAGGACCGGGTCGAGGGCGTTCAGGGGAGCTGCCGCAGGGCCCGCTCCAGCAGCGGCGCCACGGCCGTCCCGGCGGTGTCGAAGCCGTCGCCGACGGTGCCGCCCGCGCGGTAGCGGTGGTCGATCCCGGCCGCGATCACCGCGAGCTTGAACGCCGCGAGCGCCAGGTGGAACTCCCAGTGCGGGAGGGTTCCGCCCGTGGCCTCGTACGCCGCGGCGAGCGCCGCCTCGTCGGCCAGGCGCGGTGAGGTCCAGGCCGCGTCGAAGCCCAGGACGAGGTCGAGCGACGGGTCGCGGTAGACGGCCATGAGTGCCACGTCGGCCACGGGGTCGCCGATCGTGGAGAGCTCCCAGTCGACGATCGCCGCGACCGCGCCGGTGGGTCGTCCGGCGGTGTCGGCCGCCAGCAACGTGTTGTCGATGCGGTAGTCGCCGTGCACCACGCTCGTGCGGTCCTGCCCGGGGACGGTCTCGCCCAGCCGGGCCGCCACCTGCGTCGCGAGCGCGTCGACACTCGGGGCGTGGTGCTGCTTCACGTGCTCCCACTGGCCGCTCCAGCGCCGGAGCTGGCGCGCGGCGTACCCGTCCGGTCGCCCGAAGCCCTCGAGCCCGGCGGCGACGTGGTCGACGTCGTGGAGACGGGCGAGTGCCTCGACCAGGCCGGTGACGACCCGCGCCACCTCGTCGTCGTCGAGCGCGTCGAGGTGGTCGCGCCGGGCGATCGAGAGGCCCTCGACGAACTCCACGACCGTGAACGGCGCGCCGAGGACGCTCTCGTCGGTGCACGACGCGATCGTCGGCGCGACCGCGACGCCCGCGCCCTCGAGGGCCCGGGTCACCCGGAACTCGCGGCCCACGTCGTGCGCCGAGGGCGTGTGGCCCCCGAGCGGCGGACGCCGCAGCACCCAGCGGTGCGTGCCGTCGGTGACGGCGAACGTGAGGTTGGACTTCCCGCCCGCGATGAGGCGGGCCGCGAGCGGTCCCGCCGTCGTGATCCCCTGGGTCGCCAGCCAGGCGGTGACCCGGTCCAGCTCCGCGGGCGCGAGCCCGCCGACGGCGTCGCTCACGACGGTGCACCGTTCGTGATGCGCTTGACCGCGCGCTTGGCGATCGACCAGCGGTGCACCTCGGACGGCCCGTCGTAGATGCGGAACGGGCGGATCTCCCGGGCGATCTTCGCGACCGGCAGGTCGGCGGTGACGCCGAGGCCGCCGCACAGCTGCTGGGAGCGGTCGACGACCCGGTCGAGCGCCTCGGCCGCGAACGTCTTCGCGATGGACGTCGACTCCGACGCACGTCCGCCCGCGTCCAGCTCCTCGCAGGCCACCCGCAGCAGGGCGCGGGTCGCTGCGAGGTCGATCTCGTTGTCGGCGATGTGCTGCTGGGCGAGGCCCAGGTCGGAGATCCGACCACCGAAGGCCTGGCGACCCGCGACGTAGGCCACCGCGGTCTCGTGCGCCCGCCGGGCCGCGCCGGTCCAGCGCATCACGTGGGTCATCCGCGCCGGACCGAGCCGCACCTGCGCGTAGCGGAACCCGAGGTCGACCTCGCCCAGCACCGCGTCGTCACCGACGACGACGTCCTCGAAGCGCATCTCGCAGTGACCGCCGATCATGGCGCGGTCGACGGTCGGGAGGTGACGTCCGACGACGACGCCCGGGGTGTCGGCGGGCACGAGGAACATGGTTGCCCCGCCGGGGCCGCCGGCCTCGCCGCCGGTGCGCGCCATGACGATGAAGAAGCCGGCGCCGTCCGCCCCCGTGATGAACCGCTTCTCGCCGTTGATGACCCAGCCGCCGTCGCCGCGGACCGCGCGGGTGCGCAGCGCGGACGGATCGGCCCCGGCGCCCGGCGCCGGCTCGGTCATCGCGAAGGCGGAGCGCACGAGCCCCCGGGCGAGCGGCTCGAGGAACCGGGTGCGCTGGTCGGCGCTCGCGATGGCCTCGAGCATGTGCATGTTGCCCTCGTCGGGGGCGCCGACGTTGGTGGCGATCGGCCCGAACAGCGAGTAGCCGGCCTCCTCGAGCGGGCCCGAGCGGTCGACCATGCCGAGGCCGTGCCCGCCGTACTCCCGGGCCACCTGCGGCGCGAACACCCCGGCGGCACGCGCGGCCTCCTGCAGCGCGACCCGACGCTCGTCGCCTCCCGCGGCCACGATGTCGCCGTCGTGCTCGTCGTCGAGCGGCAGCACGTGCTCCGCGACGAAGGCACGCGTGCGTGCGGTCAGGTCCTCGGCCAGCGTTCCCATTCCACCCTTCCCGACCGAGCGCTCGCTCGGATCGTGCACCAGGGTGCCAGACGGTCCGGACCTCGCGCAATCTCCGTGGACCTACTCGGCGAGGTGGTCGCGCAGGGCGCCGAGCGCGGCGTCGAGCTGCTCGCCGAGGTCGGCGTCGTCGTGCGCGAGCCAGGTCTCGTACGCCGCGAGCGACACCCCGAGGGCCGCGTGGCCCACGACGACGGCGCGCACGTCGTCCGCCGCGATGCCGCGCCGCTCGGCGACGAAGCGGGCGATCACGCCGCGCCACTCGGCGTACATGAGGGCGGAGTGCGCCTGGAGCGCCGGCGTGCCGAGGAGGAGCCGCATGCGGCGCCGGTGCTGCTCCTCGCCGCCCTCGGGCACGGCGTTGAAGTCGAGGATCGCGTCGTGGAGCGCCCGCCACAGGGGCTCGTCGCGGGGAGCCTCGTCGAGGCGGCGTGCGAGCTCGGCCAGCCCCTCGGAGAAGCGGCCCCACGGGATGTCGTTCTTGGAGGCGAAGTAGCGGAACAGGGTGCGCCGACTGATGCCGGCGGCCGCGGCGATGTCGTCGACGGTCGTCCGATCGAAGCCGTCGCGGTGGAAGAGGTCGAGCGCGACCGACTCGATGGACTCGTGCGTCGTCGACCGGGGTCGGCCGAACATCTCGCCGCGCTCGTGGCGCACCGCTGCCTCCTTCCGCCGCCGGCACGGCCGGGAACGCCGGCCTCGCGAATCCCACCACGCGCCCCCTCGCGCCGGGAAGGCGACGGGGTCGCACCTGCCCGACCAGGCAGTTATGACACCAGGTGTCGCTTGCCTCTTCCCAAGTGGCACTCCGTGTCATTACTGTGGCGCACGGCACACGCGGGGGGCTCGCCACCCCGCACCGACACCGTGAGGAGATGCGCATGAGCAAGCCCCAGGAGTCCGTCGAGACGCAGACCGACCTGAGCGCCGACATGCTGATCGAGGAAGTCTCGATCGACGGCATGTGCGGCGTGTACTGAGCCGACGAGCCCAGGAGACCTGCGATGAGCGACGCCCCGGACAGCTCGGCCCCCGACGCCGTGCGACTCGACCAGCCGTGGGCCATCTCGCCCGCGGTGGCGCTGCGGCCCGAGCCGTTCGGGGCGCTCGCCTACCACTTCGGCAACCGCAAGCTGACCTTCCTCAAACGTCCCGAGCTCGTCACCGTGGTGCGCGCGCTCGCCGACGAGCCCGACGTGGCCGCCGCCCTCGCGGCCGCCGCGGTGCCGGAGGCCCAGTGGCCCGGCTACCTCGCGGCCCTGCAGGGCCTCGCCCGCACCGACATGATCCGCCCGCGCCCGACCGAAGGAGCCGCAGCATGACGATCGCCCCCGAGCGCCCCGGCCCCAGCACCCGGATCGGCCAGCTGCTCCCGACGACCGGCGACCGGACGCCCCGCGGCGACCGCCTCGTCGACCAGTTCGAGCTCGGTCTCGACGCGCCGATCTGCCTGACGTGGGAGCTCACCTACGCCTGCAACCTCGAGTGCGCCCACTGCCTCTCCAGCTCCGGCCGCCGCGACCCCCGCGAGCTGTCGACCGACCAGGCGAAGGCCGTCATCGACGAGCTGCAGCGCATGCAGGTCTTCTACATCAACATCGGCGGCGGCGAGCCCACGATCCGCCCCGACTTCTGGGAGCTGCTCGAGTACTCCATCGAGCACAACGTCGGCGTGAAGTTCTCCACCAACGGCGTGCGGCTGAACAAGGAGCGCGCCGAGTTCCTCGCCTCGCCCGCCATGAACGGGTACGTCGACATCCAGATCTCCCTCGACGGCGCGACCGCGGAGGTCAACGACTACGTCCGCGGCCCCGGCTCGTTCGACACCGCGATCCGTGCGCTGGAGAACCTCCAGGCCGCCGGCTTCTCCGACGCGAAGATCTCCGTCGTCTGCACGCGCCAGAACATCGGCCAGCTCGACGAGTTCAAGGCGATCGCCGACCAGTACGGCGCGATGCTCCGCCTCACCCGGCTCCGCCCCTCGGGCCGCGGCGCCGACGTGTGGGACGAGCTGCACCCGCTCCCCGAGCAGCAGCGCGAGCTGTACGACTGGCTGATGGCCAACGGCGAGAACGTCCTCACCGGTGACTCCTTCTTCCACCTCGCCGCGTTCGGCGAGTCGCTGCCGGGCCTCAACCTGTGCGGCGCGGGCCGCGTGGTCTGCCTGATCGACCCGATCGGCGACGTCTACGCCTGCCCGTTCGCGATCCACGACAACTTCCACGCCGGCAACATCCTCACCGACGGCGGCTTCCAGCAGGTCTGGCAGAAGTCCGAGCTGTTCCAGGACCTGCGGGCCCCGCAGACCGGCGGCGCGTGCGCGAAGTGCTCCTTCTTCGACGCCTGCCGCGGGGGCTGCATGGCCGCCAAGTTCTTCACCGGGCTCCCGCTCGACGGTCCCGACCCCGAGTGCGTGCAGGGCTACGGCGAGTCCGCCCTCGCGTCGATGAACGCGGCCGGCGGTCGCGTCATCCCGGAGTCCAGCCAGGACCACTCGAAGAAGAACCCCACCCGCAACCAGCCGGTGATGCTGCAGCTGGGTCGCCGCCCCGAGGACCTCGAGGCCGCTCTCACCCCCCGCGGCATGCCCGTCTCGGCGTGCGCCGAGAGCCCGCTCGCGGGCTTCGACCCGGGCACCGGTGCCCTGGGCGGCGGGGGCGGCTGCGCCTCCGGCGCCTGCGGGTGCTGACCCCGCGCCGTACCCGAGCACCCCGAGCACCCCACCCCCGATCCGCCGGCGGGCGCGCCTGCGCCGACCACGCGCGCCCGCCGGCACACCACCGCAGGAGAGACCCATGGCCAAGCCCGAGTGGCTGAGCAACCCCTGGAAGCAGAACCCCTGGTTCGAGTCCGTCGCCGTCGCCCAGGAGCGGGCGCGCAAGCGCCTGCCGCAGCCCGTGTACGGCGCGCTCGTCGCCGGCTCGGAGCGCGGTCAGTCCGCCGGGGACAACCAGGCGGCCTTCGCCGAGATCGGCCTCCAGCCGGTCGTCGCGGGCCAGAAGAAGGAGCGGTCGCAGAGCACCACCCTCTGGGGGCAGGAGATCTCGCAGCCGGTCGTCATCTCGCCCACCGGCGTGCAGGCCGTGCACCCCGACGGCGAGGTCGCGGTCGCCCGGGCCGCCCGGGACCGCGGCACGCTCATGGGCCTGTCGAACTTCGCGTCGAAGTCCGTCGAGGAGGTCACCGAGACGGGGGCGCGCACGTTCTTCCAGATGTACTGGACCGGCGAGCGCGACATCATGCTCCACCGCATGCAGCGGGCGCAGGACGCCGGCGCGCTCGGCCTCATCGCCACCACCGACTGGTCGTTCTCGATCGGCCGCGACTGGGGCTCCCCCGAGATCCCCGAGAAGGTCGACCTCAAGACGATGGTGCGGTTCGCGCCGAAGGTGGCCACGAAGCCGCGCTGGCTGTGGACCTTCGGCAAGACCGGCATGATCCCCGACCTGACGGCCCCCAACCTGGCGCCCCCGGGCGGCATCGCGGGCCCGACGTTCTTCGGGGCCTACTACGAGTGGATGAACACCGAGCCGCCGTCGTGGGACGACGTCGCGTGGATGCGCGAGCAGTGGAAGCAGATCTCCGGTGGCAAGCCCTTCATCCTCAAGGGCGTCAGCCGGGTCGACGACGCGCTCCGCGCCGTCGACGCCGGCGTGGACTCCATCTCCGTCTCCAACCACGGCGGCAACAACCTCGACGGCACCCCGGCCGCGATCCGCATGCTCCACCCGATCGCCTCGCGGGTCGGCGACGACCTCGAGGTCGTCATCGACGGCGGCATCCGCCGCGGCTCCGACGTCGTCAAGGCGGTCGCCCTCGGGGCCCGCGCGGTGCTCATCGGCCGCGCCTACCTGTGGGGCCTCGCGGCCAACGGCGAGCAGGGCGTGGGGAACGTCCTCGACGTGCTCCGCATGGGTGTCGACTCGGCGCTGCGGGGCATGGGCGTCGCGTCGATCCACGACCTGACGCCCGAGCACCTGCTCGTGCCCGAGGGCTTCCACCGCACGCTGGGCGCACCATGACCCCCGCCCTGTCGTCCCGCACGTGGCCGGACGTCGAGCCCGGCACGCTCCTCCTGGTGCCGGTCGGCTCGATCGAGCAGCACGGCCCCCACCTGCCCCTCGACACCGACGGCGTCATCGCCGCCGAGGTCGCGGCGCGCGTGGCGGTGCACCTCCTCGACGAGGTGTCGGTGCTCGTCGCCCCGCCCCTGCTGTTCGCCGCGTCGGGCGAGCACCACGGCTTCCCGGGCACGCTGTCGATCGGCACCGACGCGCTCGCCACGCTGCTCGTCGAGCTGGTGCGCTCGGCCGAGCTGTGGACCCCGCGCGTCGTCTTCGTGAACGCCCACGGCGGCAACGTGTTCGCGCTCGAGAAGGCCGTGCGGCAGCTGCGCGAGGAGGGGCACGACACCGCCTGGGTCGCCTGCGCGACCGAGGACGTCGACCTCCACGCGGGCCGCACCGAGACCTCGATCATGCTCCACCTGCGCCCCACCGCGGTCGACCTCCGCCGCGCCGAGGTGGGCAACACCGGCAGCCTGACGGAGATCCTGCCGACGTTGATGAGCGGCGGGGTCAAGGCCGTCTCCGCCAACGGCGTGCTCGGCGACCCGACCGGTGCGACCGCCGACGAGGGCCGCTGCCTCGTCGCCGAGCTCGTGCGCGACGTGCTCCAACGCGTCCGCCACGCCGCTCCCGACGCCCGGGGACACCTGGCCGCACCCGCGGCGCGGGCCGCGGGCCGCGTACCGGTGCAGGCGTGACCGACCGCCGCGTCGCTCTCGTCACCGGTGCCGCCGGGGGGATGGGCACGGCGATCCTCGCGGCACTGGCCCGCGACGGCTACGACGTCGTCGGCGTCGACGTCGCACCCGTCGCCGCGCCCTGCGCGGAGGCGCACGTCGTCGACGTGCGGGACGGTACGGCGCTGCGCCAGCTCGCCGCGGACGTCGTGGCCCGGCGGGGCCGGCTCGACGCCGTCGTCGCCGCGGCCGCCGTGGTCGGCGGTGGCAGCCCGCTCTGGGCCACCCCCGACGAGGTGCTCGACGAGCTGTGGGAGGTGGACGCCAAGGGCGTGTGGACGACCGCCGCCGCCACGGTCCCCCACCTGCTGGCCTCTCCCGAGCCGCACCTCGCCCGTTTCGTCGGCATCGCCTCGGCCGCGGGCGAGCACGGGCTGTTCGGGCTGGCGGCCTACACGGCCGTGAAGCACGCCGTCGTCGGGATCGTCCGCGGGCTCGCCGCCGACCTCGCCGGCACCGGCGTCGCGGCGATCGCCGTCTCGCCCGGCGCGACCCGCACGCCGATGCTCGAGGCGACCGCGGCGCTCTACGGCCTCGCGGGCGAGGACGGCATCGACGAGCTCGCCCGCCACCAGGGCCTCCGCCGACCGCTCGAGCCGGCCGAGGTCGCCGATGTCGTCGCACTCTGCTGCTCGCCGGCGGGCGCGGCCCTCCACGGGTCGGTCGTCAACGCCGACGGGGGCTTCGGCATCTAGTAGGCGCGCCACTGCCCTCCCCGGAGCCAGGGCGGGACCGGGGCCCGCGGCGGCTCTTCCGTCCGACCGCCGCGGTAGCCGACCACTGCGTCGAGGCCCACCTCCTCCTGGATCGCGGCCGCGATCGACAGGCCCTCCGCGCGCCACGACGCATCGCCCGGCAGGCCGTCGGCGTGACGGCGCTGCGCGCGCCACCGGTGGATGCGGCGACGGGTCGGGACCGATACGGCGAGGGTCCGGATCGGCAATCGCACCGGCCGACCGGCCTCGAACCGGAGGAGGTCCGCGCCCTCGCCCGGCAGGGCCAGCAGCAGCTCGTGCCGCCCCGACTCGCAGCGCCACACCTCGTGCTCACCGCCCAGCTCGAGCTGGACCCGTCGCGCGAGGTCGAGGGCGCGCACCAGGTGGCCGAGCAAGCCGTCGCGCAGCTGGTCGTCGCCGTCCTCGCGGTTGCACCAGTCGGCGAGGTCCTCCTGCAAGGGAGCGCTCAGCCCGAGCTCGTCGGCATCGGCGTGCCCGACGTCGTCCCAAGCGGGTCCGCGGAGCCACAACGGGTGCTCGGTGTAGTCGCTGAAGAACTGCAGGTAGACCATCGTGGGCCTCCGGGCCGGACCGGCCGTCGCGAGTCGGCCTCGCACCACCCCCCGGCGCCGTCGGCCGAGTAGAGCAGGATGCGCTGCCGACGGCTGCGTCGCCACCGATTTGTCGACACCGGGCCCGGCTGGTCCCCATGTCTTGCGGAACGGATGCACCTGGGAGGGCCCTGGAACCGCATCTGTTCCGCAGAACTCCACCGGGGGCGCTCGGCCCGCCCCATGGTGAGCATCATGACGACGTTCCCGATCCGCCGGACCCTCGCGCTGGGCGCCGCCGTGCTGGGGATCGCGGGTGCGGGCGTCGCGGCGAGCGCCGGGATCTCGGCCGTGGCGAAGCCCGACCCGCCCGACGCCATCACCGTGGCGGAGGCCGAGGCGTGGGCAGACGAGCTGCTCGCGCTGCCGCCCGACGACGTCTGCCAGCTGTCCGCGTCCGTCTCGCTGTGCGAGCGCACCCTCGACGGGGTGCCCGCCGGGCCGACCGGCGACGTCGCCACCCAGGTCGACCTGCAGGACGACGGCACCGCGCTCGTCACGTTCCGCGGCGAGACCACCGCGGGAGAGCGGTTCCGCAGCGAGATCGGCGTGCTCCGCGACGACGTCGGCGACGTGCGCGGGGTCGTGCCCGTCTACTGGGCCGTGAACCGTCTGCCCGCCGGCGAGGGCGTCACTCCGTCGCGTTGACGACGCCGCGCGCCAGCACGAGGTGCCGGTGCACGAGCTCCTCGGGGCTCAGCGGCCCGTCGGGGCGGTACCAGGACGACACCCCGATGCAGAGCACGGTGACGCCGCGGCTCGCGGCCTTGGGGTACGGCGTGGCGAAGGTGCCGTCGGCCGCGCCGTCCTCGACGGCGCTGTCGAGCATCGCCTGGAGCTCGTCGCGCAGCTCCACGATCCGGTCGCGGTTGGCGCCCTCGAGGCTCCGCAGCTCGCTGGACGTCACGAACGCGTGCTTCGTGCGGAACATGTGGAAGCGCAGGAGGCACTCGACCCAGGCGTCGAAGCGCGCCGCGGGGGACGGTCCGGCCTCCTCCAGCGCCGCGGCGGTGCGCTGCACGAGGTCGCGCATGACGTCCTCGAGCAGGGCGACGAGGATGTCCTGCTTCGAAGGGTAGTGGTGGTACAGCCCCGGCACCGACAGGCCGGCCGTGGAGGCCAGCTCCCGGATCGAGGTGCCGTGGTACCCGTGCTTGGCGAACGCCTCGAGCGCCGCCTCCAGGACCCGGGGCAGCTCGGCGTCGTCGTACTTCCGCCACTCCAGCGGCTCCGCAACCATGCGGAGCACCCTACGACCTCCGCCACGCCGGGAGGAGGGAACGCACCGAGCGTTCGCTCACGGTGCCGCGCCAGACCCCCCACCCGTAGGCCAGGTCGTCGAGCCGGCGGAGCACGGCGTACGTCGCGGGCTCCATCGCCGGACGCTGCCGCACCCAGCCCGCCGCGGTGTCGGCGACGACGGCGGCAGCCACCAGGCGTCGTACCCGGCGGGAGGTCGCGAGCGCCACGACGGTGAGGGGCCAGTGGTGGCGGAGCAGGCCGGTGGCGACCTGCTCGACGTTCATCCAGGTCGCGAGGAGCGTGAGGGAGGTCGCGGTGCGGCGCGCGTCGGCGTCGCCGCCCAGCTTGTCGGCGAGCCGGGCGGCCACCACGACGGACGCGGCCCCGGCGACGGCCGTCGGCACCGGACGCTGCAGCAGCAGGGCCGTCACTTGGGCGACGCCGAGGGGGGCGAGCACGGCGGGCGCGACGAGGTCGCCGTGCCGCGCGGCGAGGACGGCCGCGCTCCCGCCGTAGTCGGCCCGCCGGCGCGCCCACGCCCCGAGGGCGACGCGGTGGTCGTGGCGGGCAGTGGCCCCGGCGTCGTACCGCACCCGCCAGCCCGCCCGCACCAGCCGCCACACGAGGTCGACGTCCTCCCCCACCCGCAGGTCGGCCGCAAAGCCCTCCCCCAGCGCGGCGACCCGCGCGAGGAGCACCGCGGACGGCACGTACGCCACGGCGGTGCCGGGCGCCACGAACGCCGAGCGGGGGCCCCGGTCGAGGGAGGAGGCGACGGCCTCGTACCGCGTCAGCGCCGACCCCGTCTCCACCAGCCCGCGGATGCGGGGGGCGACCACGGCGAGCCCGGGGTCGACGAAGGCGGCGCGGAGCCGGCGCAGCGCGTCCACCGTGACGACGACGTCGGAGTCGACGAAGAGGACGTACGGCGCGCCCCGCCTCCGCGCCTCGGCGAGGCCGGCGTTCCGCGCACCCGCCGGGCCGAGGTTCACCGGCAGCCGGAGCACGTCCGCGCCGTACCGCGCCGCCACGGCCGCGAGCGGCCCCGGATCGGGCGAGGCGTCGTCCACGACGAGCACGGGCACCGCGCCACCGAGGGTCGTGAGCAGCCGCTCGACACCGTCGGCCCGCTCGTGGGCGGGCACGACGACGAGCACGTCGTCGCAGGTCGGAGGCGGTGCGTCCGCGACGTACGCCGCGAGCCCGGCCCCCACCAGCTGCGCTGCGAGCCCGACGCGACCGGCCGTGCCGTCGAGCGTGAAGGACCCGGCCTCGAGCAGCCGGACGCCGCCCGCGCCGAGCCGGACGGCCCGCACCGGCGCACCCCCCACGAGGAGGGCGCCGTAGCGCCGCACGCCGGCGTCGAGCACGACCCGCGTGCCCGCGGGCGGGGCGGCGTGCTCGGGCGGGGGCGGGACGGTCACGGGCACCAAAGGTAGTTCTCCTCGGCGTCACCGCCGCCCACCTGAGCGTTAACACGCGTGACATAAATGACAGTTCAACCTCTTGCCAACGCGGCGGACGAGCCCGCAGTGTTGACGGCCGAAAGTCCTCGTCGTGGTCGACGGGGCCGCCCAGGCTGCGCCGAGGCTCACCACGGCTTGGGGAGAACCAGATCGCGCACGCGCGAGTGGTGAGCACGGGAGACCCAGGCAGTACGCCGCTCCACCGCCCCCGGTGGAACGGCTTGGGGTGAAGGTCCGCCCGCCGCGAGGCGGCCGACCCGGGCAACGGCAGCCCGAACCCGACAGGTCATCTTTCGTAGGCGTCGCCGCAAGGAATCCCCTCCATGCATGCTGATGTCAGCGTGCCCGCACGTCCGGGCACCCCCGAGCACGACCTCTCCGGCACCCCCTCCGGAGCCCCCCGCCACCGCGCCCACGGCCGCGCCCGCATGACCGCGCGCGCCACCGGCCCCACGACGGCCCGCACCTCCGGCCGCACCTCCACCCTCCGCCGGGCCGCGACCGCCGGCGGTCTGGCCCTCGCGGCCGTCGCCTCCACCGCGGCGCTCAGCGTGGGCACGGCCCAGCCGGCCGAGGCCTACCCCGCGCACTGGTCCTCGACCCAGCGGGCCGAGTACGAGCGTCAGATCGAGATCCGCAACTACGAGGTGCTCAAGGCGGCCCGCGCCCTCAAGGGCGTCAAGTACCGCTACGGCGGCACCAGCCCCAGCACGGGCTTCGACTGCTCGGGCTACGTGGGCTACGTCTACAAGAAGGTCGGCAAGACCCTCCCCCGCACGTCGCGCCAGATGGCCGAGTCGGTCGGCCGGATCAGCACGAAGTCGGCCCGCGTCGGCGACCTCGTCTTCTTCTACAGCGGCGGCCGCGTCTACCACGTGGCGATCTACGCGGGCGACGGCTACGTCTGGCACGCCCCCGGCACCGGCGAGCGCGTCAAGCTGGAGAAGATCTGGACGACCAGCGTCACCTTCGGTCGCGTCTGAGCGACGCCCGCGGCACCCCGCACCTCCCGAGAACCGTCGGCGGCGATCCCTAGGATCGCCGCCGACGGTCGTGAGAGGGGGTGCGTGGTGCGCACACGCATGGTGGGGGTCCTGCTGACGCTGCTGGTGGTGGCCGCGATCTGGTTCACGGGCAACCGGGCGGAGGACGGTCCCGACGGCGGCTCGGGAGGCAGTCCTGACACCGACCCCGGGAGCGGCACGTCCAGCGCCGCCACCGTGACCGCCGTCGTCGACGGCGACACGATCCGCGTGGTGCCCGACGGCTCCGCGGAGGAGCGACGCGTGCGGCTGCTCGGCCTCGACGCGCCCGAGGTGCGCGACACCCCCGAGTGCGGCGGCCCCGAGGCCACCGACGTCCTCGTCGACCTGCTGCCGGTGGGCACCACGGTGACCCTGGTGGGCGACCCGACCCAGGACGACGTGGACCGCTACGACCGGCTGCTGCGCTACGTCGAGGCCCCCGACGGCACCGACGTCGGGGAGCGGCTCATCGCGTCGGGCTGGGTCGCGACGTACGTGTTCCGCGACGACTTCGAGCGCCTGGGGCGGTACGCCTCGGCGGAGGACCGCGCCGAGGCCGAGGGCCGTGGCGCGTGGGGAGCCTGCTGACCGGCGCGAGGAGCCGTCAGGCGCCGAGGTAGCGCCCCGGCCGGTGGTTGAGCGCGAGCACGAGGTTGAGCAGGGCCGCGCCGAGGGCCGAGATCAGCACGTCGACGGGTTCGACGACGGCCAGCGCGGCGAGCACGACGCAGACGTCGAGCCCCATCTGCACGTAGCCGGCCCGCCACCCGAGCCGCTCCTGCGCGAGGAGGGCGAGCACGTTGAAGCCGCCGAGGCTGGCACCGTGGCGGAAGACGATGAGCAGACCGATGCCGACGAGCAGGTTGCCCGCGACGACGGCGTACACGGCGTCGAGCCCCGCGAGGTCGACCAGGCGGTGGTGGAGCTCGGAGAAGCCGCTGACCAGCACGACGCAGGCGAGGCTGCGGGCGGTGAACGCCACGCCCTTCTTCACGACGGCAAGGGCGAAGAAGGGCAGGTTGACGAGCACGAAGACGACACCGAAGGGCACGCCCGCGGCGTACGTCAGCAGCAGCGCGAGACCGGCGGTGCCGCCGGTGACGGCGCCGCTGGTCGTCAGGAAGAGCAGCCCCAGGGAGACCACGAAGGTGCCGGTGAGCACGCCCAGCACGTTCTCCGCGAACGAGTGGGGCACGGTGTCGGGCGCGGTGCTCACGGCCGCACCCTAGCGACGGCGGGAGACACTCCCGACCGCGTGGGACCCAGTGCGGCACTCAGTACCAAATATGGGGCCGCAGTACCGCTACGCGTGGGGTGTGCGAGCATCGACGCCAGTTGACGCCGTGCGCACCCCCCGGGGTGCCACCGACGAAGGGATCCGGGGAGATATGGGATTCGTGGACACCGCCCTCGACGAGGCCGGCCTGCTGAACCCGCACGTGCGGGAGTACGTCGCGCACTGGGCGGAGGTGACCGGCGCGGCCCGCATCGAGGTGGTGGACGCCGCGGACGACGCCCGTCTCGTCGCGGAGGCGCTGGAGGCCGGCGAGCTGCTGCCCGCCGGCGAGGGCCGGTACTATTCGCGCAGCTACCACAAGGACACCGCCCGCTCCGAGGAGCGGACGATCGTCGCGACCAACGACGAGCGCCACAAGGGCGAGTACAACAACTGGCGTCCCGCCGCCGAGATGCGCGAGCTGCTGACGTCGAAGATGCGCGGCCAGCTCGAGGGCAAGACGATGTACGTCGTCCCCTACCTCATGGCGCCCCAGGGCTCCCCCCTGGAGAAGTACGCCGCGGGCGTCGAGCTCACCGACACCCGCACGGTCGTGCTCCACATGATCCGGATGGCCCGCGTGGGCGTCTCCTACATCAACGACCTCGCCGAGCCCGACAGCTTCGTGCGCGCCGTGCACGTCGCCGGCGACCTGCCCAACCTCGGCCAGGGCACCCCGGACGACCAGCGCTACTTCGTCACGATCGCCGACGAGCGGACGATCCTGCACTACGGCTCGTCCTACGG
The DNA here is from genome assembly GCA_038184435.1 of Nocardioides alkalitolerans. NCBI lineage: Bacteria > Bacillati > Actinomycetota > Actinomycetes > Propionibacteriales > Nocardioidaceae > Nocardioides > Nocardioides alkalitolerans. The sequence goes on along the minus strand of CP116227.1, from coordinate 3,760,505 downwards.
CGGCAACGCGCTCCTCGGCAAGATCGCGCACGGTCTCCGCCAGGCCGCGTTCGACGGCTTCGCCTCGGGCGAGTTCCTCTCCGAGCAGTTCCTGCTGCTGGGCATCACGGACAAGCAGACCGGCGAGAAGCACCACGTCGTCGGCGGCTTCCCGAGCGCGTCGGGCAAGACCAACCTGGCCATGACGCTGGCCCCCGAGGCGCTGGGCGACCGCTACCACGTCGAGTTCTACGGCGACGACATCGCCTGGATCTGGCCCGGCGAGGACGGCCGTCTCTACGCGTTCAACCCCGAGGGGGGCGTCTTCGGCGTCGCGAAGGACACCAACGAGCTGACCAACCCGACCGCGCTGCACTCGGTCGACGAGGGCTCGGGCGCGATCTTCACCAACGTCGCCTACAACCCGGACACGCAGGAGGTCTGGTGGGAGGGCAAGACGCCCCAGCCGCCGGCCGACGTCACGGGCTGGGAGGACTGGAAGGGCGACAAGATCGCCGACCGCTCGGAGTCCGAGAAGGACGCCCCGTGGGCCCACCCGAACAGCCGCTTCACCACCGCGCTGAGCCAGGTCCCCAACGTGGCGCCGGACTACGACGACCCGGCCGGCGTGCCTGTCGACGCGATCATCTTCGGCGGCCGCACCCGCGACCGCGAGCCGCTCGTGCGCGCCTTCCACGACGTGGCCGAGGGCGTCTACGACGGCCTGACGCTGGGCGCGGAGGCCACCTTCGCCGCCGAGGGCGTCGAGGGGCAGCTGCGCTACGACCCCATGTCGATGCGCCCGTTCATGTCCTACGCCGAGGCCGACTACGCGGCGCACTGGCTGAAGATCGTGGGCGCGGCCTCGAAGCCGCCGATCTTCGCCCACGTCAACTGGTTCCAGCGCGACGCCGAGGACGGCCACTTCCTGTGGCCCGGCTACCGCGAGAACCTGCGGGCGCTCCTGTGGCTGATCCAGCTCCGCAAGGGCGAGGTCGAGGGACGGCCCACGCCGGTCGGCATCCTCCCCACGCGCGAGGAGCTCGACCTGACCGGCCTCGACCTCCCCGAAGCCGACCTCGAGCGGCTCCTCGACATCGACGTGGAGCGTTGGCGCCAGGAGATGGGCTTCCGCCAGGCGCACCTCGAGCTGTTCGAGGGTCTTCCCGAGGAGATCTGGGAGGCGCACCGCCGCGTGGCCGCCGCCCTCGACGAGGCCTGAGCCCCGGCACCCGACCGAGAAGCACCCGGCAGCACCCTCAGCCCTGCAGTCGCGGCGTACCGCACTGCAGGGCGGGGGTGCTGTTGAGCGAGAGGCGCGACCCCGCGATCTCCGCGCCGGCGAGGCCGAGGATCGGCGTGACGATCCCGCTGAGGATGCTCGTGGACCGGGCCGGGTCGAAGTAGGCGCGGGCCGACCCGTCGGCGGCCGACTGGGCGAGGGCGTTCTTCTCGCTGGTCGTGAGCGTGACCCCGCCGACGTTGAGACCCGCGACGTACTTGTGGGCGGTGATCGACGCCGTGCCCACGACGGCGGCGGAGTCGATGGTGACGCCGCCGGAGCCGGTGGGGTACGCCGTGTCGAAGCTCTGCGGCGGCACCTCGACGGTGAAGCCGTTGCGGCTCGACGACCCGATGGTCACCTTGATGTCGACCGTCGCGTTCACCTCGACCCGCGTCTCGGTCAGCGACGGCAGCGCGAGCAGCTTGAGCTGGGTCTGCAGGACGGTGCGGATGTTGGTGCGCAGCGTGACCTTGACGAGCCCGTTCTCCACCGTGAAGGTCGCCTTCTTCGGGCTCCCGCAGCGCAGCTCGGTGAGGGTCGAGACCGTGGGGGCGACGCCCACGTCGAGGCTGACGTAGTTGGGCTGGTTGACCGTCAGCGACGCCGGCGAGGCCAGGATCCCGGGGATGCCCGGCACGACGATCGACGTGACGACCGGGTTGAGCGACGTGTCGACGTGCACCCCGAGCTGCTGGGTGTCGGTCGCGCGAGCCGTGGTCTGGGTCTCGCCCGGTCGCCCGCAGTACTGCCGCGCGCCCTGGATCAGCCGGATCGCCAGGCCGGTGTTGGTGACGCCGGTGGCCAGGCTCCCGATGTAGACGTTCATGAGGTTCTCGCCGTTGACGAGGTACATGGACCCCGCGACCAGGTCGAGCAGGTCGTACGACGCGCCCACGACCGCGCCGGAACCCGACGACACCCCGATGATCCGCCCGAGCTGCAGGTCGGCGTTCTGGGCGAGCGTCCACGACCGCAGCTGGTTGAGGATCGTGACCTGGGTGCCGCTCGCGCCCGCCGGCAGCGCGTTGACGACGGCCAGGTAGTAGTCGCGGGCCTTCACGGTCGCCGTCGCGAGCTCGTTGACCGAGCCGAGGCCGAGGTTGGCGGCGAGCTTGTCGAGGGACACGGCGACGCCGGCGAGCCCCGTGTAGTCGGCGGCCGACAGCGTGGCGTTGCTCTGCCCGATCCGGCGCAGCACGGGGTTGAGCAGCAACGAGTTCCCCGACCGCACCATCGCCGCGTAGGAGCCCACCCGGTAGCAGGCCGACGACGTCGCACCCGCGACCGCCGACCGGGTCGCGGGGCCGTCGCCCCCGGTGATCGGGTACCGCACCTGCGACCGGGCGGTCGCCCGCACGGCGGTCGGGCTCTTCCCGGCGTCCGCGGCGGTGAACGCCCGGAACTGCCCCTGGAGCGTCACCTCGCCCACCTCCCACGTCACGCGGGTCCCGTCGCCGACGGCGTCGTCGTTGCGGGCCACGGACTGGTCCCGGGCGGTGTCCAGGACGGCGCCGAGCTGGGAGGCCGGGCGACCGTCGAGGTTGCGGGCGAGGTCGAGCGCGACCACGTCGGCGACGGCCTGCAGGTCGGAGCGCAGCACGCGCTGCAGCCCGAGGTCGGTGACGAAGGCCGCCGCGGCGACGACGACCGCGATCATGACGGCGACGAAGACCGCGACGCTGCCGCGCTGGTCGCGGCGGCTGTTCCGGCGGCTGTTCCGGCGGCACTGCCGGGGGTGGTGGTGCATCCGAGGGTCCCTTCCACGACCCGTGGTCGGCGACGGGGGAACCGCCGAGCCGGGTCGCGACGAGGACCCATCGGCGAAGCGCGCCCTCGGTTGAGCAGAACCGGCGTCGTCCGCTCCGCGAGCCCGGCACGGGCCCGTAACAACCACCCGACAGACTGGGGCGCATGACGACCGACAAGACGCCGGCCTCCGTCGACGACCTCCTCGAGGCCGACCGCCGCGAGCCCGACGCCGCCCTCTTCGCCGGCGGCGTCGGCTCCGAGCCGCAGCACGCGGCGCTGCGCGCCTCGGTGCGCCAGCTGACGACGTTGCTGGGCGAGTCGCTGACCCGCCACGAGGGCCCCGACCTGCTCGCGCTCGTCGAGAAGGTACGGCGCCTGGCCCGGCAGCCGTCCGACGCCGAGCTCCACGCGCTGCTCGCCGACGTCGACCCGGCGACGGCGGTCGTGCTCGCGCGCGCGTTCACGGCGTACTTCCAGCTCGTCAACACGACCGAGCAGCTGCACCGCCTGCGCGAGCTCGACGCGGGCGAGGAGGGTCCGTTCACGGCGACGCTGGGCCGGGTGGGCGAGGCGCTGGCGGACGGCAGCCTCACGCGGGACGAGCTGGTGGACCTGCTGGGCCGGGTCGAGTACCGCCCCGTCTTCACGGCCCACCCGACGGAGGCCTCCCGCCGCACCGTCCTGCGCCTGCTCCGCAAGGTCGCCGAGGTCGTGACGACGGCGGAGCAGCCGGGTCGTCCTGCGGCGCGTCGGGCCGCCGACGAGCGCCGGCTCGCGGAGCTGGTGGACCTGCTGTGGCAGACCGACGAGCTGCGGGTGGTGCGTCCCGAGCCCGGCGACGAGGCGCGCACGGCGGTCTACTACCTGCGCTCCATCGCCGCCGAGGTCGTGCCCGAGCTGCTGGGCGAGCTCGACCGCGCCCTGGCGGCGCTCGACGTGGCGCTGCCGGCGACGGCGCGGCCGCTGCGGTTCGGCACGTGGGCGGGCGGCGACCGCGACGGCAACCCCAACGTGACGCCGGCGGTGACCCTCGAGATCCTGGCCCTGCAGCACGCGGCGGGGCTCGCGGAGCTCGTCGAGGCCGTTGACGAGGTGCTCACCGAGATGACCGCCTCGACGCGGGTGGTGACCCCGTCCGCGGCCCTCGCCGAGAGCCTCGAGCGCGACGCGGCCGCGCTGCCGGTCACGTGGAGCACGGTGCGGCGGCTCAACGCGGAGGAGCCCTACCGCGTGAAGCTGACCTTCGTGAAGGTGCGCCTGCAGCGCACCCGCGACCGGCTGCGCGCCGGCACGCCGCACGAGCCGGGCCGCGACTACCTGTCGGTGGACGAGCTCGTCGCCGACCTGTGCCTCGTGCGCGACTCGATGCTCGCCGCCGGCGACACCCTCACCGGCGACGGCGCGATCCTGCGGCTCATCCGCACCGCCGTCACCTTCGGCGCCGGGCTGGCCACGATGGACGTGCGGGAGCACTCGGCCAAGGCGCACGCCGCCCTGGCCGAGCTCTACGCCCGCACGGGCGAGCTCACGACGCCGTACGACGAGCTGGAGCGCCCCGAGCGCATCGCTCTGCTCGCCCGGGAGCTCGCCTCGTCGCGGCCGTTGACGGGCGCCGGGGCGAGCGACCTGGGCGAGGCGGCGACGGCCTCCCTCGACCTGGTGCGCACGATCCGCACGGCGCTCGACACCTACGGCGACGGGGTCGTCGAGACCTACATCGTGTCGATGACCCACGACGTGGACGACCTGTGGGCCGTGGTCGTGCTCGCGCGCGAGGTCGGTCTCGTCGACCTGGGCTCCGCCGACCGTCCCGCCCGCGCCCGGATCGGCTTCGCGCCCCTCTTCGAGACGGTCGCCGAGCTCGAGAACGCGGGACCGCTGCTGGAGGCGCTGCTGGAGGAGCCGTCGTACCGGCGTCTCGTCGCCGCCCGCGGCGACGTGCAAGAGATCATGCTGGGCTACTCGGACTCGTCGAAGGACGCGGGCATCGCGGCGTCGCAGTGGCAGATCCACCGGGCGCAGCGGGCGCTGCGCGACGTGGCGGCGCGGCACGGGGTGACCCTGCGGCTGTTCCACGGCCGCGGCGGCTCGGTGGGCCGCGGCGGCGGGCCGACGGCCGAGGCGATCATGAGCCAGCCCTACGGGTCGCTCACCGGGGCGATCAAGGTGACGGAGCAGGGGGAGGTCATCTCGGACAAGTACGCCCTCCCGGGCCTCGGCCGCCGCAACCTCGAGGGAGCGCTGGCCGCCGTCGTCGAGGCCACCCTGCTGCACCGGCACTCGCAGCTCCCCGCCGACCTGCTGGCGTCGTGGAACGACACGATGGACGTCGTCGCCGCGGGCGGGCAGACGACCTACCGCGGCCTCGTGCGCGACCCGGGCCTCGTGCCCTTCTTCGTCGCCGCGACCCCCGTCGACGAGCTGGGCCGCATGAACATCGGCTCGCGCCCGGCCAAGCGCCCCGGCGGCGCGGGCGGGCTCGACGACCTGCGCGCGATCCCGTGGGTGTTCGGCTGGACGCAGACACGGATGATCCTGCCGGGCTGGTTCGGCGTCGGGTCGGGCCTGCAGGCGGCGCTCGACGCCGGTCGCCGGGACACGCTGCGGGAGATGTACGGCTCGTGGGCCTTCTTCCGCACCTTCCTCTCCAACGTGCAGATGACCCTGGCGAAGACAGACCTCGACATCGCGGCGGAGTACGTCGCGGCGCTCGTGCCCGCCGAGCACCACGGGCTGTTCGAGCAGGTGCGGGAGGAGCACGCGCGCACGGTCGCGAACGTGCTCGAGGTGACCGGGCAGTCGGCGCTGCTGGAGCACTCGCCGGTGCTGCGGCGCACGCTGGCGCTGCGCGACTCCTACCTGACGCCGCTCCACGCGCTGCAGGTCGCCCTGCTGCGCCGGGTGCGGGAGACGCCGGAGGGCGCGGAGCCCGACCCGCAGGTGCAGCGCGCCCTGCTGCTCACCATCAACGGCATCGCGGCGGGGCTGCGGAACACGGGGTGAGCGCCATGGGGCGTCGGGGTGGGTCCTAGGGTGCGGCCATGCTCGCCACGACCCGCGACGGTGCCGTCTCGCTGCTCACCCTCCAGCGCCCGGAGCGGCGCAACGCGTTGAACCTGGAGCTCTGCCGCGCCATCGACGCGGCCGCCCACGCCGAGGTGGAGGCCGGCGCCCGCGTCCTGGTGCTGACCGGGGAGGGCACGTCGTTCTGCTCGGGCGCGGACCTCGGGGGCGTGTACGGCGCGGAGTTCCTCGACGCGCTGTACGGCATGCTCCACGGGCTGACGCGCCTGCCCGTCCCGGTCGTCGCGGCCGTCAACGGTCCGGCCATCGGCGCCGGGACGCAGCTCGCGCTCGCCTCCGACCTGCGGGTCGCGGACACGACCGCGAAGTTCGGTGTGCCGACCGCGCGGAACGGCATGGCGGTCGACGCCTGGACGATGCGCACCCTGCAGACGGTCGCCGGCGGCGGGACGGCCCGGCGGCTGATGCTGGCCGCCGAGACCGTCGACCGCGACGAGGCCCTGGGCTGCGGCCTCGCCGACCGTGCCGGGACCCTCGACGACGCCCTCGCGTGGGCCGCGGAGATCGCGACGCTGGCGCCGCTGACGCTCGCCCACAACAAGCTCGTGCTCAACGGCGGCAGCGACGCCGAGATCGACCGCACCTTCGCCGCGTGCTGGGCCAGCGAGGACGTGCGGGAGGCGGCCGCGGCGCGCGTGGAGAAGCGGACGCCGGCGTTCCGGGGGCTCTGAGCTCTCTGCTCCTGTCCCGCGTCGCAGCCGGCCCTCCGAAATGGGACGTTGGCGCGGCGCCGGTCGCTTCCGGCCCGCCCCGGCTGCACATTTTTGGGGCGGAGGCGGGGGCGCCTCAGGGGCCCACCCGGTCGTGGTGCGAGACCTGCGGAAATCCGCGGCCTCACACCACAACCAGAGTCGGCTCAGGCCCGACGCGGGAACTGCGTGAAGTCGGGCTTCCGCTTCGCCTTGAACGCCTCGCGGCCCTCCTGCGCCTCGGCCTGGCCGTAGAAGAGCAGGTTGGCGTCGTGGGCGAGCTGCTGGATGCCGGCGTAGCCGTCCTCGTGGGCGTTGAACGACAGCTTCGACAGGCGCAGCGCCCAGGGCGAGAGCTCGAGCATCTCGCGGCACCACGTGAGGGTCTCGGCCTCGAGGTCCTCGAGGGGTACGACGGTGTTGACCAGGCCCATCTCGAGGGCGGTGGCCGCGTCGTACTGGCGGCAGAGGAACCAGATCTCCTTCGCCTTCTTCGGGCCGACGAGGTCGGCGAGGATGCTGGCGCCGTAGCCGCCGTCGAACGAGCCGACCTTCGGGCCGACCTGGCCGAAGCGGGCGTTGTCGGCGGCGATCGTGAGGTCGGCGACGAGGTGGAGCACGTGGCCGCCGCCGATCGCCCACCCGGCGACCGAGGCCACGATCGGCTTGGGGCAGCGGCGCATCTGCACGTGCAGGTCGGTGACGTGGAAGCGGCCGGTGGCGCTCTCGTGGGTCTTGTAGCCCGAGTCGCCGCGCACCCGCTGGTCGCCGCCGGAGCAGAACGCCTTGCCGCCCTCGCCGGTGAGGATGATGACGCCGATGCGCTCGTCCTCGCGCGCGATGTCGAGCGCGTGCGAGATGTCGATGAGCGTCTGCGGGCGGAACGCGTTGTGCACCTCGGGCCGGTTGATCGAGATCTTGGCGATCCCGTCGTCGGTCGTGGAGAAGATGATGTCCTCGTAGTCGCCCGCGGTGGTCCAGGTCGTCTCGTCGCTCATGGCGTTCATTGTGACCGGGCGTTCCATGTCAAGAGAACTTGACTCTGGTCGGGGCGGGGTCCTAGCGTTCGATGTCAAGGATGTTTGACATTGAAGGGGGACGCATGAGGGGCATGACGCTGGAGACGAAGGTGCGGTCGGCGCTGACCATCGTGGTGCTGGCGGCGATCGGAGCCGTGTTCGCCTGGAAGTGGCAGACGAACGCGCCCCTCTTCGTCACCGCCTGTTCCGTGGCGGGCTTCATCGGCGGCATCTACCGCCGCCGGGACCGGCCCCAGCCCGCCCCGAGCGACATCGAGGCCGAATGGACGCGGCGCGCCCAGTCCGGGGCGTTCCTCGACACGATGCAGTTCTTCGTGCCGACCGTCCTCCTGGTGTCCGTGGTCGTCGCCTGGGCCCACGAGATGGCACCGTTCGTCTTCCTGACGGGTCTCACCGTGCTGGCCGGCATCGACTACGGCGTGCGCTACTGGCTCATCCGCCTGAAGGAGCAGTGACCCGATGCGCAACCACATCGCCGAGCACCGCACGTGGCGCGGCTGGACGCAGCAGGACCTGGCGCAGCAGCTGGGTGTCTCGCGCCAGACGATCATCTCCATCGAACGCGGGCGCCACGACCCCGCACTGGCGCTGGCGTTCCGCCTCGCGGCACTGTTCGAGACGTCGGTCGACGCGCTGTTCGAACCGGGGGCGAGCGACTCCGAGAAGTGAGGGGCAGAGGACCGAGGGGCTGAGCCGCACCGGGTTCAGGACTGTGCAGCTGGGGCGGTCCTGACGCGGGCGGACCGTCACCAGGCGCACATTTCTGAGCCCGGCCCGGCCCGCCGCCCCCAGCCCGAGGTCCAGAACTGTGCGGCTAGGACGGCGCCCGCTCGGTCCGAGCGGCACCAGGCGCACATTTCTGCGCCCGGCCCGGCTCGGCCCGCTCCACCTCCAGCACAGCGAGCCGCGGGTAGCGCACCACCCCCCACACCAGCGCGCCCACCAGGCTGACGAGCAGCGCGACCGCGGCGAGCCGTAGGGCCCACTCGACCCCCGCCGTACCCGCCACGCCCCCCGCCGCGGCCGCCCCCAACGGGCTGCCGCCCCAGGCGATCATGCGCGCGGTGGTGTTGACGCGGCCCTGGAGCGCGTCGGGGGTGACGACCTGGCGCACGACGATCCCGTTGACGATGAGCGTCGTCGACGCGAGGTGGAAGCAGGCGAGGAGCACGAGGGCGAGCGCGAGCGACGTCGCCGCCGACAACGCCCCCACCGCGACGGCGGCGACCGCGAACCCGCAGGTCGTGATGAGCCCGACCCCGACCCGCCGCTGCAGCCGCGGCAGCGCCAGGCTGGCGACGAACGTGCCGAGCGCCCCCGCCGCGAACAGCCATCCGATGGCCGCGTCCTCCGCGCCGAGCCCGAGCCGCTCGACCCCGATGACGACGACGAGGCCCGCCACCGCGCCGCCGGCGAGGCTGCAGCCGATCCCGAGCAGCGTCAGCGCGCGCACGACGGGCTGTCCGAGCACGAACCGGAGGCCCTCGAGGATGTCGGCGCCGAGGCGCGTACGGCGCGGCCCGCCCCCCGCTGCCGCCGCCGGTCGCGTCTCGCTCCCCTCCCAGCGGAGCCGCGCGAGCACGAGCGCGGCGACGAGGTGGGCCAGCGCGTCGAGGCCGATGACGAGCGCCGCGGGCAGCGTGGCGACGAGGACGCCGGCCACGACGGGGCCGGCGACGCTGATGGCGGTGCCGACGGTGACGAGCAGCGACGTGGCCGATGCGACCCGGTCCCGCCCGACCATCTGCGGCACGACCCCGAAGGACGCGGCGTCCGCGAACACGAACAGCGCTCCCACGAGCAGCCCGGTCGCGAGCAGCTGGGGGTAGGTCAGCACGCCCGCGGCGTCCGCCAGCGGGATGGCGGCGAGGAGGAGGGCGACGCCCAGCGACGTACCCACGAGCACCCGCCGCCGGTGCCACCGGTCGACGAGCGCGCCGGCCGGCAGGCCGAGCAGGAGGTAGGGCAGCGTCTCCGCGGCCGCCATCAACGCGGTCAGGGTGGCGCTGCCGGTGAGCCGGTAGACGAGCACCGGGAGCGCGACGAGCGTCAGCGCGCCGCCCGCCATGGCGAGGGCACGGACGGCGAGGTAGGTCCGGTACGCCGGGACGTCCCAGGCGCTGACGGACGGGGCGCTCACAGGCTGGGCGGGGGCAGCAGGAGCAGCTGGGCCGGGTCGGTGACGTCGACCCGGCGCCCGTGCCGGTTCGGCGTCGTCGCGGCCACCTCGGCCCAGCGCGGGAGGCCGAGGTAGGTGAACGCCGCGGGCGCGTTCGGCACCAGTCCCCGGGCACAGACGCGCGCGACCCGCAGCGGGGTGAGCGCGACGTCGGGCGTGGTGAGGTCGCAGACGATCACCTCGTGCCCCGCCGCGGCGAGGGCGGCCCGCATCCCCTCCTCGGTGCCGACGGGCAGCGCGTCGATGCCGACCACCTCGCCGGGATCGGTGAACCGGGGAGCGAGCGCCGCCTGCACCCGCGGGTCGAGCCACACCTGCGCCTGGGCGCCGAGGTCGCGCACGTGCTCCTGCAGCGCGCCGGCTGCGTCGAGGTAGGACCGGTCCGCCCGGTGCTCGAGGTAGAGCCCCCGCGAGAGCACCCCGGCGTCCATCGACCCGAAGACCCAGCCGTCGGCGTCGAGCAGGCCGCGGGTGAAGACCCAGCTGTGCACCGCCTCGAGCACCGCCTTCGTGGCCGTCTCCGCCGGGTCGAGCTTGGCCGAGAACCCACCGGCGGCGATGCCCGTGACGGGGTCGCGCACGAGGGCCGCGACGACCGGCACCCCGAACCACGACGGCAGCTCGAGCAGGTGGACCTCCAGCCGCGAGCCCGCGAGGTGGTCCGCCAGGCCCGGCACGCTGGCGACGTCGATCCCGCGCGCCGGCAGGTCGAGGTGCCACCACAGCGACAGCGAGTCGCGCTCGACGAGCTCCAGCAACCCGCGCCGGGCGGCGTCGGCGAGCCCCTGCCCGGTGGCGATGCCCGCGTAGTTGAGGTGGTGCAGGAACGGATCGCCCCGTCGCTCGCCGGTGCGCCAGTTGAGGTGCACCCACGACGCGGGGACGAGCACCTCTCCCCCACCGCTGGCACCGCCGCCGTCGCCCGCGCCGACCACCCACGCGATCTCGACGTCGTCGGTGAACCGGGCGTAGGGGAAGCCCGCCCGCGCGTGCTGCCAGTCGGCGAACCAGCGCAGGTCGTCGGGGCCGAGCAGGCGCCGCCCCTCGGCGCGCAGCTCCGCGGCACTCGCTCGCCGGAGCCCGGCGGGCACGTAGTTGCCGCAGTAGCGCTCGACCGCCTCCCCGATCGCCGCCACCCGGGCGCCCGCGAGGTCGCCGAAGGTCGTGCCGAGCGAGACGAGGTCGCTCGGCCAGGCGCCGTGGGTCCGGGAGTCGGCGACGGCGGCGGTCAGGCCGACGTACGCCGCGGGCATCCCGTCCAGCCGGTCCACCGGGTGCAGCTCGCGGACGAGCCCCACCAGCGGGTCGACGAGGTCGTCGAGGGCGAGCGGAGCGGGCGCGGTCAGCGGAGCGGCCATGGGGCGACCTCCAGGTCGACGTGGCGGACGGTACGGACGTGCGCGGAGCCCGAGCGGGCGGGCGCGGTGCGGGGGAAGGCGTCGGCGGCGACGACGAGCACGTGGTCGTCCGCGGGGTCGAGGACCACCGGACCGAGGGTCACCCGCGGGCCGACGGCGGCGCCGTGGGCGAGCTCCTCGAGCACGGGCCCCCCGGGGCCGGGCACACGGCGGGCGAGCGCCACGCACCAGACGGCATCCGGCGGCGTGCCGGGCGGCGCGTCACCGGCGACGTACGCCGCGACGTCGGCCACCAGCGCCCGCCCGGCTCCCGGGCACGGGAGGTCGACGGGGAGGAGCAGCCGGTCGGGGCGGACGCGCGGGTCGAGCTCCCGGGTGCCGAACGGCGGCGACGGCACGGGGTGCGCCGGGTCGACGCGGAGGATGCCGCCGCCGAGAGCCACGGCGAGCCGCCGGCGCAACGGGGTGCCGGGGCGGAGCGAGCGCGTCCCGTCCCCGACCACCGCTCCGGTCGGCGGCGCGCCGTCGGCCAGCCGGTCCAGCCACGCCAGGACGCGCTCCGCGCGCCGCGCGCCGCGCAGGTCGTGGCCCCACGGCCCGAGGACGAGCCAGGCGGGTCCGCCCCAAGCGCGGGCGAGGTCGACGGTGTCGTGCGCGAAGTGGTCGTGGAGGCCGCCGATCGCCAGCAGCGGCACGCGCTGCCGGGCGGCCAGTGCCGCGCGGTCGGCGTCGTCGCGGGTCGCGTCCACGACGCGCTCCCAGTCGGCGAGGTCGGCGTGCTCGCCCCACCAGCCGAGGCGGGAGGCGAGCTGGAACGCTCCCCCGCGGGTCCACGCGGTCTCGCCGAGCCCGAGCGCGGGCACCGCGAGCGAGACGGCGTCGGGACCGTCGGCGGGTGCGGCCCCGTGCTCCTCGAGCGCGGCGAGGGCGGCGAGGGCGCAGTGCGCGCCGTACGACGTGCCGTGCAGCACGACCGGCCCCCGCACCCACGGTCGGCGACGGGTCCAGGCGAGCAGGTCGGCGCCGTCCGGCCCCTCGCCCGCGTAGGGCGTGAACCGGCCCGGCGAGCCGTGACGCCCGCGCACGTCCTGGAGCACGAGCGCGACCCCGTGGCGCGCCCAGCCCACGCCCTCGGGCGCGTGGCCGGCCGCGTCGTACGGCGTGCGGGCGACGAGCACGGCGCGGGGTGGGCCGTCGGGGCGCCAGACGTACGTCGCGAGTCCGCCCACCGTGTGCCGCTCGGCGTGCACGGTGGCGGCCGTGGTCGGCTCGGCCTGCAGCGTCATCGGGGCGCGGGCGGGACGGGGAGGACGGGGCGGCGCACGACCGCGAGGGTGCGGAGGTCGACCGTGGTGGCGAGGTAGGCGTCGCGGGTGGCTCGGTCCACCGGCCCGTCCGCGCGGGCGAGCGCCTCGCTCGCGAGGGTGTGGGCGACCAGCTCGACGGCGCGGGGCGAGGGTGCCGCGGAGGCGGCGACGACCCTGGGCGCGAGCTCGTCGACGGGGTCGATCTCGTCGAGGCGGCGGTGGTGGCCGGCGGCGCGCCAGCGGGCGGCCACGTCGGCGAGGGGCACGGCGACGGGTGCGACGACGAGGTGCCCGTCCGCGCACCACGCCTCGACGCACGCGGCCCGCGGGGCCGTGACCTCGACGCGGAGCGCGCTCCCCGCGTCCTGCGTGACCTCCGCACCCATCCGGCGCAGGGCGGCGGCGGTGGCGTCGGCCAGGACCCCGGCGCCCTGCACCCGCGCGGCGGGGACGGTCGCGGGCCGCAGGTGCCCGGCGGAGCCGAGGGCGTCGTACGCCGCGGCGGCCGTCGACGTGCGCGGCCGACGGTCGGCGACGAGCGCGCTCCGCAGCTCGTCCGCCTCGGCGGGCGGGAGGTGAACCGCGTGGAGGGTGCCGTCCGCGGTGCGCAGCAGGTCACCGGCGGCGGTGCGGTGGAGCCGGACGCCGGGGGCGAGTCGCGGCGCGGTGAGGACGGTCATGGGTGCTCCCGAGGGGTGGCTCGATCGGACGAAGCGCTGCCCGCGCGCCCCAGGAGAGGTGGGGCGCACGGGCAGCGGGTCAGGCGACGGTGGTCAGCGGTCGCCCTCGGCCTCGACGGCCTCGACCTCGTCGAACGGGTTCTCGACGAGCGCGTTGCTGTGACCGGCGGAGTGCGTCGCCAGGGCGGCGCGGGCGGGGACGGGGCTGAAGAACTCGTTCATCTGCTGCTCCTTCGCATCGGTGGGCGCGAGCCCCGGGTGGGGCCGCGGGAGGATCAGACCATTTCTGAGAACGATTCTCAAGAACAAGTTTTCAGTGCTCGATGCCGAGCTCCGCCTCGACCTGGTCGAGCACGATGCCGAGCGAGATCGTGCCGCGGCCGGTCGCCCACACGGGCGCCTCGACCTCGACGACGCGGTCGTTGCGGGCGGCGGCGAGCTGCGCCCACTGCGGGTCGCTCGCGAGGCGCTCCGACAGCGGCTCGGTGTCGCTCGAGGCCGAGAACGCCTGCGCGAAGACGACGTCGGGATCGACGGCGGCGACCTGCTCCACGGCGACGGTCGCGAACGGGTCGGCCCCCGCCTCCCACGGGTAGTCGCTCACCTCCGCCAGCAGCGAGCCCACCGGGGTCGCGACCGAGTCGACGCCGAGCGAACCGGGCTCACCGAACATCGAGAGCGTCGTGAGGTCGGAGCGGTGCTCGGCGGCGTGCTCGACCCGCTCCGTGAACGCGTCGGCGGCCGCGTCGGCGGCCTCCTGCGTGCCGGTCAGCTCGCCGACGGTGCGCAGGACCTCGACCGACTCCTCCCAGGAGCCCGGGTCGACCAGGTAGAGCGGCGCGATCTCCTCGACCGCGTCCCGCAGGCCGTCCTGGGCGCCGGCGAGACCGATGACCAGGTCGGGGGCGGCGAGGGCGATGTCCTCGACGTTCTCCTCGCCGAACCCGCCGGTGATCTCGCGCATGTCGGCGTCGGGCCCGGCGTACCGCTCGTCGAGCGCCAGCTGGTCCCGGTAGGCGACCGGGGTGATGCCGACCTCGGTGAGGGCGTCGACGCAGATCATGGTGAGGCAGGCGATGCGCTCGGCGGGGGCGTCGAGGGCGACCTCGACCCCGGTGGCGTCGGTGGCGCGGACCGCGCCGCCGGCACCGCCCCCGGAGGTCGCCTCGGAGGAGTCGCTCGCACACCCCGCGAGCACCCCGGCTCCGAGGGCGAGGACGCCGACGACGGCGAGGGCGGGACGGACGCGGCGGACGCCGCGGGACGGGCTCGGGTTGCGCATGGGATCTCCTGTACGTGACGATGGCGCCGAAATGATAATGGTTCTCACTCGCGGCGCAACCGGGCGCACCACCGCCCCCGTCGCCGTCCACCTGCTCGCGACCGCGGTGCTCGTCGCACTCGTGGTCGCCGCGCTGTGCCTGGGCGAGCCGCGGCTGAGCCCGGCCGCCGTGGTCGACGCGCTGCGCGACCCCGCCCACCCGCAGCACGTGGCGGTCACGGAGGCGCGGTTGCCGCGGGCCGTGCTCGGGGCGCTCGCGGGCCTCGGGCTGGCGGTCGCCGGTTTGCTGATGCAGGACGCGCTCCACAACCAGGTCGCCGGTCCCGAGCTGCTCGGGGTCTCCTCCGGGGCCGCTGTGGTCACCGCCGCCGTCGTCGTCCTCGCGCTGCCCGTGCCCCTGGCGGCCCTCCCCTACCTCGCTCTCGTCGGCGCACTCGTCGCCGGCGTGCTCGTGCTGCTCGCGATCGGGGGCAGCACCCGCGACCCCGACCAGGTCGTGCTCGTCGGCGCCGCCGTCTCCGCAGCGTGTGCGGGCCTCGTCGTCGCGATCGTCGGTCTCGGCACCGAGGGCAACGTGGTGGTGCTGTTCCGCTACCTCCTCGGCAGCCTCGCGGCCCGCGGCTGGGACCACGTCGCGGTGGTGCTGCCGTGGGTCGCCGTCGGCGTCGCGGTCGCCGTCCTGCTGCGCCGCCGCGTCGCCGCGCTGGCGCTCGGGGACGTCGCGGCGACGGGCCTCGGCGTACCCGTGGTCCGCACCCGCCTCACCGCCCTCGCCGCGGCGGCCGCGCTCGCCGCCGCGGTGGCGAGCGTCTGCGGACCGGTGGCGTACGTCGCGCTCCTGGCCCCGCACGTCGTCCGGCGCCTGCTGGGCAGCACGAGCACGGCGCGGGTCCTCGCGCTGAGCGGCGTCGTCGGGGCGGTGCTCCTCGTCGCGGCCGACCTCGTCTCGCGCCTCGCGCTCTACCCCGTCGAGGTCCCGGTGGGCGTCGCCACGACGCTCGTCGGCGTACCCGCCCTCGTCTGGACCCTGGCCCGCTCCCGGGACGCCCGGTGAGGTCGCTCCTGCTCGCCGTCGGCGCGGCCCTGGCCGTGGCGGCGCTCGTTGCGGCGCACCTGTTCGTCGGACGCTCCGCGCTGGCGCCCGGCGACGTCGCCGCGGCCCTGCTCGGGCACGCCCGGGAGCCGGCGCACGAGATCATCGTGCTGCGCTTCCGGCTCCCCCGCGTGCTCGTGGGGCTCGCGGCGGGAGCGCTGCTGGCGACCTCGGGCGTGCTCGTGCAGGCCGTCGTGCGCAACCCGCTCGCCGAGCCCGCCACGACGGGGGTCGGCTCGGGTGCCGCGCTCGCCGTCGTGGTGAGCCTGCTGGTGGCGCCGGGGCACCCGTACGTCGCGCTCGCGGCCCTCCTCGGCGCCCTGGCCGCCGGCGGGCTGCTGTTCCTGCTCGGGCGCCGCTCGCTCGCGCTCACCGGGATCCTGCTCGGCGCCGTGCTCGGGGCGCTCACCTCGTTCGCGCTCGTGCTCGACTCCGCGCCGATGGGCACCGTGCTCCGCTGGCTCGTCGGGTCGCTCAACGCGCGCACGACCGGGGACTGGGACGCCGTCGCCCCGTGGCTCGTGACGGTGCCGCTGGCGTGGCTGCTGGCCTCCCGCATGAACGCGTGGGCGCTCGGGGAGACGACGGCGGTGGGCCTCGGCGTACGGCGCCTGCTCACTCCCGCCGCGATCCTCGGCGTCGCGGTGCTCGCGGCCGCGGCCGCCGTCACCGCCGCGGGCGCCGTGGCGTTCGTCGGCCTCGTGGCGCCGCACGTGGCGCGGATGCTCGTCGGAGCCGACCACCGGCGGCTCGTGCCCGCGGCCGCCGTGCTGGGGGCGCTGCTGCTGTCGGCGGCGGACCTCGTCGCCTTCGCCGTGTCCCTCGAGCTGCCCGGCGCCCGGCCCGACGTCGCGGGCGTGCCCGTCGGTGCGGTGACGGCGCTCATCGGCGCGCCGCTCCTCGTCCACCTGGTGCGCCGCAGCGCACGCCCGACCCTCCAGGAGCGCGGATGACCACGTCCCTCCCCCCACCTCTCCCACCGCCCTCCACGCCGGAGACGCCGGTGCTGGCCGCCGACCGCATCACGGTGGGATACCGCCGGGCCGCCGTGATCGACGCCCTCTCCCTCGGGATCGAGCCCGGGACCGCCACGGCCCTCGTGGGCCCCAACGGGTCCGGGAAGTCCACCCTGCTCGCCGCCCTCGCGCGGGTGCTGGCACCGCGGTCGGGGGCGGTGCGGCTCGACGGCACGCCCCTGCGCGACCTCCCCACCCGGGCCGTCGCGCGCCGGATAGCGCTGCTGCCGCAGACGTCGACGGCTCCGCCGGGGGCGACGGTGCGGGAGCTCGTCGAGCAGGGGCGCTACCCGCAGCGGGGCGCCTGGGCGATGCTGCGGCGCACCGACGACGCCGCCATGGAGCGCGCCCTCGAGCGCACCGGTGTCAGCCACCTCGCCGATCGGCGGCTCGCGACGCTGTCGGGCGGCGAGCGACAGCGCGCCTGGATCGCGATGGCGCTCGCGCAGGAGACCGACGTGCTGCTGCTGGACGAGCCGACGACGTACCTCGACGTCCGCCACCAGCTCGACCTCCTCCGGCTCGTCGGTCGGCTCCGCGACGAGGGCATGACGATCGTGATGGTGCTGCACGACCTCAACCAGGCGGCGCGCTACGCCGAGCGGATCGTGGCGCTGCGCGGCGGGGAGATCGTCGCCGACGGCGACCCCGCGGCGGTCGTGACCCCGGCGCTCCTCCGGGACGTGTTCGAGATCGACGCCGTCGTCGTCCCCGACCCCGTCAGCGGCCGCCCGCACTTCGTGGAGCGGTGAGGTGCCGGAGGCGGCGCGGGCTCAGGGCGTGTAGGGGCTGGAGGCCGTCACGACGGGGCTGCTGCCGACCTGGCACGACACCGTGAACGTGTAGGTGGTGCCTCGCGTGAATCCCGAGAGGGTGATGCTGCCCGTCCCCGGCCCGGAGACGAGCGCGTAGTCGGTGTCGATCGTCGTGCCACCCGCCGGCGTCCAGCTCAGCTGGACGAAGCCCGACGCACCGACCGGGATGCCGTCCACGGCGAAGGACAGCGTGATCCAGTCGCTGAACCCGCGGGGGACGATGCTGGTGATCCGGATCGCGGGGGCCGCGCTCGCGGCGACGGCGGGCGCCGCGGCGACGACCGCGATCGCGGGAACGCTCCACACGCCGGCGCGCACGATGCCCCTCCTGCTGATGTCCGCCACGCTCCGGAACCTCGCAGGCGCGCACCCCGCTGCCAAGGAACGACCGAGATCGGCGTCGGCGTTCGCGTCGAGCTGGGTTGTTCGGCGCGGCGGGGGCGTCGAGTTGGGTCGAACGGCGGCGGGCCTCGGGGTTGTCCACAGGCCGTACGGCGGCTTGTCCGGTGTGGTTCAGAACTGTCGGTGGTCTCGGGTTGAGTGGTGGCCATGACGGGGGTCGGCTCATCTGGCGACGCCGGTGGCTTCGGGCCACCGGTGCCGGAACCGCCTGCCGAGTTCCTGGTCGACGAGCCGGTGCCGGACTGGTTGGAGCACGCGTTCGCCACGGGTGAGTGGCCTGCGGAGGCTACGCGCGGATGCCGGATCGTCTCGCGCGGCGAGAGCCAGTACGACGCGCCCGAACCCGCCGCAGAGCCGGAGCCCGGGTGGGTGGTGCCGGGCGTCGCCTCGAGTCCCGGTGCCGGTCCGGGTGCGGTCGATGTGGGGCATCCGGTCTTGGAGGCGATCCGGGTGGCCACGGCCGTGCTCGCGGACGATGGGCGGACCGGGCTCGGGTGGTTGAGCGCGCCGCAGACCGGAATCGCGCTCGTTGACGCCCACCGCCTCGTCGCCCGCGCCTCGGCGCTGGTCGCGGTGTTGGTGGAGCACGCCGAGGCGGTCGAGCTCCACCGGCAGAACGGCGCGTCGACCGCCGCGGTATGGCTGGCGAACGCGACCGCCGTGACCCGGCGCGACGCCTACCGTCTGGCCCGCATCGGTGAGGCCACGGCGGGCCGCTGTGCCACCCACCTCGCCCCAGCCTGCGAGGCCGGGACGGTCAACACCGAGCAGGCCGACGTCATCATCAAGGCCCTCGACGCACTCCCCGACGAGCTCCCCGACGAGCTACGGCTGCAGGCAGAGGAGACGCTCGTCGGGTTTGCCACCGACCACGACGCCAAGGCCCTGCGAGCCCTGGGCAAGAAGATTCTCACCGTCATCGCCCCCGAGGTCGGCGAAGCCCACGAGGCCGCGCTGCTCGAACGGGAGGAACGCGAGGCCCGGGCCGCGTCGCGGTTGTCGATGGTCTCCGATGGCCACGGCAAGATCCACGGACGGTTCACGCTGCCCGAGCTCCACGGCGCGATGCTCCGCAAAGCCCTCGACGCCTACGCCGCACCCCAGCACCTCAACACCAACGACGACCCTGAGCAGCGCTTCCAGGCAGGCCGTCCGACCCCGGAGCGCTACGGACAGGCCTTTCAGCAGCTGCTGGAGATGCTCGACCAGAAAGACCTCCCGGCTACGGGCGGCACCGGAGCCACCGTCGTCGTCACCATGACGCTCGAGTCACTGCTCGATGGTCTGGCGGCCGCATCGCTTGACACCGGCGGCACCCTCAGCGCAGCCGAGGCCCGGCGGCTGGCGTGCGAAGCCGGCATCATCCCCGCCGTCCTCGGCACCAAATCCGAGGTCCTCGACCTCGGCCGCACCGCCCGCTTCCACACCCGAGCCATGCGCACCGCCATGGCCATCCGCGACGGCGGCTGCGTCGCCGAGGGCTGCACGAGACCACCCCACCAGACCCACGCCCACCACCTCACCCCATGGTCAGCCGGCGGCCACACCAACGTGCAAGACGGCTGCCTCCTCTGCGACCAACACCACCACCAGATCCACGACCCGCTCTACCTCGTCGAACGACTCGGCACCGGCAAGCTCCGCTTCACCCGACGCGAATAACAACCGCCGTCTTGGACCGCCGCAGCTCCGACGGCGAAACCGTTCAGCGAACGAGGCCAAATGACAATGTGCCCGTCCGAGGCTCCCAGTCCTGCTTGACGACAGCCACGCCGACGGTGAGGTGACCGCCGCGCGCGGCGTGAGCCACCTTGTAGCTGGGACTGGTGGCGCCGGGGATCTCTCGACCGTCGAGGAACCATTGATAGTGGACCCTCGCCCCCGACACGACAGCCGTGTGGCTGAGCCGCGGGCCGTCGACCGAGACCACGGTTCCCGCACGAGCCTGTCCAGACTTCACCGGGGCTCTCGTCAGCCATCCGCCGGGCACGGGCCGTCGCCGGACCTCGGCGAAGATGAACCCCCCCGACTTGGCCACATATCCCGGTGCCGCGAAGGTGATCTCCAAGATCAGGCCCCGTCCCACATCGCTAGCGGTCGGTGTGTAGAACGGTCCCGTGGCACCGGGTATGGGCGTCCTGCCCGAGAGCCACTGATAGGTCGGCGTGATGCCGACATTGATGGCCGACTGGCTCAGGATGGGCGGGGTTACGCCCGACGGCTGGCCCACCAGTGGCCGGTACTGAACCCTCGTGCCCGGCCAGGAGATGAAGTGCGAGGGAATCGGGATCGGCGGTGGTGGAATAACCACAGCCCGTCCGAGAGGAAACACCAGGACGGCTGCATCCTGGCCCGGGCGCTCGGCCCGGATGGACATGTAGACGTCACTCCCGTCACGGACGTGCGTCAATGGGAAGGACGAGATCGGTCGGTTCGTGTTCCACGAGTACGAGTGGCGATCGACGTCGAGCGGGTCCAGGCCGGGGTCCAGTGGGTCAGCCCCGGCAGACACGCTCATCACCAGTGTCGAGAAGGTCGTGCCCGATGCCCACGAACCCGAGTATTCGATGGAGATGGGCTTGTCGTCCCTCAATTCGCCCTGCGTAGGGATTCCCCCGACGCGCACGACGACCCCCTTCGGCGCAGGGACCCTGTCGTAGGCCGCGACCCGACTCACCGCCTCGACCACTCGTCCGGAGCCGTCGCGCTTCTCGAGGGTGAGTGTGTAGTCAGTACCCGGGACCAGTGCACCTCCTCCGGCGTCAGTGCACCCCATGCGACCTACACCTGTTCCTGTGGCCGGGTCGAGGACGACCGAGGAGGCCGTGGAACCCACGTCGGCCGGCGAGACCGAGAGTTCGTAGGTCGAAGCTGGGTCGGGGTCTGAGAAGTCGACCACGAATCCACAGGCGAGCGACACCGTCGGAGCGTAAGGAGGAAAGCGGACCGGGTTGTACTCGTTCGGGGCGTAGGACACCTCTGTGATGGACATCCTCGCGTCTGCCGTCGCCGGTGCCACAGTCCCGCTAGGCACAAGCGCGACGGTGGCGAGCGCTGTGATGCCTGTCGGAACGCTCCATCGTCGAAACGTCCTGAACATGCCGGCCCCCTGGCGAGATGGAAGATGCGATCTCCTCCAACCGACCAGGGCCAGAACAATTCGACAAGTTTCCGGCTGAATGAAGCACACAGGTCTAGTCCACGTCGCGTCAGCCCGCATTGGCACCCGGCGCGCGGCAGGATCCGAGCAGTCAGCCCTCCACCCGCGACCCCAGCGCGAACAACACCGCCGTGAACTGGTCCTCCGGGAGGTCGAGCAGGGCGTCGAACGCCGTGTCGTCGTACCCCATGACGGCGACACCCGGCAGCCCGAGGGCGGTCGCGGCGAGGTAGAGGTGCCCCAGCGCCACGCCGGCGTCGACGTGAAGGGTGCGGTAGTGCCGGGCGGGATAGCGCGGCAACGTCGTGTTCAGCCGCGCCACCAGGGCCACGACGACCCCGGCCCGCTCGGCGAGCTCCGGCTGGTCGAGGGCACGGGACAGGAACGGCGTCGGGTCGCCGACCCGCACCGGTGCGAGCGTGGGCTCGTCGGCCCGCAGGTCGGCGCGGTGGACGCCGGCGGGCACAGGAGTCCCCGGCAGACCGACGCCCGGCCCCCGCACGACGACGTACGCCGCGAGCGACGGCAACCCGCCGGCCGACGGCGCGACGGGCAAGGCGCGGGACCGTCCGTCGGGGAGCCGCACCGCCCGTTGCACGCCCAGCGCGGTGCGGAGCAGCGCGGCGAGGTCGCCGAGCGGGACGGGGGCGGCGCCGTACCGGTAGGACGACCGCCGTGCCGCGAGCACCTCGCCGAGGTCGGCGCCGGGCAACGCCGTCTCCGGGACGGGGATCCCGGGGACGTCCGGACCGACGAGCGGCGGCAGCACCTCCCGCGCACCCCGCGGGTCGTCGACGCCCCCGGTGGCGGTGCGGTTCAGCTCGCGGTGCAGTGCGCGCAGGCCCGGGACGTCCGGGTGCCCCGGCGCCCCGGGAGGGGCCATGTCAGGCCGAGGCGCGCTGCTGGCCCTGGTCGAGCTGCAGGGTCTTGTCGGTGCGCTCGAAGTGCGCGGCCGCGGCGGCCGGGTCCTTCGCGAGCGGCGAGCGGTGGCCGGGCACCATCTCGTCGAGCACGGGGCCCCAGGCGTCCATGCGGTCCGGGAAGCAGCGGCCCATGAGGTCGAGCATGATCGCGACCGTCGTGGACGCGCCCGGCGAGGCGCCGAGCAGGCCGGCGATGGTGCCGTCGCCCGCCGCGACGACCTCGGTGCCGAACTGGAGCACGCCGCCCTTCTCGGGGTCCTTCTTGATGACCTGGACGCGCTGGCCGGCGGTGATCATCTCCCAGTCGGCCGGGTCGGCCTCGGGCATGAACGCGCGCAGCTCCTTGAACTTGGTGCTGCGGCGCGCGGCGAGCTGGCCGACCAGGTAGACCACCAGGCTGACGTTGCGGAACGCGACCTGGATCATCGGCACGAGGTTGTGCAGCCGCACGGAGCGGAACAGGTCGAAGAGCGACCCGTTCTTGAGGAAGCGGGGGCTGAAGCCGGCGTAGGGACCGAACATGAGGCTGGCCGAGCCATCGACGACGCGGGTGTCGAGGTGGGGCACCGACATCGGGGGCGCACCGACGGGCGGCTTGCCGTAGACCTTCGCGGCGTGCTTCGCGACGGCCGAGGGGTTGCGCGTGCGGAGGAACTCGCCCGACACCGGGAAGCCGCCGTAGCCGCGGATCTCCTTGATGCCCGACTTCTGGAGCAGGGTGAGCGCGCCGCCGCCGGCGCCGACGAACACGAACCGCGACCGCAGCGTGAACTTCTCGCCCGAGGCGCGGTTCTTGCCGGTGACGACCCAGAGGCCCTCGGCGTCCTTCGTCAGCGAGGTGACCTGCGAGCCGAGCTGCAGCTCCGCGCCGCCCTCGACGAGCTGGTCGGTGAGGATGCGGGTCAGCGAGCCGAAGTCGACGTCGGTGCCCGCGGTCGTGAACGTCGCGGCGACGGGCTCGTCGCCCGACCGGCCGTCGATGAGGGTGGACGCCCAGCCCCGGATCACCTCGGGGTCGTCGGAGAACTGCATCCCGGCGAAGAGGGGGTGGGGACGGAGGGCCTCGTACCGCTTCCGCAGGTACTCCACGTTCTCCGCGCCCCACACGAAGCTCATGTGCGGCGTGGGGTTGATGAACGCCTTGGGGTCGGGGATGCGACCGCTCTCGACGAGGAACGACCAGAACTGCCGCGACAGCTGGAACTGCTCGTTGACCTTCACCGCGGAGGTGATGTCGATGCTGCCGTCCGCCTTCTCGGGCGTGTAGTTGAGCTCGCACAGCGCCGAGTGCCCCGTGCCCGCGTTGTTCCACGGGTCGGAGCTCTCCTGCGCGAGCGAGTCCAGGCGCTCGACCAGACGGATCCTCCAGCCCGGCTCGAGCTGCTGCAGCATCGAGCCGAGTGTCGCGCTCATGATGCCGCCACCGATGAGAACTACGTCGAGGGGTGCGTCCACGACAACGATTAGACCGAGCCATCGGTCGGGACACACAACCGGGGTGCCTCGATGCCCGCATAACGAGACGAAGGTCACTTACTTGATCGTTCCAGGCGGCGTGGCGCGTCACCTGGACGGAGGTGGCCGTGATCCACCCGGGGATCCCGCGCGGCATGAGAGCCCTCTCATCCGGACCTCACGTTCGCGTCACCGACCGCCCGCAGTGTTCCCGCCATGCCCCGTTCACCTCGCCGCCGGGTGGCGCTCTACTCCCACGACACCCAGGGTCTCGGCCACGTCCGCCGCAACATCGAGATCGCCGCCGCCCTGGTCGCCGCCCGGCCCGGCACCGACGTGCTGCTGCTGACCGGCACACCGGCGGCCGCGGCGCTCCCACTACCGCCGGGTGCCGAGGTGGTGGTGCTCCCCGGCGTCGCAAAGAACGGTCCGGGTACCTACGCCGCCGCGTCGCTGGGCCTCCACCTCGGCGAGGTGCTCGACCTGCGCGGCCGGATGATCGAGAGCGCGCTCGCCGCGTTCTCCCCCGACCTCGTGGTCGTCGACAAGGTGGCGCGCGGCCTCGGCGGCGAGCTCGACGCCGCGCTCCGCACGCTGCGCTCGACGGTCGGCCCCCGCGGCCTGCCCACGCGCGTCGTCCTCGGTCTCCGCGACGTCCTCGACGACCCGGCGACCGCGCGGGCCGAGTGGGAGGCGGAGGGCACGACGGCGGCCGTGCGGGCGTCGTACGACGCGGTGTGGGTCTACGGCGACCCCCGCGTCCACGACCTCGCGGCCACGCTCCGGCTCCCGGGCGACGTGGCGGCGATGGTGCGGCACACGGGCTACCTCGCCCACGGCCGCGGCGGCCACGTCACCACGCCGCCCGCGGGCGACCCCACGCCCCCGGAGCAGCCCTACGTGCTGTGCCTCGTCGGCGGCGGTCAGGACGGCCACCGCCTCGCCGACACCGTGGCGCGCACCTCCCTGCCCGCCGGGCACCGCGCCGTCCTCGTGACCGGACCCTGCATGCCGGGCGACCAGCGGCAGCGGCTGCAGGAGCTGGCGGCACGGCGCCCCGACCTCGACGTGCACCCCTTCGTCGGCGACACCCGTCCGCTCGTGGCCGGCGCGGCCGCCGTGGTGAGCATGGGCGGCTACAACTCCGTCTGCGAGCTGCTGTCCGCCGGACGCCCCACCCTCGTGGTGCCCCGCACCACCCCGCGTCGCGAGCAGCTCGTCCGCGCCGAGGGCCTCGCCCCGCACACCGCGCTCGACCACGTCCTGCCGGAGCACGCGACGCCCGCGGTGCTCGCGGCGTGGCTCGACCGCGCCGTACGCCGCGCAGCGATCCCCCACGACCTCGACCTCGACGGGCTCGGCCGCCTGCCGCGGCTCGTCGACGACCTGCTCGCCCCGACCCTCGCCGAGGAGACCTCCCGTGCCACTGCCTGAGAACCGACCGCCTGAGAACCGGCCGCCCACGACCCGGGTCGGCTACGTCCTGACGATGTTCCCGCGCTTCTCGGAGACGTTCGTGCTCACCGAGCTACTCGCCCTCGAGGCCCGCGGGCTGGAGGTGCGCGTGCTGTCGCTGCGCTCCCCCGACGACGGTCGCTTCCACGCGGCCCTCGGCGACCTCCGGGCGCCGGTGACCTACCTCCCGCACCTGACCCGCAGCCCGAAGGGCACCGCCGTGTGGCAGGCGCTGCGCGGGGCCCACGGCCGGCTCCCGGGCCTCGCGGCTCATCTCGACGACGTGCTCGCCCTCCCGGCCGAGACCGGCGCGGCGGCCCTCGCCGTCGCCACCGAGGCCGTCGAGCAGGGCCTCACCCACCTGCACGCACACTTCGCGGACACCCCGGCCACGGTCGCCCGCGTCGCCGCCCGGCTGGCCGGCATCACCTGCTCGCTCACCGCCCACGCGAAGGACGTCTTCCACGACGGCCTCGACGCCGACGCGCTGCGCGCCAACCTCGCGGGCGTCGACACGGTGGTGACGGTCTCCGACTTCCACGTCGACCACCTCCGCGGCCTCGCGCCGACGGCGAACGTCGTGCGCGTCTACAACGGCCTCGACCTCGACCGCTTCGCCCTCCACACGGGCCGCCGCGCCACGCGCACCGTGGCGGCCGTCGGGCGCCTCGTGCCGAAGAAGGGCTTCGACGTGCTCCTCGAGGCCACGGCCCTCCTGGCCCGTGCGGGCGACCCGCTCCGCGTGCACCTGGTCGGCGCCGGCGCGGAGGAGGAGCGCTTGCGCGACCTCGTCGCCACGCTCGGGATCGCCGACCGCGTCGACCTCCTCGGACCGCTCCCGCAGGACCGGATGCTCCAGGTCGTCGCCGACGCCACCCTCCTCGCGGCTCCCTGTCGCGTCGCCGCGGACGGCAACCGCGACGGCCTCCCGACGGTCGTGCTGGAGGCCCTCGCCCTGGGCACGCCCTGCGTGACGACCCCGGTCACCGGCATCCCGGAGGCCGTGGTCGACGGCCACAGCGGCGCGCTCGTGCCGGAGGACGACCCCGTCGCGCTCGCGGCCGCCCTCAAGGAGCTGCTCGACGACCCGGGGCTGCGGGCCGCCTACGCCGCCGCCGGCCGCGCCCGTGTCGAGGAGGCCTTCGACACCCGCACCAACACCGCCCAGCTCGAGCGCCACTTCGGCGTGGCAGGGGTGCCGGCATGAGGGTCGCGTACGTCTCGACCGACCCCGGCATCGACGTGCTCGGCACCAAGGGCGCCTCGGTGCACGTGCAGGCCGTCGTCGCCGCCCTGCTGCGGCGCGGCGCGGAGGTCGATCTGCTGACCCCGCGCGCCGACGAGGACGCCGCCGCCGACCTCGCCGCCCACCCGCGGCTGCGGATCCACCGCCTGCCCCGCGTCGGCCGCGGCGAGCCCGCCGCCCGGGAGCACGCCGCCCGGGCCAGCGACGCCGCCGTCGCGGACCTGCTCGACGGGCTCCACGAGGCTCACCCGCTCGACCTCGTCTACGAGCGCTACGCCCTGTGGGGCCGCACGGCGACGGCCTGGGCCGCCACCCGCGGCGTACCGTCCCTGCTCGAGGTCAACGCCCCCCTCCCCGTCGAGCAGGCCCGGCACCGGGTGCTCGTCGACGAGCCGGCGGCGTACGACGCGGCCCGCGCCGCGCTGGGCACCGCGACGAGCGTGATCGGCGTGAGCCCGGCCGTCAGCGAGTGGGCACGCTCCCAGGGCGCCGCCCACGTGACGACGATCGGGAACGGCGTCGACACCCGCCGCGTCGTGCCGGCCGACCGGCCCGTCCACGACGGTCGGCCCCGCCCCGACCGCCCCTTCACCCTCGGCTTCGTCGGCACCCTCAAGGGCTGGCACGGCGTCGAGACGCTGCTCGCGGCGCTCGCACTCGTCGGTCCCGGCCACCGCCTGCTCGTCGTCGGCGACGGGCCCAGGGCGACCGGCCTGCGGGCCACCGCCGACCGGCTCGGCGTCAGCGACCGGGTCGAGTGGACCGGCGCCGTACCGGCCGCCGCGGTGCCCGCGCTCCTGCAGCGGATGGACGTGGCGTGCGCGCCGTACCCGGCCCTCGACGGCTTCTACTTCTCGCCGCTGAAGGTGACGGAGTACCTGGCCGCGGGCCTCCCCGTCGTCGCGAGCGACGTGGGCGGGCTCCGCGACCTGCTCGGCGGTGACGCGCTCGTGGCGCCCGGTGACCCCGCCGCGCTGGCGGCCGCCGTCGCCGACCTCCGCGACGACGTCGCCCGCCGGCGCGCGCTGCGCGCCGCGAACCGGCGCGCCGCCCTCGCGCTCGACTGGGACCACGTCGTGACCGCGTCCCTCGCCACCCTGAGCAGCGCCCACCCGACAGCCAGCACGACAGGAGCCACCCGTGTCGCGTGAGAAGCCCACGACCCTCCGCGAGGCCGGACCGGGCCTGCGGCGCACGGCGACGCACCTGCGCCCCTACCTGCGCAAGGAGACCCCGCTCGTCGCCGGCGGCATGCTGGCGCTGTTCGTCGAGGTGCTCATGCGGCTCGCCGAGCCCTGGCCGCTCAAGGTCGTCATCGACACCGTCATCGCCGCCTCGGGGACCGACGTGGCCGGGGCCGCGCCCGGCGACGTCCGCGCCACGCTGACGATCGCCGCGGTCGCGCTGCTCGGGGTCGTGCTGGTGCGGGCGGTGGCCGCCTACCTGACGACGCTGGCGTTCGCCCTCGCCGGCAACCGGCTGCTGACCCGGGTGCGGGCCGACGCCTACGCCCACCTGCAGCGCCTGCCGATGGCCTTCCACGACAAGGCACGCACCGGCGACCTCGTGCAGCGCGTGACCGGCGACGTCGGCCGCCTCAAGGAGGTCGTCGTCACCGCGGGCCTGCCGCTCGTCGGCAACATCGTGACGATGCTCGGGATGGTCGTGGTCGTGGCCTTCCTCGACTGGCCCCTGGCGCTGCTCATGGTGGCCGTCGTGCCGCTGTTCCTGCTCGCCGGCCGCGAGACGTCGCGCAGCATCCACGGTGTCTCGAAGGAGCAGCGCAAGGCGGAGGGCGAGCTGGCCTCGCTCGCCACCGAGACGCTGTCGTCGATGCGGGTCGTGCACTCCTACGGCCTCGCCGACCACCTCCAGGGCCGCTTCGCGCAGAGCAACGGCCGCAGCCTCACCGAGGGCGTGCGCACCAAGCGGCTCTCGGCGCGGCTCGAGCGGAGCACCGACGTGCTGGTCGGGCTCGCGACCGCGCTGGTCCTGTACGTCGGGGCGCAGCGCGTGCTCGCCGGGATGCTCACCCCGGGCGAGCTCGTCGTGTTCCTCACCTACCTCAAGGCGACCTTCAAGCCGATGCGGGACCTGGCGAAGTACACCGGCCGCATCGCCGCCGCGGCCGCCTCCGGCGAGCGGGTCGTCGACCTGCTGGAGGTCGAGCCCACCGTGCGCGACCACCCCGAGGCCCGCACGGCCCCGGCCCTGCGCGGCGAGCTCGTGCTCGACGACGTCTGGGTCTCCTACACGCCCGACGCACCCGTGCTCCGCGGCGTCTCCCTGCGGGTGGCGGCCGGGGAGCGCGTGGCGCTCGTCGGCTCCTCGGGCTCCGGCAAGTCGACGCTCGCCTCCCTGCTGTCGCGGCTGCGCGACCCCGACGCGGGCGCCGTCCGGGTCGACGGGCACGACCTGCGCGACCTCACGCTCGAGTCGCTGCGCAGCCAGGTCTCCGTCGTGCTGCAGGAGAGCGTGCTGTTCGCGACCTCCATCGAGGAGAACATCGCCCACGGCCGCCCCGGCGCCACCCGCGAGGAGATCGAGGAGGCCGCCCGGATCGCGGGTGCGCACGACTTCGTCGAGGCCCTGCCCCACGGCTACGCCACCGTCGTCGGCGAGCGGGGCGCCACCCTCTCCGGCGGGCAGCGGCAGCGCATCGCCATCGCGCGCGCCGCCGTGCGCCGCGCCCCCGTCGTGGTGCTCGACGAGGCCCTCACCGGCCTCGACGAGGGCACCGAGGCCGAGGTGCTGGCCGCCCTCGAGCGGCTCACCGCGGGCCGCACCACCATCGTCGTCACCCACGACCTCGCCCACGCCCGCGACTGCGACCGCGTCGTGTGGCTCGAGGGCGGCAAGGTCGTCGCCGACGGCCCGCCCGCGGTCGTGCTCACCCCGGGAGCGGTCCGTGCGGCCGGCTGAGCGGATCGACCTCGGCGTCCCCGGTCTCGACGTGCTCCTCGGGGACCGGCTCGCCGAGCTGCTCGGGAGCGACGACCTCGTCCGGCTCCGCCTGCGCGTGAAGGCGGGCACCTCGGCCGCCCTGTCCGTACGGCGCGGGACCGACCACCTCGTCGTCCTCGCCGCCGCGGACCACGCCCGGCCGAAGCTGGCGAAGTCCCACGACCGGGCCGCCCGGCTCGGCGCCGTCGCGGCCGCGGACCCCGAGGCGGGCCTGCTCGCGACGTACCTGGTCGGCGACCGCGACCTCCCCGGCCTCCGGGGCCTGCCGGCGGACGCCGTGGTGCTGTCGGCCAACCCGCAGCGTCGGGTGGTCGCGCGCGTGGAGGGCCCCGACGGGCCCGCGGTCCTGCGCGTCGTGCGGCCCTCGGCCCACGCCGCGGCCGTGCGGGGGCCGCGGGCGCTGGCGGGACGGGCCGGCACGCCACGGCTCCTCGACAGCCACGCCCGCCGCGGGACGCTCCTCACCGGCTGGGTACCGGGGCAGCCGCTCGACGGCCCCCACGACGGACCCGCCACCCCGGCCGCGCTCCGCCGCGCCGGTGCGGCCGTCGCGGACCTCCACGGCACCGCGACGGACCTCCCGCTCGAGGGCCGCCCGCTGCGGGCGCTGGCCCAGGCGCGCGACCAGCTGGCCCTGCTCCTGCCCGCCCGGGCCGACCGCGTCGCCGAGCTGGCGGCGCGGGCGGCGGCCGCCCTGCGCGACGCTCCCGGCGGCCCCGCCGTCACGCTCCACGGCGACCTGTCCCGCGACCAGCTCGTGCTCGACGGCAACCCCGACGCGCCACGGGTCGGCGTCCTCGACCTCGACCGCGCCCGCCGCGGCGATGCGGCCGACGACCTCGGCAACCTCCTCGCCGACGACCTCGTCCACGGGCGGGTCCCGGGGCGGGAGCAGGGGTCGGCCCTGCTGGCGGGGTACGCCGCGGTGCGCCCCCTCCCGGACCCGACGGCCCTCCGCGCCTGGACCGCCGCCCACCTCCTGCGCCGCGCCGTCGAGCCGTTCCGCACCTGCGCACCCGACTGGCGGAGCACCACGACCGCCCTGCTCGCCACCCTGGAGGACCTGTGCTGACCGCTCGCCCCACCGGCACCACGAGGTTCGCCGCCGTCCGCGCCGAGGTGGCCGCCGCCGGCCTCGACCTCGAGCGCGCGCAGCCCCGGAGCAGCACCCACCTGCTGCTGCACCTCCGGCAGCGGGACGGGGCGCTCGTGCCCGGCCAGTGGATCGCCGACGCCGACGAGGCGGACCG
Source organism: Nocardioides alkalitolerans (assembly GCA_038184435.1). Lineage (NCBI taxonomy): Bacteria > Bacillati > Actinomycetota > Actinomycetes > Propionibacteriales > Nocardioidaceae > Nocardioides > Nocardioides alkalitolerans. The sequence continues at coordinate 3,730,094 of CP116227.1, read as the reverse complement.
GGTCGCCCGACGCACCGCGGCCGGCGCACCCGCGGGCGCCGTCGAGCGCCTCGGGGGCCACGTCGTCGTGCAGCGCCGCGGCGCGGACCGCCGCCTGCCGGAGCTCGCCCCGCTCGTCGCCGCCCCCGGCACGCACCTGGTCGCCCACCGACCCGAGCGCCGCGCCGTCGTGCGCGTCGACCGGGGCGACGCGCCCCCGCACTTCGTGAAGGTCCTGCGCGGCGACCGCGCCACCGGGGCCGCCGCCACGCTGGAGCACCTCGCCGCGGCCGGTCTGCCGGTGCCCCGCGTGCGACCCGGCACGCCCGCGGCGCTCCTCGTCACCGAGGCGCTGCCCGGCGCGACGCTGCACGACCTGCTCCCGACCGGTGCCGCCGTCGGCGCCACCGACCTCCACGCGATCGGCGCCCTCGTGCGGCGTCTGCACGACGTGGCCCCGCCCGCCGGGACGCCCCGTCACGACGCCGGGGACGAGGCGGACCTGACGCGCCGCGCGGTGGATCTCGCCGCGGCGTACGGGCTCGAGGCGGCGGTGCCGGCCGGGCTCGACGACGTGGTCGCGCGCCTCGCCGCGCTGTCCGCCCCGGACCGGCTGGTGCCGCTGCACCGCGACCTCCACGACAAGCAGCTGCTGCGGGACCCGGCCACGGGCAGCTGGTCGCTGCTCGACCTCGACCTGCTGGCGCTCGGCGACCCCGCCCTCGACCTGGCCAACATGGCCGTCCACCTCGAGCTCCGCGCCCGGCAGGGCCTGCTCGACCCCGCCCTCGTGGCGGGGTGGTCGGCCGCCCTGCTGGAGGGGTACGGCGCGGACGAGCGCACCCGCCGCGCCGTCGACGCCCACGCGGCGGTGGCCCGGGTGCGACTCGCGGCGGTCTACGCGTTCCGGCCGGGCGGGGGCTGAGGCGGGGGCTGAGGCCGGCCGAGCCGCAGCTCGTCCCCGGTCCACCGCGCCCGCAGCCACCGGTCGTGGGTGGTCACGACGACGGTGCCGGGCGCGACCCCGACCGCCTCCTCGAGCTCGCCCGCCAGCCGCAGCGACAGGTGGTTGGTGGGCTCGTCGAGCAGGAGCAGGTCGGGCGCGGCCGCGATGGCGACGGCGAGGTCGAGCCGGCGCCGCTGGCCGACGCTGAGCGCCCCGACGGGCGTCGCGTGGGCGCGCGGAGGCAGCAGCCCCAGCGCGCGCAGCGGCACCCGCTCGGCCGTCTCGGGCCCGACGGCCGCGACGTAGGCGGCCCGCGCCGTACGTCGCGGACGGGTCACCACCGGGTCCTGCCGGAGCAGGCGCACGGTGCGGGCGCGCACCTCGAGCGCGCCGCCGACGGGGAGCTCCCCCGCCAGCACCGCCAGGAGCGTCGACTTGCCGGAGCCGTTCGGCCCGCTCACGAGCAGCTTCCGACCGGCGGCGAGGTCGAGGCGCTCCAGCGTGAGGCGCCCGGGCACGACCAGGCCGCGTGCCTGCACGACGAGCCCGTCGCCGCCCGCGTCCGCCGTGAGGGCGCCGGCGAAGCGCAGCGGCGGCCGCGGCTTCGGCAGGGCCTCCCGCTCGGCCACCTCGAGACGACGCTCCGCGTCGCGCACGCGCCGCGCATGGGTGCGCTCGACGCGGGCGCCCTTGAAGGCGTGGATGAACTTGTCGTTGTCCCGCGGGCCGCGGTCGCGGGCCACGGCGGTGGTCCCGATGCGGGTCGCCGCCCGCAGGTCCGCGATCTCGTCCTGCTGCGCGGCCCAGGTCTCCTCCCAGCGGCGCCGGCTGGCCTCCTGGTGCGCGAGGTAGTCGGTGAAGGACCCCCCGAACACCCGCCCGCCCGCACCGTCGGTGCCGAGCGCACCGGCGTCGAGGTCGAGCAGCGAGGTGCAGACCCGGTCGAGGAACGTGCGGTCGTGGCTCGCGGCCACGACCACCCCCGGCAGCTGCACGAGCGCGCTCTCGAGCAGGTCGAGCGCCTCGGCGTCGAGGTGGTTGGTGGGCTCGTCGAGCAGCAGGCAGTCGGGGCGCCGCACGAGCGCGGCCGCCAGCGCCAGCCGCGTGCGCTGACCCCCCGAGAGCGCGGCGACCGGACGGTCCCGGTCGAGGTCGGCCACGCCCAGCACCCCCGCCGTGACCTCGGCCCGGCGGTCGGCGTCCCAGGCGTCGTGGTGGGTCGCGCGGGCGAGCACGGCGTCGTACGCCTCCCCCAGCCGCGGGTCGAGCCCACCGTCGCCGGCCGCCATCAGGCCGGCGAGCCGCTCCAGCTCGGCCACGAGGTCGTGCAGCGGCCGCAGGGCGTCGTCGAGGAGGTCGCCGACGGTGCCGCGCGTCGCGCGGCCGTCCCGGCCGACGGCCGGTTCCTGCGCGAGGTGGACGAGGTCGCGTGGACGCACCACGGTGCCGGCGTCGGGGCGCTCGACACCGGCGAGGAGCCGCAGCAGGGTCGACTTGCCGGAGCCGTTCTCACCGATGAGTCCGAGCCGGGTGCCGGGCGGCACCGTGAGGTCGAGGCCGTCGAACACGGTGCGGTCGCCGTACGAGCGCACCAGTCCCCGGGCGGTCAGGGGGGTGAGGGAGGAGTCGGCAGCAGGAGTGGTGGTCACGGGAAGCTCTTCCGAGGAGGACGGTGACCACGCGGGCAGACAGGTGCCTCGGGCCGCGGTCGGGGGTGTCCTCAGAGCTCCACGGGAGCGAGCCTACGCAGCGGGCGGGAGGGGGTCCACTCCATTGCGGCCGCAGAGCCGGTCGTGCTCGCGGGCGTCGATGCGTCGGAGCACGTCGATGACGCGTCCGGCGATCGTGTCGTCGGGAGCGTGGACGACGACGACCGAACCGCCGGAACGCACGTAGCGGAAGCCCTCCGCGAGCTCGCGGAGACCGCCGGCGAGGAGCATGTCCACGCCGCTGAGGTCGATGGTCACCTCGGGGACCGCCCGCAGGTCGGTCGACTCGAGGAAGGTACGCATGCCGTGGCCGCTGCGCCGGTCGACGGTGCCGCGCACGGTGACGGTCGAACCGTCCGGCTCGAGCCGGATGTCGACGGGAAAGGGGATCGGGGAAGGGATGGTCTGGTCGGGCATGGCTGCCCTCCTCAAGGTCACGCACCCGAGACCGGGAACGTCTCCGTCGACGGTACGCGTGTTCGAGCGCCCCGTCACTTGTCCCGTCCAATGGCCTCACCCGTTCGGTGTCGTCCCAGGTCAGACCGGTAGTTGCACCATCCACGGACTGTCTGTCCCCGGATGACCGCGGCCTTCTCCCCGGGCCGCTCCGGGCGCACCGTGGAGGCATGACCACGAACCCCGCACCCAGCCGCACCACCAGCCCCGTCCGCACCACCCTCGTCACGGGTGGCAGCCGCGGTCTCGGCCGTGCCGCCGCCCTGGCGCTCGCCGACGGCGGCAGCGACGTCCTCCTCACCTACCGCTCCGGCGCCGCCGAGGCCGCCGAGGTCGTCGCCGCCGTCGAGGCGCGCGGTCGTCGGGCCGTCGCGCTCCGGCTCGACGTCACCGAGCCGGAATCGTTCCCCGCCTTCGCCGACGAGGTCCGGCGCGCGCTCGCGACCCTCGACCGCACCCACCTCGACGCCCTCGTCCACAACGCCGGCGTGGCCGGCTGGACCACGCTCGGCGCCACCACCGCCACCCAGGTGCAGGACCTCGTCGCCGTCCACCTCACCCCGGTCGTCCTGCTGACGCAGGAGCTCGTCCCCCTCGTCGCGGACGGCGGCCGCATCGTCACCACCTCCACCGGTCTGGCCCGGTTCGTCGGCGCCTTCGGCTACTCGGTGTACGCCGCGGTCAAGGGCGCCGTCGAGGTCTACACGCGCTACCTGGCGAAGGAGCTGGGCCCGCGCCGGATCGCCGTCAACGCGGTGGCCCCGGGCCCCACGGCCACGGACTTCGCGGGCGGCGTGCTGCGCGACGACGACGAGGTGCGCGCCCACCTCGCGCAGGTCGTCGCGATGGGCGGCGTCGGCGAGCCCGCGGACGTCGGCGCGGTGGTGGCCGCCGTGGCGGGCCCCGCCATGGGCTGGGTGACCGGGCAGCGCATCGAGGCGTCGGGCGGGATGAACCTGTGACGCGCCGTCCCGACGGCCGGGCAGGATGAGCGGCATGGACCGCGAGCAGCTCGCCCACTTCCTCCGCACCCGGCGCGAGGCGCTGCAGCCGGAGGACGTGGGGCTGCCCCGCGGCGCCCGGCGGCGCACCGGCGGCCTGCGGCGCGAGGAGGTGGCGTTGCTGGCGCAGATGTCGGCCGACTACTACGGGCGCATCGAGCAGCAGCGCGGGCCGGAGCCGTCGGAGCAGATGCTCACGGCCCTCGCCCGCGCCCTGCGGCTCACGCTGGAGGAGCGGGACCACCTGTTCCGTCTCGGCGGCTACGCCTCGCCCGGCCGCGCCCGGCGCTCCGACCACGTCGACGTCGGCATCATGCGGATCCTCGACCGCCTCGCCGACACCCCGGCGATGGTGGTCACGGGATCCGGCGAGACCCTCGTGCAGACGCCGGCCGCCGTGGCGTTGCTGGGGGACGAGACGGCGCACGAGGGCCTCGCCCGCAACGTCGTGCACCGCTGGTTCAGCGACCCGACGAGCCGCGACCTCTACCCGGCCGAGGACCAGCCCGAGCACGCCCGGGTGTTCGTCGCGGACCTGCGCGCGGCGTACACCCGCGAGGGTCCCGACTCCTTCCCCGGCCGCGTGGTCGCCGACCTGGAGGCCACGAGTGCCGGGTTCCGCGAGGTGTGGGCGGCGCACGAGGTCGGGGTGAAGCACCCGCGCACGAAGCGGATCCGCCACCCGGAGGTGGGCCTGGTGGAGGTGCACTGCCAGACGTTGTACGACGCGGAGCAGTCCCAGGGCCTCCTCGTCTTCACGGCGACCCCGGGCACGGAGAGCCACGAGAAGCTGCGCCTGCTGTCGGTGATCGGGACGCAGGAGCTGCGCGCCCCCTGACCTGCCCCCCGATCTGCACAGAACCTCCACGGTTCGTCCCCCACTCCCGGCCCCGTGCGCTCCTAGCCTTCTCGGCATGGCTCACCGCACGCGCTCGGTCCTCGTCGTGGAGGACGACCCCGTCATCAACCAGGCGGTCACGGACCGCCTGACGGCGGAGGGGTACGTCGTCACGCAGGCCTGGGACGGACCCGCCGGTGTGGCGGCACACGAGGAGCACGCGCCCGACGTGGTGGTGCTCGACGTGATGCTGCCGGGCTTCGACGGGCTGGAGGTGTGCCGCCGCGTGCAGGCGACGCGTCCCGTCCCGGTGCTCATGCTGACCGCGCGGGACGACGAGGCGGACGTGCTCGTCGGGCTGGGTGTGGGCGCCGACGACTACCTGACGAAGCCGTTCCGGATGCGCGAGCTCGTCGCGCGGGTCGGCGTGCTGCTGCGTCGGGTGGAGCGGGCGGCGGAGCTCGCGGCCGCCCCCGCGGCGGCCCGGCCGGTGCTCGAGGTCGGCGACCTGCGGGTCGACGTGGGCGCTCGCCGCACGTGGCGCGGCGACACCGAGGTGCGCCTGACGCCGACGGAGTTCGACCTGCTCGTCTGCCTCGCCGCCGATCCCGGCACCGTGGTGACCCGCGAGCGGCTGCTCGCCGAGGTGTGGGGCTGGGCGGACGCCGCCGGCACCCGCACGGTCGACAGCCACGTCAAGGGCCTGCGGGCGAAGGTGGGGGCCGACCGGGTGCGCACCGCGCACGGTGTCGGCTACGCCCTGGAGCCGGGGACCGCCTCGTGAGCCGGGAACCCCTGGCCGGGGTCGGCTCGGTCAAGGTCAAGCTGGGCGTGCTCGTCGCCGCCAGCGTGACCGTGGCGACGCTGGTCGCCTCCCTCGGCCGTGCCGCCTCGGTGCCGCTGTGGCTCAGCCTGCCGGTGACGGTGCTGCTCGCCCTCGCCGTCACCCAGCTGCTGGCGGTCGGCATGACCTCGCCGCTGCGGCAGATGACGGCGGCCGCCCGCCGCATGGCGCGGGGCGATTACACGGCGCGGGTGGCCGACGCGTCCCGCGACGAGGTCGGTGAGCTGGCCCGCGCGTTCAACACGATGGCCGGCGACCTCGGCGACGTCGACCGGCGTCGGCGCGAGCTCGTCGCCACCGTGAGCCACGAGCTGCGGACCCCGCTCGCCGGGCTCCGCGCCGTGCTGGAGAACCTCGTCGACGACGTCGGCGCCCCCACCCCCGAGGCCCGCCACGACGCGCTCGCGACCGCGCTGGGCCAGGCCGAGCGCATGAGTGCCCTGGTCGAGGACCTCCTCGACCTCGCCCGCGTCGACGCGGGTCACGCCCCGCTGCGCCCCGAGTCCGTCGAGGTCGCCGACCTCCTCGACGCCTGCGTCGCGGAGGCGGTCACCGCGGCGGGTCCCCGCAGCCGGGCGGTGACGTACGACGTCGACGTCAGCCCGCACGACCTCGCCGTGCGCGCCGATCCCGCGCGCCTGCACCAGCTCGTCGCCAACCTCCTCGACAACGCCGCGCGGCACAGCCCAGCGGGCGGCACCGTGCGCGTCGACGCAGGCCCCGGCCCCGACGGCGGGCTGCGCCTGCAGGTCCACGACGACGGACCGGGCGTCCCGCCGCGCGAGCGGGACCGCGTCTTCGAGGCGTTCGGCGCGGGCTCCGGCGGCGGCACCGGCCTCGGTCTCGCCGTCGCCCGCTGGGTCGCCGACCTCCACGGCGGCGCGATCCGCTTCGTCGATCCCCTCGGTCCGACCGGCGCCCGCGTGCAGGTCGACCTCCCACCCGATCCCCAGGAGGCCCTCGTGCCCGCACCGCTCCCGCCCGCTCGTCCCAGCTCCCCCGTCCCGCCCCGCCCCGTCCCCGGCCGCGACGTCCCCGCGCACGTGCCCGGCGTCGTCGACGACCTCGTGGGCGACTTCTGGCCCGACGACGGCGTGCCCGCCCGGCTGTGGGTGCTCGTCGCCTCCCTCAGCGTGGGCCTGCTCGGCGCGGTCGTGCTGCCGTTCCGCGACCACGGCATCGGCGCGGCGCTCGTGCTCCTCGCCGCGGGCGGCGTCGTGCTCGGCGCGGCGAAGCACCGTCGCGATCCGTTCACCCTGACCTGCGCCGCGCTCTGCGGGCTGCTCGCCGCCACGGTCGCGGTGCGCGACGCGGAGTGGATCACGTTCCTCTGCGCGCTCACGGGCGCGGCGCTCTGCGTCGTCGGGGTCACCCGGGGCCGCACGCTGCCGGCGTTCGTGCTCGCCGGGCTGTCGTGGCCGCTCGCCGGCCTCCGCGGCCTGCCGTGGCTGGGGCGCACCCTGGCGCGGCTCACGGGGCTCGGCCAGAGCGCGGCGCTGCTGCGGACCGCGGTGCTCTCGGCGCTCGGCCTCCTGGTGTTCGGTGCGCTGCTGACCTCGGCCGACGCGCTCCTCGCGGAGTGGGTCGACGCGCTCCTGCCCGACCTCACGATCGACACGCTCGTGCTCCGCGCCTTCCTGACGGTGGCCATCGGCGGCGCGGTGCTCGCCGCGGCGTACCTCGCCCTCAACCCCCCGCGGCTCGACCGCGGCCCCCGCGCCCCGCGCCCCGTCGCGCACCGCTTCGAGTGGCTCGCTCCCGTGCTCGTCGTGGTCGGCGTGGTCGCGGCCTTCCTCGTCGCCCAGGCAGCGGTGGTGTTCGGCGGGCACGACTACCTGCGCCGTACGACGGGGCTCACCTACGCCGAGTACGTCCACCAGGGCTTCGGCCAGCTCACCGTCGTCACCGCGCTGACGCTCGTCGTCGTCGGGGTGGCCGCGCGCAAGGCGCCGCGGGAGACGGTCGCCGACCGGGCGTGGCTGCGGGTGGCCCTCGGTGCCCTCTGCGTCGAGACCCTCGTGGTCGTGGCCTCGGCGCTGCACCGGATGGACCTCTACCAGGAGGCCTACGGCTACACGCGGCTCCGCCTGCTCGTCGACGTCTTCGAGGGCTGGCTCGGCGTCGTCGTGCTCGCGGTGCTCGTCGGCGGCGTGACGCTGCGGGGCGCCTGGCTGGCGCGGTTCGCGGTGCTGAGCGGGGCGGTGTCCCTGCTGGGGCTCGCGGTCGTGAACCCCGACGCGTGGATCGCGGAGCAGAACCTGGAGCGGTACGACGCGACCGGGCGCATCGACTGGTCCTACCTCGCGGGCCTGTCCGACGACGCCGTGCCGGTGCTCGCCGACCTGCCGGCGACCGAGCGCGCGTGCGTGCTGCCGGGGTGGACGCCGTCGGACGACGACTGGCTGGAGTGGAACCTGGGTCGCGCCCGGGCGGCCGACGCGCTCGGGGCGCAGCCGGCCGTCGCGGAATCCTCGGGCCGGGGGACCTGTTCGTGACGGGGACCGACCCCACCGACGCACCCTGAAGGAGCACGTCGTGCAGCTGGACCTCTCGGGCCGGACGGCCCTCGTCACCGGATCGAGCCAGGGCATCGGCCTGGCCATCGCCACCGGGCTCGCCCGCGCCGGCGCCCGCGTCGCCGTCAACGGCCGTCGGCCCGAGGCGCTCGAGGAGGCGGCGGCCGCCATCACCGCGGCCGTGCCCGGCGCGGAGGTGCTGCAGGTGGCGGCCGACCTCGGCACGACGGAGGGCGCGGCGAGCCTCGTGGAGCAGCTCCCGGACGTGGACGCCGTCGTCAACAATCTCGGGATCTTCGGCGCGATCGACCCGTTCGAGGTCGACGACGCGACGTGGGAGCAGTACTTCCAGGTCAACGTCATGTCCGCCGTGCGGATGCTGCGCGCCTACCTGCCCGGCATGGCCGAGCGCGGCTGGGGCCGGGCGGTGACGATCGCCAGCGACTCCGCCGTCGCGATCCCGGCCGAGATGATCCACTACGGCGTCACGAAGACCGCGCTGCTCGGCGTCACGCGCGGCTTCGCGAAGGCGGTGGCGGGTTCCGGCGTCACCGTCAACACGGTCATCGCCGGCCCCACGCACACGCCCGGCGTCGAGGACTTCGTCGCCGAGATGGTCGGCACCGACGGCCCCTGGGACGAGCGCCAGCGGCGGTTCATGCGCGAGCACCGCCCCGCCTCGCTGGTGCAGCGCCTCCTCGAGCCCGCGGAGATCGCGAACACCGTCGTCTACCTCTGCTCCGACCTCGCGTCCGCGACGACGGGCGCCGCGGTGCGCGCCGACGGCGGGTACGTCGACGCGATCCTGCCCTAGTTGCGACGGGGGCGGGCCGTCACCAGTGCCAGGCGCTGGCCCCGACGTTCTCGATGGTGCGTTGGAGGACGGTGATGGTCGTCGCGAGCTCGGCGTCGGTGATGCCGCGCATCCGCTCCTCCTGGAGCTCGGTCTGCAGTGCGGCGCAGCGGGCGAAGACGTCGGTGCCGCTGGCCGTCGCGTGGATCGAGTCGCCGTCAGTGACCAGCCACCCGTGGGTCTCGGCGGAGGCGATCGCCTCCTCGATCGCGGCGTCGGTCTCGTTCGGGCCGATCGTGGCGATGACGTCGGCGCGTCCGACTCCCGTCGGGTGCAGGGAGAGCTGGTGCAACACCCACCACTCGGGCTGCGTCACGCCGAGCTCGGCCAGCGCGGACCGGGTGCGGTGCCCGATCGCCTCCCCGGCACGGACGGTCCAGAACCCCAGGGGCTGACGGGCGGGCGGCTGCATCGGTCGCGTCTCCATGCTCGCGACGCTAGGAGTTCAACAGAGGTTGAGGTCAAGACCGCCGCTCGGAGCCCACCTCGGCGAGGTCGCACAACCGGACGTCGCCGCCGAGGGCGTCGAGCTGCGCGTGCAGGGCGGCCACCCGTTCCTCGGCCTCGCGCACGAGTCGCTGGCACACGACACCCCAGTCAGCCGGAGCGGGCTCGGCCGGCAGTCCCTCGAGGACCTCGACGATCTCGCGGATCGAGAGCCCGACCCGCTGAGCGACCTTCGCGACCTTGATGCGGCACGCCGCCGTCGCGTCGAAACGGCGAGCACCGCCAGGCGTGCGCACCGCACCCACGAGCCCGTGCTGCTCGTAGAACCGCACGGCTGACGGTGCCACGCCGGACTCCCTCGCGACGTCGGCGACCGTCTCCGAGAACTCGGGGCCGACCCCACGCTCGATGGTGCTCACCGGATCACCATGACCGATCCGACCATTGACTTCAACCATGGTCGAACCCGCAGCGTGACCTCATGACCAGCCCAGATCCCCAGCCCGCAGGGTCGGCCACGAGCGGCGCCGGCGCGCCACTCGTGGTGACCGTCGTCTCCGCCAGTGTCCGCGACGATCGGGTCGGCAGGACGATCGCCGACTGGGCGGTGAGCAGGACCCGCGCCGGCGACGTGGACGTCTCGCTCATCGACCTGGCCGAGGTCCAGCTGCCCGACGACCGGCTGCTGCAGCCCGGCGGGAGTGGACCCACGAGCATCGCCGCCCGGATCGACGCCTCCGACGGGTTCGTGATCGTGACCCCCGAGCACAACCACAGCTACCCGGCCTCCCTGAAGCGCGCCATCGACTGGCACTACCGGGAGTGGATGTTCAAGGCGGCGACCGTCGTCTCCTACGGTGCCCACGGCGGCCGGATCGCCACCGAGCACCTCCGCGGCGTCCTCGCGGAGCTCCACGTGGCGACGACCCGCAGCACCGTCGGACTGACGACACCGTGGAACAACGTGGGCCCCGCCGGCTTCGACGCTCCGGCCGGCGTGGAGGGCGACCTGGCCCGCGCCCTCGCCGAGCTCACCTGGTGGGCATCCGCCCTCCGGCAGGCGCGCGCCGAACGGCCCCCCCCCCTCGATGAGCGTCGAGACGGGACGGGAACGACCTCAGCCGGGAGCGCGGCGCGACGTCACGGCCGCGCCGGCGCAGAGGATCACGGCGGCGCCTCCCGCGACCGTCGCGACGGTCAGCGGCTCGCCGAGGAGGAGCGTCGCCCACAGGATGCTGAGGGCGGGCTGGGCCAGCTGCACCTGGCTGACCTGCGCCATGGGCCCGATCGCGAGCCCGCGGTACCAGGCGACGAACCCCAGGAACATGCTGACGACGGCCAGGTAGGCGAAGGCCGTCCACTCCCCGGGCGTCCCCCGGGGAGGTGACGCGACGGCGTCCCCGACCGCCAGGGCCAGCATGAGCGGGAAGGCGAGCACCAGGGCCCAGGAGACGGTCTGCCACGAGCCGACCTCGCGGGCGAGCAACCCGCCCTCGGCGTACCCGACGGCCGCGGCGACGACGGCGCCGACCAGGAGGACGTCGGCCGCGTGCAGCTCGCCGACGCCCCCGCCCTGCGCCGACGCGAACACCACGGCGGCCAGGGCACCGACCCCGGCCGCGATCCAGAAACGGCCGGGGGGACGCTCGCGCGCCCGGAGCACGGCCACCACCGCCGTGGCGGCGGGCAGCACCGCGATGACGACGGCGCCGTGGGACGCGGGCGCGGAGACCAGCGCGTACGACGTGAGCATCGGGAAGCCGACCACCACCCCGCCGGCGACGACCGCCAGTCGCGCCCACTGACGACGGGAGGGCACGGGCTGTCGCGTCAGCGCCAGCGCGGCCCCGGCGAGGAGCGCGGCCACGACCGCGCGGCCCGAGCCGATGAACAGGGGGGACAGGCCGGACACGGCCACGCGGGTCAGGGGGATCGTGAAGGAGAAGGCGACGACCCCGGCCAGTCCCCAGAGCAGCCCCGTCGTGGTCGAGGGCGATAACGGTGTTCGCGCAGAATGGATAGCGCTACTCTGTTGCGTCATGAACGACGATAGCAGCGCGCGCATCGTCGCGGCACTCCGCGGGCTCGTGGCGGACGCGGCGCCCGGCTCCCGCCTGCCGTCGACACGCGCCCTGGTGGCCGAGCACCAGGCGAGCCCGGTCACCGTGCAGAAGGCGCTGCGGACGCTCGCCGCGCAGGGTCTCGTCGAGAGCCGACCCGGGTCGGGCACGTTCGTGCGGGCGGTCCGCACCGTCCGCCCGGCGGAGCACGGCTGGCAGACCGCGGCCCTGCGGGCGGCGCCGGCGCTCGGGTCGCCGGTGTCGGCGACGATGCGTGACGTCCCGAACGACGTGATCGAGCTGCAGTCGGGCTACCCCGCCCGGGACCTCCTGCCCGAACGTCTCGTCCGCGCGGCCCTGGCCCGCGCCGCCCGTGCCGACGCGGCGCTCGCGCGCTCGCCCGTCGCCGGCCTGCCGGAGCTGCAGGGCTGGTTCGCCACGGAGCTCGCCCGGGCGACGCCGACCGGGCTCACACCGCCGGCACCAGCCGACGTGACCGTCCTCCCCGGCAGCCAGAGCGGCCTCAGCTCGATCTTCCGCAGCCTCGTCGGCGCGGACCGGCCCCTGCTGGTGGAGTCGCCGACCTACTGGGGAGCGCTCACCGCAGCCGCGTCGGCCGGCGTACGGGTGGTCCCGGTGCCCAGCGGCCCCGAGGGACCCGACGTCGACGAGCTCGTGCGCGCCTTCGGGGAGACCGGGGCGCGCGCGTTCTACGCACAGCCGAGCTTCGCCAATCCGACCGGCGCCCGGTGGACGACGACCCGCTCCCTCGAGGTCCTCGCCGTGGCGCGGGCGCACGGCGCGTTCGTGGTCGAGGACGACTGGGCCCACGACTTCGGGATCGACGCCGACCCGACCCCGCTCGCCGTCCACGACGACGGCGGCCACGTGGTCCACCTGCGCTCGCTCACCAAGAGCGTCTCGCCGGCACTGCGGGTGGCGGCCGTCGTGGCGCGCGGCCCGGCCCGCGAGCGGATCCGCAACGATCGGGCCGCCGAGGCCATGTACGTCAGCGGGGTGCTGCAGGCCGCCGCGCTGGACGTGGTGACCCAGCCCGCCTGGCGCACGCACCTGCGGCAGCTGCGCGGGCAGCTGCGCTCCCGCCGGGACCTGCTGGTCACGAGCCTGCGCGCGCACGTCCCCGACGCGCACCTCGAGCAGGTCCCGTCCGGGGGGCTCAACCTCTGGGTGCGTCTGCCGGACGGCACGGACGTCGACCGGTTGGCACGACGCTGCGAGGCGGACGGCCTGGTGATCGCCGCGGGGCGGGAGTGGTTCCCGGCCGAGCCGACCGGCCCGTACGTGCGGCTGAACTACGCCGGACCGCGTCCGGAGACGTTCGAGGAGGCGATGCGGGTACTGGGGCGGAACCTCAGGGCCTGAGCGCCGCGACCATGCTCCGGAGGCCGGCGAACGTCGCGGCCTGCTCGGCCGGGGTGAGCCCGCCCAGCATCCTGACCTCCACCGCCCGGACCGCGGCGGTGGCCTCGTCGAGCAGGCGTCGTCCGGCCGGGGTGAGCGTCGTCGGCAGCGCCTTGCCCACCACGGGCTGGGCGGGCCTGTCGACGAGGCCTTCCTGCTCCAGGGCCTGGAGCAGCACGTTCATCGACTGCCGCGTCACGAACGCCCCGCGGGCGAGGTCGGAGCTCGACATCCCCGGGCGCTGGGCCAGCAGCTCCAGGCAGGAGTAGCGCGTCACGGTCATCCCGAGCGGCCGCAGCGCCTCCTCCATCGCGGCCCGCAGGGCGGTCGCGGCCTCCTTGAGGAGGTAGCCCATCGAGGTCTCCAGGTCGATGCCGTCCGCGCGTTGACTCATGTCAGTATCCTGACATAGTCTGCGTGTCAGTTTCCTGACACAGCATCCGAGGAGCACCCATGCCCGTCACCGGTCCCGACTTCGTCTCCCTGCAGGTGCGCGACCTGCCCGCCGCCCAGCGGTTCTACGAGCACTACCTCGGCCTCGTCCGCTCGCCCGCCGGGCCACCGCACGCGGTCGTCTTCCAGACCGCGCCGATCGCGTTCGCGCTGCGCGACGTCGTCCCCGGCACCGACCTCGACGCCGTCGGCCGGCCGGGGATCGGGGCGGCGATCTGGCTCCATGCCACCGACGTGCAGGAGATCCACGACGCGCTGGCGGCCGACGGCCACCCGATCGTCAGTGAGCCGATCGACGGTCCGTTCGGGCGGACGTTCACGTTCGCCGACCCCGACGGCTACCACGTCACGCTGCACGACCGCGCTTGACGAACAACGCCACGACGATCGCCACGGCGGAGATGATCCCGCCCCACAGCAGCGCGGCGTGCACACCCTCGGCCGTCGCGGCGGCCGTGCCCAGCCCGGCTTCCAGCTCGGCCGTCGAGCGTCGGGTCATGACGGTGATGAACAGCGCCGTACCGGCCGCGCCCGCGACCTGCTGCACCGTGCCCACGATCGCGCTGCCGTGGGAGTAGAGGTGCCGCGGCAGCGACCCGAGCGCCGAGGTGAGCAGGGGCGTGAACATGAGCGCCAGGCCGATGCTCAGCACCACGTGGATGGCGACGACGAGCCCGAGGGCCGTGTCGACGTCGAGCAGCGACATCGCCCAGAGGGCGGCGCTGGCGACGACGGCACCCGGCGCGACGAGCGGCCGGGGCCCGTGGCGGTCGAAGAGCCGACCCACGATCGGCGCCAGAAGACCCATGGTGAGGCCGCCCGGCAGGAGCACGAGGCCGGTCTCGAGGGTGGTGCGACCCAGCACGGTCTGCAGGTAGATCGGCAGCAGGATGAGCGTGCCGAAGAGCGCCATCATGCTGACGGCCACGAGACCGACGGCGATGCTGAAGGTCGGCGTGCCGAAGGCACGGAGGTCCATGAGCGCCTGCTCGCGCAGGGCCAGCTGCCGGGCGACGAACGCCACGAGGCCGACGGCGCCCACGGCCACCGGGATCCAGGGAGCCACCGGCGTGTGTCCGGCGGCGGACTCGCCGATGCTCGACAGGCCGTAGATGAGGCCCGCGAACGCCACCGCCGACAGCACGACGGAGAGCACGTCGAGGGGCGGACGACCCGGCGTCGTCACGTTGCGCACCCACACGGCGCCGAGCGCGAGCGAGGTGAGCGCGATGGGCAGCACGATCCAGAACATCCAGCGCCAGCCGAGGTCCTGGAGGATGAGGCCGGAGACCGTCGGGCCGATCGCCGGCGCCACGGAGATGACGATCGAGATCGTGCCCATCATGCGACCGCGTCGCTCGGGCGCCACCGTCGTGAGGATGGTGGTCATCAGCAGCGGCATCATGATCGCCGTACCGACCGCCTGCACGACGCGACCCGTCACGAGCAGGCCGAAACCGGGTGAGACCGCCGCGAGGAGGGTGCCGAGCGAGAACGTCGTCATCGCCACGAGGAACACGGTGCGCACGTGGAAGCGCTGCAGCAGCCAGCCCGTGAGCGGGATGACGACCGCCATCGTCAGCAGGAAGGCCGAGGTCAACCACTGGGCGCGAGCGGCGGAGATCTCGAGGTCCGTCATCAGCTGCGGCAGGGCGACGCCCATGATCGTCTCGTTGAGGATCACGACGAAGGCGGAGACGACGAGCAGCGGCACGACGCCGCGGGGCAGGGCGGGAGCCACGGGAGCCACGGGAGCAGCGGTCTCGGTGGCGGTCTCGGTGGGGCGGGTCTGTTCGGTGGTCACACGGGTCCTTTCTCGACCCGAGCATTGTGGCAGTGACTGCCAACTAGACACGAACTGACGAGCGTCTAGCATGGGAACCCGAGGAGGCCGGATGACCACGACGCTGCGCGACCGCCGTCGCCGCCAGACCGAGCAGGACATCTGCGCGGCCGCGCTGGCGCTCTTCGAGCAGCACGGCGTCGCGGGATGCACCTCCGACGACATCGCCGCCGCGGCCGGGGTCTCGTCGCGCACCTTCTACCGGTACGCCGTGACGAAGGAGCGTGCCGCCCTCCTCGTGCAGGCGGACATCGAGGACGCGTTCGAGGCCGGCGTCGCGGCGCTGCGACCCGCGGAACCGCTCCTCCCCCAGCTCGAGGCGCTGTGGACCGAGGTGTTGCGCCGCCACGAGAACGGCCGGAGCCCCTCCGGTCGCCAGCTCCGCTCGCTCTACCGGCTGCTGCGCACCGAGCCGACCCTGCGCGCGGCCGCCGTCGCGGTCGACGACGAGCGGCGGGCGGGGTTCGCCGCCGCGCTCGCGGAGCTCACCGGGGCCGCGCCCTCCGACCCGACCCCCCGGGTGCTCGTGGAGGTCACGACCGCCGTCGTGCGCGCCGCGCTCGACCGGTGGGCCGAGGCGATGGACGACCCCGCGACGTACGGCGAGCCGGACCTCGTGACCCTCTACGAGGAGGCCGTCACCGCGTTCCGGGCGATGACGGGGGCCTGATCGCCGGCCGCGACCCGTCAGTCCAGGCTCGGCGGCACCCGCAGGTGCTCGTAGACCACCGACGTCTCGACGTCGGCGATCTCCGCACGTGACGTCAGCCGGTCGATGACGAACGCGTAGAGCGCCTCGTTGTCGGCGACGGCCACGTGCACGATGAAGTCGGAGCGACCCGAGGTGACGAACACCCCGACCGTCTCGGGGAGCCCGCTCACCCAGTCGCGGAACGCCTCGATGTTGGAGCGCGACGGCGGCCGGATGCGGACGGCGATGAGCGCCTGCACCGGTCGGCCGACCTGGCCGAGGTCGACGTCGAGCACCGCCCCGCGCACGACGCCGCGGCGGCGCAGCTCGCGAGCCCGGTCGTGGACGGTGGTGGCGGAGACGCCGAGCGTGCCCGCGAGGTCGCGGAGGCTGCGCCGTGCATCCGTCATCCAGGCGGCCAGGATCCGCCGGTCGAGATCGTCGATGTTCGCCACAAGAACCCCTTCGGTTGACGATGCACGGCTGAGATGCGCTCCATCCGTGCACTACCTACCGTACGGCGCGTCCCGCCCCGCACCGGAAGGAACGTCATGAGTCTCGCCACCACCCGGCCCGTCGGCTTCGCCCCCGAGGAGATCGACCTGTCGCTCACGACCCGCGACGTACCGCTGAAGTGGGTGGTCGTCGTTGACGAGACCCTCCCGGCGGGGCGCGCGGTCAACGCCGCCGTCTGCGTCGCGAGCGCGACGGCCACCACCGTCCCGGGCCTCCGCGGTCCCGACGCCGTCGACGCCGACGGCGGGGCCCACGCCGGGCTGCCGTGGCTCGGGTGCACCGTGCTCGGAGCGCCGAGGTCCCGGCTGACGAACCTGCGCGCCCGGGCCGCCGCGCTCCCCGCGGTGGTGGTCGCCGACATGCCGACGCAGGCGCAGCACACGCGGGTCTACACCGACTACCTCGAGGCGGTCGGCGGCTGCACCGGCGGGACGCTCGACTACTACGCGGTGAGCGTCGTCGGACCGCGCAAGGTCGTCGACAAGCTCACGAAGGGTCTGTCGCTGCTCGCCTGACCCAGGCGGCACCGGGCTCGTCCCGTGTCGCCTCGTGCTCGTCGGGCAGGTCGAGGAGCTGGGCGAGGGTGGGGTCGAGCTCGACGAGCCGGCCCAGCACGGCGGCCCGCACCTCCGTGCCCCAGTCGTGGCCGCCCTCGCCGCACACGAACGACCAGCCGCCGTCCTCGCGGAAGGCGTAGCGCGCCGGCCGCTCGGCCCGCTGCACGTGGAGGCAGACGTGGGCGACGGTGTCGTAGGGCAGGCCGGGAGCCACCTCCCGCTCGTACGGCGCGAGCTCGAGCCGCGGCAGGCGCGCCACGTCCGGCACGGCGCTGAGGACGCTGCCGGGCACGGGCGGGCCGTAGCGCTCGCTCGTCTCCCACGGCCAGTGCCGGTCGCCGTCCATGAGGTGCACCTGCGTGACCGCGACGGGCGCCGGCCAGCCCTGGGCGCGCGCCACCGTGTCGGCCATCGTCACGTGCTCCGCGGCCACCACGGGCGGCACGGGGGCGGCCACCGCGTCGTACCGGCCCGTCGCGTCGGCCGCGAAGAGCGCCGGCGTGTCGAGGCGGACGTGCCCGTCGCGCACGCGGAAGGCGAGGTCGTTGAGGAGGGCGTACGCCGTCTCCTGGCTCTCCATGACGACGAGGAGCTCCGGGTGCTCGAGACCGGCGAGCCCGACGGTGTAGGCGAACGACGGCCCGTCCTCGCCGCCGGCGACCGCGATGACGGCGTGGCCGTGCATCCGTGCCTGGCCGGCGAGCTCCGCGACCAGCTCGTCCCCGTCGATGCCGCTCGCGCCGTGGTCCATGCGGGCCATCCTCGGGCATCGGGCGGCGCGGCCCCGCATCGAGAAACGCGAGTTTCGGTGTAACGATCTCACCCGAAGGTGACGCACCCTAGGCTCCCGCCCATGACCACCTCCCCCGTCCCCGCCGCACGCGCCACGCGCCGTACGGTCGTGCGCACCGCCGCGTGGGCCGTGCCCGCGGTGAGCGTCGTCGCCGCCGCCCCCGCCTTCGCCGCGTCGGGAGGGACGAGCCGGTTCGTGGTGCAGCAGACGCGGTACTTCATCCAGGGGGAGCCGGTGCCGGCCGAGTACCGCCTGGACGTGACCGTCACCGGGGCACCGATCACCAACGCGCGCGTCGTCTGGACGCCGCGCACGGCGACGAGCCAGACGTTCGGCGACTACTCGTCGAACCTGGTGCACGACGGGATCGGCGACTTCTACAGCACACCGACCTCGTTCATCCTGACCGGCACCTCGTTCTGGTTCGAGGACGGTCTCGCCGACAGCGCCGACGGCTCCTGCACGCTGCAGCTCCTCGACGGCACGACGCTGCTCGAGACGCTCGTCGTCGTCTACGACTCGTCCCTCACCCCGACCTACCCGCCGGTCTGACCCGCCGGCCCGGTCCGCGCCGCCCGGTGCGACAGCACCGCGGCGAGGAGCCCGGCGGCGAGCGGGATGAGCAGGGCGACACGGAGGCTCGCGACGTCCGACAGCGCCCCCACGGCCGGTGAGGTGACGAGGAACCCGATCCGCATCAGCCACCCGAGCAGCGCGATGCCGGTGCCCGCGGGCAGGCCCGGCACGCGGTCGGCCGCGGCGAAGGCGGCGGGCACGAGGGTCGCGCTGCCGAAGCCCATGAGGGCGAAGCCGACGAAGGCGACCGGGTACGGCGCGGGCAGCATCGCCAGCGCCATCCCGGCCGCGATGAGCAGTCCCCCGCTGCGGGCGACGGCCTCGCGACCCCACCGGTCGGTCATCGGGTCGCCGACGAGCCGGCCCACGAACTGGCTGACGAGCACCACGGTGAGCGCGAGGGCGGCGACGCCGACGGGCGCGCCGGCCTCGGTGCCCAGGTAGAGCACGGCCCAGTTGTTGGAGACGTCCTCGACGAGCGTGCCGCAGATCGCGAGCACGACGAGCGGCAGCACGAGCCGCAGCGCCGTCCACCGACCGGCGGCGGGTGTCGGGGTCGTGGCGAGCTCGTCGGCGATCGGGGCCGCGGCGGGCGGCAGGACGGCGAGCCAGGCGCCGAGCACCGCGACGAGGGTCCAGACGACGCCGTTGACGATCATCTGGACACCGATCCCGATGTCCTGGGCCGCGGCGAACGCGCCGATCACGCCGCCGGTCGCCGCGCCCAGGCTCCAGATGGCGTGCAGCGAGTTGATGATCGACCGGCCCGCCCACCGCTCGACGGCGACGCCCTGCACGTTCTGGGCGGCGTCGACCACGGCGTCGACGATGCCGCCGAGCGCGAGGGCCGCGACGAGCACGAGCACGCTCGGGTGGAAGCCCGCGACGGCCATCGCCGCCGCCAGCACGCCCGATCCGACGGCCGTGACCGTCGGCGCCCCGAAGCGCCGCACCACGGGGGCCGCCACCGCGGCGGCGGCCACCGCACCGGCGGGGAACGCGACCACCACGAGACCGAAGGCCGTGTTGGAGAGGTCGAGCGCGGCCTTGATCTCGGGGTAGCGCGGCAGCAGCGCGCTGTAGAGCACCCCGTTGGTGAAGAACATGAGGGCGACGCCCAGGCGGGCGCGGCCGGGCGTGGCGGCAGGCACCGGTCGAACCTAGGTCATCACCACCAGCTCCCGGGTCGCGCGGGTCATGGCGACGTACCGGTCGACCGCCCCCGCGATCCCGTCGCCCAGGGCGTCCGGGGCGACGAGCACGACGAGGTCGAACTCCAGCCCCTTGGCCAGCACGGGGTCGAGCACGCGCACGCGCCCGGACCGGACGACGGCGTCGGGCAGCGGCGGTACGGCGCCGGCCCGCCCCACCACGCACGCCGTGCCCTCGTCGTGCTCGGCCAGCCAGGCGGTCAGCACGGCGACGAGCTCGGACGTGGAGCCGTGCCGCACGGGCCGGCCGCTGCGCCGGACGGCCAGCGGCACGTTGGCGTCGGGCAGCGCCGTACGGATCACGGGCGCGGCCGCGGCCATGACCTCCTCCGGGACGCGGTAGCCGACGGTGAGGGTGGCGGTGCGGACCTGGTCGAAGCCGACGCGCTCGAGCCGCTCGGTCCACGGCTCGGCGAAGCCGCGGCGGCTCTGGGCGCGGTCGCCGACGACGGTGACGCTGCGGGACGGGCAGCGCTGGAGCACCATCTGCCACTCGGCGTCGGTGAGCTCCTGCGCCTCGTCGACGACGACGTGCGCGAACGGGCCGGCGAGCCGGTCGGGGTCGGGCTCCGGCAGTCCGCCGAGGTCGATGAGCTGGTCGCGCAGGCCGTCGTGGCGCAGCATCGTCACGAGCCCGACGCCCTCGTCGGGGTCGGCGCCCGCCTCGAGGAGCCGGTCGACCACCCCGGAGATGCGCTCCCGCTCGACCTCCTCGGCGTCCTCCCGTCGTCGCCGCCGCTGCTCCGCCGCGGGGTCGCCGAGACGACGGCGGGCCGCGTCGAGGAGCGGGAGGTCGGCCGTCGTCCACGCGTGCGGGTCGGCGTGCGGGTCGGTGCGTTGGAGGCGCCGGACCTCGTCGGGCGCGAGCCAGGGGGCGCAGCGGCGGAGGTAGGCGGGCACGCTCCACAGGTCACCCACGACGTCGGTCGGCTCGAGCATCGGCCAGGAGCGGCCGAGCGCCTCGGCGATGGCCGGGTGGCGTCGCAGCTCGCGACGCAGCACCTCCCGGGGCACCTCGTCCTCGTCGACCTGGTCGAGCAGGATCTCCACGAGCGCGTCCCGCACGTCGTCGCGGGCCTCGTTGTGCGGCACGCCGGCGTCCGCCGCCCCGAACGCCTCCGCCCAGTCGCGCGCGCCGATCCAGAGGTCCGCCCACGACGTCCCCACGAGCAGGCTCGCCGTGGGCGGCTCCTCGTGGAGCGCCACCGCCGGCTCGATCGCGCCCACCATCGCCGCGGTGCCCTTGAGCCGCGCGACCTCGGGGTCCGCTTCCTCGACCGCGGCCGCGCCCTCCGGCAGGAGGTCGCGGAGGGTGCACGTGCGCACGCTCTCCTCGCCGAGGCTGGGGAGCACGTCGGCGACGTAGGCCAGGTAGGGCCGGTGCGGCCCCACGAACAACACGCCGCCGCGGCCCTCGCCGAGGCGCGGGTCGGCGTGGAGGAGGTACGCCGCGCGGTGGAGCGCCACGACCGTCTTGCCCGTGCCGGGACCGCCGTCGACGACGAGCGCGCCGCGGGAGCCGGCCCGCACGATGGCGTCCTGGTCGGCCTGGATCGTGCCGAGCACGTCCTGCATCCGGCCCGAGCGCCCCTCGGCCAGGCTCGCGAGGAAGGCGGAGTCGTCGTCGAGGGCGAGCGGCTCCTCGTCTCCCGGGGCGAGCTGCTCGTCCCAGAAGTCGGTGATGGACCCGTTGGTCCAGCGGTAGCGCCGACGACTGCGGAGGCCGCGCGGGTCGGCGGGCGTGGCGGCGAAGAACGGCTCCGCCGCGGGCGAGCGCCAGTCGACGAGCAACCGTCGGCCGTCGGGGGCGCTGAGGCCGAGACGCCCGACGTACACCGGGTCGCCGTCCGCCGGCACCATCCGGCCGAGGCAGAGGTCGAGGCTGAAGCGGCGCAGCAGCCGGAGCCGGGTCGTCAGGTGCCGCACGAGCTGGTCGCGCTCGAGCGCCTCCTGCCCCTGCGCGACCCCCGCGCGACGGGCGGCGTCGAGCTGGGTCTCGAGGTCGGTGACGGCGGCGGCGATGCTGGCGGCGACGGCAGTGAAGTGGTGCTCGTCGGCCGCGGTGAGGGCGGGGGCGGCCTTGGCGGCGAGGTGGGCGGGGAGGGCGAAGACAGGGGTCGGCACAGGGCTCCGTTCCGGCAGGAAGAGGGTGGCTCGGAGGCGAGCGAGCCGGGATTCTGCCGGGCGAGGAGGGTCTTGCCGCAAGCCCCGGGGTGGGCTATACCTTGGAACAGAGGGGGGCCCCGAAGGGCCGCCCTCTCGTGCGTCCAGGGGTCGCGCGGAGCCTCAGACCGTGGCGTGGAGCGGGGCCTGGGTCCACGTGGTCGACAGCTCCAGGCCGCTGCGGCGGAAGAGCTGCGACACCGGGCAGCGGCGGTCCGTCTCGGCCTCGAGGCGCGCGAAGTCCTCAGGGCTCGCGTCGGACTCGATGGTCGCGGTCAGCGTGACCCGGTCGAAGTTGGCGTTGCCGTCGGCGCCGCCCACGAGCACAGCGGTGTCGAGGTCGCCCTGCACCTCGAACTCGAAGCGGCCCAACGTGACGCCGAGGTCCTTCGCCACGAGCTGGGCGGTCACCTGGTTGCAGGACGTGAGGGCGCCCAGGGCGTAGAACAGCGGGCTCGGTGCCGCGTCCTGCCCGCCGAACGCCGGGTAGGCGTCGGTCTCGAACCGGTGCTGCGAGCCGGGGACGTGCAGCTGCTGCGCGACGCCGCTGCCCTCGCCGCGCACGACGAACGGGACGACGGTCTCCTTGGGGCGGATGCTCATGGGGATCTCCTTGTGGTCAAAGGCGACTGAGTTACTTTGGTTAGAGAACCACGGTCGTGGCCGGGCAGCGGGGCGTCTCGTCAGGTGGGCGGTTCGGTCGCCGTGGCGGGCTTACCGTTGCCGTCGTGACGGACGCCGCGGCCGACCTGCCGACCGGGGTACGCCGCGTGCTCGCCGCCGCCGATGCGTGGACCGCACGGGAGGCCGCCGAGGACCTCCTCGAGCTGGGCGAACCGGGCGACCCCACCTACGAGCTCTGGAACGACCTGATCGACGTCTACGAGCACGGCGAGGTGTCGGCCCAGGCTGCCTGGTCGGTGCTGCGCGCTGCCTGCCGCCAGTGGCTCGCACGCGACGAGGCCGACCGACGCTCCTTCGAGGAGCAGACGGTCGCTCGCGACCTCGACGACCTCCTGGCCGAGCAGGGACACCGACGCAGCCCGCAGCCCGATCGCGGGGTGGTCACCCCATGGCGCGGCCGCTGGGACGAGCTCAGCAGTCACGTCGCCAACATCGGGGTGACGGGGTCGCCGTACATGGCGGCGGTGGCGGTGCTCCAGATCGTGGCCGAGGAACCCGACCACGCCGTGCTGGGCGTCGCTGCTCGCGGTGCCGAGCTCGCGGACCTGGTTCGACGCTGGCGGGTCTCGCCCGCCGACCGCGACGACATGGACGGGACGCTCCTCGAGCTCCTTCGCTCCCTTCGACCCACCGCCGTCCCGCCCCTCCTCGACGAGGAGGCGTGCGCGTCGGTGACGACGACACTCCGCCGGGCCGGGTATCGCGACGAGGTGCGCGCCTTCTTCCCGTCACAGGGAGCCGAGCTGGCCATCGTCTTGTGCCCGAACGCCCTCGCTGCGCTGGATGTGGACGCCCTCGAGAAGGAGATCGGGACGGCGGCAGGACGGCGCGCTCGACTCCTTGCGGAGGACGATCGTCCGACCCTCAGGCTCGGCTAGCCCGCACAGCGTCAGTCGGGCGCGGCCTGCTCGTCGCCGTACCGCCACGCGCGGGCCCAGCCGGCCCCGACGAGCGCGACGGTGCCGACTCCGACGAGTGTCCAGCCGAGGGCGGTCCACGGCGTCGATCCCCACGAGGCCGCGATGACGAGGGTGGCGGTGCCTGCGGCGTACAGGGCCGCTGCAGCGATGAGCAGGAGCGACGTTCGGCGCCGGCGGAGGGCACTGCGCTCCTCGGGGGTCGGGCGGACCTCGGCACCCCGCTCGGCCAGGACGGCGAGGACGTGGGTGGCCGTGCGGCGGTTGGAGCGCGCCGCGTAGGCGCAGGCGAGGGCGACGGCCAGGGCGACGGGAGCCGCCCACCACTCGCCGGCGACGAGGGCGGTACCCGTGCCGAGGGTCGTTAGGACCGTCATCACGAGGAGCAGGACGAACAAGAAGCTCCGTCGGTAGGCGACGGTCTCGGCCCAGGCGTCGCCCGGCGCCTGGGCGAGAAGACGGTCGCGGCCGGCCTCGCCCTGGTACCGGCGGTCCTGGCGCGCCCAGCTGAGAGGCAGCACGATCCAGACGACGGCTTGGATGAGGATCGGCGTCATGCGGGCTCCTCGTCGCCGTAGCGCCAGGCCCGCGCCCAGCCCGCTCCCACGAGTGCGAGCGTGCCGGCCACGATGAGGGCCACGCCAGCGGTGGTCCCCGCCTGCGAGTTCCACGAGTTCGCAATGATGAGGACGAACGAGCTCGCGGCATACAAGGCGCCGGCGGCAACGAGGAACTGCCGGGTACGACGCCGGCGACGGGCACTGCGATCCTCGGCGGGCGGCGGGCGGGGCTCGTCGTCGCGCTCGGCGAGGACCGCGAGGACGGTCGGCGCGGTGCGCTGGTGCGAGCGGGCGGCGTAGGCGGTCGTCGCGACGACGGGTACGGCGAACGGGACCGCCCCCCACTCCCCGGCGGCGGCGTTCGTGACAGCACCCAGGGACCATGCCGCGGCCAGGAAGTAGAACATGCGGGCCGTCCACGGGCTGCGGTACTGCTTCGCGTGGGACCAGGCGTCGCCGGGACTCATCTCGAGGAGGTGCCGACGACCCGCTTCACCCTGGAACCGGCGGTCGCCGTGCGCGTTGACGATCGCCAGCGCCGACCAGAGGACGGACTGCATCACCAGGGCACTCACGCGGGCTCCTCGTCGCCGTAGCGCCACGTGACGGCCCAGAGCGATCCGAGCAGCAGGACGAAGGAGATGAGGAGGAGCACGCCCATGACGACCCACAGCACGTCGTGGTCCCAACGTCCCGCAGCCCAACCCGCGACGGCCGCGCCACCGAATGCGACACCCGCCACGAGGAGGATCCGGCCGGACCGACGGCGGCCGCGCCTGCTGACCTCGCGGGTCGCGATGTCGTCGCGCTCATCGAGCACGGCGAGGACGTGCGCACGGACCTTGGCGCGGGACACGCCGGCCGCGATGCCGAGCAGGAACACCGGCGTCAGGAGGGCGAGCCCCGCCCAACCCCAGCTGAGGACGACGAACGCGACGTACGCGATCACCACCGCGAGGGCCACGACCCGCAGCAATGCCCGGCGTCGGGGGGACCGACGAGTGGGCACGCCGAACTCGTAGGCATCGAGGACGTTGCGTGCCGCCAGCGGGTCGAGCGCGAGCAGTCGCTCGCGTCCCTCGTCGCCCCTCCACTTGCGGTCGTTGACCATCTGGGCGACGGGGAGCACCGACGCGTACACCGCTATGGGCCACATCGCGCTCAGATCCATCGCCGCCCTCTACCCCCGTCGGCGGGCCGCGAACCTAGTCGATCCGCTTCACCGTCGCGCGGTGGTGGCGGGCGAGCCCGACGTACTGCCGCGCGTTCCGCTCCAGGATCCCCGCCGCCGTGCTGCCGGGCTCGATCGGACCGACGACCTTCGCGGGCGCGCCCTTCACGAGGCTGCCGTCAGGCACCTGGGTGCCGGGCGTCACGAGGGAGCCGGCCGCGACGAGCACCCCGGAGCCGATGACGGCGCCGTCGAGCACGGTCGAGCCGTTGCCGATGAGGGTGCCGTCGCCGACCTCGAGGCAGTGGACGATGCAGCCGTGCGCGACGGTGCTGCCCGAGCCGATCCGCAGGTGGGTGCCCGACACGAGGTGGAGCACGGACCCGTCCTGCACGTTCGAGCCCTCGCCGATGGTGATGGTGCCGACGTCGCCGCGGACGACCGCGCCGTACCAGACGCTCGCGCCCGCACCGAGGCGTACGTCGCCGACGATCGTCGCGGTCTCCGCGACCCACGCGTCGGGATGGATGGTCGGGGCGACACCGTCGAGCTCGAAGAGAGGCATCTGGTCACCCTAGGCCGCGACACTGGGCCGAGCGCCTGCGGCGCGAACGCGCTGCGGATCAGAACGCGACGACCCAGTCCCCGAGGAACGCGTTCAGCAGGACCGCACCCGCGATCCCGCAGACCACCCCCGTGGCGACGTGCCGGATCCATCCGACCCGACTGACGCGCGCGATAGCCAGCGCAGCCACGGTCGCGACGACGAGACCCACGACGAGCGCGCCGGCGCCCGCCTCCCGCTGCGACAGTGCTGCCGCCATGACGACCATCCCGTAGGCGCCCAGCAGCACCCCGGCGAGGCTGGAGGGACCGAACCAGCTCATACGCTGCCACCGCCCAGGACGGTGCCGAGGGCGAGGGCCGGGGCGAACAGCACGAAGACGCTGACGATCGCCCCCAGGCCTGCCGCCAGCCCGGCCCCCACCGAGCGGGCGAGCGGTCCCCGGCGCGGGCGGGAGAGCAGGACACTCGCCGCGATCGCCGCCACGAGGAGCACGAGGTACGGCGCCGCGATCCCGACGGTCGCGAACGGCCACCAGGCGAGGAGCGCGACGGTCGGCATCGCCGCCATGATCACCGTGGCCACCGGCCAGCGGATGGGCTCGTCCATCAGCGCTCCTTTGAACACGTTCAAAACTGTGGAGTGAAGGTAGCGCACCCCCTGGCCGATCCGCGGCCGGACCTGTGGATTCGCGCTGGCGGGTGGCGGCGGGCGCGCGTAGACTCGCACACATGTTCGACCATCTCTCGCCTCGTGGGTTGCTGGATGCAGCCGCTGAGGCGGTGCGCGCCCGCCGGTTGGCGGAGGTGCGTGACCTGGAGGTGATCAGCGCGTGGGCGGCGGTGCACTCGGGGGAGTCCACCCGTCTGCGGAACCCGTTGGTGATGGTGGGTGGGGAGGGTACGCCGCGGGTGCAGGACCACGCGCTGGGTGAGATCGCCCTCGCGCGCAGTGCCGGGGTGGCGGCGACGATCAACGCCCTGGCCGACGTGCTGGACCTGCAGCACCGTCTCCCGTTGACGTTGCGGGTGGTGCAGGAGGGTGGCGCGGAGGTGTACGTCGCGCGGAAGGTCGCCCGCATGTCGCGCCACCTCCCGTGCTCGGTGGTCGGGATCGTGGACGTCGCGGTGGCGCGGATGATCGCGACCGAGGCACCCGGCCGCGTGTTGACGGTGGCCGAGGCGAAGGTGATCGAGGCCGACCCTGCTCTGCACGAGCAGCGCGTGGAGGAGGAGAAGCGACGGCGCTACGTGGCTCTGGGGCGGACCGACGAGTACGGTCTGCGCACGTTGATCGCCCGGTTGGATGCCGGGGATGCGGCGTGGGTGCAGGCCACCGTCACCCGAGTCGCGGAGATCATCGCTCCGGGCCACCCGGATGCGAGCGCGGACGAGGTCCGGGCCATCGCGCTGGGGTATCTCGCGCGGCCGGCCGAGCTCCTCGCGCTGCTCGTCGAGCACGAGGCCGCTGCTCCCGCTGGGACCGCAGTCGCGCCGGAGCCGGTCACCGACGACGAGCCCCTCGAGCCCTCACGCGCGACCGCGTTGCCCGCTGACGTCCTCGATGCCCTCCGGAGCACCGACCTGACCAGGCTCCGCCCCAAGGCCACGCTCTACGTCCACCTCCACGAAGCCACCCTCCTCGACACCCAGGGCGTCGCCCGCGTCGAGAACCTCGGGCCCCGCACCCTCGGCGCCCTCCACCAGCTCCTCGCGACGACGAACGTGACCGTCAAGCCGGTCATCGACCTCGCCGACGCCGTCCGCACCACCGCCTACGAACACCCCGAAGCGGTGAAAGAACGGGTGCACCTCATCACCGGCGGCGACTACTGGCCCTACGCCACCTCCACCAGCCGCAACGTCGACTACGACCACCCCACCCCGTTCAATCCAGAACGCGGAGAGGAGCAGACCGGCACCCACAACTCCGGCCCCCTCGTCCGCCGCCACCACCGCTGGAAGACCCACGCCGGCTACCAAGCAAGACAACGCGCCCCCGGCCACTACGTCTGGCTCACCCCGAACGGCCTCGGCTTCACCACAGGACCGACCGGCACCCACCCCTGCTCCGAGAACGAGGCCCGGCTGATGCTGGCGTTCGCAGATCGCTACGGCTGATGCCGCGCCACGTCGTCGCGGAGGATCCCGGGCCACCGGGCGACGTCGGCCGGTGTGCTGGCGACCTCCAGCACCACTCCCGGGATCAGCGACGCGAGCGTCTCGGCCGTCGACAGCGGGTGGGCGGGGTCCTCGGTCCAGGCGAGCACGGTGGTGGGCACGCGGAGGCGGGCGATCGCCGTACGGTCGGGGAGGTCGCACAGTGCGGCGCCGCGGAACAGCGCGGGCAGCAGCGCCTCGTCCACGTCGGGCACGGTCTCGGGGGCCTCGACGGTCGCCGGCGGTCGGGGGGCCGCGCGCCCGGCCTCGACGAACGCCGCCATGCCCTGCTCCTCCACGACGACGGCGGCCCGCCGGTAGTCCTCGGCCTTCGCCACGCGCGACTCCCACGCCGTCGGCGGAACGAGCAGGGTCAGGCCGTCGAAGCGGTCGGGGTCGCGCACGGCGGCGTGCAGCAGCGTCGCGCAGCCCATCGACGGTCCGACGCCGTGGACGCGCTCGCCGGGGAACCAGTAGTCGAGCAGCCGGAGGAGGTCGTCGGCGAGCACGGTCCAGCGGTAGTCCTCGGGGACGGCGCGGCCGGTGGAGCGTCCGTGGCCGCGGGCGTCGTAGCGCAGCAGCCGGGTGCCGCTCAGCCCCCGTCCCAGGTCGAGGTCGAGCAGGCGGTCGCGGTGGCGGCTGGACGTGAGGCCGTGGAGCTGCACGACGGGGTGACCCCCCTCGTCGCTCAGCTCGACGTCGAGCTCGGCCCCGGGGACGGCGAACGTCGGCACGGCTGCTCCTGGGGTGGGCGGGTCCGCCTAGGGTACGGCCATGCGGCTGACCAACGTGGCGCACCTGCGGCTCCCGTTCGGCCGGCTGTGGGGGTACGACGTCACCGTCGGCGAGCGCGGCACCGCGCTCCCCGTCTCGTTCGACCAGGGGCGCCACGTCGGCGCCGGCGACCGGGCGGGCAGCTGGATGGCGCTGTCGTTCCGCCTCCGCGGGCCGGTGGAGCGCGACCGGCTCGCCGCGGCCTGGATGGCGGTGGTGGCCCGCCACGGCACCCTGCGTTCCGCGTTCTCCCCCGGGCCGGGGCCGGGCGACGCACCGGAGCTCCACGACATCGCCCTCGCCCCCGGCGCCTGGGTGGAGCACGAGATCGCCCCCGGGCAGGCCGTCAACGACGCCCTGCGCGAGGTGCTCGACGCCGCGTGCTCGCCCTACCAGGCACCGTCCCACCGGCTCTGCGTGCTCGAGACGGCCGACGGCCCCACGGTCGTGATCGGCGCCGACCACGCCCACGTCGACATGTGGTCGATGCTCGTCATCGTCCGCGACCTGCTCGCGGCGCTGAACCCAGGCGAGGCGAGCACCGACAACGGCAACGGCACCGGCACCGGCACCGAGCGCCCCACCGTCCCCGCCTTCGCCGAGCACACGCGGGCGCTGGAGGACCGGCCGGCCGCGCCCGACGACGTACGCGGCCGGTGGGCCGAGATCCTCGCCGCGTGCGGGGACGTGATGCCCTGCTTCCCCCTCCCCCTCGGCGACGTGGCGTCGGAGCAGCCCGAGCGGGTCGAGGTGCGCGACGTGCTCGACGTCGACGAGACGGCCGCGATCGGCTCCCGCGCCCGCGAGCTGGGGGTCTCCACGCTGGCCCTCGTGGTGGCGGCCATGACCGAGGTGACCCGCGAGCTCGCGGGCGAGCCGCTCCGGGCCGTCTTCCCGGTGCACAGCCGCACCCCCACCCCCGAGAGCGGCGCGACCTGGCACGACTCGGTCGGCTGGTTCATCACGAACGCGGTGATCGAGTCCCCCGATCCCGACCCCCACGCGTGCGCGGCTGCCGTGAAGGAGGCGGTACGGCTCGGGTCGTGGCCGCTCGCCGACGTGCTGGCCCCGTGGGGCGGCATGCCGGCGGCACCCGGCATGTTCGCCATCTCCTGGCTCGACCTCCGGCGCCTCCCCGTGCGGGTGGACTCCGTGGGCCTCGAGGCGCAGTACGTCGGCGCCGCGATCCGCACCGACGGCGTCATGCTCTGGTTCGTGCTCGACGACTCGGGCCTGCACCTGCGCTGCCGCTACCCCGACACCCACGAGGCGCGCCGCAACGTCGGCGGCTGGCTCGACGCGCTCGTCGCCCGCCTCAGGTAGCGCTCGAGAACGCCGCGTCGAACGCGGCGGACGGCGGGTCGAACGCCAACCGCCGCACGAACTCCAGCGCCTCGGGCGCACCGACGAGCCGGTCCATCCCGGCGTCCTCCCACTCCACCGAGATGGGGCCGGCGTAGCCGATCGTGTTGAGCATCCGGAACGACGCCTCCCACGGGACGTCGCCGTGGCCGGTGGACACGAAGTCCCAGCCGCGCCGCGGGTCGGCCCACGGCAGGTGCGACCCCATCCGGCCGTTGCGGCCGTTGCCGGTCTGGCGCTTCGCGTCCTTGCAGTCGACGTGGTAGATCCGGTCCTTGAAGTCCCAGAGGAACCCGACGGGGTCGAGGTCCTGCCACACGAAGTGCGACGGGTCCCAGTTCAGCCCGAACGCCTCCCGGTGCCCGATCGCCTCGAGCGCCCGCACGGTCGTCCAGTAGTCGTAGGCGATCTCCGAGGGGTGCACCTCGTGGGCGAACCGCACGCCGCACTCGTCGAAGACGTCGAGGATCGGGTTCCAGCGGTCGGCGAAGTCCTGGTAGCCCGCGTCCACCATCTCCTCCGTCGCCGGCGGGAACATGGCGACGTACTTCCAGATCGACGAGCCCGTGAACCCGACCACGGTGCTCACGCCGAGCCGCTGCGCCGCGCGGGCCGTCATCTTCATCTCCTCGGCCGCACGTTGCCGCACGCCCTCCGGGTCGCCGTCGCCCCAGACCCGCGACGACACGATGGCCTGGTGGCGGGCGTCGATCGGGTCGTCGCAGACCGCCTGGCCCTTGAGGTGGTTGGAGATCGCGAACAGCTGCAGGCCGTGGCGCTCCAGCAGGTCGAGGCGGTCCTGCACGTAGGCGTCGTCCTCCGCCGCCCGCCAGGGGTCGAGGTGGTCACCCCAGCAGGCCAGCTCGAGCCCGTCGTACCCCCACCCCGCCGCCAGCTTCGCCACCTCCTCCAGCGGCAGGTCGGCCCACTGGCCGGTGAACAGGGTGATCGGTCGAGGCATCGTCGGCTCCTTCGTCGGGTGCTGCGGACAGGTGCGGGTGAGGGGACGGCGCGGCTCAGCGCACGCCGAGCAGGTGCTCCATGGCGAGCTGGTCGAGGGCCTCCATGCCGACCTCGCGCAGCGCCAGCGCCGCGGGGTCGTGGGCCGCGGCGCGGAGGTCCGCGAGCGACTCCCCCGGCGCCAGGGCCGGTACGTCGAGGGCCGGGACCTCCGCGGCCTCGAGCGCGGCCGCGACCTCGGGGTCGGCGCGGAAGGCCTGCACCTTCTCGCGCAGCACGAGGTAGTTGCGCATGCACGCCCGGGCGGAGTCCCAGACGCCGCCGTCGGCCTCGCTGCGCGGCGGCTTGAAGTCGAAGTGGACGTAGCCGTCGTAGGCCCGCCCGCCCCCGCCGCCCAGGAGGGCGTCGACCGTCCAGAACGCGCCGCGCAGGTTGCCGGCGCCGAAGCGGAGGTCCTGGTCGAAGCGCGGACCGTGCTGGCCGTTGAGGTCGACGTGGAACAGCTTGTCGTGCCACAGCGCCTGGCTGATGCCGTGGGCGAAGTTGAGGCCCGCCATCTCCTCGTGGCCCACCTCGGGGTTGAGGCCGACCATGTCGGCGTGGTCGAGCGCACCGATGAAGGCCAGGGCGTGCCCGATCGTCGGCAGCAGGATGTCGCCGCGCGGCTCGTTGGGCTTCGGCTCGAGGGCGAAGCGCAGGTCGTAGCCCTGCTCGCGGGAGTAGGCGCAGAACATGTCGACCGCCTCCGCCATCCGCGCCAGCGCGGTCTGCACGTTCTTGGACGCGCCGTGCTCGGCGCCCTCGCGGCCGCCCCACAGCACGAACGTGTCGGCGCCGAGCGACGCGGCGAGGTCGATGTTGCGGAGCACCTTGGCGATCGCGTAGCGCCGTACGTCGCGGTTGTTCGCCGTCAGCGCGCCCTCCTTGAAGACCGGCGGGCCGAACAGGTTGGTGGTGACCATCTCGACGCGCAGTCCGGTGTCGGCCAGCGCCTTGCCGAAGCGCTCGAGCGTGTGGTCGCGGGTCGCGTCGTCGGGCACGAGGTCGTCGTCGTGGAAGGTCACCGCCGCCGCCCCGATGTCGGCGAGCCGGCGCACCGACTCGACGGGGTCGAGGGCCGCCCGCGACGCGGGCCCGAAGACGTCGACGCCCTCCCAGCCCACGGTCCAGAGCCCGAAGGAGAACTTGTCCTCGGGTCGGGGGGTGAAGCGGTCGGACGGGACACTGCTGCTGGGGGTCACGACGGGATCTCCTGCCACTGTCGGGTGGTCGAGCTCTCCTCGACGGCGGCCAGCACGCGCTGGACCTGGAGACCGTCGGCGAAGGTGGGCGTGGGGTCGACGCCGGCACCGATGGCGGTGACGAGGTCGACGACCTGGTGGGTGAATCCGTGCTCGTAGCCGAGCCCGTGGCCGGCCGGCCACCAGGCCGCGACGTACGGGTGCTCCGGCTCGGTCACGAGGATCCGGCGGAAGCCGGCGTACGGCGCGGGGTCGCGCGCGTCGTGGAGCTGCAGCACGTTCATGTCCTCGAAGTCGAACGCCAGGCTGCCCAGCGACCCGTTGACCTCGATGCGGATGGCGTTCTTGCGACCGGTGGCGAAGCGGGTGGCCTCGAACACCGCCATGGCTCCCCCGGCGAAGGTGCCGAGGAACGTGGCGGCGTCGTCGACGGTCACCGTCCCCCGGCCGCTGCCGGCGGTGCCGCCGAGGCCCGCGTGCTCTGCGGCGAGCGGCCGCTCGTGCACGAAGGTCCGCAGTTGCCCGGTGACGCTGGTGAGCCGGTCGCCGGTGATGAACTGCGCCATGTCGACGATGTGCGCCCCGATGTCGCCGAGGGCGCCCGAGCCGGCCTTGTCCTTCTCGAGCCGCCACGACATCGGTGCGTCGGGGTCGGCGATCCAGTCCTGCAGGTAGACCGCCCGCACGTGCCGCACCTCCCCGAGGCGGCCCTCCGCCACGAGCTGCCGGGCGTAGGCGACCGCCGGCACGCGACGGTAGGTGAAGCCGACCATGGCGCGGACGCCACGGGCCGCCGCCGCCTCCGCGGCGGCCGCCATCGCCTCGGCCTCGGCGACCGTGTTGGCCAGCGGCTTCTCGCAGAGCACGTGCTTGCCGGCCTCGAGGGCGGCGATGGCGATCTCGGCGTGGGTGTCGCCGGGCGTGCAGATGTCGACCAGGTCGACGTCGTCGCGCCCGACGACCTCCTTCCAGTCCGTGGCCGACTCCTCCCAGCCGAGCCGGTCGGCGGCGGCCGCCGCCCGCTCGGCGTCCCGGCCGCACACCACCCGCAGCACGGGCGTCGCGGGCAGGTCGAAGAAGTGGCCGGCGGTGCGCCAGGCGTGGGAGTGGGCCGCCCCCATGAAGGCGTGGCCCACCATCGCCACGGCGATCTGATCGTTCCCCATCACGACTCGAACGCGGTGTCGAGGTAGAGCTCGACGTTGTCCGCGGTGACGACGGGGGCGAAGAGCTGGATCTGGCGGGGCACCTCGACCTCGACGAGGTCGGCCATGGCCTTGTCCTGGGCGAGCAGGCGCGCGACGCGGATGGCGTCGGCGGCCTGCGTCGACGGGTAGACGACCGTGGCGCGCAGCACGCCGTCGCCGGCCTGGATGGAGCGCATCGCGTTGGCCGACCCGGCGCCGCCCACGAGGAAGAACTCGTCGCGGCCCGCGTTCTCGATGGCGGCGAGCACGCCGACCCCCTGGTCGTCGTCGTGGTTCCAGATGGCGTCGATCTCGGGCGCCGCCTGCAGCAGGTTGGACGCGGCGCGCTCGCCGCCCTCGACCGTGAAGTCGGCCGCGACGCGGTTCGAGACCTCGAGCCCGCACTCGGCGAGCGCCTCGGCGAATCCCTCGCTGCGGTCCTGCGTCAGGGGCAGCGAGTCGATGCCGGCGATCTCGGCGACGACGGCGTCGGCCCGGCCCTCGAGCTCGGAGCAGATGTACTGCCCGGCCGAGACGCCCATGCCGTAGTTGTCGCCGAGGATGGTGACGCGCGCGGCGTTGGGGTCGTTGAACTCGCGGTCGACGTTGATGACCGGGATGCCGGCCTCCATCGCCTCGAGGGCGATCGGGGTGAGGGCGGCGCCGTCGAAGGGCAGCAGCACGATCGCGTCGACCCCGTCGTTGATGAACGTCTCGACCTGGCTGATCTGCAGGTTGACCTCGTTGGTGCCCTCGGCGATGCGGAGCTCGACGTCGCCGTAGCTGTCCGCGACGACCTGGGCCGACTCGGTGATGGAGGCCATCCAGCCGTGGTCGGCGGCCGGCGCCGAGAAGCCGATGACGACGGTGTCGCCCTCCTCGTCGTTCGAGCCCTCGGCGGCCCCGTCGGTGCCGCCGCGCAGGTTGTCGTTGCCGGAGCTGGTGTCGTTGCCGGTGCAGGCGGCCAGGCCGACGACGAGCAGGCCGGCGGTGGCGGCGACGGCGAGCCGTCCGCGGAGGGCGGTGGTGGTGCGCATGGTCTTCTCCTGGTGGTTCGTCGTTGAGCCCGAGAGGAGCCGGATGAGGCAAGGGGGTGCCGTCGGACCGTCGTCGGGACGGCCCGCGGGGCTGGCGGTTGGTGGTGGTGGGCGGCGGTGGTGGGCGGCGGGGCAGCCGCGGCGTCAGCTGGAGTCGCTGCGCCGGGCGAAGCGCTGCTGCAGGAGCACGGCGACCACGATGATCGCCCCCTTGAGCAGGGCCTGTTCCGAGATGGAGCGGTTGTTGAGCGTGAAGACGTTCGTGAGGGTCGTGAAGATGAGGACGCCGAGCACGGTGCCGACGATCGTGCCGCGGCCGCCGGCGAGCAGCGTGCCGCCGATGACGACGGCCGCGATGGCGTCGAGCTCGTAGAGCATGCCGTGGGTGGAGCTGCCGGTGCTGGTGCGCGCGATGAGCATGAGCGCGGCGATGCCGCAGCAGACGCCGAGCAGCACGTAGAGCATCAGGGTGTGCCGCTTGACGTTGATGCCCGCCAACCGCGCCGCCTCGGGGTTGCCGCCGACGGCGACGGTGCGGCGGCCGAAGGTGGTGCGGTTGAGCAGCACCCAGCCGATGATCGCGACCAGCACGAAGAGCAGCACGGGCACCTCGACGCCCAGCACCTCCGCGCCGAAGAAGGCGTCGAAGCCGGGGACGTCGACGATCTGGGTGCGACGGTTGGAGAGAATCTCCGCCAGGCCCCGGGCGCTCGCCAGCATCGCGAGGGTGGCGATGAAGGGCACCACCCCGCCGTACGCGATGAGGACGCCGTTGACCAGGCCGCAGCCGGCGCCGACCGCGACCGCGGCGATCACCATCGTCACCCAGTGCACGTCGTTGGCCATCGTCTGCGTGGCCACGGTGGTGCACCACACCGACGACAGGGCGAGGATCGCGCCGACCGACAGGTCGATGCCACCGCCGGTGATGACGAAGGTCATGCCGATGCTGACCACGCCGACCGCCGCGGCGAGCCGCAGGATGGTGAGGGCGTTGTCGAGGTCGGCGAAGCGCTCGCCCGCCGTCGCCGCACCCACGCCGCAGAGGATGAGCAGGGCGACGACGAGGCCGAGGTTGCGACCGACCCCGGAGCCGGTGAGCGCGGCGAGCGGGGACGTGGAGCGTCCCCGGGACGGCGGCGGGTCGGCCGCGGGGGCCTTCGTGAGCGGCGCCGCGACGCCGGTGGAGCTCTCGGTCATGCTGCTCTTCCTTCCATGACCAGGTCGAGGACCTGGGACTCGTCGAGGTCGGCTGCCGGTGCGCTGTGGACCACGCGCCCCTCCCGCACGACGAGGACCCGGTCCGAGAGCCCGAGCACCTCCTCGATCTCGCTGGAGACGACGACGACGGCCACGCCGACGTCGGCGAGGTCGCGGACCAGGCGGTAGATCTCCGCGCGGGCGCCGACGTCGACCCCGCGGGTGGGCTCGTCGAGCAGCAGCACCCGGCACTCACGCATCAGCCAGCGAGCCAGCACGACCTTCTGCTGATTGCCGCCCGACAGCGTGCGCACGGCGCGGGTGACGCCGGTGGGACGCACGTCGAGGCTGGTGGTGAGCTTCTCCGCCGCGCGGCGCTCGCGCGGCTCGTCGAGGAACCCGGCCCGCGCGAAGCGCCCCATCGACGAGACGGTGATGTTGCGCGAGACGGCCTCGTCGAGCAGGAGGCCCTGGCTCTTGCGCTCCTCCGGGCACAGGCCCATCCCGGCGCGTACGGCGCGGTCCACCGACCCGCGGCGCAGCCGGCGTCCGTCGACCCGGACCTCGCCCCGGGTGGGTCGACGCGCGCCGTACACGGCCTCCAGGATCTCGGACCGGCCCGCCCCCACGAGGCCGGTGAGCCCCACGATCTCGCCGGCGCGGACCGTGAAGGAGACGTCCTCGAAGACCCCCGCCTGAGCGAGGCCGTCGACCTCGAGCACGGGCGGGCGGTCGTCGTCGGGCGGGGCGACGGTGCGCTCGGGGAAGACGTACTCGATCGCACGGCCCGTCATCAGGCGGATCAGCTCGCTCGTCGGGGTGGCGGCGACCGCCAGGCCCGTCGCGACGGTGCGGCCGTCCTTGAGCACGGTGATCCGGTCGCCGATCTCCCGGATCTCCTCGAGGCGGTGGGAGATGTAGACGACCCCGACCCCCTCGGCGACGAGGCCGCGCACGACGCGGAAGAGGTTGCGCACCTCCTCCTGGTCGAGCACCGCGGACGGCTCGTCGAGCACCAGCACCCGCGTCTCGTGGGACAGGGCGCGGGCCATCGAGACGATCTGCTGCGCCGCCGGCGACAGCGAGCCCATCCGGCGCGTCGGCGCGATGTCGCCGTGGCCGAGGCGGGTGAGCAGCGCGGTCGCCTCGTGGTTGGCGCGCGCCCGCTGCAGGAAGCCGCCCGTGGAGCGCTCGTGGCCGAGGAAGATGTTCTCCGCGACCGTCAGGTCGGAGACGAAGTCGAGCTCCTGGTAGATCGTCGCGATGCCCGCCTTGATGGCGGCCTGCGGCGTCGGGAACCGCACCTCCTCGCCGAGCCAGCGCAGCGAGCCCTCGTCAGGCTGGTTGACCCCGGCGACGGTCTTGATGAGCGTCGACTTGCCGGCGCCGTTCTGGCCGAGCAGGCAGTGCACCTCGCCGGCGCGCACCTCGAGGTCGACGCCGTCGAGGGCGCGCACCCCCGGGAACTGCTTCACGATGCCGCGCAGCTCCAGCAGCGTCTCGGGCGGCACGGTGCCGCGGTGGTCGTCGGTCACGTGGGCACTCCGGTGGACTCGTCGGTGGCGTCGAGGAAGGGGAGGGCGACGGGGTCCTCCAGCACCGCGAGCGCGGCCTGGTGGGCGGCCCCGCGCATGGCGGCGGCGAACCCGAGGGTCGAGACCTCGACGCGGCAACCGCCGGCGTCGGGGGCGTGGACCTGCTCGGCGAGGCCCTGCTGGAGACGGGGGACGTACCAACGGGACAGCACGGCGAAGTAGCCCCCGAGGACCACGACGTCGGGGTTGAAGACGTTGACGAGGCTCGCGGCCCCGGAGACCAGCCAGGTGGCGGTGGCGTCGATCGCGGCGAGGGTGCGCTGGTCGCCGTCCTCGGCCCGCCGGCGCACCTCGCCGAGCCGGCCCAGGAGGTCCACGTTGGGGTCGCGCACCGGGTCGCCCTCGTCGGCCGCGCGCCGCAGCAGCGCGCCCAGGCCGGCGACGGTCTCCCAGCAACCCCGGCGTCCGCAGCCGCAGTCGAGACCGTTGCGGTCGACCTGCAGGTGACCGATCTCGCCGGCGAAGCCGCGGGCGCCGCGCAGGAGGTGGCCGTCGGCGACGATGCCGCCACCGACGCCCACGCCACCGGTGAGCAGGAGGAGGTCCCGCCCGGCCGCGCCGCCGCGGGCCTCGATCTCGGCGAGCGCGGCGAGATTGGCCTCGTTGTCGAGCACGACGGGGTAGCCGGGGCCGCCGAGGAGCTCGACGAGCAGGTCGACGACCGGGGTGTCGCGCCAGCCGAGGTTGACGGCCTTCACGAGCCGTCCGGTCGCGGACTCGACGATGCCGGGGACGGCGACGGTGAGGCCGACCGGCGCCGCCGGTCCGGCCGTCGCCAGGGCGTCGCGCACCAGCCCGGCGAGACGCTCGAGGGCGTCGCGCGGGTCGCTCGCGGCGGTGTCGAAGGGCACCCGCTGCTCGGCGACGACGTCGCCGCGGAGGCTGGAGACGATGACCGACAGGTAGTCGATGTTCACCTCGGCGCCGATCGCGGCGTACGTCGACCCGTCGAGGTCGATGACCAGGCCCGGGCGCCCGACCCCGCCCCGCTCGACCGCCCCCTCGGTGACGAGGCCGCGACCGAGCAGCTCGCTCACCAGGCTCGACACGGTCGCCTTGTTGAGACCCGTCTCCGCCGCGACCCGGGCCCGCGAGCGCGAGCCGTGGAGACGGAGGTGCTCGAGCACGAGCGCGAGGTTGTGGCGGCGGACCACGGCCTGGTCGGCCGTGCCGGCACCCCCTCGGAGGCCGCTCGAGCGAGGCGACATCGGATCTCCTTCTTGTGACCTGCATCACGAAACTAGTACGTTGGGGCGACAAACTAATGACACCCCGACGGCGCGTCAAGCACCTCGCGGGAAGTCGACCGCAGGAGGAAGGGGGCCGGATGGCCCAGGTGTTGGGCGTCGACTCGTCGACGCAGGCGACCAAGGCGCTGCTGGTCGACGGGGACGACGGCACGGTGCTCGCCGAGGCCCGCGCGGCGCACCCGCCGGGGACGGAGGTCGACCCGCGGCACTGGTGCGACGCCGTCGACGAGGCCACGCACGACCTGCTCGGGTCGGCCGCGGCCGTCGGCGTCGGCGGGCAGCAGCACGGGATGGTGGCGCTCGACGCAGCCGGCCGCCCGGTGCGGGACGCGCTGCTCTGGAACGACACCCGCTCCGCCGACGCGGCGCGGGACCTCGTCGCCGAGTGGGGCGGCCCGCAGCGCTGCGCCGAGCTCGTCGGCAGCGTGCTGGTGCCGTCGTTCACGGTCACCAAGCTGCGCTGGCTGCGCGACCACGAGCCCGACGCGGCCGCCCGCGTCGAGCGCGTGCTGCTCCCCCACGACTACGTGGCGGGGCACCTCGCCGCGCCCGGC
The DNA here is from genome assembly GCA_038184435.1 of Nocardioides alkalitolerans. Lineage (NCBI taxonomy): Bacteria > Bacillati > Actinomycetota > Actinomycetes > Propionibacteriales > Nocardioidaceae > Nocardioides > Nocardioides alkalitolerans. Next base: position 3,691,004 of record CP116227.1, on the reverse strand, counting down.
ACGCCGGCGTTCACCGACCGCGGCGACGCCTCGGGCACGGGCTACTACTCGCCCAGCGCCGCCGGGGGAACCGGAGCCTGGGCCCCCGACCTCCTGCGCTCGGCCCTCGGACGCGACGCCGACCTCCCCGCCGTCGTCCCCGACGGCGCGAGCGCGGGCACGACGCGCAGCGGGGCCGTGCTGGCCGGCGGCACCGGCGACAACATGGCCGCCGCCCTCGGCCTCGGCCTCGAGCCCGGTGACGCGCTGCTCTCCATCGGCACGTCCGGGGTGGCCTCGATGGTCGTCGTGGACCCCGTCGCCGACCCGTCCGGTCTGGTCACGGGCTTCGCGGACGCGACCGGGCACTACCTGCCGATGTCGGTGACGCTCAACGCCGCGCAGGTGCTCGACCACCAGGCCCGGTGGCTCGGCGTCGACCACGACGGCCTCGCGGAGCTCGCGCTCAGCGCCGAGCCCGGGGCCGGCGGCGTGGTGCTGCTCCCCTACTACGGCGGCGAGCGCACCCCCGACCGCCCGCGCGCCCGGGGCACGTGGACCGGCCTGTCCCCCGCCACGACGCGCGCCGACCTCGCCCGCGCGGCCTACGAGGCCCTCGCCTGCTCGCTCGCCGACGCCCTCGACCACCTCACGACGCTGCTCGGCGCCGAGGTGCGCCGTGTGCTCGTCGTCGGCGGCGCCGCCCGCAGCGCGGCCGTCCAGGAGATCCTGCCCGCGGTGCTCGGACGGCCCGTCGAGCTGCCGCCCCAGCAGGAGTACGTCGCGCTCGGCGCCGCCCGGCAGGCCGCCTGGGCCCTGGCCGGCACGGCGACGCCCCCGGCGTGGCCGGCGCCCGCCGGGAACCGGGTGCTCGAGGCGGCAGCGACGCCGCAGGTGCGCGAGCGGTACGGCGAGCTGCGGGAGCGGACGGCGGGGTGGTCGTGAAAACGGAAGAAGCCCGGACGCGATGTCCGGGCTCCTCGACCTGCGCGCCCGTAGGGATTCGAACCCCAAACCTTCTGATCCGTAGTCAGATGCTCTATCCGTTGAGCTACGGGCGCTCGTTGCCCGCCTGAACGAGCAACCCGGAAACCATAGCCGACGCTCCGCGCCAGACGAAATCGACTTGTCCCGCCGCTGGCCTTGTGAGGCCGTGAGCGAAAAGTGACGCGAGCGTGAAACACGGACCCCGGCCGGCGTAACACGCGCGACCCAGGCTCCTCCCCGTGACCATCACCGCTCCCCAGCCCGGGTCGGGCACCGAGACGAGGCACGACGCTGCGACGACGCAGCGTCCTCGCCGCACGCGCCGTTGGATCGACGACTGGCGCCCCGAGGACGAGCAGTTCTGGGCCGAGACGGGCCAGCCCGTCGCCCGCCGCAACCTCCTCTGGTCCATCTTCGCGGAGCACCTGGGCTTCTCGGTGTGGCTGATCTGGAGCGTGAGCTCGGCCTACCTGGTGGCGATGGGCTTCGCGTTCTCCCCTCAGCAGCTGTTCCTGCTGGTGGCCATCCCCAACCTGGTGGGCTCGCTGCTGCGGATCCCCTACACCTTCGCGGTCGGGCTGTTCGGCGGCCGCAACTGGACGATCGTCTCGGCGGCGCTGCTGCTGGTGCCGACGCTCGGCTTCGCCGCGGCGGTCACCAACGAGGGCACGCCGTACTGGGTCTTCTGCGTCATCGCCGCCACCGCCGGCTTCGGCGGCGGCAACTTCGCCAGCTCGATGGCCAACATCAACTACTTCTACCCGACCGCGAAGAAGGGCGCCGCGCTCGGCCTCAACGCCGCGGGCGGCAACCTCGGCGTCGCGCTGATCCAGCTGCTGCTGCCGGTCGTCGTCGGCGGCGCGGGCATCTTCGGCCTGGTGAAGGCGTCCGAGGGCGGCATCCACCTGGAGCGCGCGGCGCTGCTCTACGCGGGCCTCGCCGTCGCGGCCACCGTCGCGGCCTGGCTGTGGATGGACAACCTCGGCACGGCGGTCGCGAAGCCCCGCGAGCAGCTGCGGGTCGTCAAGGAGCCGCACACCTGGATCATGGCGGTGCTCTACATCGGCACCTTCGGCTCGTTCATCGGCTACTCCGCCGCGATGCCGCTGCTCATCAAGCTGAACTTCTGGGTGCCGGAGCCCGCCCCCCTCGGCACGGGCATCTTCTTCGCCTACTACGCGTTCCTCGGCGCCGGCGTCGGCTCCGTGGCGCGGCCCGTGGGCGGCTGGCTCGCCGACCGGTACGGCGGTGCGCGGATCACGCTGCTCGCGTTCCTCGGGCTCACCGTCGGCACCCTCGCCGTGCTCTGGACCGTCTTCCAGCTCACGCCGAACCCGACCGCCGACCCGGCGATCGCGACGGAGAACGAGAGCCTGTTCCCGCTCTTCCTCGGGTTCTTCCTCCTCGTGTTCGCCTGCACCGGCATCGGCAACGGCTCGACCTACAAGATGATCCCCGCGATCTGGCGTCGTCGGGCCGAGTCGACCACGCCCGCGGGCTCCCCCGAGCGCACCGGGGCCCTGACGGCGGCCGGCAAGCAGGCCTCCGCGGCCCTCGGCGTCATCGGCGCGATCGGCGCGATCGGCGGCTTCCTCATCCCGCTCGCCTTCAGCGCACCGTGGGTCGCCGACCCGCTGTCCGCCACCAAGGGCGCGTTCCTGGTCTTCGCGGCCTACTACGTGCTCTGCACGGCCGTGACCTACGGCGTCTACCTCCGCCGCGGCCGCCTCGCCGCACACGTCTGAGCCCACCACCCACCGCCCCGCCCCGCCCCGAGAGACCGGAGAACCCGTTGACCACCACCCACTGCCCCTACTGCTCCCTGCAGTGCGGCATGACGCTCGTCCGCGAGGGCCGCGCCCTCACGGTCGAGCCGTGGGCGACGTTCCCGGTCAACGAGGGTGCCCTGTGCCGCAAGGGCTGGACGAGCACCGGTCTGCGCGGCCACCGCGAGCGGCTGACCACCCCGCTCGTGCGGGACCGCACGGCCGACGGCTCGCGCGGCGAGCTGCGGGCCGCCACCTGGGACGAGGCCCTCGACCTCGTCGCCTCCGAGCTCTCCCGGGTCCGCACCGAGCACGGCGCCGACGGCGTCGCCGTGTTCGGTGCGGGGGGACTCACCAACGAGAAGGCCTATGCCCTGGGCAAGTTCGCCCGGGTGGCGCTGGGCACGAGCCAGATCGACTACAACGGCCGGTGGTGCATGAGCTCGGCCGCCTCTGCGGGCCTCCGGGCGCTCGGGCTCGACCGCGGGCTGCCCTTCCCCCTGGCCGACGTCGAGAAGGCCGACGTGGTCGTGCTCGCCGGCTCCAACCTGGCGGAGACCGCGCCCCCGGCAGCACGCCACCTCGACCGGTTGCGCGCCCGGGGCGGGCAGGTCGTCGTGGTCGACCCGCGGCGTACGCCGACCGCGGAGCGGTCCGACCTCCACCTCGCCCCGGTGCCCGGCACCGACCTCGCGCTGGCGCTCGGCGTCCTCCATCTCGTGGTGGCGGCGGGTGCCGTGGACGAGGCGTACGTCGCGGCCCGCACCACCGGCTTCGACGAGGTCCGCCGGTCGGTCGCGACCTGGTGGCCCGAGCAGGTCGAGCGCGTCACGGGCATCGCCGCCGCCGAGGTGCGCGCCCTGGCCGACCTGCTCATCGGGACCGCGCGTCGGGGCGGACGGGTCCTCGTGCTGACCGCCCGCGGCGTGGAGCAGCACAACCAGGGCTCCGACACCGTGCTGGCCTGGATCAACGTGGCCCTCGCGCTCGGCATGCCGGGTCGCGAGGGGGCGGGCTACGGCTGCCTCACCGGCCAGGGCAACGGCCAGGGCGGCCGCGAGCACGGGCAGAAGGCCGACCAGCTGCCCGGCTACCGGTCCATCGAGGACCCCGCGGCCCGCGCCCACGTCGCCGCGGTGTGGGGCGTCGACCCCGCGACCCTGCCGGGCAAGGGCCGCTCGGCCTACGAGCTGCTCGACGCGCTCGGTCGGCCCGCCACCGACGAAGCGCCCGCCGGTCCCCGGGCGATGCTGGTGATGGGCTCCAACATCGTCGTCTCGGCCCCCAACGCCCTCCACGTCACCGAGCGGCTCCGCAGCCTCGACCTCCTCGTCGTGGCCGACCTCGTGCTGTCGGAGACCGCGGCCCTCGCCGACGTCGTGCTGCCCGTGACCCAGTGGGCCGAGGAGACGGGCACCATGACCAACCTCGAGGGCCGGGTCGTCCTCCGGCAGCGCGCGATCACGCCGCCTGCGGGGGTGCGCACCGACCTCGAGGTGATCGCCGCGCTGGCCGAGCGGCTCGACGCCCCGAGCACGTTCTCCACCGACCCCGAGGAGGTCTTCGCCGAGCTCGGCCGGGCCTCCGCGGGCGGGCCGGCCGACTACGCGGGCATCACCTACGACCGCATCCGCGCCGAGCACGGCGTCTTCTGGCCCTGCCCCGCGCCGTACGCCGACGGCACGCCGCACCCCGGCACCCCCCGGCTCTTCACCGACCGCTTCGGGCACGCCGACGGCCGCGCGCGCTTCCTCGTCACCACGTTCCGCGGCGCCGCCGAGCAGCCCTGCGACGACTTCCCGCTGCACCTGACGACGGGGCGGGTGCTGGGGCAGTACCAGTCCGGCGCCCAGACGCGCCGCGTCAAGGACCTCCCCGACACGGGCCCGTACGTCGAGCTCCACCCCCTCCTGGCGCGCCGCCTCGGCACGGCCGACGGCGAGGTGCTGACCGTGCGCACCCGCCGCGGGTCGATGCGCGCCCCCGCGCGCGTGGTCGAGACGATCCGCCCCGACACCGTCTTCGTGCCGTTCCACTGGGTCGGCGCCAACCGGCTCACCAACGACGCCCTCGACCCGGCGAGCCGCATGCCGGAGTTCAAGGTGTGCGCGGCGGCGGTGAGCGCATGAACGCGCACGTCCCCGAGCACTCCCAGCACCTGGTGGTCGTCGGCCACGGCATGGCCGCGGTCCGCCTCGTCGAGACCCTCGTCGCCGGCGGCTGGGTGGAGCGCGGGAACCGGCTGACGGTGCTGGGCGACGAGACCGGCCCGGCCTACAACCGCATCCTGCTCTCCGCCGTGCTCGAGGGCGTCCACGACGAGCGGGCGATCACGCTCCGCGACGAGGACTGGTACGCCGCGGCCGGCGTCACGCTGCGCACCGGCGCCCGCGTCGCGGAGATCGACCGCGACGCCCGCGAGGTGGTGCTCGTCGACCGCAGCCGGGTGCCCTACGACCGGCTGGTGCTCGCGACCGGCAGCATCCCGACGCTGCCCCCGGTGCGCGGGCTGGTGCGCCCCGACGGCTCGCTCCACCCCGCCGTCCACGCCTTCCGCTCGGCGGGCGACCTCCGCGGACTGCTCGCCGCGCTCGACGACCCGACCCGCCCCGTGCGCCGCGCCGTCGTCGTCGGCGGCGGGCTCCTCGGCCTGCAGGTCGCCCGTGCGCTCGGCGCCCGCGCCGGCCGCCGTGCCGTCGTCACCGAGGTCGTCGAGGGCGCCGACCACGTGCTGTCCCGCCAGCTCGACCGCGCCGGGGCGAGCATCCTGGCCCGCGACCTGGCCCGGCTCGGCACGACCGTCTACACCGGCGCCCGCGCCACCCGGCTCGTCCCCAGCCCGATGCCCGAGCACGCCGTGGGCGTCCGGCTCGACAACGGCCACGTCCTCGCCACCGACCTCGTGGTGCTGACCGCCGGCGGTCGTCCTGCCACCGCGCTCGCCCGCGGGGCCGGCCTCGAGGTGCGCCGCGGGATCGTCGTCGACGACCGCCTCGCCACCACCGACCCGGCCGTCCACGCCATCGGCGACTGCGCCCAGCACGCCGGGCGCGTCTCGGGCTTCGTCGGCCCCGCGTGGGACCAGGCCACGTGCCTGGCCGTGCAGCTGCTCGCCGGCACGGACGACCCGGCGCCCGCGCCGTACCCCGGCATCCGCGAGGTCGCCCGCCTCCGCGCCACGGGCCTCGACGTCGCGGTGCTCGGCGACCCGGAGGCCGCGGCCGCCGCCGGCGGCGAGGTCGTCGCCGTGACCAACCCCGTCACCCGCTCCCACCGCAAGCTCGTCGTGCGCGACGGTCGCATCGTCGCCGCCGCCCTCGTCGGCGACCTGGCGCGGGTGGGGCTGCTGACGCAGTACGTCGAGCGCGGCACCGTGCTCGGCCCTCACGAGCCCGGCGACCTGCTCCTGCCGGAGCGGCGCACGACCGCGACCGGCCCCGCCGACCTGCCCGACACCGCCGAGGTCTGCGCCTGCGCCGGTGTCAGCGCCGGCGCGCTGCGCGCCTGCGGCTCCCTCGACGAGGTGCGGGAGACCACCCGCGCCACCACCGGCTGCGGCGGCTGCGCCGACGCCGTCCGCGCCCTGCTCGCCACCCGCACGCCCGCACCCACCCCCGTCCCCACCGGAGGAACGCCATGAGCCCCACCACCGACGGCCGCCGTCCCCGCATCGTCGTGGTCGGCCACGGCATGGTCGGCCACCGGTTCGTCGCCGCCGCCGTCGAGCGCGGCCTCACCGCGACCCACGACGTCGTGGTGATCGGCGAGGAGCCCCGCGCGGCCTACGACCGCGTCGCCCTCACCTCGTTCTTCGAGGTCGGCGCCGACGCGCTCTCCCTGCTGCCGACCGGCGCGTACGACGACCCCCGCGTCACGCTCCGCCTCACCACCGCGGTGGTCGGGATCGACCGGGAGGCCCGCACGGTGACGACGGCGGAGGGCGAGCAGGTCGGCTACGACGAGCTCGTGCTCGCCACGGGCGCCGCGCCGTTCGTGCCGCCCGTGCCGGGCAAGGACCTCGACGGCTGCTTCGTCTACCGCACGATCGAGGACCTCGAGGCGATCCGCGCCGCGGCCGCCCCCGGGCCCGACGGTGCCCGCAAGCGGGGCGTCGTCATCGGCGGCGGGCTGCTCGGCCTGGAGGCCGCCAACGCCCTCCACCAGCTGGGGGTCGAGGCGCACGTCGTCGAGATGGCGCCGCGGCTCATGCCCGTGCAGCTCGACGAGACGGGCGGCGCGACCCTGGTGCGCCACATCGAGAAGCTGGGCCTCACGGTGCACTGCGGCGTCGCCTCCACCGAGGTGCTCGACGACGGCACGGGCCGCGTCGCGGGCCTCGGCCTGCGCGACGCCGACCCGATCGCCGCCGACATCGTCGTCTTCTCCGCCGGCATCCGGCCCCGCGACGCCCTGGCCCGCGACGCCGAGCTCGAGGTCGCCCCGCGCGGCGGCGTGCTCGTCGACGAGCAGCTGCGCTCCGTCACCGACCCCCACGTGTGGGCGATCGGCGAGTGCGCGGCCCCGGCGGGCGTGATGTACGGCCTCGTCGCCCCCGGATACGCCATGGCCGAGATCGTCGTCGACACCCTGCTCGGCGGCAGCGCCGGCGCCTTCACCGGCGCCGACATGTCCACCAAGCTCAAGCTCCTCGGCGTCGACGTCGCCTCGTTCGGCGACGCGTTCGCCACCACGCCCGACGCCCTCGAGCTCGTGTTCTCCGACGCCGTCGCGGGGCTCTACAAGAAGCTCGTGGTCGGCCCCGCCCCCGACGCCCCCGACTCCTGGGTGCTCCTCGGCGGGATCCTCGTGGGCGACGCCTCGGCGTACGGGCTCCTGCGCCCCATGGTGGCCAGCGGCATGCTGCTGCCCGACAACCCCGAGGAGCTGATCCTCCCCGAGTCGCGCGGCGCGCTGCAGCTGGGCCTGCCCGACGAGGCCGTCGTCTGCTCGTGCAACAACGTGACGAAGCGCGACCTCCTCGACGCCGTCGACGTCGACGGGGAGCACCGGTGCGAGGACCTCGGCGCGACGAAGGCCTGCACCGGCGCGGGCACCACGTGCGGCTCCTGCGTGCCGACGGTCAAGGGGATCATCGAGGACTACTTCACCGCCGTCGGCAAGACCGTCGACACGAGCCTGTGCGAGCACTTCGCCCTCACCCGCCAAGAGCTCTTCGACGTGGTGGCCGTGCACGGCTACCGCTCCTTCACCGAGGTCGTCGAGGGCCACGGGACGGGCCGCGGCTGCGACATCTGCCGCCCGACGATCGCCTCGATCCTCGCCAGCCAGCTGAACGGCCACGTGCTCGAGGGCGAGACCGGCGCGCTGCAGGACACCAACGACGCCTACCTCGCCAACATCCAGAAGAACGGCACCTACTCCGTCGTCCCGCGCATCCCCGGCGGCGAGATCACCCCCGACAAGCTCATCGTCATCGGCGAGGTGGCGCGCGACTTCGGGCTGTACACGAAGATCACCGGCGGCCAGCGGATCGACCTGTTCGGTGCCCGGATGGAGGAGCTGCCGGCCATCTGGACGCGCCTCGTCGATGCCGGCTTCGAGTCGGGCCACGCCTACGGCAAGTCGCTGCGCACCGTGAAGTCGTGCGTCGGGTCGACGTGGTGCCGCTACGGCGTGCAGGACTCGGTGCAGCTCGCCATCGACCTCGAGCTCCGCTACCGGGGCCTCCGCAGCCCCCACAAGCTGAAGGGCGGCGTCTCCGGCTGCGCCCGCGAGTGCGCCGAGGCCCGCAGCAAGGACTTCGGCGTCATCGCCACCGAGAAGGGCTGGAACCTGTACGTCGCGGGCAACGGCGGCGCCACGCCCCGCCACGCCGAGCTGCTCGTCGGCGACGTCGACACCGCGACGCTCGTGCGCTACCTCGACCGGTTCCTCATGTACTACATCCGCACCGCCGACCGCCTCCAGCGCACGGCGCCCTGGGTGGAGTCGCTCGACGGCGGTCTCGAGCGCGTGCGCGAGGTCGTCGTGGACGACGCCCTCGGGCTCGGCAGCGAGCTCGAGGCCGCGATGGCCCGCCACGTCGACTCCTACTTCGACGAGTGGAAGGCCACGCTGGACGACCCCGCGAAGCTCGCCCGCTTCGTCTCCTTCGTCAACGCCCCCGACGTGCCCGACCCGGCCATCACCTTCACCACGGAGCGCGGCCAGGTGCGTCCGGCGGAGCCGGATGCCCCCGTGGACCTCGGCGCGTCCATCCCGGTAGGAGCCCCGCGATGAGCTGGACCCCCGTCTGCACCGTCGACGACCTCCCCCGCGAGCGAGGTGTCGCCGCGCTCGTCGAGGGCCGTGCGCTCGCGCTGTTCCGCACGTACGACGACGCGTGGTTCGCCCTCGACAACCGGTGCCCGTTCGCGAACGCCTCGGTGCTGGCCCGTGGCATCGTGGGCACGCGCGGCGACGTACCCTTCGTCGCCTCGCCCATGCTCAAGCAGCCGTTCGGCCTGCGGGACGGCGTGTGCCTCGACGACCCGACGGTGCGGGTCCAGGCGTACGCCGTGCGCGTGACCGACGGCGTCGTCCACGTCGGTCCTCCCCTCACGGACCAGCTCACGGACCAGCTCACGGAACAGGAGGCCCCATGACGGACGGCCCGCTCTCGGGCTTCACCATCGGCGTGACCGCGGCCCGCAAGGTCGAGGAGCAGGTCGCGCTGCTGGAGCGCCGGGGCGCCACGACCGTGTGGGCGCCCGCCCTCGCGCTCGACCCGCGCCGGGTCGACGACGCCACGCTGCGGGCGGTCACCGAGGAGGTGCTGGCGCGGCCGGTCGACCTCTTCCTGGCGACGACCGGCATCGGCATGAAGGCGTGGTTCGACGCCGCCGAGTCGTGGGGGCTGCTGGACGACCTCGTCGCCCACCTGGGACGCGCGGAGATCCTCGCCCGCGGACCGAAGTCGGTCGGGGCGCTGCGCCGCCGGGGGCTGCGCGAGCTGTGGTCGCCCGAGTCGGAGCGCTTCGACGACGTGCTCGCCCACCTGCGCGGACGGGACCTGACCGACGCCCACATCGTCGTGCAGGAGCACGGCCAGTCGCTGTCGATGGTCGCCCACGCGCTGCGGCGGCTCGGCGCGGTCGTCACCTCCGTGGCCGTCTACCGCGTCGAGCCCGCGGAGGACCCGACCCCCATGTTCGGCCTCATCGACCACATCGCCGACCGCAGCGTCGACGCCGTCACCTTCACCTCCGCGCCGGCCGTCGCCGCCCTCATGGAGGCCGCGGCCTCCGTCGGGCGCCGCGACGAGGTCGTCGCCGCGTTCCAGGCCGACGTGCTCGCCGCCAGCGTCGGACCGGTCACCACGGCCGCCTTCGAGCTGTGGGGCGTGCCGACGGTCGAGCCCGACCGAGCGCGCCTCGCCGCGATGGTGAAGCTGCTCGAGACCGAGCTGCCGCTGCGCTCCGAGGGCATCGCCATCGAGGCCGGCGGCCACGCGCTGCGCCTCGTGGGCGACACGGTGCTCGTCGACGGCGTCGAGGCGCCGCTCACGCCCGCGCCGCTGGCCGTGCTGCAGGCGCTGGCCGAGACCCCGGGGGCGGTCGTCCCGCGCCGTACCCTGCTCGCCGCGCTGCCCCGGGGCGCCGGGTCGGGTCACGCGAGCTCCGACCACGCCGTCGACATGGCCGTCGCGCGGCTGCGGGCCGCCGTCGGCACCAAGGTCGTGCAGACCGTCGTCAAGCGGGGCTACCGCCTCGCGGTGGAGTCCTGAGGAGATGACCGTGCCCGTGCCGCACCCCCTGCTGGTGACCGTCGCCCACGGCACCCGCGACGGCTCCGGCAGCCCCGTCGCGCGGGCCCTGACGCAGGCGGCCGGCGAGCTGGTGGGCGTGCCGGCGACGGCGTCGTACGTCGAGCTCGCCGACCCGCTCCTCACCGACGTGCTGGCCGCGGCCGACCGCCCGGTGGTCGTCATGCCGCTGCTGCTGTCCGCCGGGCTGCACGTCGACTCCGACGTGCCCGAGGCGGTCGCGGCCGCGCCCGTGCCCACGGCCCTGACGGCCGCGCTCGGTCCGTCGCCGCTGCTGGCCGACGCGATGTGCGCCCGCCTGCGCGAGGCCGGGGCGCGCCCGGGCCAGCCGGTGACGATGGTGGCCGCCGGGTCGCGGCGCCCCGGCTCCCTGGCCGACCTCGCGACCACCGCGCGGATGCTCGGCCTGCTGTGGGGCGGCCCCGTGCGGGTCGCGACGCTCTCGGGGCTCGGCGACCGCCCGGCCGCGGTCGTGCGGCCGGGGGACGCGGTCGTGCCGTACCTCCTCGCTCCCGGCTTCTTCGCCCGCCGCTGCGCCGACGAGGCCCGCGCCGCGGGCGCCAGCGTGGTGGCCGACGTGCTGGGCGCGCACCCCTGCGTGGTCGAGCTCGTCGCCCACCGTGCCCAGGTCGGCCTCGCGCTCGCCCGCCGGGCGGCTCGGGTGGCCTGACCTAGGCTCGGCTCATGACGGGGTGGGTCGTGCTGCTGGTCCTCATCGCTCTCGCCGCGACGGCGGGGGTGGTCGCCGTGCGGCGCCGACGGGCGGAGCAGCTCGCCGCCGCCGATGCGCTGCGGCGGGTGACGGCGGTCGCCGAGGAGGACGTGACGCGCTTCGGCGAGGAGCTCCAGGAGCTCCACATCGACACGCTCGTGACCGACCTCGACGTGCCGATGCGGCAGGACTACCAGCGCGCTCTCGACGCCTACGAGGCGGCGAAGGACCTGCTGCGCGACGTGCGCGAGCCGAGCGACGTCAAGGGCGTCACCCGGTCGCTGGAGGACGGCCGCCACGCCATGGCGTGCGTGCTCGCCCGTCAGGCCGGCGACCCGCTGCCGGAGCGGCTGTCGCCCTGCTTCTTCAACCCCGCCCACGGACCGTCCACCACCGAGGTGGCCTGGGCACCGCCCGGCGGGATCGAGCGCGACGTGCCCGTCTGCCGCGCCGACGCCGAGCGGCTCGCCGCGGGCGCCGACCCCGACACGCGCATGGTGCGCCGCGACGGCGAGATGGTGCCCTGGTACGACGGCGGTGCGGCCTACCGGCCCTACGTGAGCGGCTACTACGGGCACGCCGCCGCGCAGGGCCTGTTCCCCGCGGTGTTCCTCGGAGCCATGCTGGCCGGACCCGCGCTCGGGACGGCAGGGCAGGACCTCGGGGGCGGCGGCTTCGACGGCAGCGGCCTCGACGGCGGCGGGCACGACGGCGGCGGGGGCTTCGACGGGGGCGGTTTCGACGGGGGCGGCGGGTTCGACGGGGGGTTCTGAGCGCCGTACCGAACGAGCGCTCGCGCTGGCCCGATCGGGTGAACCGCCAGGTCAGAAGTGGTGCAGGTCACGTCTACGACGCTCCGTCGTGGGTTCGACGCACGCTTAGACCGATCCAATGGTGCGGCCGTCGGGGCCCGTCTAGCCTCACCTCAACCCGGGCTCGCACGAGCCCGGCATCGCCGTCGACGACGCCGCGCGATCAGCACTCCGACCACACCGTCGACACGCTCGACGGCCGGCCGGGCCCGTGATGGCGGGCGCCTGCCGGAAGCGCGAGAGGTAACCATGACCGCCACCGCCCCCGCCCCCGAGTCCACGGACTCCACGCCGCCCACCACCCACGCCGGGATCCTCGCCTGGGTCGAGGAGGTCGCCGAGCTCACGCAGCCCGCGCGCATCCACTGGGTGACCGGCTCCGACGAGGAGTGGACGGAGCTGACCGACGCGCTCGTCGAGACGGGCACCTTCACCCGCCTCAACCCGGAGCTCAAGCCCAACTCCTTCTACGGCGCGTCCGACCCGATCGACGTGGCGCGCGTCGAGGACCGCACCTACATCTGCTCCGTCGACGAGCGGGACGCCGGCCCCACCAACAACTGGATGGCGCCGGAGAAGATGAAGGAGCTCATGCGGGGGCTTTACGCGGGCTGCATGCGCGGGCGCACGATGTACGTCATCCCCTTCGTCATGGGCCACCTCGAGGCCGAGCAGCCGATGTTCGGCGTCGAGATCACCGACTCGGCCTACGTCACGGTCTCCATGCGCGTCATGGCGCGCCTCGGCACCAACGTGCTCCGTCGCATCGAGGAGCTCGACGCGGCCGGCGAGGACGTCAAGTGGGTGCCCGCGCTGCACTCCGTCGGCCACCCGCTCGCCGAGGGCGAGGCGGACGTCGCCTGGCCGTGCAACGAGACCAAGTACATCGTGCAGTTCCCCGAGGAGCGCGCGATCTGGTCCTTCGGCTCCGGCTACGGCGGCAACGCCCTGCTCGGCAAGAAGTGCTACGCGCTGCGCATCGCGAGCGTCATCGCCCGCGATGAGGGCTGGCTGGCCGAGCACATGCTCATCCTCAAGCTGACGAGCCCGCAGGGCGTCGTGAAGTACGTCGCGGCCGCGTTCCCCAGCGCCTGCGGCAAGACCAACCTCGCCATGCTCAAGCCCACCATCCCGGGCTGGAAGGTCGAGACGCTCGGCGACGACATCGCCTGGATGCGCATCGGCCCCGACGGTCGCCTGTGGGCCGTCAACCCGGAGTACGGCTTCTTCGGCGTCGCCCCCGGCACCAACGAGCACACCAACCCCCACGCGATGGCGACGATCAACAAGGGCAACTCGCTCTTCACGAACGTCGCGCTCACCGAGGACGGCGACGTCTGGTGGGAGGGCCTCGAGAACCCGCCGGCCCGGGCCACCGACTGGAAGGGCAACCCCTGGACGCCCGAGAGCGACGAGCTCTCCAGCCACCCGAACTCGCGCTACTGCACCCCGATCAAGCAGTGCGACATCCTCGCGGCGGAGTACGACGACCCGCGCGGCGTGCCGATCGACGCCATCCTGTTCGGCGGCCGCCGCAAGACGACGATCCCGCTCGTCTTCGAGGCCCGCGACTGGACCCACGGCACGTTCCTCGGCGCGACCCTGTCGAGCGAGACGACGGCCGCGGCGATCGGCGCGGTCGGCGTCGTGCGGCGCGACCCCATGGCGATGCTGCCGTTCATCGGCTACAACGCGGGCGACTACTTCGGCCACTGGATCAACATCGGCAAGGACAACGACGCCGCCAAGCTGCCGAAGATCTTCTACGTCAACTGGTTCCGCCGCGACGACGAGGGCGGCTTCCTGTGGCCCGGGTTCGGTGAGAACAGCCGCGTGCTCAAGTGGATCGTCGAGCGCATCGACGGCCAGGCCGCCGCGGTCGAGACCCCGATCGGTCACGTGCCCGCCGAGGGCTCGTTCGACATCGACGGCCTCGACGTGACGCCCGAGACCCTCGCCGCCGCCCTCGCGGTCGACCCCGAGGAGTGGAAGGCCGAGATCCCGCAGATCACCGAGTGGTTCGAGAAGTTCGGCGACGACCTGCCGTCCGTGCTCTGGACCGAGCTCGACGGTCTCAAGGCGCGCCTCGGTCTCTGACCGACCGCTCGTCCCCCGACACGACGCCCCCGGCCGACGGCCGGGGGCGTCGTGCGTTCCATGGGATCATCGGGGCCGGGGGCCGTAAGCAGCGGGGACGCAGGTCGGAGGTCGTGGATGGTCGAGGTGGGCCCGGAGCAGCGTGCGCTCTTCGAGGAGTCGGGGATCCCGCTCTACGAGGAGGTGCTCGCCGGGGGCGGCCTGGCCGACGACGACCCGCGGATCGCGCGCGGCGGGGCGTTGCACGCGCCGTACACGCTCCTCGTGGAGCTCGGCCTCCTCGGCCTCGACCCGCGCACCAAGCGGTGGGTGGCGGTCGACCCCACCGCGGCCACCTCGCAGGTGGTCACCCCCCTCGGGCAGCGCGGCGCGGAGCTGCTGGCGGAGTCCTCGGCGTGGGCCCGCACCTTCGGCGCGCTCTCGCAGGCGTGGCGCCGGGCGCCGCAGCCGGCCGCGGGCCCGATCACCGAGATCCGCGGCGACGCGATCGACCCCTACATCGCCGCCGTCGTGGCCGACGCGGAGTCCGAGCTGCTCACCGCGCAGCCGCAGGTCGGCCGCAACTCCGGCTCGCTGGCGAAGGCCGCGGAGCGCGACGTGCGGGCCCTGGAGCGCGGCGTGCGGATGCGCACGCTCTACCAGCACGCGGCGAGGCGCAGCTCGATCACGCACAAGTACGTCGCGACCGTCACCGAGCGCGGCGCCGAGGTGCGCACGCTCGACGAGTTTTTCAACCGCATGATCGTGGTCGACCGGATGGTCGCCATCATCCCGGGCCGGGAGGGGCACTCGGTGGCGATCGCCATCCGGGAGCCGTCCCTCGTGGCCTACCTCGTCGACGTCTTCGAGCGGCACTGGGAGCGCGGCCGGGCCTTCTCCAACAACGAGAGCTCGATGCTGCGCGACATCGCAGCGGAGCAGCGCGCCATGACCATCCGGATGCTCATCGAGGGCCACGCCGACCCGGTCAGCGCGAAGCGGCTCGGCGTCAGCCCGCGCACCTACGCGGGCTACGTCGCGGACCTCAAGGACGAGTTCGAGGCGCAGACGCGCTTCCAGCTCGGCTACACGATGGGGCAGCGCGGCGTCTCGGGGCACGAGCGTCCTGAGTCGTCCTGATCCGGGAAAGAACAAGGGCGGTGGCGCATGGCGCCACCGCCCTCACACCTGAGGCGAGCCGGGGGGCAGGGACCGCACTGTGGGGGTTGGGTTGGTCCTCGCCTCAGGAGTTCGTGGGGAGCGAGGTCAGCCCTGACCCCAGCTCGTGTCGCCCGGCTCGTCCTGGACCGGGGCGGTCTGGACGACGGCGATGCGCTTCTTCTGGCCCCAGCTGGTGTCGGCGTGGGCGGAGCCGGCGGCGGCACCCACCAGACCGATGCTGATCGCGGCAGCGGCAACCGCGAGTCCGGCGCGGCGGACGAACTTCATGGTGGCTCCCTCGTTGCACGGAAAAGGCAGGCCCCTCCGGCCCGCTCGTCCCATACTGCGCCATGGGAGGGGTTCCCGTCAGGTGAAGCCCGGGTCATGTCTGTGCAATGCGAGTTCCTGCAGGAAGTTGCAGACCTCGGGGAACGACTGAGCCCCACGGGCGGACCCGTGGGGCTCAGGCACTGCGGAGGCGGAGGGATTTGAACCCTCGATGGGGTTGTAGCCCCAAACCCGCTTAGCAGGCGGGCGCCATAGACCGGACTAGGCGACGCCTCCTCGACAGCCGTCACAGGCTACACAGAGCAGCCGGGCCGCGCCCAATCAGGTGGCGCTCAGAGCTTGCGCAGCCCCCGGCCCCGCATGAGGCGCTCGTGGACCAGCTCGACGAAGCGCTCCCGGTCGCCGGCGAGGAACGTGACGGGGATGGTCGTCGACCCCCCGTCCTTGAGCCGCAGCACCACGCAGGGCTCGTCCGCGACGTACGTCGTCACGGCGTCCTCGACGTCCACCCACCGCGCGCGGGTCGCGCCGGCGCCGCGCACGAAGCGCACCCGGTAGCCGTCCTCGGTGAGCCGTACGACGTAGGCGCGGGTCAGCAGGTGGAGACCCGCCGCCCCGAGCGCGAACAGCAGCACCGCGACGACGAGCACCGGCACGCCCGGGGAGAGGTCGAGGAGCCAGGCGGCGGCGAAGAGCACGACGGCGACGACGCCGAGGACGACGACGGCGGAGCCGAGGAGCCGCGCGGCGACGGCGGGGGCGAGGCGGATGTCCTGCTGCACCGGACCATTGTCCCTCACGGCATGTGGTGACACGTGTCACACTCGTGCTCGGGACCCGTCCCGACCGTCCCCGAACGTCGCCCGAGGAGATGAACGTGCGCAGCCCCCACCCCGCCCTCCACGCGCTGCACGTCGCCCTCGACGCGTTGCCGCCCCCGCACAGCCGCCAGGGACCGGCGTTGGGCAACTGGCGCTGGACCGTGCGCCAGCGGCTCGCCGGCGTGCGCAGCCTGCTGCTCAACGAGACCGACACCTACGGACCGGCCTGGCGTGCGCCGGAGGGGTCCGGCCTCCTCGACGCGCGCAACACGCTGCTCGAGCGGGTGCGGGTCTACGACACGCTCGTGCTGCAGAGCCCGGAGCCCGACATGGTGCGTCGCGACCTCATGCGGCTGCTCATCGACGTCGACAACCACACGGTGCGCGTCCGCGACGCCCTCGCGGCCTCGCCGCCCGCCTGAGCGGCCCGGGCACCCCTACACTCAGGTCCCGACGCGCGGCTCCGGCCGCGCTCGGGAGGGATGCCGGAGTGGCCGATCGGAACCGCCTTGAAAGCGGTCGTGGGGAGACCCACCGCGGGTTCGAATCCCGCTCCCTCTGCTGCGTCGCCCGTTGAGCCGGGTCAGGCGGGGTCGAGCACCACGAGCACGTCACCCTCCTGGATGACGTCGCCCGGCGCGACCTTGATCTCGCGCACGCGCCCGGCCCGCTCGGGGTGGACGGGGATCTCCATCTTCATCGACTCCAGCAGCAGCACGGTGCTCTGCGGGGTGACGTCGTCACCGACCGCGCAGCCGACCTCGACCACCGACGCCACCATCTCGGCGACGACCTCTACGACCTGCTTGCGAGCCATGGGCACGACGCTAGCCGTTACCGCGGGGTACGACGGTGTCAGAGCAGCGGGCGCGTCCGGGACGGCTCGGGACGCACGGCGCTGCGCTCCTCGTTGCGCCGGGCCCGCGAGCCGCGGGAGCCGGTGAGGGCCAGGTCGGCGCGGATCACGACGTAGGCGAGGACGAAGCCGATCACGAGCGAGTAGACGACCCCGAGGAGGGCCTGGAGCAGGGTCGCGGAGGGGTTCATGACGCCGTTCGCGACGGGCGCCGTCGCGGCCACGCCGAAGATGCAGAGCCACCAGCCCTGGCGGCGGCGGGCCCGCATGTAGGTGCCCCAGGCCAGGGCGGGCACGCCGAGCGCCGCCTGGATCGGGCGGGGCACGCCCCCGACGGTCTCGAGCATCCAGCTGGCGGAGTCGAGCACCGACCCGACGACGGACGTGGCGCCGTAGCGGCGCAGCGCCTCGGCGTACGCCAGGATCACCGCGAGCACGAGCGAGCCCACCACGACGGCGATCACGCCGCGGCGGCCGAGGCCGTGGAGGCCGGCGCCCAGGCGGTAGACGAGCCCGAGGACGACGACGAAGGAGAGGGCGAGGACGGTGTACTCGAAGCGGGCCAGCGAGACCGTCGGGGCGTAGCCGACGGCGGCGACCGCGGCACCCCCGGACAGGACCACCGCGATGACGACCTCGCGCACCGCGATGAGGAACTGGCGGGCGGGCACGGTCGCCATCACGCCGAGGACGGCCCCGACGGTGCACGTCATCACCGCCGCGCCCGTGCGCAGCTCCTGCGTGTCGAGGAGCAGCACGGCGGCACCCGCCACGGCGGCGAGGACCGCGAAGACGATCGGTCGGCCACCGGTGCGCGCGGCCAGCGCCCACGTGTAGGCGCTCGTCACCGCGACGGCGCCGATCCCCTCCGTGACGTCGGGCAGCACGCCCGTGCCCCCGAGCACCAGGAGCGCGAGGCCACCGACCACCAGCGCCCACCAGGCACCGAGGCGGCGTTCACGGGAGAGGGTGGGGGTCGGCACGGCGGGCAAGGCTACAGCCGCCGGTTGGCCAGCGACGGATTCGTGCGGCGGGCCTCGTCCAGCACGGACCGCTCGACCTCCCCCACCAGCACCTCGGCGTCGGCGCCTGCCTCGGCCAGCACGGCGCCGAGCGGGTCGAGCAGCACCGAGTGACCGCTGTAGCGCGGAGCAGGCTGGCCGGTCGCCGCGACGTACGCGGTGTTCTCGATCGCGCGGGCCGCCGCGAGCGTGCTCCAGTGCCGCACCTTGCCCTCGCCGGCCACCCACGCCGCGGGGCAGACGAGCACCTCGGCGCCGTGGTCGACGACGAGCGCGCGGGCGAGCTCGGGGAAGCGCAGGTCGTAGCAGGTCAGCAGGCCCAGCCGGAACCCCGCGACCTCGACGGTCACCGGCGCGGTCGGGCCGGCGAGCAGCCGGTCGGACTCGCGGTAGCCGAAGGAGTCGTAGAGGTGGATCTTGCGGTACGACGCACGCACGCCCCCGCCGTCCACCACCACCAGCGTGTTGAAGGGGCGGCCCGGGTCGTCCGAGCGCTCGAACATCCCGGCCACGACCGTGGTGCCCGCGGTGCCGGCTGCGGCGACGGCGGCCGTGACGAAGGGCCCCTCGAGGGTCTCGGCGTGCTGCGCGACGTCGGAGCCGGCCTTGCCGAAGTCGCGGGCGAACACCTCCGGGAGCACGACGAGGTCGACGGCCGGACCGACCTCGGCCACCCGGGCGGCGAGCCGGTCGCGGTTCACCGCCGGGTCGAGGTCGGAGGCCTCCTGCACGAGCGCGACACGCATGCCACCCAGGGTAGGCGGCCTACGCTCGGCCCCATGCGTGCTGTCATCGCCCCCGAGCCGGGAGGGCCCGAGGCCCTCGTCCTGACCGAGCGGCCCGCCCCGGAGCCGGGTCCGGGCGAGGTGCTGGTGGAGGTCGCCGCCACCGCCGTCAACCGGGCCGACCTGCTGCAGCGGCGGGGCTTCTACCCGCCGCCGCCCGGGGCGAGCGACGTGCTCGGCCTCGAGTGCAGCGGCACCGTCGTGGCGCTCGGTGACGGCGTCGCCGACGAGGGGCGCTGGTCGGTCGGCGACGAGGTGTGCGCGCTGCTCGCCGGCGGCGGCTACGCCACCCACGTCGTCGTGCCCGCCGGCCAGCTCATGCCGCTGCCGCCCGGCGTCGACCTCGTGACCGCCGCCGCACTGCCGGAGGTCGCCTGCACCGTCTGGTCGAACGTGGTGACCGTCGGCGGCCTCACCGCCGGCGACACCTTCCTCGTGCACGGCGGAGCCGGCGGCATCGGCACGTTCGCGATCCAGCTCGCCAGCGCGATGGGGGCCCGCGTGTTCACGACGGCCGGCTCGGCCGAGAAGCGGGCGTTCTGCGAGGAGCTCGGCGCGGAGCGGGCGATCGACTACCGCGAGGAGGACTTCGTCGCGGTGCTGCAGGAGGCCGGCGGGGCCGACGTCGTGCTCGACAACATGGGCGCGAAGTACCTGACCCGCAACATCGACGCCCTCGCCACCGAGGGCCGGCTCGTCGTCATCGGCATGCAGGGCGGCGCGAAGGGCGAGCTCGACCTCGGCCGGCTGCTCGCCAAGCGCGCGTCGGTGCACGCGACCTCGCTGCGCGCCCGCCCGGTGGAGGAGAAGGCGGCCATCTGCGCCGCGGTCGCCGAGCACGTGTGGCCGCTCGTGGGCTCCGGGGCGGTGCGCCCGATCGTGCACGCCACGCTGCCGCTCGACCGGGCCGCGGAGGCGCACGGCCTGCTCGAGGAGTCGTCCCACTCGGGCAAGGTGCTCCTGACCCCTCAGTAGGCTCGGGCCCATGAGCGACGAGGCACAGGACGGGCAGCAGCAGGACCAGTCGGACCGCGGGGACCAGGTCGTCATCATCGGCCCCGACGGCCAGCCCGTCGGCACCGTGCCGGCCAGCGCCCTCGCGGGCCGCGTGGCGACGTCGGGCGACGAGGACGGCTCCGGCGACGGCTCCGACGGCGAGACCCACCCGCGCGACCTCGTCGAGCAGCCCGCGAAGGTCATGCGGATCGGCAGCATGATCCGGCAGCTGCTCGAGGAGGTGAAGGCCGCGCCGCTCGACGAGGCGAGCCGCAACCGCCTCAAGGAGATCCACCAGTCCTCCATCAAGGAGCTCGAGGCGGGCCTCGCCCCCGAGCTCGTGGAGGAGCTGCAGCGTCTCTCGCTGCCGTTCGCGGAGGGCACGCCCAGCGACGCCGAGCTCCGCATCGCGCAGGCGCAGCTCGTGGGCTGGCTCGAGGGCCTGTTCCACGGGATCCAGACGGCGATCTACGCCCAGCAGATGGCGGCCCGGGCCCAGCTCGAGCAGATGCGGCGCGCCCTGCCCGGCGGCCAGGGAGCGCCCGGTGTCCCCGGAGGTCCCGGTGTCACGCGCGGCGACGAGGGCGAGGCGCCCCGGTCGGGCGGGATGTACCTCTGACCGGCTGAGCGGCCCCGGCTCCGGCCCCGCCGCAGTCAGCGGTCAGCGACGGCGGCCGGTGATGCGGGCCAGCAGCGCGGTGCCCGCGAGCCCGAAGACCCCGATGGCGGCCAGGAGCAGCCCGGGGAGGGCGAGCCCCGCGGCGCTGGGGCCGGTGTCGCCGTCGGAGACGTCCGACCAGGTGACCTCGGCGGGGTCGGCCGCGTCGGGCTGCTCCTGGGCGACGACCTCCTCCACCGCGGTGAGCTGACCGGTCGAGAGGAAGCTGCAGGTCTCGGCGGCGAGCACGCCGGTCTCGGCGTCGGCGGCCGCGCCGAGCAGAACGACGTACCGGACCCCGGCCTCCGGGGGCATCCCCTTGCCGGTGGCGTCCGCGCCCACCGCCACCTGCACCTCGCGCGGCGCGAGGTCGCCGGCGAGCACGCGCTCGACGTCGAGCCGCACGTCGATCGGCACGGAGTCGGCCACGCCGGACGTCCCGGGCGTCGTGGGACCGCCCTCGGTCGTCGCCGCGACGACGTCGGTGACCGTGCCGACCACGACGGAGTCGGCCGCTGCGACCTGGTCCTCGAGCGTGCCGTCGCAGACGCTGGCGGGCGCCGCGGCGTACGTCGGGACCGCGGTCGCGCCCACGGCCGCGGGCGCGAGCAGCAGGCCGCCCGTGACGGCGACGACGGCCCGGGCGACGCGGCGGCGTCGGGCGGGTCGATCGTTCATCGGGGTCCTCCTGGGCTCTGGTCGTCGGCGCCGGCCCATCCTGCCAGACCGAACAGCGCGGCCAAGGTCGCCGCGACCCCGTCCTCGTCGTGGCGACCGGCCACGGCGTCGGCCGCGGCGACGACGTCGGGGTGCGCGTCGGCCATCGCCCAGGAGCGTCCGACCCAGGTCAGCATCGGTACGTCGTTGGGCATGTCCCCGAAGGCGACGACGTCCGCGGCGTCGACGCCCAGCTCGGCGCAGAGGGTGGCCAGGGTGGTCGCCTTGGTGACGCCGCGGGCGCTGATCTCGACCAGTGCCGTGGTCGAGGACCAGGTCACGGTGGCGAGGTCGCCGACGGCGGCGTCGAGGGCGCGCCAGTAGTCCTCCGGGTAAGCCTCGTCGTGCCGGGCGAGGAGCTTGACGCAGGCGGGGGCGTCGTCGGCGACGAGGTCCGCGAGGGGGGCCACGACGGGCTCGGGGCCGCGGTGCGGGCGGCCGCCGCCGGGGCGCGGACGCCACGCCGGCTCGTGCGCGAAGCCCGTCAGCGTCTCGAGGGCGAACATCGTGCCCGGCGCCGCGGCTCGGACACGCTCGGCCACGTCGAGCAGGGTGGCAGGAGCGATCGCGAAGGCGTCCCGCACCTCCCGGGCGGCGACGTCGAAGACGATGCCGCCGTTGGAGCAGACGGCGAGGCCGTGGCCGCCGACGTCCGCCCAGAGGTCGTCCATCCAGCGCACCGGGCGGCCCGTGACGAAGACGACGGGCACGTCGTGCTCCTCCTCGAGCGCCACCAGCACCGCGCGGGTGCGGTCGCTGACCCGGCCGTCGGCGCCGAGCAGCGTCCCGTCGAGGTCGGTCGCGACGAGGCGGGGGCGGCGGGTCACGGACGCGCCCTCAGCCGAACCAGCGGTCGATCTCGACCGCCGCGCCGTCGTCGTCGACGGTGCCGGTCACCGCGTCGGCCGCGTCGCGCACCACCTGGACCGCCTGGCCCATCGCCACGCCCCGGCCGGCCCACGCCAGCATCTCGACGTCGTTGCGGCCGTCGCCGATCGCGAGCACGTCGCCGGCGTCGAGCCCGAGGTCGGCGCACACGTGGGCGAGGCCCGAGGCCTTGGAGACCCCGACCGGCGTGAGGTCGAGCCACGCCGTCCAGCCGACGACGTAGTCGGTGCCCTGCAGGCCGAGCCGCCCGGCCATCTCCACGAACTCCTCCGCGGTCGCCTGCGGGTCGCGCACGATGACGCGGCTGACCGGCTTCGCGACCATCTCGGCGAGGTCGGTGACGACGAGCTCGCCGTCGAGCTCGCCCTCGGGGAACGGACGGCTCACGTGGTAGCCCCGCCCGCCTCGGTCCTCGACCGCGATGAGCGCACCGGGCTGCTGCTCGAGCACGGCGCGCACCGCGTCGCGCGCGTCGAAGGTCTCCTCGTGCACCACCTCGAGCGGGGCGTACCGGCTGAGCACCGCGCCGTTCGACGCCACGATCCACAGGCGGTCGTCGCCGCTCGGCGTCGACTGGCCCCGGAGGGCGAGCAGGTCGGCCACCGGCGTCATGGCGTGCACAGACCGGCCGCTGGACAGCACGACGTGGGCGCCGGCGTCCATCGCGCGACCGATGGCCGCGACGACGGCCGGGCTGACCTCCTCGTGGGGCGTGCCGGAGCCGTCCACCCAGCGCAGCAGCGTGCCGTCGATGTCGAGCGCGACGAGGCGGGGGCGCCAGCCGGGCCCCCCCCACGACCTCAGCCACCGACGACCTCCAGGACCTCGCGCCCGCCCAGGTAGGGCCGGAGCGCGACCGGGACCCGGACGCTCCCGTCGGGGAGCTGGTGGGTCTCGAGGATCGCCACGATGGTGCGCGTCATGGCGCACAGCGTGCCGTTGAGGGTCGCGATCGGCTTCGTGCCGTCCGCGAACCGCCCGCGCGTCTCGAGGCGCCGCGTCTGGAAGTCGGTGCAGTTCGACGTCGAGGTCAGCTCCCGGTACTTGCCCTGCGTCGGGATCCACGCCTCGCAGTCGAACTTGCGCTGGGCGCTGAGGCCGAGGTCGCCCGCGGCCACGTCGATGACCCGGTAGGCCAGCTCGAGCTTGTCGAGGAACGCCTTCTCCCAGCCGAGCAGCCGCTGGTGCTCGGCCTCGGCGTCCTCGAGCGTCGTGTAGACGAACATCTCGACCTTGTCGAACCAGTGCACCCGGATGATGCCCCGGGTGTCGCGGCCGTGCGAGCCGGCCTCTTTGCGGTAGCAGGGGCTGAACGCGGCGTACCGGAGCGGCAGCGACCCGGCGTCGAGGATCTCGTCGGCGTGGTAGGCCGCCATCGGCACCTCGGAGGTGCCGACGAGGTACATGTCCTGGCCCTCGATGCGGTAGACGTCGTCGGCCGCCTGGCCGAGGAAGCCCGTGCCCGCCATGGCCTCCGGCTTCACGAGCGCGGGCGGGATGACCTCGGTGAAGCCCGACTCGTGCGCCTGGTCCATCGCCATGTTGACGAGGGCGCGCTCCAGCTGGGCGCCGACGCCGGTGAGGAAGTAGAACCGGCTGCCCGAGACCTTCGCGCCCCGCTCGATGTCGATCGCGCCGAGCAGCCGCCCGAGCTCGACGTGGTCGCGCGGATCGAAGCCCTCGGCGGCGAAGTCCCGCGGCGCACCGACCTCCTCGAGCACGACGAAGTCGTCCTCGCCGCCCGCCGGCGTCGCGTCGGCGGCGGGGTTGGGGATCGCGAGGAGCGCGTCGTTCCAGGCGACCTCCGCGGCCTTCTGCTGCTCCTCGGCCGCCTTCACCTCGGCGGCCAGCGCCTTGGTGCGCGCCAGCAGCTCCTGCTTCTCCTCCGGCGCGGCCTTCGGGATCAGCTTGCCGACCTGCTTCTGCTCGGCCCGCTTCGCCTCGAAGACCGCGATGGCGTCGCGGCGGGTGCGGTCGGCCGCGAGCGCGACGTCGACGACCTCGTCGGAGAGCCCCCGCTTGGCCTGGGCGGCACGGATGCGGTCGGGGTCGTCACGGAGCAGGCGGGGGTCGATCATGAGGCCGAGGCTATCGCCCGGGCTCAGAGCAGCTCGGTGCGGCGGTCCGCCTTGAGGCCCTCGACGATCTTCTTCACGTCCTGCGCCCGGGACCGGGTCGTGACGAGGAGCGCGTCGCCGGTGTCGACCACGACCACGTCGTCGAGGCCGATGACCGCGATGTCCCGCTGGCCGTCGGCCACGACGATGCCCGAGGCGTCGATCGTGCGCACCCGCGCGGGGTCGCCCAGCACGGCGAGGCCCGGGGTGTCCGTGTCCGCGGCGCCGTCACCCGGGTCCGCGCCGAGCAGCCCGGCGAGGGCGTCGAAGTCGCCGACGTCGTCCCAGTCGAAGGTGCCGGGGACGGTCGCGACGACGCCCTGCTCCGCCGCGGGCTCGGCGACGGCGTGGTCGATGGCGATCTTCTCCAAGTCCGGCCACAGCTCGTCGAGGCGCGCCGGGTCGGCCGCGATCGTGCGCAGGCCGGCGGCCAGGTCGGGGTGGTTCGCCGCGAGCAGGTCGAGCAGCACGCGGGCGCGCACGACGAACATGCCGCCGTTCCAGCGGTACTGCCCCGTGGCCAGGTACGCCGCGGCCCGCTCCGCGTCGGGCTTCTCGACGAACTCCTGGACGACGCGGGCGGTGCCCCCGCCGGCGGGGTCGACGAGGTCGCCCGAGCGGATGTAGCCGAACGCCGTCGACGGATGGGTGGGCTCGATGCCGATGGTGACCACGACCTCGCGGGCGGCGGCCAGCGCCACGGCCTCCGCGACGCACGTCGTGAACCCGTCGACGTCGTGGATCACCTGGTCGGCGGCGAACGAGCCGAGCACGGCCTCGGGGTCGCGGGCCTCGAGCACCGCGGCAGCCAGGCCGATGGCGGCCATCGAGTCGCGCGGCGTGGGCTCGGCGAGGAGCTGGTCGGCCGGCAGGTCGGGCAGCTGGGAAACGACGGCGTCCCGGTGGGCCGTGCCGGTGACGACGAGCACGCGGTCTCCCGCCAGGGGCTGCACGCGGTCCCAGGTCTGCTGGAGGAGCGAGCGGCCCGAGCGGGTGAGGTCGTGGAGGAACTTGGGACGGCCCGCCCGCGACACCGGCCACAGCCGCGTGCCGGCGCCGCCCGCGGGGATGACCGCCCAGAACCGCTCGTTGCCCGTCATGGGGGGAGAATCTCACGGCGCCCGGGGCGCCGCCGGGGAAGGCCGGTGCCCGCGGTGTGACGTGCATACTCTCTCGGGTGCCCTGCCGGGCCCTGCGCGCCCGGCCCCACCCCCGTCGTACGCCGCTGCACCCGCCGCGGAAGGAGACCGCATGCTCGACCGTTCCCGCACGCTGCTGCTCGGCTGGGCGGCCGTCTGCCTGGTGCTGCTCGCCGGGCTGGCAGCCGCCGTCGTGGGCGGGTGGGGACCCCTGGCGGAGCTCGACAACCGCGGGGAGGGCGTGCAGTCGTGGCGCACCGAGGTCGACTGGCTGCGTCACCTCCTGGCCGGGGTGGAGGTGCTCTTCGGCACCGTCGGCGTGACGATCATGACCGTCGTGCTGGCGCTCGCGCTGGTGCGGACGCAGCGCCGGGCCGCGGTCTACGTCGTCGTCGTCATGGTGGCCACGGCGCTGGCCACCACGGGCATCAAGCTCCTCGTGGGCCGCCCGCGGCCCGACTGGCAGGACGTCGTCGGCACCCTGACGAGCAAGTCCTTCCCCTCGGGCCACGTGTCGTCGGTGACCGCCCTGGCGGGCGTCTGCCTCGTGCTGTCGGTCATGGTGGTGCGCCGCAAGACGGTGCGGCGCGTGGTGGTCGCCCTCGGCGTGCTGCTCGTCGTCGTGGTCGCCCTCGACCGGGTGCTGCTCGGTCGGCACTACCCCTCGGACACGATCGGCGGGGCACTGCTCGGCGCCGCCATGGTGCTCGCCGGGCTCGCCCTCTACTCGCCCCTGCCGCGCAGCATCGCGGTCGGGGCCGAGCCGCTGCCGGAGGTGTACTCGTCCGAGCGGCGTCTCGCCGTCGTGCTCAACCCCATCAAGGTCGAGGACGTCGAGGTCTTCCGCACGATCGTGACCCGCCTCGCGACGGAGGCGGGCTGGTCGGATCCGGACTGGTACCTCACGACCATCGAGGACCCCGGCACCGGCATGGCCCACGCCGCCGCCACCGCCGGCGCCGACCTCGTGCTCGTCTGCGGCGGCGACGGCACCGTGCGGGAGGTCTGCGCGGAGCTGGCCGGCACCGGCGTGCCCGTCGGGATCATCCCCGCGGGCACCGGCAACCTGCTGGCCCGCAACCTCGACATCCCGCTCTACCTGCGCTCCGCGATCGACGTCGGCCTCAACGGGCAGGACCGGGCCATCGACCTCGTCCACGTCGGCGGCGACGGCATCGAGGACACCCACTTCATGGTGATGGCCGGCATGGGCTTCGACGCCGCGATCATGGAGGGCGTCAACGAGGACATCAAGAAGAAGGTCGGCTGGCTGGCCTACGTGCTCTCGGGCATGAAGTCCCTGATGTTCCCGGCGGTCAAGGTCGACATCACCGTCGACGGCGCCGAGACGACGACCCACCGCGCGCGCACCGTCGTCGTCGGCAACGTCGGCTACCTCCAGGCCGGCATGCCGCTCCTGCCGGACGCCACCATCGACGACGGGATGCTCGACGTCGTGCTGCTGCACCCGCGCCGCTTCGTGTCGTGGATCCCGCTCGCCGTCCGCGTGCTGTTCAAGCGCCAGCGCACCGACGAGACCATCAACCGCTTCCGGGGCCGCTCCATCGTCGTGCGCGCCCACACCGACACCCCGCGCCAGCTCGACGGCGACTCGATCGGCTCGGGCCGCGAGCTGCGCATGGAGTGCATCCACGGGCGGCTGCTCGTGCGCGTGCCGCGCTGAGGCCGCGCTGGGTCCGCGCTGGGGCTCAGTCCCGCCGCGGCGGTCCGAGCCCGTCGACCTCGCGCTCGCGGACGAGCTCGTCGGCGATGTCGACGAGCTTGCGGTTCTGCTCCTGCGACAGCCGGCGGAGCACCTCGAAGGCGACGGTCTCCTCGAGCTCGAACCGCTCCATGACGATGCCCATCGCCGCACCGATGCGGGTGCGACGGGTCATGGCGTCGAGCATGCGCTCGACGTCGTGGGCGGCGGCGAGGGCGACGGCGCCGTGGGTCGCGATGACCTGGGCGCTCTCGCGCTCCTCGTGCCCGAACCCGCCGACGGCGTCGGACCAGAGCGTCAGCACCCCCACCTCGTCCCGCTGCGTCCACAGGCGCAGGCTGAGCAGGGAGCGGATCCCGAGGTCACGGGACGTCTCGCGCGACCAGTCCGGCCAGCGGCCGTCGGCGGCCAGGTCGTAGGAGTGCACGAGCGCCTCGCCGCGCAGGGCGTCGAGCGCCGGACCCTCGTCGAGCACCTGCTGGCGGTCGTCGGCGCGGCGCACGCGAGGGTCGGTGGCGGCGACGCCGCGCAGGGAGCCGCCGGGCCCGACGGCGGCCAGGCTGGCGTCGGTGCAGGACGGGAGGAGGTCACGGGCCGCGGCGACGACCTGCTCCCGGGTGGCCTCCACCCCCCGCAGGTCGTGCAGCTCGCGGGCGAGCTCCGCCATTCGTCGACCGAGGTCCGACACGCGCACGTCGAGCACCTTCATCCGCAGCCCGGGCAGAATTCACCCTCGGCTGCCTGCTCAACCGCAGGGCATAAGTTGCCAGGTCAGGGGGCCTGCGAGCAAATGACGCGCTCAGCCGTCGGTGAGACGACCGCCCCCCACGACCTCGGCCGCGAGGTCGTGGAGCTTGCGGTTCTGCTCCTGCGAGAGGCGGCGCAGCACCTCGAAGGCCACCGGCTGGGTGAGGCCGTGCCGCTCCATCACGATCCCGATGGCCGCCCCGATCCGGGTGCGGCGCTCCATCGCGGCGTGCATGTCGTCCACGTCGGCGGACGCCGCCATCGCGACGGCGGTGTGGGCGGCGAGGGTGAGGGCGGTCTCCCGCTCGTCGTGGTCGAATCCCCCGACCTCGGTCGAGTAGAGGTTGAGCGCGCCGAGGTCGTCGCGCCGCGTCCACAGCCGTACGGCGAGCATCGAGCGAGCCCCGAGGTCGGGCACCACCTGCTCCACCCACCGGGGCCAGCGGTCGTCGGAGCCCAGGTCGGCGGAGTGCACGAGAGCCTGGTCCCGGATGGCCTGCACGCAGGGCCCCTCGCCCAGCTCGTACTGGAGCCGGTCGCCCTTGAGCACCGCGTCGTCGGTGGCAGCGATCGTCTCCAACGTGCCGTCGCGGTGGAGGAGCGTCAGGCCCGCGCCCGAGCAGGACGGGATCGTCTCCACCGCTGCCCGCACGGCGTGCTCGGCGGTGTCCGCGGTGCCGCGCGTCCCGTCGAGGTCGCGCGCCAGCTCCGCCATCCGGTGGCTGAGATCGTTCACGAGCGAGAGATTGGCAGGGCGGCCAGCCGGCCGCAAGTGGGACGCGGCGTCAGGGCCGCGCGGCGCCGATCGCCTCCGCCTCCTCGGGCGACAGCTGCTGCTCGCTGCTCCAGCCGCTGACGGTCTTGGCGTAGGTGCGGGCCTCGCTGCGCCCGTGGATCGACGTCACGACCGCGCCCGAGCCGGTGTCGTCGAGCAGCGCGAGGCTCCACGACAGGTGCCCGCCCATGTCGCCGTGCGCGTCGTACCGCACCACCGCGAGGTGGCGCAGCGACCCCGCGGCCTCCGCGCGCAGGGTCGCCACCTCCTGCCGGAGGCCGAGCACGTCGGCCGGCACGTCGGCGTCGGGGGTGGGTCGCGCCGTACGTCGCAGCGCGGCCACCGCCACCCCGAGGCTGGCAGCGGCGAGAGCGAGGGCGAGCACGACGACGATCCACACGGCCGCGACCCTAGTCGGTGGCGGGCCGCGGCCGTGGGAGCGTCAGTTGAGCAGCAGCTCGACGTCGCCGCTCGCGTCGCCCAGGTCGTCGTAGAGCTCGACGACGATCGTGTACGTGCCCGGGTCGAGCTCGAGGTCGAGCCACTCGTCGTCGTGCTCGAGCCCGGCGTCGGCGTAGTCGACCTCCTCGCCGTCGGCGTCGAGGACCGTCACGACGAGGTCGCCGTCCTCGATGTGGTTGACGACGTCGAGCAGCACCCAGCCCTCGGTCGCGACGTCGAGCGTGACCTCCCGCTCGCCGTCGACGAGCGAGGTCGCGAGCCGGCCGTCCGTCGCACCCTCGAGGGTCGCCCCGGCGCGGGGCAGGTCGTAGGCGTCGGCCTCGCGCTCGTAGTCGCCGTAGTCGTCCTCGTAGTCGTCCTCGTAGGACTCCACCCCCAGCGTGACGCCGGGCCCGGCGGCGACGACGAGGCTCGTGCAGGGCTCGTCCTCGGCCCAGCAGTAGCCCGTCGTGCCCGGTCCGTCCGCGACGACCTCGCCGTCCTCACCGGCGGCGGCGCCGTCGAAGGACGCCACGCCGTAGGTGCCGTACTGCAGCTCGACCGGGTCGCCGACCCCGACGGTCGGCACCGCGCCGACGCCGACGGTCACCGCGACCTCGGCGCTCCGCTTGTCGGACAGCTGCAGGTGCACGAGCTGGTCGCCGGACTCGGTCACGGTCGTGGCGACGACGGCGGGCTCCCCCTCGCCGGCCTCGTCCCAGAGGCCGTGGTGCACGGCGGTCTCGTAGTCCGGGTAGTCCGGCGCCGCCGACTGGTAGACGTCGAGCCCGTCGAGCTCGACGCCCGGCTCGACCGCGACCGAGAGCACGTCGCCCGCGGCCGCGGGCACCTCGAGCAGGGCCGCGCCGGCCTCGTCGACGGTGACCGTCGTGGTGCCCGTGCCGACGGGGGTGCGCTCGCCGTACGTCGCGGGGCCCATGAGCTGCGTCAGCCAGGCCTCGGGCAGCTCGGCCGCCACGGTGGCGAGGTTGTCGTAGAGCGTCGCCAGCGGGTCGACCTGGTAGCCGCCCTCCACCTCGACGAGGGTCAGCACGAGACCGTCGATCGTCGTCGCGTCCACGAAGTCGGCCGGGAGGCACTCCTCGTCGCCCTCGACCGTCAGGCAGGAGCCGTCCAGCACGAGGTCGACGTCGTCGGAGTGGGAGCCCTCGACGGCCGTGCCCGCGGCGGCGAGCCGGTCGACCCGCACCCGCACGAGGCCGTTCGCGTCGCTGATCCGGGTGGTCGCGAGGTCGGTCACGTCGAGGTCGAGCGCCAGGCCGTCCTCGTCCGCGAGGTCCTGCAGGGCCGACGCGAACGGGTAGAGCCCACCGACCAGGTCGACGGGGAGCGCGTCGAGCACGTCGGTGACCTGCCCGTCGCCGAAGCTCTCCACGAGCAGGCGGATCGCGTCGTCCGGGGTCGCCCCCACGGCGCGGTCGCCGCTCTCCGCGGCGTCCAGCGCGTCCGCGAGCGCCCCGAAGTCGGGGGCGGGCGCGTCGGTGGCACGGGCGACCACGTCGGCGACCGTGCCGACGATGCTGACGTGCCACCGGTCGTCGTGACGCACGACGAGGAAGGTGGTGGCGACGTCGGGACCCTCGCCCAGGTCGTCGTCCCCCGACCAGGTGAAGGGCACCGCCGCATAGCTCCACAGCGCCGCGAGCGGCACCTCGAGGCGGTCCAGGACCGCGGGCTCCTCCTGTGCCTCCGCCTCGTCCTCGGGCGAGTAGGCGTACCAGCCGGCGCCGTCGTCGATGCCGTCGAACGACCGCGACGGGCCCTCGGACACGATCACGGAGCCCGACCCCGAGGCGTCCGACTCGACGTCGATCGACGCGAACGCCCCCAGCCCGACGAGTGCACCCAACGGCCCGAGGGTCTCACCGAGGTCGATCGGCTCACCGTCCTCGCGCTCGACGACGAACGTGCCGCCCTCGACGGTCACCCGGGCGACGCCGTCGGCGAGCTGCTCGGACGACAGGTCCAGCCCCTCGATGCTGGCGACGAGACCCTCGCCGGCGAGCGCGGCAGTGTCGAGCTCGAGGCTGGCGAGCCGCTGCTCGACGGCCTCCTGGAGCGCGTCGGCGCCGCGCGCCTCCCCCGGGCTGAGCGCCGCGAGCGAGGCGACACCGTCCTCGGCGGCCGCGCCCTCGAGGAAGTCCTCGACGGCCTGCTCCGGCGTCGAGGCGCCGGAGGCGAAGCCGGCGAGCACCCGCACCGCGGCCACGCCGAGCAGCACCACGGCGAGGGCGACGAGGGCGAGCACGAGCCACGTACGGCGCCCGTCGGCGCCGGCCGCGGCGGTGGTCCGCTCGGGCCGGGGTGGCAGCGGCGGCAGGACGGAGGCGTGGCTCATCGGGGGTTCTCCTCGGGAGTCGGCGACCGGACGTCGGTGCCGATGGCGGCGAGGGCGGCGAGCGCCCCCAGTGCGGCGAGCAGGGCCCCGGCTCCGGGCCGGGCGCCGCTCAGGTCGGTGGGGTCGAGGTCCGCGACGCGCACGAGCAGCAGACCGGTCACGACGACGGCCACGAGCCCGAGGAGCGCGCGGACGCGGCGTACCGCTCGGCCTCGCAGGGCAGCGCCGGCCAGCAGCGCCGCGCCCAGCACGGGGAGCGTGACCAGCGCGATCACCTCCGTCGTCGAGACCGACGGCAGGGATCCGGCGCGGACGAGGCCGAGCACGTCGACGGGGGCGGTCGTGGAGAGCGCACCGCGCGAGGTCCAGGTGAGCAGCGACTGCACGAGGAGCGCGGTGCCCGCCACCGCCCAGAGGGCAGGCGTGACCGCGGTCGTCGCCGACCGTCGTCCCCCCATGTGCCCTCCCCCGGCGTGCTCGCCCGCGGGCGCCGTCGCAGCGTAGGGCCCAGGGGCCGTACGGCGCGGCGGAACGGCTGGGTCCGCGTGTACCGGTCCAGACCCGTCGGGTTCCGGGGCCGGAGCACTACGGTGTCCGCATGACGGCGACGACGACGGCCGGGTGGGGTGCCGACAGCGAGGTGGGGCGCCTGCGCACGGTGGTGCTGCACCGGCCGGGCGCCGAGCTGCGCCGGCTCACCCCCCGCAACAACGACCGGCTCCTCTTCGACGGGATCCCGTGGGTGGGGCGCGCGCAGGAGGAGCACGACGCCTTCGCCCAGGCGCTGCGCGACCGGGACGTCGAGGTGCTCTACCTGACCGACCTCCTGACGGAGACGTTCGCATCGGCCGACGCGCGCGCGGACGCGATCGCGGGCGTGCTCCGCAGCCGCCACCTGGGCGACACGCTGCGCGACTACCTGGCCGCCGCCCTGGCCGACGCCTCCCCCGCCGAGCTCACCGAGGCGCTCACCGCCGGCATCCGCAACGACGAGGTGCGCGGCGGGCACGGCCTGGTGACCTCCCTGCTCGCCCCCGACGACTTCCTCGTCGACCCGCTCCCCAACCTGCTCTTCACTCGCGACTCCAGCGTCTGGGTGCGCGACCGCGTCGCCGTCACGAGCCTCGCGATGCCGGCGCGCAGCCGGGAGACGCAGCTGACCGAGCTGATCTACGCGCTCCACCCGCGGTTCGCGGGCGCCGAGCGGATCCACGGCTGGCAGAACGAGTACGTCGAGGGTGGGGACGTCCTGCTCCTCGCCCCCGGCGTCATCGCCGTCGGGGTGGGCGAGCGGTCCACGCCCGCCGGGGTCGAGCGCCTCGCGCGGCAGGCCTTCCACGGCGGGCTCGCCCACACGGTGCTGGCGGTGCCGATCGCGCAGGAGCGCGCCACGATGCACCTCGACACCGTCTGCACGATGGTCGACGTCGACAAGGTGGTGATGTACCCCAACGTCGCCGACACCCTCCGTGCCCACGCGGTCACGCTGGCGGAGCCGGTCGGCGACCGCAGCGAGTCGGAGCTGGTGCTCCGCGTCGCGCCGGCTGCGCCGTTCCTCGAGGCCGCGGCCGCCGCGATGGGCATCGACCGGCTCCACCGGATCGACACCGGCCTCGACCCGGTGACCGCCGAGCGCGAGCAGTGGGACGACGGCAACAACACCCTGGCCCTGGCGCCGCGGGTGGCGGTCGCCTACGAGCGCAACGACGAGACCAACGCGCGGCTCGAGGAGGCCGGCATCGAGGTCGTGCGGATCGCCGGCTCCGAGCTGGGCTCCGGCCGCGGCGGCCCCCGCTGCATGAGCTGCCCGGTGCTCCGCGACCCCCTCGCCTGACACCGGACTGACGCCCGCGTGACCCCGCCGCTCCCGGCACGTTGGGCGGGTGTGGACGACCCTGGACACCTCACGGCCCGTTCCGCCAGGATCGCGCCATATCGATCCTGATCATCACGAACCGGCACCGAGAGCCGCTGCCGGTGAGTCCCGAGAGGTAGCGCATGCCCATCTTCGACGCACTGACCCCCGCCGAGATCGCCACGGTGAAGAAGGCGGGCACGGAGCTGCCGCTGCCCGCCGGCTGGTCGCCGATCAACGAGCGGACGGGCGCGGACAAGGCCTACATCATCCTCGAGGGCGAGGTGTCGGTGCGGCGCGGCGGCGAGGAGATCGCGACCCTCGGGCCCGGCGACATCATGGGCGAGATGGCGATCATCAACCACACCCTGCGCTCCGCCACGGTGGTCGCGACGACGCGGCTCAAGGTCGTGCACCTGACCCCGCAGACCATCGAGGAGCTCAGCTCGTCGGTGCCGGCCTTCGGCGAGGCGATCCGCGCCGCCGCCGCCGAGCGGCTCGGTGGCAACGGCTGACGCGAGCCGCCAGGTCGAGGCGGCGCTGCTGGGCGGCGAGCCCCACCTGACGCGGCGCCAGGTGGCCGACCGCGTCGGCGTGCCCCTCACCCTGGCCGAGGAGCTGTGGCACCGCCTCGGCTTCCCCCACCACGCCGAGGACGACGTGGCGTTCACCGAGGCCGACGTCGAGGCGCTCTCGCTGGCCCGCGACCTCGTCATGCTCGGCATCCTCGACGCCGAGTCGCAGGCCGCCCTGGTGCGCACGTGGGGGCGCAGCTTCGCGCGCCTGGCCGAGTGGCAGACCGACCTGCTCGCCCGACGGGCGCTCGACTCCGACGAGCCCGACCTGCGCATCACGGAGCTGACGGCCGAGGTGCTGCCGCGCCTCGAGGTGCTGCAGAGCTACATCTGGCGCCGCCACCTCGTCAGCGCGGCCAACCGGATGCTCACGCCGACCCTCGTCCCCGGCGGGGAGGCGACGACCGCGCTCGCCGTCGGCTTCGTCGACATCGTGGGCTACACGACGCAGAGCAGGAACCTGTCGGAGGCGGAGCTCGTCGCCTGGGTCGAGGGCTTCGAGGACACCGCCACGACCGTCGTGACCGACCACGCCGCCCGCGTCATCAAGACGATCGGTGACGAGATCCTCTACGTCACCGACGACCCGGTCGCGGCCGTCGAGGTGGCCCTCACCCTCACCGAGCGCGGCGCGGACCCGGAGGACCCCTTCCCGCAGGTGCGGGCGGGCCTCGCCCACGGGCAGGTCGTCGCGCGCCTCGGCGACGTCTTCGGCAGCACCGTCAACGTCGCCGCCCGGCTCACCTCGCTCGCCCGTCCCGGGACCGTCGTGGTCGACGAGGGCCTGCAGCACGTGCTCGTGGGCATCGCGACGCCGGAGGAGGACGACGAGCCCGACGAGGAGCCGGACGACCAGACCGACGGCGGGGGCGGGAGCGCGCCGTACGACGAGGTGCGGCGCCGCGCGGAGGAGCTCGCCGACGACGCCTACCAGCGCGCCCGCGAGGCCCTGTCGCTGCTGACCGGCGAGGAGAGCCCCGAGCACCTGCCCTACCGGTTCCGGAAGATCCGGCGCGCCAACATCAAAGGTTTCCCGGGGGTGCGCGGGAGGGTACTGCGCCGGGCGGAGCCCCACGGCTAGGCTCCGAACGGCCCGACGGGGGAGCTCCCGCGGGGTGACCAGGGAGGCGCTGCGTGGCTCGTCTGACCGCGAACAAAAAGGTGTTGCTGGCGGACGTCGCCGGCACCACCGTGAGGGCGATGTCCGGCTCGATGGTGGCCTACCAGGGCCAGGTCGAGTTCAAGAGCGCCGGCATGGGCGGCGGGGGCGGCTTCCGCGCCGCGATCCGCCAGCGCGTCGCCGGCGAGTCGATCTCGCTCATGGAGTGCACCGGCAACGGCCGGGTGCACCTGGCCTACCAGGCGCAGGACGTCACCGTGATCAACGTGCAGAACGACACCGTGACGGTGGAGTCGGAGCACATCCTGGCGGTCGCGGGCGAGCTGAGGCTCGACGTGCAGTTCGCCGGGCTGCGCGGCATGACGACGGGCCAGGGCCTCGCCACCACGAAGGTGATGGGCTCGGGCCAGCTCGGCATCGTCTCGGACGGCCCGCTGATCGGCCTCGAGGTCATGCCCGGCCAGCCGCTGGTGGTCGACCCGGACGCGTACGTCGCGGGGCTCGGCAACCTGCAGATGTCGCTCGTCTCGGGCGTGAGCTGGCGCTCGCTGGTCGGCGACGGAGGTGGCGAGCCGTTCTCGCTGCGGTTCGAGGGGCACGGCCGGGTGTACATCCAGCCGGCCGAGCGGTGAGGGGGCAGACGTGACGTACGAGGTCGTCAACTCCAAGGTGGTCCGCGTGCAGGTCTCGCAGGCCAACCCGGTGCTCGCCCGCCGCGGCGCGATGCTCGGCTACTCCGGGCAGGTCGCCTTCCGGCCCGTCTCCGGCGCCGCGCAGGGCATCGGCGGCATGGTCGGCACGATGATGGCGGGCGAGAGCAACAAGATGATGGTCGCCGAGGGCCAGGGCTCCGTGCTCTACGGCTTCCGGGGGCTCTACGTGACGGTGATCGACCTGACGGGCGACTCGCTCGTGGTCGAGGCCGACCGGCTGCTCGCCCACGACGCGAACCTGCAGACGGGCGTCGAGATGGTCGGGCAGGGCGGGGTCCGCTCCGCCGTGCGCGGCGCGATGACCGGCCAGGGGCTGTTCACCACCCGGGTCTCCGGCAACGGCGCCGTCGCCGTGCTGTCGCACGGCGGCACGTTCCCCATCCAGCTCAACGGCGAGACCGTGGGCGTCGACCCGCAGGCGTACGTCGCGCACACCGGCGCCCTGCAGGTGGACCTCAAGGCGTCCGTCGGCATGCGCGACCTCATCGGCCGCGGCTCGGGCGAGGCGTTCCAGCTCCACGTCTCGGGCCACGGCACCGTCTACGTCCAGGCCTCGGAGGAGAAGTTCTGATGATCGACGGCATCGAGACCCCCACCTGGGACGCCACCAGCCTCCCGGCCGACGACAACGTCAACGCCTACGCGTTCTCCATCGCGCTGGCCGGCGAGTGGTTCGTGTCGAAGGGCGCGATGATCGCCTACTACGGCAACGTCGACTTCTCCGGCGTCAGCCAGTACGCCTCGCGCGCCTCCTGGGTCGCCGCCCGCTTCTCCTCGCCGCTCTACGCGAGCGAGTGGGTCGTCGCCGCGGGCCAGGGCAAGGTGATCGTGGCCGACCGGGGCTACGACGTGAACTCCTACGACCTCGACGAGGGCAACCTCACGATCAAGCAGACGAACCTGCTGGGGTTCCAGACGTCCCTGGAGCTCAAGCAGTCGATCGTGCCGGGCTTCGTCACGCTCATCGGCACCGGCAAGTTCCTCGCGTCCTCCAACGGGCCGGTCATCTTCGTCGAGCCGCCGTTCCGCGCCGACCCCGACGCGCTCCTCGGGTGGGCCGACTGCCCGTCGCCGAGCCAGCACTACGACCACCACTGGATGGCGCAGTCGTTCATGGCCGGCATCCAGGGCATGTTCGGCCGCGAGTCGGGCGAGGAGCGGCAGTACGACTTCACGGGCGCCGGCACGATCCTCATGCAGAGCTCGGAGCAGCTGCGGGTGGACGGGGCGCTGCTGAAGCTCGTGGAGAGCCAGACGAACCTCCTCGACGCGCAGTCCGCGGGGGCGCTGGGACAGCGTCTCGTGCAACGCTCGCAGCAGCAGTAGGGCGGTCCCGCGGCGTACGGGGTGTGAACACCGGCCACGACGGGCACTCCGGCGACCAGCGGTTCGTTAGAACTGGACGAACCACGACGCACCACCAACGACCGCGGCGATCGCCGTGGTCACGACCGAAGGGAAGCTTTCATGGGAGTCTCGCTCAGCAAGGGCGGCAACGTCTCGCTGTCGAAGGAGGCCCCGGGCCTCACCGCGATCGACATCGGCCTCGGCTGGGACGTCAACACGTTCTCCGGCGGCGACTTCGACCTCGACGCGTCCGCGATCCTGCTCGGCTCGAACGGCAAGGTCGTCTCCGACCAGCACTTCATCTTCTTCAACAACCTCAAGTCCCCGGACGGCTCCATCGAGCACGCCGGCGACAACACCACCGGTGAGGGCGACGGCGACGACGAGGTCATCAAGGCCAACCTCGCCTCCGTGCCCGCCGAGATCGAGCGCATCGTCGTCGCGGTCTCGATCTACGACGCCGAGACCCGCAGCCAGAACTTCGGCGCCGTGCGCAACGCCTTCATCCGCGTCGTCAACCAGGCCAACGGCTCGGAGATCGCCCGCTACGACCTGTCGGAGGACGCCTCGGTCGAGACCGCCATGGTCTTCGGCGAGGTCTACCGCAACGGCAGCGACTGGAAGTTCAAGGCCGTCGGCCAGGGCTACGCCTCGGGCCTGCGCGGGATCGCCTCGGACTTCGGCGTCAACGTCTGACCCGACCGGGTCGCGGAGACAGCGACGGCCGGCACCCTGGAGGGTGCCGGCCGTCGTTCACGTTGAGGGTCCGGCCGCTGCTGACGGGGGAT
This sequence comes from Nocardioides alkalitolerans, assembly GCA_038184435.1. NCBI lineage: Bacteria > Bacillati > Actinomycetota > Actinomycetes > Propionibacteriales > Nocardioidaceae > Nocardioides > Nocardioides alkalitolerans. Next base: position 3,653,016 of record CP116227.1, on the reverse strand, counting down.
ACAGCAACGACCGGACGAGAGGAATCTACTGATCCGACCGGCTGGTGGCAACTCCCCGCGACCACTGTTCTCGTCGTGTCGCGTGCCGCCTGACCTGCGCGTTCGCTGGAATCTGACTCAGCGGAAGGGTCGGCGGGAGCGTCGGCGGGAGCGCCCCCGGCAGGATCAGCGGATGGTCACCTGCCGGCCGGCGAGCGCCGACCGCACGGAGCGCTGCTCCGTCGTCAGGGGCTCGGTGGTGGCCAGCGCCGCGTCGAGCCGCTCCCGGAACGCCGCCGCGCCCTCCTCGAGCACCTCGGCGCCCGTGCCGGCGGGCAGGTCCCACACGGGCGTCAGCAGGCCATGGGCGCGGAACATGCCGACGAGCTTCGAGCCCTCGGCGACCTGGTCCTCCCCCGCCGCGTGCAGCCGGGCGAGGGCGTCGAGCAGCTCGTCCTCGGGCTCCGGCATGACCCAGCGCAGGTGCTCCTTGGTGTGCACGTCGGCCCAGTACGCCGCGGGGACACCCGTCAGCTTGCGGCTGGGCGTCATCTGGGCGTCGGCCTGCTCGGCCGCCGACGCGACCGCGCCGGTCTCGTCGCCGATGAGGTCGGCCCAGTAGCCGAACGAGTCGTGCACCGTGACGTCGAGCGGCTCGTCGACCACGAGGTCCTGCAGGCGCGGTCCCTCACCCGGGTCGCTCGTGAGGCCCACGGTGCCGGTCTCACCCTGCTCGGCGTACTCGAGCGCCTGCACGAGCACGGCGCCCAGGTCCCGGCTGGGGTCGCCGAAGCTGTGGAGCACCTGGAGCGCGAGCACGACGCGGCCGTCGGCGTCGACGTACGCCGGGGCGGCGCCGGGCAGCAGCGTGGCCAGCACGACCTCGCGGTCGCCCTCCTTCAGCGTCAGCGGGGCGGTCGCCGCGGGGACGAGCTCGCGCAGCGCGATGAGGTCGCCCTCGGCGGCGAGGCCCTCGAAGGGCCGCTTCACGAACACCGGCGGCGGGCCGTCGGGCGAGCCGTGGCACGCCTTGTAGCGCCGGCCCGAGCCGCACGGGCAGGGCTGTCGGGGCCCGACCTCGCCGGGGGTCTGCTGCTGGTCACGTGCCTTGGTGCGGGAGCGCTTCGCCATGCGCGCCAGCGTAGAGGGCGGGCTCAGGTGCCGTCCGCGGGGAGGGCGTCGACGAGCCCGCGCATGACGCGGGGGCGGTCGGTGATCACGGCCGTCACGCCGAGGCTGCGGCACAGCTCGAGCTGCTCGGGCGTGTTGACGGTCCACACGTTGATGTCGTGCGGCGACTCCGCGAGCCGCCACGCCAGGCCGGGGTGGTCGGTCAGCTCGCCGATGCCGGGGCCCACCAGCCAGTCGCGACCGATCAGGCGGCGGAGCGCGGGCCACATCTCCGCACGCTCGAAGAGCTGCACGACCCGCACCTCCGGAGCCAGCCGCTGCACCCGCTGCAACGCCGTGTGGGCGAAGCTCATGACGCGCACGGGGGCGTCGGCGCCGTCCCAGCCGAACTCGCTCAGCAGCTGCACGAGACGACGCTCGACGAGGCCGCCGTAGCGGGTCGGGTGCTTCGTCTCGATGAGCAGCTCGATCCGTCGGGGCGCCTCGGCGGCGACCTCCATGAGGCGGCGCAGCGTCAGCACGCCGTGCATCGACTCGTCGACGACCGGCGCCTCGTCGTCGAGCTCCGCCCACGGCCGCTTCCAGGAGGCGATGTCGACCTGGTGGAGGTCGGCGAGGTCCATCGTCGAGATGAGGCCCCGGCGCTGCGCCGCGACCCGCCGGAGGTCCCGGTCGTGGACGCAGACGAGGTGACCGTCGGCGGTCAGCCGCACGTCGCACTCGAGCCCGTCGGCCCCCGCCTCGATGGCGGCGAGGAACGCCCCGAGCGTGTGCTCGGCGTTCTCCTCGCTGTCTCCCCGGTGCGCGACGACCTGCGGCCTCATGCGGGACATCCTGCCCGGTAGGGGTGTCGAGTTGGGTTGTACGGCGCGGCGGGGGCGTCGAGTTGGGTTGTACGGCGCGGCGCGTGCGTCGAGTTGGGGTGTACGGCGCGGTGGGCGCGCCGAGTTTGGTCGAATGCGCGCGAGATTCACGGTGCGATCCGCGCCGCCGACGGCTCTACGCTCGCAGCTGCCATGTGGCGTCCTGACGTCCGCACGCAGGGCATCACCGAGAGGGAGAGAGCGATGGGGCGATCTTCGCCGACGACGTTCGCCGCGATCGCCGCGGACGTGGCCCTCGCCGGGGTCCGCGACTGGGGAGTCCTGCACGGCCGTCGGTGGATCTTCCGCACCGGCGATCCGGCCCTGCTGCTCACGCCGGACGGAAGCGAACTCGACGTCGACGCGCTGCGCATCGTGCGAACGGACGGCTGGAGCCAGCTGCCCTCCGACTCGCCGGAGCTCCACGCGCTCGATGACCTCCAGACCCTGGCTTGCGAGGAGATCTGGGGGCCCTTCCCCGAGGTCGATGGCGTCCTCCTGCGACTGGCGACTACCGACGACGGCCGCCTGGTGTGGACGACACCTGACGGCAAACCCGCATGCGAGGTCGGTTCGCTCAACACGGTGTACCCGCCCCGCCCCGTCAGATAGACGGACGTCGACATCATCCACAGATCGCCATTCATAGGTGGTGATCGCACGTCTGTTCGACTAGAGTGGGCGGCATGGATCGGGGGACCCACACCACAGCGACGCGTTGATCGACGCGGTCCGCGAGCGGACGCAGGCTGCTCGTGTGGCGGAGGCGGCGGCGTTCGTCGCGGTGGGCGATTGGGCTTCGGCGCACACCTCGGATGCGGTGGTGGGGGATCCGATCACGGTGCTGGGTGAGTGGCACGAGGCCGAGTACGCCGAGGCGTTGGCCGGAGATCAGTTCCTCGAGCTGGGTGGGCCGGGTGCGCCGGTGGTGGCGGAGTTCTGCATCGGGGAGGTCGCCGCCGCCCGGGGCTGCTCCTTCGACGCGGCGCGCCGGCTCGTCGGGGATGCGGTCGAGCTGCGCTGGCGTCTACCGCGGGTACACGCGCGGGTCGCTGCGGGTGAGGTCGACGTGTGGCGGGGGCGGCGGATCGCGCAGGCGACCCGGACGTTGACGTTCGAGGCCGCCGGGTTCGTGGACCGGCACGTCGCGTACGTCGCGGGCAAGGCCACCGGTCCCGAGGTCGACCGGCTGGTGGCCGAGGCCGCGGCGCGGTTCGAACCCGAGTCCACCGAAGCCGAACGTCACGCGGCTGATGGTGAGCGGTACCTGGCGATCGATCTCGGCGACGTGGGCTATACGGATCCGTTGACCGGGACCCTGCGCGGGACCGTGAACGTCCACGGCTCCCTCGACCTGGCCGACGCGCTCGACCTCGAACGCACCGTCGCCCACGTGGCCCGGCAGCTGGGCGACCTGGGCTGCGACTCAGACCTCGACGTCCGCCGCTCCATGGCCCTCGGCGAGATCGCGCGGCGCTGCGACGGCGTGACCACGCTGGAGTACGACGCCGGTGAAGCGCCGAACGGAGACCAGCCACAGCCGGTCCAGCGGGCCCGGCGCGAGGTGGTGCTCTTCGTGCACCTCGACCAGGCCGCGATCACCGGCACCCTCAACGGTATCGGTCCCGGCATCGATACCTGCACCGACATGACCGGCATCGACCTCGCCCGGCTCGACAACCCGGGCGCGCCTCGCGGGCCAGTGGCCGTCGAGCAGATCCAGGCCTGGTGCGAGAGCCCGGACACGACCGTGACCGTCAAGCCGATCATCGACCTCAACACGGATGACGCCGTCAACGGCTACAGCCCGCCCGACCGGATCGCCGAGCACGTCCGTGCCCGCTGGCCCCGCTGCGTCTTCCCCTACTGCACCCGCAGTTCCCGCACCGCCGACCTCGACCACTGCGACCCCTACCAAGCGCAAGGCCCACCCGGGCAGACCTCCACCCGCAACCTCTTCCCGCTCTGCCGACGCCACCACCGCATGAAGACCCACCGCGAACTGACGACCGGCAACAGATGGACCTACCGCCCCACCGACCCCACCCAGAACGAACCACCCCACGCCCTCATCTGGACCAGCCCGATGGGCCTCCGCTACCTCGTCGACCGCGACGGCACCCGCCCCTGGCCCGACGACCCAGAACCCGGCTGACAGCAGGCATCAACCATCCCGCCGCCCGCCCACACACCCGTGGCCGGGCGGCGAAGCATGCCCCGCGCACGAACGCCCGGCGCTAGGCTCGCCCCATGCCCGAGCTCCCCGAGGTGGAGGCGCTGGCGCTCGACCTGGGCGGCCGGCTCGACGGTCGCGCGATCGCGAAGGTCCACGTCGCCGCGTTCAGCGCCCTCAAGACGTTCGACCCGCCCCTGACGGCGCTCGAGGGCGCGTTCGTCGACGGCGTCACCCGCCACGGCAAGTTCCTCGACATCGACGCGGGCGGCCTGCACCTGGTGCTGCACCTGGCCCGCGCGGGCTGGGTGCGCTGGCGCGACGAGGTGCCGACGATCCCGCCGAAGCCGAGCAGCAAGTCGACCCTCGCCGTGCGGATCGTGCTCGACGACGGCTCCGGTCTCGACGTCACGGAGGCGGGCACGCGGAAGAGCCTGGCGATGTACGTCGTCCACGACCCCGCCGACGTCCCCGGCATCGCGCGGCTCGGGCCGGACCCGCTGACGCCCGACTTCACGCGCGACGTGCTCGCGGAGATCCTGCAGGCGGCGGGGCGCGCCCAGATCAAGGGCGTCCTGCGGGACCAGTCGATCATCGCCGGCATCGGCAACGCCTACTCCGACGAGCTGCTCCACGCCGCCAAGCTGTCGCCGTTCAAGCCCGCGAACAGCCTCACCGACGAGCAGGTGGACACCCTCCACGCGGCGCTCGACGGGGTGGTGGGCGACGCCGTACGCCGTTCGCGGGGGCTCGCCGCCAGCGAGCTGAAGGGCGAGAAGAAGACCAACCTGGCCGTCCACGGCAAGACCGGCGAGACGTGCCCCGTGTGTGGCGACGTCGTGCGCGAGGTGTCGTTCGCCGACTCGAGCCTGCAGTACTGCGCCACCTGCCAGACCGGCGGCAAGCCGCTCGCCGACCGGCGGATGTCGAAGCTCCTGAAGTGAGGCGCTGCCGGGTCCACGTGCTGGGCGCCAGCGGCGCGGGCACGACGACGCTGGGGCGCGCCCTGGCCGACCACTGGTCGGTGCCCCACGCCGACGCCGACGAATACTTCTGGGTGCCGACGTCCCCGCCGTACGTCACGAAGCGACCCGTCCCCGACCGGCTCCGCCTGATGGCCACGATGTTCGTCCCCCGCGAGGCCTGGGTGCTGTCCGGGTCGATGGTCGGCTGGGGGGGAGGAGGTCGTCGACGCGTGCGACGCCATCGTCTTCCTCACCCTCGATCCCGCCGAACGCCTGCGCCGCCTCGAGCGGCGCGAGGAGCGCCGCCGCGTCGGCGAGACGTACGACGCGGAGGCGTCGGCCGCGTTCCTGGCGTGGGCCCGCGGGTACGACGACCCGGCCTTCGACGGGCGCAGCCGCGCGCGGCACGAGGCCTGGCTGGCCGAGCGCCGGCAACCCGTGCTGCGTCTCGACAGCTCGCTGGAGCCCGAGGCGCTGGTCGAAGAGGTCCTCCGGTGGGAACCGGAGCGGCGGTAGCGTCTCCCCCATGGTCTCCATCCCCACCGTCTCGATCGACGGCGTCCCGAACCCCCTGCCCGAGGGCCTCGCCGTGCTCGACGTGCGCGAGCCCCACGAGTGGGAGGCCGGGCACATCGCCGGCGCGGTCCACATCCCGCTCAGCGAGCTGCCGGCCCGCCTCGACGAGGTGCCGACGGAGCAGACGCTCGTCGTGTGCAAGGCGGGCGGTCGCTCGGGTCAGGCGGTGGCGTGGCTGGCGCAGCAGGGTCGCGACGTCGTCAACCTCGACGGCGGGATGCTCGACTGGGCCGGCGCCGGACGCCCGATGGAGAGCAGCTCGGGCCAGCCGCCGCACGTCGCCTGACGTTCAGCCCTCGGTGGGGTCGGCCGACGGCTCGATGGTCTGCGGCGGGTTCGTGACCTGCGGGCAGCCCTCGAGGTAGCTCGACCACGCCCCCAGCTGCGCGACCTGCTCGGGCGTGTAGTCGGGCTGCTCCAGCTCGGCCGCGACGGCGTCGGGGGGCACCTGCGCGGCGTACTCCTGCAGCAGCGCGAGCCCCTCCGCCGCGTCCTCCGGCAGGTCGGTGGGCCGCTCGACCTCGCTCATGCTCTGCGCCCAGAGCCGCAGGTCCTCGCCGGTCTCCATGAATGCGACGAGGCCGGCGGCGGTGCAGAAGTCCTCGAGCACCTGCTCGGGCCCCAGCGTCGACTCGAGGGCGGTCGGGGCGCTCGAGGGCGCGCCCGACGACTCGTCGGCGGCGTCCTCGCCCCCGTCGCTGCAGCCCGCGGCCAGCAGGAGCACGGTGACCGCCGCGGCGGTCAGGGCAGGGCGAGTACGGCGCACGCGGCTCACGCTACCCGGCGTCAGAGGCAGGTCTCGGCCTCGTAGCCGGCGTAGGCGTCGTAGTCGGCGCGGTCCGACGGGCTGAGGTCGTAGTAGGGGTTGTAGCTCTCGAAGTCGGCCGTCGCCTCACCGTCGACCGCGCGCAGCACGTCGAGGTAGAGCAGGAACCCGGCGCGCGCGTCGGCGGGGGCGTCCGCCGGCGTTCCCACCTGGTCGAGGTCGTCGGCGACCCCGCTCGTGTCGAAGATCTCCACACCACCGTTGACCTGGTCGTTGACGTCCTCGTAGGCGCGCACGACCACCTCGCAGAAGGCGTCCTCGTCGGCGTCCGCCGGCGGCTCCCCGGCGGGGGGCTCGGTGACGGTCGACGCGGAGGCGCTCGCCTCCGTGGTCGCCGAGGTCGCGGGATCGCCCCCGGGGTCGGCCGAGGAGTCACCCCCCTTCAGCGCCAGCACCAGCCCGATCGCGACGAGCCCGGCCGCGATCACTGCGACCAGCACCACCGCGAGCAGGGTGCTGGTCGCGACGGCGCCGCGCTGGTCGTGGGTCGTCCGCAGTCGCATGGTCAGAAGTTCGCGCAGGTGTCCGTGTAGTACTCGCCGAACGCGTCCTCGCCGTCGAGCTCGGCCTCGTCCTGCTCCTCGAACTCGTCGACCGTGAGGCCGTCGGCGGCCTCCATCGCCTCGATGATCGCCTCGAAGCCCGTGCGTGCGTCGTCGGGGATGTCCGACGGCGTACCCGTGGCCCGCAGCACCTCGATCGCCACGCCGAAGTCGACGGTCGCGTCGCCGTCCTGGGTCGACTGGTCGACGACCTCCTCGCCGGCGACCTGCATGGCGGCGCAGAAGTCGCTCTCGCTCGCGTCGGTCGGCAGGTCGAACGTCGGGCGGGTCACCGACTGGCCCGGGCTGTCCGGCCCGCCCGGGTCCTCCGTCTCGCTCGAGCGGTCGTCGCGGTCGCGGTCGCGGTCACCGTCGTCGTCCCGGTCGTCGTCACCGCCCAGCGTGAGCACGAGGACGACGACCACCAGCGCGACCACCGCGACGAGGGCGACCACGAGACCGACGATCAGACCGGTCGGCTTCTTGCCCGGCGCAGGCTGACCCGGCTGACCGCCGGAGAACCCCGGCTGCCCGCCCGGCAGTCCGGGCTGCCCTCCCGCCGGGAAGGCGGGAGGCGGCGGCTGCTCGGCCCACCGCGTGCCGTCCCACCAGCGCCGGGTGCCGGAACCGTCGTCGTACCAACCAGGAGGAGTGCTCACCGGCCACATTGTGTACGACGCGCACCTCGCCGAAACATCACGAGGCGCCGGCGGCGTGAGCCACCGGCGCCTCGTGGTGCGCGCTCTGCTGAACCGTCAGGCGGGGCTGCAGGTCTCCGCGTAGTAGTCGCTGAACTCCTCGCCGCCGTCGAGGTCGTCCTCGTCCTCGCCGACCTCGTCGACGGTCTTGCCGTCGAGCTCCTTCATCTTGTCGAGGATCGACTCGAAGCCCTCCCGGGCGTCGTCGGAGATGTTCTCCGGCGTGCCCGTGCTCTCGAGCTCGTCGACGGCGTCACCGAAGTCGACCTCCTCGTCGCCGTCCTTCTGCGACTCGGCGACGATCGTCTCACCGGCGCTCGTCATGGCGTCGCAGAAGTCGTCCTCGCTGGCGTCGGTCGGGGCGCCGCCGCAGGCGGTCAGGGTGGCGCCGGCCAGCACGAGGGCGGCGGCGGACAGAACTCGCTTCATGGAACTCTCCTCGATCTCGGGGATGTCACGGGGTCACACGCGCTGCTCCGCCGGGGGCCGGCGGGACGGCGGACCGTCAGAACATGCCCTCTTCGCCACACGTCTCGCTCGTGTAGTCGCCGAAGGCGTCGACCTTGTCGTTCTCGTCGTCGCTGATCTCGTCGTCGTCGAGGTCGTCGAGGTCCGACTCGCTGAGGCCGTCGCCCGCGTCGCGCAGCTCGCGCACCGCGATCTCGAAGCCCTCGCGCTCGTCGTCGCTGATGTCGTCGGGCGTGCCGACCTCGGCGAGCGCGTCGCCGTACTCCTTGGCGTTGAACTCCTGGTTCTCCTCGTCGAAGTACTCCAGCACCGACGTGCCGCCGGCGACGCCGCAGAAGTCGTCCTTGCTGGCGTCGGTCGGGGCGTCCACGCCACCGCCGCAGGCGGTGAGGGAGGCGCCGGCGAGCACCAGCGCAGCGACGGAAAGAACACGCTTCATGAAGGCTCCTAGGTCTCGGGTTGCCAGCCGCCTCCGCACGTCGGCGGCGGTGGCGCGAGCCGCACCATCCCCGGGCCGCCGACGACCAAACCCGACCGGCTCAGGAATTTCTCAGTGGTCGAAGGGCGCCGGCAGCGGCAGCTCGAGCGCGCGCTCCAGCCGCGCCAGGTACTCCACCCGGTCGACCTCGACGACCCCGAGGCTCGCCAGGTGCGGCGTCTGCCACTGCACGTCGAGCAGCCGGGGCGCGGGAAGCTCGGCCGCATCGGCCGCGAGCAGCTCGACGAGCCCGACCAGCGCCACCTTCGAGGCGTCGCGGACCCGGTGGAACATCGACTCGCCCGCGAAGAGCCCGCCGATCGCCACGCCGTACAGGCCGCCGACGAGCTCGTCCCCCTGCCACGCCTCCACCGAGTGCGCCCAGCCGAGGTCGTGCAGGCACCCGTAGGCCTCCGCGACGCGGTCGTCGATCCACGCGCCGCTGCGCGACGGGTCCGCGCACCCGGCGACGACCTCCGCGAACGCCGTGTCGACACGGATCTCGAAGTCGCGGCGGGCCCGGCGCAGCGAGCGGCTGACCCGCACGCCGTCGAGCGGCAGGACGCCGCGCCGCAGCGGCGAGAACCACAGCAGGTGGTCGTCGTCGGGCATCGGGAACTGGCCGCTGCGGTACGCCGCGAGGAGGGTCCCCGGCTCGAGGTCGGCACCCGCTCCCACCACGTCGTCGTCGTGCGTGCGCAGGCGCGGGTCGTCGAAGTCCCAGTACGTGGGAGGCGGTTCGACGGGCACGGCCCCAACGTACGCCGGGCCGCATGACCGGGTGCTCCCTACGATCTGCGCATGGGGCTGAAGCAGACACTGGGCCGTGCGGCCGCGACCAACGTGCCCACCGTGGCACCCAAGCTGACCTCCGGGTTCGTGCGGAAGGCGTTGCACCACGCCATCCACGGGGCCGGACCACTCAAGCCGGCCGCCGAGGCGGCCGCCGCCTACCTGGCCGACCACGACGGTGACGTCGACGCTGCGATCAAGGCGGCGCAGCTGCGGCACGCGCAGTACGCCGGGGCGCAGGGCCTGTTGACCAACATCGGCGGCATCGTGACGGTCGCCGTGACCATCCCCGCCAACATCTCGGGGCTGACGATGATCCAGGCCCGGCTCATCGCTATCACGGCGCACCTGCGGGGCTACGACCTCGACGACCCCCGGGTCCAGAACGCCGTGCTCGCCTGCATGATGGGCCCGGGCGAGGTCAAGCGGATGCTCAAGAAGAAGACGATCCCCGCGCCGCCGATGGCCATCGCGACCGCGCCGCAGCACGACCCGGAGCTCGACGTGCGGCTGTCGAACGAGGTCGCCGTCGACCTCATCACGCGCGTCATGGGCAAGCGCTTCGCGGTCACCGTGAGCCGGCGCGTGCCCGTGCTGGGCGGCGTCGTCGGCATGAGCGCCGACGGCTGGGCGACGTGGCAGCTGGGCCGGTACGCCGCGAGCGAGCTCCTGCCGCGCCCGAAGAAGACCGCCTCCTGACGCCCTGCTGACGATCTGCTGACGACCTGCTGACGACCTGCCCCGGGTCGTGGTGCGAGACCTGCGGAAGTCGCAGGCCCCGCACCACGACCGCGGGGGTCAGTTGAGGTAGACCGAGATGTAGTCGTCGGGCACGGAGCTCGGGAGCACGTCCGTCACGTCCGCGGCGATGAGGACCGTGTAGGTGCCCGGCACCGCCTCGTAGGAGCACGTCTCGTCACCGAACACCTCGGTGTCGTTCGCGGAGCACACGGTGTTGCCCTCCGCGTCGTACACCGCGATGCGGATGTCGAGGTCGGGGTAGAGGTTGGTCGCGTCGACCGTCATCGAGCCCCCGGTCGTCACCTGGAAGTCGAGGCTGGCGAGCGCCGGCTCGCCCGCCGCGGTCGGGTCCGCCAACGTGGTCGGCGAGTTGAACGTCATCCCGTTCGGGAACTGGCCCTCGGCGAGGTCGCCGGCCGGCTCGGTCGGCTCGTCGGTGGGCTCGTCGGCCGGCTCGTCGGGCTCGGGGAGCGTGAGGCCCGGCTCGGTCGCCACCGCGAGGGTCTCGTTGTAGAGGTAGCAGCCCTCGCCGTCGCCGCAGAAGTACTCGTCGACGTCCGTCGTGAACAGCCCGTCCGGCACCTCGTAGTCGGCACCCTCCAGGTCGAAGAACGCCGCCCCGATCGGGGCACCGTCCTCCACCGGCACCTCGTCGCCCGGGCTCAGGTCCTCGGCGTCGAGGACCTGCACGAACAGCTCGACCGTGTCGGCGTCACCGGAGTAGTCCAGCGTGATCGTCTGCGTGCCGTCCTCGGCCGCCCCCCAGACCGCGAACGGGTCGTCGCCGTCCCACGTCTCGAGCATCGCGAAGTCGTTGGCGTCGACGTCCGGCTCCGCCAGGTCGCCGTTGCCCTCGGCCGCCAGCAGCACGAGCTGGTTCGCCTGCACGTCCTCCAGCTCCACCTCGACCTGGCCGTCGGTCACGTCGAACTCGTTCGTCGCGCCGAGCTCGATGCCCGTCGACGTGTCGTTGTCGCGATCGCGGTCGTTGTCGCGGTCGTTGTCGTCGTCCCGGTTGACGACGAGGAGGATCACGATGGCCGCGACGACCGCGAGCACGAGCACCACGGCGCCGACGACGATCCAGATGCCCTTGCCCTTCTTGCCGCCCTGGCCGCCGGGCCCGCCGGGCCCACCGGGGCCGAACCCACCGCCGTACCCTCCCGGCGCCTGCGGGTAGCCCTGGCTGTAGCCCTGCCCGTACCCCTGGCCCTGGCCGTAGCCCTGACCCTGGCCGTAGCCCTGACCCTGGCCGTAGCCCTGACCCTGGTCGTAGCCCTGCCCGTACCCCTGGCCCTGGTCGTAGCCCTGGCCCTGCCCGTAGGGCTGGTTGCCGTAGGACTGGTTCCCGTAGGACTGGTTCCCGTAGGACTGGTCGCCGTAGCCCCCGCCCTGCGGCGGGTACGGGCCGGCCACGGAGGTGGGGGCGTCGTCGGACGTGCTCCCGCCATACGGCGCGTTCGAGCCCGCGTCGACAGGGGTGCCGCAGCGGTCGCAGAAGGCGGAGCCCGGTGTGATCTCGCCGCCGCAGGCGGTGCAGGTGGACATGAGCAGCTCCTCGGTCAGGGTCGTGTCGGGGCCACGTCCGCGCGGGCGGGTCGGGCCTGGCGGCGTCGTCTACCCCGACGCTGCTCGCTCTAACCCGCTGGTCCATACCGTCCAGTGGTGAACGACCGTTAACCTGGGCCCCGTGACCACGCCGACCCGCCGCGAGCAGATCCTCGCCACCGCGGCCGCGCTCTTCGCCCGCCGCGGCTTCCACGGCGTCGCCGTCACCGACATCGGCGCCGCCTGCGGGATCTCCGGTCCGGCGCTCTACAAGCACTTCGCGTCGAAGGACGCGCTGCTGGCGGAGCTGCTCGTCGGGATCAGCGAGGAGCTGCTCCGCGTGGGCCTCGAGCGGGTCGCGGCAGCCGACTCCCCGCGCGCGGCGCTCGACGCGCTCGTCGACTGGCACCTCTCCTTCGCGCTCGACCACCGCGACCTCATCGTCGTGCAGGACCGTGACTGGAGCTCGCTGCCCGACGAGGCGCGGGAGCAGGTGCGTCGGCTCCAGCGCGCGTACGTCGACGTGTGGGCCGACCGGCTCCGCGAGCTCGACCCGGACCTCGGCCTCGAGGCCGCCCGCGCCACCGCGCACGCCACCTTCGGCCTGCTGAACTCGACGCCGCACAGCGCGCTGCTGCCCGATGCCGCGATGCGGGAGCTGCTGCACGGCATGGCGCTGCGGGGGTTCGGGGTCGCCTGAGCGACCGGTTCCACGAAACCGCTTGCGGAGCGGCCCGGTCACCCCGACCATCGCTCCGTGCCCGAACTCCACCAGTGGGGAGCCTTCCTCCTCGCCTCGCTGCTGTTCATCCAGCTGCCCGGACCCAGCCTCCTCTTCACGATCGGCCGTGCCCTGACCGTCGGACGCCGCGACGCGCTGCTGTCGGTCCTGGGCAACGGCACGGGCATCTTCGTGCAGGTGCTGCTCGTCGCCGTCGGCCTCGGCGCGGTGGTCGCGGCGAGCGCGACGGCGTACACCGTGGTGAAGGTCGTGGGCGCCGTCTACGTCGTCTACCTCGGCATCCAGGCCGTCCGCCACCGCGCCGACGCCCGGCGGTCCCTCGAGGCGGCCAGTGCCGCCGCGGAGGCGGCACCCGCCGCGTCCCCGCTCGCCGCGCTGCGCGTGGGTGCGCTCGTCGGGGTCACCAACCCCAAGACGCTGGTCTTCTTCGTCGCCTTCCTGCCGCAGTTCACCGACCCGTCGGCCGGTACGACGGGGCTCCAGGTGGCCGCGCTCGGGCTCGCGTTCGCCGCGATGGCGGTCGTGTCGGACTCCGTCTGGGCCCTGGTCGCCTCGCAGGCCCGTGCCTGGTTCGCCCGCCGACCCGCCCGCCTCGACCGCCTCGGCGCGACCGGGGGCGTGATGATGGTCGGACTCGGCGCGTCGATGCTGGTGGCCGACCGCTAGGGCCCGGGCTGGGCGCGCGTCACCAGCGGTCCGGCACCTCGCCCCGCTCGAGGGCCGCCAGCAGCCGGGCGGCCCGGAGCGCGGCGTCGACCGCCACGTCGAGCTCGTCAGGCTGGTCGGGCTGCTCGGGCTGGTCCGCCCGGTCGGGGTCCCCGGTCCCTCCGGTCCCCGCGGGACCCCGCGCGTGCAGCCGGGCCATCAGGTCCTCCCGCGGGAGACCACGGAGCGCGAGCAGCACGAACGGGTCCTCCGCCAGCAGCCAGCCGAGCTGCACGAGCACGGCGAGCGCGTGGGCGCAGGGATCGAGCGTGTGCGGACAGGTGCACGTGGTGGCGAGCTCCCCGCCGTACGGCAGCAGCTCGGCCCCCACCTCCTCGGCCTCCTCGACGAGCTGGTGGGGCAGGTCGCCGGCCAGGAGCGCGGCGATCCGGCCCGACTCGGCGGCGACCACCTCGACGAGCCCGTCGAGGGCGTCCGCGTCGCACCGGGGCACCTCGACGGTCACGGTCCAGGCGTCGTCGTCGTCGCGGACGGCCGCCAGTGCCGACCCCGGCCCGACCCCGATGGCGCCCACCATGCCCGCGCGGGCCAGCCGGGACCCGTCGCGGTGGTCGCGCTCGGAGAAGGCCGCCTCCTCGACGGCCCGGGACCAGGCCTTGGCCCACCACGCTCGGGGTCCGCTCGACCGGCGGGGCGCCAGGCGCGGGTGGGTGACCCGGACCTCCGGCCCTGCATCCGGCCCCGGCCCCACGTCAGACCGCCCCGGGGTCGCGACGCAGGGTGACGAGGTCGCGCAGCTCGGCATCGTCGAGCTCGGTGAGGGCGGCCTCGCCGCGGCCGAGCACCGCGTCGGCCAGGCCGCGCTTGCGGCGCAGCAGCTCGGCGATGCGCTCCTCGATCGTGCCGCGCGTGACGAAGCGGTGCACCTGGACGGGGCGGGTCTGGCCGATCCGGTAGGCCCGGTCGGTGGCCTGCTCCTCGACCGCGGGGTTCCACCAGCGGTCGACGTGCACCACGTGGTCGGCCCGTGTGAGGTTGAGCCCCGTGCCGCCGGCCTTGAGCGACAGCAGGAACACGGGCGGCCCGCCCGCCTCCGGACCGGCCTGGAACGCGGCCACCATGCGCTCCCGCTCCGCGACGGGCGTCTGCCCGTGGAGGAGCTGCAGCCCGACCCCGGCCGCCGCGAGGTGGCGCTCGACGAGGCGCGCCATCGCGACGTACTGCGTGAAGACCAGCACCGACGAGCCCTCCGCGACGACGGTGCGCACGAGCTCGTCGAGCAGGTCGAGCTTCTCGGAGCGGCCCGCGATCCGCCCCTGGCTCTGCTTGAGGAAGTGGGCGGGGTGGTTGCAGATCTGCTTGAGCCCGGTGAGCATCGCCAGCACCAGGCCGCGGCGGGCGTCCTCGTCGGAGCGCTGGATGCGCTCCATGCAGTCACGCACGTAGGTCTCGTAGAGCACCACCTGCTCCCGCGTCAGGTCGAGCAGGTGGTCGGTCTCCGTCTTCGGCGGCAGCTCGGGCGCGATGCCGGGGTCGGACTTGCGGCGGCGCAGCAGGAACGGCCCGATGAGGTCGGCGAACTGCCGCGCCTTCTCCGGGTCGACGCCCGACTCGATGGGCGCGGCCCACACCTTGCGGAACGCGTTGCGGCTGCCGAGCAGGCCCGGCGTCGCCCAGTCGAGGATCGCCCAGAGCTCGGTGAGGTTGTTCTCCACCGGCGTGCCGGTGAGCGCGACACGCGCGTCGGTCTCGAGCCGGCGCAGGGCCCGCGCGGTGCCGGAGGCGGGGTTCTTCACGTGCTGCGCCTCGTCGGCCACCACCAGTCCCCAGCGCACCCCGGCCAGCGCGCGCGTCTCACCGGTGAGGTCGCTGCGCATCGTGCCGTAGGTCGTGAGCACGAAGCCGGGATCGCCGTCGGGGTCCGTCCCGGTGCCGGGGCCCACGTCGAGGGTCTCCTCCGGCGACGCGCCCAGCGAGCGGGCCGTGCCGTGGAACCGCCGCACCGGGACGCGGGGCGCGAACCGTCGGATCTCCGCCTCCCAGTTGCCGAGGAGCGAGGCCGGGCAGACCACGAGGGTCGGGCGCAGCGGCTGCTCGGGGTCGTCCGCCGCGCGCTCGGCCCGGTGGAGGTGGAGCGCGATGAGCGTCAGGGTCTTGCCGAGACCCATGTCGTCGGCGAGGCAGGCGCCCAGCCCGAGACCGGTGAGCTCGGCCAGCCAGGTGAGGCCGTGCCGCTGGTAGTCGCGCAGCGTCGCCTCCAGCCCCGCCGGTGGCGGCACCGGCTCCCGGCTCGCGGCGCCGGTGATGCGCTCGCGCACCTTGAGCAGCGACGCCCCGACGATCACCTCCGCCGGCGCGTCGTCGAGGTCCACCACCCCCGTGAGCGCGGCGGCGAGCGCCTGTGTCGGCCGTACGGCGCGCACCAGCCGCTTCCGGGCCCGCCGGGCCACCTCGGGATCGACCACCGTCCAGGAGCCGCGCAGCTTGACGATCGGCGCGGCCGCGCGCGCCAGGTCGTCCATCTCCTCGTGCGTCAGCGGCTCGCCGTGGAGCGCCACCTGCCACGAGAACGCGAACATCGCCTCGGGCCCGAAGAGACCGTCGTGGAGCAGCTCCTCCCGCTTGCCCCGGGCGGCGTCGCGCCGACCGCCCGTGTGGTCGAGCACCGCGCGGGTCGTGAGGTCGTGGCCCAGGCTGCGCGGCCAGAGCACATCGACGCCGCGTTCGCGCAGGGCACCGACGCCGTCCTCCAGCAGGCTCACGATCTCGTCGGAGTCGAGCGTGATCTCGTCGGGCACCGCGAGGGCCAGGAGCCGGTCGAGCACGGGCCACGCACCCGCGGCCTCGCGCAGCGCGATCATCGCGTGGGTCCGCGCGCGCGACCCGAACCCGTGCCCGCCGTGGGCCTCGGGGTCGTCGGTCCACAGCCGCGCCGCGTCGCACAGGTGGAGCGGGTTGCGCTCGTCGTGCACCTGCAGCACGAGGCGCACCGCCCCCGCGACCAGCTCCTCCTCGTCGGCCTCGACCCGCAGGGACAGGGTGACCAGCTGCGGGAGGCTCTCCTCGGCCCGCGCCCGCTGCGCCGCCTGGATCCGCTCGCGCAGACGGTCGGTGAAGGCCGCGCGGGCCGGCGTCGGCACGGCGTCCGTCGGCGCCGGTCGGGGGCTGCCCACGCCCGGACGGCTCCCCCGGCTGCCCCGCGCGAGGCTCGCCCCCGCGCTCGGCGGCGTGCGCGGCATCGTGTCGACGACGGCGTCGAGGGCCGCCCGACCGATGGCGAAGGCCGCGGCGGCGTCGACGTCGTCGTGGGCCCGCGCCCGCGCCAGCTGGGTCAGGCGGTCGTGGTCGTCGGGCTCCAGCACCGCGCGCCAGCAGTCGGCCCGCTCGTCGGGCTCGAACCGCCCGGCGGCCACCATGCGCACGGCGAGCAGCGCCGCCCCCGCCAGCAGGCCCACGCTCGGGTGCGCCGACGCGTCGGACTGCGCGCGCGTCAGCACCGGGAGGGCCGCCCGGACCGGCAGCTCCACCTCGCGCCCGCCACCCGTGAACACCACGGCGCTCTCGCGCGGCACGGCGCCGGCACGGAACGTCGCGGGACCGACGAGGGGGACGAAGCTCAACAGGACCTCAGGGTGGGACGGCGTGATCGAGAGCCCGACGAACCTAGCGCGCGCCGCCGACGGTCCTGACGGCGTCGGGTCGGCGACGGTCAGAACAGCACGACGCTGTCGGGGTCGAACACCCCGATGCCGAGCACGAGCAGCGGCGGCAGGAGGTAGCCGGCGATGACCACGCCCGCCCACGACCGCCGCCAGTGACGGCGGAGGACCCGCCACAGCGCTGCGCCGAGGAGCACCAGCATCCCCGTCCAGAGAACGGCCCCGAGGAGCGCGAACGGCAGGGTCTCGGCGTAGTCATAGGAACCGACGAACCGATCGCGGTGCACCACGAGGTGCACCGCCAGCACGGCGAAGGCGGCCACGGGTGTGAGCACGAAGCCCACCACCCCGCTGACGAGGCCGACGATCCACGGCCCGGCCACCGGCATCCACTCGGCGCGCCGGCGGCGGCGATCCAGCCGCTCCTCGCGGGCCACGGGCGAGCCCCGCCACGGCTCGGCCGTCGCGATCGGCTCCCGTCGCTCCGCCCACCGTCCCCGCACCCGGTACGCCGGTGCGGACCCCTCGTCGTCCTCCACGCCCCGTCCCCCGTTCGCCTGGTCGTGGCCCGACCGTACCGACGACCCGGCCCGGTGTCTCGACCTCGGATCACCTCGGCCCGGACCACCGCGGCCGGTGGAGCACCACCACGAGCAGCACGGCCGCGACCACCTGCGCGACGGCGACGACGCCGACGAGCACCCAGCGGTGCTGCTCGTAGAGGCCGCCCGCCACCACCCCGCCCGCCAGTGCGGCGCCCCCTTGGAAGGCGGCGAAGACGCCGTACGCCGTCGCCAGGCGCTCCCGCGGCACCAGGTCCGCGACGAGCGCCTTCACCGTCGAGTCCTGCACGCCGGCGGCGAGGGCCCACAGGGCCAGCCCGACGAGGACGAGGTCGAGCCGGCCGGCCAACGCGAGGACGGGGACGAGCGCGACGATCGGCGCCAGGACGTGGAGCACCCGTCCCTTCCACCGGTCGTAGGCCCAGCCCGTCGCCAGCGCGCCCACCGCCGCGACGAGCATCGCGCCCGCGTAGACGAGCGGCACCGCGGTCACCGTCACCAGCCCCGCGTCGACGAGGTGGAAGGAGAGCACCCCGAACGTCGTCAGACCCGCCGTCGTGGCGGCGACGGCGGCGGCGAAGAGGAAGAACGGTCGGGGCAGGGCCGCGCGGGGGAGGTCCACCGGCGTGCGCAGCACGTGCTCGCGGGGCGCCAACCGCGACCGGAGCACCGCCAGCAGCAGGAGGGCGACGGCCCCCGGCACGGCCAGCAGGGCCAGGGAGGTCGCCATGCTCGCGCCCACCGCGAGCAGGCCCGCGACGGCGAGCGGCCCCGCGAAGGCCCCCACCTGGTCCAGGGCCTTGTGCACCGCGAACCCCTTGCCCCGCCCGACCTGCCGTGCGACGTCGGCGAGCAGCGCCGACTTCGACGGGCTCCGCACCGCCTTGCCGGCCCGCTCCAGCAGGATCAGCACGGCCGCGACCCCGAGCCCCGCCGCGCCCAGCGCCGGCGCGACCGCCAGCAGCGGCACGCAGACCGCGGTCATGCCGTACCCCACCACCGTCAGCATCCAGTGCCGCCCCCAGCGGTCGGCGAGCGGGCCGGAGACCAGCCGCAGCACCAGGGCCATCGCCTCCCCGGCACCCGTGACGAGCCCCACGACCAGCGCCGAGGCACCGAGCGCCGCCAGGTAGGGACCCGCGACCGCGCGCATGCCCTCGTAGACCATGTCGGCGCACAGGCTGACGAGCCCGAAGACGGTGACGGTGCGCCAGGCCGACCACGTCGACCGAGCACGCTCAGTCATCGGTGAGGTCGTCGCTCGGCAGGTTGGCCGCGAAGACGAGCTCGGCGTAGCCGGCCAGCTCCTCCGCCACCGCCGCCAACCGCGCGGTGGCGTCGGTGGCCTCGGGCAGGCCCAGGGCGTCGCGCCGCAGGAGGTCGCGGTGCCAGCGCCGCAGCCGCTCGAGGCTCTGCTCCTCCTCCTCGAGCTCGCCGAACGTCAGCTTCTGCTGCGCGATCTCCTTCGCGATCTCGGCGCTCAGCTTCCCGCAGTCGCGCACCAGCTCGGCCCACTCGTCCCGCCGCACCGCCTCGAAGGCGTCGCGCAGGAGGCCGAGGTCGTCGGAGCCGTACGGCGCGGCCACCAGCACCGTCATGGCCCCGCCGCCGCGCTCGACGAGCTCCCGGACCGTCGGCAGGTGGTCGGTGAACGCCGGCAGGTCGGGCAGCGTCCACACGCCCGCGGCGGCGGGGACGGCGCCGGCGCGCCGCAGCTCGCGCCAGACGGCCACCCGGTGCCGGGACGGCTGGGCCGGGACCTTCGGCACGACCAGCAACCACCGCAGCTCCGTAGCACTCGTCACGCGGCGGAATGTAGCAACCGTTACACGGACACGCGTGACGGGCGGGGTCGGAGCAGCGCCGTACCCTGCCTGCATGACCCTTCTCGACACCCCCATCGCCCGCCTCGACGGCACCCCCGCGACCCTCGGCGAGATCACGGGCGGGCGCCCTGCCCTGCTGGTCAACGTGGCGAGCAAGTGCGGGCTGACGCCGCAGTACGAGGCCCTCGAGCAGCTCGCCGAGACCTACGCCGACCGGCTCGCCGTCGTGGGCCTGCCCTGCAACCAGTTCGGCGGCCAGGAGCCCGGCACCAGCGAGGAGATCGCCGAGTTCTGCTCCGCGACCTACGGCGTCTCCTTCCCGATGACCGAGAAGATCGAGGTCAACGGCGAGGGCCGGCACGCGGTGTACGACGCGCTCGTGGGCCAGCCGTACGCCGACGAGGGCGGCTTCAAGAAGAACCCCGAGCCCGGTGACGTGCAGTGGAACTTCGAGAAGTTCCTCGTCGACGCCGACGGCCGCGTCGTGGCCCGGTTCGCGCCGACGACGACGCCCGACGACCCGGCGCTCGTGGCCGCGGTACAGGGCCTGGTCGGCTGATCGGCTGGTCAGCTGATCGACTGATCCCGGCACGCCACTGAGGAGCGGTGCGGTCTAGACCACTCACCCTCCTCAGATTTAACTCAAGACTTCTGCAAGGCCCGCGCGTTGAGCAACCAGGGTGCCGGATCCGCAGCGCTGCGGATCCGTCTGGGGAGCAGAGCGCACCGCCACGTCCACGCCGCCCGGGCACGTCCCGGGCGGCGCTCGTCGCGAGGGTCAAGGGGAGTCGCACGTGTCCACACCGCCGGAGGCACCGACACCGATCGAGCTGCACCAGCGCCAGGCCGAGGCCCGGTTGCGCCAGCACCTGCAGGTGCTGACCGGCCACGTCGAGGCCGAGCCGCACGAGACACGACCCTCGGCCGCTCCCCTCTGGCTCGACCACCTGCCGGGCATCCCCTGGCGTCGTACCGGCCAGGACCTCGTCGCGGTCATCGACCCCGTGTGGATCGCGCCGGGCAGCGCCTCGGCGCGGATGCACGCGAGCCAGGCCGTGCTGGTGGACGTCACGCACCACCTCGTCCCCCACCTCCAGCCCGGCGAGCGCGTCGAGGCGACCCACGACGGTCTCCTCGTCTTCCGGCTCCACCACACGGGTCACGGCGCGCGTCCGGTGCGCCTGCAGGAGATGGCCTACTTCACGCTCGAGGCCCTGGGGCGTCTCGGCGGGTCGGTGCACAACGTCGAGCTCGGCGTCGGCTGGGCCCCGATCACGCACCGCATCGACGAGGCCCGCGCCGTCCGGATGGCCACCGACGGGGCCCGGCACTCGGTCGCGCAGCGCGACTTCCAGCCCGTCGGGCGGCACGCGGACGAGCGGGAGGCGGTGATCTCGCGCCGCACCTTCACGGCGCAGATCCTCATCGCCACCGTCGGCGCCTTCGTGCTGCCGCTGGTGCTGCTCTTCGCGACGTACGCCCTGGGGCTCGACATCTCCGGCGCCGTCTACTGGGCCGTGGTCGGCGCGCTGGCCATCACCGCCACGGCGATCTGGGCGGAGTGCTTCGCCTCCCTCGACCCCACGCCCCCGCCGCCGCTGCCCGAGGGCGCGGACGGCGAGGCGCCGCCGGCGTCGGCGATCATCGCGGCCTACCTGCCCAACGAGGCCGACACCATCCTGGAGACGCTCGACGCGTTCCTCGCTCAGCAGTACTCGGGCGGCCTCCAGGTCGTGCTGGCCTACAACAGCCCCACCGACCTGCCCGTCGAGGCCGAGCTCGCGAAGCTCGCCGACGAGCACCCCGGGCTCGTCATCCTGAAGGTGCCGGACAGCACCTCGAAGGCGCAGAACGTCAACGCCGCCCTGCGCGTCACCACCGGCGAGTTCATCGGCATCTTCGACGCCGACCACCACCCGATGCCGGGCGCGTTCGAGCGCGCCTGGCACTGGATCGCCGACGGCGCCGACGTCGTGCAGGGCCACTGCGTCATCCGCGACGCCGACACGCCGCTGGCGCGGATCGTGGCGGTGGAGTTCGAGCAGCTGTACGCCGTGGCGCACCCCGGCCGCACCCTGCTGCACGGCTTCGGCATCTTCGGTGGCTCCAACGGCTACTGGCGCCGCGACACCCTCCAGCAGCTGCGGCTGCGGGGCTCCTACCTGACGGAGGACATCGAGGCCTCGATGCGCCTGCTGCTCGCCGGCGGCCGCATCGTCAACGACCCCGGCCTCGTCAGCCGCGAGCTCGCCCCGCCGAGCCCCACCGCCTGGTGGCGGCAGCGGCTGCGCTGGGCGCAGGGCTGGTTCCAGGTGTCGCTGCGGCACCTGTGGCCGCTGCTCCTCACCTCGGGTCTCGACGCGCGCCGCAAGCTGGGTGTGCTGTTCCTCCTCGCGTGGCGCGAGCTCTACCCGTGGGTCGTGCAGCTGGTCTGGCCGCTGATGCTGTTCCTCGCCTGGCGGGACCAGGGCATCGACCTCAGCTCGCCGATCTTCTTCTTCCTCAGCCTCTACATCATCAGCTCGGGCGCCGTGCAGACCCTCGTGGCCTGGCGCGTCGCCGTACCGGAGGTGCGGAAGCACACCCGGTGGTTCGCGGCGTACGCCCTCGCGAACGTCGTGTTCTACACCGGCGCCAAGAACCTGGTGAACCGCGTGGCCCACCTCAAGCAGCTGCGGGGCGAGCGCGAGTGGGTCGTCACGGCCCGCACCGCCGCGACCGACGGCACGGCCGCGACGGTCCACCCGCGCGACACCTCGCGGAAGGCCGTGGCATGAGCGAGCAGCAGAACCACGAGGCGCCGTCCCGCGCGGCGCTGACCGGGGTCACCGGCACCTTCGAGAAGGCCTCGGCGTCGGCCGGCATCGGCAAGACCCGCGGCACCAGCGGCGGCGGCCGCGCGATCTACCCGCTCGGCTGGCTGCGCGGCGTCGCCGCGCTGCTCGTCGTGATCGTGCACGCCTACATGTGGAACCGCACGGGGCCGTTCGGCACCTGGCCCTACGACGGCGTCGGCCACCAGCTCATGTACGGCGTCGACCTGTTCGTCGACATGTTCTTCGTGCTGTCCGGGTTCGTCATGTGGCTCCCGCTCGCGGCCGCCGCGCTCACCGGCAAGCCCGGCCGTGGCGGCGCGCTCACCCTGGCGAAGCGCCTCGCGCGCGTGCTGCCGCTCTACTGGGTGCTGACGATCATCGTGTGGGCCTGGAGCAACCCGAACCTCCCGGGCCACTGGGAGGACCTGCTCCTGCACCTGACGTTCACGCACGTCTACTCCGACCAGTACATCTTCTGGACCAACGGCCCCGCCTGGACGCTCGCCGTCGAGTTCCACTTCTACGTGCTCATCGCCCTCGTGACGCCGTTGATGCACCGGGCGGTCGTCAAGGCGAAGTCGAAGGACGAGCGGATCGCGCTCGCCCTCGGCGTACCGCTCGTGCTCACCATCACCGGGCTCGTCTACATCGCGTGGGTGACCCAGATCGCGCGGCCCGCGACGACGGACTGGTCGATCATCTTCTCGCCGATCGGCAAGTCCACCGACTTCGGCATCGGCATGCTGCTCGCCGTCTTCACGGTCGCGGGTGTGAAGCTGAGCCGCCCCACCCGCGCCGCCTGCGCGATCGTCGGCGCCGGATCGGCGCTGGCCCTCGCGCTCGTGCGGCCCATCGACACGCTGCAGCAGGAGTGGTGGCACCCGGGCTACGCCATCGCCGTCGCCGTCTTCATGGCCTCGATCGTGCTCCACTCCGGGCCGTGGCCCCGGGTGCTGTCGTGGGGACCGCTCGCCTGGCTCGGTGGCCTCGGCTACGGCATCTACCTCATCCACGAGCCCGTCATGCGGTGGGTCGGCAGCATGGGCCTGCTCCCTGAGAAGGCCCCCGGCCACATCTTCTGGATCACGTCGATCTGCGTCGCCGTGCCGACGATCGCCCTGGCGTGGGTGAGCGCGAACACCGTCGAGCTCATCGGCGAGAAGCTGCTCGCGACCGTGGACCGCAACGGTCGGCCGCGCAACTACTACCCGCACCTGCCCGACGAGGCACCGCGTCCCCCGCGGCGAGGAGCGGCCGGCGGGCCCGCCGAGGCCCCCGCCGCTCCGACCGGGCCCTGGCGACTGCCGGCGCTGGCGCGCTCGGTCCTCGGACGCTCGACGCTGGCGCGGTCGGGCGGCTGAGGCGGGCCGCTGCCGGGCTCAGCTGCCGGCGGCCAGCACCAGCGGTCGCACGGTCTCGACCCCGGCCTCGGACAGGGCGTGCGCCGCGAGCGTGAGGCACCAGCCGCTGCCGATCCGGTCGTCGACCAGGAGCACCTCGCGCGGCGGCGGCCCGTCGTGCTGCGACAGGTCGAGGGCGAAGCGCTGTCCCACGGCCGCCACCCGCCGCGCCGAGTTCGCCGCACCCGCCCCCGGCGGGACGGACGGGTCGACGACCGCCCAGGTGCCGACGATCGGCACCTGCAGGTAGCGCGACAGCCCGGAGGCCAGGTCGTGCACGAGCGTCGGCCGGCTGGTCGAGTCGACGACGACGATCGCGTCGACCGAGGGGCGCCACTCCTGCAGCACCTCGACGACCGCGCGCACGAGCGGCGTCGGCACCGGGCCGTCGACCGGACCGTCGGGGCCCTCGCGGAAGAGGTCGCGCAGGGCCTGGCCGTGGCCGAGGTCGGTGAGGCGCGCGACGGCGCGGCCCTCCGCGGCCGGCCGCTTCAGCTTGCCCTTGAGCGCGATCCCGAGCCGGTCGAGGCCGGTCGGCCACATCTTGCGCGGCTCGACGACGACCCCGGGGCGGTCGAGGCGGGCCCGCGCCTCGGCGACCGCGCTCTCGTCGACGCTGGTCGAGACGCGGAGGCCGCCGCAGTTGTCGCAACGGCCGCAGTCGCCCTCGGGTCCGTCGGCGACCGGGTCGTCGAGCTGCTCGCGGAGGAAGCGCATGCGGCACACGTCGGTCTCGAGGTAGGCCAGCATCGCCTCCTGCTCCCGCTGCCGGGCCTCCGCGACGCGGGCGTAGCGCTCCGCGTCGTACTCCCACGGTCGACCCGTGGACTCCCACCCGCCCTTGACGCGGCGCACCGCGCCGTCGACGTCGAGCACCTTGAGCATCGTCTCGAGCCGGTTGCGGCCGAGCTCGACCTCCGTCTCGAGCGTGGCGGTCGACAGGGGACGACCCGCGACGTCGAGCACCTCGAGCGTCTGGCGCACCAGGCGCTCGGGTGGGAAGGCGAGCGAGCCGAAGTAGGCCCAGATGTCCCGGTCCTCGCGCCCCGGCAGCAGCACCACGTCGGCACGGTCGGCGCCGCGCCCGGCGCGGCCGACCTGCTGGTAGTAGCTCACCGGCGAGCTCGGCGCCCCCAGGTTGACCACGAACCCGAGCGTGGCGTCGAAGCCCATGCCGAGCGCGCTGGTGGCGACGAGCGCCTTGATCTCCCCGGCGACGAGCGCCGCCTCGAGTGAAGCGCGCTCGGTGGGCTCGGTCTGGCCGGA
Organism: Nocardioides alkalitolerans; assembly: GCA_038184435.1. NCBI lineage: Bacteria > Bacillati > Actinomycetota > Actinomycetes > Propionibacteriales > Nocardioidaceae > Nocardioides > Nocardioides alkalitolerans. Next base: position 3,628,298 of record CP116227.1, on the reverse strand, counting down.
GTAGGCCGCCACCGCGTACCCGTGGTCGCGCAGGTGCTGCGCCACCTCCTGCGTCTGGGCGACGGTCAGGCAGTAGACGATCCCCGAGCCGTCGAGCTCGCGCAGGTGCTCCGCCAGCCACGCGAGCCGCTGCTCGCTCGTGCGCAGCCGCACGACACCGAGGTGGAGGGACTCCCGGTCGAGCGACCCGCGCCGCACCAGCACCTCCTCGCCCGCCACCTCCAGCTGCTCGGCGACGTCGGTCGTCACGCGTTGGTTGGCGGTCGCCGTCGTCGCCAGCACCGGTACGCCGCGCGGCAGCTCCGCGAGCAGCGTGCGGATCCGGCGGTAGTCGGGCCGGAAGTCGTGGCCCCAGTCGGAGATGCAGTGGGCCTCGTCCACCACGAGCAGGCCGGTGGTCGCCGACAGCCGCGGCAGCACCTCGTCGCGGAACGACGGGTTGTTGAGGCGCTCCGGCGAGACCAGCAGCACGTCGACCTCGCCCGCGGCCACCGCCGCGTGTGCCTCGTCCCACTGCTCGAGGTTGGTCGAGTTGATGGTGACCGCGCGGATGCCCGCCCGCGACGCCGCCTCGATCTGGTTGCGCATGAGCGCAAGCAGCGGCGAGACGATCACCGTCGGCCCCGCCCCCCGGGCGCGCAGCAGGGCGGTCGCCACGAAGTAGACCGCCGACTTGCCCCAGCCCGTGCGCTGCACGACCAGCGCGCGGCGCTTGTCGAGCGCCAGCGCCTCGATCGCGGCCCACTGGTCGTCGTGGAGCCGCGCGTCGTCGCGGCCCACGATCGCGCGCAGGTGCTGCTCGGCCTCGGCGCGCACGGCGGTGCGATCGGTGCGGTCGTCTCCCATGCGTCCTTCCTAGCAGCGGGGGACGACAAGACGCGACGCGCGGGCGTCGGGGCTGTGGAGGACCGGCCGGGCTGGTGCCCTCAGACGACGACCGCCACCAGGGCGACCAGTGCGACCACGAACGCGATGACCGCGAGGACGAACCACGTCCCCCGCTTGCCCCGCCCGAGCCGCGGCGGCGGCTCGTCGGGACCGAGTGGCGTCCGGTCGGGCTCGCGCGGCACCTCGTAGTGCGGACCCATGGCGGGGTGCATCGGCCTCAGTCCCCCAGCTCCGCCACCGACGCCAGCGCGTCGTCGAACTCGTCCTCCGAAGCCGGCGTCACGACCCCCACGGACACGTTCGCGATGGGCGCCGAGAACGCGTCGATGCTCCACTCGTCGTCGTACCGCAGCACGCCGACCGCCCCCAGGTAGGTCTCGCCCTCCCACGCGTAGAGCACGAGGTACTCCCGCCGCTCGTCCGCGCCGACCAGCTCCGCCGCCCGCTCGTAGTTCTCGGCGAGCCGCTCGGGGCCCTCCAGCCGCTCGATGCGCTGCGCGGTCAACCCCGCGAGGCGCCCGGAGTCGAGGTCGTCGCGGAGCTCCTGGGCCGAGGGGGCGTCGTCGGACAGCGGCGTCACCTGGTCCTGGCTGAGGTCGGGCACGAGCAGGCTGTAGGTCAACCGACGGATCTGGTCCGCCGCCCCGCCCTCGCGGGCCACGACGCCGAGACCAGCGAAGAAGTCGTCGTCCCCCGGAAGGATGTTCGGGTTGTAGGGCGCGTAGGCCTCCAGGTACTCCAGGCTCCCCACGAAGTCCGACCCCCGCGCCTGCTCGCCCGCGCTCCAGGCGCTGAGCGCCGCCTCCGCGTCGCCGTCCGCCAGGCTCTCGGTGGAGAACTCGATCGCCTCCTCGGGACTGGCGAACCCGCGACCCTCCTCGTCGTCACCGCCGACCGTCTGCAGCACGAGCAGCGCCCCGAGCAGGAGGGCGACGACCGTCAGCACCGCGACGAGGACCCACGGCAGGGCCGCGCCGCGACGGCGACCGGAGGGCACCGGCCCGGGCGGGGGCGAGGGAGGCGTGCCGTACGTCGCGGGCGGCTGCATCGTCATGCCTCGGCATGCTGCACATCCGGGGGCCTGGCGAAACCCCCGGTCGTGGTGCCAGGCCGCCACTTTCCGCACGGCTCGCACCACGACCCGGGGGCCCCCGCGGGGCGAGGGCAAGGTGCCGGGGGCCCGGAAAAGTGCGGCTGGGACACGCCGGCCCGCAGCCGGGCTGTACCAACCGCACAGTTGCGACCCCGGGGAGGGCCCCCGGCGAATCCGCACTCGCGGCGGGTCGGAGGCATACTGCTGGCAGACGCCCGACCGCCTGCCCGTCCGGAGGCCCCGATGCCCGCCGCACCGCTGCGCGCCCCCCGCGCGCTCTGCGCGGGTGCCGTTGCGGGCGCAGGCGCGGCGATCGCCCACGTGGGCGCCGGCGCCTCCCTCCCCCCGGTCTGGCTCCTGGCGACGGTGGTGGCGCTCGGCACGCTCGTCAGCGCCCCGCTCACCCGCCACCGGCTCGACCTCACGGGACTCGCCGGGGTCGCGCTCGTCGCCCAGGCCGTGTTCCACGGCGGCTTCATGCTCCACGCGCCCGGCGAGAGCCACGCACTGGGCGCCATGGCCCTCAGCCACACCCTCGCCGCGGCGGCGACCGTCACGGTCGCCCTCGGCGCCGAGCGCGCGTGGTGGCGGGTCGTCGACGCCGCGCTCACCCGCCTCCTCCCCCGTACGTCGCACCCCACCGCCCCGCCCTCCCTCGGTCGCCTGCCCTCCCCGGCCGCGCCCGACGGCCCGGTGCTGCGCCTGGTGGCGGCGCCGCGGCGTACCCGGGGTCCCCCGGCGCTCCGCGCCCTCGCCCTCCCGGCCTGAGCGTCCCTGGCAGACAGGTGACGCCTCGGCCGTCACCTGCGCGCGCCGCGCGCCCACCACCAGGAGAACCCTCCGTGAAGCTGAACCAGACCACCACCCTGCGTGCCCGCACCGCCCTCGTCGGCGGGGCCGCCGCTGTCGCGCTGCTGCTGTCCGCCTGCGGGTCGGACTCCTCCGACGACGCCACGGGCTCCTCGTCCGCCGGCTCGTCCGACACGTCCGACGCGACCGACGGGACGGACGCCGAGGCCGCCGCCCTGAGCGTCACCGACCCCTGGATCAAGGCGACCGACGACGACATGACGGCGATGTTCGGCACGATCGTCAACGACACGGACGCCGACATCACCGTCGTCGGCGCCTCCACCGACGTCGCCGGCACCGTCGAGCTGCACGAGGTCGTCGCAGGCGACGGCGGCGCCATGGTCATGCAGCCCAAGGAGGGCGGCTTCACCGTGCCCGCCGGGGGCTCGCACGAGCTGGAGGCCGGCGGCGACCACGTCATGCTCATGGACCTCACCGGCCCGCTCGAGGCCGGCCAGGACGTCACCGTCACCCTCGAGCTCGCCGACGGCTCCACCCGGGACGTCACCGCCGTCGTGAAGCCGTTCACCGGTGCGGACGAGGAGTACGCGGGCGGCATGGACATGGGTGACGAGGACATGGACCACGGCGACCACGGCGACCACGGCGACCACGGCGACCACTCCGAGGACCAGTGACCGGACTCAACCGGCGCAACCTGCTCGCCTCCGGCGCCGCCGCCCTCGGCGGCGCCGGGGTCGGGTGGGGCACGCGCGGGCTGCGCGAGCCCGACGGGAACGGCAGGAGCGGCACCGAGCCCGCCTCGACCGAGCCCGCCGGCGAGCGGGTCACCGGCGGCGACACGATCGACTTCCACGGCGTGCACCAGGCCGGGATCGACACCGCCGCACAGGCGCACCTCAGCCTCGTCGGCCTCGACCTGCTCGAGGGCGGCGGCGTCGACGAGCTCGGTCGCATGATGCGGCTGCTCAGCGACGACGCCGCGCGGTTCACGTCGGGCCGGGGCGCGCTCGCCGACACCGAGCCGGAGCTCGCGGCCAGCCCCGCCCGGCTGACGGTGACCTTCGGCTTCGGTCCGCGGGTGCTGCGGATGCTGCGTCCGGCCTACGACCCGGGGCTGCAGGAGCTGCCGGCCTTCCCCCTCGACCAGCTCGACCCGGCGTGGGGCCAGACCGACGTGGTGGTGCAGATCTGCACCGACGACCCGATGACCCTGAGCCACGTGCGGCGCATGCTGCTCAAGGACGCCGCGCCGTTCGCCACCACCCGGTGGGTGCAGGACGGCTTCCGCCGCGCCCGCGGCACCGAGGCGGCCGGCACCACGATGCGCAACCTGATGGGCCAGGTCGACGGCACGGTGAACCTGCCGGCCGACGACCACGCCGACCTGCTGTGGAGCACGGGCCGGGCGTCGGGGTTCGACGGCGGCACGTTCATGGTGGTGCGTCGGATCGAGATGGACCTCGTCGACTGGGACCGCACCGACCGCGTCGCGCGCGAGTTCTCGGTCGGCCGGAAGCTCGCCGACGGAGCTCCGCTGACGGGCTCCGCCGAGCACGACGAGCCCGACTTCGAGGCCGTCGACGCCGTCGGGTTCCCCGTCATCGACCCGGCCAGCCACGTCGCCCGGATGCGCAGCGCGAACACGGACGAGCGGTTCCTGCGCCGTGGTTACAACTACACGACGCCCGACGGTGGTGCGGGGCTCCTGTTCCTCGCCTTCGCGGCCGACGTGGACCGGCAGTTCGTGCCCGTCCAGCAGCGGATGGACGAGCTCGACCTGCTCAACGAGTGGGTGACGACGATCGGCTCGGCGGTCTACGCCGTGCCCCCGGCCTGCGTGGAGGGCGATTTCGTCGGCCGCGAGATGCTGGGACTGTCGTCACCGACGACCTCTGGAGGAGATGCATGACCCGCCGTACCCCCGCCCTGCTCGGCGCGCTCGCCGCCGCCGTGCTGGGCCCGCTCGTGCTGGCGCTCGCCCTCGCGGCGCCTGCGCAGGCGCACGCGTCGCTCGTCGCGTCCTCCCCCGAGGACGGCGCGAGCGTCGCGACGCTGCCCGACGAGGTCTCGCTGACGTTCAGCCAGGAGGTGCGCGCCCCGGCGTACGTCGTGGTGACCGGTCCCGGGGGTGACCTCGCCGCGGGCGACCCCGCGATCGACGGGGACACCGTCACGCAGGCGGTCACCGCAGGACCGGCGGGCGACTACAGCCTCACCTTCCGCGTGGTCTCCTCCGACGGGCACCCCATCACGGGGGAGGTGACGTTCACGGTCACCGAGGGCGACGGGTCGACGCCCGACAGCTCGGCCGCCGTCGACGACCCCGAGGTCGCCGGAGCGGGCACCACCGATCCCGCCGCGGACGACACCGACGAGGCGGCCGCAGCCGCGCCCGAGGAGGGCTGGTGGTCCCGTCACGCCGACCACGTGCTCCTGTTCGGCGGTCTCGTGGTGATGTCCGGGGGGCTCCTCTACCTCGCGATGCGGAGGCCCACGGAATGACGACGACGAGCACGGACGAGCGCCCCGCCCCCCTCACCGAGGAGGAGCGGCGGCAGCTCGGCGAGCAGCGGCGACGCCTCGGGGTGGGGCTCCTCGGCCTCGCTGTCGCGGGCCTGGCCGCCATGTGGCTGCTGCTGGAGCTCGCCGGCGGCGCCCCCCAGGCGCCGCCCGCGGGCATCCCCGACCCGGGTGCGCTCACGGGCTGGGCCATCCCGGTCCTCGAGCTCGTGACCCACGCGGCAGCGATCGTCGTGGTGGCCTGCCTCGTCGTGCCCGTGCTCGTCGTCCGCCGTCTCGCCGACGAGCTCGGCCGCGCCAGCCACCGGGCGGTGCGCACCGCCACCTGGGCGGCCGTCGTCTGGTTCGTCGCCGCGCTCGCGCAGGGCGTCTTCACGGTCTCCGACCTCTTCGCCCAGCCCGTGGGCGAGCTGGAGTGGCGGGCGGTGCAGACCTACTTCGTCGACGTCAGCCAGGGCCAGGCGGCGACCACCCAGCTGGTGCTCGTCGCCGTGCTCGCCGTCATGACGCGGTGGGTGGCCACCGCCCGCGAGAGCACGGGCCTGCTCCTCGTCGCGCTCGTCGCGCTCGTGCCGCCGCTGCTCACCGGCCACTCCGCGAGCTCCGGCTCCCACGACCTCGCCATCGTCAGCATGATCGTGCACGTCCTCGCGGCCGTCGTGTGGATCGGTGGCGTCGTCGCCCTGTGGTGGCACCTCGCCGACGCGCCCGTGGCGCGCGCCCGGGCCGCCCGGCGGTTCGCCGGCGTCGCCGCCTGGGCCTTCGCCGCGACCGGGGTCTCCGGCATCCTCAACGCCGCCGTCCGCGTCGGCGGCCCGAGCGGGTTCCTCGACAGTGCCTACGGCCGTGGCGCGCTCGCCAAGATCGGCGTGCTCGTCGTCATCGGCGTCGTCGCCTGGCAGGTCCGTCGCCGCGCGCTGGCCGGGCTGGCGGACGGGGCCGCCGCGCGCCGTACCTTCCTCCTCCTCACCGCCACCGAGATCGGCTGGATGGCCGTCGCGGTCGGGCTCGGCGTCGCGCTCTCCCGCACGCCCCCGCCAGTGGAGGAGACCTACACCTCGGGGGCCGAGGCCCTCCTCGGGGCACCGATGCCGCCCGCGCCGACCCTCGAGCGCCTGCTCGTCGGGTTCAACCCGTCGGGCGTCGGGCTGCTCGTCGTGGTGGGCGGGCTCGCGGCGTACGTCGCCGGGGTCGTCGCCCTCCGCCGCCGCGGGGACCGGTGGCCGGTGCTCCGCACGGTCTCGTACGTCGCGGGTCTCGCCATCGTCGGGTACGCGACGCTCGGCGGGCTCGGGGTCTACAGCCACGTCATGTTCAGCGCCCACATGGTCAGCCACATGCTGCTCTCGATGGTCGCGCCGATCCTGCTCGTCGCCGGAGCGCCCATCACGCTCGCGCTCAACGCCCTGCCCGGCAGCGACGTCCGCGGCGGTCAGGGGCCGCGGCAGATCCTCGCGGCGGCGCTCCAGTCGCGGCCCGCGGCGATCCTGTCGCACCCCCTGGTGACGGCGGCGCTGTTCATCGGCAGCCTCTACGGCGTCTACTTCACCGGCGCGTTCGAGTGGCTGATGCAGAACCACCTCGGGCACGCCTGGATGGAGCTGCACTTCCTCATCACGGGCTACCTGTTCTACGAGTCGCTCGTCGGGATCGCGCCGGTGCCCCACCGGCTGCCCTACCTCGCGCGCCTCGGCATGCTCGTGGTGGTCGCGCCGTTCCACGCGTTCTTCTCGATCGCGCTCATGTCGAGCACGACGCCGGTGGGCGAGGGCTTCTACCGAGCGCTGGACCGGCCCTTCGCGCGCGACCTCGTCGCCGACCAGAACCTCGGCGGGTCGCTGTCGTGGGCGGTCGGGGAGATCCCGATCCTCATGGTCGTGCTGATCCTGCTGGCGCAGTGGTTCCGGCACGACCGGGCCGAGTCGAGCCGGCACGACCGGCGTGAGGAGGCCAGCGACGACGCGGCGCTGAAGGCCTACAACGAGCGCCTCGCGGCCATCGGACGCGAGGACGTCGAACGCCGCTGAGGGCGGTGGCAGCGGGGTGGTCATTTCCCCGGCTAGCCGGGGAACTATCCACTTTGACCATCAAATTTGATGGTCAAAGCGGTCGGTTCCCCGGCTAGCCGGGGAACCGACCGCTATCAGCCCCCTCAGAGGGTCCGGGCGACGTTGGTGATGTTCTCGACGACCTCGCCGGCGACCTTCGTGAACAGCAGCTTGGCTGCCGGGTCGGCCAGCTTCGCGATGCCGTTGAACGTGATCGTCGCCTGGTAGGTCACCTGCGTCCGCCCGGGGCCGGCCTCGGCGAACGTCAGGTGGTCCTCCGCGGTGGCGGTGTCGTTCTCACCGCGGAGCACCACCGACGTCGGCGTGAGCTCCACCAGCTCGTACACGAGCTCGGTGGAGATCCCCGCCAGCTTCGACGTGTTGTCCCAGGTCGACCCCACCCGCACCTCGCCCGCGTCGCGTCGCTCGCAGCGCTCCGTGCCGGGGTCCCACTCGGTCGCGTGGGAGAAGTCGGCGAGATAGTCCCGGATCGCCGGGAGCTCGGCCTCGACGACGAACGTGCGGGTGATCTGCATCGGCGATCAGCCCTCGACGCGCGCCGCGTCGGTGGCCGCGGACTCCGAGCCGGCGCCGGACGTGGACAGGCGGCCGCCGATGTCCTCGAGGTGCGCCCGCACGAACCACTGGAACTTCTCGAGCTCGGCGGTCTCGCCGATGAGCATGTCCTCGGTGATCGGGTCGAGGTCGCCGGTCAGCTCGATGGCCTTGCGGTTGTCCTCGATCACGCCGTTGTAGACGAGGTCGAGAGCACCGAGGTGGGCGATGGCCGTGTCGCGGCCGACCGAGTAGTCGTCCCACGTGCGGTCGTTGATGACGGCGCCGGGCGTGCCCTGCGGCGAACCGCCCAGCGTGGCGATGCGCTCGGCGACCTCGTCGGCGTACCCGCGGACGAGCTCGACCTGCGGGTCGATCATCTCGTGGACGGCGATGAAGTGCGGGCCGACGACGTTCCAGTGCACGTGCTTGAGCGTCAGGTGCAGGTCGTTGTAGGCCGACAGGCGCTGCTGCAGCGCCGTGATGATCTCGGTGACCTGGTCGGTCGTCAGGCCGGGCACGGTGTACTTCACGGACATGGGGGTTCCTCCTGGGTCGGTCGGGATGTCCCGTTGACCCCACCGTGCCACGCACCGCCAAAATCTCAACAAACCTGAGGTGACCACTGTTCAGGTCTGCGGTCTGGACCGCATTCGCGAGGCCTGTGCCCCACCGGTCGCGCGGCGTACCTTCCGCCGCATGACCGACCAGCCCCGTACGCCGCGTCTCGGACGCCTCACCCGCCTCGTGCCCAGCCGTGCGAGCCTCCCCGGCCTCGCCGTCGGCGCCGCCGCCCTCGTCGTCGCCGCGTCCAGCGGTGCCGTCGCCGCCACCATGATCACCGGCGCGCAGATCGCCGACGAGACCGTGACGACGAAGGACGTCAAGAACGGCAGCCTCACCGGTGCCGACGTCGCCGACGCGACGCTCTCCGGCGTCGACGTGAAGAACGGCAGCATCTACGTCTCCGACCTCAGCGCCAGCGCGCTCAAGCCGCTGCTGCGGATCAACGGGTACGAGGTGCTCTCGGCGAGCTCCAGCCTCGAGACCGGCGAGGACGACGTGCTGTCGCTCGACTGCCCCGACGGCAAGCTGGTGCTCAACGCGTCGGCGTACTGGAACGTCAGCAACGAGGCCATCCAGATCCTCATCGGCTCGGACGGGACCTTCGCCTCGGCGTACCCCGAGAACAGCAGCGGCGCCGCCGACGAGGCCGTGCTGCAGCTGACCTGCGCCACGGCGTCGTACTGACCGACTCCGCTCCCCCGGCGCGGGTCGGGCCATCCGTGGCCCGGTCCGCGCCGAACCTCCGGACGTGCGCCCCTCCGACCACCTCCGCCTCCGCGCCGGGCAGCTGCTCGCGCCGCTGACGGTGCGCTACGGCACCCGCCTCCGCTTCGCCGGCTCCGACCTGCCGCGACCCCGGCGGCTGCGGGTCCCGACACGGCACGGCCGCGTCCCGGTGCTCGTCCACACCCCGCCCGGCGCCACCGGCGGGGCCCTCGTCCACCTCCACGGCGGCGCGTTCCTCATGCGTCACGTGCGCATGGACGACTGGTGGTGCCGGTACGTCGCGGCCACCGCCGGCGTCGTCGTGGTGGCCGTCGACTTCGACGTGGCCCCGCGCGCGACGTACCCGGTCGCCCAGGAGCAGTGCCACGACGTGGCCGCCTGGGTGGCGGGCGCGGGCGCCGCGCAGCTCGGCGTGGACCCGGCCCGCGTGGCGGTCGGCGGGTTCAGCTCCGGCGGCGGGCTGGCCGCGTCGGTCTGCCTCCAGGCGCGCGACACCGGCTCGTTCTCGCCCGTGCTGCAGGTGCTCGGCGTGCCGGCCCTCGACATCGCGGCCGACCCGCCCCGCGGCGGCATGATCTCGCCGGAGCTGCGGGCGTTCGTGCGCCGCGCCTACTTCCCCGACGCCGAGCGCCGGACCGAGCCGTACGCCTCGCCGCTGCGCGCCGTCGACCTCACCGGCGTGCCGCCCGCCGTCGTGCTCACCGCCGAGCGGGACACGCTGCGCGCCGAGGGCGACCGGTACGCCGCGCGCCTGGCCGACCTCGGGCTCCTGGTGTGGCACGACGTCACGCCCGGCGTCGACCACTACTTCCTGACGGAGGACCCGGTGCGGGCGGAAGCGACGATGGCGCGCACCGCGGAGATCATCCGCGAGGCGACGAGCGGCCGGCCCGACGCGGCCTGAGCCTCACCAGATCCGGACGCGCTGCTCCTCGTCGAGCCACAGGCCGTCGCCCGGCTGCGTGCCGAACGCGGCGTGGAACTCGCTGAGGTTCCGCACGATGTTGGCGCGGAACTCCGGCGGCGAGTGCGGGTCGATCGTCAGGTACTGCCGCTCCTGCTCGATCCGCCGCTTCGTGCGCCACACGTGGCTCCACGACAGGAAGAGCCGCTGCGACCCGGTGAGCCCGTCGGCGCCGACCTCCGTCGTCGGACCGCCCTCGGGGTCGAGGCCCAGCGAGATCAGGTACGCCTTGTGCCCGATCGTCAGGCCGCCGAGGTCGCCGATGTTCTCGCCGACGGTCAGCGAGCCGTTGACGTGCTCGTCGGGCAGGTTGCGGGGGCTGAACGCGTCGTACTGCGCCACGAGCGCCTGGCTCTTCGCGTCGAAGGCCTCGCGGTCGGCCTGGGTCCACCAGTCGCGGAGGTTGCCGAGGCCGTCGTACTGCGAGCCCTGGTCGTCGAAGCCGTGGCCGATCTCGTGGCCGATGACCGCACCGATCCCGCCGTAGTTCTCCGCGGGGTCGGCGTCGGGCGAGAAGAACGGCGGCTGCAGGATCGCGGCCGGGAAGCAGATCTCGTTGGTGCCCGGGTTGTAGTAGGCGTTGACCGTCTGGGGCAGCATCAGCCACTCGTCGCGGTCGACCGGCGCCCCGATCTTGGCGAGCTGGCGGTCGGTCTCGAAGGCGGCGACGGCGGCCACGTTGTCGACGAGGTCGTCGGCCACGACGACGAGCGCCGAGTAGTCGCGCCACGCCTTCGGGTAGCCGATCTTCGGCACGAACTGGCCGAGCTTCTCGAGCGCCCGCTCCTTGGTCTCGTCCGTCATCCAGTCGAGCGTGCGGATGGAGCGGCGGTAGGCCTCGACCAGGTTCGCCACCAGGTCGTCCATCATCTCCTTCGCGACGGGCGGGAAGTGGCGCGCGACGTACTCCCGGCCGACCGCCTCCCCCACCGCGCCCTCGACGAACGAGATGCCGCGCTTCCAGCGCGCCCGCAGCTCCGGCGTGCCCGACAGGGTGCGGCCGTAGAAGTCGAAGTTGGTCTCGGCGAGGTCGTCGGTGAGGTACGCCGCGAACGCCCGCAGCACCCGCGCCGTCAGCCACAGCCGCCAGCTCTCGATCGGTACGGCGCGGAGCACGCCCGCGAGGTGCTCCAGGTAGGACGGCTGCTTGACGACGACCTCGGCGAGCAGGTCCTCGGCGCCTGCGGAGGCGCCCGAGAGGTTGCGCGCGTAGACCTCCCAGTCGAAGTCCGGGCAGAGCTCGACGAGGTCGGCGAGGGTCAGCAGGTTGTAGGTCTTCTGGATGTCGCGGGTCGCCGCCCGCTCCCAGTGGCCGTGCGCGAGGCGCCGGTCGAGGGCGAGGACCGTCTCGGCCGCCTCCGCCGGGTCCTCGTGGCCGATGATCGTGAACAGCCGGGTCAGGTACGCGACGTACTTCTCCACGGTCTCCGCGAAGCGCTCCTCGCGGTAGTACGACTCGTCGGGCAGACCGAGGCCGCCCTGGTAGACGTGGAAGAGGTAGCGCTCGGAGTTGCCGGCGTCGGTGTTGACGTAGGACCCGAAGAAGCCCGTGCCGCCGACGCGCTCGAGCTCGCCGACCAGCGCCGCCAGCTCGCGGAGGTCCCGCAGGCCCGCGACGGCGTGGAGGTAGGGCTCGACCGGGGCGAGGCCCTTGGCGGCGATCGCCTCGGTGTCCATGAACGAGCGGTAGAGCGCGCTGATCCGCGCCTCGTCGCCCTCCAGGGTCGAGGGGTCGGAGGCGGCGTGGGCCTCCACGATCGCGCGCACCTGCTCCTCCGCCGCGTCGGCGAGGGCCACGAACGGTCCCCAGCTCGAGCGGTCGTCGGGGATCGCGGCCGTCGCCAGCCACTGGCCGTTGACGTGACCGAACAGGTCATCGGTCGGGCGCACGGACAGGTCCATGCCCTCGCGGGCAGCATCGAGCATCGTCACGGGGATCACCCTAGGACGGTGCTGGGCGCGAGCGCCCCCACGACCCGGGCAGGTGTGGCGCGGGTCGTGGGGGAGGTCGCCTCAGCGGACGTGCACCACGAGCTTGCCCGTCGCGCGGCGCTCGTCGAGGTCGCGGAGGGCCTGGGCGGTCTCCTCGAGCGGGTACGTCGCGCCGATCGGCGGGTCGATGACGCCGCTGCGCAGGTGGGGCAGCAGCTCGGCCCACTGCTCGGCGAGGTAGCCGGGGTTGCGGCGGATGTGCTCGCCCCAGCCGACGCCGCGCACGTCGGTGTTGGTGAGCAGCAGACGGTTGACCTTGACCTCCGGGATGCCCTGACCGGCCGCGAAGCCGATGACGAGCAGGCGCCCCTCGGGGGCCAGCGAGCGCACGGAGTCGAGGAAGACGTCGCCGCCCACCACGTCGACGACCAGGTCGACCCCGCGGCCGTCCGTCAGCTCCTTCACCGCGTCCTTGAAGCCGTCGAGCAGGACGACGTCCTCGGCGCCGGCCGCGCGCGCGACCTCCGCCTTCGCCTCGGTCGAGACGACGGCGATCGGCCGCGCGCCCCAGGCCTTCGCGACCTGGATGCTCGCCGTGCCGACGCCGCCCGACGCACCGTGCACCAGCACCGTGTCGCCGGCCTGCATGCCGCCGCGACGCAGGAGGGCGAAGTGCGCGGTCAGGTAGTTCATGACGAGGGCGGCGCCCGCGTCGTACCCCACCTCGTCGGGCAGGGGCAGCACCATCGCCGCGGGGGCGACGAACAGCTCGGCCGCGGAGCCCGAGCCGGCGGCCGCGACGACGCGCTGGCCCGGCTTGAGGCCGGAGCCCTCGGGGGCGCTCACCACGGTGCCGGCGACGTCGGTGCCGAGGGCGAAGGGCAGCTCGGGCCGCAGCTGGTACTGCCCCCGGCTCAGGAGCAGGTCGGGGAACGAGATGCCCGCGGCGTGCACCTCGATGAGCACGTCGCCCGGGCCGGGCTGCGGGTCGGGGAGCTCACCCACCCGTACGTCGTCGGGTCCGGTCAGCGAGGTCACGGTGGCAGCGCGCATGGGGGCACGCTACCGAGCGAACGCTCGGGGTGGGGAGAGGGGCGGTCAGCGCGCCTCGACGAGCTGGGACATCTCGAAGTGCATGGGGTCGGTCCAGCCCCAGTCACCGCCCCACGCGAAGCCCCACTTCTTGAAGATCTGCACCACCGACCGGTCGATCTCGCCGACCGTGCCGCGGCCGTTGCCGGGCACGTTGAGGTCGAGCGCGATGCCGAACGAGTGCAGCGAGGGCTGCGTCGTGTTGGCGATGAAGCGGGGGTAGTAGCACCCGCCGTACTCGCCCGGGTTGATCTTGTCCGCGAGCCCCCGCTCCACGATCTCGCGCAGCGCTGCCTCCAGCTGCGGGAGCATCACCTTGTGGCAGGTGACGGTGCCGAGGATCGGCACCTGCTGGGTGCGGATGTTCTCGGAGACCCACGCCGGGTCGGGCGCGATGCGGCCGCCCGAGAGCACCTGGTAGTTGAACGTGCCGACCGCCGCGGCCACCGAGCCGCCGGTGAGCACGGCCGTCTGCTGCACCGAGATGTCAAGGTCGGGGCCGAGCACCTGCACCGAAGCGCCGTCGCCGGCGAGCTCCTGGAGCGCCGGGCGCACCTCCTGCGGGGACGCTGAGCCCGTCGCGATGAGGAGCGCGTTGTCGCCTGGGATGCCGAGCGACTCGCCCCAGCTCTTGTTGACGACGCCCTGCACCCGGGTGACCTGCGGGGCCAGCGCACCGACGTGCAGGTCGGGCGCCCCGTCCTCGTTGCCGAGGCGGAGGTAGCCCTCGTCGTCGCGCAGCGTCTCCCCGACGTCGCTGGGCACGGCGATCTCGCCGGCCGCGACGCGGGTCCAGACGTCGAGCAGCTGGGCGCTCTCGGCGGGGGTGAAGCGCCGGTACGTCGCGGGGTCGACCGCCGCGACCGTCAGCACCTGGTCCTGGACGGGGATCTGGGCGAGCCCGATGGGCTCCGCGGCCTCGACGCCCGGGAGGTCCCGGATGGCCGCGATCGTCTCGTCGTCGAGCTCGTCGGTGGAGGACACCAGCATGTCGGCACCCAGGAGCGGCTCGGTCAGCTCGCCGGGCGCGTCCATCGCGTGCTCGGCCATCTGCTCGATCCGCGGGTCGTCGGCCGCGACGCCTCCCTGCGCGGGGGCGGCGGGCTCCGTCGTGGTGTCCGCCGCGGCACCCTCGACCTCGTCCTCGACGGGCTCGGCCGTGCATCCGGCGAGCACGACGGCGACCGCCATCGCGGCTGCCGCCGCGGCGCGTCGCGTCCTCTGCATCGGCCCTCCCCTCCGACCGCGAAGCGTACCGCCCGGTAGCGCACGTCACACGTGGTCTCGGTGGGCTCTCGCGTCGAGCTGGGGTGTTCGGCGCGGCGTACGCGTCGAGTCGGGTTGTTCGGCGGCGGCGTACGTACGAGCCGAAGATCCCAACTCGACGCAGCTGCCAAGCCGAACACCCCAACTCGACGCAGGCTCAGTCGACGATCCCGCCCACGGTGGGGAGGTCGGGGCCGTCGTGGTCGAGGACGGCGCGGAGCATCGCGGCCAGCCCGCGGGCCAGGTCCGGCAGCGTCACCACGTCGGTCGTCGCCACGTGCACGAACCCCGAGGGCACCCCGCTGCCCGCGAGCAGGTGCTGCAGCCGGAAGAAGACGTGGTTGCAGACGAAGCTCCCGGCCGTGTGCGACAGGTTGGCGGGCACGCCCGCCCCGCGCAGCGCCGCGGTGGCGGCCTTCACCGGCAGGGTGGAGAAGTACGCCGCGGGCGCACCCGCCACGACCGGGAGGTCGCGCGGTCGGGCGCCGGCGTTGTCGGGGATGCGCGCGTCGTCGAGGTTCACCGCGACCCGCTCGGGCGTCACGCCGCGGCGACCTCCGGCGAGGCCGAGGGCGACGACGAGCGACGGCTCGTGCTCGGCGACGAGCGCAGCGACCCGGTCGCCGGCCGTGCCGAACTCCACGGGCAGCACGGCGGTCACCAGGGGCTCCGGGCCGGGCCAGGCCTCGACCAGGAGCGGCAGCACGTCGCCCGACGGGTTGTCGGGGTCACCGGCGAAGGGCTCGAACCCGGTGACGAGCACGGTCATGCCCGCCCCAGCACGCGGCCGGCGATCCAGACGAGCGTCTCGGCGGTCTCCTCCGGCGGACCGCCGGGCTGCATGACGTGGCTGAGCACCGTGCGCACGATGACGTCGACGCTCGCCGCGAGCTGGGCCGGCGGCAGGTCGATCTCGTAGGCCGTCACCCGGTCGAGGAGGACGGCGCTCGCCGTCGCCAGCAGTGACTGCGCGTGGGTGGTGAGCAGCGGCAGGAGCTCCGTCTCGGCACCGTGGGTGGCGGACACGACCGCGTGGAGCAGCTCGTTGTCCTGCGCCAGCTCGAGGATGCCGCGGCACGCCGTGCGCAGCGCGTCGAGGATGTCGGCGGGGTGCGCGTCGAAGGCCCGGTCGACCTCCGCGAGGAAGCGCGCGAGCTCGTTGAGCACCATCGCCTCGGCCAGGTCCGGCTTGCCGCCCACCTCGTTGTAGACGGTCTGGCGACTGACGCCCACCTCGGCCGCGAGGCGCGCCATCGTGACCTTGCCCCAGCCGTCGCGGCCGGTCAGCAGGGTCGCGGCGTCGAGGATCCGGTCGCGCAGGGTGAGCGGCTCCCCCGGCGCGGCGGGCTCCCCGATCTGCTCCGCGGCCATGGGTCGATCCTAGTGATAGTCCGGACGCCGGAGCGCCCGGCCTGGTAGCACTACCCCGTGACGGCAGCGCGGCACGACATCCAGGGCCTCCGGGCCCTCGCGGTGCTCGCCGTCGTCGCCCACCACCTGGCGGGTCGGCCCGCGGGCGGGTTCGTCGGCGTCGACGTCTTCTTCGTCGTCTCCGGCTTCCTCATCACCGGCCTGCTGCTCCGCGAGCACGAGCGCACCGGCGCGATCTCGTTCCGGTCCTTCTACGCCCGCCGAGCCCGCCGCCTCCTCCCGGCCGCGGTGCTCGTGCTCGCGGTGACCGTCGGGGCCAGCGGCCTCGTCCTCGGCGCCGCGCGGGCCCGCGACACGTCCGTCGACGCCGCCTGGGCGCTGGTGTTCGCCGGCAACTGGCACGTCGCCGCCGAGGCGGTCGACTACTTCAGCGCCGACGGCCCGCCCTCCCCGCTCCAGCACTTCTGGTCGCTCGCGGTCGAGGAGCAGTTCTACGTCGCCTGGCCGGCGCTCCTCGCCGTGGTGCTGGGGCTCGCGGCGCGCCGTACGACGCCGGACCGCGCCCGTCGGGCCCTGGGCGCCACCGTGGTGGTCCTGGCCGCCGGCTCCCTCGCCTGGGCCCTCCACGTGACGACGACGGCGCCGGCCGCGGCGTACTTCTCCACCGCCGCCCGGGCCTGGGAGCTCGCCGCGGGCGCGCTGCTGGCCGTCGCCGCCGGTGCCTGCACCCGCCTGCCCGACCGGCTGCGGCCGCTGCTGTCCTGGGTCGGTCTCGTCTGCATCGTCGTGTCGATCGGCGGGGGTCGCGCCGAGCACCGCGTTCCCCGCGCCCGGCGCGCTCCTGCCCGTCGTCGGCGCCCTGCTGGTGCTGGCGGCCGGCACCCACACCGACCCGGACCGCCAGCAGCAGTGGCTGTGGCCGCTGACGAACCCGCTGAGCCGGTGCGTCGGCGACCTGTCCTACGCGCTGTACCTCTGGCACCTCCCGGTGATCGTGCTCGGCGTGCCGCTCGTCGGGGACGCCCCGGCAGCGCTCGCCGGCCTGGCGCTGCTGTGCTTCGTGCTCGCCGCCGCGTCGTACCACCTCGTCGAGGACCCCCTGCGCCATGCGCGCTGGACGCGCCCGCGGTTGCGGAGCCGCTACGGCCTCGCCGGTGCCGTCACGACGGTGCTCGTCGCCGCCACGACCACCGTGGTGGCGCTGCAGCCGGGCAGCAGCGGCTCGACGCCGGACGCCGCCGAGGTCGCGGAGATCCGGGCGCTGACGGCCGCGACGTACTCCCCCGCCGTCGCCGACCTCCAGACCTCCATCCGCGTCGCGCTGGCGACCGGGGACTGGCCCGACGACCTGTCCCCCGGCGTGGACGAGGCGATCGCGCAGGAGGACGTGCCCGCGGACGTCGACCGCTGCGGGCAGATCGAGTACGTCGACGTCCCCGGCTGCACCTGGGGCGCGGACGACGCAGACCGGCGGGTGGTCGTCGTCGGCGACTCCATCTCCCTGTCCTACGTCGTGACCCTGCGCGACACCCTGCCGGACGGCTGGAGACTCACGGCGCTCGGCGCCTTCGGCTGCGCGTTCACCGACAAGGTGCGCGCCCACCCCGACGCCGACGTCGTGGCGGGCTGCGAGCACCGCAAGGAGCTGGCGGCCGACGCGATCCGGGAGCTCCGCCCCGACGTGCTGGTCGTCGCGAACATGTACGTCCCCCGGCCCGTCATCGGCAAGCGCGTGCCGATGACGCCCGAGGAGTGGCGCACGAGCACGGCGACCGAGGTGGAGCCGCTGCTCGACGCGGTCGGCCACGTGGTGCTCCTCGCGCCGCCGCCGTCCGACGTGAACGTCGCCGACTGCTGGAGCCGCGTCTCCTCCCCCGCCGACTGCGAGGGCCGGGTGACTGCGTCGTGGGAGGCGATGGCCGCGGCGGAGGTGGCGCTCGCCGCCGACCTCGACGCGACCTACGTCGACAGCCGCGACTGGTTCTGCGCCGAGGAGCGCTGCCCCGCGTTCGTCGGCACGACGCCGGTGAAGAACGACCTCGTGCACATGACGCAGGCCTACCAGCGCGTGATCGAGCCCGCCGTGGCCGAGCGCCTGGCCGAGCTGGAGGTCTACGCCACTAGCGGGACGCGGGCGTCCCCGCATCCGTCGCGAACGCCACCGCCTCCTCCCACGGACCGCGGTCGAGCACACGCCGCCGGAGCTTCATGACGACGCGCGGCAGGTCCACGACGAAGGCCCCGACGACGCGGTCCTCGCGCCGGTAGAGCACCACGAGTCCCCCGCCCGTCGCGAGGTCGTCGACGACGACGCGCGCCTCCTCGGCCCGCGGGGTGCCGACGAACTGGAGCCGGTGGCCGTACCAGTCCGACCAGAAGTACGGCACCGTCACGACCGGCTCCGCCGCCGCCGGGTCGAGCGCGTGGCGCGCCGCCGCGGCGCCGTGGTCGGCGGCGTTCGTCCAGTGCTCGAGGCGGTGCTGCTCGCCGTCGAAGAGCGGGTTCTCGACGTGCGCGACGTCGCCCGCGGCCCACACCCCCGGCACGTTCGTCGCCATCGTCGCGTCGACGAGCACGCCGCGGTCGCCGTCGTGGAGCGCGACGCCGCTGCCCTCGAGCCAGTCCGTCGCGGGGCGCACGCCGATGCCCAGCACGACGAGGTCGGCGGGCAGCGTGGTGCCGTCGGTGAGCCGTACGGCGCGCACCCGCCGCCGCCCGTCCGGCGTCTCCTCGTCGAGCCCGGCCACGCCCACGCCGAGGCGGAGATCGGTGCCCGCAGCGCGGTGGAGCCCGACGCAGGCGACGCCCACCTCGGCTCCGACGGACCGCGTCAGTGGCACGTCGAGCGCCTCGACGACGGTCACCGGGAGGCCCCGCTTGCGGGCGGCCGACGCCACCTCCGAGCCGATGAACCCGGCCCCGACGACGACGATCCGCTGCCCCGCCTCGAGCGCGTCCCGCACCCGCCGGGCGTCGTCGACGGTACGGAGCTGCGTGACGCCCTCGAGCGGACCGTCGGGACCGCCCGGGTCGGTGCCCGGCAACCACCGCGGCACCGACCCGGTTGCGATCACGAGCGCGTCGTAGGGCACCCGCTCGTCGCCGAGCAGCACCTCCCGGGCCGCCGTGTCGAGACCGGTGGCCCGCGTCCCCAGCCGGAGGTCGACCCGCAGCTCGTCGCGCAGCGCCTCCGCGGTGCGCAGCTCCATCACCCGGCCCGCCCCGCGCTCGCCGTCGGGGTCGAGGAACGCCTTCGACAAGGGCGGGCGGTCGTACGGCGCGTGGACCTCGTCGCCGACGAGCACGAGCTCCCCGTCGTACCCGGCGCGGCGGGCCGCCTCCACGGCCCGCAGGCCCGCCAGCGACGCCCCGACCACGACCAGCCGCTCCACGCTCATGCGGCCATCCTCACCCCTGCAGCGCGAGCGCCAGCACGGGGCACGCGTCGACGGCGGCGGTCAGGTCGGTGCGGTGCTCCTCGCCGGGCTCGGCGTCGAGCACCTCGACCACCCCGTCCTCCCCGACCTCGAAGAAGTCGGGCGCCATGGCCTCGCACATGCCGAGGCCCTCGCACGTGCCCAGGTCCGCCACGATCCTCATGCCACGCTCCTCGTCGTCGTGCTCCCCGCGTCGAGCGCGTCCGGGTCGACCGGCACGAAGTCGACCTTGTCGCGCACCCCGCAGTCGGGACAGGTCCAGTCGTCGGGCACGTCCGCCCAGGCCGTGCCGGCCGCGAAGCCCTCGCGCTCCTCGCCCGCCGCGACCGTGTAGACGTACGCGCACCCGGGGCACTGCGCGGCCAGCACCTCGTCGAGGCCCTCGATCTCCACGCGCGTCGCGTCCTCGAGCGCGGCCTCGGCGGCGATCCGGTCCTGCACCTCGGCGCGGATGGCGGCGGCCCGCGCGCCGTACTTCCTCTCGACCCAGTCGCGCTTGCCGGGCTGGACGTTGATGCGGTCGAGGTCGCCGTCGACGTGGCGCAGCACCCGCTCGTCCATCACCCGACGCCACAGGGGCGGCACGGCGGCGAGCACGATCATGCCGGCGTACCCGGTCGGGAGCACCGGGGACTCCTCGAAGTCCCGCAGCGTCTGGTAGCGCCGCGTCGGGTTGGCGTGGTGGTCGCTGTGGCGCTGCAGGTGGTAGAGCAGCACGTTGGTGGCGATGTTGTTGGAGTTCCACGAGTGCTGGGGCAGCACCCGCTCGTAGCGCTCCTTGCCGGCGCGGCCGACCTTCTGGCGGAGCATCCCGTAGTGCTCGAGGTAGTTGACGACCTCCAGCAGCGAGAAGCCCACGACGGCCTGGACGACGAGGTACGGCAGGATCCCGATCCCCAGCCACGCCACGAGCGCGGCCCAGAGCACGGCCGACATGACCCACGCGTTGAGCACGTCGTTGCCGAGGTGGAACGGGTGGGTGCCCTTGCGGCGGTAGCGCTTCGCCTCGAGCTCCCAGGCACTGCGCAGCGAGCCGATGACCGTGCGCGGCCAGAAGCGGTAGAAGGTCTCCCCCATCCGCGAGCTCGCCGGGTCCTCCGGGGTCGCGACGCGCACGTGGTGGCCGCGGTTGTGCTCGATGTAGAAGTGGCCGTAGAAGCTCTGCGCGAGCGCGACCTTGGAGAGCCAGCGCTCGTTGGCCTCCTTCTTGTGGCCCAGCTCGTGCGCCGTGTTGATGCCGATGCCGCCGATGCAGCCGATCGAGATCGCGATGCCGACCTTCTCCCACGTCGCGAGGGTCTGGCCGAACACCTCACCGCCCGCGACCATCCACATCGCGGCGATGAACCCGGCGTACTGGATGGGGAGGAACAGGTAGGTGATCCAGCGGTAGTAGCGGTCCTGCTCCAGCTGCTCGATGACGTCGTCCGGCGGGTTGGAGCGGTCGAGCCCGGTCATCAGGTCGATCGCCGGGACGATGCCGAGGATGACGACGGGGCCGAGCCAGAGCCAGACGCCCCAGCCGGTCAGCGCCCACATGCCGATGGCGACGAACGCCAGGGACGGCACGACCAGACCGATCAGCCACAGGTAGCGCTTGCGGTCCTTCCACTGCTCCGTCGAGCCGGCGGGCACCGTGCCCGCCACCCTCTCCACGTCTGCCATCCGCCGGCTCCCTTGCTGTCGTGTGGCCCCGCTCACGTCGGGCGTTTGACAAACCATAGGGAGATGTAAAGCGTTTGACAAGAGATGGCGAAATGTAAAGCGTCGCCACCTCTGTCACGCTCGGGGCACGCCCGCACCGGAACGGAGACGAGATGACCGACGCACCAACGGGACCCCAGCTCGGTCGGCACGTCGCCGACCCGGGCGACGGGACCGTCCTCTTCCTCATCGGCATGCGCATCAACCGGCTCCACCGCGTGCGTTCCTGGCTGCCGATCACCCGCGCGATGCCGCAGATCCTGGCCGAGCTGGAGGCGCACCCCGAAGACGGCCTGCTGAGCTCCCGCGGCTTCTGGTCGGGCCGCGTCGTCATGCTGGTGCAGCACTGGCGCAGCGCCGAGGACCTCGGTCGCTACGCCCGGCGCCGCGACCGTCGGCACGCCGCGGCGTGGGCGGCCTTCGACCGCGCCACCGCGTCGTCGGGGGACGTCGGCGTCTTCCACGAGACGTACGTCGTGCCCGCCGACGGCATCGAGAGCCGGTACGTCGACATGCCGCCCTTCGGGCTCGGCGCCGCCACGGCGATCGTCCCGCGACGGGGCGGGGCCGGGCGGGGTCGGCGGTCCCGGGCCGAGCGCCTGGTCGTGGGCTCCGACGACGCGGGATAGGCTGCTGCACCTGCGCGGCGAGGGGGAGGTGCGATGACCGAGGGATGGCTCGACCGCCCTGTCGCGATCAACCGCAAGAACGCCGCCGAGGCTGTCTTCGACGACCTGCGCGCCGCGATCGAGTCGGGCTCGCTGCCGGTCGGCACCCGCCTGCCCGCGGAAGCCGGGCTCGCGACGCGCTACGGCGTCAGCCGCCCCGTCGTGCGCGAGGCGCTCCGTTCGACGCAGGCCCTGGGCCTCACCCGCACGCGCACCGGCAGCGGCACGTACGTCGTGGCCACCGCCCCGGCGCCCGAGCTCACCTACGGCTCCTACTCGGCGCGCGACCTGATGGAGGCGCGCCCGTTCATCGAGGTCCCGTCGGCGGGGTGGGCGGCGGAGCGGCGTACGCCGGAGCAGCTGGCCGCGCTCGTGTCCATCGCCGCGGAGATGGACGTCGAGGAGGACCCCCACGCGTGGACCGAGCTCGACTCGCGCTTCCACTCGGCCATCGCCGAGGCGTCGGGCAACCTGCTCTTCCGCAAGGTCGTGGCCGATGCGCGCGAGGCGCTGAGCCAGCAGTCCGAGGTCGTCAACCTCGTCGCCCACCGGCGCGAGGCCTCCAACGCAGAGCACCGCCGCATCCTCGAGGCGATCGAGGACGGCGACGGTGCGGGCGCGCGGGAGCGGATGGCCGAGCACCTGCGCGAGGTCGCGCAGGTGCTCAGCACCCTCATGGACGGGTCGACGCCTCCGGGCTGACCGGGTGCTGCGGGATGGCCGCGAGCCGCTCGGGGCGCAGCGCCTCGGCGAGCGCGTCGGCGTCGAGGAGGCCGCGCTCCAGCACGATGTCGGGCACGGTGCGTCCGGTCATCAGGGCCTGCTGGGCGACCTCGGTCGCCGCGTAGTAGCCGATGATCGGGTTCAGCGCCGTCGCCAGCCCGATCGAGTCGCGCACACCGCGCGGCCATCACGTCGACGTTGGCCCCGATGCCGTCGACACAGCGGTCGGCCAGCGTGCGGCAGGCCGCCGCGAGCTGGGTGATGCTCTGCAGCAGCGCGTGCACGATGACGGGCTCGAAGGCGTTGAGCTGGAGCTGGCCCGCCTCCGCGGCCATCGTGACGGTGACGTCGTGGCCGATGACCGCGTAGGCCACCTGGCTCACCATCTCCGGGATGACCGGGTTGACCTTCCCGGGCATGATGCTCGACCCGGCCTGCATCGGGGGCAGCGTGATCTCGCCGAAGCCGGCCCGGGGACCGGACGACAGCAGCCGCAGGTCGTTGCAGGTCTTCGACAGCTTCACCGCGACGCGCTTGAGCACCCCGGAGAGGTGCACGAAGGCGCCCGGGTCCTGGGTCGCCTCGACGAGGTTGGCGGCCGTGACGAAGGGACGGCCCGTCAGCCGGCCGAGGTGCGCGCAGGCGAGCGCGGCGTACCCCTGCGGCGCGTTGAGCCCGGTGCCGATCGCCGTGGCGCCGAGGTTGATCTCGAGCAGCAGCGTGGCCGCCTCGGCGAGCCGGGCGCGGTCCTCGCCGATCATCACCTCGAAGGCCGAGAACTCCTGGCCAAGCGTCATCGGCACGGCGTCCTGCAGCTGCGTGCGGCCCACCTTGACGACGGTCGCGAACTCGGCCGCCTTCCGGGCGAACGACGCCTCGAGCCGCACCATCGCCGCCAGCAGCTCGTCGAGCGCCGTCACCAGGGCGACGTTGACGGCCGTGGGGTAGGCGTCGTTGGTCGACTGGCTGAGGTTGACGTGGTCGTTCGGGTGGAGCCGCGAGTAGGCGCCCTTGGGGTGCCCGAGCAGCTCGAGCGCGCGGTTGGCGATGACCTCGTTGGCGTTCATGTTCGTCGAGGTGCCGGCGCCGCCCTGGATCATGTCGACGACGAACTCACCGTGGAGGGCTCCCCCGCGGATCTCCCGGCAGGTCGAGACGATCGCCTCGTACCGCTCGTCGTCGAGCAGGCCCAGCTCGTGGTTGGCGGCCGCCGACGCCTGCTTGACCACCGCGAGGGCCGAGACGAGCGCCGCGTGGTGACCGATCGGCGTACCCGTGACCTGGAAGTTCGCCACCGCCCGCGCCGTGTGCACGCCCCAGTAGGCGTCCGCCGGGACCTCGAGCTCGCCGAGCAGGTCGCGCTCGGTGCGCGTGGCGGGAACGACGGGGAGGTCGATGGCGGTGTCGGTCAGGTCGGCGGCGGGCTCGGCCACGGGATGCTTCCTTCTGTCAGGCTGTCTTACAGATCAGGGTGTCACGGGGGCGACCAGCGGTCAACCGCTCCGTACATCGGAACCGGGGTCTTGACGCACGCCGCCGCGCCGTGCGACCGTTCCCGCCGATGTGATCTGTCATACAGGTTGACAGCCTGGCAGATCGGCCCCCAGATGACCGCGAGGTTGAGATGACGACCGACCAGACCGGCACGACCCCCGTCGTGCACCCGGAGGAGGAGGCGGGCTTCCGCCAGGGCCTCCGCCCGCGCCAGATCCAGATGATCGCCATCGGCGGCGCCATCGGCACCGGCCTCTTCATGGGCGCCGGCGGACGCCTCGCCGACGCCGGCCCGGCGCTCGTGCTCGTCTACGCGCTCTGCGGCTTCTTCGCCTTCCTCGTGCTCCGCGCGCTGGGCGAGCTCATCGTGCACCGGCCCTCGTCGGGCTCCTTCGTCTCCTACGCCCGCGAGTTCTACGGCGAGAAGATGGCGTTCGCCGCCGGCTGGCTCTACTGGCTGAACTGGGCGATGACCTCCGTCGCGGACGTCACCGCGGTCGGGCTCTACATGAACTTCTTCAAGCAGTACGTCGACTGGCTCGCCCCCGTCGACCAGTGGGTCTTCGCCATGATCGCGCTCGTGCTGGTGCTCGGCATGAACCTCCTGAGCGTCACCGTGTTCGGCGAGCTCGAGTTCTGGTTCGCGCTCGTCAAGGTGGTCGCGCTCGTGACCTTCCTCGTCGTCGGCATCTGCTTCGTCGTGCTCGGCACCCCGGTCGACGGCCACCAGCCCGGCCTCTCGCTCATCACCGACCACGGCGGGCTGTTCCCCAACGGCGTGCTCCCCGCCTTCGTGGTCATGCAGGGCGTCGTGTTCGCCTACGCCTCGATCGAGCTCGTCGGCACCGCCGCCGGCGAGACGCAGAACGCCCGCGAGGTCATGCCCCGCGCGATCCGCACCGTCATCATCCGGCTCGCCGTGTTCTACGTGGGCTCCGTGCTGCTGCTCGCGCTGCTGCTGCCGGCCTCGTCGTACAGCGCCGGGGAGAGCCCGTTCGTCACCTTCTTCGGCTCGATCGGCGTCGAGGGCGCGGACATCATCATGAACCTGGTCGTGCTGACCGCCGTGCTCTCCTCGCTCAACGCCGGCCTCTACTCCACGGGCCGCATCCTCCACTCGATGGCCGTCTCGGGCTCTGCCCCCGCGGCGCTGGCGAAGATGAACGGCAACGGGGTGCCCTACGGCGGCATCGCGGTCACCGCCGTCGTCACCGCCTTCGGCGTCGTGCTCAACGCGATCGTGCCGTCGCAGGCGTTCGAGATCGCCCTCAACCTCTCGGCGCTCGGCATCATCAGCGCCTGGGCCGTGATCATCCTGTGCCAGCTGAAGCTGTGGCAGCGCGCCCGCCAGGGCCTGCTCGAGCGCCCGTCGTTCCGCATGTTCGGCGCGCCGTACACGGGCCTGCTGACCCTCGTCTTCCTCCTCGCCGTGGTGGTGCTCATGGCGTTCGACGACCCCATCGGCACGTGGACCGTCGCCTCCATCGGCCTCATCGGGCCCGCACTCGTGGTGGGATGGTTCCGCTGCCGCGGACGGATCGCGGCCCTCGCCGCCGAGCGCGGCCTCGCCCCCGAGAGGAGTCCCGAGTGACGGTCGCCCTGGTCACGACCGGCGGCACGATCGCCAGCGTCCGCGGCACGGACGGCGCCAGCACCCCCGTGCTGGCCGCCTCCGACCTGCTCGCGGGCGCGGTGGCGCCCGGCGGTCCGGCCGTGCGGGTCGTCGACCTCCTCGCCAAGGACTCCGCTGTCCTGACGCTCGCGGACATGCAGCGGATCAGCGACGCGGTGGGCGAGCAGCTAGCCGACCCGACCTGCCAGGGCGTCGTCGTGGTGCACGGCACCGACGCCATGGAGGAGACCGCGCTCCTGCTCGACCTGCAGCACCGCGACCTCCGCCCGATCGTCGTCACCGGCGCCCAGCGCACGGCCGACGCCCCCGACGCCGACGGCCCGGCCAACCTCCGCGCGGCGCTCGCGGTGGCCTCGGGCGCCGGTAGCCCGGACCGGGGGGTCCTCGTGGCGATGGGCGGGCGCGTGCTCCGCGCGGCCGGTCTCGCCAAGCGCAGCACCGACGCGATCGACGGGTTCGTCGACACCCCGGGCCTCGGCCGGCTCCCGCACCTGCCCGCGCGCGTCGACGGCGTCCGGGTCGACCTGGTGGCCGTCCACCCCGGCGGGGACGCCACCCACCTCGACGCCAGCCTCGCGGCCGGCGCGCACGGCCTCGTGCTCGTCGGGCTCGGCGCCGGCAACGCCACGCCCGCCGTGGTCGACGGGGTACGGCGAGCCGTCGCCCGCGGCGTACCGGTCGTGGTCTCCACGCGCGTCCCCGAGGGCGAGCTGTCGGCGGGGTACGGCGGGGGCGGCGGTGGTCACGACCTCGCGGCCGCCGGGGCGGTGCTGGCCCGCCTGCTGCGTCCCGGCCAGGCGCGGGTGCTGCTCGCGTCGCTCGTGGCCGCCGGCGCGGACGACGCCGCCCTGCGCGCCGCCTTCGCCGCCTGAGCCCCGACCCTCACCGGTTGGTTGACGTGCAAAGTGGTCGGTTCCCCGGCTAGCCGGGGAACCGACCGCTTTGACCATCAACGTTGATGGTCTAAGTGGCGTGTTCCCCGGCTAGCCGGGGAACCGACCGGCCCCTCACGAGTTCTCCTTGCGGAACACCGCCGTCCCCCACCAGACGCCGAGGGCGAGCAGGGCGACGGCCCAGGTCACGCCCCACATCACGCCGCTCGACCCGAAGTCGCCGAGGAACGTCGAGCGCACCGCGTCGGTGACCCACCGGAACGGCATGAAGTCGCTGACCGACTCCAGCCAGGCGGGCCCGAGGGTCATCGGCAGCATGATCCCGCTGAGCAGCAGCACCGGCATCATCACCATGTTGATGATCGGCGCCATGACGTCCTCGCTCTTCGTCGTCAGCGCGAGCGCGTTGGACGCCGCCGCGCAGGCGCCGCCGATCGCGAGGGTGATGACGATGCCCGCGACGACGCCGAGCACGTCGCCCCGCATGCCCATCCAGTAGCCGAGCCCCACCAGGATCATCGCCTGCGTCAGCAGCAGGGACAGGTCCCGGGCCAGGCGCCCGACGAGCAGCGCGGTGCGGCTGGCCGGCGTGACGCGCTCCGCCTCGACCACGCCCTCGCGCCACTCGGCGATGAGGCCGAAGCCGGCGAAGAACGCCCCGAACATGCCGAGCTGCACGAGGAGGCCGGGGACGAGGAACGTGTACGGGTTGTCCGTCGGCAGGTCGAACGACCCGACGAGCGGCTTGAGCAGCGGCCCGAAGAGCACGAGGTAGAGGACCGGCTGCATGACCCCGATGAGCACCCACGCGGGGTTGCGGAGGTTCATCCGGATCTGGCGCCGGTAGACGATGAGCGCGTCGCGCACGAGGCCGTTGGGCTCGAGGCCGTCGACCTCGGTGCGACCGGTGGGCACGGACACGGACGGCGCGGCGGTCATCGGCCGGCTCCTTCCAGCTGGGCGGTCTCGGGATCCTCGGGCGGCGCGTCGCCCTCCGCGTCGCGCAGGGAGCGTCCGGTGAGGGTGAGGAACACGTCGTCGAGCGTCGGGCGGAGCACCTCGATCGAGTCGAGGGTGACGCCGGAGGCGTCGAGCTCCCGCAGCAGGCCGGGAACGGCGCGTCCCGCCCGCGGCACCCGCGCCCGGACGTGCCGGTCGGCCACCTCGAGCTGCTCGCCGATGGCACCGAGCCGCTCGGCGGCGACGGTCACCTGGTCGAGCGTGGCCACCTCGAGGTCGACGAGGTCGCCGGCGACCTGCGCCTTCAGGTTGTCGGCCGTGTCGGAGGCGACGATGCGGCCCTTGTCGATGATGACGATGCGGTCGGCGAGCGCGTCGGCCTCGTCGAGGTAGTGCGTCGTCAGGAACACCGTCGCGCCCCGCCGGTCCCGCAGCCCGCGGATGTGCTCCCACAGGTTGGCGCGGGCCTGCGGGTCGAGGCCGGTCGTCGGCTCGTCGAGGAACACCAGCCCCGGCTCGTGGACGAGCCCCATCACGATGTCGAGGCGTCGCTTCTGCCCGCCCGACATGTTCTTCGGCATGCGCCGCCACAGCCCCTCGAGGTCGAGCTGCGCGAACAGCTCCTGCCCCTTCGCGTGCGCCGCTCGGCGGGTCATCCCGTAGAGCATCGCGTGGTCGACGACCTCGTCCCCGGCGTACGCGCCCGAGAACGTCGAGCCCACCTGGGAGACGTAGCCGATCGCGCGACGTACCTGCACGGCCTGCGTCGCGACGTCGTAGCCCGCCACCCGCGCCGTACCGGCCGTCGGCTTCAGCAACGTCGTCAGCATGCGGAGCGTCGTCGTCTTGCCGGCGCCGTTCGGGCCGAGGAACCCGACGACCTCGCCCTCGGCGACGTCGAGGTCCACGCCGGCGACGGCGTGCACCTCGGTCTTCTTGCGGCCCTGACCCGTGAGGAAGGTCTGCACGAGCCCCCGTGCCTCGATCATCCGGTCTCCCTGTTCGTCGGTGGTGCTGTGGAGAGTGAAGCGGTACGACGGGGGTCGGGTCGACCCCTTTCCCGCCCGTGCCCGCTCCGACCCGGCCCGCGACGCAGACTCATCGGCGCCGCGCCACTAGCCTGAGCGGATGCAGCTCCCCCTCGGCATCGACTTCGGCGGCAGCGGGATCAAGGCCGCGCCCGTGGACCTCACGACCGGCACCTTCGCCGCGGAGCGCGTGCGGATCCCCACCCCGGAGGCGTCGACGCCCGACAACGTCGCCGTCGTGCTCGAGCAGCTCTCGGAGGCCTTCCCCGGCGACTCGCCGGTGGGGCTCACCGTGCCCGGCATCGTGCGGCACGGCGTGATCGGCTCGGCGGCCAACATCGACGCCAGCTGGATCGGCACCGACGCAGCGGCCCTCGTCTCCGGCGCGCTGGGCCGGCCGGTCCACGTGCTCAACGACGCCGACGCGGCGGGCCTCGCGGAAGCGACGTACGGCGCGGCCCGTGGCACCGCCGGCCTCGTCGTCGTCACCACCCTGGGCACGGGCATCGGCGGGGCCCTCGTCCACGACGGCACCCTCGTGCCCAACGCCGAGCTCGGCCACCTGTGGCTGGAGCTCGACGACGAGGTACGCCGCAAGCACGACCCGATCGCCGTGCACGCCGAGTCGTGGGCGGCCAACAGCGCGCGCGAGCGGGAGGAGCTCTCCTGGGAGGAGTGGGCCCGGCGGCTGACGGTGTTCTACCGCGCGCTCGAGGGGCTGTTCTCGCCCGACCTGCTCGTCGTCGGCGGCGGGGTCAGCAAGAAGGCCGACAAGTTCCTGTCGATGATCGACATCCAGACGCCGATCGTGCCCGCGCAGCTGCGCAACGCCGCGGGCATCGTCGGCGCGGCGCTGGCGGCGAGCCGGGCCTGAGCCACCCTCGCCCCCTTCCGGACGTCATTCGTTGCGCTCGCCGGGGCCGCCGCTTCGTATGACGTCCCGGGGTCGGGTACGCCGCGGGTCAGGCGCCCCGCTGGTCGGCACCCCGCCCCGCCACCTCGTCCAGCGCCGCGATGGCACCCCGCAGGTAGCGGGCGACGACGGCCCGCTCGGCCTCGTCGAACTGGTCGTCGAGCGCCACGACGGCGCGGAACATCGGCATGAGGTGCCCGCGCACCTCGGCGCGCCCCGTCTCGGTCAGGTGCACCTCCGTGCGGCGCCGGTCGGCCGCGTGGGGCCGACGCTCGGCGTACCCCCGCGCCACGAGCCGGTCCACGATCCCCGTCGCCGCGGCCGAGGTGACCTCGAGTCGGCGGGCGATCTCGGCGGGCCCCACGGGCCCGGGGACGAGGTGCTGGAGCACGGCCATCTCGTGGTCGCCCAGGCCTGCGCCCCGCGCGACGACGCGGTGGACGGCGGTGCCGCGGTCGAGCAGCACCCGCAGCGCCTCGAGCGTCTCGGATGTGTGCCACCCCGGCCTGAGCTCCCCGGCCATTGTTGTTCACCGCCTTAGTGGTTAACTTCGTGAAGCATATGGTCCCGTCCCCCGAGGAGTCTGCCGTGTCCCACCTCCTGAGCCGCGTGCGAGGTGTCGTCGTCGCGCGACGCACCTCGTGGCTCGTCGCCCTCCTGCCGCTCCTGCTGGCCGGCGCGCTCATCGGTCTCGGCGAGGGCGAGCGCGACCGCACGCCGCTCGACAACGTGCCCGCCGGGGCCGACAGCACCGCCGCGCTCGAGCTCGCCGAGGACCTGCCCGAGCAGGACGGCACCGTCGCGGTCGTGCTGTTCACCGCCGACGACGATGGGCAGCTGGGCGACCGCATCCCCGAGCTCGAGGGCCTCGTCGCCGAGCTCACCGGGGGTGCGCCGACGCTCCAGCCCGCGGAGGACGGCACCGCGGCGATCGCCGTCGTGCCGCTCGAGGCGTCCACGGCCACGGAGGTCTCCGACGCCGTCACCGACCTGCGGGACCGGCTCGACGCCGACGTGCCCGACGGACTGACCGCCCAGGTCACCGGGCCGGCGGGCATCCAGGCCGACCTGGCGGCCGTCTTCGAGGGCGCCGACCTGCGCCTGCTGGCGATCACCGCGCTGGTCGTCGCGGTGCTGCTCGTCGTCACCTACCGCAGCCCGATCCTCTGGGTCGTGCCCCTGCTGGTCGTCGGCGCCGCCGACCGCCTCGCCGCGGTGCTCGCCACCAGGGTGCTCGCGCTGCTGGACGTCGCCTGGGACGAGTCGACGGTCGGCATCCTGTCGGTGCTCGTCTTCGGCGCGGGCAGCAACTACGCGTTGCTGCTCATCAGCCGCTACCGCGACGAGCTCCGCTCCCGCGAGGACCGGTTCGCCGCGATGGAGGTGGCGCTCCGCCACACCGCCGAGGCCGTGCTCACCAGTGCGTCCACCGTGGTCGTCGGCGTGCTCACCCTCGTGCTGTCCCTGACCCCGACCACCCGCGGTCTCGGCATCGCCTGCGCCGTCGGCATCACCGTCGCGGCCCTCTTCGTGCTGCTCGTGCTCCCCGCCGCCCTCGTCTGCTTCGGCCGCTGGATCTTCTGGCCGACCGCCCCGAAGCACGGGGACGTCGTGCTCGCGGAGAGCCGCTCCACCTGGCGGCGCATCGGTGACGTGGTGGCGCGCCGCCCCGCGGCGTACGTCGCCGGCTCGGCCGTGCTCCTCGTCGCCCTGGCCGCGGGCACGACCCAGATCTCCACCGGTCTCGGCACCTCGGAGCAGTTCCTCGACACCCCCGAGGCGATCACCGCCAGCGAGCGGATCGCGGAGTCGTTCCCGGCGGGTACGGCGGAGCCCACCCAGGTCGTCACCCGGGCCGACGCCGACGAGGTGAGCGCCGCCGTCGAGGGCGTCGACGGGGTCGACGCGGTGCGCGTGACCAACGAGGGCGCGGGCGTCACGCAGCTCGACGTGACCCTGGCGAGCACGCCGGGGAGCGACGCCGCCGAGGCGACCGTGGAGGACCTGCGCTCCGCACTGGCGGACTTCCCCGACACCCACGTCGGCGGCGCGTCGGCCGACTCGCTCGACGAGGCCGACGGCAACGCCCGCGACCGCCTCGTCATCCTGCCGCTGATCCTGCTGCTGGTGCTCGGCGTGCTGGGGCTGCTGCTGCGCTCGGTCCTGGCGCCGGTGATCCTCGTCGGCACCGTGGTCGCCACCTTCGCCGCCGCCCTCGGCGCCTCGTGGTGGATCTTCACCGGGCTGCTCGGCTTCGAGAACCTGGCCGGCAACGTGCCGCTGTTCGCGTTCCTGTTCCTCGTGGCGCTCGGCATCGACTACAACATCTTCCTCGTCACCCGCACCCGCGAGGAGGCACGCGCGCACGGCACCCGCGAGGGCGTGCTGCGGGCGCTGGGCGCGACCGGCGGCGTCATCACCAGCGCGGGCATCCTGCTGGCGGCCGTGTTCGCCGTGCTCGGCGTGCTGCCGCTCGTCGTGCTGGCCCAGCTGGGCGTCGTCATCTGCATCGGCGTGCTGCTCGACACGCTGCTGGTCCGCACCGTCGTCGTACCGGCGATCGTGCGCCTGCTCGGCGAGCGGTTCTGGTGGCCGCGGAAGCACGCCTGAACCGGATCCGCCCCCGGACGTGTAACGCGGTGTTCGTGCTACTTGTGCGGTGGTCGACCACCACTGCAGTAGCCCGGACACCGCGTTACACGCGGGGGCGCCACGACGCTCACGGCACCACCACGACCGGCACGGGCGAGTGCCGCAGGATCTTGGCGGCGCTGGAGCCGAGGAACACCCGCGACAGCAGCCCCGCCGACGACGAGCCGACGACCAGCAGGTCCTCGGGCGTCCACGGCAGGCCGCCGACCGCCTCGGCCCAGTCACGGCCACGGCTGACGACCCGCTCGACCTCGGCCGGCACGGCATCCGCCGGCAGCGCGGCGAGGGCGTCGACCTGGGCGGTGGTCGCCTGCTCGAGGTATGCCTCGAGCACGTCGTCCTCGCCGCGCACCTCGGGCGGGTACATCGTGCGGCCGAGCACCCCGAACGTCGCCACCCGCAGCGTCGCGCCCAGCTCGGTGCACAGCTCCGCGGCCCGGGCGAGGGCGGCGGCCGACGCCTGGTCGCCCCGGAACCCGACCGTCACCCGCCCGACCCGGGTGCCGGGCGCGGCCCGGAAGCCCCGTGTCGCGACGGCGACCGGCACGGGCGAGGAGTGCAGGAGCCGGTCCGCGGCCGACCCGACGACGACGTGGCCCCAGGCGCCGTTGGCGCCCGCGCCGAGCACGACCAGCGTGGCGTCGGCCGCCGCGACCTGCTCGAGCAGCGTCCCCGGCACCGACCGTCCGACCGCGGGCACGACCTCGGCGGTCACGCCGGCCGCCTCCAGGTCCGGCGCCAGCTCCGCCAGCAGCGACCGCACCGCGGCCACCTCCTCGCTCGCGGCGGCGGCGAGGTACGCGGCGTACTCGCGGTCCACGCCCCCCGACAGCGGCGTCGGCCACGGGCCCGGCACGACGCACACGACCCGCAGGCGCGTGCGGAGCGAGCGGGCGAGGAGCGCGGCGTACGACAGCCCGTCGACGTCCGGCTTCCCCGGCGCGATGCCGGCGACGATGGTCATCTCAGACCCCCTCGCCCCGAGCGGCCGCGGGGTCGTTGAGGCGCGCGTGCCGCCGGCCCCACAGCAGGTAGAAGGCGAGCACGACCGCCAGCCACGTGCCGAAGATCGCCCAGGTGACGGCAGGCAGGCCCGACAGGATGTAGACGCAGACGACGACGGTCAGCACCGGCGTCACCGGGTAGCCCGGCACCCGGAACGGCCGCTCCAGGTCGGGCTGCGTGCGCCGCAGCACGAGCACCCCCAGCGCGACCACGATGAACGCGCCGAGCGTGCCGATGGAGACCGTGTCCCACAGGTAGTCGCTCGGCACGAACCCCGCGACCAGGGCGACGACGATCGCGACGACGACGGTGTTGTACGTCGGGGTGAGGGTCCGCGGGTTCACCCGCGCGAAGCGGGACGGGAGCATGCCGTCGCGGCCCATCGCGAAGAGGATCCGGGTCTGGCCGTAGAGGGTCACGAGGGTCACCGAGAAGATCGAGATGACCGCGCCCGCGGCGAGCACCGTGCCCGGGATGCTGGATCCGGTGATGTTCTGGAGGATGACCGAGAGCCCGGCCTCCTGCTGCTCGGGGCTCTCGAACTCCGACGCCGGCTGCGCGCCGACGCCCGCGATGGCGACGAGCACGTAGACCGTGATGACCACGGCGAGCGCGCCCATGATCGCGCGGGGCAGGGCCCGCTGCGGATCGCGCACCTCCTCCCCCGCCGTCGACACGGCGTCGAGGCCGATGAAGGAGAAGAAGATGGTGGCGGCCGCGGCGGAGACGCCCGCCGCACCGGCGGCCCAGAAGGCGTCGAACCGGTCGACCTCGAACGCCGTGAAGCCCACGACCACGAACAGCCCGAGCACGGCCAGCTTGATGATCACCATGATGGTGTTGACCCGCGCCGACTCGCTGGCCCCGCGCACCAGCAGGAGCATGCAGAGCAGCACGAGCACGACGGCCGGGAGGTTGATCCACCCGGTGGGCCCGTCCTCGTAGGGCACCGGCGACACGGAGAGCTCCTGCGGCAGGCGCACGCCGAGCACCGAGCCCGTCAGCTCGTTGAAGTAGCCGCTCCAGCCGACGGCGACGGCGGCCGAGCTCACGCCGTACTCCAGCAGCACGCAGGCCGCGATCACCATCGCGACGAGCTCGCCGAGGGCGTGGTAGGCGTAGGAGTAGGTCGAGCCGCTGACCGGGATCGCGCTCGCCAGCTCGGCGTAGCAGATCGCCGACAGTCCCGCCGCGAGGCCGGCGACGAGGAACGAGACGACGACCGCGGGGCCCGCGTCGGGCACGGCCTCCTGGAGCACGAAGAAGATGCCCGTGCCGACCGTGGCGCCGACGCCGAACATCATGAGCGAGAACGTGCCGATGCTGCGGCCCAGCTCGGGGCCGTCGTGCCCGCCGCGCGTGGCGAGCGGCTTGCGGCGCAGCAGCTGGGTGCGGAACGGGACCGGTGCCATCGGGCCTCCTGCATCGATTGCATCGACTGCATCGACCACGCGCGGGGTCGCGTGGTGCGGCGACGCTACTCCTGCGCTGTTACGGGGGCCTGCCCCCGAACGCGGTCGTGGCCGCAGCGCACCGGACGACGGTGCGCTGCGGCCACGACCCGGGGGATCAGATCTTCACGTGCTCCTCGCCCGCGATGGCCGCGGCGACGGCCTTCGGGACGGCGGGGTCGAAGACGCTCGGGATGATGAAGCTCGGGTTGAGCTCCTCGTCGGTGACGACGAGGGCGATCGCCTCGGCGGCGCGCAGCAGCGCCTCCTGGGTGACCTCGGAGGCGCGGGCGTCGAGCAGACCGCGGAACACGCCCGGGAAGGCGAGCACGTTGTTGATCTGGTTCGGGTAGTCCGAGCGGCCCGAGGCGACGACCTTGGCGTACTGGCTCGCCACGTTGGGGTCGATCTCCGGGTCGGGGTTCGCCAGGGCGAACACGATCGGGTCGCGGCCCATCGTCGGGATCCACTCGCCCTGGAGGATCCCCGGGGCGGAGACGCCGATGAAGACGTCCGCGTCGACGAGCGCGTCCTGCAGGGTGCCCGTCACCTGACGCGGGTTGGTGCGGCTCGCCAGCTCGCGGTGCGCCGGGGGCAGCGTCTCGTCGGTGCTGACGAGGCAGCCGATCTTGTCGACCACGACGACGTCGGTGACGCCGGCCGCGAGGAGCAGGTTCACGATCGCCGTACCGGCCGCACCGGCGCCGGAGACCACGACCCGCACGGTCTCGAGCTGCTTGTCGACGACGCGCAGCGCGTTGGTGAGCGCGGCGAGCACGACGATCGCCGTGCCGTGCTGGTCGTCGTGGAAGACCGGGATGTCGAGCTTCTCGCGCAGGCGGGCCTCGATCTCGAAGCAGCGCGGGGCGGAGATGTCCTCGAGGTTGATGCCGCCGAAGCCGGGGGCGATCATCTCGACGGCCTTGACGATCTCGTCGGTGTCCTGGGTCGCGAGGCAGATGGGCCACGCGTCGATGTCGGCGAAGCGCTTGAAGAGCGCCGCCTTGCCCTCCATGACCGGCAGCGCGGCACCGGGGCCGATGTTGCCCAGGCCGAGCACGGCGGAGCCGTCGGTGACGACGGCGACCGAGTTGCCCTTGATGGTGAGGCGCGGGACGTCCTCGGGGTTCTCCGCGAGCGCCCGGGAGACCCGGCCGACGCCCGGCGTGTAGGCCATCGACAGGTCGTCGCGCGTCTTCAGCGAGACCTTGGAGGAGACCTCGATCTTGCCGCCGAGGTGCAGCAGGAAGGTGCGGTCGGAGACCTTGTGGACCGTCACGCCCTCGAGGGCGCTGACCGCGTCGACGAGCGCCTGCGAGTGGTCGGCGTTCGACGCGGAGCACGTCACGTCGAGCACGAGGCGGTCGTGGCGGGACTCCGCGACGTCGATGGCGGTGACGACACCACCCGCACCGGAGATCGCGGTGGCGACCGTGCCGATGTGGCTGTTGTCGGGCGTCGTGTGCAGACGCATGGTGATCGAGTACGACGACGTGGTCGCGGGAGTGGACGTGACGGGGGCCATGGAACACACCTTCGGGCCGCCCTCGGGTTACGGGCAAGTCACGTGCGACCACAGTGTCCAAAAGCGAGCGACCGCTCTGTCGGCGCAGGTCAGCGCCCGGACAGGGGTAGCGTCCCCCTCATGACCGACGTCTCCGTCACCGACAACACCGACGCGGCCCGCTTCGAGGTGCGCGTCGACGGCGCCCTCGCCGGGTTCGCCGACTACCGCCTGCGCGAGCACGGCACCGTCGTCGCCGTCATGCACACCGAGATCGACGACGCCTTCGCCGGCCAGGGCCTCGCGAAGCAGCTCGCCGTCGCGGTGCTCGACGGGCTGCGGGCCGACGGCCGCTCCCTGCTGCCGTTCTGCCCCTTCTTCCGCGGGTACGTCGCGAAGCACCCCGAGTACGCCGACCTGGTGCCCGAGGGGCGCCGCGCCGAGTTCGGGCTCTGACCCGTGCCCCAGGTCAGCGCCACCCAGTGGGTGCCGGTCAGCCCGGCCACGGCGTTCGCCGTCTCCCAGACGACGGGCGAGGTGCGGCTGGCCTGGGACCCGTTCGTCCGCCACCAGCACCTCGTCGACGCCGACCGCCCCGCCAAGGGCGTCCGCACCGTCACCCGGGCGCGGATCGGGCTGCGCATGGTGAGCGAGTACGCGTCGTACCGGCCCCCGGCGTCCGTCGGGATGACCATGGTGAGCGGCCCCTGGTTCTTCGCGACGTTCGGCGGCGGGTGGCGGTTCGCGCCCGAGGAGCGGGTGCTCGACGGCACGCCGATCGCGGGGACGCTGGCCTCGTGGAAGTACAGCTACACCGTGCGGCCCGCCTGGCTGCGCCCCGTCGCGGAGCCGATCGGGCAGTGGCTGCTGGGACGGGAGATCCGGGCGCGCATCGCCGCGTTCGCCCTCGCGTGCACCGACGCCGACGTGCTCGCGGCGGCGGAGCGCGACCGACGCACCGACGGGGCCTGAACCGGCCGCCGGGTCAGTCCTCCACCCGCAGACCCAGCTCGGCAGCGATGGCCGGGGCGAGCTGGCTCAGCTGCGCGGGCGACACGGTGGCGCCGCGGAGGTCGCGCACGCCGACGACGTCGTCGAGCCGGGCGCCCCTCAGGTCGACGTCCTGCAGCTGCGCCTGCTGCACGTCGAGACGGCCGACCGTCGTGTCCTCCAGCCGCACGCGGCTGAGCGTGGCACCACCGAGGTCGAGCTCCTCCACCACGCACCCCGTGAGGAGCACGTCGAGGAGCTCGGCCCCGCGCAGGTTGACGAAGCTCAGCTTGCAGCCGACGAGGTGCACCGAGCGCCACGACGACTCGTAGGCCTCCAGCGACCCGAGCCGGCCGGCGACCCGCACGTCGCGCCACTGCCCGCCGACCGCGCGCACCACCGGCAGGCTCACGCCGTCGAGGGCCACGTCGGAGAGCCGTGCGCCCGACAGGTCGGTCTCGTCGGCGTGCACGTCCTCCAGCTGCGACTCGATGACCCGCGCGCCGGCGAGCTCGAGCGCGGAGAGGCGGAGCCCGGTGAACCGCAGGCCGTCGACCTCGCCGCCGGGACGCAGCGCCGCCGGGTCGCCGTCGACGAGCGAGGCGAGGGCGGGCGCGGTGAGGCGCGGGGCGGCGGTGCGACGACGGACCATGCCGGGACCGTAGCGGCCACCTCCGACGGTCCCGGTCCGTGCGGCAGCGGTTTGGACCCCCTCCGCGCGGCGCACACTCCGGCGCATGACCGAGCGGGCACCCACCGGCACGGCCGTCGCGTGGCGACGGCCGGTCGCCGACCTGCTCGCCGCGTACGCCGCCGCCGGCGACCTCTCCTTCACCGAGGTGGTCGCGGAGAACGTCGACCCCGCGCGGCTCCCCGACGAGCTCGTGGCGCTGCGGGACGCGGGCGTCACGGTGGTCCCCCACGGCGTCACCCTCGGTCTCGGCGGGGCGGAGCTGCCCGACCCGCGTCGCCTGGCCCACCTCGCGGCGCTCGCGGCGGCCTTCGGCGCACCGCTGGTCAGCGAGCACGTGGCGTTCGTGCGGGCCGCCGCGACGCCCGATCCGCTGCACGGCGACGTGCTCGAGGCGGGCCACCTGCTGCCCCCGCCGCGCACCGCCGACAGCCTGGACGTGCTGGTGGAGAACGTCCGGGCCGCCCAGGCCGCCCTGCCGGTGCCGCTGGCGGTGGAGAACATCGCGGCCCTCTTCACCTGGCCCGAGGACACGCTCGACGAGCCCGACTTCCTCACCGCGCTCGTGGAGCGCACCGGCTGCCGGCTCGTCCTCGACGTCGCCAACCTCCACGCCAGCGCTGTCGCCCGGGGCAGCGACCCGGTCGCCGACCTCCTGCGCTTCCCGCTGGAGGCGGTCGCCTACGTGCACGTCGCCGGCGGCCAGGAGCGGCCCGACGGGCTCTACCTCGACACCCACGCCCACGCGATGATCCCGCCGGTGCTCGACCTCGTGAGCACGCTGGCCGCGGCGTACCGGCACCGCGGGCTCCCCGTCCCCGGGATCCTCCTGGAGCGGGACGAGGACGTGACGCCGGAGGCGGTGCGGAGCGAGTACGACGCGTTGCGCGCCGCCGTCGACCGGCGCCTCCCCGCGGGAGCGGCGCGGTGAGCGCCCGCGCGCGGCTGGCCGGCCGCCAGGAGGAGGTGCTGGCCGCGCTGCTGCGCGGTGACGCCCCGCCCGGGTTCGCCCCGGCGAGCGCGGCGGGCACGGCGCTGACGACCCGCGTGCTCCACCGCAAGCGCAGCGACGCCGTGCACCGGGTCGCCCCCGAGCTCGACCTGCTGCCCGGCTGGCGCGACCACTTCCACGGCTGGGCCGCCGAGCACCCCGCGGCCGGGTGCGCCCACGACGACCTCGCGGCCTTCACCGCGTGGCTCCCGCGCACCCACCCGGACGCCGCCGACTGGCTGCGCCTCCACGCCGTCCACGACGGTCGCCGCCCCGCGGCCGTCGTGACGATCGCCGGGCGGCGGGCCCTGGTCCTCGGACTGGGCTCCCGCACCTGGCACCTCACGCGCCGGCACCGCGCCGGCCTCTCGGAAGGAGCTGCACCATGACGATCGTCATCGTGTGCGTCGTGCTGGCGGTGGTGGCCGGAGCGATCGCCCTCGCCGTCAGCACGAGCGCGTCATCAGGCCAGC
Source organism: Nocardioides alkalitolerans (assembly GCA_038184435.1). Lineage (NCBI taxonomy): Bacteria > Bacillati > Actinomycetota > Actinomycetes > Propionibacteriales > Nocardioidaceae > Nocardioides > Nocardioides alkalitolerans. The sequence continues at coordinate 3,589,250 of CP116227.1, read as the reverse complement.
GACGGCGGTCCGCCGGACGCGGCGGGGCGTACGGCGCGGGCGGGGGCTACGTCGGCGGCTGCGGCAGCAGCGACTCCGGCAACGACTCGTCCTGCGGCTCGAGCTCGTGCAGCTCGAGCTCGTGCAGCTCCGGGTCGTCCTGCGGTGGCGGCGGCTGCGGATCGAGCAGCTGATGGCCCAGCTCGGATCCATGGTCGTGCTGGGCCTCGTCGTGCTCGGCCTCGTGCTGCTCGTGCTCGTCGTCTTCGCCGTCGTCGCGCGGCGGTCGGGACGGCGTCGCCCCGGCCCGGCCGCGGGCGAGCCGGGGGCGGGCACCGACACGCCCCGCTCGGGCGGGGGCGATCGCGACTCCTGATCAGACGGGGAAGGGCGTGCCCCACGCGCCGTCGTACCCCACCTCGGAGGCACCCAGGCGCGTCCGGTCCTTCGTGTGCCGCGCGACGTCGCCCTCGGCGGCGCGTGCGAGGTGCTCGTCCCCGCCCAGGCGACCGACGGCGATGCCGGCCATGACGCGGTAGGCCTCCGGCACGCCGAGCGCCGTCGCCGCCGCGTCGTGGTCGAAGCCCGCGAACTGGTGGCTGTGCAGCCCGATGGCCTGCGCCTGGAGGGTCAGGTGCGCGACCGACTGGCCGAGGTCGTAGAGCGCGTAGTCGCCCATCCCCTTCCGGCCCTCCCACTCGCCGGTGAGCGCAGCGGCGACGATGAGGACCGGTGCGGTCGGCACCCACCCGGAGTTGCCGTTGCTGAGGGTGCCGACGACGGCGTCGTACGCCGCGGTGCCGACCCGGGTGACGACGAACGACCACGGCTGGGTGTTGCCGGTCGACGGGGCCCAGGCGGCGGCGGTCAGCAGCGACGCGATCTCCTCGTCGGTGACGGGGACGTCGGTGGCGAACACCGCGGGGCTCCAGCGGGAGCGCATGGGCTCGGCGAGCACCTCGGCGCCGGGTCGCGGTGCACGGGCGAGGGTCTCCTGCGTGACGGACATGGACCCAATTGTGAGCCCGGGACGGCGCGGGACAACCGCCCACCCCCGACTGCGGTGCACGTCACAGGCACAGTGTTTTGCACTTTTGGATGCGCAGTGCAAACTTGCACTTCGTGAGCACGAGTGCAGAAAGCGGAGCGGTCGACCACCGCACCAGCAAGCGCGAGGAGACCGCGCGCCGCATCATGCTGTCCGCCCAGCGCCTGGCGACGGAGCACGGTCTGGACGGGTTCACGATGGACGAGCTCGCCGAGGCGGCGGGGGTCGCGCGCCGCACGCTCTTCAACTACTACCCGTCGAAGGTGGACGCCTGCCTGGGTCCGCCGATCGAGGTGCCCGCCGAGGCCATGACGGCCTTCGCGTCCGGCGGACCGACGGGCAACCTCGGGGCGGACCTCGAGCACCTCGCCCGTGAGGTGCTGGCGATCGAGCAGCCCACGCGCGAGGAGATGGTGCTGCACCGCCGGCTCTTCCAGATCCCCCGGCTGGTCGAGGCGGTCCACGACCGGTTCGCCGAGCTGGCCGTCGACCTCCAGGAGGCCGTGCGCGCCCGCGGCGGCGAGCAGATCGACCAGGAGGGCGCCCTGCTCCTGATCCGGGTGCTGCTCGTCGTGTTCGACACCGCCATCGACGCCAGCATCGCCGGCGACGACACCCCGCTCTCCGACCTCTTCTCCCGCCACTTCGGCACCGTCCGACGGCTGCTCGCCTGAGCCGCCGGCGCGACGTACCGACCCCCCGCACCCACCCGCACCCCACGCCCGCACCCCGACAGGAGCACCAGCGATGGCCACCCTTCTCTACCGGCTCGGAAAGACCGCCTTCCGGCGGTGGCCGGCCTTCATCGGCGTCTGGGTCGTCGCGCTCGTCGCCGTCGGCGCGACCGCGCTCGCGATCCAGCAGCCGACGAGCAGCACGTTCTCGATCCCCGGCATCCCCTCGGAGCGGGCGAGCGAGCTCCAGAAGGAGCTGTTCCCCGGCGCCGAGGACGCCCTCAACGACACCTCGGTCACCGTCGTCGTCGCGGTCCCGGAGGGCGAGCAGCTGAGCGACCCGGCGTACGCCGAGCGCATCACCCAGCTCGTCACCGAAATCTCCGACAGCCCGCAGGTGCTCTCGAGCGAGCAGGCGCCGATCCTCGACCCGGTGGCCGCGGCCGCGGCCCAGGAGGAGGCGTTGGCGGCCGGTGGCGCGAGCCCCGAGGACATCGCCAACCTCGCGCCCGTCGACGCGGACGGCCGGGTCGGGCTCATCACCTTCGACTTCGACGTCGACGAGCCCACGGACATAGAGCCCGAGAGCCAGGACGCGATCCTGGAGCTCCTCGACGACGCCCGCGGCGACGGGCTCGAGGTGGAGGCCAACGGCCCGGGCCTGCAGGTCATGGAGATCAGCGGCGCCTCCGAGCTCATCGGCATCGCGGTCGCCCTCGTCGTGCTCGTGCTGACCTTCGGCTCCCTCGTCGCGGCGGGCCTGCCCATCGTCACCGCCATCGTGGGCGTCGCCCTGACGTCGCTCGGCGTCACCGGCATGACGGCGTTCACCGACGTCTCCGACATGACCCCGATCCTGGCGGTGATGATCGGCCTGGCGGTCGGCATCGACTACGCGTTGTTCATCCTCGCCCGCTACCGCAGCGAGCTGCAGCACACGGACGACCGCGAGGAGGCGATGGGCATCGCCGTCGGCACGGCGGGCTCGGCCGTCGTCTTCGCCGGCCTGACCGTGCTCATCGCGCTCGCGGCGCTGGCCGTCGTGCGCATCCCGTTCCTCACGGCGATGGGTCTCGCCGCCGCCAGCGGCGTCTTCCTCGCCGTGCTCGTGGCCCTCACGCTCCTGCCCGCCGTGCTCGGCATGCTCAAGTCGAAGGCCTTCGGCGGCACCGTGCGGCGCTACGACCCGAAGCGCGACGAGGACGGCCGCATCGTCAACAACGGCGTGCGCTGGGCCAAGCTCGTCGGACGCTCGCCGCTCGCCGCGGTGGTGCTCGTGGTCATCGCGCTCGGCGCCCTCGCCGTACCCGTGCAGAACCTGCAGCTGGCCCTCCCCAGCGACTCGACGAGCCCGAGCGACACGACGCAGCGCAAGGCGTCCGACCTCATCGCCGAGGCGTTCGGTGACGGTCGGCAGGCACCGCTGCTCGCGGTCGTCGACGGCCGGGACATCGCCGACGACGCCGAGCGCCAGGCCGCCTTCGGCGAGGTCGTCGCCTGGGCGTCGGAGCAGGACGACGTCGCCCACGCGCAGATCACGCAGACCAACGCCGACCCGGAGGGCGACCCCGCGGCCGCGACCGGTGCGCTGGTGCTCATCACGCCCGAGTCGAGCGCCGAGGACGCCGCCACCACGGATCTGCTCGCCGACCTGCGCGACACCCAGGGCGACATCGAGTCGTCGACCGGCGCCGAGCTGGGCGTCACCGGCATGACCGCCGTCGCCGTGGACGTCTCCGACCGGCTCAACGACGCGCTGCCGATCTACCTCGTGGTCGTCATCGGCCTGGCGTTCCTGCTGCTCGTGCTGGTGTTCCGCTCGATCCTGGTGCCGCTCACCGCCACCCTCGGCTTCCTGCTGACGGTGCTCGCCACGCTCGGCATCACGGTGCTCGTGTTCCAGGACGGCGCGCTCGGGCTCGTCGAGGGCCAGCCCCTCGTGAGCTTCATGCCGATCTTCCTGGTGGGCGTGGTGTTCGGCCTGGCGATGGACTACCAGGTGTTCCTCGTGACCCGCATCCGCGAGGCCCACGTGCACGGCGCCGACTCGGTCGCGGCCGTCATCGACGGCTTCCGCAACTCGGCCCGGGTCGTGGCGGCCGCCGCCGTCATCATGATGTCGGTCTTCGCGGCCTTCATGCTGATGGACATGTCGTTCATCAAGGCGATGGGCTTCGCCCTGGCGACGGCGGTCTTCATCGACGCCTTCGTGGTGCGGATGACGCTGATCCCGGCGCTGATGTACCTCATGGGCGAGAAGGCCTGGTGGCTCCCCCGCTGGCTCGACCGCGTCCTGCCCCGCGTCGACGTCGAGGGCGAGAGCCTCGAGCGCGCCCACGCGCGGCACTGACCTCCGGGGGTCGTGGCCCCAGCGCGACGGTTTCCGTCGCGCTGGGGCCACGCGGCGTCTCGGGGGTCTCGGGGGTCTCGGGTGTCTCGGGTGTCTCGGGTGGCGCTCCCGCCGACGGCGCGAAGTGTGCGGCTGGGACAGCCCCTGCGCGATCCAGCCCGCACCAACCGCACAGTCCTGGCCCACCCGCGCCCCCATCCCGCCGCCCGCGGCGCGCTCGTGCCTTGAGGGAGGAGCGGCCGCGTCGGAGGAGCGCAGCCCGGACCAGGTCACCGCGGGAAATGTGCGGCTGGGACAGCCCCTGCGCGATCCAGCCCGCCCCAACCGCACAGTCTTGGCCAACCCGCGGCCCCATCCGGACGCCCGCGGCGCGCTCGTGCCCTGAGGGAGGAGCGGCCGCGTCGGAGGAGCGCAGCGGGGAAGGCGTGGTCGGGATCGACCGAAGGGCAGGAGCCCCGAGCGCCGCGGGCACGCCGAGCGGAGCGAGGCCAGAAAGCACCGCGGCCTGTTCTGCGGAACGCATGCATCCAGACCACCCCTCAGGTCGCGTCCGTTTCGCAGAACTCGAACCGGTACGCCGCTGGTCCGAACCCGCCGCCCGCGGCGCGCTCGTGCCCTGAGGGAGGAGCGGCCGCGTCGGAGGAGCGCAGCGGAGGAGACGTGGTCGGGATCGACCGAAGGGCAGGAGCCCCGAGCGCCGCGGGCACGGCCGAACGGAGCGATGCCCAAGGGCCCAGCGAGGCTCAACAGCAGAGCGCCGCACAGCGAGGTCTCGGGTCCTCGGCCGTGCGGCGCCCTGGGTCAGCGGGAGCCTGGGGAGGCTCAGTTCAGCGGCGACTCCGTGAGGGTCGCCTCGCCGCTCATCTCCTGGCCGTCGCGCTCCCAGGTGATGGTGACGGTGTCGCCGGGCTCGTGGGACGCGACGGCGGCCGCGAGCTCGTCGAAGGTGGACACCTGGGTGTCGCCGATGGCGGTGATGACGTCGCCCTCCTCGAGGCCGGCCTGGCCGGCGGGGGTGTCGGCCTCGGCGGCGGCGACGAGCGGCTCGCCGCCGGACGGGTCGATGCTGACGCCCAGGTAGGCGGGGGTGCCGACCACGATGCCGTCGCCCTCGTCGCCGTCGATGACGGCCTGCACGACGTCGAGCGCCTCGTCGATCGGACGGGCGTAGCTGATGCCGCCGCCCTCCTGGACCTGCCCCGCGCCCTGGGCCTGCGAACCGGGCACGGCGGAGGACGTGGGGCCGTCCTGGCCGTTGGTGGAGGCGGCGGCGGTGCTGATGCCGATCACCTCGCCCTCGGCGTCGAACATGGGCCCGCCGGAGTAGCCGGGCACGACGTCGGCGTCGGTCTCGATCAGGCCGCTGATCTCGGTCTCGTTGCCGTTGTACTGGTCGGTCGTCGTGATGCTCTCGTCGAGCGACGTGACCTCGCCGCGCACCTCGGACAGGAAGCCCTGGCCGCCGGCGTTGCCGAGCGCGGCGACGGCGTCGCCGACGTCGACCCCGCCGTCGTCGTCGAGCGTCACGGTGTCGAGGTCGCTCACGCCGTCGATCTGGAGGACGGCGACGTCGGCGGCCGCGTCGTACCCGAGCACCGTCGCCTCGTGCTGCTCCCCCGTCGCGGCCACCTCGACCTCGACGGTCGTGGAGTTGTCGACCACGTGGTAGTTGGTGACCGCGAGCCCGTCGGAGGTGAGGACCATCGCCGTACCGGCACCCTCGCCGCCCTGGAGCGCCGTGTTGACGAGCAGCACGCCCGCGTCGGACACCTCGCCGGGGTCGGACGCCTCGTCGGTGTCGCCGCCCCCGCGGTTGACGAGGTCGTCGATGTCGGCGCCGCCCGAGGTCGAGCTGCTCGGCCGGGTGTCGTCGTCGGCGTTGTTGAGGACGACCGGGATCGCGACGGCGCAGGTCAGCGCCGCGCCGATGACGCCGCCGGCGACCGCGGCGAGCACGCCGGCTCCCCGCCGGCGGCGCGGCGGCGGAGCGGGCGGCCACGCGCCGTACGCGCCGTACGGCCCTTGGGCGCCCGGCGGGACCTGGCCCCACCCGGCCTGCGGGGGGAGCTGCTGCTGGGGCTGCTGGGGGTACGCCGCGGGCTGGCCCCAGGCGTCATGAGCACCGGCGGGGTGAGCGCCGGAGGCGTGCGCCCCGGCAGGGTCCTGTCCGTACTGCTCCCCCGGCGGCGGGAACGCGCCGGGTGCGCCGTACGAGGGGAGCGGCTGGGTCGCGGGACGCTCCGGCTCGTGGGGCGGCGGAGCGGAGGGACGGGGATCGTTCATGGCATCAAGTTGACACCCGTCGGCCCAACGTCCGTTGAGGGGACTCTGTGAATCCGGTGTGAGCAGCCGTCACAATGAGTGAGCGGCGTCACACCCCGAGGCCGCGTCCTGCCGCGCCACCGCGCGTCCACGAGTCCGAGGAGCCCCCATGCGTATCGGTGTCCCCACCGAGGTCAAGAACCACGAGTACCGCGTCGCCCTCACCCCCGCCGGCGTCACCGAGCTGGTCGCGCACGGCCACGAGGTGCTCGTGCAGAGCGGCGCCGGGCTGGGCTCCGCGCTGACGGACGAGCAGTACGCCGCGGCGGGCGCCCGCATCGTCAGCGGGGCCTCGGCGGACGAGGCGGCCGACGCCACCTGGGCGGAGGCGGAGCTGGTGCTCAAGGTGAAGGAGCCGGTGGCGGAGGAGTACCACCGGCTGCGGCCGGGCCTCGTGCTGTTCACCTACCTGCACCTCGCGGCGGACAAGGCGCTCACCGAGGAGCTGCTGGCGCGCGAGGTGACGGCGCTCGCCTACGAGACGGTGCAGAGGCCGGACGGCGGGCTGCCGCTGCTGGCCCCGATGTCGGAGGTCGCGGGACGGCTGGCGCCGCAGGCGGGCGCCTACCACCTGATGCGCGCCGGGGCCGGTGTGCTGGGCGGTCGCGGTGTGATCATGGGCGGCGTGCCCGGCACCTACGCGGCGAACGTCGTCGTCGTGGGCGCGGGCGTCGCGGGGCTCAACGCGACCACGGTGGCGCTGGGGATGGGCGCGCGCGTGCTGCTCTTCGACCGCAGCCCCGCGGCGCTGCGGCGGGCCGACCAGCTGTTCGGGCACCGGGTGCAGACGGTCGCGTCCAACGCCCTGACGCTCGAGGAGGCCGTGCTCGAGGCGGACCTCGTCATCGGCGCCGTGCTCGTGCCCGGCGCGAAGGCCCCGACGCTCGTCACGAACGAGACGGTCTCCCGCATGCGCAGCGGCGCCGTGCTCGTCGACATCTCGATCGACCAGGGCGGCTGCTTCGAGGACTCCCGCGCCACGACCCACGCCGACCCGACCTACCGCGTGCACGACGCGACGTTCTACTGCGTCGCCAACATGCCGGGCGCCGTGCCGCACACCTCGACCTACGCGCTGACCAACGTGACGCTCCCGTACGTCGCGGAGGTCGCCGCCCGCGGGTGGCGTGACGCCTGCGTGGCCGACCCGGCGCTCGCGCAGGGTCTCGCGACGCACGCGGGAGCGCTCACGAGCGAGCCGGTGGGACGCGCGCACTCGATCGACGCCGTGCGCCTCAGCGCCGTCCTCGACGGGTGAGTCGGCTCACGGGGCGGAATGATCTTGAACGCGGTGGCACTGTCACTGCCATGGCTTCCGCACAGATCCCGACCGTCAGCCTCAACAACGGCACGACCATCCCCCAGCTCGGCTTCGGCGTCTACCAGGTGCCGCCGGACGAGACGGAGCGCGCGGTGCTGACCGCGTTCGAGGCGGGCTACCGCCACATCGACACGGCGCAGATGTACCAGAACGAGGCCGGTGTCGGCCGCGCGCTGCGCAACTCCGGCCTGGCCCGTGAGGACGTCTACATCACGACGAAGCTCAACAACGACTCGCACGAGCCCTCCGTCGCCCGCGCCGCCCTCGAGCAGTCGCTCCGTGAGCTCGACGTCGACCACGTCGACCTCTTCCTCATCCACTGGCCGCTCCCGACGCGCTACGGCGGCGACTACGTCTCGACGTGGCGCACGCTCACCGAGCTGGCCGCCGAGGGCAAGGCCACGTCCGTCGGTGTCTCCAACTTCCACCCGGAGCACCTGAAGCGCATCGTCGACGAGACGGGCATCGTGCCCGCGATCAACCAGATCGAGGTGCACCCCTACCTGACGAACGAGGAGGCCCGCCTCGCGTCCGGCCGTCTGAACGTGGCGGTCGAGGCCTGGTCGCCGATCGCGCAGGGCGCGGTGCTCGACGACCCGGTGCTCGTGGAGCTGGCCGAGAAGTACGGCAAGACCGCCGCCCAGGTGACGCTCCGCTGGCACATCGAGCGCGGCGACATCATCTTCCCGAAGTCGGTCACGCCGGAGCGGGTGAAGGAGAACGCGGACATCTTCGACTTCACCCTGTCCGCCGACGAGGTCAACCGGATCACCGCGCTCGACAAGGGCGAGGAGGGGCGCACCGGCCCCAACCCCGACACGTTCGACTGGATCCCGGGCGCCTGACCCGACAGCCCGTCGCGGGCGTGGTGTGAGGCCGTCACTTCTCGGTGGCCTCACACCACGACCGCGTGTCGGCGGGGAGAGCCAGGGGTCAGATCCCCAGGTGCCGGTCGAGGTTCTCCGCGAACCCGTTGCCCATCGAGGCCACGACCCGTTTCATGGCGGTCTTGACCGCCGGCGCCGACAGCCGCGGGAGCGGCAGGTCGACGGTGATGGTCAGGCTGATGGCGAGGTGGGCGGCCACCTCGGCGGTGCCGCGCTCCTCGTCGGTGGCGTCGCGCAGCTCGTACCAGCCCTCCGCCCCCGCGTCCTCGTCCCGCCCCGCGGGCGGGTCGTGACGGAACTCGATCCGCTCCAGCTCCTTGAACGTCATCCGCTCCGTGAACTCCGGGGCGACGGCGAGGCTCAGGCCCGGCACCTTCGCCATCCGCCACACCCAGTGCTCCCCCCGTTCCTCGATGGAGGTGAGCATCGGGGTCAGCTCGGCGAGGGTCGCCGGGTCGGTCAGCACGTCCCACACGGCCTGCCGCTCGACGGGCAGCACCGCCGTCGCGTCGTGGGTCACCGAGAAGGCGGTCATGCGATCGCTCCTGTCGTGTCCGTACGGCGCGGCGTCAGCATCGCCGCCGCGAGCCCTCCGCCGATGGCGCCGAAGAGGTGGCCCTGCCACGAGATGCCCGGCTGGCCCGGGAGCACGCCCCACAGGGCACCGCCGTAGAGCACGAGCACCACGACGCCGACGGCGATCTGGCCGAGCCGCCGCGTGAAGAAGCCGCGGAGCACCAGGTAGACGATGAACCCGAACACCAGCACCGACGCGCCGATGTGGTTGGTGCCGGACGGGGCGAACAGCCAGGTGCCCAAGCCGCCGATGACCCAGATCGCCCCGGTGACCGCGAGGGCCTGACCGATCCCGGACAGGGCGATGACGAACCCGAGCACCAGCAGCGGGACCGTGTTCGAGACGAGGTGCTCGAAGCCGAGGTGCAGCAGCGGCGCCGTCGCGATGCCGACGAGGCCCTCGTCGGTGCGCGGCTGCACGCCGAACTGGTCGAGGCGGTTGCCGACGAGCAGGTCGACCACCTCGAGGATCCACAGGACTGCGACGAACCCGCCGACCAGAGTCGCGGCGTCGCGCACCGGCCCGCGCTCGGGGGCCGTCCGCACCGGTGTGCTCATGCCGATCAGGCTAGCGACGCGGCCCCAGCGTGGGACCTGCTCCGGCACGACCTCCGCCGAGCCCGTTCCCGCCCCACCTCTAACCTGTCGAGGTGAACGCGCCGCGCCCCGACGACGCCACGTCCGCGTGGTCGGCCCGTCGCACCCACCACTGGCAGGACTGGTCGCTCGACGCCCTCCTCGCCGCGCGTGAGGCGTCCGGCGCCACCGTCAGCCTCGTCGTACCGGCCCGCAACGAGGCCGCCACCGTCGGCGACGTGGTGACCCGGGTGCGGGAGCGGCTGGTGGAGACCGCGCGCCTGCTCGACGAGATCGTCGTCATCGACTCCGACTCGACCGACGGCACGGCCCGGGCCGCGGCCGACGCGGGGGCCGTGGTGCACGCCGCCGCCGAGATCCGCCCCGACCTCGGCTGGGCGCCGGGCAAGGGCGAGGCGATATGGAAGTCGCTGTTCGTGACGCGCGGCGACGTGCTCGTCTTCATGGACGCCGACCTCCGCGAGTGGGACACCCACTTCGTGCCCGGCCTCCTCGGCCCGCTCCTCACCGACCCGACGGTGGGCCTCGTCAAGGGGTTCTACGAGCGGCCGCTCGACGTCGAGGGCGGGGGTCCGTACGACGGGGGTCGGGTCACCGAGCTCGTCGCCCGCCCGCTGATCGCGCTCGCGTTCCCGGAGCTCGCCGGGCTCGTGCAGCCGCTGGCCGGCGAGTGGGCGGTGCGTCGCGAGCTGTTCGCCTCGCTCAGCGTCCCGACCGGGTACGCCGTGGAGCTGGCCGCGCTCGTCGACACCCTCCGCGCGCGGGGCGCGGACGCGATCGCCCAGGTCGACCTGGGGCGCCGCTCCCACCGCCACCAGGCGCTCGCCGACCTGGGAGCCATGGCGACGCAGCTCCTGGCCGCGGTGGCGCGTCGCACGGGCGACGTCGCCGGCGTCGACACGGTCGGCCTCCGGCAGTTCGTGCGCACCGAGGCCGGTGCCGTACCGCACCTGCGGGCCGTGACCGTGGGCGAGCGCCCACCCCAACGCACGGTCGTGGCACCGGAGGAGATCGCATGACGTTGCGCCTGGGTCGGCACTCGTTCCCCGACGACGCCACGCTGATGATGGCGATCGTCAACCGCACGCCCGACTCGTTCTACGACAAGGGCGCCACCTGGGCGGAGGACAAGGCCTTCGACCGCGTGGCGCAGGTCGTCGACGAGGGCGCGGAGATCGTCGACATCGGCGGCATCAAGGCCGCGCCGGGCGTCGAGATCGACGAGGCGGAGGAGCGGCGCCGCGTGGTGTCGTTCGTGGCGCGGGTGCGCGCGGCGTACCCCGACCTCGTCATCTCCGTCGACACCTGGCGCGCCTCCGTCGGCCGTGCCGTCTGCGCCGAGGGCGCCGACGTCCTCAACGACGCCTGGGGCGGCGCCGACCCCGAGCTCGTCGACGCCGCCGCCGAGCACGACGCCGCGATCATCTGCACCCACACCGGCGGCGTCACGCCGCGCACGCGGCCGCACCGGCTGACGTACGACGACGTGGTCGCCTCCGCGATCGCCGACACCAAGGCGTACGCCGAGCGCGCGCTGGCCGCCGGCGTGGCGCGGGAGTCGATCGTGATCGACCCCGCCCACGACTTCGGGAAGAACACGTTCCAGTCGCTCGAGGTGACCCGCCGGCTGGGCGAGATGGTCGCGACGGGCTGGCCCGTGCTCGTCAGCCTCTCCAACAAGGACTTCGTGGGCGAGACGCTCGACCGCGGGGTGGGTGACCGCCTGCTCGGCACGCTGGCCGCCACGGCGATCTGCGCGCAGGCGGGTGCCCGGATCTACCGCGTCCACCAGGTGCCGGAGACGCGTCAGGTGGTCGACATGGCGTGGACCATCGCGGGCCGGCGCCCGCCTGCCCGGGCGATCCGCGGCCTGGCCTGACGCGCCGCTGCCCCACACCGTCGGCGGGTCTGGATACATTCCTGCCCATGACGTCACGCACGCCACTGAGCACGCTCCTGCCCCGACGGGGACGTCCCCTCGTCGCCCTGACCGCCCTGCTCGGGCTCGTCGGGCTGCCGCTCCTCGCGGCGGCGGTGGTGGACCTCGAGGGTGCCTGGCTGGTCGGCCTCGGCATCGGGGCGGTGCTGACGGTGCAGGCCGTGCTGCTCGGCGCCCTGCACGGTGTGGCCGGCCGGCTGGCGGTCAACGACCGCCACGTCGGGGCGGGCACCGAGACGGTGGTGACGCTCCTCAAGGCGCGCACCGACGGTCTCCGCGAGTCCGTCGAGAAGAACGCGATCCGCACGACCGACCTCGTGCGCGGCGCCGTCGCCGACTCCGCGAAGGCCGAGCGGGCCGAGCTCCACCGCGTGCGCGCCGCGGCCCTCGACGAGGTGCAGAAGATGCTGACGGCGGAGAACGTCGGCACGACCCGCCAGACCCAGGCGCTCCTGCAGCTCTTCGACGCGGTGCGCATCGAGCGGCCCCTGCCCGGTCTCAGCGGCTTCGCCGCGTCGCCGGACCTGCTGCTCTACCTGGTCGACCTGCTCCGCACCCGCCGCCCGGCGACGGTGCTGGAGTTCGGCTCCGGCTCGTCAACGCTGCTCATGGGTCTCGTCGCGAAGCAGTACGGCCTGCCGACCCGCATCATCTCCGTCGACCACGACGCCTACTACGGCGGCCAGACGCAGCGCACCCTCGAGGAGGCCGGCGTCGCCGACGTCGCCGAGGTGCGCATCGCGCCGCTCGTCGACTCGCCCGTGGCGGGCCACGAGCCGCAGTGGTACGACGCGGCGGCCATCGGCGACCTGCCCCCGATCGACCTCATGATCGTCGACGGCCCGCCGGGATCGGGTGGCCCCGAGGCGCGCTACCCGGCGTTCCCGGTCATGCGCGACCGCCTGGCCCCGGGCGCCCTGGTGCTCATGGACGACTACGACCGCTCCGACGAACGCACCACCGGCGAGCGCTGGGCCGAGTCGGAGCCCGGCGCGACCATCGAGCGCGTGGACCTCTACAAGGGGCTCGGCGTCCTGCGGATGCCCTGACCCCTCCTCCGCCACCCGTCGTCCCCGGTCGTGGTGTGAGGCCTGCGGAAAGTGGTGGCCTCGCACCACGACCCCCGGGGGGGTCAGGCCTCCATCCGCGTCGCCAACGCGTCCAGCGAGCGGCGCACCTCCGACACCACCCGCGGCGGCACCTTCCGCCAATCGAGCAGCGACGCAGCGAGCTGCTCGTCGATCTCCTCGGTCTCCGGTCCCACCGCACCGATCGGCGCGACGACCACGCGCCGTACCTCCTGCACGTCGGAGTCCTGCACGCGCCCGGGCGCCAGTCCCGTCACCTGGAGGAGCGCGGTCACCCCGAGCGGCGGGAAGGCCAGCACGAAGAGCTCCCTCAGCGCTCGTGTCGTCACGGCCGCCTGGCGCCAGCCCTGCTTCTGCACCACGCCGAGCAGGGTCGTCGGGGGGAGCGCGCCGGCCGGCAGGTCGGCGAGGTCGACCCCGCTCTGGCCGTCCGGCAGCCTCCGCACCTCGCGCGTGAGCTGCTCGACGGGCGGCTGCAGGTCGTGGTCGAGGAGGTGCTGCTGCCAGGCCGCGCGGGTCGGCTCGTCCACGTCGAGGGGGTGGGCGAGCGCGAAGGTGGCGCCCGGGGCCGGCTCGAACGGATCGCCGTCGACCGTGAGGTACTCCCCCTCGTCCACCCGCACCAGCGCGACGCCGTCCGGTCCCTCGACGCGCCAGACCAACGCCCGCACGAGGGTGCCCATGACCGGGTGGCGCAGCACGAACGCGGCGTGGTCGTCGGCGGTCCAGACGCGACCGGTCACGAGCGCCTGCTCGAGGCGCGCCGTCTGGATGCTGACCACGTCGGCGAACTGCGTGCGCAGCTGCTTGAAGGCGTCCTTGGCGTCCTCGACCCGCTCGGGATCGTCAGCGGCCCGGGCCGGCGGCAGCGTCGCGGCCGCCTTCCCCGTCGGGCGCCCGTCGGCGCCGAGCGCGTGGACGACGGGCTTGCCGTCCGCGCCGAGCGCCACCCGGAAGCGCCGCTCGCCGTAGTCGAGGACCCGCACCCCGCGCGCATCCAGCCCGAGGTCGGGCACGACCCGGTCGGCGAGCTCCTCGGAGGTGAGGCCCTGCCGGGCCGCGAGGCGCGCGAGCCAGCCCTCGGCCTCCTCCTTCAGCTTCTTCGCGCGCGAGGTCGCCGCCACCCCGGCGAGCGCCTGCAGCGACGCCGCCGAGCCCGCCGCGGCGAGCACCTCGAGGCCGAGGACGGCGCGCTTCGTGTCCCTCTCCTGCACCCACCGGTTCACCTGGGTCGCGACCTCGGCCACCACGCCGTCGGCGCCGAGGAACCCCGCCGCCACGAGCAGGCGGGCGTCCCGCACCGGGGCGCCCGCGTCCCGCCACGACCGCAGCACGATGCCGCCCGCCTCGTCCCGCTCGACGGCCCGCATCCGGTCGACGACGGCCGCCGCCAGGGGCCGCGGCCCGTCCGTCGGATCGGAGGCGAGCGCCGACACGAGCACCTCCTCCGCCAGGGGCCCGTCGACCCGGACGGCGCCGCCCCCGGCATCGCCGTCGACGACCCGCAGCCGGAGGGCGGGGGTCGACTCGGGCAGCTTCTTCGCGACCTTCACCGTCACGGGGGCTGCGGCCTCGGCCGCGACGGCCGCCGTCCACCACGCCGGCAGCGCGTCGGCGTGGAGCCCCGGCAACGCGGTGACCTCGTGCACCCGCGCGGCGACGCCCGCGGCGACCGGGTGGACGGGGTCGTACGTCGCGTCCGCCATCGCGTGCTCCCGGGCGACGTCCGCGAGCACCACGTGGTGACGGGCGCCCTCGGCTTCCGGGTGGCCGTCGTACGCCGCGACCGCGGCCGGGTGAGCCGTCAGCCAGGCGCGCGCCTCCGGGGAGGACTCCGTGCCCGCCGCGGCGATGCGGAGCATGCCGCCGACGGCGGCGGGACCGCTGACCCGCGCGCCGAGGCTGGCGGCCTTCCCGAGCCGGGGCAGTGCCAGCGCCTCGGTGACCATCCGCTCGAACATCGACGTCCCGAACATCGCGAGCGCGAGGCCGGTCGCCTGGGCGTCGCCGTTCCAGGAGATGGCCCTGCGCACGCCGTCCTCGTCGTGGGCGTCCAGGCGGTCGATCAGGGCCTGGCGTCCGTCCGCGTCGAGCGGCAGGGCGAGCGACACCAGGATCGGGAGGGTGATCACCGGCTGGCGGTTGAAGAGGAGGGCGACGTCGTCCAGCGAGGTCTCCGCCAGCAGCGCGGCGTGCTCCGCGGGCGTGGCGGCGAGCGCGCTCGCCTGGAGCCGGCGCGCCGGCGTGGTCGGCGGGGCGATCACGGGCGGCTGCATACCGCCGCTGCGCAGCAACGCACGCATGACGGGCGTGGCCGCCCAGCGGTCGATGTCGCGGGGCGTGGAGGCATACCAGGCGAGCGCCGCGTCCGGCCCCTCCAGCACCCAGCGCAGCAGCTGGAGACGGCCGGTGTCGATGCCCATCAGGTACGGCGCCGAGACGACGCCCTCCGGCGTCACCGGCGAGGGCCGCAGGTTCTCCAGGGGCGGGAGCTCGAGCGACGGCTCCAGCACGGCACGGCGCGCATTGGCCATCCGCTCGCGCGGGGACAGGAAGCCGTGCGGCTCGACGGCGTCCTGCTCGTCGGCGCCGGCCGCCGCTGCGGCCCGTGCAGCCGCCGCCACCTCGAACGGGGAGAGCTCGCCGCCCTCCCTGGTCCACCCCGCCTTGTGGCAGTGCGCCAGGACGAGCCACCGGGCGCTGAGCACGTCGGGCACCCCGTCGTACGGCCTCGTGCCCCCGTCCGCCCAGCGGCTCCACCGGCGCACGAGCTCCGCGGGCTCGTCGGCGGGCTCGGGCGGCGTCGTCGTGTCCAGGGGACGGCCCTCGGGCAGCGCCGCCTCGTCGATCCGGTCGAGCACCACGCCCAGGTCGTCGTCCTGCATCCCGCTCCCTCTCGTCGCCCGGCCGGGACCCGCACCCGGCCGGGCGCTACCTACCCCGGTCGGTCGGCGTCAATCCCGCCTCGCAGAGCACCTCACCGCCCCATCTCGAGCAGCACGGCCAGGTCGAGCAGCGCGGCTGTGTCGAGGTCCTCGCCCGCGGCCACCCGCAGGGCCCCGGCCCAGCGCAGCAGGCCCAGCCCCTCGGCCCGCGCCGCGTGCCCGGTCAGGTCGCGGCGCAGTGCGGCCGCGCCCCGGCGCGCACCCAGCACCAGCAGGCGCCCCAGGGTCTCGGTGACGTCGCTCGTCAGCCGCTGCCACGGGTCGGTCGTGCGTCGGGCCTCCCCCGCCGGGATCTCGCCGGCCGCCGCCGACCCCGGTACGCCGAGCGGCACGACGAGCGGCCCGCCCGACCCGTCGAGCAGCGTCGGCAGCGCGACGAGGCCGTCGGCGCGGCGTACCCACCGGCCCGCCACGGCGGTCGTCGTCCCCGACGCCAACCGCTCCGCCGTCGCCTCGACGCCCGGCAGCGCGCGAGCCGACACGGGCAGCTCGAGCCGCGCCGTCGCGCCCACCTCGTCGACGACCGTCGCCGTCAGCCGGGCCTCCAGCGTGTCGTGACGGACGTCCTCGACGGAGGCGACGCGCACCGCGCCGACCCCCGCCGCGGAACCGCGCGGGGCGAGCGGGCCGGGCACGTCGACCCCCACCGCGATGGCGTCGAGGCGGGCGGCGAGCAGCGGCGAGTCGTCGGGCACCGCCCAGGCCGCGCTGCGGCGTACCGGCGGCGTGCCCCGCGGGAGCACGAGCTCGGCGCCCCGTCGTCGGCTGCGCGGGAGCACCGCGGCGGCGGCGGCCCACTCGGCGTAGGTGCTGCCCGCCCGCGTCCGCGACCCGAGCCGCCGCGCGGTCACGGGCGTGTCCTCCGTGTCGGTCGCCTCCACCGTCAGCGTGCGCACGGCACCGGAGCGCACGTCGCCCACGTAGACCCGCAGCCGACTCCAGCCCCCGACGTGGAGGTGCTCGGCGCCGAGGCCGACGAGCCGCTGGGGGCCGACGGGCTGCTCGGCTTCGGGTACGCCGGCGACCAGTGCCGCCGGGACCCCGCCGGGCCGGGCGAGGGAGCGCAGGCGCGACTCCAGCTCCCCGGCCAGCCCCACCAGCCGGGCCGGCGACACCTCGGCGTCGCGCGCGGCCTGGTGGGCGAGCTGGGCGACGAGGTCGCGCACGACCGCAGCCGGATGGACGAGACCGGCGTCCTCCATCCGCGTCGCGAGACCCACCCCGGCGGCGACGAGCTCCTCCGCCGCGCCGAGACCGAGGGTGACGAGCTGCGTCCACCAGGCGCGCCAGGCGTCGGCGAGGAGGTCGGGATCCGCGGCGGCGCCACCCCGCTCGGGCTCCACGGCGACGAGCCCGTCCCCCGCCCCGTCCGCGGCCGCGTGCGCCAACGCCACGACCGCGTGGTCGAGGTGGGCGCAGCCGGCCTGGCCGCAGTCGCAGCGCGCGAAGCGGGGGTCGGCGTCCGCACCGAACCGCACCGTCGCCTCCCCCGGCACGTGGAGCACGACCGTCGTGCGCTCGCCGCGCTGCACCGTGGCGACCAGCCCGTGGGTCGCGCGCGCCCGCGCCGCCGCTGCTGCCGTGCGGGCGTCGACCGCGCTCCCACCCGCCGCCCCGCCTTCCGCGGGTCGTGGTGCCGGGCCCCGACTTTCCGCAGGGCTCCCACCACGACCGGCCGCAGTGGAGCGCCAGGCCAGCACCGCCCGTACGACGTGGCGACAGCCCCCGCCCGCCGCGCAGTCGCAGCGCCACGAGTCGAAGGACCCGGCGCCGAGCAGGCAGGAGGCGTCCGCCGCCGTCGCCTCGAGACCGGCGTCGGTCTCGACGAAGGTCACCTCGACGGTGCCCTGGTCGACCTCCCGCTCGGCGCGCCGCACCGTGCCGACGTTGGTCAGGTCGCGCAGCACGTCGGGCGTGAGCCCGCTGAGGTCGGGGATCACCGGCGCGGCCCCCGCGACGGGCCGGGCCCCGGTGACGGACCGGGGGGTGCCGCCGGCGGTCCGGCCTCGCGGCGCCCGTCGACGACCTCCGCGACCCACTGCGCGAGCACGTCGGGCGTCATCGCGCCGACGTGCGCCCCGAGCCGGGCGAGCCGGCGGGCCTCCTCCTCGTGGACGGTGACGGTGCCGTCCTCCTCGAGCGCGGCGAGCGCCAGCACGGTCACCCCGCTCTCGGCGAGGTCGCGCACCGCGCCGTGCAGCACCGCCACGTCGCCGCCCTCGAAGAAGTCGCTGATGACGACCACGATCGCGCGGCGGGGCTCGGTCACCAGCGAGGCGCAGTAGCGCACCGCCTTCCCGATGTCGGTGCCCCCGCCGAGCTGCACGCCGAGCAGCACCTCGACCGGGTCGGCGAGCTGGTCGGACAGGTCGACGACCTCGGTGTCGAAGACGACGAGGTGGGTGCGGATCGACCCGACGCCGTGGAAGATCGCCGCCGTCACGGCCGAGTGGATGACGGAGCTGGCCATCGACCCCGACTGGTCGACCGCGACGATCACCTGCCACCGGTCGACCTGGCGACGCACGCGGCTGGCGAACAGCGGTCGCTTGATGACGAGCTGCCCGCTCACCGGGTCGACGTTGCGCAGGTTGGCGCGGATCGTGGCCCGGGCGTCGAAGTTGGCCGCCACGCGCTGGCGGCTCGGGCGCCGCGGGTCGCGGACCCCGGTGAACGGGGTGCGCACCGGCGTCGCCAGCCGCTCCACGAGCTCGGCCACGACCTGGGCCACGACCTTGCGGGCGGCGGCGAGCACGTGCGGCGCCATGAGGCTGCGGTTGCGGAGGATCGCCGTCAGCAACGCCTGGCTCGGGGTGACGGCGGCCAGGGCCTCGGCGTCGTGCACGAGGTCGTCGACACCCCGCGTCTCCACCGCCCGCTCGACCAACCGGTCGGCGACCGAGCGCGGGAACAGCTCCTGCACCTCGTTGATCCAGTCCGTGCTCGTCAGGAAGCCGGAGCCGGTCGATCCCGCCGTCGCCGACGTGCCCTCCTCCAGGAAGCCGAGCGCGTCGTCGAGGCGCGCGTCCACGCCCACCGGGCGGCCCAGCGCGTCGTCGGCCGACGGGCCCAGCATCAGCCGCCACCGCCGGGCGACCAGCTCCTCCTCGTCCGGGCTCGAGGCCCCGGGTGACGCGGTCACCGCGCCGTACCCGCCGTGCCCGCAGCGCCCGACCGCAGAGGCCCCGTGTGCTCCTCCACCAGCGCCCACAGCGCGTCCTCCCGGGCCAGGAGGGCCGCCAGCTCCCGCTCCGGTACGACGAGCTCCACCCCCGCGGGGGACGAGCCCGCAACGGGTCCGGCGCCCAGGTGCGCCAGCAGCGCCCGGCGCTCGCGCGGCAGGAGGCTCGTCGCGGCGCGACGCAGGTCGGGGAGCGCACGGCGGAAGTCGTCGGGCGACCACGTCCGCAGCGCTGCGTCGAGCGGGTCGAAGATCTCCGGTGCGGCGAGGGCGAGGTGGCCGGCGACGGCGAGGAGCCCGGCGTACCACTCCCCCGTGCCCGCCGGGTCCGGCGCACCCTCGGGCCCAACCGCGGCCAGGTCCCGCGGCGCGACCGACGCGAGCAGCCACCGGGCGCCGGTGAGAGCGCCCACCGCCTCCGGGGCGTGGCCCGAACGGGTGCTGCCCCGCGCGAGCTGCTCGGCCACCGCCGCTGCGAGCCGCGGCTCGAGGTCCCGCAGCGCGGGCGACGCGACGACGGCGTCGACGAGTCGACGCAGGGCGATCGCGAGCTGCTCGGAGGACGCACCCGGGCCCTGCGGTCCGAGCCGCTCGACCAGCTCGACGCACCGGAGGCCGACGAGACGCAGCAGCGCCCCGAGGTCGGCGCGGTCGGTCGTGCCGTACCAGCGGTCGAACCGGTGCAGCCGCAGCAGCACCGCGAGCGGCTCGACGAGCTCCGGCAGCCGGTCGACGGCGAGCGTGCCCACCTCGACCTGCTCGCTGAGCCGGCCCGTGAGGTCGGGGAGGCCGCACAGCACCGCGTCGAGGAGCGCGCTGGTGAGGGCCGTGACGTCGCCCTCCGCGGCCCGCCGCCCGAGCACCGCGAGCACGGCCTGCTCGATGCTCGCGCCCCACCGGCTCGCCAGGACCGCCCGGGCCGTCACCGTCGTCCCGCCCCGCACCCGCCACTCCTGGGTCGGGTCCACCCGCGCGCCCACCTGCGTCCCGATCGGGCCCTGCGGGTCGGGCCCCCGCACGTCGCGCACGAGCCGCGCCGCCGGGACGTCGAGCACCCGGAGCCGCTGCAGCAGCTGCGCCCGCTCGCGGTCCGCGTCGTCCTCCAGGTCGAGCGTGTGCGTCGTCGTCCGCGGTCCCAACGGCATCCCCAGCGCCGCGCAGCGCGCCTCCACCTCGACCGCGAGCGGCGGCACGTCGGTGCCCGGCGCCAACCGCCCGACCGCGTCGCCGCGCATCAGCTCACGCACCCGGTTGAGGAGCGGGTGGCCGCCGTCGGCGCTGGTCACGGCGTCGGGTGCCACCGTGTCCTTCACCAGGGTCGAGGTGAGCGCGTCGACGAGGTCATCGCGCCAGGGCCGGGCGTGGCCGCGGAGCGTCGCCAGTCCCAGCATCGCCGCCCGCGCCGCGATGAGGTCGGCCGCCGACACCCCCACGCCGGCGTCGCGCAGCGCGGCGACCGCCTCGGTGAGCACGACGTCCGTCAGCGCCGCGGCGTCCGCGCCGGTCGCCCGGTGCACGCGGTCGTAGTAGCCCGGGCTCGGCTGCCCCGCCAGGTAGCCGCGCTGCTCGTCGAGCGCCGGGTACGACGTCGGCACCAGCGCGTGCCCCGTCTCCAGGTCGGCGGGGGTCGGCGGCGGACCGGCGAGCTCGTCGGCCCGGGGCGGGGCCGCGAGACGTTCCTGCAGGGCCGCCGTGTGGGCGGCGCCGGTGACGACGAGCAGCACCCCGTCGGGGTGGTCGGCCCGTGCCCGGCGGATCTCGGCCGCCATGTGCGCCTCGCGGGCCTCGTCGAGCGCCCGGTCCGCGAGCGCGCGGGCATCACGGCGGGCGTCGCCGTCCGCGCGGATCCCGGCGCCCAGCAGCGCCGCCCTCCGCAGGTAGGTCGCGGTCCCCAGTTCCGGGTCGATCTCCGCCAGCTCGTCCCAGACCGCCGACATCTCCCGCCGCCCCGTGTACGCCGCGAGCCCGTCGAAGAACGACGCGCTGACCTCGTCGGTGCGGTGCAGGGCCGCGCCCTCGGTGGCGGCCGGGCCCGCGTCGTACCCGCCCTCCTCGACGACCACGTGCGCGTGCCACGGCAGATCGATGAACCGCACGTCCGCGCCGACGGCCGCACCGTCGCGCACCGCGTGCCACTCGGGGCTGAACACCGCGAAGGGATAGAGCGCATACGCGACTTGCGTGCGCTCCGGCGTCTCGCGGCGGAACCACGTCATGAGCGAGACCGGCGGCTCGTGCGCGAGCAGCAGCTGGTCGATGCGCGTGTAGTCGGCCGGGCCCTCCACGAGCACGGCCGCCGGGCGCAAGCGGGCGACGAGGTCGCGGACCGCCCGGGTGGCGGCCGGCGAGTGGTGGCGCACGGGCACCCAGCAGATGCCCTGCTCATCGACCTCAGCCATCGAGCAGTCCGCGGGCGGCGTGCAGCTCCTGCCACCGCCCGCCGCGCTCCTTCGCCACCCGCGTCAGGTAGCCCCGCAGGCGGGACCGGTCCTCGTCGGAGTCCTTGAGCGCCGTGCCGAGGAGCGCGCCGACGACGTCCTCGCCGCGCGGCGGCGCGTCGGTGAACCACGCCGAGGAGAGCCCCGTCGCGACCGCGACGGACACGGCCTCCGCCGTCGACATCGCGGTCGACAGCTGCTCGACCGGGCGCCCGTCCGCAGTACGGCCCCGCCGGAGCTCCGCGAACATCGTCACCAGCACCTCGGTGAGGTCGCCGGGCAGTGCGGCCGTGATGCCGGCGTCCGCGAGGATCGCGTCGCTCTGGCGCTGCACGAGCTCCGCCTCGCGGCGCAGGTCGGCGATGGGGTGGATGGTCTCGAAGCTGAAGCGCCGCTTGAGCGCGGCGCTCATGTCGTTGACGCCCCGGTCCCGCACGTTGGCCGTCGCGATCACCGAGAAACCGCGGCGGGCGTGGAGCACCCGGTGCTCGTCCTCGAGCTCGGGCACGACGAGCACGCGGTCGGAGAGCACGGAGAGCAGCGCGTCCTGCGTCTCGATCGGGCAGCGGGTGATCTCCTCGAAGCGCACCACGGCGCCGGTGCTCATGCCGCGGTGCACGGGCGCCGGCACGAGCGCGTCGAGGCTGGGGCCGCGAGCGAGGAGCAGCGCGTAGTTCCACGAGTAGGTGATCGCGTCCTCGGTGGTCGACGCCGTGCCCTGCACGGTGAGCGTGGAGTCACCGGAGACGGCGGCGGCGAGCAGCTCCGAGAGGAACGACTTCGCCGTGCCCGGCTCGCCGACGAGCATGAGGCCACGGTCGGTGGCCAGCGCGACCACGCACCGCTCCACGAGCGCCCGGTCGCCGACGAACTTGGTCTCCAGACCGAGCCCGTCGCGCTGGCCGGCGTCGCCGAGCACGAAGTCGACGACGCTGCGCGGCGAGAGCCGCCACCCCTCGGGCACGCGGGCGCCCGTGCGGCGGTCGCGGTCGGCGAGTCGGTCGAGCTCGTCCGCCCAGCGCGTCTCGGCCGACGGGCGCTGGACGCGGGGCGTCGGGGTGTCCGCCGCGGTCACGCCTCCATCCTCGCCTCGACGGCGGCGAGGGTGCGGCGCACCTCCGAGACCACCACCGGGTCGGCGGTCGTCCAGTCGAGCCGCGGGTCGTCGTGCTGCCACCAGACGTACCCGACCCCACCCTCGACGTACGACAGCGGCACGAGGCTCACGGCGTCCAGCTTCTGCGGGCCCGACTCGTGGAGCATCCCGGCCCACAGCCCGTCGGAGATCTCGAGCACGACACCGACCCCGTGGGTCGGCAGCGCCAGCGAGAACGCGTGGATCACGCCGGCGTCCTGCGGCTCGCCGCGGCGCCAGCCCGCGCGCTCCAGCGTCGTCGACAACGCGCCGGGACCGATCCGCCCGGTCGGCAGACCGGCCAGCGAGGGCCCGTCCTGCCCCTCCGGCAGGCCGAACACCGCACGGTCGAGCTGCTCGACGGGCGAGGTCAGCTCGTAGTCGAGCAGGTGCGCCCGCCACGCGTCCTTGTCCGCCTCGTCGATCGTCAGCGGGTGGGCGAGCGCGATCGTGGCGCCCGCGCCGGGCTCCACGGGGTCCTCGTCGACCGTCACGTACTCCCGGTCGTCCGTCACCCGCACCAGCCGCTCCGTGCCGTCGGCCTCCGTGAGGCGCCACACCAGCGGCCGCACGAGAGCGTTGAGCACCGGGTGCCGGGCGACGTACGCCGCGTGGTCGCCCGCCGACCACACCCGGCCGGTCACCATCGCGCGCTCGAGGCGCGTGGTCTGGATGGAGGCGACGTCGGTGAGCTGCTTGCGCAGCACCGTGAACTCCTTCTTCGTCTCCGCGGCCTTCTCGGCGTCGTCCTTGCTGTTGGGGGCGGGCAGCGACGTCCGCGGCTTCCCCGTCGGCCGCCCGTCGGCGTCGAGCGCGTGCACCACCGGCTTGCCGTCCGCACCGAGGCCGACCCGGAACTGCCGCGGCCCGTAGTCGAGCACCCGCACGCCACGCTCGTCGAGCCCGGCGTCGGGCACCACCCGGTCCTCGAACTCGTCCACCGTGAGGCCCTGCAGGTCGGCGAGGCGCTGCAGCGACTCGTTCGCGGCCTTCTGCACGCCCTTGAACTTCGACTTCCCCGCGATGCCGGAGATGGCCTGCATCGCCGCGTTGGTGCCGGTCGCCGCGAGCGCGTCCAGACCGAGCACGGCGCGCTGGTGCTGGCTCTCGCCTGGCCAGGCGCGGACGAACGGGGTCAGCTCCGCGACGTACCCCTCCGCCCCCAGGAACCCCGACGCGAGGAAGAGCGCCCGCTCCCCCGAGGCGGCGCCGTTGCCGAGGAAGCCCCGCAGGATGCCGCTGCCCACCGCGTCCCGGGCCGAGGCGCTCATGCGCTCCCGGACCGCCGCGACGAGCGGGCGCGGCGCGAGCGTCGGGTCGCAGGCGCTGCGCATGGCGGAGCCGAGCACGACGGCGGTGGCCGCGGCGTCGAGGCGCGCCTCGACCTCCCCGTCGGTCACCCGCACCGGCGGGAGCGCGCCCGTCCACGCCGGGAGCTTCTTCGGCACCTTGATCTTGCTGGGCGGCACCTCGGTGGCCTCCTCGGCCGCCAGCGCCTCGGTCCACCACGCCGGCAGCGCGCCGTCGGCCCCGAGCACCGGCAGCGCGGCGAGGCGCTGCACCTCCTCGGCGACCGCGACCATCGCCGGGTGGCGCGGGGCGAAGTCGGGGTCGACGACGAGGATCTCCCGCACGAGCCCGCCGAGCGCCTCGCGCTCGGTGGGGTCGAGCGGACCCTCGTACGCCGCGAGCAATCCCCGGTGCCGCACGAGCCAGTCGCGGGCGACGGTGCCGGCCTTCGACCGCGCGAGGAGGCGCAGCATCCCGGGCACCGCGCCGGGCCCGTCGACGCGGGACGCGAGGCGCCGGGCCAGCGCGACGGCCTCGCCGCCGCGGCCCTTCGCGCAGACGACCGCCACCGCGCGCTCGAACATCGGCACGCCGAACAGGCCGATCGCAAGGGCAGAGGGCAGCGAGGCGGTGTCCGAGACCTGGAGGCCGTCGGTCTCGGACGCGTCCAGCACCCGGTCCCAGAGCGCCCGGCGGGCGTCGGTGTCGGGCAGCCGCACGGCGGCGGCGACGAGGCGGCTGAGGTGTGCGAGCGAGAGGTAACCGTCGGAGCCGACAGTCATCCCCCCGACGACGTCGGCGTGCTCCTCGGGGCTCGCGAGCAGCACGCTGCGCAGCAGCGCGGGCTGCAGGTCCGGGTCGATGAACCGCGGCGTGCCCTCCTCCGCCCAGCGCGCCCGCGTGCGGTCGAGGGCTGCGTCGACCTCGGCCGCGGTCAGGTCGGGGACGAGCGCGCGGAACGCGGGCGCCCACTCGAGGGCGATCCGCGACGTGATCCGCTCGAGCACCACGGCACGGCCGTCCGTGACGAGGTCGACCGCGATCTCGGAGACGTCGTCGAGGTTGCAGAACTGGACCCCACCGGTGAGGTCGGTCAGTCCGGGCGGCAGCGCGGCCGCCGCGTCCAGCACGACCTCGGAGGCCCGCGCCCGGCGCTGCCGCTGGTCGAGGTGGCCGCCGTACTCCTTCAGCTTCCGCCCCTCCACCCGCGCCTGCTGCCACTCGGCGGAGGTCACGGGGCGCCACCGGCCGTCCTCGTTGACCTCGGGCACGTGCTCCCGCATGTAGGTCCGCCACCACCGCGCCGTCAGCTCGCCGGGCACGCCCGCGAACGGCGGGCTCGCGGCCCACTCGTGGCGGCGGTAGTCGGAGGTGTCCGCGACCAGGTTCGTCTCGGCCGCGGCCTCGCAGGCGGCGACGACCTCCTCGGGGGAGCCGTCCGGGTCGGCGGCGGGCGCCGCTGGTCCCTCGGGGAGCGCGGCAAGCTCCAGCGGGTGCCAACGGAAGCCGAGGTCGCCGGGCTCGAACGCCTCCGGCTCCGGTATGTCGCGGTCCGCCTCCGGCGGACCTGCGGGCGCGGCAGCGGGCTCAGGCGTGGGTGCGGGTGCCGGGTCCGGGGCCGGTGCCGGGGCCGGTGCGGAAACCGGTTCGGGCGCCGCGGCGGGTGCGCTCCCGGCCGCGGGTGCGGCGCCGGCACCCGCCTCGACGTACCCCTTCTTCACCTTCGCGGCGACCAGCTTCTCGGCGTCGGCGGCCGCGGCCGCCGCGTCGGCGTGCGTCTTCTCCTTGACCTGGCCGTTGGTGCCGTTGCGGCCGTAGTGCACGACCACACGGGCGCCCTCGACCCCGATCGACCAGAACTTGTCCGCCGAGCCGTCGACCAGCTCGAACCTGCGCATCTCCATGATGACCCCCACCTCCGGTGCGCTGGCTACCCCCGGCCGGGCCGGTTCAACCCCTGCCGCGCGCGCCGTCACCGAGCGTTCACGCGTCGTCGCGCGTCGTGCGCTCCCGCCACTTCCGTTCGAACGGGAGCCGCCACGCGCGCGGCGCGATGAGCTGGTGGATCTGGTTGGGGCCCCACGTGCCCGGCTCGTAGGGCCGCACCGGCGGCGGGTCCTCCAGCAGCGGGGTCGAGATCTCCCAGAGGCGCTCGACGCCCTCGGCCGTGGTGAACAGCGTGTGGTTGCCCTTCGTGGCCTCGAGGATCAGGCGCTCGTAGGCCTCCAGCACCGAGCCGGCCCACGTCGTGTCCTCCACCGAGAACTGCATCGACACCTTGTCGAGCCGGAAGCCGGGCCCGGGCCGCTTGCCGTAGAACGACAGCGACACCCGCGCCTGGTCCGCCAGGTCGAAGGTGAGGTGGTCGGGACCGTGCTGCCCGATCCCGGAGCCCTCGGGGAACATCGACTTCGGCGGCTCCTTGAAGGCGATGGAGATGATCCGCTGACCTTCGGCGAGCTTCTTGCCGGTGCGCAGGTAGAACGGCACCCCCGCCCAGCGCCAGTTGTCGACGAAGCAGCGCAGCGCGATGAACGTCTCCGTCTCCGACTCGGGGTCGACGCCCGGCTCGTCCCGGTAGCCCAGGTACTGCCCCCGCACCACGTCGTCGGGGTGGATCGGCAGCATCGACCGGAAGACCTTGAACTTCTCCTCGGTGATCGACTGGGGGTCGAGCGCGGTCGGGGCCTCCATGGCCGTGAAGGCCAGCACCTGGAAGAGGTGGGTGACGACCATGTCGCGGTAGGCACCCGTCGACTCGTAGAACGACGCCCGCTGCTCGAGGCCGAGCTTCTCCGGCACGTCGATCTGCACGTGGTCGATCATGTTGCGGTTCCACACGGGCTCGAACAGACCGTTGGCGAAGCGGAACGCGAGGATGTTGAGCGCCGCCTCCTTGCCGAGGAAGTGGTCGATGCGGAAGACCTGCGACTCGTCGAAGACGGCGTGCACGGCCGCGTTGAGCTGCTTCGCGCTCTCGAGGTCGGTGCCGAACGGCTTCTCCATGATGACGCGCGAGTCCTCGACCAGGTCCGCGTCCCGCAGGGTGTGGATCACCGCGAGGGCGGCCCGCGGGGGCACCGACAGGTAGTGCAGCCGCCGCTGCGGTCCCTCGCACTGGGCCTCGGCCTCCTCGACGGCCGCGCGGAGCGACTCCGCCGTGCCGCCCGGGGCCCAGAACAGGCGCTGCGCGAAGTCCTTCCACTCGGCGTCGGTGGTGTCGGGGGAGAACTCCTTGATGGCGCGATGGGCGAACTCGACGAACGAGTCGCGCGTGTGGTCCTCCAGCGACGTGCCGACGATCTGCACGCGGGGCAGCAGTCCCGAGCGCAGCAGGTGCAGCATCCCGGGCAGCAGCTTGCGCCGCGCGAGGTCGCCGGTCGCGCCGAACAGCACGATCGTGGTCGGGGGTCCGGGCGTGCCCTGGGGGTGTGCGCTCGACATGACGTCCAGCCTGCCACGCCGATCCGACAGTCCCGGGTGCTCTTCCCCACCCTGGGGATGCGGCCCGACGGCGACGCCGCAGGTGTGCGAGGGTGGAGGCGGGGGTAGGACCAGGTGCACCGCCCCCTTGGCCCGAGGAGACGTGCTGCCCGTGACCCCTTTCGTGATCATCGGGATCTGTGGTGTCGGCGTGCTCCTGCTCTCGCTCCTCCTCGACGGCATCTTCGACCTCGACGGCCTCGCCGGTGACTGGTTCTCCACGGCAGCGCTCGGCGGTTTCATCTCCGCCCTCGGCTTCGGCGGCGCGATCGCGCAGGGCGCCGGTGCCCCCCAGCTCGTGGCCACCGGCGTCGGCGTCGGCGCCGGTCTGCTCGTCGGTTGGTTCAGTGCCTGGCTGACCCGCCTCGTGCGGTCGGGCGCCACCGACGAGACCCCGACGACGCGTGACGTCGTCGGCTGGGACGCCCAGGTCGTGTCCGCGATCCCCGAGGGCGGGTACGGCGCGATCACGGTCCGCCGCGGCGGCCACACCTTCCGGTTCAACGCCCAGGCCGAGCGGGCGCTCCCCGCCGGCACCGAGGTGCACGTCACCGGCGTGCTCTCACCGACCGCCGTGACGGTCGCCGCGACGTACGACGTCCTCCCCTGACCCCCGCACGACCTGCACATCCACGACCGAAAGGCCCATGTACATGGACCCGGTACTGACATCGATCATCGGATTCGTCGTCCTCTTCGTGCTGCTGGTGCTGCTCATCACCAGCCGCTACAAGGTCGCCGGCCCCAACGAGGCGTTCATCGTCACGGGCCGCAAGGGCAAGGCGGTGGTCAACCCGGAGACGGGCGAGCTCACCACCGACCTCTCGGGCCAGAAGGTCGTCATGGGTGGCGGCACGTTCGTCATCCCGTTCGTCCAGAAGCTGGGCAACCTCGACCTGTCGTCGCGCCGCATCTCGGTGCAGATCCGCGGCGCGGTCTCGGGCCAGGGCATCAAGCTCAACGTCGAGGGCGTCGCCATCGTCAAGGTGGGCGGCAACGCCGACCAGATCCGCCTCGCCGCGCAGCGCTTCCTCTCGCAGCAGGGCGACATCGAGCCCTTCACGCAGGAGGTGCTCGCCGGTGCGCTGCGCTCCATCGTCGGTGGCCTGACGGTCGAGCAGATCATCCGCGACCGTGCGGCGTTCGCGCAGCGCGTGGCCGACGAGTCGGAGAACTCGCTGACCGGCCAGGGCCTCATCCTCGACACGTTCCAGATCCAGGACGTCACCGACGACGGGTCCTACCTGGCCGACCTCGGTCGTCCCGAGGCGGCGCGCATCCAGCAGGAGGCCTCGATCGCGGAGGCCAACGCGCGCCAGGCCGCCGAGCAGGCGCGCATCGCCGCCGAGGAGGAGATCGCGATCTCGCAGCGCGCGCTCGCGCTGAAGCAGGCCGAGATCCGCGTCGAGACCGACGCCGCGCAGGCTCGCGCCGCCGCGGCCGGGCCGCTCGCGCAGGCCGACCAGGACCAGGCGATCCTGCTCGAGCAGGAGAAGGTCGCCGTGCGCCAGGCCGCGCTGACCGAGCGCGAGCTGGAGACCAAGGTGCGCAAGCCGGCCGACGCCGAGCGCTACCGCGTGGAGCAGGACGCCGAGGCGAAGCGCTCCGCCGAGATCGCCGCCGCCGAGGCCCGCAAGGCCTCGACGATCGCCGCCGCCGAGGCCAAGGCCCAGGAGGCCCGCCTCAACGGTGAGGCCGAGAAGGCCCGTCGTTCGGCGCTGGCGGAGGCCGAGGCCATCGAGGGTGAGCGCCGCGGTGCCGCCGAGCGCGCCCGTCGTGTCGCCGAGGCCGACGCCGTCCGCGCCGAGGGTGAGGCCAAGGCCGCCGCCGTGCTCGCCGTCGGCCAGGCCGAGGCCGAGGCGATGGACAAGCGCGCCGAGGCGTTCGCGCACTACAACGAGGCCGCCGTGCTGCAGATGCTCATCGAGGTGCTGCCCCAGATCGCGAAGGAGGTCGCGGCCCCCATCGCCGCGATCGACAAGCTCACCGTCGTCTCCACCGACGGCGCGGGCGCGATCCCGAAGCAGGTCACCGACAACCTGGTGCAGACGCTCGACATGCTGAAGACGTCGACCGGTCTCGACCTCGACGCCCTCATCAAGCGCTCCGTCGGTTCCGCGACCGACAAGATCGGCCTCGGGGCCGGCTCCTCGGGCGCCGGTGACGCCGCGGAGCAGCCCACCACCTGATCCCCGCCCGGGACGTCATGCGCAGCGGTTGCCCCCGCAGCCACCGCGCATGACGTCCCGCGGGGTCCTCAGTCGGCGGTGGCCCGCGCGCGGCGTACCGCCCCCTCCCAGCTCGCCTCGGGCGGCAACGAAGGACGCGGCCGCGACTCGTCGAGCAGGTCGGCGAGGAAGCCCTTGTAGCGCGGGCAGTTGGTGACGTCGTGCGCCCGGCAGCCCAGGGCGTGCTCCGTCATCTCGCGCCACAGCTCCATCGACCGCATCCGCTCGGCGATGTCGTCGAGGTGGGCCTGCAGCACCTCGCGCCGTCCCTCCGCCTCGCTGTCGAGCAGGATCCGGATCTGCCCCAACGTCATCCCCGCCGCCTTGTTGCGCACGATCGCCGCGATCCGCACGATGTCGCGCTCGACGTAGCGCCGCCGTCCCGCACCGTCGCGCCCCGGCTCCAGCAGACCCTCGTCCTCCCAGTGCC
Organism: Nocardioides alkalitolerans; assembly: GCA_038184435.1. Lineage (NCBI taxonomy): Bacteria > Bacillati > Actinomycetota > Actinomycetes > Propionibacteriales > Nocardioidaceae > Nocardioides > Nocardioides alkalitolerans. Next base: position 3,559,339 of record CP116227.1, on the reverse strand, counting down.
GCAGCACGTGGGTCTCGAGCCCGAACCGGGCGGCGGCGGCCCCGATGCTCCACTCGCTTGACTTCATCCCGACATGAAGTCACAGGCTGGTGACCAGCGCAAGCACCCACCACCTGTGAAGGAGCACCCCATGTCCGAGATCCGTGACGCCCTCGTCGTCGGCGGCGGCCCCGCCGGCCTCCAGGCAGCCCTCACCCTGGGCCGCATCCACCGCTCGGTGACGCTCGTCGACTCCGGTCGCTACCGCAACGCGACCGTCGAGCACATGCACAACGTCCTCACCCACGACGGTCGCCCGCCCGTCGAGTTCCGGGCGCAGGCCCGGGAGCAGCTGGCCGACTACGACGTCGAGCTCCGTGAGACCGTCGTCGTCTCCATCACCGGGGACAAGGCGACCGGGTTCGTCGCCACCCTGGGCGACGGGACCACCGTGCGGGCCCGCCGCGTCGTGCTGGCCACCGGCCTGCGTGACGAGCTCCCCGCGAAGGAGGGTCTCGACGAGCTCTGGGGCACCGTCGCCGCGCAGTGCCCGTTCTGCCACGGCCACGAGTTCCGCGACGGCCACCTCGTGGTCCTGGGCGCCGGCGCTCCCCAGGTGCACGGCACCGCCCTGATGCGCCGCATCGCGGGCCGCATCTCGGTGCTCGCCGACGGTCAGCCCGTCGAGCCCGAGGTCCGCACCCAGCTCGAGGCACTCGGCGCGACGGTCGTGGAGGCAAAGGTCGAGCGCTTCGAGCGGTACGGCGCGGGCACGCGCGTCCTGCTCTCGGACGGCGAGGCGATCGAGGCCGTCGGCGTGCTGGTGACGCCGACCTTCCACCAGGCGGCGCCCTTCGCGGAGCAGCTCGGGCTCACCCTGCTGCCGTCCGGCTGCGTCGAGATCGACGACATGGGCCGCACGAGCCTGCCCGGCGTGTTCGCCGGCGGCGACCTGGCCCACCGTCCGTCGTTCCCGATGCCGATGCCGTCCGTGGTCAGCGCGATGGCCGCGGGCCAGATGGCCGGCGCCGCCACCGCCGCCGACCTGCTCGCCGACGACATGGCCGCCCTCGGCGCCGACTGAGGGGGTGGTCGGTTCCCCGGTCAGCCGGGGAACCGACCGCTTTGACCATCAAATTTGATGGTCTAAGTGGCGTGTTCCCCGGCTAGCCGGGGAAAGTGTCGGCCCCTCCCCCGGGGTGTCGTCGCCCAGCAGACGCAGCAGCTGTCGCAGGCGGGGCGCGGAGCTGCGCACGCCGAGGGCGGCGACGGTGTGGTCGCCCCACGCCAGGAGGCCGGGGCCGTCGACCGCGCCGTCCACCACGCGGGGCGGGCCGTGCACGGGCAGGGGGCCCACCACCTTGAGGGAGAGGCCGGCGACCTCGGTCCAGGAGTAGGGGTCGAGGACCGGACCGTCCACCGGCCGACCCAGCACGTCCGCCGCGGCCACCCGCCCCTGGGCGACCGCGTTGGCCCAGAACGGCTGGCGCACCACGCCGTCGCCACCCCGCACGACGGCCGCGTCGCCCGCGGCCCACACCCCCGGCAGGGAGGTGCGGGCCCGTTGGTCGATGACCAACCCGCCCCGCAGGTCGGCACCGGTGCCGGCGAGCCAGTCGACGGCGGGCTCGTCCCCCGCGCAGGTGACGACGAGGTCCGCCGGCAGGTGCGCGCCGTCGAGCAGCACGCCGTCGACCGGGTCGCCGGACAGCCGCACCGTGGCCTGCCGGAAGCGGATCCCGGCGCCGGCCGCCTGCCGCACCAGCACGTCCGCGAGGTGCTCCCCCACCAGTCGCTGCAGGGGCGGCGCCGCGTCGACCACCGTCACCGCAGCACCGGCCCGGGCCGCCGCGGACGCGACCTCGAGCCCCAGGAAGCCCGCACCCACCACGACCACCGTCCTCGCCGCAGTCAGCCGGTTCCGCAGATGGCGCGCGTCGTCCAGCGTCCGCAGCACCACCTCGCCCCGCTGCCCCGGCTCGGCGAGACGGCGCGCCCGCGCGCCGGAGGCGACGACGAGGGCGTCGTACCGGCGCGCACCGCCGTCGGCCGTCCGCAGCACACGTTCCGCCGGGTCGAGCCCGACGGCCGCGGTCCGGTGGTGCTCGAGGTCGAGCGCCGCGTGGTCCATCAGCACCGACGCGTCGGCGGCTTCCCCCGCCAGCACGGACTTGGACAGCGGCGGGCGGTTCGTGCCGTCCTCCGGGTCGACGAGCACGAGGCGCCCGTCGAAGCCGTGCCCGCGCAGCTCGCGCATCGCGGTCGCGCCCGCGGTCGAGCCACCGACCACGACGACTGCGTCCACCGAGGTCCCGGGGTCGGGCACCCCGTTCATGCCCGGCGCAGCGCCGCGACCGGGCACGCGTCGACGGCACGTCCGGCCGCCGCCTCCTGGGCCGCGGGTACCTCGCCCTCCACGAGGAGCACGAGGTCGCCCTCGTCGTCGAGGTCGAAGACCTCGGGGGCCTGGTCGACGCAGAGCCCGTGGCCCTCGCAGCGGTCGAGGTCGACGGCGATCCTCACGGTCGTGCTCCTTCCTTCGGGACGAGCCGCAACGGCAGCTCGTCGAGCTTGTGGATGATGTTGTTGACGCCCCAGACCGGCGTGCCCACGAGCTCGATCCGCTCCACGCGCGCCAGGAGCGACCGCAGGATCGACTGGGTCTCGAGCCGGGCGAGGCCCTGGCCGGCGCAGCCGTGGGCGCCCTGGCCGAAGCCCAGCTGCGGCGTCGCGTCGCGCGTCACGTCGAACGTGGTGGGGTCGTCCCAGAAGCGCTCGTCGCGGTTCGCGGAGGCGTAGAAGACCGCGACCCGGCTCCCGGCCGTCAGCTCCACACCGCCGACCTCGGCGTCGCGGTCGAGGCTGCGGGCGAACGCTCGGAGGGGCGACTCGATCCGCACCACCTCGTTGACCGCGTTCGGCAGGAGATCGGGGTCGTCCTTGAGGCGGTGCCACTGCTGCGGGTGGCGCGCGAGGAGCAGCAGCGTGCTCGCGATCGCGCTGATCGTCGTGTCGAGCGACGGGGCCAGGTAGTCGACCATGAGCGCCGGGCAGGCGTCCTCCCGGAGCTCGCCGCGGTCGACGCGCTCCATCAGGTCGGCGCCCATGGAGCCGGGCAGCACCTCGCGGCGGCGTACGACGGAGCGTGCGAAGCGCAGCATCCCCACGGTCGCGGGGGTGGACCGGAGCGTCTGGCCGTTGACGGGCCCGAGGCTGTCGAAGGTCGCACCCGCCCAGCGCAGCAGGTGCTCGCGACCGTCGGCGGGCCATCCGATGAGGTCCGGGACGAAGGACGTGGGCAGCGCCTGGGCGATGTCGGCGACCCCGTCGACGTGCCCGCGGGCCACGGCCGCGGCGACCACGGCGTCCGCGCGTTCCTCCACCTCGCCCCGCAGCGAGCGGAGCGCCTTCGGCGTGAGCCGCGAGGCCAGCATGCCGCGTCGCTGCGCGTGCAGCTCGCCGTCGCTCTGGAGCGTGGTGCCCCGGCCCAGGCAGTTGGCGGCGGGGTTGAGGGCGACGCCCCGACCCGAGACGAACGTCGCGTCGTCGAGGAGCACGCGCTTGCACTCGGCGTACCGGGTCACCGCGAACGCCCGGCGGCGGCCGAGCCGCACGACGGGCCCGAGCGCGCGCATGCGCTCGTAGTGCGGGTAGGGATCCAGCACGGCCGCCCGCGCGTAGACGTCGGGGCGGTAGACGGGGACGGTCATGCGGTCACCTCGGCTGGGAGGGGGGCGAGGAGCGGCGTCGCCCGAGCGACGACCGACGGGACGTGCCGACCGGAGGCGAGCACCACGCCGTCGGGGCGCACCAGGGCCGCGACCGCGCCGCCGCCGCGCAGCCAGGCGGCCAGCGCCGGGCGGGACGTGGCGTCGAGGACGGTGACACCGCGCGACGTCAGGTCGCCGACGGCGCTGGGGGCGGCCGGCTCGGTGGTGACGAGGGCCCAGACGGGCCCGACGACCGCGTCGTACCGCGTCCCGTCCCCCAGCAGGTCGGGACACAGGGAACCGGCCAGCCGGTCGGCGCGGTCGCCGGCGACGAGCGTCGTGCCCCGCAACGCGGGGGTCGTGCTGTCGCTCGCCCGACGGCGCAGGCCGCCGGGCGCACGGAGCAGGAGCGGGACGCCCGCCCGGCGGAGGACGTCCCCCGCCCGTCCCCCGCCGGTCATCACGACACCGACGGCCTGCGCCAGCCGAACCATCGCGCGGGCGTGCGGTGCCCGCTCCTCCTCGTAGCTGTCCAGCGCGTCCTCGGCGAGGGTCCCGTCGAGGACGCCGGCGAGCTTCCAGGCGAGGTTCGCCGCGTCCCGCAGGCCGGCCCCCAGCCCCTGGCCGATGAAGGGCGGGGTCAGGTGGGCCGCGTCCCCCAGCAGCAGCACGCGCCCGGAGCGCCACCGGTCGGCGACGGCGGCGCGGAACGTGTACTCCACCGATCGCAGCAGGGTCAGGCGCCCGAGCGGCACGTCGTCGAGCCAGGGAGCGAGCAGCGGTGCGAGCGCCTCGAGGGTCGCGAACCGGTCCGCGGTCTCCCCCTCGCGCAGCTGCACCTCCCAGCGGTGCCGGGTCGCACCGATCTGCATGTACGTCGCGGCGCGGCGTCCGTCGCACACCTGGTGCACCCCGCCCCAGTGCCCGAGGTCCACCGGGGTGTCGACGTCGATCACGAGCCAGCGCTGGGAGAAGCCGAGGTCATGCATCCGTGCGCCGATCGCATCCCGCACGAGGCTGTTGGCGCCGTCGCACCCGAGCACCACGGCGGCGTCGATGCTGTGCTCGACGCCGGTCGCGCGGTCGCGGTGCCGCACCCGGACCCGACCGGGGCGGACCTGCTCGACACCCGTCACCTCCTGCCCTGGGCACAGCTGCACGGACGGGAGCACCCCGAGGCGCTCCCGCAGGACCCGCTCGAGGTCGGGCTGGTCGAACATGCTCGCCCGGGGGTAGCCGTGCACCGGCGAGACACCGCCCCGCGGCAGCTCCGCGAGGACGTGCAGCGCCGGGGTGACGAGGCGCAGCCCCTCCCCGGGCCGCGAGATCGCCCCGAACTGCTCGGCTACGCCGAGCTGGGCGAGCAGCCGCGCCACCTCGTCGTCGAGGTGCACCGCGCGAGGCTGCGGGTAGACGTCGTCCCAGCGGTCGAGCACGAGGCACTCCACGCCTCGTTGGCCGAGGGCGATCGCCGCCGCGGCCCCCGTGGGCCCGGCGCCGACCACCACGACGGGTGGGGTCACGGCGCCACCTCGACGCGGGACACGACCGGCAGCCGCTCGAGCACCGTGTCGACGCGCACCAACGCGGCCGCGTCCGCAGCCGTGACCACGGCGACGACGGTGCCGTCCTCGACGACTGCATCGACGGCGACCACGTCGGCCGCGGGGAGCAGGTCCCGGAGCACGGCCGCCGTGGCCCAGGCCCGGAGCGGCAGCTTGGACGGCTTGCCGACGTCGGTCAGCGGGAGGTCGGGCACGACGGTGACGCGGCGCGGCGCGGCTGCCCGCTCCGCCACGTGGTCCGCCGCCCAGGTCACCAGCTCGGTCTCGGTGGCCTCGGCACCCGGGGCGAGCACGACGAAGGCGACGGGCACCTCGCCCGCGTGCTCGTCCGGCGCTCCCACGGCTCCGGCACCCGCGACGCCGGGGTGCGCGAGGAGCGCGTCCTCGACGACGACCGGGTCGATGTTGTGCCCGCCGCGGATGATGACGTCCTTCGCCCGACCGGTGAGGTGCACGAACCCCTCCGCGTCGATCCGCGCGAGGTCGCCGGTGTCGAGCCAGCCGTCGACGACGGTGCCGAGGTGGTCGAGCACGGGGCCGTGGGCGTCCCGACCCACGACGTACCCGGGGAACACGGTCGGACCCGCCACGAGCAGGGTGCCCTGCTCGCCGGGCGCGGTGTCGACGCGGCTGCCGTCGTCGCACGTGCGGACGGTGCGGACCCGCTGGTAAGGCAGCCGGTGCCCGACCGAGCCGGGCCGCGGCAGGGCCGTGTAGCTCCGCAGGCTGGCGCACGTGCCTTCGGTGAGGCCGTACCCCTCGAGCAGCGGGACCCCCGTGTGCTCCTCGAACGCCCGGCGCACCGCGGGCGGCAGCACGGCGGCGCCGACCACGGCGAAGCGGAGGCGTGACAGGTCGGCGTCGACCGGCACCTGGCTGAGCACGGCGTACACCGTCGGGACGGCGCTCATCGTGCCCACGTCGTAGCGCTCGACCAGGCGCCAGATGCAGCCGTAGAGATCGAGGTCGCGGTAGCCGAGCGGTCCCGCCCAGACCGCGCCCTGGCCCCGGAACATCGGCGCGAGCAGCGTCACGACCAGCGCGTTGACGTGGAAGAGCGGAAGCGCGGCGAACACCCGGGCGTCCGGGTCAGCCAGGTCGTCGTCGAGCGCCACCATCCAGGCGTCGGTGACCTCGTTGGCGTGGGTGTGCGCCGCGAGCTTCGGCAGCCCGGTCGTGCCGCCGGTGTGGAACAGGCTGGCGAGGTCGTCCGCCGTCGGGGGCGTTCCCACGAAGCGGTCCGCGGGCTCGTCGGTGATCGCCGCCTCGAGGAAGGAGACCGTCGCACCGGCCAGGACCAGCGCCGGCGCCGGTCCCTCGGGACGGGTGGGGCGCACGACGAGCACGTGGTCGAGCAACCCGTCAGCGACGAGCCGCTCGACCGTCGACCAGGGCCCGGGGCCGAGCTCGGGGGACGCCACCACCGCGACCCGCGACCCCGAGCGCTCGACCAGGCGTGCGACGTGGTCGGCGACGAGGCCGCTGTTGACGGGCGCCGCGATCCCGGCGAGCTGCGCGCCCAAGAGCGCGGGCACGAGCTCGGCGCAGTTCGGGGAGAGCAGGGTGACGGGGTCCGTGCGCCGTACCCCCCGCCGGTGGAGCGCGTTGGCGACCCGGTGCACGTCGTCGAGCAGCCCGGTGTAGGAGATGCCCACGGGCTCCTCCCACCGGGCGGCGTCGGGCAGCACGAGCAGGGCGTCGCGGTCGGTCCCCGCACGCAGCGCCGCCGCGTGGCGCAGCAGCTCGTACGTCGTGGGCGGCAGCCCGCGGTCCGCCAGCGGTACCGCCTCGATCGCCGGCACGTCTGCCGGCGTGCCGTGGGCCGGCCACCACCGCTCGTCGGCCCGGAGGCCCGTCACCGGCGCGCTCATCGGTCCCACCGCACGGTCGTGCGCTGCGCGCCGAGGTCGATCGTGCCGTCGTCGGTCGCGATGGACGCCTCGACGAGGTCACCGTCCTGGAGGTAGCGGGGGTTGCGGGCCTGCTTCTTGAAGAAGATCCGCCACTTCGTCGCCGGCGGGAGGAGCGCCCCGATCATCTCGATCGGCTTGGGCGGGGCGCTGAGGGCCGTGCCCACCGGCGTACCGGTGAGGAGCAGGTCTCCCGGGGCCAGCGCCTGGAAGCGCGTCAGGGCCCGGAACGACTCCAGCGGGCGGTAGATCATGTCGGCGACCGACTCGTCCTGCCGGACCTCGCCGTTGACCCAGAGCCGGAGCCGCAGCTCGGGCAGGCGGGCGAGCTCGCCCTCCTCCAGGAGGACGAGCGCCGGCCCGACCGGGGTGAAGGTCGGGTAGGACTTCGACTCGTAGAACTGCGTCTTGGGCAGCTGCTGGTCGCGAGCGGACACGTCGTTCGTCACGACCAGCGCGGCGACGATCTCCGCCAGGTCGGAGTTCTCGAGCTGCGTGCCGACCGGCACCTCACGACCGACCACGAGACCGAGCTCGACCTCGTAGTCGAGCAGGGCGACGTGGGCGGGGCGGTGGATGTCGTCGTGGGGGCCGCTGATCGAGCCCGACGCCTTGCGGAAGAAGGCCATCGGCACGGCGGCCGGATCCATGCCGGCGTCCTTCGCGTGGCTCGCGTAGTTCGCCATCTGCGCCACGACACGACAGGGCGCGGTGACCGGCGGGAGCAGCGCGAGGTCGCCCACCGGCACCGGGTCGGTCGTGGCCTCGCGGGCCGCCACGACCGCGGCACGGTCGGCGAGGAGCTCGGCCGTCGTGGCCGCGGCGGTGTCGATGCGCACGGCGCCGTCGTCGCGGCGGAGCCACCAGCCGTCGGCGGTGCGGAGCACGGGCAGGGTCATGAGCGGGCCACCTTCATCAGTCCGAGGAGTCGGGTCAGGTCGAACTCGTTGTCGTCACGCAGGGCTGTCGCCAGGGCGAGGGCCTCCTGGAGGGACTCCCGGCCGGGCGCGATCCCGAGGAAGTCCGCGGTCGCGGGCGGACCCCACTGGGCGAGACCGCTGGCGGTCATCGGGGCCCAGCCGGGTTCCAGGCTGGCGTCGAAGAGGTCCCCGTCGCTGTAGTGCTCGACGAGGAGACCGTCGGGGTCGCGCCAGTAGTCGAAGAGCTGGCTGCCCTGGATGTGGCGGCCGATCCCCCAGGAGCGCTGGTAGCCGAGGTCGAGCAGGTGCTCCCCGCCGGCGGCGAGTGCGTCGAGGTCGGCCACCTCGTAGGCCGAGTGCACGTAGCGGCTGCGCGGCCCCAGCGTCATCGCGAGGGTGTGGTGGTCGGCCGGCGTGGCCCCCCGGTCGCAGCGGATGAACGCCATCGTGGGCCCGCGCTCCCGCTGGCCCGGGAAATGGAGGAAGTCGGACACGATGAGGCCCAGGTGGTCGAGGTACCAGTCGAGCGAGGCGCTGAACCGGTCGCTCTGCAGCACGACGTGGCCCAGGCGCTGCACCACGGCGGGGGCGCGGGGCGGCCGCTGCGTCGCGTTGGTGCGCGGGCGGTCGTCGCCCAGGTTGAGGGTGTGGACGGGCTGCGTCGGCAGGGCCGGGTGCTCCAGCACGTCGCTGACGACCCGCACGCGGGCGCCGGCCGGCTCCCACGCGTCGACGGCGACGCCGCCGAGGGACTCGGGCAGGCGCCGTACGCGGGTGCCGGTCGCGTCGGCGAGCCGCAGCAGGTCCGCCGGGTCCGCCGCCCGGAAAGCCGGCCCCACGAAGCGGGACCTGCGGCCAACCCGGACGACGAGGCACGGCGGCCCCGCGAACGCGCCGCGGAGGTGGAGCTCCGTGGCCGAGCGATAGGTCGTCGCGAAGCCGAAGGCGTGCGCGAAGACCTCGGTGCGCGCCAGGTCGGGCTTCTCGAGCTCGAGCCACGCGAGGCCGTCGACCTTGATGACCGGGTCGGCGGACCGGCCCGGGTGCTCGCCGGGCAGGGCGCCCTGCTCGCTGTGCAGGTCACGGTGACTTTCGTCCACGGCCACGGCAGCACCACTCCTAACTGAATATTTCTTCAGTTAACGCGACGTCGACCCCCTCCGTCAAGGCCCCCTGACCCGCGGCGTCAGTAGGCTGCCGCGCATGACGAGCGAGGCGAACGGCCCCACCCGGTCCGACCGCCGCCGGGCCCGCACCCGTGCTGCCCTGGTCGCGGCCGCGCAGGAGCTGCTCGCGGAGGGGCGCCAGGCCGCCCCCATCCAGGAGGTCACCGAGCGCGCCGACGTCGGCATCGGCACGTTCTACAACCACTTCGCGACCCGCGACGAGCTGTTCGACGCCGCGCTCGAGGACGGCCTGGCCCGGTGGGGCGACCTGCTCGACGCCCTCGGCGACCTCGCCGACCCCGCCGAGCAGTTCGCCCGCAGCTGGCGCCTCACGGGGCGGATGCACCGGCTCGAGCCGCAGCTCAGCAAGGTGCTGCTGACCCGGGGCCACGAGCTGTCCCGCTCGGCGGACGGCATCGGCCCCCGCGCGCGGCGCGACCTGCAGGCCGCGCAGGACGCGGGACGACTGGACCGGCGCGACCTCGACCGCACGATGGTGCTGGTCACCGGCGCGATGATCGAGCTCGGATGGCTGCTGCACGACGATCCCGACCGGGACGCCGCCCAGATGACCGATGCTGTCGCCGCCGACGTGCTCGTCGCCCTGGGCATGGGCCGGACCGAGGCGGAGCGACTCTCCGGGCTGCCCCTGCCCGACGGTCTCGAGCTCCCGTGACGACCCGAGATACCGCCCTCACGTGACGCGGCTCTCGTAACTGAAGGAAACTTCAGATAGCCTCCGGGCCACCCGTGGGACGACCGTCCCCGAGAGAGGTGGTCCCGTGGTGCCCTCCCCCTCCCCCTCCCCTTCCGAGGAAGACCACGTCAACGTCGACGTGGTCGTCGTCGGGTTCGGACCGACCGGCGCCGCAGCGGCGAACCTGCTCGGCCAGCTCGGCGTGCGTGCCCTCGTCGTCGAGCGCGACCGCAGCGGCGCCCGGGACGTCCTCGTCAGGCCGGACCGCTTCGTCCACGGCACCGACCGCGACGACCTCCGGGACGCCTGCGTCCGTGTCCTCCCTGCCGGCACGACGACACGGTGACCCCGCCCACCTGCCGGGCCGTCGCCGGAATCGCGGGCCTGGTCCTCGGGCTGCTGGTCTCGGGGTGCAGCAGCGCGCAGCAGCGTGCCGACCAGCTGCGACCCGGCGCGGTCGGCGACGACCAGCTCACCGTCACCGCGTCGTTCGACGACGCGCTCAACCTCCCCGCGGGTGCCCCCGTCAAGCTCGACGGCGTGCGGGTCGGCAAGGTCGTGGAGATCGACGCCGTGGACTACCGCGCCCAGGTCGTCATGGCCATCGACGAGAACGTCCGCGTGCCTGTCGGATCGGCCTTCCGGCTGCGGTACACCACCGCCCTGGGCGAGGTGTACGTGGAACTCACGTCCGGTCCCGCGACCGGGGCGGACCTGGCCGACGGCGACGTCGTGCCCGCGGACGCCACCAGCGTCGCAGCGACCGTCGAGGACACGCTCGCGTCGGCGTCCCTCCTGGTCAACGGCGGCAACCTGGGCCAGATCCAGACCATCGTCGGCGAGCTGAACACCGCGCTCGACGGCCGCACCGGTGCCGCCCAGGAGGTGCTGGAGCAGACCGACGTGTTCCTCGCCGAGATCCTCGCCTCCACCCAGGAGATCGACCGCACCCTGGACGCCCTGGCCGCTGCCTCGACGACGCTCGACGCCCGCGAGGAGACGATCGACGCGGCCCTCCGCGACCTGCGACCGGCCGCGGCGGTGCTGACCTCCAGCACCGACGACCTCGCGGACCTCCTGGACAGCGCCGACGCACTCGCCCTCACCGCGGGCGGCCTGGTGGACGCGACCCGCGACGACCTCGAGCTGATCGTCGACGAGCTCGGGCCCGTCCTCGACGAGCTGCTGGCCGCGGAGGGCGAGCTGCTGCCGGCGCTGTCGGACCTCGCGACGTTCGGCGCGACCATCGACAGCCGGGTCCCGACCGACTACCTGGGGACCTACATGCGCGTGCACGTCACCGATGCACTCCGCGACCCGCTCCCGACCCCCGCCGACCTGCTCGGCACCGCCCCGGCGGGGCCGTGAGCGATGGTCGGTTCCCCGGCTGACCGGGGAACCGACCGCTTTGACCATCAAATTTGATGGTCAAAGTGGCGTGTTCCCCGGCTAGCCGGGGAAAGTGTCGCCCCCCTCAGCCCCCCACCGCGATCCCCACGTACGTCGTCTCGAGGTACTCCTCGATGCCCTCGAACCCGCCCTCGCGCCCGAAGCCCGACTGCTTCACGCCGCCGAAGGGCGCAGCGGGGTTCGACAGCAGCCCGGTGTTGATCCCGACCATGCCGTAGTCGAGCCGCTCGGCCATCCGGATCGTCCGCTCGACGTCGCGGGTGAACACGTAGGACGCCAGGCCGTACTCCGTCGCGTTCGCCCGCTCGACGGCCTCGTCCTCGGTGGTGAAGGTCGAGATGGGCGCGACGGGGCCGAAGATCTCGGTGGTCGCGATCGCGGCCTCGTGGGGCACGTCGGTCAGCACGGTCGGCGGGTAGAAGTAGCCGGGCCCGTCGGGCACGGTGCCGCCGGTGAGCACGCGGGCCCCGTCGTGGACGGCGTCGGTGACGAGCTGGTCGATCTCCTCGACCGCCTTGGCCTGCACGAGCGGACCCACTTCGACGCCGTCGTCCTGCCCGCGGCCCACCCGCATCGCGCCCAGCCGCTCCGCCAGTGCCGTGGAGAACGCGTCCGCGACCGACTCGTGGACGAGGAACCGGTTGGCCGCGGTGCACGCCTCGCCCATGTTGCGCATCTTGGCGAGCACGGCACCCTCGACGGCGGCGTCGACGTCGGCGTCCTCGAAGACGATGAAGGGCGCGTTGCCGCCGAGCTCCATGGAGAGCCGCTGCAGCTGCTCGCTCGACTGCTCGACGAGCTTCTTGCCGACGGGCGTGGAGCCGGTGAACGACACCTTCCGCAGCCGCTCGTCGGCCATGAGGATCGAGGAGACCTCGCCGGACCGCGTCGACGTCACGACGTTGAGCACGCCGGCGGGCAGGCCGACCTCCTCGAACACCTGCGCCACGGCCAGCGTCGTGAGCGGCGTCAGCGCCGCCGGCTTGACGACCATCGTGCAGCCGGCGGCGATGGCGGGACCGATCTTCCGGGTCGCCATCGCGATGGGGAAGTTCCACGGCGTGATGAGCAGGCACGGACCGACCGGCTTCTTCACGGTCAGCAGCCGGGAGCCGCCGGCCGGTGCGTCCATCCACCGGCCGTGGATCCGCACGGCCTCCTCGGCGAACCAGCGCAGGAACTCCGCGCCGTACGCCACCTCGCCCGCCGCCTCCTTCAGCGGCTTGCCCATCTCGAGGCTGATCAGCCGCGCGAAGTCGTCGGTGCGCTCGGTGATCCGCTCGTACGCCGCGCGCAGGATCTCGCCGCGCTCCCGCGGCGCCGTCCGGGCCCAGTCGCGCTGGGCCGCGACCGCGGCGTCGAGGGCGGCGACCGCGTCGTCGGCGGTGCCGTCGGCCACCGTCGCGAGGACGGACTCGTCGGCGGGGTCCAGCACGTCGAAGGTCTCGCCCTCGTCGGCGTCGCGCCAGGTGCCGCCGACGTACAGCTGCGGGGTCAGGATGCCGTCCGGGAGTGCGCTCATGGAGCCAGCGTGCCACCGCGCACCAGCACCCGCATGACAGGTGTCACGGGAGGCTCGTGACAGGCGGGTACGGCGCGGGAGGATCCCCCCGCGGCAGGCTCGAGCCATGACGACGACGCACCCCGGCGGGCCCTCCGCGGCCCGGCCGAGCACCGGCCCCGCGGTCGCGCTCCGACAGCTCACCAAGACGTTCCGCACCCGCGCCGGCGAGGTGACGGCCGTCCGCGGCATCGACCTGACGATCCAGCCCGGCGAGGTGGTCGCCGTCCTCGGCCCCAACGGCGCGGGCAAGACGACGACCCTCGACATGCTCCTCGGTCTCACCGACCCGACGAGCGGCAGCGTCGAGGTCTTCGGCCTGGCGCCCCGCCGGGCCATCGCGACCGCGCGGGTCTCCGCGGTGCTGCAGACCGGCGGCCTGCTCCACGACCTCACGGTCGCGGAGACGGTGCGGCTGATCGCCTCGACGTACCGGGACCCTGCACCCGTCGACGACGTGCTGGAGCGCGCGGGCCTCACCGACCTGGCGTCCCGGCTGGTCTCGAAGTGCTCCGGCGGCGAGCAGCAGCGGCTGCGGTTCGCGCTGGCCCTGCTGCCCGAGCCGGACCTGCTCGTGCTCGACGAGCCGACGGCCGGCATGGACGTCACCGCCCGCCGCGACTTCTGGGCGGCGATGCACGCCGAGGCCGCGCGGGGCCGGACGGTGGTCTTCGCGACGCACTACCTCGAGGAGGCGGACCAGTTCGCCGACCGCATCGTCGTCGTGGCCGAGGGCCGGGTGATCGCCGACGGCACGACCGCCGAGATCCGTTCGCGGGCGTCGGGCCGCACGGTGCGCGCCACCCTGCCGGCGACGCTGTCGTTCGACGAGCGGCACGCGACCCTCGTCGCGCTGCGGCGCCACCCCGGCGCGGCCAGCGTCACGGTCGACGAGTCCGGTCGCGTCGCGGTGGTCGCCACCGACTCCGACGCCGTCGCCCGCTCCCTGCTCGTCGACGTGGGCGCCCACGACCTCGAGGTCGTGACCGGCTCGCTCGACGACGCCTTCGTCGCGCTCACCAGCACCCCCACCAGCACCCCCGCCAGCACCCCCGTCGCGCAGGAGGAGTCCCGATGAACACCACCTACCTCGGCCTCGAGCTCCGCCGCGTCCTCCGCGACCGCGTGAGCCTCTTCTTCATCGTCGCCCTGCCCGCGTTCCTCTACGTCGTCTTCGGCGCGACCCAGGACGGCTCGCAGGCGTCGGTCGGCAACGGCAACGTGGCGCTCTACATCATGTTGTCGATGGCGGCGTACGGCGCGGTGACCGCCACCGTCGGCATCGGTGGCACCGCCGCCGTGGAGCGCCTGCAGGGCTGGGGTCGCCAGCTGGGCCTCACGCCCCTGCCCGACCTCGGCTTCGTCGTCGTGAAGGCCGCGCTCGCCGTGCTGGTCGCCCTGCTGCCCGTGGCCCTCATCTCGGTCGTCGGTGCGCTCACCGGTGCGTCGGGCACGGCGACCGCCTGGGCGCTGAGCCTGGTCGCGATCGCGGTCGGGTCGGTGGTCTTCGCCCTGTTCGGCCTGTGTGCCGGGCTGGCCTTCCGCAGCGAGGCCGCGGTGAGCGCGGCGAGCGGTATGGTCGTGATCCTGGCGTTCCTGGGCAACGTGTTCGTGCCGCTCAGCGGGACGCTGCTGACGATCGCGAAGTTCACGCCGCTCTACGGGTACGCCACGCTCGCCCGCTACCCCGTCACGGAGGGCCGCCTCATCTCGAACGACGGTTCCGACCTCGGCACCGACCCCCTGTGGGTCCCCCTGCTCAACCTGGGTGTCTGGTGCCTCGTGCTCGGTGTCGTCGCGGTGCTCCTGGTGCGTCGGGGGCGTGCGCGCCAGTGAGCTCCGCGACCGACCACCCCGCGGGTACGACGCGGAGCGCCGCCCCGGCGGACCCCGGCGTCCGCTGGGGCTGGGCGATGGCCTGCATCTGGCTGGTCTTCATGCTCTTCCCGGCGCTGGACCTGCTCCAGACGCCGCGACCCCTGGCCCAGCAGGTCGTCGGGTGGACGGTGCTCGCGCTGTTCGTCGCCGTCTACGTCCACGGTTTCGTCATCGCCGACCTGGGCTGGATGCAGGCCCGCCTGCCGTCCTGGTGGCCCGTCGCGGGACTCTTCGTGCTCGTCGCGCTGAGCGCCGCATCGGTCGCCCTCCAGGGCATCTCGTCCATGGGGTTCTTCATCTACACGTCGGCGTACGCCCTGTTCCTCGCCCCGCTCCGCCTCGCCTCCGTGGTGGTCGGCGTGCTGGTCGTCGCGACGGCCGTGCTCGCCGGTCTCGTCGAGGCGTTCTCCGGCGGCGCCTTCTTCCTGCCGGTGCTCGTCGCGACCATCGTCACGATGGTGGTCGCCCGGGTGCTGGAGGACCGCCGGGACGTGCTACGCGAGGTGGGCGAGGAGATCGCGCTCGTCGCCGAGCGGGAGCGGGTGGCCCGCGACGTCCACGACGTGCTGGGCCACAGCCTCACCGTCGTGGTCGCCAAGGCGGAGCTGGCCGAGCGGCTCGTCGACCTCGACCCCGAGCGCGCGAAGGCGGAGATCGCCTCGATCCGGTCGCTGAGCCGGGAGGCGCTGGGCGAGGTGCGGGCCACCGTGTCCGGCCTGCGGGTCGCCCGCCTCGGCGACGAGCTGGCCTCCGCGCGGGAGGCACTGGACGCGGCGGGCATCGACGCCGACGTGCCCACCGACCCCGACATCGTGGACCCGCGCCGCCGGATCGTGGTCGCGTGGGTGTTGCGCGAGGCCGTCACCAACGTGGTGCGGCACAGCGACGCGTCCCGCTGCACGGTCGAGCTCGGCGACGCGCGGCTCGTCGTGACCGACGACGGACGGGGTGGGCCGCACCGCCCCGGCAACGGCCTGCGCGGCATCGGCGAGCGCGTCCGCGCCGCCGGCGGGACCCTCACGGTCACCGGCGGACCCGAGGGCGGCACACGACTGGAGGTCACCTGGTGAGCACCATCCGCATCCTCCTGGCCGACGACCAGGCGCTGGTCCGTGGCGCGCTCGCGGCGCTCCTCGACCTCGAGCCCGACCTCGAGGTCGTCGCCCAGGTCGGGCGGGCCGACGAGGTGGTCGACGCCGCCGAGCGCAGCGCGGCCCAGGTCTGCCTGCTCGACATCGAGATGCCGGGCAGCACGGCGATCCCGGACGGCATCGCGGCCGCGGCGGCGCTCGCCCGCGCCGTACCCTCCGCCCGCTCCCTCATGGTCACCACCTTCGGGCGCCCGGGGTACCTGCGGCGCGCCCTCGAGTCGGGGGCCGCCGGCTTCGTCGTGAAGGACACCCCGGCGGGCGAGCTCGCCGAGGCGGTACGGCGCGTGCACGCCGGCCTGCGCGTCGTCGACCCCCTCCTGGCGGGGGAGTCGCTGGCGGGCGGCGCCAACCCGCTGACCGATCGCGAGGCGGAGGTGCTGCGCGTGGCCCTCGACGGCGTCCCGGTCGCCACGATCGCCGAGCGCGTGCACCTCTCGGCGGGCACGGTGCGCAACTACCTGTCGTCCGCGATCGGCAAGACCGGCACGAGCACCCGTGTCGAGGCCGCTCGCGTCGCCCGCGACCGCGGTTGGATCTGAGCCCTCACCCCACCCGGGACGTCATGCGGAGCGGCGGCCCCGGCGACCGCGGCGCATGACGTCCCGCAGGGAGGGGCCACCAACGGAACAGGGCCGGAGCGACCTGGTGGTCGCTCCGGCCCCGCCGGTGCTGGGTGACGGACCTCAGAGGGTCTTGCCGCCCGGGGAGACGTCGCCGTGGGCCTCGTGCACCCGGGCGAAGAGGGCGTCGAGCTCGGCCCGCTCCTTGGCGTCGGGCTGGAACTTCTCCGGCAGGTCCGCGATCTGCTGCTCCTTCGCGGCCACGACGGCGTAGAGCCGGTCGTGCTCGGCCGGGTCGTGCGTGTAGGAGCCGTCGAGGTAGTGCTCGGCGTTGGCCTTGGCCGCCTTGATCGTCGACTCCGCCTTGCCCTTGGGCGAGAGCAGCGAGGCGATGACCGTGATGGCCAGGACGCCGCAGATGACGCTCAGCGAGACCGCGATCGAGACCTCGGGGATCACGGTGACGTGCTCGCCGCCGTTGATGAACGGGATCTCGTTCTTGTGCAGGGCGTGGATGAAGAGCTTCACGCCGATGAAGCCGAGGATGACCGCCAGGCCGTAGGACAGGAACACGAGGCGGTCGAGCAGGCCGTCGATGAGGAAGAACAGCTGGCGCAGACCCATGAGCGAGAAGGCCGTCGCCGTGAAGACGATGTAGGACTCCTGCGTGAGGCCGAAGATGGCCGGGATCGAGTCGAGCGCGAACAGCAGGTCGGTGCCGCCGATCGCGATCATCACGAGCAGCATCGGCGTCAGCATGCGCTTGCCGTCGACGACGGTGAACATCTTGTCGCCGTCGTACTCGTCGGAGGTGTGGAACCATTTCTTCGCCAGGCGGATGACGAAGTTGTCGATCTCGCCCTCCTCCTCGTCCTCTTCCTTCAGCAGCGACAACGCCGTGTAGATGAGGATCGCGCCGAACAGGTAGAAGACCCAGGAGAAGTTGTTGATGGCCGCGGCGCCTACGAAGATGAACGCGCTGCGGGCGAACAGGGCGAACACGATGCCGAAGAGCAGCACCTTCTGCTGGTCCTCGCGCGGCACCTTGAAGCTCGCCATGATGATGAGGAACACGAAGAGGTTGTCGACGCTGAGCGCCTTCTCCGTGATGTAGCCGGCGAAGTACTCACCGCCGTACCGCCCACCCCACTCCCACAGGACGAAGAACCCGAACGCGACCGCGAGCCCGACGTAGATCGCCGACCAGATCGCCGCTTCCTTCAGCGTGGGGATGTGTGCCTTCCGCACGTGGAAGAAGAAGTCGAAGGCCAGCAGGCCCGCGATGACGGCGATGGTGAGACCCCAGATCAGTGGGGAGACATCCATGGACAGGCTCCGATCAGTTCATTCAGCCAGAGGGGAGAGGACGGGGTACGCCGCAGGTGGTGCCCGCGGCGTACCCCTCGTCACGACCCTCAACGAGCCGGCGCCCCCGGTGGTTCCCGGCGTGGGTCACTCCGCGGGCGCGACCCCGCGCTCGACGGCGTCGTGGGCCCGGTCGAGCTGCGCCACGTCGACCTCGGCGGGGCTCACCCCACCGTCGTACGGCGCGCGCTCGGCCTGCCGCGCGGCCTGCGCGCCGGCCTGCGCGGCGGCCTCGGCGCGCACGGCGTCGGTCACCGTCACGGTGGTGCCGATCGCGGCGCCCACCAGCGGCGCGTAGCCCTGGGCGTGGCCCGCGACGTTGGGGTGGTAGCTCTCGACGACCGGGTTGGAGAGCCCGTTGAGCCACTCCGGGTCGTCGCACACGGCGTGACCGGTGAAGGCGCTCGTCGGGTCCACGAAGGTGAAGCCCGCTGCGGAGGCCGCGGCCGCCGTGCGGCTGTTGAGCTGGTCGGCCGTCGTGTTGAGGCGGGCCTGCTCCTCGGGCGAGAAGAAGGTGAGGGCGTCGCAGTCCTCCCCCATGAACAGCCGCGGGTAGCCCGCCACCACGACCTGCGCGGACGGGGCCGCCGCGCGGATCTCCGCGTAGAGACCGGAGAGGCGCGCCGGCAGGGTCGAGGCCACGAACGCCTGGGCCTGGTCGATGGCGGCGTCGCAGTCGCTCGCCCAGGCCGGGAGCGCGCACTCCGTGATCACGCCCGTGAAGTCGGCGTCGTTGCCGCCGACCGTGAGCGTCACCAGGTCGGTGTCCGGCCCGAGGGCACCGAGCTGGTTGGCCCGGACGTCCGCGACGACCGAGCCCGAGCAGGCCCGGAAGTCGAGGGCGTAGCCGTTCGCGGCGGCGAGGAGCGACGGGTAGGCGCTCGCCGAGCGCAGGCACTCCGTGCCGTCGTCGAGGTAGCTGCGGGTGCCGGTGCCCGACGAGTAGGAGTCGCCGAGCGCGACGTACGACGACCCGGCCGGCATCGCCGCCCCCACCGAGGTGGAGCCGGAGACGCCCGGCGTGGCCGACGCGGCGTCGGGGCCGGTGCCGGTCGAGCCCGAGACCGGGTCGGCGACGGCGGCGCCGCTGGAGAGGGCCGTGGCGGCGAGCGCCAGACCGGCTCCCGCGGCGAGCACGCGGCCCGCGGGCCGCACCCATGATCGGCCGGTGGACAGGAAGGGGTGGATCGCCATGTGTTCCTCCCGAGAATGATGGCGAGACGGGTGGCGCCCGAGCGGCACCACCAGCACCGTAGGCGCGGCCACCGACAGTCCGCCACCCTCGCGGGCCGCTCCCCCGGCCGGACCCTTCCGGTTGCGTCCCGGCGTCGTTCACCTTTCGTTCACCTCCGGACGCCCCCCGTTCACCTGGAGCGCGCCCCCGAAGTGGAGCGCGATCGTCCTCCCGGGGGCCCATTTCGCCCGGCAGGTGGAGCGCCAGGCCCGCATCGGGGGCTGTTTCCGGCGAGCTCGACTACCGAAGTCCCGCTGGATGGTCTATCTTTGGGTGAACGGAACATGAACAGGAGGTGTCACCATGCACAACGCCGCACAGGACCGCCGCTCCACGCCCGCCATGACCTGGGTCAAGGTCACGGACATCAAGGGCCGCACGCGCATGGAGGCTCGCTGGACCTCGGCCTCGCCGGCCGTCGCCCGACCGGCCGCCGCCTGACGCACACCGCACCCACTCCACGTCGGAGCCGTCGCCCCACCCGGGGCGGCGGCTCCGTCTGCATTTCACCGAGCAGCCACCACCGCCCCCCGTCGGGGGCTTGACGCTTCAACCGGACCGGAGTACGGTTTCTGTTGAATGTTCAACTAGAACACCAGCGACCACCCCGGAGGCATCCCATGGGCATCTTCAACCGCAAGGCCACGACCGACACCGCGTCCGACTTCGACGCCCCCACCACGCTGCTCGACGACATCGCGGGCGACTACGCCCTCGACATCACGCACACGCGCTTCGGCTTCTCCGTGCGCCACGCGATGGTGACGACGGTCCGCGGCTCCTTCAAGGAGTTCGAGGGCACGGCGCACGTCGACACGGCGACGCCGGCCAACTCGAAGGTCGACATCACCCTCAAGGCCGCCAGCATCGACACGGGCAACGCCGACCGCGACGGCCACCTGCAGACCGGCGACTTCTTCCAGGCCGACGTGTTCCCGAACATCACCTTCGTCTCGACGAAGGTCGAGCGCGAGGACGCCGACACCTGGCTGATCACGGGCGACCTCACGATCAAGGACGTCACCAAGCCCGTCACGGTCGAGCTCGAGCAGACCGGCTCGGCCCGCGACCCGTTCGGCAACGTGCGCATCGGCTTCGAGGGCGGCGTCACCATCAACCGCAAGGACTGGGGCCTGACCTACAACGCGGCCCTCGAGACCGGCGGCGTCCTCATCTCGGAGAAGGTCAAGCTCGAGTTCGACATCTCCGCGGTCCAGACCGCCTGAGCGCGTCCCCCGCACGGTCCCGTCCCACCTGACGGGCCCCACCGACGCCCCCGCCTCCCGCCACCGCGGGAGCGCGGGGGCGTCGTCGTCACGACATCCGGCGGGCGAACAGGAACCCGAACACCACGGCGATCGGCAGCAGCACCAGCAGGGCGCCCACCTCGCCGAGGGCGGTCAGGCCGAACACCGCGAGGAGCACGACCCCGAGGCCGGCGGACCAGGTACGGCGCGCCGCCCGCCCCGGAGGACGGCGACGGACCACGTCGTGGCGGGGCGCGTTCCAGTCCCTCGCGTCGTCGGCCCGCCGCACGGGCGAGCCCCCGATCGCGGCCGGGTGCGGAGCGGGGAGGTCGTCGAACAGGGGGCGGAGGTCCGCGGCGTACCGCGCCGTCCACACCCGCGCGACCCGGTCCTCGTGCTCTTCGACGTCCAGCCGCCCGGCGACGTGGTGGTCGGCGAGCACCTGCGCCGCCTCGGCGCGTTCGGCGTCGGAGAGGCGCAGGTCGGTCACTTGTCGCCCTCGGCCAGGATCCCGTAGAGACGACGCCGGGCGTCGGCCAGCACCTCCAGCGCCTGCTTGCGCTGCGCGTCCGTGCCGGTCGCGACGATCTGCCACAGCGCGCTCATGACCTGGCCGATCTCGGGCAGCGCTCCCTGCGGGTCGGGCTCCGGCGGGGCGAACGGCCGCCACACGGCGGCGAGCTCGTCGGCGTGGGCCGCGACGTACTCCCGCCCCTCCTCCGTCAGCGTGAGCGTGCGCCGGCCCACTGGCTCGTCGGCGACGACGAGCCCCTCGTCCTCCAGCTGCTGGATGGTCGGGTAGACCGAGCCCGGCGACGGTTTCCACTCCCCGTGGGAGCGCTCCGCGATCTCGTTGATGACCTGGTAGCCGTTGCGCGGCTCCTCGGAGAGCACGTCGAGGATCGCCGCACGCACGTCGCCGCGCTTGACGCGCGGCCCGCTCGGGCGGGCCCGCTCGGCCGGGGCGTCGAAGCCGAGCAGCGCCGCCATCCACGGGGGCACCGGCTGGCCGTGGCGGCCGCCGGGGCGACCGGCGCCACGGCCCGGTCCACGGCCCGGACGCGGTCCGCGGCGACCCGGCTGCGGCGGCCCGAACGAGGACAGCGCCTCACCCCAGGCGGCCCACTCGCCGCCCCCGAACCGGTCGGACCCACCGCGGCGGCGCTCCCCGCGCTGCTCGTCGCGCTCCGGGTCGTCGTCAGCGTCGTTCCACATGACAGCTCCTCATCGACAGTCGGCGATATATCGCGAGCGTACGCCGACGGAGGGGTTCAGCCAAGGAACACCCAAGGAACGGCCAAGCACGGTTCGTGCGCGCTGCTCACGCCGTACGCTCCGCCCATGACCCCGCGCCGTGCGCCCTGGACGGTCGCGGGCATCGCGGTCGTCGCCCTGCTCCTCGGGCTCCTCGCCCCCGGGGGCACGCCCGTCGCCGGCGCCACCCCGGCCGCGGCGGCCCCCGCGGCCGCAGCACCGGCCGCGCTCGATCCCCGGCTCACGCGCGGCCTCCTCGTCGACCCCTCCAGCCTGGCGATGAAGGCGGCGGCGAAGGACCCGGCGTTCAAGCCGATCGCAGGCGTCGCGCAGGCGCGGTGGTTCACCTCGGCACTGCCGGTCTCCCAGGCCCGGGCGGCGGCGAAGTCGTGGGGCGACCAGGGCGTGCGGAGCGCGAAGACCCCGCTCGTGGCCATCTACGCCCTGCCCGGTCGGGACTGCGGGGGCCACTCGGCGGGTGGGTTCGACCCGACGACGTACCGCTCCTGGATCCGGGAGGTCGCCGCGGGCCTGAAGGGGTCCCGGGCCGTCGCCGTGCTCGAGCCCGACGCCCTCGCCCTGCTCGGCTCGTGCAGCGGGCAGGAGCAGTGGCTGCCGCTGATCCGGTACGCCGCGCAGCAGCTCCAGGCGGCCGGCGTGTGGGTCTACCTCGATGCGGGGCACTCGGCGTGGCAGCCGGCCTCCGTCATGGCCGACCGGGTGGCGCAGGCCGGGATCGCCTACGCCCGCGGGGTGTCGGTCAACGTGAGCAACTACCAGCGCACCAACACGGTGGGGGCCTACGGCCAGCAGGTGGTCGCCGAGCTGGCGAAGCGCGGCGCCCGGGGCAAGACGGTGCTCATCGACACCTCGCGCAACGGTGCCGGCCCGCCGGTGGACGGCCAGTGGTGCAACCCGACCGCAGCCCGGCTCGGGATGACGACGCGGGTGGTCAACGCGAAGAGCATCGACTTCGTGGCGTGGATCAAGCGCCCCGGCGAGTCCGACGGCACCTGCAACGGCGGGCCGCCGGCCGGCCAGTGGTGGCCGACCGGGGCCAAGCGCCTCATGGCGAAGCCCTGAGGCGTCAGGCCGCGAGCGCCTTCTCGATGTCGCCGGCGATCTTCGCGGGCTTCGTCGTCGGCGCGTAGCGGTCGATGACCCGCCCGTCGCGGCCGACGAGGAACTTCGTGAAGTTCCACTTGATCTTGCCGCCGAGCAGGCCGGACTTCTCCTGACGCAGCCACTGGTAGACCGGGTGCGCGTCGGGCCCGTTGACGTCGATCTTCGCGAACATGGGGAACGAGACGCCGTAGTTGCGCTGGCAGAAGGACCCGATCTCGTCGGCGTCGCCGGGCTCCTGGCCGTTGAACTGGTTGCACGGGAAGCCGAGGACGACGAGTCCCTGGTCGCCGTACTTCTGGTAGAGCTCCTCGAGACCCTCGAACTGCGGCGTGAACCCGCACTGGCTCGCGGTGTTGACGACGAGGACCACCTTGCCGGCGTACGTCGACAGCGGCTCCTCGTGGCCGTCGAGACGGGTCGCGGTGAAGTCGGTCAGGGTGCTCTGCGTGCTCACGTTTCTTCCTCGGATCTCGTCGGACGTGCGTCGGGGCGGGACACCGGTGGTTCGGTGCCGATCATCGCGTGGATGGCTGCGGCCCACCAGTGTCCCGCCCCGGAGGCGGTGAGGATCAGGAGCGGAAGACGTCCTTGACGTTCTCGCCGGCCTGCTTGGCGGACGCCTTGGTCTGGTCCGCCTTGCCCTCCGCCTTCAGCTCGTCGTCGCCCTTCGCGTCACCGAGGGCCTCCTTGGCCTTGCCAGCGAGGTCCTGCGCGGTGTTCTTGGCCTTGTCGGCGATACCCATGGGTGCAACCTCCGTGCGTCGTCGGGTGGAACGGTCGCCCTCCACGGTAGGCACGTGGTGGTGGAAACCCCAGGAACGGTCGTGGCCCCAGCGCGACGGTCTCGTCGCGCTGGGGCCACGCCAGGTGGAGCGGTGGGGCAGGTCAGGCCGGGAAGGACTCGCCGTTCGCGGCCAGCTTGCGGAGGTACTCCGTCGGGCGGAACCGCTCGCCGTACTGGTCGGCCAGCTCGTCGGCCCGCGCGACGAAGGCGCTGAGGCCGAGCGCGCCGTCACGACCCTCAAAGCCGGTCATGAACTGCGCGGCGCCGCCGGTGTGCGGCGGGAACCCGATGCCCATGATGGAGCCGATGTTGGCCGCCGCGGCGGACGTGATGACGCCCTCCTCGAAGGTCTTCGCCGTCTCGAGCGCCTCCAGCACGAGGATGCGGTCCTGCACGTCCTCGAACGGGATCTGCTGCTCGGCCACGGGGAAGGCCTCCGCCAGGCCGGCCCACAGGCCCTGGCGCTTGCCGGACTCGTCGTACTCGTAGAAGCCCGCGCCCTTGAGGCGCGACGGGCGACCCAGCTCGATCATCTTGTCGACCACCGCGAGACCCGGGTGGGGCTCGTAGTCGATGCCGTCGCGCTCGGCGGCGTCCGCGGTCGCCTTGGCGATCTTCTTCATGAGCTCCATGTTGAGCTCGTCGCTGAGCTGCAGCGTGCCGACGGGGTAGCCCGCCTGGGTGACCGCCCGCTCGAGGGTCTGCGGGTGCACGCCCTCGGCGAGCAGCTGCAGGCCCTCGTTGACCATAAAGCCGATGACCCGCGAGGTGTAGAAGCCGCGGCTGTCGTTGACCACGATCGGCGTCTTCTTGATCTGCTGGACCAGGTCGTAGGCCTTCGCCAGCGCGGCGTCGGTCGTCTCCTTGCCGCGGATGATCTCGACGAGCGGCATCTTGTCGACCGGCGAGAAGAAGTGCAGGCCGATGAAGTCCGCCGGGCGGTCGACGCCCTCGGCGAGCTCGGTGATGGGCAGCGTCGAGGTGTTGGAGCAGAGCAGCGCGTCGGGGTTGACGTGCTCCGCGATCTCCGCGAACACCTTGGCCTTAAGGGCCGGGTCCTCGAAGACGGCCTCGACGACGACGTCGACGCCGGCGAAGTCGGCCGGGTCCGCGGTGGCGTGGATGCGCTCGAGGAACGCCGCCTTGCCCTCCTCGGTCTCGCGACCGCGGGAGACCGCCTTGTCGAGCAGCTTCTCGGAGTAGGCCTTGCCGCGCTCGGCGGCCTCGACGGAGACGTCCTTGAGCACGACCTGCGCACCGGACTTGGCGAAGACGTAGGCGATGCCCGCGCCCATCATGCCGGCGCCGAGGACGCCCACCTTCCGGCCCGTGAACTTGTCGTGGCCGTCGGGACGCAGGGAGCCCGCGTTGATGGCCTGCAGGTCGAAGAAGAACGCCTGGATCATGTTCTTGCTCTGCTGGCCGACGATGAGGCCGGTCAGGTAGCGCGACTCGATCCGCGAGGCGGTGTCGAAGTCGACCTGCGCGCCCTCGACCGCAGCCGAGAGGATCGCGCGCGGCGCCCGGTAGGGCGCGCCCTTGACCTGCTGGCGCAGCAGTGCCGGGAAGGCCGGCAGGAACTGCGCCAGCTTCGGGGTGGACGGTGTGCCGCCGGGCATCTTGTAGCCCGGGCGGTCCCAGGGCTGCTGCGCGGCCGACGCGTCGTCGGCGACGGAGGCGATCCACGCGCGGGCCGCGGGGAGCAGCTGCTCGAGGTCATCGACGAGCTCGTCGACGAGACCCTTCTCCTTCGCCTGGGCCGGCTTGAGGCGCGGGCCCTGGAGCAGCACGTCCATGAGCGCGGTCTGCAGGCCGAACATCCGCACCGTGCGGGTGACGCCGCCGCCGCCGGGCAGCAGGCCGAGGGAGACCTCGGGCAGGCCGATCTGCACCTTGGGGCTGTTCCACGCGACGCGGTGGTTGGCCGCGAGCGCGATCTCGAGGCCGCCACCGAGGGCGGCACCGTTGATCGCCGCGACGACGGGCGCCGGGTAGAGCTCCAGCTTGCGGAGCGGGGCCTTGACGTCCTCGACCATCGTGAAGATCTCGGCCGCGTCCTCCGGGCGGGCCTGGACCATGCCCTTGAGGTCGCCACCGGCGAAGAAGGTCTTCTTGCCGCTGGCGAGGATCACGCCCTTCACCGAGCCCTCGGGCTCGGCGTAGAGCTGCTCCACCGCGGCCGTCATCGACGTGCGGTAGAGGTCGTTCATCGTGTTGGCGCTCTGGTTCGGGTCGTCGAGGGTGAGGGTGACGATCCCGTCGGCGTCCTTCTCGTAACGGACGGCGCTCTGCTCGGTCATCTGCTGTTCTCTCCTGGTCGTTCCGGCGCTCAGACGAGCTCGACGATGGTGGCGATGCCCATGCCGCCGCCGACGCAGAGCGTGGCGAGGCCGCGCTTCAGCTCGCGGCGCTCGAGCTCGTCGATGAGCGTGCCGAGGATCATGGCGCCGGTGGCGCCGAGCGGGTGGCCCATGGCGATGGCGCCGCCGTTGACGTTGGTGATCTCGTGGCTGATGCCCATGTCGCGCATGAAGCGCATCGCGACGGCGGCGAACGCCTCGTTGATCTCGAACAGGTCGATGTCGTCGACCGTCAGGTTCGCCTTGGCCAGCGCCTTGCGCGCCGCCGGGGCGGGACCGGTCAGCATGATGACCGGGTCGGCGCCGGAGACGGCGGCCGAGACGATGCGGGCGCGCGGCGTGAGGCCGGCGCGCTTGCCCGCCTCCTCCGAGCCGATGGCGACGAGCGCGGCGCCGTCGACGATGCCCGAGCTGTTGCCGGCGTGGTGGACGTGGTTGATGCTCTCGAGCCAGTGGTACTTCTCGAGCGCCACGTCGTCGAAGCCCGCACCCTTGCCGATGTCGGCGAAGGAGGGCTTGAGGGTCGACAGGCTCTCGACCGTGGTGCCGGGGCGGATGAACTCGTCGTGGTCGAGCACGACGAGGCCGTTGGCGTCGACGACGGGGATGACCGAGTTCTTGAAGTAGCCGGCCTCCCGCGCCTTCGCGGCGCGGGCGTTGGACTCCGCGGCGTACGCGTCGACGTCCTCGCGGCTCCAGCCCTCGACCGTGGCGATCAGGTCGGCGCCGATGCCCTGCGGCACGAAGCTGGTCTGCAGGGCGGTGGCCGGGTCCATCGCCCAGGCGCCGCCGTCGGAGGCCATGGGCACGCGGCTCATCGACTCGACGCCGCCGGCGAGGATGAGGTCCTCGAAGCCGCCGCGGATGCGCGACGCGGCCTGGTTGACGGCCTCGAGCCCGGAGGCGCAGAAGCGGTTGAGCTGCACGCCCGCGACGGTGTCGGGCAGGCCCGCCTTGAGCGCCGCGGTCTTCGCGATGTCAGCGCCCTGGTCGCCGACCGGGCTGACGACACCGAGCACCACGTCGTCGACGACGGCGGGGTCGAGGTCGGGGTTCCGCTTGCGGGTCTCGTCGATCAGGCCGACGACGAGGTCGATGGGCTTCACCTCGTGGAGGGAGCCGTTCTTCTTGCCCTTGCCACGCGGCGTACGAACGTGGTCGTACACGAATGCTTCTGCCATGTCGGTCCTTGCCTGCCTCGATGGTTGCAGTGGATC
Source organism: Nocardioides alkalitolerans (assembly GCA_038184435.1). NCBI lineage: Bacteria > Bacillati > Actinomycetota > Actinomycetes > Propionibacteriales > Nocardioidaceae > Nocardioides > Nocardioides alkalitolerans. Next base: position 3,532,246 of record CP116227.1, on the reverse strand, counting down.
GGCCTCCGGGCAGACCCGTGCCGATCGGTGTCCGTCGCTGATTGTGACACCATTACTGTCAACGTGGAAGGACCGGGTGCTGGTTGGTGACCCGTGAGTAACAACACGGCCGTACGGCGCAGCCCCGCGCCCGTCGGACCCCACGCCCTAGGGTGGGCCCGGTGACGACGTCCTCCGCCAGCGAGAACCCGGACCACCGAACCCGACCCCAGCCCGATCGCGCGGACGTGATCGACCGCGGCCTCGGCAAGCTCAACGTGTGGGGCATCCGGCTCATCGTCGGCGCGGTGTCGCTCTACATCCTCGGGTGGATCGTCGGACACACCTGGGTCGTCTGGTTCCCCGTCGCCCTCGCGCTCGTGCTCGCGACGCTGCTCGCCCCGCCGACGACCTGGCTGCGGCGCCACGGGGTGCCGTCGACGCTCGCCGCCGTCGGGGTCATGCTGGGCTTCCTCGGCAGCCTGTTCCTCCTCGGCTACGTCCTGGCGCCCCAGGTGGCGGGCCAGTCCAACGACATCGCCGACAGCGCCGTGCGCGGCGTCGGCGAGGTGCGCGACTGGCTGCAGGACGGTCCGCTGCAGATCAGCGACGGCCAGATCACGCAGGCCTTCGAGACGGTGCAGGACTGGCTGACCGACCAGTCGTCCAACATCAGCGCCGGCGTCATCACCGGCATCTCGGCCATCACCAACGTGCTCATCAACCTCGTGCTGATGCTGATCCTGACCTTCTTCTTCATCAAGGACGGCCACCGCTTCCTCCCCTGGGTCTCCGCGATCGGCGGCCGCCGCGTGGGCGGCCACTTCGTCGAGGTCATCAGCCGGGCGTGGAACACCCTGGGCGGCTTCATCCGCACCCAGGCGCTCGTGTCGTTCATCGACGCGGTCTTCATCGGGCTCGGCCTGGTGATCATCGGCGTGCCGCTCGCCATCCCCCTCGCGATCCTGACCTTCTTCGCCGGCTTCATCCCGATCGTCGGTGCCGTCACCGCCGGCGCGCTCGCCTGCCTCGTCACCCTGGTGACGAACGGGCCCGGGGACGCGCTGATCGTGCTCATCATCATCGTCGCCGTGCAGCAGCTCGAGGGGAACGTGCTCTCCCCGTGGCTGCAGGGCAAGAGCATGAAGCTGCACGCGGGCATCGTGCTCATGTCCGTCACGGCCGGCTCCACCATCTTCGGCATCACCGGCGCGTTCCTCGCCGTGCCCGTCGCCGCGACGGTGGCCGAGGTGCTGCGCTACCTCAACGAGAGCATCGACGAGGCGGTGGCGGCGGACGCGCCGTACCAGGACGCCCACGGCGCCCGCGGCCCCGACGGCCCGGCCGGCGCCCACCCGTCGCTGCCCGAGGACGTGCCCCACACGGAGGACGGCCTCACCCCGGCCGAGCTGCGCGAGAAGCACGATCCGGACGCGTGAGACCGGGTACGGCGGGGAAGGGTCCCCCGCCGTGAGCCTGGATGCCCCGATCGTGCCCGTCGCCGGCGCCGTGACCCGACCGGTCACGGCACCCTCCGGTGACGAGATGTGCTCCTACGCGCTCGACGTCTGGACCGACCACCCGACCGTGCTGACCGACGCGGTGGCGCTGGCGTCCGTGCTGCGCGAGGCCGCCGCCGCCGGCGGGGCCGTCGTGCTCGGCGAGGCGGCGCACGTCTTCCCCAACGGCGCGGTGACCCTGTCGCTGGTGCTCTCCCAGTCGCACCTCGCGGTGCACACGTGGCCCGAGCACGACCTGGCCAACGTCGACCTGCTGACGTGCGGCGTGCTCGAGGGCGAGGCCATCGTGGCCGCCGTGGCGCGGGGGCTCCACGCGCGGCGTACCCGGGTGACGCGGACGATGCGGCCCGTCACCCCGGGACGACCCGACTGATCGACCCCCCCGTCAGGCCCGTCAGGCCCGCCGGGCCCGTCAGACGACGTCGACGAGGCGCGAGTGGACGGCCCGGCGGGCCGGCTCGAAGGCCTGCGCCACCTCGCCCAGGCCCACGATGACGCAGTCGCGGTCGTCGGGGCCGAGGAACACCGACTCGCCGCGACCCAGCCGCACCCGCTCGCCGGCGCCGTTGCGCACCTCCACCTCGCCACCGGTGCAGATGAGCAGCGACTGCTTGGCGTTGACGACGGCGACGCCCTCGGGGTCGGCGTGCGAGACCTGGGTGACGGCCAGCGCGAACTCGACGTCGGCCGGGCTGAAGACCTCGGTCTCGGCGAGCGCGAACTCCGGGTTCACCCGCGCGATGCGGGCCATGCCGGTCGTGCCGAGGCAGGTCACGAGGCCGGTCGGGTCGACGTGCTTCCGCGTCAGTCCGGCGCGCAGCACGTTGTCGGACGACGCCATGACTTCGAGGCAGAGGCCCTTGAGGTGGGCGTGGATGATCCCGGCGCCCAGGTAGGCCGCCTCGCCCGGCTGCAGGGTCATCCGGTTGAGCATGAGGGAGATGACGACGCCGACGTCGTCGGGGTAGTACTCGGCGATCTCGACCGCGGTCGAGTAGGCGCGCTTGATGTCCATGCCCATCTTGCCGAGGGCGCGGCAGGCGCCGACCACCTCGCCGATCTGGGCGGGGCTCACCTCGGAGCTCAGCAGCCACTCCACGCGGCGCACGATGCCCGCGAAGCCGGGGTCGGCGCGGAGGTCCTCGGCGAGCTTCTGGGTCAGCGGCGTCTCCAGCGGCGCCAGCACGCGGAGGATCTCCACGGTCGGGCGGAAGCCGATGAGGCTGTCGAAGGTGGTCAGCGCGTAGACCATCTCCGGCTTGTGGTTGTCGTCCTTGTAGACCCGGTTCGGGGCGTCGAGCGGGATGCCCGCGCGCTCCTCCTCGGCGTACCCGTCCTCGGCCTGGGACTTGCTCGGGTGCACCTGCAGCGACAGCGGCTGGTCGGCGGCGAGCACCTTGAGCATGAACGGGAGGTCGCCGGTCAGGTCGGAGAGCGGCTTCGCGTTGCCCTCGGCGTCGACGGCGGTCGACGGCTGCAGGGCGTGGGTGCCGATCCACACCTCGGCGACCGGCGTGCCGTCGGGGCGCTCGCCCAGGAAGCGCGGGATGGCCTCGGGCGACCCCCACGAGTAGTTCTGCACGCCGTTGCGGAGTCGGTACATGCGGGCCAGCCTAAGCAGCGGAGCGCGTCCGCGCGGCGTACCGGTGGGTCGCGGGGGGGCCGCGTGGGTCACACGAAGGCGGAGACCCCGGTCTCGGCGCGGCCGATGAGCAGCTTCTGGATCTGGCTGGTGCCCTCGTAGAGCGTCATGACGCGGGCGTCGCGGAGGTACTTCGCGACGGGGTAGTCGTCGACGTAGCCGTAGCCCCCGAACGCCTGCACCGCGTTGTTGGCGGCGCGCACCGCCGCCTCCGAGGCGAACAGCTTCGCCTTCGACGCGGCGAGCGAGAACGGCTCGCCCCGCATCGCGAGGTCGGCGGCCCGCCAGACCAGCAGCCGGGCGGCGTCGGCGTCGACCGACATGTCGGCGATGAGGTCCTGCACCAGCTGGTGGGCCGCGACCGGCTTGCCGAACTGGTCGCGCTGGGTCGTGTACTCCAGCGTCGCCGCCAGGCAGCCCGCGATGATCCCCGTGCAGCTCGCCGCGATGCCCACCCGCCCGGTGTCGAGCGTCGCCATCGCGATCCGGAAGCCCTGGCCCTCCTCCCCGAGGAGCGCGTCGGCGGGCACCCGCACGCCGCTGAACGACAGGGCCGCGGTGGCCTGACCGCGGAGGCCGAGCTTCCCCGTGACCTCCCGGCGCTCGAAGCCGGGCGTGTCCGTCGGGACGATGAAGGCCGACACGCCCTTCGGCCCCGGCCCGCCGGTGCGCGCGAAGACGAGGCAGGCGTCGGCCCACGTGCCGTTGGTGATGAAGATCTTCTCGCCGTCGATCACCCAGTCGTCGCCGTCGCGGACCGCCTTCGTGCGGAGGTTCGCGGCGTCGGAGCCGTGGCCGGGCTCGGTGAGGCCGAAGCAGCCGAGCAGCTCGCCGGCGACGATGCCGGGGAGCCAGCGCTGCTTCTGCTCCTCCGTGCCGTGGGCCAGGATCGGTCCCGCGAAGAGGCCCGCCGAGACCGAGACGATCCCGCGGACGGCCGAGTCGGCCCGGCCGAGCTCCTCCATCGCGAGGCAGTAGGTGAGGAGGTCGAGGCCGAGGCCGCCGTACTCCTCCGGGATCTTCACCCCGAAGAACCCCTGCTCGCCGAGCTTGGGCACGAGGGCGAGGTCGACGGACTCGGCGTGGTCCCACGCCGTGCGGTGCGGCACGACCTCGCGGTCGCAGAACTCGCGGGCGGCGGCCCGGAAGGCCTCCTGGTCGGGTGACAGGGTGAGGTCCACGTCACAGGTCTACCAGGGCGTCGTCGGACGGACACCGGCCGATCGGGTCGCACTCCCCTCTCCCTCCGGCCGCCGGGGAACGGACGCCGCGCAGGCCGCCAGCGCCACGACACCCGCCAGCAGGAACGCCGCGCCCGACCCGCTGCGCGCGGTGACCTCCCCCGCCAGGGCGGAGCCCAGCGCCTGGCCGAGCACGAGGAGCACGAAGAAGCCGGCCGTCACCGCGGCCGGCGCCTGCGGGCGCAGCTCCGCCGCCCACGCGATGAGGGCGGACGTCGCCGCGACGAAGCCCCAGCCGAAGAGTGCGCAGGCCAGCACGGCCAGGACCGGGGTTCGGCCCGCGGTGCCGAGCAGCACCAGGGCGCCCGCGACGGTCGCCACCGTCACGGCCCAGCCGACCCGCGGGGAGCGGCTGGCGAGGCGACGGGCGGTCAGGACCGTCGCGGTGCCGCCGACCCCGATGCCGATCCACGCCACCGTCGTCGTGGTCTCGCCGAGGCCCTGAGCGGCGAGGTGCGCCCGACCGTAGGTCCACGCCGCGGCCGAGGCCGCGCCCAGCCCCAGCGCGCCGAGGGCAGGGACCAGGAGCTGGTACGTCGCGGCGCGACCCGCGCCGTACCCGTGCGCGTCGGGGGTCTCGGGAGTCGCCGGCCCGGAGGAGCCGCCCCGCGCGAGGAGCAGGACGAGGACGCCGCAGAGCAGGGTCGCGGCGGCGCCGGCGGCGAACCCCGCGCGCCAGTCGGGCAGGAGCACGACGGCGAGCAGGCCCGCCGCGACCAGGCCGGGGCCGGTCCCGGAGTTGACGACCGCCTGGGCCCGGGCACGCCGGTCGACGGCCACCCGGCGGTCCACGATCGCCACGAGCGCCGGGGAGGCGAGCCCGGCCGAGGACGACGCGAGCACCGCGGCGGCGGCGAACGCGCCGGTGCCGGGGGCGAGCGCCATGCCCGTCGCCCCGACGACGCCCGTGAGCGCGGCCGCCACCAGGACCGTCCGCGGGCGGCGGTCGGCGACCAGCCCCACGATCGCCCCGGCGCAGTAGGCGAGGGAGGCGCCGGAGGAGACGTAGCCCGCGGCGCGGTCCCCGAGGCCGAGGTCGGCCTGCACGTCGGGGAGGAAGAGGCCGTAGGCGAGACGCACCAGGCCGTAGGTGCTCGCGATGAAGGCGAGACCGGCGACGACGAGCATCCCGGACGCGCGGTCAGGACCGTGCTCAAACGATAACGGGCGTTTCACTTTGCCAAGTCTAGGGTGGGGTCCATGGCCAGCCGAGCGAGCACCGAGAGGAAGCTGCTCGACGCCGCCGACCAGCTGCTCTTCCGCCGCGGCGTGACCGCCACCCCGGTCGACGAGGTGCTCGCCTTGGCGGGGGTCTCCCCCGCGACGCTCTACCGCGCGTTCGGCAGCAAGGACGGCCTGCTCGTCGCCGCGCTGGAGCGCCGCCTCGATGCATGGCTCGCCACCTGGGACGCCGCTGTGGCCGCCGCCGCCGACGACGAGGCGCGGCTGCTGGCCGTCTTCGACGCCCTCGAGACCTTCCGCGCGCGGCCCGACGGTGCCCGGTGGTGCGCCTTCCTCGGGAGCGCGGCGGAGCACGCCGATCCCCCGGCCCCGCTGGCCGCCGCGCTGGCGCGCGACACCGACGAGCTGCGCACCCGGCTGCGGGCGCTGGCCGTGCCCGTCGTCGGCGAGACCGGCGCCGACGGGCTCGCCGAGTCCCTGCTGCTGGTGGTCTCGGGTGACCTCGCGATGCGGCTGCGCGACGGACACGTGACGACGAGCGCGGCGCGCGACGTGGCGAGGGCGGTCGTGGCCTCAGCGCGTCAGAAGACGAGGCCCTGAGGCCACGCCTTAGCGCGGGGAGGTCTCGCCACGGACCGCGCGCCCCGGTAGAAAGACGCAGAAAGATGCTGTTTTCTACGTCTTTCTGCAGGAGGATGAGCGCATGGACAGCAACGTCTACCGACCCGGCGCGGGCAAGGTCCCGCCGTTGCTCGTCGGTCGTGACCGGCTCGTGCGGGACTGGACCCTGCAGCTGCACGCGGTCGCGGGAGGCGGGGGTCGTGCAGCTGCCGAGGACCTGCTCCTCACCGGCCCACGTGGGGTCGGCAAGACCTGCACGCTCACCGTGCTGGCAGACCAGGCTCGCAGCCTCGGCTACGAGGTCGTCAATCTCCAAGCAGTGCGCGACGAGCCGACGATGGTCGCGTCGCTCATCCGGCAGGCCGACGCCGCCATCGCGGCGGACAAGGGACCGTGGAAGCGCGCGAAGCAGGCGCTCGAGCGATTCGCTGGCCTGCAGCTGGGAGCCGGGGGCTTCTCGGCCGGCGTGAGCCTCCACCCGCCGGCGGGCGGGTCGGCCGGAGTGGCGCGCGATCCCGAGTCCCTCGCGGGCGCCCTGGCGGCCCTCTCCGAGGCCGTGCGGGGCGAGACAGGCGGTCTGCAGACGGCCGCGTCCAGGGGTGGGGTCATGCTGACCATCGACGAGATCCAGGTCGGCGACGCTCGCGAGGTCGCCCTCATCGCCGCAGTGCTCCAGCGCCTCAACGTCGACCACCCCGACGCGGCCGTCGTCTTCGCCGGTACCGGACTGCCCCACACCATGGCCCGGCTGATCGAGGCAGGTGTCACTCATCCCGATCGCCTCTTCGTGGAGACCCGGATCCCGCTGCAGCTCGAGGAGCCCGACGCCCGCCTGGCAATCCTCGAACCTGCCCGTGTTGCTGGGGGCGGCTGGGAGCCTGCGGCCGTCGACGCCGTGCTCGAGGCGTCCAACCGCTATCCGGCGCACCTGCAGTACTTCGCACAGGCCGTGTGGCGCCACGCCCCCGGCCCCGTCGTCGACGTCGCCTCCGCCGCAGCCGCGATCCCTCCGGCCGCCGAGACCCTGACCATGCGCTCCCTCGAGCCGCGCTGGGACGCGCTCTCCGAGCGGGAGGCCGAGCTCGTCACGGCGATCGCCGCGAACGGTGGCCGAGCCACGGCCCAAGAGCTCGCGGTCATCCTGGGTCGAGATCAGCGCTCCTGGTCACGCGTTCGACAGAACCTCATCGAGACCGGAGACATCTATGCCCCCCGCCGGGGGGTTCTCGAGATCACGATGCCGGCGCTCGCCCGCTACGCACTGCACGAGTACCCCGACCTACAGGGGCGGTCAGGTGAGCGCCTCGTCTCCCTGGACGAGATGCGCCGGCGCGGCGCAGGAACCCTCCCACCACCGGTGGCAGGCGGCTGAGGCGGACCCTCTGGTCCGCGGCGCGCGACGTGGCGAGGGCGGTCGTGGCCTCAGCGCGGCGGAAAGCGGGGCGCTGAGGCCACGACGCGGATCGGGGCGGGCTCAGGTCCCGACGAGCGTCGCCGTACCGGCCATCACGGCGGTCGCGACCACCACGAGCACCGGCGTGACGAGCAGGCCGACCGCGTGGAAGCGCCGGCCCACGTCCGCCGGGTGCTCCAGCGCGGGGTTGCGGAGCCAGAGGAGGTTGGCCAGCGAGCCGGCGTACGTCGCGCTCGCCCCCACCCCGACCCCGATGAGCACCGCGAGCACGGCCTCGGGCCCGACGGGCGCGGCCAGCGGCACCAGCAGCAGGGTGGCCGGGAGGTTGTTCAGCAGGTTGGCGGCGAGCATGGCCACGAGCGCGACCACCACGAGGCTGACGACCCCGGTGCCGTCCGGCAGCAGCCGGTCGAGGAGGTCGGCACCGCCCCGGTCGGCCAGCGCCGTCACGGCGATCGCCCAGCAGAGCACGAAGACGGCGAAGGGCACCTGCCCCGCCGCGAGCAGCCGTGTCGGCGCGAGCCGCAGCTCGGGACGGCGGGTGAGCGCCGCGCGCACGCCCAGCACCGCCGCCGCCACCAGCGCCGGCCACACGGGCTCCAGGTGGAGCTGACCCCCGACCACGATGGCCGCCAACGTCACGCCGAGCACGACGAGGGTGAGCCGGTCGGGGCGCGGGACCGCCACCGGGGCCTCCACCACCGCGGGCGTCGCGGCGGCGGGGCGCTGCGCGCGGCGTACGACGACGTGCTCGGCCGCGACGACCACGAGCCACGCCGGCGCCATGAGCAGCGTGAAGTGGAGGAAGGTCAGCCCCGACGCGTCGAAGGCCACCAGGTTGGTGAGGTTGGAGACCGGCAGCAGGATCGACGCGGTGTTGGCGAGGCGCACGGAGGCCAGGTCGAGCGGCCAGGGGTCCCGGCCCAGCCCGCGGGCGGCCAGCACGAGCACGGGCGCCAGCAGCACGACCGTCGCGTCGAGCGTGAGCAGCGCCGTGACCACCGCCGCGGTGAGCACGGCGAGGAGCACGAGCCGCCGCCCGGGATCGGAGGCGCGCCGGGAGCCGGCCGCGACGATCCCGCCCAGCCAGGCGAATACGCCACCCCGCTCCACGAGCGTGGCGAGCACGAGGATCGCGACGAGGTAGCCCACGACGGGCAACAGGTCGAGCACCGCCCGCTCGGCGTGCCCGGGGCTGACCGCCCCGACGCCGAGGACCAGCCCGGCTCCCAGCACGCCGACCGCGAGCTGGCGGACGCCGTCGAGCGCGAGCGCCGCCACCAGGCAGGCCACGGCGGCGACCACGGCGGCGGCGAGGAGCATCACCGGGCAAGGGTGCCAGGGCCGGGGGCGCCGCCGACGCCAACCCCGCCAGCGGCGCTCAGGCCTGGACGAACGCCCCCGACGCGATCAGACCGTCGACATCTGCCACGCCCCACGCCTCGAGCGCCTCGCGCGTGTAGGCGCCCGCGCGGTGGGGGCTCAGCGTCAGCGTCGGCGCGGTGCGCGAGAACCGCGGCGCCGGCGCCGGCTGCACGACGCCGTCGCGCTCGACGAAGATCTCGCGTGCCTTGACGTGCGGGTGCTCCGGCGCCTCGCTCATGCGCAGGATCGGCGCGACGCACGCGTCGGTGCCGTCGAAGACCTCGGTCCACTCCGCGCGGGTCCGCGAGCGGATGGTGTCGGCGACGAGCGTGCGGAGCTCGTCGTACCGGCCGAGGTCGGCCTGCGTGGGCGCCTGCTCCTTGATGCCGAGGCGGGTCACGAGCTCGTCGAAGAACTGCGGCTCGAGCGCCCCGACCGCGAGGTGCTCGCCGTCGGCGGTCTCGTAGATGTCGTAGTACGGGATCCCGCCGTCGAGCAGGTTCGCGGCACGCTCCTCCGTGAAGCCGCCGCCGGCGAGCATCGCGGACGCCATGGCGTTGAGGTGGGCGGTGCCGTCGACGATCGCGGCGTCGACGACCTGGCCCTTCCCGCTGATGCCGCGCTCGACGAGCGCGGCGAGGATGCCGATGACGAGGTAGGTCGAGCCACCGCCGAAGTCGCCGACGAGGTTGCTCGGGAAGTGCGGCCGGGCCTTGTCCTGGCCGAGCCCGTGGAGGGCGCCCGTGATGGCGATGTAGTCCATGTCGTGACCCGCCGCGTGGGCGAGCGGGCCCGTCTGGCCCCAGCCGGTCATGCGGCCGTAGACCAGCCGCGGGTTGCGCGCGAGGCAGTCGTCGGGGCCGAGCCCGAGCCGCTCGGTCACCCCGGGCCGCAGGCCCTCGACGAGCACGTCCGCCTCCGCGACCAGGTCGAGCACGGTGTCGCGGGCGACGGGGTCCTTCAGGTTGGCCGCGACGCTGGGCCGGCCGCGGGTGAGCAGGTCGTGGCGCGGGTCGGCCACGACCGACAGCGCGCCCCCGCCCGGACGGTCGATGCGGATCACGTCCGCGCCGAGGTCCGCGAGGATCATGCACGCGTGCGGGCCCGGCCCGATCCCCGCGAGCTCGACGACCTTCAGGCCGGCGAGCGGCCCCGTTCCCTGTCCCAGCGTGAGCGCCATGGACGGATCATGACAGATTCACTGTCACAGTCGCGAGGGCATCCTCGGTGTGGTCGCCCGTGCGCGGGTTCAGTGGGCGAGCTTGAGACCGATGACGCAGGCCACGATGCCGAGCAGCAGGAGCGCCCGCACCGCCGAGAAGGCCTCGGCGCCGGTGACCATGGCGTACGACGCGGTGAGCGCCGCGCCGATCCCCACCCACACCGCGTAGGACGTGCCGACCGGCAGCGTGCGCATCGCCCACGCGAGGCCGACCATGCTCGCGACCACGGAGACGCCGAAGACGACGGAGGGCACCAGGCGGGTCAGCCCCTCCGAGCGCGACAGGGCGGTCGCCCAGACCGCTTCGAGGCATCCCGACAGGACGAGCACGATCCAGGCCATGGGCGCATCGTGGCGGACGCGTGTTGCGGGGAGGTGACGGCCCCGGTCCCCGGGCCCCCTGGGGCGGGCACCTGGTCGTGGTGCCAGGCCTACGGAAAGTGGCGGGCTCGCACCACGGCCGGGAGCACCGCTGTGCAACTAGTTGCACTGCAACCCGTTGCATGGCACGCTCCTCCCCATGGCCCTCGAACACGTGCTCCTCGTGGCGCTGCGCGAGCGCGGCGGCTCCGGCCTCGAGCTCACCCAGCGCTTCGAGCGCACCCTCGGCAACTTCTGGCAGGCCAGCCACCAGCAGATCTACCGGACGCTGGGCCGCATGGCGGAGGACGGCTGGGTCGACGTCGAGACGGTCGCGCAGACGGGTCGGCCCGACAAGAAGGTCTACGCCGTCTCCCCGCTCGGCGCGAAGGTGCTCGCCGAGTGGCTGGCGACGCCCTCCACCCCCGAGCCGCTGCGCACCGAGGTGGCGGTGAAGATGCGCGGCGCGGCGTACGGCGACCGCTCGGCCGTGCTCGCCCACCTCGCCGTCCGGCGGGAGGAGCACCGGGCGCGGCTGCGCACCTTCGAGGCCATGGCCGCCGAGCAGTTCCCCGACCCGGGGGCACTCACCGGGCCGGCCCTCGACCGTTGGCTCGTGCTGCGCGGCGGGCTGCTCATGGAGCGGTTCTGGATCACCTGGCTCGACGAGTACCTGACGGCGCACGGCGCGCCGAGCACCCACCCCGACACCCACCCCGACACCGACCCCGACACCGACCGCGAGGAGTCCCGATGACCGTGCCCACGGCGTACCCCACCTTCCTCAGCCCGCTCACCGTCCCCACGGCGCACGGGCGGGGCAGCGTCACCCTGCGCAACCGCAGCGTCATGGGCTCGATGCACACCGGGCTCGAGGACGGGTTCTGGAACATCGGGAAGCTGGCGGCCTACTTCGCCGAGCGCGCCGCCGGTGGGGTCGGGCTGATCGTGACGGGCGGCTACGCGCCCAACAAGCGCGGCTGGCTCAAGCCGCTGGGCTCCGAGATGACGAGCCGGCTGCAGGCCGCGCGCCACGTGCAGGTCACCGATGCGGTGCACGAGCACGACGCGAAGATCGTGCTGCAGCTCGTGCACGCGGGGCGCTACGGCTACCACCCGCTCAACGTCGGCGCGTCGCGTCGGAAGAGCCCGATCACGCCGTTCCGTCCCACGGCGCTCAGCACGAAGGGCGTCGACCGCACGGCGAGCGACTTCGCGCGGGCGGCGCGGTTGGCGCAGCGGGCGGGCTACGACGGGGTCGAGATCATGGGGTCCGAGGGCTACCTCATCAACCAGTTCCTCGCCGCCCGCACCAACGACCGCACGGACCGCTGGGGCGGCTCGGCGACGAAGCGGATGCGGTTCGCGATCGAGGTCGTGCGCCGCACGCGCGAGCTCGTCGGCGACGACTTCCTGCTCGACTACCGCATCTCGCTGCTCGACCTCGTCGAGGACGGGCAGACCTGGGACGAGACGGCCGAGCTCGCGCAGGCGCTCGTCGAGGCCGGCGTGGACGTCTTCAACACGGGCATCGGCTGGCACGAGGCGCGGGTGCCGACGATCATCACGCAGGTGCCGCGGGCCGCGTGGCGCGACTCGACCGCGCGCCTGCGAGCGGCGCTGCGGGAGGCCGGCATCGCCACGCCGGTGTGCGCGTCCAACCGCATCAACGCGCCGGAGGTGGCCGAGGACATCCTCGCCGCCGGGGAGGCCGACCTCGTCTCGCTCGCGCGGCCGTTCCTCGCCGACGCCGAGCTCGTCGCCAAGGCGGCCGCCGGGCGGGCCGACGAGATCAACACGTGCATCGCCTGCAACCAGGCGTGCCTCGACCACATCTTCAGCAACAAGAAGTCGTCGTGCCTGGTGAACCCGCGGGCGTGCCGCGAGACGACCCTGGTGCTGAGCCCGACGCGGACCCGCCGCACCGTCGCGGTCGTGGGCGCCGGGCCCGCGGGGCTCGCGGCTGCCGTGTCGGCCGCGGAGCGCGGCTTCGCCGTCACGCTCTTCGAGCGCAACCCCCACCTCGGCGGACAGTTCCAGCTCGCGATGCAGATCCCCGGCAAGGAGGAGTTCGCGGAGACGCTGCGCTACTACACGCGCCGCCTCGAGGTGCTGGGCGTCGACGTGCGCCTCAGCACCACCGCCACCCCCGACGACCTGGCGGGCTTCGACGAGGTCGTCGTGGCGTCCGGCGTCGAGCCGCGCGTCCCGTCGATCCCGGGGATGGACCACCCGAAGGCCGTCTCGTACGCCGACGTGCTCGCCCGCCGCGTCACCTGCGGCCAGCGGGTCGCCGTCATCGGCGCCGGCGGCATCGGTGTCGACGTCGCCCACTTCCTCACCCACGACCCGGCCGAGACCATCGACGACGTCGCGACGTGGAAGTCGCACTGGGGCGTCGGCGACCCCGCTCTCGACCGCGGCGGGCTGACCGAGGCCAAGCCGCGCGCCGTGGTGCGCGAGGTCTACCTGCTGCAGCGCAAGACCACACCGATCGGCGTCGGCCTCGGCAAGACCTCCGGCTGGGCCCACCGGGCCGTGCTCAAGCAGTCGGGTGTCGTGCAGGTCTCGGGCGTCACCTACGACCGCATCGACGACGACGGCCTGTGGGTGACGGTCGACGGGGAGCAGCGGTTGTACGCCGTGGACCACGTCGTCGTGTGCGCCGGGCAGGAGTCCGTGCGGGACGTGTACGACGCGTTGGACGGCTCCGCGGCGTACCCGTCCGGCGGCGCGGTGCACCTCGTCGGCGGCGCGGACGTCGCGGCGGAGCTCGACGCGAAGCGCGCCATCGAGCAGGCCACCCGCGTCGTGGCGGGGATCGCCGGCTGAGGGCTTCTTCGGGACGTCATGCGCCGCGGTGGCCCCGGCCGCCGACGCGCATGACGTCCCCGAGGAGGGAGGGGCCTCAGCGGCGCAGCGTGGCGAGGAAGTCGGCGATGCGCTCGATGGCCTCGGTCAGCATGTCGACGTCGGGCAGCGTCACCAGGCGGAAGTGGTCGGGCTCGAACCAGTTGAATCCCGTGCCGTGGGTGACGAGCAGCTTCTTCGCCCGGAGCAGGTCGATGACGAACTCCTGGTCGTCGGTGATCCCGAACATCTCCGTGTCGAGCTTCGGGAAGCAGTAGAGCGCCCCCATCGGCTCCACGCAGCTGACGCCCTCGATCTCGTTGAGCAGGCGCCACGCGGTCTTCGACTGCTCGTAGAACCGGCCGCCCGGCCCGATGTACTCGCTGATCGACTGGTAGCCGCCCAGCGCCGTCTGGATCGCGTGCTGCGCCGGCACGTTCGCGCACATCCGCATGTTGGAGAGCAGCGTCAGGCCCTCGAGGAAGTCCTCCGCCAGGTGCTTCGGGCCGGAGATCATCACCCAGCCGGCGCGGTAGCCGCAGACCCGGTAGGCCTTCGAGAGCCCGGAGAAGGTGAGGCAGAGGACGTCGTCGCCGGCGTACGTCGCCGTGTGGTGGTGCACCGCGTCGTCGAAGAGGATCTTCTCGTAGATCTCGTCGCTCATCAGCACGAGGTCGTGGCGCCGGGCGATGTCGACGAGGCCCTTGACGGTCTCCTCGCTGTAGACCGCGCCCGTCGGGTTGTTCGGGTTGATGATCACCAGGGCCTGGGTGTTCGGGGTGATCTTGGCCTCGATGTCGGCGAGGTCGGGGTTCCACCCGTTCTCCTCGTCGCAGCGGTAGTGCACCGGGGTGCCACCGCAGAGCGTCACCGCGCCCGTCCACAGCGGGTAGTCCGGCGCCGGCACGAGCACCTCGTTGCCGTCGTCGAGGAACGCCTGCAGCACCAGCGAGATCATCTCGGAGACGCCGTTGCCGATGAAGACGTCGTCGACGGACGTCTCCGTGAGGCCGCGGGACTGGTAGTACTGCGCCACCGCCGTGCGCGCCGAGTAGATCCCGCGCGAGTCGGAGTAGCCCTGCGCGTCCGGCAGGTGCGTCACCATGTCGGCGACGATCGACTGCGGCGCCTCGAAGCCGAACGGCGCCGGGTTGCCGATGTTGAGCTTGAGGATGCGGTGGCCCTCCGCCTCGAGCCGCTGCGCCTCGACGAGGATCGGACCTCGCACGTCGTACCGGACGTTCTGGAGCTTCTTGCTCTGCACGATGGGCCGCATGGGCGTCAGTGTCGCAGTCGGCTCCGGCACGACGCACCCGGGTTTCGGCGAGCGGTCAGACCTGCTTGGCCGCCTGCACCGCCAGGCGGTCGACGAGGTCGTTCATGCGGTTGCCCGAGTGCCCCTTCACCCACCGGAAGGCCACGTCGCCGCGGGCGTTGACCTCCTCCACGAACGGCTCCCAGAGGTCGCGGTTCGCGACCGGCTGCCGCGCGCTGTTGGTCCACCCGCGCTGCAGCCACCCCGCCCACCAGCGGTCGCGGAAGCAGTTGACGACGTACGTCGAGTCGCTCACCACCACCAGCGGGCCCGGGTTGGCCCGGACCGCCTCGTAGGCGGCCCGCACCTCCATGCGCTGGTTGGTCGACGCGGCCTCCCCGCCCGCGGCGTACCGCTCCTCGTCGATCGCCCACGCCCACCCGCCGGGTCCGGGGTTGCCGGAGCACGCCCCGTCGGTGAACACCTCGATCGCGCCGGGCGGCGCGACCATGTCGGCGGGCCGGGGTCGGGTGCGGGTGGCGGTACGGCGCGGGCGGGGCGGCATCGGGCTCCTCGGGCTGGCTGGGGTCGGGCTGGGGATCGGGCTGGGCGAGGGGGAGACGCTAGCCGGAACGGGGAACACCCGCCCGCCCGGCCTCGTTGGAGCGAGGGACAGGCCCGACGACGAAGGAGCGGCCATGAGCACGGTCAACATCGGATCCACCGACTTCGAGAGCACGATCACCGACAACGAGCTGGTGATCGTCGACTTCTGGGCGGAGTGGTGCGGCCCGTGCAAGGCCTTCGCGCCCGTCTTCGAGAGGGCGTCGGAGTCGCACGGCGACGTCGTGTTCGCCAAGGTCGACACCGAGACGGAGCAGCAGCTGGCCGGCGCCGCGCAGATCACGTCGATCCCGACGCTGATGGCGTTCAAGAAGGGCACGCTCGTCTACCGCGAGGCCGGCGCCCTGCCGCCCGCGGCCCTCGAGCAGCTGATCACCGGCCTGCGCGACCTCGACCTCGACGCGGCGCTCGCCGAGCACGCGAAGGAGCAGGCCGAGGGCGGGGCGTCGCCCAACGGGCAGGAGCCCCCGGCCTGAGCCTGGGCGCGCCTGCGGACCCCTGCGGAAGGGTCACGAACGACGGCTGATCCGGCGATCGGGACGGCGTTCGTGCCCCTTTCCGGACGGCCCGCTGGTCGTCCCCAGGCCCACGGTGGGCCGCATCCCTCCCCAGGCGCGGCGATGACGCCCTGAGCGCCGTCCGGGCGGGGTCATCGTGGGCGGGTGGCCACCGCTGACGCATCCGAGGATCCCGAGCACGCCGACCTGGTCGAGCTCGGCCGCGTGCGGCGCGCCGGGTGGACCCGGGTGGTGCACGGGGCCCACCGGCAGGTCGATGCACCGTCCGAAGCGCCTGACCTCGACCTGCTCGCGGTGCAGCAGGTGCTGCCACCGTCGGCGGTGCTGACCGGGTTGACGGCCGCCCGGGCACGCGGGTGGTGGCTGCCGCTGCTGCCCGACGACGTGCCCGTGTTCGCGAGCGTGCCGCGGGGCAGCGGCCGGGTGCGGCGCCCCGAGGTGCGGCTCGCGAGGACGGCCGACGCGGCACCGAGCGAGACGCTGTCGGGCCTCCGCCTCGCGTCGGCGCCGCGGACGCTGCTCGACTGCGGGCGTCTGCTCGGCACGCTCGACCTGGCCGTCGTCGTCGCGGGCGCACTCCACGCCGGGGTCCCCCGAGCGGCCGTGACGGAGGCCGCGCACGGGGCCGGTGTCCGGGGCGGGCCGCGCCTCCGCGCCGCGTCGGACCTGGTGCTCGACGGCGCGGAATCGGCCATGGAGGTCGTCCTCGGCGCGCTGTGCCTGGTGCTGGGCCTCGACGTCGAGGCCCAGCGCGAGGTCCGGGACGCCGACGAGCAGCTCGTCGCCCGCGGCGACCTGTGGATCCGGGGGACCCGGACCCTGGTCGAGTACGACGGCGCCACGCACCGGGAGGCGGACGCACAGCGCGACGACCTCCGCCGCGACCGCCGCCTGGGCGCCGTCGCCTGGGGTCGCATCGCGGTGACCCGCCACGACCTCCTCGGCCAGGTCGGCACGCTGGCCCGCGATCTCGATCGTGCAGCGGGACGGGACCACGACCCGTCACGCCTGCGGCCGTGGCGGGCCCTGCTGCGGGAGAGCACGCAGACCCCGGCCGGCACGGCGTGGCTGCGCCAGCGCTGGGCCCCGCGTCGCATGCCACCGCGAGCGGCATGAGTGCGCGCCGTACCGGAAGGGGGCACGAACGCCACCCAGGACGCCGGATTGGCTGTCGTCCGTGACCCTTTCCGCGCCAGGCCCCCAGGCCGGCGGGGGAAGGCCCCTCAGTCCGCCAGCAGCTCCCGCACGCGCGGGGCGACCTTCGTGCCGTAGAGCTCGATGCACCGCAGGAGCTGGTCGTGCGGCTGCGGGCCGTTGGAGTACTTCAGGTCGAACCGGTCGATCCCCAGCGTGCGCACGGTCGCGACGATCTTCTGCGCGACGGTCTCGGGCGACCCGACGTAGAGCGAGCCCGCGTCGGCCTCGGCGTCGAACTGTGCCCGCGTCGCCGGGCCCCAGCCCCGCTCGCGCCCGATGCGGTCGCGGTTGGCCTTGAAGTGCGGGAACAACAGCTCGCGCGCCTCCTCGTCGGTGTCGGCGACGAACCCGGGCGAGTGCACGCCGACGGGCAGCCGCTCGTCGGCCTGCTCGGGGTGCAGCTCGCGGAGGGCGCGGTGGTAGAGCTCGACGTACGGCGCGAAGCGGCCCGGCTCGCCGCCGATGATCGCCAGCATCATGGGGAAGCGGTAGTGGGCGGCCCGCACCACCGACTCCGGTGACCCGCCGACACCGACCCACGTCGGGATGCGGCCGGCGGCGGTCGTCGGGAAGACCCGCGCCCCCTGCAGCGGCCCGCGCACGGAGCCCTCCCACGAGACCTCGCCCTCGCCCTGCAGCGCCGCCCACAGGTCGAGCTTCTCCTCGAACAGCCGCTCGTAGTCGCCCAGGTCGAGCCCGAACAGCGGGAACGACTCGGTGAACGAGCCCCGGCCCATCGTGACCTCCGCCCGCCCGGGGGCGAGCGCGTCGAGGGTGGCGAAGCGCTCGTACACCCGCACGGGGTCGTCGCTGCTCAGCACCGTGACGGCCGTGCCGAGGAGGATGCGCTCCGTGCGGGACGCGATCGCCGCCAGCACGATGTCGGGCGCCGAGACCGCGTAGTCGTCGCGGTGGTGCTCGCCGATGCCGATGGCGTCGATGCCGATCCCGTCGGCCAGCACGGCCTGCTCGACGAGGTCGCGGATCACCTGGCCGTGGGGCACCGGGGCACCGGTGGCGTCGGAGCTGACGTCGCCGAACGTGTCGAGGCCGAGCTGGACGTTCATGGGGTCCTCCGTGGGGTCGTTGAGCGCTCAACCAGCGTACGCCGACGCGCGGCTCGCGACCGCAACCGCGCCCGCCGACGACCCCGCCCTCATCCCCGCGTCACCTGCCGTTCACCGTGGTGCCGGAGGTCCGTCCACAGCGTGCCGCGACGACCCTGAATTCGGCGCCGAACTGTGGCACCATCGTCGCGTCGGAGCGCGGCGTGCGCTCCGGTTTTTCTTTCTTCTGGAGCAGAGAGCGAGGGGAGCAGATGCACACCGCCGAGGAGCGCACGCAGGACGGGACCGACGCCGTGCGGGAGTACGTCGCGCTCGACCGCGCCCTGCGCCGGCTCGAGGCCAAGGACCCCGGCCAGTCGGCCGTGCTGCGGCTCCAGCTCAACCGTGCCCGCGCCGCCTACCTCAAGGCCGGTCCGCGGGGCGAGCAGACCTACACCGAGCTCCTCGTCGTGCTCCACGCCGCCTGCGCCTCCGCGCTGGTCGAGGTGGAGGGCGGCTCCGGTCCGTCCGTCGACGACGCCAGCCCCGTCACCCGCTGAGGTCCGGGACGCCGTGGCCCGCGACCCGCGTCGTACGGCCGGGGAGGCGGTGCTCGCCGACCTCGCGGTCGACCACCTGGGCCGCCCCGGTGTCGGGCAGCGCCGCATGTTCGGCGGCGACAGCCTCACCGTGCGCGACAAGATCTTCGGCTTCGTCGACACCGAGGGGAACCTCGTCGTGAAGGTGCCGACCGAGCGGGCCGACGAGCTGGTCGCCACCGCGGGAGCCCACCGCATGCGGATGGGACGCGGGGAGGCCCGGGAGTGGGTCGGCGTCCCGCCCGCCGCCGACGGCGGCGACGCCCTCTGGGGTCGGGTGCTGGCGGAGTCGTTCGCCTACGTGGCGGGCGACGCCTGAGCAAGCGCCGCGACAGCGACGCCGGGGGTCAGGGAGACGCGATCGCCACCGTCACCGTGACGACGTCGCCGAGCTCGACCTCCTCGGCCCGCCGCAGCGCTACCTTGAGCGGCACCATGTAGCCGCCGTCCCGCGGGAAGATCGCCGTCGTCATGCTCGTGCGACCCACGGTGACGGTCGCCGGGATCATCCCCCAGCCGTAGGTCACCGCCCCCGCCACCGCGTGGATCTCGTCGGTCTCGTCGGGCGGCACGGCCACGAAGTGGAACGGCGCCGGCCCACGCCAGTGGACGACCTCGCCGGAGAACGTCAGCTCGAGCACCCGGCCACCGTACGACGCGGGTGACGTCCCGGGCAGCCCCGATGACTTCCGGGTCGGTGGGGGGTCAGACTCGCCGTACCCACCGCCCCGCCGCCGGCGGGCGAGCCCAGGAGGAAGCCATGCGCCCCATCGTCGTCACCGAGTTCGTCAGCCTCGACGGGGTCGTCGACTCCCCCGGGGGCGGCGACCACCCGCACGCGGGCTGGACCTTCAAGGACGTGCCGTTCGTCGAGGAGGCCTACGAGATCAAGGGTCGCGAGATGGAGACGGCGACGGCGCTGCTGCTGGGTCGGCGCAGCTACGACGAGTTCGCGCCGGTGTGGCCCTCCATGGAGGAGTTCGCGGCCTACAACGCGATGCCGAAGTACGTCGTGTCCTCCACCCTGCAGGACCCGGAGTGGTCGGGCACCCAGGTGCTGCGGAGCCTCGACGACGTCGCCGCCCTGAAGGAGACCGAGGGCGGCGAGATCCACGTGCACGGCAGCGCCACCCTCGCGCAGGGCCTGCTCGCGGCCGGCCTCGTCGACCGGCTCCACCTGCTGACGTTCCCGCTCGTGCTCGGCAGCGGCAAGCGGCTCTTCGCCGACGACGCGGACAAGGTCGCGCTCACGCTGGTCGAGCACGCGACGTACTCCAACGGCATCCAGCTCGCCGTGTTCGACGTGGCCCAGCCGGGCAGCTGAGGCGCCGGCCTCAGCGACCGAGGTCGGCGACGACCTCGGCGCCGGGGACCGCGACGAGCGAGGAGCCCGGCAGCAGCAGCTTGGAGCGGCGCAGCCCCGATCCGATGACGGCGACGGGGGCCGTGCGGGCCCGCTCGTCGACGAGCACCCGCCAGGCGCCGGGCAGGCCCACGGGGGTGATGCCGCCGTGCTCCATGCCGGACTCCGCGGTCGCCCGCTCCATCGGCAGGAACGAGCACTTGCGCACGTCGAGGGACCGCTTGACCAGGCCGTTCACGTCGGCGCGGGTGTCGGCGCGCACGACGCAGGCGGCCACCCGCTCCTCGCCGTCACGGCGCCCGGCGACGAGCACGCAGTTGAAGGACATCTCCGGCAGCAGGGCTGGGTAGGCCTCCACGAGCGTCGCCGTGTCGGCCAGCGCGGGGTCGATCTCGGCGACGCCGACGGCCCCGGCGGTGACGGGGTCGGCCGCCGCCCACGCCTGCAGCGCCGCCGCGACGGGGGCCGCCACGAGGTCGAGGTGCTCGAGCGCCGGTCGGCTCCGCAGTTCTCCGATGCTGGGGGGCGTCATGGGTCCATCATGCGTGCATGACGCGCCCCGGCTCGGCCCCGGTGGTGGCGGCGGCGTTCGCGGCCCAGGGGTTCGGGTACGCCGCGGTCGTCACCGCGCTGCCCGCGATCAAGGACCGGTTCGCGTTCGGCGACGCGTTCGTCTCGGGCCTCCTGCTCGGCGTGTGCGTCGCCGCCGCGGTCGGGTCGGTGCTCGCCGACCTCGTCGCCGTGCGGTGGGGCAGCCGCCAGGCGCTCGCCGGGGGCCTCCTCGTGCAGGCCACCGCGCTCACCGTGGCGGCGACGGCCGGCTCCCTGGGCCTCTTCGTGGCAGCGACGGCCGTGTACGGCGCGGGCCTGGGCGCCGTCGACGCCGCCAGCAACATGCAGGGCGTGCTCGCCGAGCGGCGTCGGGGCCGACCGCTGCTGGGGCGCTGCTACGCGGCGTACACGGCCGCAGCGGCGCTCGGCGCCCTCACGACGGCCGGGATCGCGACGACGGAGCTGTCCGGCACGACCGGCATGGTGGTGGCGGCGGTCCTGCTCGCCGGCGTCGCCCTCGTCGGCGTGCGGCTGTTCGACCACGCTCGCGCCGCCCGCGAGCCGGGGGGCGGGCCCGGAGACGAGGGTCGGGGACCGTTGCCCGGGCGGGGCATCCGGATCGTCGGTGCCCTCGTGCTCGTCGCGTTCGCCGTCGACGCCGCGGTGTCGACGTGGAGCACGGTCTACCTCGACGGGCTCGTCGCGGACGCGGCGCTGGCTCCGCTGGGGTACGCCGCCTACCAGGGCACCGTCCTCACCACGCGGCTGGTGACCGACGTGCTCGTGCGTCGGTCGGGCCGGGCGCCCGTCGCGCTCGCGGGGATCGTGGTCGGCGCCGTCGGCTGCGGCCTCGTCGCCGTCGTCCCCGGGGTGCCGGGCGCCGTGGCGGGGTTCGCCCTGGCCGGCGTCGCGACGGGGACCCTGGTGCCGCTCGCCTTCGGCGCGGCGGGCGAGCTCGCGCCCGGACGCAGCGACGAGGTCGTCGCGCGGGTCAACCTCTTCAACTACGCCGGCGTCGTGCTGGGCGCCGCCTCGCTCGGCGTGGTCGGCGAGGGCCGGGGCCTGGGGATCGCGTTCGCGCTGCCGGCGGTGCTGCTGCTGGCGGCGCTGCCGCTGGTACGCCGCGCGTTCGGCGGCGCCGTGGTCGCGCGCGCCGCCTGAGCCGGACCCCGGCGGGTCAGTCCCGGGGCGTCCACCGCACGCAGATGCAGGTGTGGGGCCACGCGATCATCCCGTCGCCGCGGTCCTGCTCCTCGACCGCGCGCTCGACGATGCCGCGGGCCCGGTCGAGCAGCGCCTCCCGCTCGTCGTCGGGCAGGGTCGCGATCCCCGAGTGGGTCGCGAGGTTGTTGACGACCTGGTCCACGGAGACCCACCAGGTCCAGCGGATCGCGGCGAGCTCGGACTCCCCCTCGGGCAGCCCGACGTCGTCGGGGCTCCAGTCCGCCGTGCGCGGCGGGGCCGGGTCGAGCGACTCGATCTCGGCCACCCAGCCGCCCTGGTCGTCCTCGACCGTGTTCCAGAGCAGCGCGAGGCTGCCGCCGGGGCAGAGCACGCGACGTACCTCCGCCACCGCCGGCTCGAGCTCGACCCAGTGCCACGCCTGCCCGAACAGCACCAGGTCGACGGAGGCGTCGTCGAGCGGCAGCTCCTCGGCCCGCCCCACGCGCCGCTCGGCGTCCGGCACCCGCTCGGCGAGCTGGGCCAGCATGGCCTCGTCCGGGTCGATCGCGACCACGTCGAGGCGCCGGTCCACGAGGGCGGCGGTGAGCTTCCCCGTGCCGGCGCCCACGTCGGCCACGCGGCGCGGGTCGTCGGCGAGCACCCAGTCGAGGGCCTCCGCCGGGTAGTCGGGCCGGTAGCGGTCGTAGTCCTCGGCGAACGAGCCGAAGACGCGGGCGCGGGTGGGATCCGGGGTCACCCTCTCGACCCTAGGCCGTCGAGCCCGCGCGTGGCAGGCTCGAACGGGTGACCGACCCCGCGCTCGAGCCTCCCGCGGACGCGGACGCGCTCCGGACGGAGCGTGCCGCCACCCTCGCGCGCCTCACCCGCCTCCGGGAGGAGCACGCCGCGTTCGTCGCCGCCAGCCGCGACAGCAACGCGGACGACGAGCACGACCCCGAGGGCGCCACCATCGCGTTCGAGCGCGCGCAGGTCGAGACGCTGCTCCGGGAGGGCACCGAGCGGCTGCGGGAGATCGACGCCGCGCTGGACCGGGTGGCCCGGGGCGCGTACGGCGTGTGTGCCGTCTGCGGCCGTCCGATCGACCCCGCGCGGCTCGCGGTGCGGCCCTCGGCCACCACCTGCGTGCCGTGCGCGAGCCCGGCCCGGCGCCGCTGACGTGAGGGTGCGCACGGTTCACACCGGGCGTCGGAGCACGTAGCGTGCGGGTCCTCACACCGGCTCGGCGCGCATCGGGGTGCGCCGCGCGGACGAACGAGGGCACTCGGGGTGCTCGATCGGGAGGTACACGTGAGGACGAGCTCGATGCTGTCCGGACGCACCAGGCGTCCGGTGATGGGGACCGTGACCGCCGTCGTCACCGGTCTCGCCGTGGCGGCCGCCACCGGTCCTGCTGCCGCCGGACCCGGGGACGACGACCGGGGCCCCGGGCGGGCACCCGGGCACGGCCATGGTCCGGGCCACGGGCACGACGCGCCCGACCTGTCCGAGACGGTCACAGGTGCCGCGGTCCACGACCACCTCGAGCAGCTGCAGGCGATCGCGGACGCCAACGGCGGCAACCGCGCCGTGGGCACGTCGGGCTACGAGGCGGGCGCGGCCTACGTCGAGGAGGTCCTGACGGCGGCCGGCTACGCCCCGGAGCGCCAGTACTTCGACGTGGAGTCCTACGAGGTCGAGACCGTCGTCCTCGAGGTCCCGGGCGTGGCGCTCGAGCCGGTCGCCATGTCGTACTCCTCCTCGACGCCCGCCGGCGGCGTCACCGCCCCGCTGACCACCCCGGCCACCGATCCGCTGGGCTGCGACGCGGCGGCGTACGCGGGCGGGGACGTCACGGGCGACGTCGTGCTCGTGGACCGCGGCACCTGCTCCTTCGGCCAGAAGGCGACGGCGGCAGGGGCGGCCGGGGCGGCCGGCGTGGTCGTCGCGAACAACACCGACGGTGCCCTCAACGGCACGCTCGGCGAGACCCTCGAGGGGTCGGCCCCCGCGGTCGGCATCACCCAGGCCGAGGGCGCGGCGCTGCGGGAGGCGCTGGCCGCCGGTCCGCTCACCGCGACGTTCGACCTGCAGGCGTCGGTCGAGACCATCGAGACCTTCAACGTGCTCGCCGAGACGCCGACCGGCCGCGACTCCAACGTGGTCATGGTCGGCGCGCACCTCGACGGCGTGCCGGAGGGTCCGGGCATCAACGACAACGGCTCCGGCTCGGCGGCGATCCTCGAGACGGCCGTGCAGCTGGCCGAGGCCGGGCCGCTCAACAACAAGGTCCGCTTCGCCTGGTGGGGCGCCGAGGAGATCGGGCTGCTCGGCTCTGCGCACTACGTGGACGACCTGGCGACGAACGACCCCGCCGGACTGGAGTCGATCGCGACCTACCTCAACTTCGACATGGTGGGCTCGCCGAACTACACGATCGGGGTGTACGACGCGGACGAGTCGACCTACGAGGCGCCGGTCGAGGTGCCCGAGGGCTCCATCGCGACCGAGACCGTGTTCACCGACTACTTCGACTCGGTCGACCAGCCCTGGGTGGACTCGGAGTTCTCGGGCCGCAGCGACTACCAGGCCTTCATCACCAACGGCATCCCGGCCTCCGGCCTGTTCACCGGCGCCGACGGCGTGAAGACCGAGGAGGAGGCGGCGACGTTCGGCGGGACCGCGGGCGAGCTGCTCGACCCGAACTACCACACCCCGGACGACGACATCACCAACGTGTCGCAGGAGGCCCTCGACATCATGGCGCCGGCCATCGGCCACGCCACCCAGGCCCTGGCGGAGAGCACCGAGACCGTCAACGGCGTGCCCGGGGCGCCCGACTGGAGCAGCGAGCAGCGCTACCACCGGGGTGACCGCGTCGTGCACGACGGCCGCCTGTGGGAGGCCACGCGCCCCTCACGGGACAAGGAGCCGAGCACCCGCCGGAGCTCCCCGTGGCGGGTGGTGAGCGCCGGCTGACCCTCCGCGCCGCGCGGCGCGCAGGGCCCTGATCCGTGCCGCGGGTCGACGTCGGGGGGCGTCGGCCCGCGGCACGCCTGTCCGGAACCCGCCTCGTGCAGCCCCGGCTTGACCTCAACCGCGGTCGAGGTTGTCCCATCGTCGCCATGCCCCGCCGCGCACCGACCGACGCCGAGCTCCGCGTCCTGTCCCGCCCCACCGGCCTCGCCCGGATGGCCACCGTGGACGCCGACGGCCTGCCCCACGTCGTACCCACCGTCTGGAAGCACGACCCCACCACCGGCGACCTGCTGCTGACGGGCCGGTCCCTCGCCGGCACGGTGCGGGTGCGCAACGTCGCCGCCCACCCGTGGGCCGCCGCCGTCATCGACGGGGTGGGGGACGGTCCCGGCTGGCGCCCGTGGGGGGTGACGCTGCGTGGCCCGGCACGGTACGACGCGGACGCCGCCGCCATCCGCCTGACGCCGACCCACGTCTCCTCCTGGGGGCTCGACTGAGCCGGTAGCCGTCCGCCATGGCATCCTCACCCGGTCACGACACGGCTGGGAGGACTGCGATGAGCGACGTCGCCGACGAGCTCGCGCGCATGCGCGAGGCGTTCGAGCAGCCGACGCTCCGCCTCCTGCACCAGCAGCACGCGCCGCTCGTGCTCACGATCTTCCGGCTGGCCTTCGGCCGCGACAACCAGCCCGTGCCGACGAGCCGCCTGCACCACCAGGTCGAGACCTACCTCGACGAGCTCCGGATGGCGGGCGTCGAGGGCCTGCCCAGCGGCACCGGGCGCGAGCTGTGCCTCACCTGGATGCGCCGCAAGTGGCTGATCCGGGCCAACGCGGCGGACGGCGACGGCGAGGTCTACGTGCTGACCTCGTCCGCCCAGGAGTCGCTCGAGCAGGCCCGCTCCCTGGCCCGCGAGCGCGCGACCCTGTCGGAGCACCGGGTGGCGACGATCGTGTCGGCGTTCCGACGCTTCAACTCCGAGGCGAACCCCGACCGCACCACCCGTGTCACCCTGCTCAACGACGAGATCAACCGGCTGCGCGTCGAGCGCGACCGGCTGATCGACGGCGGGGAGATGCCGCCCGCCAGCGAGGACTACATGGCGGAGGGCTTCGGCGAGCTCCGCTCCCTCGTCAGCGCGCTGCCCAGCGACTTCGCGCGCGTGGAGGAGGCGTTCGCCCGCATCCGCAACGACATCCACGACGCGTTCCGGGCCGACGAGCGGCCCGCGGGAGAGCTCGTCGACGACTACCTCGCACGCATCGACCAGCTCACCACGGCGACCCCGGAGGGACGGGCCTTCGAGGGCGCGTTCCCGCTGCTGCGCGACGAGGACCTGCTCGGCCAGCTGCGCGCCGACATCGCGGCCCTGCTGGAGCACCCCAGCACCGACGCGATCCTGTCCGAGGCCGACCGCCGCGAGCTCCGCGACACCGTGAAGCTCATCCGCGCCGGCCTCGACCGCGTGCTCGTGCAGCGCAACCGCGCGACCGCGACGCTCCGCAGCAACATCGAGGCCCGCGACGTCAACCGCGACCGCGAGCTCGAGCGCGTGCTGCGGCACCTCGAGGGGCGGCTCGGCACCTGGTACGCCGCGACCGGTCCCCGCGCGACCGCCGGCGTCCCGCTCCTCGCCGAGCGGGCGGGCGTCGACCACCTCCGGGAGCGCTTCTTCGACCCCAGCGAGGAGCGGGTGCCGCCGCCGCTGGAGCCCGTCGACGACACCGACGGCGGCGACGTGTCCTGGGACGAGCTGCGCGCCGCCGGCGGCCCGTCGCTCACCGACCTCGGCGACGCCCTCGACACGGTGCTCGACCCGATGCTGCTGCCCGGCCCCGCGACCCTCGCCGAGCTCTTCGACTCCCTGCCGGTGCACCTGCGGCGGCCGGTCGAGGTCATCGGCCTCCTCCACCTCGCCGAGCGCCGCGGGCTGGTGGACGGCGACGGGTCCACCGACGTCGTCACCGTGCGCCCCGACGGCTCGACCCGCACCCTGCGGCTGCCCACGGTGCTGACCCGCACCACCCACCCCGACGACGACCCCGATCTCCCGGAGGACGCCCGATGACCGACACCGACACCGGGGTCGACCTCAACCCCGAGCTCGAGGCGACGAGCTCGCTGTCGCTCTTCGAGGGCGACGAGGGTGGTCTGCTGCTCGAGCAGCGCCGCGCCCTGCTCGCGCTGGTGAAGCTCCGGTTCATCACGGCCCGCACCCACCCCCGCGAGTGGGCGGCGCTCATGGAGAACCCCCGCGCGATCGTGTCGCGCCTCAACGACCTCTTCCTCGAGCTCGTCGTCGACACCGAGCGCGAGGTGGCGTTCAAGCGCCAGGCCGTGCCCGAGGCGGGCGGACGCTTCCCGACGCTGCTGCACGACACCGCGTGGAACCGCGAGGAGACCATCACGCTCGTCTTCCTCCGCAACCGTCACTTCACGGACTCCGCGCGGGGCGAGGAGCGCTCCTGGGTGGACGTCGCCGAGATCGTCGAGCACCTGCTCTCGATGCGCCCGGCCGACGCCACCGACGACGCCGGCGACGAGGCCCGGGCCCGCAACGCGGTGGCGTCGGTCTACAAGGCCGGCCTGCTCCTGGGGCCGGCGACGGCCGACCGGTTCGAGATCAGCCCGGCCGTCGAGACCCTGCTCCCGCTGGAGCGGCTCGTCGACCTGCTGTCGTGGCTGGAGGAGCAGGCCGCCGAGCAGCCCACCGACGAGAGCACCGCGACCGACGAGAGCACCGCGACCGACGAGACCCCCGAGGACGAGGCGTGACCGAGGAGACGACGGAGACCACCGGGGCCTCCCTCGAGCCCGAGCTCGAGGCCGACCCCGAGCTCGAGGCCGACCCGGCGCTCGACGCAGCCGACCTCGCGGCGTACACCGCCCCCGACGTCCCCGACGAGGGCCTCCTGGAGGCCGCTGACGAGGCGCTCTTCGGCATGCACGGCGCCACCGAGGGCAGCACGCAGTGGCGGATCACCTCGCTGCAGCTCGTCAACTGGGGTGGCTTCAACGGCCACCACGTCGTGCCGCTGCACAGCGAGACCACGCTGCTGACCGGTGCGTCGGGCGTCGGCAAGTCCTCGCTGCTCGACGCGTGGACGACGCTGATGATGCCGTCCGACACGCGCCTCAACGGCGCGTCCAACGACGTCGCACCCGGGCGGGCCCGCTCGGCGGGGCAGCGCAGCCCGCTGTCGTACCTGCGCGGTGTCGTCGACCAAGCCGAGGACCGCGCCGGCGGTGGATCGCGCCAGGTCACGCTCCGTGGCTCCGACGAGGACACGTGGGGCGCCGTCGCCGCGACGTTCGTCGACGACCGGCAGCGGCGGTTCACGGTGCTGCGCATCTTCTACGTGCCGCGCCGCGCCACCCGCACGAGCGACGTGCTGACGCGCCTCGCGACGGTGGAGGGCGAGCTCGACCTCTCCGAGCTGCAGCAGGCCGTCGGCTCCCGCTTCGCGCCGCGCGAGCTGCGGGCGCTGTTCCCCCGGCTGCAGTGCCACGAGACCTACGCCGTGTTCGCCGCCCGCCTCCACGCCCGCCTCGGCATCGGCGCGAACGGCGACGGCGACAAGGCGCTCCGGCTCCTCGCGCGCATCCAGGCCTCGCAGCCCGTGCGCTCGGTCGACGAGCTCTACAAGGAGATGGTGCTCGAGCGTCCCGCGACGTACGCCGCGGCCGACCGCGCGGTCGAGCACTTCGACGACCTCGAGGCGTCCTACGAGACGATGGTGACGGAGCAGCAGAAGTCCGACCTGCTGGCCCCGATCGAGGACCACCACCGCGTGCTCGTCGCGGCGCAGGACCGGATCGGCGAGCTCGACGCCTACGGCGCCACCTCCCCCGGGCCGTCGCCCCTGCGGCTGTGGGAGCTGCGCCGCCACGCCGGCCTGCTGGCCGAGGCGGTCCGCGCCAACCAGGCGGCCCGCGAGACCAACCGCGACCGACGCGCGAGCATCGCGCGCCGGGTGGCCGACCTGCAGGTCGAGCTGTCGACGGCCCGCGAGGCCCACCGCGGCGCGGGCGGCGAGACGCTCGAGCTGCTGGGTGCGGAGCTGAAGAAGGAGCAGGCGCGCGCCGAGGAGCTCGCGGAGCGCCGCGACCGGCTCGCCCCGCGGGCCGCCGTGCTGGGCGTCGACCTCACGTCGGCGGAGTCCTACGCCGCGGCCCAGGCGGAGGGCCGCGTCTTCCTGGCGGGGTACGACGCGGAGCTCGCCCGCCTCGAGGACGGCGTCGTCGACGTGGCCCGGCGCCAGGGCCCGCTGCTCGAGCGCCGCGCGGAGCTGCGCAAGGACCGGGCGTCGCTGGCGGGACGCCGTGGTCGCGTGCCGCGCGAGCTCGACGAGATCCGCCGGCTGCTCGCGGAGGCCGCGGGGCTGACGACGGCCGAGCTGCCGTTCCTGGCCGAGCTCGTCGAGGTGCGGCCCGACGAGGAGCGGTGGCGCACCGCGATCGAGACGGTGCTGGGCGGCGCGGCCCGCCAGCTGCTCGTGCCGGCCGAGAGGCTGCGCGACTTCTCCGCCGCGATCGACCACCTCGACCTGCCGCGCCGGATCACGTTCGTCGGCGCCGACCTCGACGTCGACCCGCCGGCCCCGGGCTCCTCCGACCGCATCTCGGGGAAGCTCGACCACCAGGACGGACCGTTCGCGGGCTGGGTGCGCTGGTACCTCGCCGATCCCTCCCGCGACGCCCTCTGCGTCGAGTCCGCCGCGGACCTCGACGGCAAGGGCTTCCGGGTCACCCTGGCGGGCCAGACCCGCTCGGGCCGCCGCGGCTCCCACGGACGTAGCGGCGGCGCCGACATCATCGGCTTCTCCAACACCGAGGCCCTCGCGGCCGTCGACGCGGCCCTCGGCCGGATCGAGGACCAGCTCGACGCGCTCGACCGCGAGCGCACCGAGGTGGCGGGCCGCAAGCGCGCCGCCGAGGCCCGGGTCGCGGCGTACCAGGCCATCGCCGACATCCCCTTCGCCGACCTCGACGTGGCGAGCAGCCAGGAGCGCTGCGACGAGCTGAGCGCGCAGCGCGAGCGCGTGCTCGGCTCCGACGCCCACCTGCGCACGCTGGCCGGGCAGGTCGACGAGATCGAGGCGGCGATGCGCGCCGCCGAGGTCGAGCGCACCCTGGCCGCCGACGAGCGCGCCGAGCTCGAGCAGGAGCACGCGCGGCTGGTCGACGCTGAGGACGCCTGCCACGACGAGCTCGACCGCGTCGAGCAGGCCACGCAGCTCACCGACGACCAGGCCGCGCGGCTCGACGCCGAGTTCGCCGCCGCCGTCGGGCCCGGCGTCGAGGGATCGCTCGAGCGCTTCGCCGAGAACTGCTCGCGCCTGCGGGACCGCCTCGGCGAGGCGGCGCGGACCGCGTCGGAGCAGATCGCGGCCGCGTCGCGCGAGCTGGTGCGGATCTTCACGCTCTACGCCGAGCGCTGGCCGGACCCCAACCGCGGCACGGCGCTCACCAGCTACCGCGACTACGCCGACATCCTCGCCGAGATCCGCCGCACCGGCCTCGCCGACCGCCGCGAGGAGTGGCGGCGCCGCCTGGCCGACTGGTCGGGCCAGGACCTCGTGCCGCTCGCCGGCGCCATGGCCGCCGCGATCGAGGACATCGAGGACCGGCTCGCGCCGATCAACGACATCCTGCGGCGCCTGCCGTTCGGGGCGGGCTCCGACCGGCTGCGCATCCGGATCCGCCGGCTCACCCCGACCGAGGTGACGCTCTTCCTCGGCGACCTGCGCGAGCTGTCGCAGGGCACGAGCGAACGCCTCACCGGCGAGGCGCTGGAGGCCCGGTTCGTGCGCCTCCAGCGGTTCATGGCCCAGCTGCGCACGGCCGACGACCCGCGCGCCGGCGCGGCCGAGGCACGCCTGCGGGACGCGCTCCTCGACGTACGGCGCCACGTGGAGGTCTCGGCGGAGCGCTACGACCCGCGGACGGGGGCGCACCAGGCCTGGTACCGCACCCTCGGCGAGAAGTCCGGCGGCGAGTCGCAGGAGCTCATCGCGTTCGTCATCGGCGCGGCACTGCGCTTCCGGCTGGGTGACGAGCTCCGCTCGCGGCCGCGGTTCGCGCCCGTGTTCCTCGACGAGGGGTTCGTCAAGGCGGACGCCGAGTTCGCCGGCCGGGCCGTCGCCGCCTGGCGGGGCCTCGGGTTCCAGCTCGTCGTGGGTGCCCCCTTCGACAAGTTCACGGGCCTGGAGCGCCACATGGACGAGTTCCTCGAGGTCGTGAAGAACCCCGTGACCAACGCCGCCCGCGTGCGACGTGTGGTGGACGCCACCTCCGTCTAAGGGATTCCCTCACGTAATCCGCGTGACGATCCTGCGTCCTCCCACGACCAACCCAGGTTGGAACGTGTTCGGGAGGGACTCATGACGAAGCCGGATCAGCTGCGCCGCGCACCACGGACCGCACGGGCGGACGACGCGCGCCCCGCGCGCCGGAGTCGCCGATCGGCGCCGTCCCGGCGACCGGCCTCGCTGGCGGAACAGGTCGCCGAGGCCGTGCTCGACGTGCCGGGCGTCGTCGGCCTGCGCGCGGGACGCGACGGCCTGGCCGTCACCTACTTCCCGGACCGCCTCGTCACCGGCGTGCGGTTGCACCTGAGCGGGTGCGAGGTGCACGTGGCCACGGCGTGGGAGGCGTCGGTGGGTGCGACGACGAAGGCGGTACGCCGCGCCGTCGCGCCGCTCGTGGGCGGCGCCGTCGACGTGACGGTGGACGAGATCGCGCCGCCCGCGTCTCAGTCCAGCCCGGTGGCGCGCTCGGCCTCGGCCACCGAGCGGGGCGGGTCCTCCGCGAGGGACTCGATCGCCGCGGGGAGCACGCAGTCCTCGACGGCGGTGTCCATCCGGAACGTCACGGTGTAGCCGTCCTCGGTGGCCGGCATGCGGAAGGCCGCCGTGGCCGGGTCCTTCGCGAGGGCCTGCCGGTAGTCCGTGAGCGCGTCGATGACGCGTCCCCAGTCCCGGGCCCACTCCCGCGCGGGCTGGTCGCCGTCGAGCACGTCGTCGTCCAGGTCGAGCACCGCGGGCGGGATCGGGCGCGCCGCGGCCAGCACGGCGTCGAGCTGCAACCGCCGCCGTTCCAGGTCCTCCGCCGGCCGCTCGATCTGGTCGCCGAGGCGCCTGATGTCGGCGCAGGCCGGGTCGACCACGACGAGGACGGTGTCGTCGTCGACGATGTCGATCACGTCGTGGTCGATGTACTCGTAGAAGGCGACCCCGAGGAGGACGATCCAGCCCACGAAGAGCACCACGACGGCGGTCACCACTCCCACGACGACGCGCGACGGTTGCGGTGGCGGTGGCGAGGGCGCCTGCGGCGGGCACGGGGTCCCGTAGACCCACAGTCCCGAGGGCTCGCGCTGCTTCACACGGACGAGTCTCGTTCAGCAGAGGGCGCCACGTCCGCCGTACTCCTCGTGTAACGCGGTGTTACTGCTACTTGTTCGTCGGTCGACCGCGTGTGGAGTAGCCCGGACACCACGTTACACCGGAGGGGGCCGGCCGCCTGTGGCAGCATCCGAGCCGTGACCACGCCGAGCCCCCACGCCGCCGACACCCACGACCTGATCCGCGTCGTCGGAGCGCGCGAGAACAACCTGAAGGACGTGAGCGTCGAGCTGCCCAAGCGGCGGCTGACCGTCTTCACCGGCGTCTCCGGCTCCGGCAAGAGCTCGCTGGTGTTCGCGACGATCGCTGCGGAGTCGCAGCGGATGATCAACGAGACCTACAGCTCGTTCGTGCAGGGCTTCATGCCGTCCCAGGCCCGTCCCGACGTCGACGTGCTCGAGGGCCTGACGACGGCGATCATCGTCGACCAGGAGCGCATGGGCTCCGACCCGCGCTCGACGGTCGGCACGGCGACCGACGCCAACGCGATGCTCCGCATCCTCTTCAGCCGGCTCGGCGACCCCCACGTCGGTCCGCCGCAGGCCTTCTCCTTCAACGTCGCCTCGATCAGCGGCGCCGGCGCGGTGACCACGACGAAGGGCGGCCGCGAGGTCAAGGAACGCCGCAGCTTCTCCGTGCTCGGCGGCATGTGCCCGCGGTGCGAGGGCCGGGGTGCGGTCAACGACATCGACCTGACGGCGCTGTACGACGCGTCCAAGTCCCTCAACGAGGGCGCCCTGACCATTCCCGGCTACAGCATGGAGGGGTGGTACGGGCGGATCTACCGCGGCTGCGGCTGGTTCGACCCCGACAAGCCGATCGGCGACTACACGAAGCGTGAGCTCGACGACCTCCTCCACAAGGAGGCGACGAAGATCAAGGTCGACGGGGTCAACCTGACCTACCTGGGCCTCATCCCGCAGATCCAGAAGTCGTTCCTGTCGAAGGACCGTGAGGCGATGCAGCCGCACGTGCGGGCCTTCGTCGACCGGGCCGTCACGTTCACCACCTGCCCCGAGTGCGACGGCACGCGCCTCACCGAGGCGGCACGGTCGTCGAAGGTCGGCGGCATCTCCATCGCCGAGGCCTGCGCGATGCAGATCAGCGACCTCGCCGCCTGGGTCGCCGACCTCGACGAGCCGTCGGTCGCGCCCCTGCTGCGCAACCTGCGCCACCTGCTCGACTCGTTCGTGGGCATCGGGCTCGGCTACCTCTCGCTCGACCGCCCCTCCGGCACGCTCTCGGGCGGCGAGGCGCAGCGCACGAAGATGATCCGCCACCTCGGGTCGTCGCTGACCGACGTGACCTACGTCTTCGACGAGCCCACGATCGGACTCCACCCCCACGACATCCAGCGCATGAACGAGCTGCTCCTGCGGCTGCGCGACAAGGGCAACACCGTGCTCGTGGTCGAGCACAAGCCCGAGGCCATCGCGATCGCCGACCACGTCGTCGACCTCGGCCCCCGCGCGGGGTCCGCGGGCGGCGAGATCGTGTTCGAGGGCACCGTCGAGGGACTGCGCACCAGCGACACCCTCACCGGCCGCCACCTCGACGACCGCGTCGCCCTCAAGCCGGAGGTGCGCACGCCCACCGACCACCTCGAGATCCGCGGCGCCTCCACCCACAACCTGAAGGACGTCGACGTCGACGTGCCGCTCGGCGTGCTCACGGTCGTCACCGGCGTCGCGGGCTCCGGCAAGAGCTCGCTCATCCACGGGGCAATGGCGAAGCGCGAGGGCGTCGTCGTGGTCGACCAGGGGGCGATCAAGGGGTCGCGGCGGAGCAACCCCGCGACGTACACGGGTCTGCTCGAGCCCATCCGCAAAGCCTTCGCGAAGGCC
This sequence comes from Nocardioides alkalitolerans, assembly GCA_038184435.1. NCBI lineage: Bacteria > Bacillati > Actinomycetota > Actinomycetes > Propionibacteriales > Nocardioidaceae > Nocardioides > Nocardioides alkalitolerans. Next base: position 3,498,306 of record CP116227.1, on the reverse strand, counting down.
AACGGCGTGAAGCCGGCGCTGTTCAGCGCCAACTCCGAGGGCGCGTGCCCGCACTGCAACGGCGCCGGCACCATCGTCACCGACCTCGGACCGATGGCGACGGTGACCTCGACGTGCGAGGTCTGCGAGGGGCGGCGGTTCTCCGCGGACGTGCTCGAGTACACCTTCGGCGGGCGCAGCATCGCCGACGTGCTCGACCTGCCCGTCAGCGAAGCGGTCGCGTTCTTCGCCGACGGCGGCGCGAAGCTGCCCGCAGCCCACAAGATCCTCACCCACCTGGCCGACGTGGGGCTGGGCTACCTCACCCTCGGCCAGCCGCTCAGCACCCTCTCGGGCGGCGAGCGGCAGCGCATCAAGCTGGCGACGCGGATGGGCGAGAAGGGCGGCACCTACGTGCTCGACGAGCCCACCACCGGCCTCCACCTCGCCGACGTCGAGCAGCTCCTCGCGCTGCTCGACCGGCTCGTGGACGCGGGCAAGTCCGTCGTCGTGATCGAGCACCACCAGGCCGTCATGGCCCACGCGGACTGGATCATCGACCTCGGCCCCGGCGCCGGCCACGACGGCGGTCGCGTCGTCTTCGAGGGCACGCCCGCCGACCTCGTCGCCGACCGCTCGACGCTCACCGGGCAGCACCTCGCGGCGTACGTCGGGGCGTGAGCCTCAGCTCGGCCGGTCGCGGGTGACGACTTCGCCGGGCAGCCCCCACTCGGTGCCGCCGAGGCGGGCCAGCGGGGCCAGGAGGTCGAAGCGGGGGTGCGTCCCGTCGAGCACCGCGGGGTCGACGGTGACGGCGACGACGTCGGCGAGCAGCAGCGTGGCGCCCCCGACGGGGATGGTGGTGCGGAGCCGGCACTCGAGCGACGCCGGCGAGTCCGCGACGCGCGGCGGCGCCACCACCTGGCTCGGCGCCATCGCGAGCCCCACGCGGTCGGCCTCGTCGACCTCCGGGTCGACGCCGGCGCTCGTGGCGTTGACGGCGTCGATCAGCGGCTCGCTGGCGAGGCTGATGGTGAGCTCGCCGGTCGCGCGGGCGTTGCGCAGGGTGTCCTTCTCGCCGACGGACGTCACCTGCACGACCGGGGGGTCGGCGCTGGCGACGGTGAAGAACGAGTACGGCGCGAGGTTGCCCACCCCGTCCGCAGAGATCGTCGAGACCCAGGCGATGGGTCGCGGCACGACGAGTGCGGTCAGCAGCCGGTAGGCGTCGACGCCCTCGTCGTCGGGACGGAGCACCACGTGGTCGGAGGCCATGCCCCGATGATGCCGGGCGCCCCCACCCCCACCCGGGCTCCGGACGTCATGCGGTGCGGTCGCCGGCGCCACCGGGGCGCATGACGTCGTCCGGCGAGGTCGGGGACCGGCGGCGGGCGCGGGGGACCAGCACGAACAGGACCAGCGCGCCGACGAGCGTGATGCAGTCGATGGCGGCGGCCAGGACGAAGGGGTCGGGCGAGAGGTCGAGGCCGCTCGCTCCGGGGGTGTATCCCCACACGCCGGGCACCTCCGGCGCCCACGGCCCCGAGGACGAGACGGCGCCCACCGGGACGAGGAGCGCCGCGGTCGCGACGACGTACCGGGCCCGGACAGTCCACGCGGCGACCACCACCGCGGTGGCCGCGAGGCCCAGCGCCCCGCTCGCGAGGCCCGAGGCCACGGGAGACCACTGCTGTTGCACACCGTCGGCGGCGGACGTGATCCAGCGCAGGAACTGCCACCGCCACACGAGCGTCAGCCCGCCGTGCGCCAGGGCCGCCACCGCAACGAGGACGTACAACACGCGCAGCAACCGCACGCGTTCGTCGGGCTCCATCTCCCCCAGGGGTTTCCGTCTGCTGTAACGCCCGAGCTGCCGGTCCATCGTCCTACCACCCCTCAGCGCGGTGGCCGCGCGTAACGGTGCACGACGACGTCCTGCCACTCGACCCTGCTGGGGTGGACCGAGACGTCCCCGTCGAGGCCGAGCACGGTGGCGAGGGCGGCGTTGGAGAGATCGAGCCACCGGTCGACGGAGGCCGGGGCACTGCCCTCGAAGCCCTCCGGCGCCCCGCGGTCGCGGTAGACGTGCAACGCGTTGACCGACAGGCACCGCACCTGCTCCCCCCGCAGCCAGTGCCCGTACGCGACCATGTCGCGCGTCGAGTCCGACGTGAGGAGCCGCAGATCGGGCCAGTCCTCGAGCTTGAGGTAACGGCGGTGGAGGATCCCCGGGTCGTAGAGGTGCGCGTCCCGCGTCGCCATGAGCACCCCGTCGACGAACACCCCGACCGACGGCTCCTCCCGCGGCGGGATCCGCGCGTCGAGGAGGGGGTGCGTCGCCACCCGTGCGTACGGCGTGCGCGGGAAGAGGCGCCGCACGACCGCGTCGGCCTGCTCCGGGGCAGCGGGTCGGGAGAGGTCGACCGTGCCGGTGCGCGACCAGACCAGGAAGGCGTAGCTGAGACCCATGCGGGCAGCCCTTCCCCCGCGCGTTCGGGGACAATCACCGCATGCAGACGTGGCGCACCGGCACCCGCCTCCCGCTCGCGGTCGACGCGCTGGCCCGGGACGCGTCCGATCCCGCGGTGGAGCGCCTCCGGACCGCGTTCGGGGGCGACCCCGTCGCGGTCGAGGAGCGGCTCGTGGGGGAGCCGCCGCGGCGGTCACGGCGGCTCCGGTTCGCCTCCGGCGGCGAGCTCCTCCTCCAGGACGGCGTGGTCGCCGCGGTGACCTTCCACGTCGTGCCCGTCCCGGGCGTGTCCCGCGGGCTCGACGTCACCGCGTGGCTGGGCGCGACCGACGACACCCTCGACGCCCTGCACGCGGCCATCGGCACACGCCGCGGTTTCGGGGGGATCGGCACGCCCTACTTCGTCCTCGACGAGGCCTACGCCCGCTGCGACTACCGCGACCGTCGAGGCTGGAAGGAGCCCGGCAACCTGCGCGCCGTCACGGTGAGCCTCGAGCAGCCCGGGCGTGACCGCCAGCCCGACGCGGACTTCTGCCCCGCGTGCGGAGACCTCCTCGTGCGCGGACCGGACGACGCCCTCGACCTCGAGGCCACGGTCACCGCGCTGGCGGCGGCCGTCGCCGCCGGGCGGGTCACGGAGGACGCCCACTGGGTGCCGCTCGCCGACGTGCTCCCCCTCGCGGCGTCGGGGCTCATGGAGCGGGTCGAGGCGCAGCTGACCTGCCCGGCCTGCGGCACCGTGCTCTGCCTGGTCCTCCGGCGCGGCTCCGACCCCGCTGTCGTGCGCACCTCCCGCAACGAGGCCATGCGTCACCCCATGGGCGCGATCCCGCCCGTCGAGGAGTGGGGTGACGCGGCCCGGGTGGCCGCGGCCCGCGACGCGCTGCGCTACGTCGACCACGAGCCGGGGCGCTGGTTCCTCGTCGCGGCCGGCGGCGACCTCCTCCTCGACGCGCGCTACGTCGTCAGCAACATGGCGGACGACTCGGCGCTGGTGCTGCTCGACGAGGGCGAGGTGGCGGCGTACCGGGAGCAGGGCCACGACTACCTCACCGCGCTCGCGGCGCGCCTCCACGACGACGGGCCGCACCGGGAGGCCTCGGCGTTCCGCGGGCGCGACCTCTACCGGGGGCCGGATGCGCGGCGCCTGCGGGGCGAGGTGACCGCCGCGATCCGCGACCACACGTGGCTCGCCGCGCAGCGGCAGCGGTGATCAGCCGAGCAGCTGGCGGGCGCCGAGGCCGAGCCCGATGCCGAGCATGGCGACCGCCGACGCGCGCGTGACCCAGCGGGCGAGGCCGGGGCGGTCGGCGAGGAGCGTGCGGGCGCCGAGGCCGACGCTCGTGTAGACCAGCGCGCAGCTCGCCACGTGGACGAGGCCGAGCAGCACGATCTGCACCGCCACGGGCCAGCCCGTGCTCGCGTCGGTGAACTGCGGCAGCAGCGCCAGGAACAGCAGAAGCGCCTTCGGGTTGAGCCCGCTCGTCCCGGCGCCCGTCGCCGCCTGGCGCAGCCACCCGCCCCCCGGCCCCGGTACGGCGAGAGCGACGCCCGGATCGTCCATGGCGCCACCCACGGGCACGGGCACGGGGGTCGCGGCGGAGCGCCACGCGCTCGCGCCGAGCCAGACGAGGTACGCCGCACCGACCAGCGTCAGGCCGGTCAGCACCTCGGGCGACCGCGCCAGCAGCGCGGCGACGCCGGCGGCGACGAGGACGGTCAGCGCGACGTACCCGACGAGGAGGCCGCCCACGGCCGCCGCGACCGAGCGGCGCCGGAGACCGGCGTTGACCATGTAGGCCCAGTCGGCGCCGGGGGTGAGCACGAGCAGGAACGACGTGCCCCAGAACGCCAGCACGGCCCCACCGGTCATCGTTCTGCTCCTCGCTGCTCTCGTCGCGCCGGGGGTCCGGCGCGCGACGAGACTAGGGCGGAACCGCCCGAAGGTGCTTCCAACTTCTTCGTCCTTCGCGTCCACCCGTGGAAGGATCTGCTCCGTGGACGACGTCGACCGGAAGATCCTTGCCGAGCTGCAGCAGGACGGGCGGCTGACGATCACCGAGCTGGCCGAGCGTGTGCGGCTCAGCGTGTCGCCCTGCCACCGTCGGCTGCGGGCCCTGGAGCGGTCCGGGGTGATCGCCGGCTACCGCGCCCACCTCGACGCCGCGGCCCTCGGGCTGGGCTTCGCGTCGCTCGTGTTCGTGACGATGCGCGAGTCCGACGCCGTCACGGTCGCGCGCTTCGAGGCCGCCGTCGTCGACGTCCGCGAGGTCGTGCAGGCGCAGCGGCTCTTCGGCGACCCGGACTACCTGCTGCGCGTCGTCACGCCCGACCTCGCGGCGTTCCAGCGGCTCTACGACGCGCGGCTCGCGACGCTCCCCGGGGTGCAGCGGCTGAGCTCGACGCTGATCATGAAGGACGTCGTGGGCGACCGGCCGCTCCCCACCTGAGGGAGCACGGGATCAGCGGGGTGCCTCCTGCAGCAGTCCCGCCACGTGGGCGAGGGCGACGGCGACCTCCGTGAAGCTCGTGCTCAGCGGCGACATGCCGGCCCGCAGGCCCATGGGCCGACGGAAGTCGGGGACGACGCCGCGCCGCCAGAGCTCCTCGACGACGGCGGCCATCGCGGGGTGCTCGAGCGTGACGTGGCCACCCCGCCGGTCGGGGTCGCGGGGCGACGCGACGCTGACCCCCAGCGGAGCGAGGGTCTCGTCGGCGACCTCGATGGCGAACGCGGTCAGGTCCCGCGACTTCGCCCGCACGGCGCCGATCCCGACCCGCTCGACGAGCCGCGCCATGTCCTCCACCGGGAGCATGCCGAGGATCGGGGGCGTGCCGCTGATGAAGCGCCGGATGCCGGGCGCAGGCTCGTAGCCCTCGCCCATCGCGAACGGCTCGGCGTGACCCATCCACCCGGCGATCGGCTGGGTCACCTCGTCCTGGATCGCGGCGTTGACGTAGGCGAACGCCGGCGCTCCCGGCCCGCCGTTGAGGTACTTGTAGGTGCACCCCGCGGCGAGGTCCACGCCCGCGGCGTCGAGGTCGACCTCAACCGCGCCCACCGCGTGCGACAGGTCCCAGAGCACCAGCGCACCGACCCGGTGGGCGGCGGCGGTGATGCCCGGCAGGTCAGCGATGTAGGCCGACTTGTAGGCGACGTGGCTCAGCACCACCAGGGCCGTCTGCTCCCCGATGACCGCCTCGACCTCCGCGAGGGTCACCCCGGTGGCGGGATCGGGACGGATCCAGCGCACGCGCAGACCGAGCTCGGCGGCGACGCCCTCCAGCACGTAGCGGTCCGTCGGGAAGTTCTCGGAGTCCGCCACGATCTCGGTGCGCCCGGGACGGGCGGCGACGCCCGCCCGCGCCAGCTTGTAGAGCAGCACCGTGGTGGAGTCGGCGACGACGGTCTGCCCCGCTGCGGCGCCCAGGGCCGCCCGGCCGATGAGGTCGCCGAGCTCGGTCGGCCGCGTCATCCAACGCTCGTCCCACGACCGGATCAGCCGCTCGCCCCACTCCGTGTCGACGAACCCGCGGAGCCGCTCCGCCGTGGCGGCCAGCGGACGACCCAGCGAGTTGCCGTCGAGGTAGGCGACGACGCCCTCGGGCAGCACGAACGCGCTGCGGTGCTCCGCCAGGGGGTCCGCGGCGTCGAGGGTCGTCGCCCGCGCGACCAGGTGGGCCGGGAGGAGGTCGAGGATGTCAGCCACTGATGCCGGTCCTCACGCTGTAGAGCTCGGGGAAGAAGGTCAGGTCGAGGGCGCGCCGCAGGAAACCGACGCCGGAGCTGCCGCCGGTTCCGGTCGTGAAGCCGATCGTGCGCTGCACCGTGCGCAGGTGACGGAAGCGCCAGAACTGGAACGCGTCCTCGAGGTCGACGAGGTCCTCGCAGGTCGCGTACTCCTCCCAGGACGACGCCGTGTCGCCGTAGATCCGCTGGAACGTCGTCACCAGCGCGGGGACCTCGACCCACGCCTGGCGCACGTCGCGCTCGAGCACGGCGGCCGGCACCTCGTGGCCCCGGCGGGCGAGGAGGCGCAGGAACGCGTCGTACACGGTCGGGGTGTCGAGCAGGTCCTGGAGCTCGGCGCGCGCCGCGGGCTTGGCCTCGAAGACCTCGAGCATGCGGGCGTTCTTGTTGCCCAGGATGAACTCGACGGCCCGGTACTGGTGGGACTGGAAGCCGGAGGACGCGCCGAGGGAGCCGCGGAACTCCGCGTACTCGCTCGGGGTGAGCGTCGCCAGCACCGACCACTGCTCGGCGAGCGTCTTGAAGATGTGCTTCACCCGCGCCAGCGCCTTGCGGGCGCGGCTGACGTCGTCGGCGTCCAGGTAGCCCCGCACGGAGCGGAGCTCGTGCAGCACGAGCTTGAACCACAGCTCGGTCGTCTGGTGCTGGACGATGAAGAGCAGCTCGTCGGGGTGCACCGGCTCGCTGACCGGGTGCTGGGCCGAGAGCAGGCGGTCGAGGTCGAGATAGGACCCGTAGTCCATCGTCGAGCGGAGGTCCGTGCGGACCCCCGGCTCGAGGGGACGCTCGCCGGCCGTCACTGGGCCATGTCCACGAATCGCGAGTAGTGGCCCTGGAAGGCCACCACGATGTCGCGCGTCGCGCCGTTGCGGTGCTTCGCCACGATCAGGTCGGCCTCGCCGGGGCGGGTCGACTCCTTCTCGTAGACGTCGTCGCGGTGCAGCAGGATCACCATGTCGGCATCCTGCTCGATGGAGCCCGACTCGCGGAGGTCGCTGACCATCGGTCGCTTGTCGGCGCGCTGCTCGGAGCCACGGTTGAGCTGCGACAGTGCGATGACCGGCACCTCGAGCTCCTTGGCCAGCAGCTTGATCTGGCGGGAGAACTCGGAGACCTCGAGCTGGCGGCTCTCGACCTTCTTGCCGGAGCTCATCAGCTGCAGGTAGTCGATGACGACGAGGCGCAGGTCGTGCTTCTGCTTGAGCCGCCGGGCCTTGGCGCGGATCTCCATCATCGTCATGTTGGGGCTGTCGTCGATGAACATCGGCGCGCTGGAGACCTCGCCCATCTTCGTCGCGAGCTTCGTCCAGTCGTCGTCGGTCATCTGGCCGTTGCGGATGTGGTTGAGCGGCACCCGCGCCTCGGCCGAGAGCAGACGCATCGTGATCTCGGCGCGGTTCATCTCCAGGCTGAAGAAGACGCTCGTCATGTTGTTGTGGATCGAGGCCGCGCGGCAGAAGTCGAGGGCGAGCGTCGAGTTGTGCGTCGGCACCATCGACCGACCGGCCAGGTAGAGGTGCTCGTCGTTGTCCACCTGCACGCACCGCACCGGGACGGACGGCACTGAACGGACCTCGGTGATGTAACGACGCCCGATCCGGGCCGTGCTCGTCGGACGCTCCTCCTTGTGGAGCAGGTGCTTGCGCTCGAGGCGGAAGACGTCGTCGGTCGTCGAGAAGTTGAGGATGTGGCACACCGAGCGCGCCGCGTCGCGGCCCTTCACCACCCGCGTCGTGCGCCCGCACCGGTAGCCGAGCGAGACGACCAGCTCGTGCACGTCGTCCGCCAGGCGCTCGTCCGTCACCGCGAACTGGCAGGAGCCGACGCCCTTCACGACTGTGCCGTCCGTGTCGAGGAGGCCGGCGAGCAGTGCTCGTCGGTCGGCCTCGGGGGCTCGCAGGTAGGCCGCCGGGATGTGCTTGCGTCCGAGCACGCCCGCCTTTCGCAGCAGAGCGGTGAAGGTGCCGTGGTCCGCCCAGCAGGTGGAGCACCGCGGCCGCGTGCCCGGCAGCGGTGCGCCGCACGAGAGGCAGCGCCCGTCCGGCGACTCCTCGGGCGCGAGGCGGATCGAGTAGAGCATCCCGCCCCGCGGCTCGACCGCGTACCCCTCCGCCTCGACGTGCATCGGGATCTCCGGCGTCTCGGACGTCAGGCGGTTCCCGGCCGTGTGGCCGTCACCGAGCCAGGCACCCAGCGTGTAGGGCGCGACCGGGAGCGTCACCTCGCGGCCGGCCAGCGGCGCGGCGTTGAGGATCGCGTGGTTCGCCCGCCGCTCGGCGCCGACCCGCACCGTTGCGGCGATCTCCTCGGTGGTCACGACGGCCTGCCGGATGGTGTGGTTGCGGGTCCGGTTGTAGTTGTTCGCCGCAGCCCAGGCCGACTTCCGCGCCGCACGGGTCTCGGTGAGCCACTGGTGCTCCGCGTCGGCGACGATCGTCGTGCCGTCGGAGAAGACGACCTCGTAGCAGGGCCGGTCCACCATCACCTCGGTGGCGGCGACGACCCGCGTCGCGCGACCGTGCGCGTCGACGAGCTCGTCACCGACGGCGACGTCGCCCATCGTGGTCCAACCCGTCGGAGTGGGCAGCGGGGTGTTCAGCGCGAGCGCCTTCCCCATGGCAGGCCGCGCCGCGATGATGATCATCTGCCCGGAGTGCAGGCCGTTGGTCAGCTCGTCGAAGTCGGCGAACCCGGTCGGCACGCCGTAGACGCCACCGTCGCGGTTGCCGATCGCCTCGATCTCGTCGAGGACGCCCTCCATGATGTCCGCCAGCGGTGCGTAGTCCTCGCCCGACCGCTTCTCGGCGAGCTTGAAGACCTCCGCCTGGGCGACGTCGACGATGTCGTCGACCTCGCCCTCCCCGGCGTACCCCATGTGCACGATCCGCGTGCCCGCCTCGACGAGGCGCCGCAGCACGGACTTCTCGCGCACGATCTCCGCGTAGTACCCCGCGTTGGCGGCGATGGGCACGTTGGCCGACAGCGTGTGGAGGTAGGGCGCGCCACCCACCCGCTGCAGCTCGCCCTTGCGCTGGAGCTCCGCGGCGACCGTCACCGGGTCGGCGGGCTCGCCGCGACCGTAGAGGTCGATGATCGCGTCGAAGACCGCCTCGTGGGCCGGACGGTAGAAGTCGGTGCCGCGGATGGTCTCCACGACGTCGGCGATCGCGTCCTTGCTCAGCAGCATGGACCCCAGGACCGACTGCTCGGCCGCGTTGTCCTGGGGGGGCGTGCGGTCGCCGCCGGAGCGCTGGGGGGCCTCGCCCGGCGCGTACGACGCCGGCCCGTCGCCCCACTCCTCCGGAGGAGGTTCGGCGAACGACTGGTCCGTGTGCGCGACGCTCACGCTGCCTCCGATCTCGAGCCGTCGACGGGCCGGTCCTGGCCCTCGGGACGAGGGTGCCGGGGACCACCGACAGTTATCGCGGAGCCCGCCTGGGTCCTCCCGCGACGGCTGAACGTACGTGCCGCGAGGCCCCGCCGACAGCACCTTGTCCACAGGGTCTGTGGAAAACCGGTGGATAACGGTGGAGGACACGCCGTACGACCGCCCTGCGCTGGGGACAAGCCTGTGGGAACGACGCGACAATCCCCGGCGGAAGCGCGCTGAACTGCGGAAACACGTTCTTCACCCTGTGGACGAAAACCCCTGGCCTGTGGATTCCCGAGGTTCGCACGACACGCCCAGGACCGTTTCGCGCGGCACGGAGTGCCACCGCTATGCACAGGCGAACCCCCTTTACACACAGGGCGCGGCTTTGTCCACCGAAGTCGGGCGAGTCGGGACCTCCGGCCGCCGGGGGGACCGTCGGGACGGCCCGTCCTAGGATCGGTCGGTGCTCGGACGACGTGATCGCGAGATCCTCCGCCTCGCCGTGCCCGCGTTCCTCGCGCTGGTCGCCGAGCCGCTCTACCTCCTCGCCGACGCGGCCATCGTCGGGCACCTCGGGACGGCCGAGCTGGCCGGGCTCGGCATCGCCGCCGTCGTGCTCCAGACCTTCGTGGGCCTCTGCGTCTTCCTCGCCTACGGCACGACCGCGGCGGTCGCGCGGCTCCTCGGTGCGGGCGACCTCCGGCGCGCGCTCGACCAGGGCATCGACGGCATCTGGCTCGCCGTCGTGCTCGGCCTGCTCGTCATGGCGGTCGGCATTCCCCTGGCCCGTCCGCTCGTCGCCGTGTTCGGGGCCGGCGACGCCGTGACGGACCTGGGCGCGACGTATCTCCGCGTCTCCCTCCTCGGCGCCGTCCCCCTGCTCGTCATGCTGGCCGCCACCGGGGTGCTCCGCGGTCTGCAGGACGTGACCACCCCGCTCGTCGTCGCGATCGCCGGCAACGTGCTCAACGTCGTGCTCAACCTGGTGCTCGTCTTCGGCGCCGGGCCGGTACCGGCGCTCGGCATCGCCGGCTCTGCCCTCGGCTCGGTGATCGCGCAGACCCTCAGCGCGCTCGCCCTCGTCGTCGTGGTCGCCCGCGGCGCCCGCCGCCACGGGGGGTCCCTGCGGCCCCGGCTCACGGGCATCCGCGCCGCCGGGCGCGCCGGCGTGCCCCTCGTCGTGCGCACCCTCACCCTGCGGGCCGCGCTGATCGTCACGACGTACGCCGCGACCCTGACCGCCGTCCGGGGAACCGGTGCCGACGAGGCGGTGACCCTCGCCGCGCACCAGCTGGCCGCGACGCTGTGGGGCTTCCTCGCGTTCGTGCTCGACGCCATCGCGATCGCCGCCCAGGCGCTCACGGGCCGGTCGCTCGGCGCCGGGGACCGGGAGGGCACCCGCGACACCACCCGGCGGATGGTGCAGTGGGGCATCGGCAGCGGTGTCGTCACCGGCGTGCTCCTCGCCGCCTCGAGCCCCTGGTTGCCCCGGCTGTTCACGCCGGACGAGTCCGTCCATCCCCTGCTGACCGCGGCGCTGCTCGTGATCGCACTGGGCCAGCCTCTGGCCGGTGTCGTCTTCGTGCTCGACGGCGTGCTGATCGGGGCCGGCGACGGCGTCTACCTCGCCTGGGGCGGCCTGGCGGTGCTGGTCGTCTACGCGCCGGTGGTGCTCGGCCTGGCCCTGCTCGCGCCGCACCTGGTCGGGGTGTGGGTCGCGCTGACGTTCGTCTTCATGGGCGCCCGCGCCGTCGTGCTGCTGCGCCGCGCCCGCACCGACGCCTGGATGGTGACGGGGGCGGTGTGACCGGGCCGGTCGGTTCCCCGGCTGACCGGGGAACCGACCGCTTTGACCATCAAATTTGATGGTCAAAGTGGATAGTTCCCCGGCTGACCGGGGAACCGACCACCCCCTGTGCACACAGAACGGGCCGCCCTCCGAGGAGGGCGGCCCGTCGTGGTGGAGCTGGGGTCAGGCAGCCTGCACGTTGATCGACACGGCGGCCGACACCTCGTCGTGCAGCTTGACCGACACGTTGTGCGCGCCGAGCGACTTGATCGGGTTGGTGACCACGATCGTGCGCTTGTCGACGGGCTCGCCCGTGGCGCCCGTGATCGCCTCGGCGATCTCGGCGACCGTGACGGCGCCGAAGAGGCGGCCGCCCTGGCCGGCACGGACCTTGACGTCGACCGTGGCGCCCTGGAGCTTGGACTTGATCTCCTCGGCGTGCGCCTGGTCGCGCACGGCGCGCGCGGACCGCGCGGCCTTGATCGACTCGACGGTCTTCTCCGCACCGCGCGTCCACGCGATGGCGACACCGCGGGGCACGAGGTAGTTGCGGCCGTAGCCCGGCTTCACGTCGACGACGTCGCCGGCGGCACCGAGGCCGTCGACTTCCTGGGTCAGGATGAGCTTCATTGTTCTCTGACTCCCCTTCTCAGCGACCGGCGGACGAGTAGGGCAGCAGAGCGACCTCGCGGGCGTTCTTGATCGCCATGGCGATCTTGCGCTGCTCCTGGACGGTCACACCGGTGACGCGGCGCGCGCGGATCTTGCCGCGGTCCGAGATGAACTTGCGGAGCAGGTTGACGTCCTTGTAGTCGATGACCTTGACGTCGGCCGCCTTGAGCGGGTTCTGCTTCTTCTTGGGCTTGCGGATGACTGGCTTCGCCATTGTGGTGCTCTCCTCACGAGAAAGCCCGGCTCAGTTGCCGGAATGGGTCGATGGATGGATCAGACGGCCCGAGGGCCGTCATGGGTGTCGACGCGCGACGCCCGGGAGATCAGAGCGGGAGGGTCAGAACGGGGGCTCGTCGCTGCCGCCGCCGACGCCCGGGGCACCCCAGGGGTCAGCGCCGCCACCGGACTGGCCACCGCGCGACCCGCCGCCACCCGACGGCGCGGGCGAGGCCCACGGGTCGTCGGCCGCGGGACCGGAGGAGCGGGAGGGACCACGGTCGTCGCCGCCGAAGCCGCCACCACCGCCCTGGCCCCCGCCGTAGCCGCCGCCACCGCCGCCACCGCGCTGCCCGCCCCCGCCGCCTCCGGCGCGGGTGACCTTCGCGGTCGCGAACTTGAGCGACGGACCGATCTCCTCGACCTCGACCTCGAAGACCGTGCGCTTCTCGCCCTCGCGGGTCTCGTAGCTGCGGGCCTTCAGCCGGCCCTGCACCACGACACGCATGCCGCGCTGCAGGGACTCCGCCACGTTCTCGGCCGCCTGCCGCCAGATCGAGCAGCGGAGGAACATGGCTTCGCCGTCCTCCCACTCGTTCGTCTGCCGGTTGAAGTTGCGCGGCGTCGAAGCGACGGTGAAGTTGGCGACCGCGGCCCCCGAGGGGGTGAAGCGGAGCTCGGGGTCGTCGGTCAAGTTGCCGACGATGGTGATGACGGTCTCGCCTGCCATGTCAGGTCTCCTCGTTCGGGACGTCGGTGCCCTGGCCGGGCCGAGCGACGGGTGTGCCGGTCATCGTCGCCGAAGCGACGCTGCGTGGCGACCCCGTCTCCACAGCTCGATCAGGACGACTCGGATCGAGTCAGGCGCGGATGTCGGGCCGGATGACCTTCGTGCGGAGGATCGACTCGTTCAGCGTGAGCTGGCGGTCGAGCTCCTTGACCGTGGCAGGCTCGGCCTGCAGGGTCACGACGGCGTAGATGGCCTCGGCGTTCTTCTTGATCTCGTACGCGAGGCGGCGCTTGCCCCACACGTCGACGTTCTCGACCGTGCCGCCGTCGTTGCGGACGACGTTCAGGTACTTGTCGAGGGACGCACCGACGGTGCGCTCCTCGATGCTCGGGTCGAGGATGACCATCAGTTCATAGGTACGCACAGCGGTCTCCACCTCCTCTGGACTAGGCGACCACGGTCTCTCCGTGGCAGGAGGGCTCTGCGACACCCGCCTCCCGGGAGGGCGGCGAGTGATGTGCTGCCCTGCCACCCGTCGGTGGGCGCAGAGCAGACGCGTGAGACTAGCAGCGCCGTACGACCCCGGAGAAATCCTCCACAGGCCCGCCCGCGCGGGGGATCGACCGACCAGGACTGTCCGTCACGCTGCCTACGATGGCCGCCATGAGCGAGCTCGTCATCGGTGCGCACGTCGACCAGACCGATCCGATCGCCGAGGCGCAGGCCCGGCGGGCCCCCGTCATCCAGATGTTCCTCGGCGACCCGCAGGGCTACAAGGGTCCCGAGGTGGCGTACGCCGGGGGTGCGGCCGCGCTCCGGGAGGCCGCGGCCGCCGCCGGGGTGGGGATCTACGTGCACGCGCCCTACATCGTCAACGTCGCGACGACGAACAACCGCATCCGCATCCCGAGCCGCAAGCTGCTGCAGCAGCACATGGACGCGGCGGCGGAGATCGGCGCGCTCGGCCTGATCGTCCACGGCGGTCACGTCAACAAGGCCGACGACCCGGCGAAGGGCTTCGACAACTGGCGCAAGGCCGTCGAGGCGACCGACATCAAGGTCCCCCTGCTCATCGAGAACACGGCGGGCGGCGACAACGCGATGACGCGCTACCTCGACCGCATCAAGGGCGTGTGGGACGCGATCGGCACCGCCGAGGGTGCCGACCAGGTCGGGTTCTGCCTCGACACCTGCCACGCCCACGCCGGCGGCAACGCGCTGGAGTCGGTGGTGGAGGACGTCCGGGCCATCACGGGGCGCATCGACCTCGTCCACGCCAACGACAGCCGCGACGACTTCGACTCGGGCGCCGACCGCCACGCCAACTTCGGGGCCGGCCGCATCGATCCCGACCTCCTCGCCGCCGTGGTCCGCGACGCCGGAGCCCCGGTCATCTGCGAGACGCCGGGCGGCGCCGAGGAGCACGTCGCCGACTTCGCCTGGCTGCGGGAGCGGCTCTGACGGCCGCCCCACCGGCAGCCCCGACAGCGTCCCGGCGCCGTCCCGCCCACCGGTAGCCTCGCTCCCGTGACGACGACGACCCCCTCCGCCCCGGTGACCGCCCGCGGCCCGCTCGCCGTGCGCACGATCACCCCCGAGGAGCACCTCGCGTTCGTCCGCAGCCGCCGCTCGGCCAGCTTCCTGCAGACCCCCGCGTGGGGTGCGGTGAAGGCCGAGTGGCGCCGCGAGTCGGTCGGCTGGTTCGCGGGTTCCGAGCTCGTGGGCGCAGCCCTGGTGCTCTACCGCCAGGTGCCCAAGCTGAAGCGCTACCTGGCCTACCTGCCCGAGGGTCCGGTCGTCGACTACGCCGACGGCGACCTCGAGCGGTGGCTCCGTCCGCTGACGACCCACCTGAAGGGCCAGGGCGCCTTCGGCATCCGCATCGGCCCGCCCGTCGTCGTCGCCCGGTGGGACGCCGCGACGGTGAAGGAGGGCGTGGCCGACCCCGAGGTCAGGCGCCTCGGCCAGCTGCCCCCCACGGAACGGTCGGCCGCCGGCGCCACCGTGGTCTCGCAGCTCCAGGAGCTCGGCTGGCGCAAGCTCGAGGCCGAGGGCGGCTTCGCCGCGGGTCAGCCCGCCTTCAACTTCCAGGTCCCGCTGCGCACGCCCGAGGGCGAGCCGCGCACGGAGGCCGAGGTGCTCAAGGGCATGAACCAGCTGTGGCGCCGCAACATCAAGAAGGCCGACAAGGCGGGCGTCGAGGTGACCACGTCGGTCGACGACGCGGCGCTCGAGGCCTTCCACGCGCTCTACGTGCACACCGCGGAGCGGGACCACTTCACCCCCCGACCGCTGGCCTACTTCCGCACGATGCGCGACGCGCTCAACGCGGAGGAGCCCGACCGGTTCACGTTCTTCCTCGCCCACCACGAGGGCGACCTGGTCGCGGCCACCATCGCGATCCGCGTCGGCGCCCACTACTGGTACTCCTACGGCGCCTCCTCCACCGCCAAGCGCGACGTGCGCGGCTCCAACGCCGTGCAGTGGGCGATGGTGCGGGCCGCGCTGGCGGCGGGCTGCGACGTCTACGACCTGCGCGGCATCACCGAGACGCTGGACGCCGACGACTCCCACGTGGGTCTCATCCAGTTCAAGGTCGGCACGGGCGGCGAGGCGGTGGAGCACGTCGGCGAGTGGGACCTCCCGGTCAACCGGTTGCTCTACAAGGCGTTCGACCTCTACATGAGCCGGCGCTGAGAGAGGTACGACGATGAGCCTGGTCCTGCACGTCGACGGTCCCGTCTGGCGTGACCACCTGCAGTCCTTCGCGGCCGCCCACCCGGGCCTCGTGCCCGTGCTGAAGGGCAACGGCTACGGCTTCGGCCTGGGCCGGCTGGCCCGCAAGTCCACCTGGCTGGGCGTCGACACCATCGCGGTCGGCATCCACGAGGAGCTCGGTGAGGTCGCCAACCGCTTCGACGGGTCGCTGCTCGTGCTCACCCCGTGGCGGCCGTTCGGCGCCGCGCTCGAGCTCGCACCGGGCAGCCCCCTGACCCGCCGCGTCATCCACACCGTCAGCCGCCTCGAGGACGTGGAGGCGCTGCTCGCCCACGACCCCTCCGCCCGGTTCGTGCTGGAGCGCACCACGTCGATGCTGCGCCACGGGCTGTCGGCCCGCGAGCTCCGCGAGGCCGGGGCGCTCCTGGAGGCCCGCGGCGGGCTCGCGTCCCAGCTGCAGGGCGTGGCGCTCCACCTCCCGCTCGCGCAGGGCTCGCACGTGGGCGAGGTGCGGCGGCTGATGACGGACGTGGTCGCGGCGGGCCTGCGCACCACGACCATCTGGGTGAGCCACCTGTCCGACGCGGAGCTCGCAACGCTCGCCGCGGCGTACCCCGACTACACCTTCCGCCCGCGCGCCGGCACGGGCCTGTGGCTGGGAGCCCGCGGAGCGACGCGCGTGACCGCCACCGTGCTCGACACGCACCCGGTGGAGCGGGGCGACGTGTTCGGCTACCGCGGGCGCTCGGCGCCCAAGGCCGGCACGATCCTCGTCGTCTCCGGGGGCACGGCCCACGGCATCGGCCTCGAGGCGCCCGCCGGCGACCTGTCCCTCAAGGCCCGCGCCGCGACGCTGGCGCGGGGCGGCCTCGACGCCGTGGGCTTCGTGCGCTCGCCGTTCTCCATCGACGGCAAGCAGCGGCTCTTCGCGGAGCCGCCCCACATGCAGGCGTCGATGCTCTTCCTCCCGGCCGGCTCCCGCGTGCCGGCGGTCGGCGACGTGGTCGACGTGCGGGTGCGCTACACCGCGACGTCGTTCGACCGCACCGAGGTGAGCTGACGCTCGCCGCCGACGGGGTCGCGTGAGGGCATCGCGACGTCGCGCACGACCCAGCCGGCGAGCGCGAGGAGCGCCACCACCCGCAGCACGGTGAGCGCGGCGAGGGGCGCGTCGTTGGTCGAGCTGCCCGACGCCAGCGCCCCGGTGGTCGTCCACCAGAGCACGGCGGCGTGGGCCAGCTCGACGGCCTGCCAGGCCAGCAGCGGCTCCAGCCGCGGCCGCGCCAGCACGGCGAACGGCAGCACCACGAGCACGTCGGCCGGCCCGGCGGCGAAGAGGACGGCGCCGACCGCCACCACGAGGAGCATCACCTGCTCGGGCCGCGGCGGCCGCGGGGCCCGGAACGCGAGCACCGCGACCGCGGCGATCCACAGGGCGAGCACGACGAGGGCGACGAGCGGGTACGCCGGGAGCCCGCCCCCGCCGGCGGCCGTGCCGACCCACCGGACGGACCCGGTGCCGGCGGCCTCGTCGAGGGCGGCACGCCAGCCGGCCTGCCAGACGCCCGCACCCGTGACGAGGGCCGGCAGCGACACGGCGACCCAGGTGAGCGCCGTGGCCAGGACGAGGACGAGGGGGTCGGCGCCCGGCGTGCGCGCGGCGACGTCCCGGGCGAGGGCCCGGGCCGCCAGGGCGACGAGGAGGCCGGCGAGCACGAGCCACGCGGCCCAGGTGAGGGTCACGGCGGCACCGAGCATGAGTCCGGCGGCAAGGGCCTTCCCGCGCCGTACCGCCAGGAGCGCCCCGACCGCGAGAGCCACACCGACGAGCCCCACGTCGACGAGCGCCGCGACGGCGAGCAGCGGCGACGCGGCGACGAGCACGCCGTCCCAGGCCCGCAGCGGCCGGACCCGGGCGACGACGAGCGCCACCAGCATCGCCGCGAGACCGACGAGCACCGCGGCCCAGAGGATCGTGGCGGCGGCCTCGGCCCGCACGTCGTGGTCGCGGTAGAGGTCCGCGACCGGCAGCCCCGCCCGTTCCTCGCGCACGTCGGCCGCGGGGGCGACGAGGGAGGCCAGCGCCGCGTGCAGGTACGTCGCGCCCGCCAGCGCCTGCGTGCCCTCGACGCGGTAGCGCGCGGGGGCCTCGCCCGCCGGGGGCGTCGCCGACGGGTCGCCGACGCGCTCGCCGTACGGCCACACCCCCTCGGCGCCGCCCTGTGCGACGTACGCGTGCGGGAGCGCGGAGAAGCAGCCGGGCGCGAAGTCCGGGGAGTCGGCCGTCCAGCCGTCGGTCGAGCAGCCGGCCCGCAGGCCCGCGCCCAGCACGACGAGCAGCCCGGCGAGGAGGCAGCCGACGAGCAGCGGCGTCCACCAGCGGCCTCGGGCGTGGAGCCCGCCCGGACCGCCGAGCACCTCGCTCAGCCGCGCGACCGCCGGGTCCTCCAGCGTCGGCGACGGCGGTGAGGGGCGCACCGGCTAGTCCTGGCGGCCCTGGCTGCCGCCGCCCGGCAGGATCCCGGTGGGCTCGCCCGTCGGCGGACCGGTCGGCTGGGTCGGCTCCGGCGGCTGGGTCGGCTCCGGCTCCTCGGTCTCGACCGGCGGCGGCTCCTCGGTGGTCGGCGGTGCCGTCGGCTCGCTCGTCGGGGGGGCCGTCGTGGTCGGCGGCGCGGTCGTCGACGGCGCCTGCGACGGCTCGTCGTCCGAGCCACCGCCGCTGCCGCCGCCCTCCGGCGCCTGCGGGCGACCGCTGTCGCCGTCGAGGAACACCGGGTCCGGGAAGTCCATCTCCTCGGTGCCCTCGAGCGCGCGCTCCATCACCTCGGCCCAGGTCTGGGCGGGGAACCGACCGCCGAAGTACTCCGGCAGCCAGCCCTGCAGCTGCATCCGACCGGTGCCGCGCACGTAGGTGACCGCGGTGGCGAGCTGCGGGGTGTAGCCGACGAACCACGACGAGGAGACCTCGCCGTCGTCGTTGGTCGCGGTGCCGGTCTTGCCGGCCGCGGGGCGGCCGATCTCGCCCGCCCGCGTGCCGGAGCCCTGCTCCACGACCTGCTGCAGCGCGTACGACGTGTCGGCGGCGACGTCGGAGGAGATGGCCCGCTCGGGCGCCTTCTCGTGCTCGTACTTGACGGCGCCGAAGCGGTCGGTCACCCGCTGCACGACGTGGACGGGGTTGTAGACGCCGTCGTTGGCGATCGCACCGTAGGCCGCCGCCATGTTGATGGGGCTGACGTCGCCCGAGCCGAGCGAGACGCCGAGGTTGGTGTCGAGGCCGCGGGACTCGGTCGGGATGCCGAAGTCGCCGCCGTCGTTGCCCGGGATGCCGAGGCGGTTGGCCGTGGTCAGGATCTGCTGCGGGCCGTCCTCCATGTCCTCGGTGAGCTCGATGAACGCCGTGTTGATCGAGTCCTCGGTGGCGGTCTCCAGGCTGACCTGCCCGTAGGAGCGGTTGCCCTGGTTCTCGATCTCGCTGCCGTCGTCGGTCCGGTACGGCGAGTTGCCGTTGAACCGGTCGCGCAGCGAGTAGCCGTCGGTCAGCGCCGCCGCGACGGCGAACGCCTTGAAGGTCGATCCCGGCTGCACGAGCTGCGCCGCCCAGTTGAGCTGGGAGTCGAGGTAGTCCTGGCCGCCGTAGAAGCCCTTGAGCGCCCCCGTGTTGGGCTCGACCATGGCCACGCCGACGTGCAGCGCCTCCGCCTGGTTCTGCTCGGGGTCCTCGTAGTAGTTCGCGAAGCCCTCGGGGAACTCCTCCGCGACGCCGTCGGCCGCCGCCTGCATCGCCTGCTCGCTGAAGGTGGTCTCCACGCGCAGGCCGCCGCCGTCGATCTCGGAGGCGCTGAACCCGAGGTCGGACAGCTCCTCGCGCACCAGGGTCAGCATGTGGCCGTTCTGCCCGCCGTACGTGTCGTTCTGCTCGATGACGGGGAACTCCGGCAGGGCGTTGCGCACCGCGTCGGCGTCGGAGGCGGAGACGTCGCCCGCCTCGACCATGCCGTCGAGCACGTACTGGTAGCGCCCGAGGAGCCGCTGCTCGGCGTCGGGACCGTTGGCGGGGTCGAAGCGGGTCGGGTTGTTGATGACCGACGCGAGCACGGCCGACTGCGACAGCGTGAGGTCCTTGGCGGGCACGCCGAAGTACGCCTGAGCGGCGGCCTGGAGGCCGTAGGCGCCGCGACCGAAGTAGATGGTGTTGAGGTAGCCCTCCAGCACCTGCTCCTTGCTGAGCTGACGCTGGATCTTCAGCGAGAGGATCGCCTCCTTCGCCTTGCGCGTCAGCGTGCGCTCCTGCGTCAGGTAGAGGATCTTCACGTACTGCTGGGTGATCGTCGACGCACCCTGCGTGGAGCCGCCCGAGGCGTTGGAGAAGGCCGCGCGCAGGATGCCCTTGGGGTCGATGCCCCGGTTGGTCCAGAAGCTGCGGTCCTCGGCGGCGACGACGGCGTCGCGGGCAGTCTCCGGCATCTCGTCGAAGGTGATCGACTCGCGGTTCTGGGTGGCGAACGACCCGATCTCCGCGTCGCCCCCGCTGTAGTAGATCTTCGTGGTCTGCGTCTGGAAGTCCGAGTTGGGATCGGGGATGTCGATGCTCTGGTAGAGCACGATGAAGCTCCCGACCGCCACGAGCGACAGGGACAGGAAGAGCACGGTGAACCACAGGAGCAGGCGCTTCCAGAGCGCCCGCTTCGGGCCCTTCGAGCCCTTCGAGCCCTTCGCGGCCTTGCGCCCCTTCGGCGGGGGTCCGTCGGCGCGTCGCTTTCCAGACATGGGGCGGGGGTTCCTCCTGCTGTGCGGGTACCGCGGGGGCGGCCAAACCCGGACAGAGTACGCACCTTCGCTGAGGGACCGTCCCGGACACGTGACGGACGACGCGCGCTCACCCGTGGTTCACGGTTGCGGATATATCGCTACGATAGATCGCATGGCACGTCGTGGAGAGACCATCGAGCTAGCAGTCCTCGGACTGCTGCACGAGGCACCCATGCACGGCTACGAGCTGCGCAAGCGGCTGAACCTGATGCTCGGGTGGGGGCGGCTGCTGTCCTACGGCTCGCTCTACCCGGCGCTGAAGCGGATGCTGCGCACCGGGCTCATCACGGAGACCACGGTCTCCACCACCCCCGTGACGCGGCGACCGCGCATCGTCTACGAGGTGACCGAGGACGGCAAGCTGGAGTTCAAGCGCCTCATGTCGGAGGTGGGTCCTGCCGCCTGGGAGGACGACACCTTCGACATCCGCTTCGCCTTCTTCAGCCGCACCGACATGGAGATCCGCCTGCGGGTCCTCGAGGGGCGGCGCACGCGACTGCAGGAGCGGCTCGACCGTGTGCAGTCCGACCTCCGGCGCACCCAGCAGGAGGTGGACCAGTACGCCGCGGAGCTGCAGCGCCACGGCGTCGAGTCCGTCGAGCGTGAGGTCCGGTGGCTCTCGGACCTGATCGACGCCGAGCGTGGTCGGCCCGCCGACCGGGCGCCCGGCGACGGTCATCCCCCCGACACGCCGCCCGCCGCCGCCCCGGCAGCGGGCACCTGAGCCGGGCACCGCAGCACGCACCGCCAGCAGCGACACATCCAGACCTGTCCAACCAGGAAGAGCAAGTGAGGAGAGCCCCATGGGTTCGGTTCGAGTAGCGATCGTGGGAGTCGGCAACTGCGCCACCTCCCTGATCCAGGGCGTCGAGTACTACAAGGACGCCGATCCCGCAGGCACCGTCCCGGGGCTCATGCACGTCGTCTTCGGTGACTACCACGTCTCCGACGTCGAGTTCGTCGCCGCCTTCGACGTCGACGCCAAGAAGGTCGGCTTCGACCTGGCCGAGGCGACGCAGGCCAGCGAGAACAACACCATCAAGATCTGCGACGTGCCGCCGACCGGCATCACGGTGCAGCGCGGCCCGACGCTCGACGGCATCGGCAAGTACTACGGCGAGACCATCGACGTCTCCGACGCCGAGCCGGTCGACGTCGTCCAGGTGCTCAAGGACACGAAGGCCGACGTCATGGTGTCGTACCTCCCGGTGGGCTCCGAGGAGGCGGACAAGTTCTACGCGCAGGCGGCCATCGACGCCGGTGTCGCGTTCGTCAACGCGCTCCCCGTCTTCATCGCCTCCGACCCGGAGTGGGCCGAGAAGTTCCGCGCCGCGGGAGTCCCGATCGTCGGCGACGACATCAAGAGCCAGGTCGGCGCCACCATCACGCACCGCGTGATGGCGAAGCTGTTCGAGGACCGCGGCGTCACGCTGGACCGCACCTACCAGCTCAACGTCGGCGGCAACATGGACTTCAAGAACATGCTCGAGCGCGAGCGCCTGGAGTCCAAGAAGGTCTCGAAGACGCAGGCCGTCACGTCGAACCTCACCGGCACCCTGGCGGGCAAGGTCCACGACAAGAACGTCCACATCGGTCCCTCGGACTACGTGGCGTGGCTCGACGACCGCAAGTGGGCCTACGTGCGCCTCGAGGGCCGCGCGTTCGGCGACGCGCCCATCAACCTGGAGTACAAGCTCGAGGTGTGGGACTCCCCGAACTCGGCCGGCATCATCATCGACGCCATCCGCGCCGCGAAGATCGCCAAGGACCGCGGCATCGGTGGCCCGATCATCTCCGCGTCGTCCTACCTGATGAAGTCCCCGCCGGTGCAGCTGCCGGACGACGAGGGTCGTCGTCGCGTGGAGGCGTTCATCCGCGGCGAGGAGTGACCCTCCCGCACGCCTGAACGACCAGCACGAACGCCCCGTGACCTCACCGAGGTCACGGGGCGTTCGTCGTACCGGAGCCCGGCCGGAGCCGAGCGGGAGACGGAGCAGGTCAGGACGTCGGCACCGGCGCCCACTCGTAGGCCTGGATGACGACGAAGCCCGGGCCGTGGAAGACGTACTGCAGCGCCTCGCCCGTGCCGCCGCGCAGCAGCGACTTCGCGTTCATCGAGTTGTGGACGCCCGGGGAGAGGTTGGCCGACCAGCAGACGGCGGCGTCGGAGTCGACGTAGACCGGGCCCTGCGAGGCGTCGAGCACGGTGACGAGGCCGACGGCGACGATCGCGACCGTGCCGGTGCCACCGATCGTGGTGTTGAACAGGCCGGCACCCATCATGCCCGCGCCCTTGGTGCGGTTGATGTCCCACTGCAGGTCGGCGTCGAACGCCAGCAGGTTGCGGGAGTTGATCGAGATGCCCTCGTTCTCGAGGTGCAGCAGGTTGACGTAGCCCGCCGACTCCGCGAAGTAGACCTCACCCTGGCCGCGCACCCGCATGAGAGCGAGGTTCTCGCTGGTGAAGACCTTCTTGGCGAGCTTGCCGATGCTGCCGGCGCCCTCGTGGTCGAAGGTGACGTTGCCGCGGTAGGCGATCATCGAGCCCTTCGCCGCGAGCACGTCGGGGCCGAGGCCGACGCGCAGCGTCTGGGGGTTCTGGAGCAGGTAGCGGTCACCGCTCTGCTGGGGCAGGTTCTCCTTGGCGAAGAGTTCGCTTCTCATGAAGGAGATTCCTACCCCAGCAGCACGACGATCAGGCCTCCGCGACCCGCTTGATCCGCGCGATGGTCTGCTGCATGCCCTGCTGCAGCTCGCGGGTGAAGCCCGGCACTCCCCCGAGCACGTGCTTCGTGAGGTTGAGCGACAGGTTGGAGATGCCGTCGGGGGTCTCGCGGCGGTGCACCAGCGTCGTGCCCCCGTCGGAGGGGACGAGGCGGTAGGACCAGATGGTGCGGTTCTCCCGCACGCGGAACGCGATCTCGCGCTGCGGGTCGAAGCGCACGACCTTCGCGGTGGTGGGCCAGAACTTCCAGCCCTGCCGGTTGAGGTTGACCATCGTCGCGCCGAGCCGCACCCCGCCGGGCACGAACGTGCGCACGACCTGGTCGCTGAACTCGGCCTGGCGGGGCAGGTCGGAGACCAGCGCCCACACCTGGGCGGGGGACGCGTCGATGTCGATGGTGGCCTCGAGCTCGGTCGAGGTGGGGGCAGTGGTCACGGCGGGCTCCGTCGCGGTCGGGGGGAGGGACCCCCCGACGCTAATGAACGCGCGTCAACAAGGCAAGGGTCGGGGGTCAGCCCTGGCGCTCGGCCCACCACGACCGCAGCGCGGCCTCGGCGGTCGCCGGGTCCTGCGGGCCGTGGTCCATGCGCTGCTCGAGGAGGAACTTGTACGCCTCGCCCACCTCGCGACCGGGGCCGATCCCGAGGATCTCCATGATCTGGTTGCCGTCGAGGTCGGGCCGCATCGAGTCGAGCTCCTCCTGCTCGGCCAGCTCGGCGATCCGGCGCTCGAGGTCGTCGTACGTGCGCCGCAGGCGCTCGGCCTTCCGCCGGTTCCGCGTCGTGCAGTCGGCGCGCGTGAGGATGTGGAGGCGCTGGAGCTCGTCGCCCGCGTCCCGCACATAGCGGCGGACGGCGCTGTCGGTCCAGCCCCCGTCGCCGTACCCGTGGAAGCGCAGGTGGAGCTCCACCAGCTTGCTGACCGCGTCGATCTGCTCACCGGAGAACCGGAGGGCCTTCATGCGCTTGCGCACGAGCTTGGCGCCGACCACGTCGTGGTGGTGGAAGGTGACGGAGCCGTCCTCGAGGAACCGCCGCGTGCGCGGCTTGCCGATGTCGTGCACGAGCGCGGCGAACCGCACGATGAAGTCGGGCGTGCCGGGGCCGTCGGGGCCCGCGAGGCGCTCCTCGAGGTCCATCGCCTGCTCGAGCACGGTCAGCGAGTGCTCGTAGACGTCCTTGTGGCGGTGGTGCTCGTCGCGCTCGAGCTGCAGGGCGGGCAGCTCGGGGAGCACGCGGGCGGCGAGGCCGGTCTCGACGAGGAGCGCCAGGCCACGGCGGGGGTACGGCGCGCACACGAGCTTCACGAGCTCGTCGCGCACCCGCTCGGCGGAGATGACGTCGATGCGCTCGGCCATCGCCGTCATGGCGGCCACCACCTCGGGGGCCACGTCGAAGCCGAGCTGTGCCGCGAAGCGGGCGGCCCGCATCATCCGCAGCGGGTCGTCGGAGAACGAGTCCTCCGGACGGCCGGGCGTGCGCAGCACGCGGTGGGCGAGGTCGCCGATGCCGCCGAAGGGGTCCTCGAAGACGCGGCCGGGCACGGAGACGGCCATCGCGTTGACGGTGAAGTCGCGGCGGCCGAGGTCGCCGGCGAGGTCGGTGCCGTAGGCGACCTCCGGCTTGCGGGAGTCCGCGCTGTAGGCCTCGGAGCGGAAGGTGGTGATCTCGATCGTCCAGTCGCCCTTGCGGCACCCGATCGTGCCGAACGCGCGCCCGATGTCCCAGACCGCCTCCGCCCAACCCTTGAGCAGGCGTTCGACGGCGTCGGGGTGGGCCGACGTCGTGAAGTCGAGGTCGTTCTGGAGCCGCCCGAGCATGGCGTCCCGCACGGGTCCGCCGACGAGGTGGAGCGAGTGGCCGGCAGCCTCGAAGCGCTCGCCGAGCTCGTCGACGACCACA
Source organism: Nocardioides alkalitolerans (assembly GCA_038184435.1). NCBI lineage: Bacteria > Bacillati > Actinomycetota > Actinomycetes > Propionibacteriales > Nocardioidaceae > Nocardioides > Nocardioides alkalitolerans. The sequence continues at coordinate 3,473,170 of CP116227.1, read as the reverse complement.
CCGATCCGGGCCAGCTCGGTGCTGACGCGCTGCTGCACCTCGACCATGGAGAGGGCCGGTGCGGGGGCGTCCGGCGTCGTCGCGGGGACGGCCGGGGAGGACTCGAGACCATCGGGCGACACGACCGATCACCCTATGCCATGGGCGCGGTCCGGCCCCGCCGCGCGGGCGCGACGGAATCCCGGCCGGGAGCGCCGCTGCCCTAGCATCGGTCCATGCTCGATCGGGACGCGTCGCCGCTCCGCGCGACGACGCCCCCGCGGCTCGCCGCGCTGCTGCTCGTGCTCGCCGTGCTGGTGGCCCCGCTGCTGGCGCTGGGCGCGGGTCCCGCGAGCGCCGCCGCGGCGGCTCCCGCGAGCGCGGCCCCGGGCCTCGTGCCGGGCCTCGCGCTGGACGACGAGGAGACCGGCACCCCGCTCACCGTGACGATCGACGGGGTCACCCCCGACGTGGGCGTCCTCGCCCCCGGCACCGTGGTGACGGTGACGGGCGACGTCACCAACGCCTCCGACGAGACGTGGACGGACCTGCAGATCTTCCCGGTCACCTCGAGCGCTCCGCTGACCACCGAGGCCGAGCTGGAGTCCGCGGTGGCCTCCGACCCGCTCTCCTTCATCGGCGAGCGCCTGCTCGTGGACCGTCTCTTCGACGAGTCGATCACCCGCCTCGCGCCGGGCGAGACCCGCTCCTACCGGCTCGACCTCCCGATCGAGCAGCTGCAGATCAGCGGCGAACCCGGGGTCTACTGGCTGGGCGTGCACGCCCTCGGCGCCGACGGCGACGGCACGCGCAGCGGCAACGCCGTCGGGCGCGCCCGCACCTTCCTGCCGCTCCTCGACCGTGGCCGGACGGCGGGCTCCGCCGCCCGCGCCAGCGTCGTCGTCCCGCTCCGCGCCCCGATCCGGTACGCCGAGGACGGCAGCATCGCCGACCCCGAGGCCTGGGCGGTCCAGCTCGGCGACGGCGGGCGGTTGCGCCGGATCGTGGACCTGGTCGACCCGGACGCCGGGGCGGGTCCGACGTCGATCCTGCTGGACCCCGCGCTCCTCGACGTCGTGCGGCGCCTCGCGGAGGGCAACCCGCCGCGGTCCCTCGCCCCGACGTCGGACCCCGAGGAGGAGCCTGCCGACCCGGGCTCGACGAGCACCGACGCGACGGAGGAGCCGAGCGACGACCCGGCCGGTGCCGGGTCCGTCGGGGGCGACACGGGTGACCTGCAGGTCGCCGACGGTCCGCTCGCCGCGGCCGCCGCCTCCTGGCTCGACGACGTGCTGGCCGCCGCGTCCGCGGGCGACCTGCTCGTGCTGCCCTACGGCGACGTCGACCTCGGCGCTGCCTCGCTCCACGACCCGGTGGCCTACGGCCGCGCGCGGCTGCTGGCCGACGACGCCCTCGAGCGCTACGGCCTCGAGGGCACCCCGGCGGTCGCGCCCCGGGGCGAGGGCCTGCCGGAGGGCATCACCGACGAGGTCGAGGACGACGCCGTCGTGCTCGTGGGCGACGACCTGCTCGGCGCGGACGCTCCCGAGGACCTGACGGCCGCCGCGCCCCACGCCGACGCGGACGGACGCCGGGTGGTCGTCGTCGACGACGCCGTCGCCGAGGGCGGGCCCGCCCCGGGCGACCGCACCTCCGGCGTGATGCTCCGCCAACGGCTCGCGGCCACGATGGTGGTGGGCGCTCTCGCCGACGAGGCGGGCGCGACGCAGGAGCGCGCCGTGCTCCTGCCGGCCCTGTGGAACCCCGGCGACGGCGGCAGCCCGACGCGGGGGCTCACGACCGGGTGGCTGCGCTCCGTGCCGCTGACGGACCTCGCCTCCGCGGTCGACGCCGAACCGGTCGCCACCGACCTCGCCGACCTGGCCGGCGAGGTCGACGCCGCGCAGGCCCTCCCCGACGACCTGTTCGTGCTGTCGCGGTCGCTGGTGACCCGCGGTTCGCGCCTCGACTCGATCCTCCCGGAGACCGACGCGGTGCGGAGCCAGACCGAGCGGGCGGCCGCGACCGTGCTGTCCTACGAGCACCGCGGCGACCTCGCGCGCGTGCGCTCGGGGGTGCGGGACCAGGTCGAGCAGGTGCAGGGCCTCCTCGCCAGCGTCACGGTCGAGGCCCCGCCCACGGTCACGCTCTCCGGCGACGACGGCGACTTCAACGTCCGGGTCGTCAACGGCCTCGACCAGCCCGTCGTGGTCGAGCTCCGCGGCGACGAGAGCCGACGGGTGACGGTCACGCCCACCGGTCCCGTGGAGGTCCCCGCGAGCGGCAGCGCCAGCGTGCGGATGACGGTGACGATGCACCGCCTCGGCGTCTACGACGTCGACGTGCGGGTGGTGGACTCGACCGGTACGGCGCTGGGCGGCACCGTCGCCGTACCCGTGCGCTCGGCGGCCGTCAGCGACATCATCTGGGCGATCATCATCGGGGCGACGGTGCTGCTCGTCGGCGCGACGCTGTGGTGGTACCGCGGCCGCCCCCGCCGGCGCATCTCCACGCCCGCCTCGGTCGCTGCGGTCTCCCGGCCGGACGACGACGACGGAAACGTCGAGGAGACCGCGGACGCGCCCACCGGCAGCGAGGAACGCGCGTGAGCCACGACGACCCCCTGGGCTCCGGCGCCCGGCACCGCGCCCCCGGGCCCGCGGACGCGACGCCCGACCCGCTGCCGCAGCCGGTGCTGAACCCGCTCTACGACACGATCCCGACGGGCGGTCAGGGCACGACGTTCGACACCGCGCCCGACGGGACCACCACGTTCCCGGTGCTGACCCCCGACGGCACCGCACGGCACCCGAAGCACGCCGATGCCGTCGCCGCGGCCGTCGGCGGCGGGCGGACGGGGACCTCGTCGGACGAGGAGCAGGAGAGCACCACCGGCACGAGCTCGGCCGTGCTCGGGTCGAGCGCGATCATGGCCGCCGGCACCATCGTGTCGCGGCTCAGCGGCTACGTGCGGGGCATCCTCCTGGCCGCCGCGCTCGGCACCGAGCTGCACGCCGACATCTTCGCGATCGCCAACACGATCCCGAACATGGTCTACATCCTGCTGGCAGGCGGCGTGTTCAACGCCGTGCTGGTGCCCCAGCTCGTGCGGGCGCTCAAGAACGACCCGGACGGGGGTGCGGCGTACGTCAACCGCATCGTCACCCTCGCCGCCCTCTTCCTCGGCGCGGTGACGGTCCTGCTGGTGGTGGCGGCGCCGTGGGTCATGTCGGTCTACCTGGACGGCTCCTTCGACCAGCCCGAGCTGGCGGCGCAACGGGACTCGGCCGTCGCGTTCGCCCGCTACTGCCTGCCGCAGGTCTTCTTCTACGGCATGTTCGTGCTCGTCGGTCAGATCCTGAACTCCCGCGGTCGTTTCGGCCCGATGATGTGGGCGCCCATCGCCAACAACGTCATCTCGGTGGCGGTGCTCGTCGTCTACCTGTTCGTCTTCGGCCCCGTCGCCCCCGACGCGCTCGACTCGGCCTTCTCGACGAACCAGGAGCTGTTGCTCGGCACCGGCTCGACGCTGGGGATCGTGGCCCAGTTCGCCATCCTGGTGCCCTACCTGCGCAAGGCGGGGGTCAGCATCCGGCCCCGCTTCGACTTCGTCGGCACCGGTCTGGGCCACACCTTCAAGCTGGCGATCTGGACGATCGGCTTCGTCATCGTCAACCAGGCGGCCTACACCGTCGTCGTGCGCCTCGCCTCGAGCGGCAACACGACCGGGGACCCCGGCACGGGTTACTTCGTCTACTCGAACGCGCTGCTCATCATGATGGTGCCGCACTCCGTGGTGACGGTCTCCCTGACGACGGCGATCCTGCCCCGCCTCTCGGCCGCCGCCGCGGACCGCGACCTGGGCGGCCTGGCCACCACGCTGGCGGCGACGCTGCGCACGACCCTCGCGTTCGTCGTACCGGCCGCGGCCATCGTCGCCGTCGCCGCTCCCAGCCTCGCCAACGTCATCTGGGGCTACGGCGCAGCGCGGGAGAACTTCTCGGTCTTCGTCCCGTCCCTGGTGCTGTTCGCCCCCGCGATCGTGCTGTTCACCGTGCACTACATGATGCTGCGCGGGTTCTACGCCCTCGAGCAGACGCGACGGGTCTTCTGGGTCCAGTGCGTCATCGCGGTGGTCAACGTCAGCGTCGCGCTCCTCCTGGTCGGCCAGGCGAGTGCCGAGAACACCGCACCTGCGCTCGTCGTCGCCTACGGCGTCGCGTACGGCGCGGGTGCGCTCGTCTCGTACTCCGTGCTCTCCCGCACCGTCGGAGGCCTCGGCACCGCACGCACCCTCGGGTTCGGCGTGCGCCTGCTCGTGGCCGTCGGTGTCGCGTCGGGGCTCGCGTGGGGGCTGCGCCTGCTGCTGGAGGACCACCTCGCCCTGGGCTCCGCGAAGCTCGAGGCGATCGTGACGCTCGGCCTGCTGGCGGCGGTGCTCGGCGGGACCGTCGTGCTCCTCGCCCGGCTCCTGCGCATCGGCGAGGTCAACGAGGTGGTCGACGCCGTCGTGCGGCGCGTGCGACCGGCTCGACGCCGCTGACCCACGATTGACGGCGGCGGCCTACCATGTGCCCACGAGCGGACGCGTGGCCCGACCCGGGCCGAGCACAGGCCCAGCACCGGAGGGGGTGGCATGCCGACGACGATCCGGCCGGGTGACGTGCTGGCCAACCGTTACCTGCTGATCGACCTGCTCAGCGAGACCGGTGACGGCCGCTTCTGGCGGGCCCACGACCGCGTGCTCGGCCGCCACGTCTCCGTCCACGTGATGCCGTCCGGCACGCCGCGGGCCGAGGTGCTCCTCGACGCCGCCCGGGGCTGCGCGCGCCTCACCGACCGCCGCTTCCTCCGCGTGCTCGACGCCGAGGTCAAGAACGGCGTCACCTACGTGGTGACGGAGTGGGGCACCGGCACCAGCCTCCAGCTCATGCTCCAGCACGCCCCCCTGGCGCCCCGCCGCGCCGCCTGGCTCGTCGGCGAGGTCGCCGGCGCCATGGCCGCGGCCCACGCGGCGGGGGTGTGCCACGGCCGTCTCGTGCCCGAGAACATCATCGTCGACCTCTCCGGCACGGTGCGGATCGTCGGCGCCCAGGTCGACGCCGCCCTCAAGGGCCTGCCGACCACCGACAAGCGGGGGGACGTCCACGAGCTGGTCAGCCTGCTCTACGCGGGCCTCACCGGTCGCTGGCCCGGCCGCTCGCCCTCGGAGATGCCGGCCGCGCCCCTGGAGAACGGCTCCGTGCTGCGGCCCCGCCAGGTGCGGGCGGGCATCCCCCGCGTGCTCGACGAGCTGTGCGACGACGTCCTCAACGCCGACGCGCCCCCGCGCGCGCCATACGACCTCACGACGGCGCGCGGGATCGCGGACTACCTGCGGGAGTACGTGGGCGACCCGGCCAGCATGGCCGCGGCCGAGGCGGAGCGCGGGTCGACCGCGACGAGCGGGCTGCCGGCCCTGCCGCCGGAGCTGCTCGACCCCCTGCCGCCGGTGCTCCCGCACGACGCGCGACCGGCCACCCAGGCCACCCAGGCCACCCCCGTGGCGCCGGTCGCCGCGATGGCCGTCGAGGGCACGACCACGACGCCACCGAAGGACGACCCGCTCGATGGCGGCACCGCCGTGCGTCCCGTGCTCCCGGCTGCTGCGGCTGCGGGTACGGCGGCGGGTACGGCTGCATCGGCCGCCGCTGAGGGCACGGGGAGCGCCGAGGCCCCCGAGGCCCCCGAGGCCCCCGAGGGCGCCGAGCCGACCCCGGCCCCCGCCCGAGCGCGGGCCGCCTCGACCGGCGACGTACCGACCCAGGCCGGCGTGCCCATCTTCGACGAGGAGGCCGACGAGGTCTCCTGGCTGGCGAAGCGCGCCGAGCCGCCGCCGCCCCCGCCCGACTTCGAGCCGCCGCCCGAGCGTCCGCTGTTCGCTCCGGAGACGCCCGAGGAGATCGAGGCCCGTCGCCGGCGCGCGGCCGTCGAGTCCGCCGCGACCACGTCGCCGACGGCAGCCCCGGGAGGCGGCGCCGGTGGGGACGACTACTGGCCCTGGGCCACCGGGCACACGACCGGTGCCGTCATCCCGCACCCCGTGCGGGAGCCCGGCGCCCGGCGCACCGAGAAGCCGGGGCGCACCTGGCTCCAGCTCGCAGGATTCCTGGGCGCCCTCGTCGCGCTGCTCATCGTGGTCGCGCTGGCCTACCAGATCCTCGGCTCGTCCGACGACGACGGCGGCTCGGGGGGCACGGCGTCCTCGGACTCGCCCTCGTCACCCCTGCCCTCGTCGGCGCCGACGCCGATCACCGGCATCACGGCCGTGCCGTTCGACCCGCCGCCGGACGGGAACGGCGAGGAGAACGACGACGCGGTCCCGAACGCGCTCGACGGCGACCCCGCCACGTCCTGGAACACGCTGACCTACCGCCAGCAGCTCGGCCCCAGCGGCCTCAAGAGCGGCGTCGGTCTGCAGCTCGACCTGGGCACGGCGCAGAACCTCCGCCAAGTGCAGCTCGACCTCGGCGGCTCGCCGACGTCGGTGTCGATCTACGTGACGGCCGAGCCCGTCACCTCCGTCGACGGCCTGGAGGCCGCCGGCAGTGCCGAGATCACGGGCGAGGAGGGCACCGTCGACCTCGCCGAGGGCACGACCGGGCAGTACGTCACCGTCTGGCTCACCTCCCTGCCCAGCGTCTCCGGCGGCTTCCGGGGCGAGATCGCCGAGGTGCGGGTCCTCGGGTGAGCACGCCGGTCTCGGGGGAGCCGACGGGGTACGACACGGACGACCGCGCCCTGCTGGCCGCCCACGTCGCCGGTGACCCCGACGCGTTCGGCGTGCTCTTCGCCCGCCACCGGGACCGGTTGTGGGCCGTGGCGCTGCGCACGAGCGGCAACCCGGACGACGCGGCCGACGGCCTGCAGGACGGGATGGTGGCGGCGTACCGCCGGGCTGGCTCGTTCCGCGGCGACAGCGCTGTGACCACGTGGCTGCACCGGGTGGTCGTCAACGCGTGCCTCGACCGGATCCGCGCGGCGAAGGTGCGCGCGGCGGACCCGCTGCCCGACGACCTCGACGACTCCGCCCGCCGCGGTGCCGTGGTGCGCTCCGACGCCGCACCGACGATCGTCCCCCGCCCGCCCGACGACCCGGCGGACCTCGCGCTCGCCGGGGACCGCCGCTCCCGGGTGCTGACCGCGCTCGGACAGCTCGGCCCCGAGCAGCGGGCGGCGCTGGTGCTGGTCGACATGGAGGGCTACCCGGTGGCCGAGGCCGCCGCGATCCTTGACTGCGCGGTCGGCACGGTGAAGTCCCGCTGCGCGCGGGGTCGTGCCCGTCTCGCCGAGCTGCTGGCCGACCTGGTCGCCACCGCCGATCCATCGGTCCTCCCGCCGTCGGGGAACCGGACCGTGTCGCGGGACGTCCCATCTCCGGGCGATCCCCGTGGCCCACCGACCGCGCGGCCCTGACCCGGATCTCGACGCCCAGATCCCGATGACCCGATCCCGATGACCCGACGAGGAGGTGACATGCCCCCCGAGACGCCCGACGAGACCGGTCCCGACCCTGTCCTCGACCCGGCGACGGCGGCGGCCGTGCGTCGCCTCCTCGCCGAGGCGCGTCACGACGAGCCCGTCCCGCCCGCGGTGGCGGCGCGGCTCGACGCGACGCTGGCCGGCCTGCGGGCCGAGCGCACGTCGGCGGCCCCGTCGCCCATGCCTCCGCTGCCCCCACGCCCGGGTGGCGACGACGCCCCGATCGACCTCGCCGCCCGGCGCCGTCGGCGCCGCGGGTCGGTGCTCCTCGCCGCGGCGGCCGCCGTCGTGGTGGTCGGTGTCGGCGGGGTCGTCGTGCCGCAGCTCGGGGGCTCCGGCGACGACGCGACGTCGTTCGACTCCGGGGGCCAGTCCGAGAGCGACTCCGGGGCCGGTTCCGCTCCCCAGCCCGCCCCGGACGGCAACGCCGAGGAGGAGCCGTCCGACGAGGGCTCGCCCCTGCTGCCGGCGCAGACCCCCGAGGACCGCATCGTCGACGCGGCGGCCGCGCTCGCGACGTACGAGGGCCTCCTGCTCGCCGCCGACGGCCGCGGGCTGAGCAGCTCCTCGTTCGACGCCGACCTCGCCGCCCTCCTGACCTCCGTCGCCGCGGGTCCGGAGCCAGCCAGCCCCACCGCCTGCGACGGCGAGCCCGCGGACGGTGCCGTCGGCGTGGTCACCGAGCTCGACGGCGAGAACGTCGTCGTGGAGGTCACCCCGACCACCGGCGGCGCCGACGTACGGGTGCTCGGCTGCGACGGCGAGCCGCGGCAGGAGCGGCAGTACGGCGCGGAGTGACCCCCGCGCCGGTTCTCGCTGGGGCGTGGCTCGGGAATCTCCCTGCCCTACCATCGGTTGAGCACCGTGGAGGGCACGCCCCCGCAACCGCATCCATCCCAGGAGTCGCATTTCCATGACCGACCAGTCCACCTCGACCGCCAGCACCGCGTCCGAGCCGCGCAACGTCATCGTGATCGGCTCCGGTCCCTCGGGCTACACCGCGGCGGTCTACGCCGCGCGGGCCAACCTCAGCCCGCTCGTCTTCGAGGGCTCGGTGACCGCCGGTGGCGCGCTCATGAACACCACCGAGGTGGAGAACTTCCCGGGGTTCCGCGACGGCATCATGGGTCCCGCGCTGATGGACGAGATGCGTGCGCAGGCCGAACGCTTCGGTGCCGAGCTGATCCCGGACGACGTCGTCGAGGTCGACCTGACCGGCGACATCAAGGTCGTGCGCACCGAGACCGCGACGTACACGGCCCGCTCGGTCGTGCTCGCGATGGGCTCGGGCTACCGCAAGCTGGGCCTCGACAAGGAGGACCTGTTCTCCGGCAAGGGTGTCTCGTGGTGTGCGACGTGCGACGGGTTCTTCTTCCGCAACCAGGAGATCGCGGTCGTCGGCGGCGGTGACTCCGCCGTCGAGGAGGCCACGTTCCTCACCCGGTTCGCGTCGAAGGTCTACCTGATCCACCGCCGTGACGAGCTCCGCGCCTCCGCGATCATGGCGGAGCGCGCGATGGCCGACCCGAAGCTCGAGATCGTCTGGAACTCCGAGGTCGCCGAGATCAACGGCAGCGACAAGCTGGAGAGCGTGACCCTGCGCGACACCGTCACGGGCGACACCCGCCCGCTCGCGGTCACCGGCCTGTTCGTCGCGATCGGTCACGACCCGCGCTCGGAGCTGCTGGGCGGCCAGGTCGACCTGGACGACGAGGGCTACGTGCTCGTTCAGCACCCGTCGACCGCGACCAACGTGCCCGGCGTCTTCGCCGCGGGTGACCTGGTGGACCACCACTACCGGCAGGCGATCACGGCGGCCGGCACCGGCTGCGCCGCCGCCCTCGACGCGGAGCGCTACATCGCGGACCTCGACCACACCGCGGCCACGGCGCAGCAGGCGCAGGACGCCGTCGCGGCCGAGGCGGCCGTGTCCGAGGTCGTGCAGACCGCGGGTCTCTGACCGCTCGGCTCGCGCAACGGGCCGGGAAGTTTCCGACCCGGCCCGACGTTCCACCCCCAGACGTTCCGATGACGAGAGAGAGGTACCACCGTGGCTGACATCGCCGCCGTGACCGACGCCGAGTTCGAGGCGCAGGTCCTGAAGTCCGAGAAGCCCGTCCTGGTCGACTTCTGGGCCGAGTGGTGCGGTCCGTGCCGCCAGGTCTCGCCGATCCTCGACGAGATCGCGAAGGAGCACGGCGACAAGATCACGTTCGTGAAGATGAACGTGGACGAGAACCCGGTGACCCCCTCCACGTACCGCGTCACGGGCATCCCGACCCTCAACGTCTACCAGGGCGGCGAGGTCGTGAAGACGATCGTCGGCGCCAAGCCGAAGGCCGCGCTCCTGCGCGAGCTGGGCGACTTCATCGCCTGATCCGTTGCGCCCCCGGACGGGGCCGGCACCCTCTGCGGGGGCCGGCCCCGTTCGCATTTCCGCGCGCTAGGGTGTGGCGTCCGTCGTCCGTCGTCCGTTCCAAGCAGCCCGGGAGTCCGCCGTGATCGACCTGACCTACCCCGTCGTCATCGCCACCGCGAAGACCGCGTTTCGCGTGCTGGGGCAGAACTTCCAGATGACCGGCACGGAGCGCGTCCCGCGCACCGGTGGCGTCATGCTGGCGGTCAACCACGTCGGTTACGTCGACTACATCTACGGCGGCCTCGCCGCCAACCCCTCCGGCCGGTACGTGCGGTTCATGGCGAAGAAGGAGATCTTCGACAACCCCGTGGGCGGGCCGGTCATGCGCTCGTTCCACCACATCGAGGTGGACCGGGGCGACGGTGCCGGTTCCGCCGACGTGGCGGTCGACTACCTGCGTCGCGGGGAGGCCGTCGGCATCTTCCCCGAGGCGACGATCTCTCGCTCGTTCGAGATCAAGGAGATCAAGACCGGCGCCGTGCGCATCGCGGCCGCCGCCGGTGTCCCGCTGCTGCCCGTCGTCGTCTTCGGCACCCAGCGCATCTGGACCAAGGACCACCCGCGCGACTTCTCGCGTGGCACCACCATCGGGATCCACGTGGGCGAGGCCCTGCACCCGAGCGGTGACGACCCCGTCGGTGAGACGGCCGAGCTGCGCGCGTCGCTGTGCGGGCTGCTGGACAAGGCCGTCGACCTCTACCCGGCCGACGAGAAGAAGCCCGGCTCGTGGTGGATCCCCGCACGGTTCGGCGGCTCGGCGCCCACGCCTGAGGAGGCTGCGCGCCTCGACGCCGAGGAGAAGCGGGCCCGGGCTGCGAAGCGCGCGGCCAAGCGGGCTGGCGCCAAGAAGTAGGTTTGTCGACAAAGCAACTTGTCGCTTTGTCGTTTTGTCGTACGGGACCCGTTGAGCCGTGCGTGTCGACGACAGATTGGTCGGCGTCCTGGCCGTGGCGGGCGTGGGATTGACGGACGTCGCGGGCGTCACGGGCGCGGGCCCGCCGGACCTCACCCCACCGGCGCTCCGTTCAGCCTGGGCCCGTGCGGCGCCACGCGCCGGCCGAACTGCGTCGAGATCGGCTGGCACCGTGGAGAGCGCCGAACTGTTCGGCGACGGCTGAAGTCCGGGCGACGCGTGGGTGCCAACCGCACAGTCCTTGCTTGCTGCGCCCGCCAGGCCCCACGTCGCTGCACCAGCCGCCTTCGGACGCGCCCTACCTTGCACCACCGCTGGCGACGTTCTGTGCCGCGGTACACGGCGGGGAGCTCAGCGGCCCTGGCGCGCACCGGTACGCCGGCGTGGGTGCCGTCCTCGGCGCGCTGTCGCCGCGCGCCGCCGCGTGGAGCTCACAGCTCGGCCTCGACGCCCGGACCGGCTGAACAGGCGGCCACCCCTGTCGGTGCTGGGCGGTCGCGGAGGTGTGCGGCTACGACAGGTCGCGCATCGACAGAGGCACCCCAGCCGCACACTTCTGCATCGATGCTGGTCCATCGTGTCGCGGTCGCTGTACGTCCGGGCGTCCTGCACCACCTCCGGCGATCCCACCCCGGCCGCCACGGATGAGCGAGGAGGCGGCGCAGAGCGAGAGACGCGCCGCATCGACGCAGGACGCCGAGCTCACGCCTTCTGTCGGCCCCCGTCAGGCAGCGGCCCCACAGCCCGCTCTCCGTCGGTCGCACCAGGCCGGCATCACGCCCCACCGTCGCCGGCCCTTGTCAGCGGCTGTCGTTTCACGTGAAACGTGCTGCTTCACCGGTAGCGGGCAAGCGAGCTCGGCGTAGCGACCTCCCAGCGCCCAAAGCCCCGGCCCCGGCCCCGGCCCCGGCAGGGTCGAACTGATCAGGGGCCGACGGACCCGGCCCACACACCAAGAGCGACATCGGGACGACCGCACGAGGCTCGAGCAGTACGCCGGAAGACAAGCACATCCAGACTCGTCAGATGACGCGGTCGGTGCGATTCCGCGGGTCCATGATGTCGACGATGCGCTGCAGGTCTTCAAGCGTCGCGAACTCGACAGTGATGCGGCCCTTGGACTTGCCGACGTCGACCTTGACCCGGGTCTCGAAGCGGTCCGAAAGACGGGCTGCGAACTCGCTGGTGGCCGGGTCCGTGCGCTTCAGGGGGCGGCGTCGCGGCAGAGCATCGTCCGTGGCGTCACCGAGCGCCACGATCTCCTCCAGGGCACGCACACTGATGCCCTCCGCCACCACGCGGGCCGCGAGACGGTCCTGGGCGTCGCTGTCGGGCACCGCGAGCAGGGAACGGGCGTGGCCCGCCGAAAGCACGCCCGCCGCTACCCGACGCTGCACGGCAGGGCTCAGGCGCAGCAGGCGGAGCGTGTTGCTGATCTGCGGCCGCGAACGTCCGATGCGCTGTGCCAGCTCCTCGTGGGTGCAGGCGAAGTCCTCGAGGAGCTGCTGGTAGGCCGCGGCCTCCTCGAGCGGGTTGAGCTGCGAGCGGTGGAGGTTCTCGAGCAGAGCGTCACGGAGCATGTCCGTGTCGTCGGTCTGCCGCACGATCGCCGGAATGACATCGAGGCCGGCCTCCTGCGTCGCCCTCCACCGACGCTCGCCCATGATGAGCTCGTAGGTCCCGGGGCCCGACTCACGTACCACCACGGGCTGTAGCAGCCCGATCTCGCGGATGGAGTGGACGAGCTCGGCCATGGCGTCCTCGTCGAAGACCTGCCGGGGCTGGCGTGCGTTCGGTGCGATCGCACCGACCGGCAGCTCCGCGAAGTAGGCACCGGCGACAGGCGCCAGTCCGTCTCCGACCTCGCCGCCGCCAGCAACGCTCGCTCCTCCCCGCGCCGTTTCACGTGAAACAGAGGCCGACGCCGGCGCGGAAGAGGACCCGGCTTCGCCACGAACCGACCACACCGACGTGTCGGAGCCCGCCGCCCCGGTGTCGTCAGATGCCGGCGGAGCTGTCGGGATGAGCGAGCCCAGTCCGCGGCCGAGGCCGGGCTTCGGCTTGCGCTGCGGCTTGCTCATCAGCGCACCGCCCGCTGGGTGATCTCGCGAGCCGCCTCGAGGTACGCCATCGCACCGGGGGAGCCCGGGTCGTACGTCATGACCGTCTGCGCATACGACGGCGCCTCGCTCACCCGCACCGACCTCGGGATCATGGTCTTCAGCACCTGGTCACCGAAGTGCGAGCGGACTTCCTCCGCCACGCCGGCAGCAAGACGTGTGCGGCCGTCGTACATCGTCACCAGGATCGTGGAGATGCTGAGCACGGGGTTCAGGTGCTTCTTCACCATCTCCACCGTCTCGAGCAGCTGCCCGAGGCCCTCGAGCGCGTAGTACTCCGCCTGGATCGGGATGAGCATCTCGTGCGCAGCAACAAGCGCATTGAGCGTCAGCAGTCCCAGGGACGGCGGGCAGTCCACCAGCACGTAGTCGTACCGCTCCTCGCCGGCCTCGACGCCCCCGACGCGCGGGTGCGCCGAGATGGCCTTGTTCAACCGGTTCTCACGAGCCACGACGCTGACCAGCTCGATCTCAGCGCCCGCCAGGTCGATCGTCGCGGGGACGACATCGAGACCCTCGACCTCGGGGCAGGGCTGCGCCACGTCCGTGAGGGGCGCGCCCTCCACCAGGAGGTCGTACGTCGAGGGGGTGCCTCGGTGGTGCTCGATGTTGAGAGCCGTGGAGGCATTGCCCTGCGGGTCGAGGTCCACGATGAGGACCCGCTGACCAAGCTGCGCCAGCGCAGCCCCCAGGTTCACCGTGGAGGTCGTCTTGCCGACGCCGCCCTTCTGGTTCGCCACCACCATGACGCGGGTCCGCGCGGGACGGGGCATCGCCATGCGGCGCGCGCCGTCACGCACCAGGAGCGACGCCTCGACCGCCCGCGCGAGGGGTGTCGTGGTGTCGTCGCTCGGCGGCGTGGTCTCCGCGAGGTCGGCCGCCGTGCGGGGGCGGTACGGCGCCGCAGCACCCTCCGCCGTTTCACGTGAAACCACGTTGTCGACCTTTCGTCACTGCCTGTGGAAGAACTGCATCAATCTGTGGAGAACGCGTGCTAAGCCCGCTCAACCACGCGGATCTGACCTGTGCACAAAGCCGCCGCGGCCACGACGTTGCAAGACCCGAGGAGGCGTGCAGAAAGGACCGAACCAGCGGCCCAACCTATCCGGGTCACTTCGTCCGCACCACTCGAACCAGCGTGGTCTGTGGAGAAACAACATCCGCACCGACGGTCACAACCTCAGCATCGCCCGAGGACCACCGTCGCAGCGCCTTCCGCGCCTCGACGATCTCGTCGGAAGCCCGCTCGCCCTTCATCGCCAGCATCTGGCCGCCAACGGCGACGAGAGGCATGCACCACCGCGCCAACTTGTCGAGGGCGGCCACGGCACGCGAGGTGACGACGTCGAAGCCGTCGCCGGCGGATGCGTCTTCGGCGCGAGCACGCACCACCGTGACGTTCTCCAGGCCGAGCTCCGCGGCGACCTCGTCGAGGTACGTCGCGCGCCGAAGCAAGGGCTCGATCAGTGTCAGCCGAAGGTCGGGGCGACGGATGGCCATCACGATCCCGGGCAGCCCCGCGCCCGAACCGACGTCCGCGACCGATACCCCCTCCGCCACCGCATCCGTGACCACGGCACAGTTCAAGAGGTGTCGCTCCCAGAGCCGCGGCACCTCACGGGGGCCGATCAGCCCGCGCTCGACACCCGCCGTCGCGAGCGAGCGGGCATACGCCTCGGCGAGCGGCAACCGCTCAGGCGAGAACACCCCCCGCGCCGACGCGGGCACGAGGGGTGTTTCACGTGAAACGTCGTCCATCAGTTCCTCACGCGGGCAGCACGACCACGTGGCGACGCGACTCCGCACCCTCCGACTCGGAGGTCAGGCCGGCGGCCGCAACGGCGTCGTGGACGACCTTGCGCTCGAACGGGGACATCGGCTTGAGCGACACCCGCTCACCCGACGCCTTCACCTCCTCGATCGCTTCGGCGGCCACCTTCTCCAGCTGCGAGCGCCGGTCCGCGCGGTAGCCGGCGACGTCGAGCATCAGGCGCGACCGCTCGCCGGTCTCGCGGTACACCGCCAGGCGCGTCAGCTCCTGGAGAGCCTCGAGCACCTCGCCCCGGTTGCCGACGAGCTGGTCCAGGTCACCACCGACGATGGACACCGCGGCGCGGTCGCCCTCGACATCCATGTCGATGTCGCCGTCCAGGTCGGCAATGTCGAGAAGCTCCTCGAGGTAGTCCGCCGCGATGTCACCCTCGCGCTCCAGCCGGGCCACCCGGTCGTCGCCGGATCCCGCGGGCGTGCCCTCGCTCGTTGCCACCTGGTCGGTCGTCTCCGCCACGTCAGACATCTCGTTCACCGATCTCCTCCGAGCGCTCTCAGCGCTTCTTCTTGGACTTGGTGGGGACGCTCTTCGCGCCGTTCGACGGCCGCGAACCGCCGCCCTGCTGCTTCGAGCGCTGCGCCTTGGTCTGCCGCTGGGGCTGCACCCGCGGACGGGGCGCCTCCGGCGCGTCCTCGACGACGGTCGCGCCGCCCGCGCCCTTGTCGAGCGAGACGTCGCCGCTGGAGATGCCCTTGCGCTTCGCCTTCTCCGCGTCGCGCTCCGCCTTCGCCTTGGCGGCCGGGGTGCCCGGCGCCGGGTTGCGGCGGATCACGTAGAACTGCTGGCTCATGGTCCACAGGTTCGACGTCGTCCAGTACATGAGGACGCCGATCGGGAATGCCACACCACCGACCGCGAAGACGACCGGGAGCACGTAGAGGAGCATCTTCTGCTGCTGCGCGTAGGGCCCCGTCAGAGCCTCCGGCGGCATGTTCTTGGCCATCAGCTGACGCTGCGTGAGGAACGTCGTCGCCGTCATCGCGACCACGAGGACCGCCGCGAGGATCATGACGGCCGTGCCGTCACCGCTCAGGAACGTGCCCGAGATCGGGATGCCCTCGTTGGTGCCGGCGTCGCCGAAGAGGCGCGACTGGCCGAACTGGTCGGCCAGGTCCTCGGTCAGGAAGCCGTGCGCCGTGCCCTTCTTCGCCGCCTGGTCGATCATGCGGAACAGGGCGAAGAAGATCGGCATCTGCAGCAGGATCGGCAGGCAGGAGGCGAACGGGTTGGTGCCCGCCTCCTTGTAGAGCTTCATCGTCTCCTGGGCGAGACGCTCCCGGTCGTGCTTGTACTTCTTCTGCAGCTCGCGCACCTGGGGCTGCAGCAGCGCCATGTTGCGGCTCGACTTGATCTGCTTGACGAACAGCGGGATCAGGGCCGCACGGATGACGAGGGTCAGACCCACGATGGACAGCAGCCAGGAGAGGCCGCCGTTGGGGTCGAGGAAGAGCGAGAACAGCTTGTGCCACGCCAGCATGACCGCGGACACCACGTAGTAGAGCGGCGTCATGATCAGACCGCCGATGGTGCCGAAGAATTCGAACACGGGGAATGCTCCTCGTTATCAGTGACGTGACGCCGGCCGGCGCTCGGGAACCGGGTCGTAACCCCCGGCAGCCCACGGATGACAGCGTGACAGGCGCCGGACCGCGAGCCAGGACCCGCGCACGCTGCCGTGCTGGGTCACCGCCTCGAGCGCGTACGCCGAGCACGACGGGTGGTAGCGGCACACCTGGCCGTACAGCGGGCTGATGAGCAGCCGGTACAGCTTGAGGAAGCCGATCAGCACGTACTTCATGCGCGTTCCCGGGGGCGGGCGACGCGCTGCAGTCCCCGCTCCAGGTCGGCCATCAGGTCCCCCGAGCTCGCGTCTGCCGCGGCCGGGAGCGCTCGCACCACCAGGAGACCGCTGCGGGGGGTCGCCCCGCGGCGTACCAGTGCGTCGACGTCGTGGCGCAGCCGACGCTTCACCCGGTTGCGCACCACGGCGTTCCCGACTGCCTTGCTGACGACGAAACCGACGCGGAGGGAATCCTCCGCGTCGGCCCAGTGACACACCAACGTGCGGGAGCCCGCACGGCGCCCAGAACGCACCGCCGTGGCGAAGTCGTGCCCACGACGCATGCGCTGGTCGCGCGCGAGCACGACGCCGTCTCCGCGGGGGAGACTCAGACGGTCAGGCTCTTGCGGCCCTTGCGGCGGCGCGCGGTGATGATCGCGCGGCCGGCGCGGGTGCGCATCCGCAGGCGGAAGCCGTGCACCTTGTGACGACGGCGGTTGTTCGGCTGGAACGTGCGCTTGCTCACGAGACTCTCCGGGGGTCAGCTGGATTCGACGATGTCCATCACCGGGACGGGGGTCTCAGCCATCGGCTGGCACCGCCCGCCCACGGCTCGGGTCACGTCGACCCCTCCGTGGACATGCGGCACCGGTCGAGACAGCCCCGGCGACCTAGGAACGGTACGCGCTGGGGAGGAAGGGGGTCAAACCCTCACAGGCTGTGGACAAACTACAACGATGTTCTTCTGTCCACAGGCCTCTCCACCGCTGTGGAAAGCCGTAGGGTGACGGAGGTCGCCGAGAGCAGGGCCCCGCAACACCGGGCACGACTCCGCGACACCGTCCGCTGACCAGCGGCGACGGCCGTGACGGCGGCCGCGGACCACCGCGGCGCGCCGGGCCTGACCCCTCCCCACCGTTCTGCACAGCCTGTGGAGAAGACTGTGGAAATTGGTCGGGGATGCGGCAGGATCGACCCCGACCCCGAGCCCGACCGGCGCTCGGCAGTGATCGGGAGGAGCCCTGATGGAGAACGGAGCGGCCGAGCTCGCGAAGGCGTGGCGATCGGTCCTCGCGGACCTCCAGGTGCACCAGCGGGCGTGGCTGCGCGCCAGCCAGCCGGTCACGCTCCACGAGACGACCGCGATCATCGCGGTCCCGAACGAGTTCACGCGCGCCCAGCTCGAGGGGCGCCTCCGCTCCCAGCTCGAGGGCGGCCTGAGCGACGCGTTCGGCCACGACGTGCGCATCGCCGTCACGATCGATCCGAGCCTCCCCGTCGACCTGGCCCCCGAGGACGAGGACGCCCCGGCCGCCGCGACCGCCGGCGCCGAGACCTTCGCCGGTCCGTCGAGCGCCGAGCCCGAGCCGCCCGCCGTGGACGCGACCCGCACCAGCTCCGCGTCCTCCGGCGCGGAGACGCGGCTCAACCCCAAGTACACGTTCGAGACGTTCGTCATCGGCTCGTCCAACCGCTTCCCGCACGCGGCGGCCGTCGCCGTCGCCGAGGCGCCCGGCAAGGCGTACAACCCGCTGATGGTCTACGGCGACTCCGGCCTCGGGAAGACCCACCTGCTGCACGCGATCGGTCACTACGTGCGCAGCCTGTACGCCGGGGCGAAGGTCCGCTACGTCTCCTCGGAGGAGTTCACCAACGAGTTCATCAACGCGGTCCGCGACGACCGGCTCGACCGGTTCAAGCGGAAGTACCGCGACGTCGACGTGCTCCTCATCGACGACATCCAGTTCCTGGAGGGGAAGACCCAGACGCAGGAGGAGTTCTTCCACACCTTCAACACGCTCCACAACGCCAACAAGCAGATCGTCCTCACCTCCGACCGCGCTCCCAAGCGGCTCGAGGCGCTCGAGGACCGGCTGCGCAGCCGGTTCGAGTGGGGCCTCATCACGGACGTGCAGGCACCCGACCTCGAGACCCGCATCGCGATCCTCCGCAAGAAGGCCGCGATGGACCGGCTCACGGCACCGCCGGACGTCCTCGAGTTCATCGCCTCGAAGATCCAGACCAACATCCGCGAGCTCGAGGGTGCGCTCATCCGCGTCACGGCGTTCGCCAACCTCAACCGCCAGGGCGTCGACCTCTCCCTCGCCGAGATCGTGCTCAAGGACCTCATCCCGGAGGGCGGCGAGCCCGAGATCACCCCGGCCGCGATCATCGCGCAGACCGCGGCGTACTTCGGGGTGCCCATCGACGAGCTGACCGGTCCGAGCCGCGGCCGCCACCTCGTGCAGGGCCGTCAGATCGCCATGTACCTGTGCCGCGAGCTCACCGACCTGTCGCTGCCGAAGATCGGCCAGCAGTTCGGCAACCGCGACCACACGACGGTCATGTACGCCAACAACAAGATCAACCAGCTGCTCGCCGAGCGACGCTCCGTCTACAACCAGGTCAGCGAGCTCACCAACCGCATCAAGATGCACGCCCGCCAGGGCGGCTGAGCACCCGTCCCCACGAACGGCTCGCGGGGGCGAATGACATCGCTGTCAGATGTGGAGCGACCTGTCCACGAACCCCCTGTGTCATTCACACCCCCTGTGGACACCTGGGGAGCGCACGCGGACGACCGGATCGCGTCCACAACGACCGTGTGATTCACCCCGACCGTCGTCCACCGCTCGTCCACACCCCTCCGACCGGGCTCACCTGGGCGGACGACGTCTGTCCACAGAGTCCACAACCGCTATGACTTCTCCTGGTAACCCCACGAGGACCGATGACCGCGAACGTCGTCCACGGCCCCGACCTGGGGATGAATGACACGATCCGCCCCACCCGGTGCGGTCCGTTGCCCGCGCATGGCAGGATGCGATTCCCACCCGTGTGCCGCCCGTGGCGGCTGATCGGACACCGCATCCAGGAGGACCTCCAGTGAAGTTCCGCGTCGAACGCGACGTCCTCGCCGACGCCGTCGCCTGGGCTGCGCGCAGCCTTCCGGTGCGGCCGAGCGTCCCCGTCCTGTCCGGCCTGCTCATCAGGGCGGCCGAGGACGGCCTCGTGCTGTCGACGTTCGACTACGAGACCTCCGCCCGCGCCACGCTGTCGGCCGACGTCATCGACGAGGGCACCGTGCTCGTCAGCGGCCGTCTGCTGGCCGACATCACCCGCAGCCTCCCGAGCAAGCCGGTCGAGATGACCCTCGACGGCGCGCGCGTGTCGCTCGTCTGCGGCTCGGCCCGCTTCACGCTCCAGACGCTCCCGGTGGAGGAGTACCCCTCGCTCCCCGAGATGCCGACCGCCACCGGCACGGTCCGCAGCGACGTGTTCGCCCACGCCGTCGCCCAGGCCGTCACGGCCGCGGGCCGCGACGACATGCTCCCGGTGCTCACCGGCGTGCGGCTCGAGATCGAGGGCTCGACGATCTCGCTGCTCGCCACCGACCGCTTCCGCCTCTCCCAGCGCGAGCTCGAGTGGGACCCCCGCAGCCCCGACGAGTCCTTCGCGGCCCTCGTGCCCGCGAAGGTCCTCGCCGAGACGGCCAAGTCGCTGACGGCCGGCACGGAGGTCACGATCGCGCTCGCCGCGAGCGGCTCGGGCGAGGGCATCATCGGCTTCGAGGGCGCGGCCAACGGCGGCGTGCGCCGCACGACCACCCGCCTCCTCGACGGCGAGTTCCCCAAGGTCCGCAGCCTGTTCCCGACCGAGCACCAGACGGTCGCGACGCTCAGCAAGGCGGCGCTCGTCGAGTCGGTGAAGCGCGTCTCCCTCGTCGCCGAGCGCAACACGGCGGTGCAGCTCGCCTTCGCCGACGGCGTGCTGACCCTCGACGCCGGTTCCGGTGACGAGGCGCAGGCCTCGGAGTCCGTCGAGGCGGACGTCACGGGCGGCGACATCGTGACGGGCTTCAACCCCCAGTTCCTGCTCGACGGCCTCGGCGCCATCGACCAGCCGACGGTGCAGCTCGCGTTCACGCAGGCGACGAAGCCCGTCGTCATGAGCGGGATCGTCGACGACGGCACCGACCCCGGCTTCCGCTACCTGCTGATGCCGCGTCGCCTCCTGTCCTGAGCGCCCCCGCTCCCGTCGTACGGCGCTGGAGCGGGCGCGTAACGTCGGCAGCGCGAGCCGGTCGGATCGGCCGGCCTCATCGGACCAGCGTGTGAATCGAGGGAGTGCGTCATGGAGATCGGCCTGATCGGGCTCGGCAAGATGGGCGGCAACATGCGCGAGCGCATCCGCCGCGCGGGCCACACGGTGGTGGGGTACGACCGCAACCCGGACCTCGCCGACGTCGACAGCCTGGAGGCGCTCGTCGAGGCGCTGCCCTCGCCGCGCGTCGTGTGGGTGATGGTGCCGGCCGGTGGGCCGACCCACGACACCATCACCGCCCTCGGTGAGCTGCTGGGCGAGGGCGACCTCGTCGTCGACGGCGGCAACTCGCGCTGGACCGACGACCAGGCCCACGCCGAGCAGCTCGGCGCGAAGGGCATCGGCTTCGTCGACTGCGGCGTCTCCGGAGGTGTGTGGGGCCTGGAGAACGGCTACGCGCTGATGTACGGCGGCTCGGCCGACGACGTCGCCAAGGTGCAGCCGGTCTTCGACGCGCTCAAGCCGGAGGGCGAGTTCGGCTCCGTCCACGCGGGCAAGGTGGGCGCCGGCCACTTCTCGAAGATGGTCCACAACGGCATCGAGTACGCGATCATGCAGTCGTACGCCGAGGGCTGGGAGCTCCTCGAGAAGGTCGACATGGTCGACAACGTCACCGAGGTCTTCCGCTCGTGGCGCGAGGGCACCGTCATCCGCTCGTGGCTGCTCGACCTCCTCGTCGCGGCGCTCGACGAGGACGAGAACCTGAGCAGCATCCGGGGCTACGCCGACGACTCCGGCGAGGGCCGCTGGACCGTCGAGGCCGGCATCGAGAACGCCGTGGCGACGCCGGCGATCACCGCCGCGCTCTACGCCCGCTTCGTCTCCCGCCAGGACGACTCGCCCGCGATGAAGGCGATCGCGGCCATGCGCAACCAGTTCGGCGGCCACGCGGTGCACACCGCGGCGCCCGCCGGCGGCGACGCGCCCGAGTCGGGCGAGTCGTCGGGCGAGGCGCACCCCGCCCAGCGCTGATCCGTCGGGCTGGCGCTCGCCGGCGCCCCTGGGGGTTCCTCAGAGCGCGAGCGCCAGCCGCACGGCGGAGAACGCCAGCCAGGCGGCGATCACGATCTTCGTGACCGGGTGCCCGACGATCCGGTCGATCGACGGGGGCGGGTCGCGGCGCACGCGGCGGGTGACCGCGACGACGGCCAGCACGAGCACGGCGAAGAGCAGCGGCAGGCCGAACGGGTGCGACGCGAACGAGTCCCCCCACTGGCCGTGCACCCCGTAGACCCAGGAGCGGGTCAGGCCGCAGCCGGGGCAGGGCAGCCCGGTGAGCAGGCGGAAGGGGCAGATGATCGGCCCGTCCTCGATGCCCGCGGGATCCATGGCGACCGCGACGCCCAACGCGACGACCCCGCCGGCCGCGATCCACTCGGTGGACGCGACCCGCGGGGTCGTGGTGGTCGGTGCGGTGCTCACGCACCCATCATGACGGGTCAGGGCAGCGGACGGCCCTGCGAGTCGGGCAGCTTGCGCATCGCGATGAGCACCAGGTCGATGAGCGACCAGATGCCGCAGCCGCCGCAGGTCAGCAGCTTGGCGATGCCGAGGCCGTTCTGGCCGAGGTAGAAACGGTCGACGCCGAGGCCGCCGAGGAACAGCGACAGCAGCAGCGTGGTCAGCCACTCCTTGTCGGAGAACAGGCCGGGGATCTGCTTCGCCGGGAAGATGTTGGGGTTGTCCGTCGACCGCACCGGGGTGTCGCCCTTCAGCTGGCCGGCGGTGGCCATCTGGCGGAGCTGGTTGACGTCGAGGGGGCCCTGCTCCTGGCCCATGATGGAGATGAAGTAGAGGCCGCCGCCGGAGGGGGCGCCGTACGCGGGGGGCTGCTGGTAGCTCATGGCGAGCAGCCTAGGCCCCGGAGGGCGTGCTCAAACCCGTTCGGGCACACGCGTCTGCGGCGGCCGCGCCACACCCGACGCCGCGCCGACCGCCTAGGCTCGAGGTCCATCGTCCACCCCCGTCCAAGCGAGGCCGTCCCGCTCGTGCACGTCTCCCACCTCTCGCTCCACGACTTCCGGTCCTACGCGACCCTCGAGCTCCCGCTCGAGCCCGGCGTGACCGCGTTCGTGGGCCGCAACGGCCAGGGCAAGACGAACCTGGTGGAGGCCGTCGACTACCTGTCGCGCCTCTCGTCCCACCGGGTCGCCTCCGACGCCCCGCTGGTGCGGCACGGCGCGGAGCGCGCCGTCGTGCGCGCCGCGGTGGTGCGCGACGGGCGCACGGCGACGCTCGAGGTGGAGATCAACCCGGGCAAGGCGAACCGCGCGCGGGTCAACCGGTCGGCGCTCCCCCGGGCCCGGGAGCTCGTCGGCCTGGTGCGCACCGTGGTGTTCGCCCCCGACGACCTGGCGCTCGTCAAGGGCGACCCGACCGATCGCCGCCGGATGCTGGACGACCTCCTCGTGCTGCGTGCCCCGCGCTTCGCGGGGGTGAAGGCCGACTACGAGCGGATCCTCCGCCAGCGCAACACCCTGCTGAAGACCGCGGGGTCGGCGCGGCGCAGCGCGGCCGAGGGCGCGCTGGCGACCCTGGACGCCTGGGACGCGCACCTCGTCAGCGTCGGGGCCGAGCTCCTCGCCGCCCGCCTCGCGCTCGTCCACGACCTGCGGCCCTACCTCGCGAAGGCCTACGCGGCGGTCGCCCGCGGGGTGGGCCGGGACGCGGCGGACGCCGAGTACCGCAGCTCCGTCGAGCTGCCCACGCCCGCCGCCGGACCGACCCCCGTGGCCGCCGAGCTCGTCGAGCCGTTCCGGATCGGCCTCGAGGAGCGCCGCAAGGACGAGCTGGACCGTGGCCACACGCTCGTCGGCCCCCACCGCGACGACCTCGACTGCTCGCTCGCCTCCGCGACGACCCGGCTGCCGGTCAAGGGCTACGCCTCGCACGGCGAGTCCTGGTCGTTCTCGTTGGCGCTGCGGCTCGCGTCGTACGACCTCCTCCGTGACGACGGCGACGACCCCATCCTCGTGCTGGACGACGTCTTCGCCGAGCTGGACGCGGGTCGCCGCGACCAGCTGGCCGGGCTCGTGGCCGGCGCCGAGCAGGTGCTCGTCACGGCGGCGGTCGCCGACGACGTGCCGCCGGCGCTCGCCGGCGCGCGCTTCCACGTCACCGAGGGCGAGGTGCGGCGTGACGCCTGAGACCCCCGAGCAGCCGTACGACGCGGAGCAGCCCGACGCCGTCGACGAGGTGGCCGCGGGCACGGAGCCGGACGAGCCGCACGACGCCTCGGGCCTCGACCTGGCCCGGGCCGCGGCGCGTGCGGCGGCGGCCGCGGGCGGTCCGGTCGCGACACCACGCAAGGCCAAGCGGCGGTCCGGCGACTCCGGCGGGTTCGCCGACACCGCGCGTCGGGGCGGGCGTCGCGGGGAGACGACGCTGTCCGGGCCCGGTCCGGACCGGCGGGATCCGCGGACGGTGGAGGCCGACGTACGCCGCCTGGTCGCCCAGCGCGGCTGGGACGCGGACCTGCGGGTCCACGCTGTGTTCGCCCGGTGGGCCGAGATCGTCGGCGACGAGATCGGGGAGCACTGCCGGCCGGAGTCGTACGTCGACGGGCGCCTCGTCGTGCGCACCGACGCCACGGCGTGGGCGACCCAGCTGCGCCTCCTCGCGCCGTCGCTGGTGAAGCGGCTCAACGACGAGCTCGGGCACGGGAGCGTGGCGGCGATCGAGGTGAGGGGGCCGCAGGCGCCGTCCTGGTCGAAGGGCCGGCGGAGCGTGCGCGGTCGGGGTCCGCGCGACACCTACGGCTGACCTCCGTCCGGGTCGCCGGATTCGCCGGGAGACGTATCGAGGCCCCGGAGGACGTAGGGGGACCCAGCGACCACCCTCCTCGCCCGTCTCGGAGGCCCTCCCCGGACTCCTATCGGCATTTCTCAGGGCAGATTCATCCCCATCCTGGCCGCCCGGTGCGTGTCTACGGCCCTCAGCGGCGCTAGAATCGATCCTGGAGTGGCCGCCGCGACCGGCGGCCACGCGCGCGTCCGTGGGAAGTGACCGGAGGCGCCCGGGTCGAGAGAAGAGGAGTCGCCTTGAGCGACGAGCAGGTCGAGCAGCCGCAGGAGCCCCAGGAGCCGCAGTCGCAGGACGAGGCGCTGGAGGAGGCCGCCGCGCAGCAGCCCCCGGCCGAGAAGGTCTCCTCCTCCCTGGTGGAGGAGGGGGCCTACGACGCCTCCGCCATCCAGGTGCTCGAGGGCCTCGAGGCGGTCCGCAAGCGCCCGGGCATGTACATCGGGTCGACCGGTGAGCGCGGCCTGCACCACCTCATCTGGGAGATCGTGGACAACGCGGTCGACGAGGCCCTCGCGGGATACTGCGACACCATCAAGGTGACGCTCAACGCCGACGGCTCGGTCAGCGTCTCCGACAACGGCCGCGGCATCCCGACCGACACGGCACCGGGCCAGGACCTCCCGGCGGCGACGCTCGCGCTCACCGTGCTCCACGCGGGCGGCAAGTTCGGCGGCGGCGGCTACAAGGTGTCGGGCGGTCTGCACGGCGTCGGCTCGTCGGTGGTCAACGCGCTGTCCTCGTCGCTGCGCCTCGAGATCAAAAACCGGGGCCACGTCTGGGAGCAGGAGTTCTCGGCCGGTGTGCCGGACTACCCGCTGCGCCAGGTGCGGCCGCTGGAGGAGGGTGAGGCGACGGGCACGACCGTCACCTGGTTCGCCTCCCCCGACGTGTTCGAGACGACGGAGTACCGGCTCGAGACGATCACCACCCGCTTCCGGGAGACCGCGTTCCTCAACAAGGGCCTGCGCATCGAGCTGCGCGACGCCCGCCCCCAGGCCGACGAGCTGGCCGAGGCGGTCGCGGGCGGCACGGGCGCCGAGGACGACCTCGCGGAGACGAGCGCGGCCGACCTGCACGTGGCCGAGGTCGACGGGGTGAAGGCGCTGGAGCAGGTGTTCCAGTACGACCGCGGCCTGGCCGACTACGTCGACTTCCTCAACCGGCGGAAGACCCCCGTCAGCCCGATCATCGCCGCCGAGGCGGAGACCGGGGACGACGCGCCCAACCCGATGAGCCTCGAGCTCGCGATGCAGTGGCAGGTCTCGTCGTACAACGAGTCCGTCCACACGTTCGCCAACACGATCAACACCCCCGAGGGCGGCACGCACGAGGAGGGCTTCCGGGCGGCGCTCACCACGCTGGTCAACCGCTGGGGCGCCGAGTGGGGCCTCATCAAGAAGCCGGAGGACCGGCTCACGGGTGACGACATCCGCGAGGGCCTGACCGCCATCATCAGCCTCAAGATCTCCAACCCGCAGTTCGAGGGCCAGACGAAGGCCAAGCTCGGCAACACCGAGGCCAAGGGCTTCGTGCAGTCGGTCGTCAACGACCAGCTCGGGGCCTGGCTGGAGCAGAACCCGGCGCAGGGCAAGGACATCGTCCGCAAGGCCATGGCGGCGGCGTCCGCCCGCGTCGCGGCCCGCAAGGCCCGCGACCTGGCCCGCAACCGCAAGGGCCTGCTGGGCGGCGGCGGTCTCCCGGGCAAGCTGCGTGACTGCAGCTCGCGCAACCCCGAGGAGTGCGAGGTCTTCATCGTCGAGGGCGACTCCGCCGGCGGCTCGGCCGTCATGGGCCGGGAGAACCGCATCCAGGCGATCCTCCCGATCCGCGGCAAGATCCTCAACGTCGAGAAGGCGCGCATCGACAAGGTCCTGGCCAACCAGGAGGTCCAGGCGATCATCTCGGCGCTCGGCACGGGCGTGAACGACGAGTTCGACCCGGCCAAGCTGCGCTACCACAAGATCGTGCTGATGGCCGACGCCGACGTCGACGGCCACCACATCAACACGCTGCTGCTGACGCTGCTGTTCCGGTTCATGCGGCCGCTGATCGAGGGTGGGTACGTCTACCTGGCGCAGCCGCCGCTCTACCGGATCAAGTGGAACAAGCCCCACGAGCACGAGTACGTCTACTCCGACGCCGAGCGCGACGCCGTGCTGCGCGACGGCCAGGCCAGCGGCAAGAAGCTGCCCAAGGAGTCGGCCATCCAGCGCTACAAGGGTCTCGGCGAGATGAACGCCGACGAGCTGTGGGAGACGACGCTCGACCCCGACAACCGGGTGCTGCTGCAGGTGACGCTGGAGGACGCGGCCCAGGCGGACGAGATCTTCTCGATCCTCATGGGCGAGGACGTCGAGCAGCGCCGCTCGTTCATCCAGCGCAACGCCAAGGACGTCCGCTTCCTCGACATCTAGGCCCTGGTCGGCGTGACCGGCCCGCATCGGGCCGCGCCGCACCAGTCCTGGACATCGCCAGCAACACGGAGAGAGAGCAATCGTGACCGAGATCCCCACGGACCTGACCGGTGGCCCCGAGGGCCCCGACGGGTCCGACCCGCGGGTGCGGCCCATCGACCTGCAGGAGTCGATGAAGCGGTCCTACATCGACTACGCGATGGCGGTCATCGTCGGGCGCGCGCTGCCCGACGTGCGCGACGGCCTCAAGCCGGTGCACCGCCGCGTGCTCTACGCGATGTACGACGGGGGCTACCGTCCCGACCGCGGCTTCAACAAGTGCGCGCGCGTCGTCGGTGACGTCATGGGTAACTACCACCCCCACGGCGACTCGGCGATCTACGACACCCTCGTGCGCCTCGCGCAGCCGTGGGTCATGCGCAACCCGCTCGTCAACGGCCAGGGCAACTTCGGCTCGCCGGGCAACGACCCCGCGGCCGCGATGCGGTACACGGAGTGCCGGATGGCGCCGCTCGCCATGGAGATGGTGCGCGGCATCGACGAGGACACCGTCGACATGGTGCCGAACTACGACGGCAAGACGATGGAGCCCTCCATCCTCCCGTCGCGGTTCCCCAACCTGCTGGTCAACGGCTCGGCCGGCATCGCGGTCGGCATGGCGACCAACATCCCGCCCCACAACCTCCGCGAGGTGGCCGAGGGCGCGAAGTGGGCGCTCGACCACCCCGACGCGACCCGCGAGGAGCTGCTCGACGCGCTCCTCGACCGGATCAAGGGCCCCGACTTCCCCAACGGCGCGCTCATCGTCGGCAAGGAGGGCATCGAGCAGGCCTACCGCACGGGCCGCGGCTCGATCACCCAGCGGGCGATCATCGAGGTCGACGAGGACAAGTCGGGCCGCACCGTGCTGGTCATCACCGACCTGCCCTACATGGTGAACCCCGACAACCTGCTCATGAAGATGGCCGAGCTGGCCGACGCCGGCAAGGTCCAGGGCATCGCGGACGTCCGCAACGAGACGTCGTCCCGCGTGGGCCAGCGCATCGTCGTCGTGCTGAAGCGCGATGCCGTGGCGCGGGTGGTCCTCAACAACCTGCTCAAGCACACCGAGCTGCAGACCAACTTCAGCGCCAACATGCTGGCGCTCGTCGACGGCGTGCCCCGCACGCTGAGCCTCGACGCGTTCATCTCGAACTGGGTGGCCCACCAGATCGAGGTCATCCAGCGGCGTACGCGGTATCGCCTCCGCAAGGCGGAGGAGGACGCGCACCTGCAGCGTGGTCTCGTCAAGGCGCTCGACGCGCTCGACGAGGTCATCGCCCTCATCCGGCGCTCCCCCGACGTGGCGGAGGCGCGGCAGGGGCTCATCGAGCTGCTCGACGTCGACGAGATCCAGGCCGACCACATCCTCGCGATGCAGCTGCGCCAGCTGGCCGCGCTGCAGCGCCAGCGGATCATCGACCGCCTGGCCGAGCTCGAGCGGATCATCGCCGAGCTCGAGGCGATCCTCGCGAGCGAGCTGCGGCAGCGCGAGATCATCGCCGAGGAGGTCGCGGCGCTGGTGGAGAAGTACGGCGACGACCGCCGCACGCAGATCATCGCGGCCGCCGGCGACATGTCGATGGAGGACCTGATCCCCGACGAGGACCAGGTCGTCACGATCACGCGCGGCGGGTACGCCAAGCGCACGCGGGCGGACCAGTACCGGCTGCAGAAGCGCGGCGGCAAGGGCGTGCGCGGCGCGTCCCTGCGGGGCGACGACGTCGTGGAGCACTTCATCGCGACGACGAGCCACCACTGGCTGCTGTTCTTCACGACGGCCGGTCGGGTCTACCGCACGAAGGTCTACAACCTGCCCGAGGCGAGCCGCGACGCGAAGGGCGGCCACGTGGCCGGACTCCTGAGCTTCCAGCCCGACGAGGAGATCGCCCAGGTGCTGGCGATCCGCGACTACGACCAGGCGCCGTACCTCGTGCTGGCCACGCGGAACGGGCTTGTGAAGAAGACGCGGCTCGGCGACTACAACTCCCCGCGGCAGGCCGGCGTCATCGCGATCAACTTCCGCGAGGACGACGACGAGCTCATCGGCGCCGAGCTGGTGGACGACCGTGACGAGATCCTGCTCGTGTCCCGCAAGGGCCAGGCGATCCGCTTCCCGGCCGACGACAGCCAGCTGCGGCCGATGGGGCGCGCGACGTCGGGCGTGACGGGCATGAAGTTCCGTGAGGGCGACCAGACGCTGTCGATGTCGGTCATCCGCTCCTCGCAGGTCGAGGCGGAGGAGGCCGCGGCCGCTGCCGCGGAGGCCGCCGGCGAGTCGACCGAGCCGGGGGCGCTGCCGGGCGTGAAGGAGCAGTACGTCTTCACGATCACCGACGGCGGCTTCGCGAAGCGCACGCGCATCAGCGAGTACCGCACGCAGTCCCGTGGCGGCCTCGGCATCAAGGCGATGGCGCTGGCCAACGAGGACCGCGGCGGCCTCGTCGGCGCGTTCATCGTGGAGGAGGGCGACGAGGTCCTCTCGATCACCCAGACCGGCCAGGTCGTGCGCAGCCCCATCAACGACGACTTCCGCGTGACGGGCCGCTCGACGATGGGCGTGAAGTTCGTGACGCCGAAGTCGGGCGACGCCGTGGCCGTGGTCGCGCGGTCGGTCGAGGCCCGCGCCGAGGAGGTCCTCGAGGAGAGCGGCATCGAGGCGCCGGAGGCCGGCGAGCCGGTCACCGACGACCCGGTGGAGAGCGCCGCGACGGCGGAGCCGGTGGCCGACGGGGCGGCGGATGCAACAATCGCTACCAGCGAGGGCACCGACGAGCCCGACGTGGACGCAACTGAAGGCGAGGCGTGATGACCGACGACTCCCGCACCGGGACGGCCGTGCGGCCGAACCCGGTCGGCCCGGGTGCTGGCGCTGCCGGCTCCGGCTCCGGCCAGGGCGCAGGCTCGACCGCAACCTCGACCGGCGGCTCGACGGCTGCCGGCACGGCTGCGGCGGCGCGGCAGAAGCGGCGCGTTCGCCGGGCGCGGCTGCGCCTGACCCACATCGACCCGTGGTCGGTGATGAAGACGGCGTTCCTGCTGTCGATCGCGTTCGCGATCGTCACGGTCGTCTCCGTCTTCATCGTCTGGACCGTCCTCGACGCCGCCGGTGTGTGGGACTCCATCAACTCGACGATCGCCGACGTGGTGGGCTCCGACGCGGACAGCTTCGACATCGAGGGCTACGTGGGCATGTCCCGCGTCATGGGCCTGACGCTGCTCATCGCGGCCGTCGACGTCGTGCTCATCACCGCCATGGCGACCCTCGGCGCGTTCCTCTACAACCTCGCGGCGGCGCTGCTCGGCGGCATCGACGTGACCCTCGCCGAGGAGCGCTGAGCAGCGAGTTCACCCGGTTTTGGCGGTGCCGTGGGGCTCTAGTAGTGTTCCCCCGGCACCAGCCACGGGCCTATAGCTCAGACGGTTAGAGCGCTTCCCTGATAAGGAAGAGGTCACAGGTTCAAGTCCTGTTAGGCCCACCCACGACGAACGCCCCGCGGATCTCCGCGGGGCGTTCGTGATTTCTCGTGCGACCCGGGGTACGGCGCGGGGGGGGGCCGAAATGTGCGCCTGGTGCGTCCCGGATCGCGTGCGGGCTGTCCCAGCTGCACAGTTCCCGGGCCAGTCCGGGGGTACGGCGCGGGATGCGTCAGTAGCCGGCGTAGTAGTTGTCGTCGTCCTGCTCCTGCCACGCGACGCCCTGCGGGCTCATGACCTCGGCGGTGACGCTCTTCGCGGACAGGCTGAGCCCGATGCGGGCTCCGTTCGGCAGGGTCCAGTGCCGCTTGCGGCTCACGGGGTCGTCCCGGCGGGCCTCGGCGTCCGTCGCGGGGCCCCAGCGCGTCGTACCGGCTGCGGCGGATGCCGCGAACGCGTCCCCGAGGAAGGCGACGGACTCGCGGGAGACGGTGCGGAGGGCGTCGGTGGTCCACAGCCGCACGCGGCTGAGCTGGCCCCGGCGCTTCTCGATCGACACGTCGGGGAGGGTGAGGCCGTCGGCCCGGTTGACGACGTACCGCCCGCCGTCCTCCACCTCGATGTCCCAGCCGAGCTGGGTGGCGACGTCGTACGCCGCGTCCTCCGCGAGCGGCCACGCCTGCGTCGCCCAGTGGTCGAGCACGCGGACCACGTCGGCGGGATCCATGGCCTTCCAGGACGCGCGCTCCGCCTCGGTGGGGGCCGAGGGCACCGCGCGGTCGGGCTCGAGGTCGGGGAACCGCAGGGGGTCCTCGCCGGGATCGAGGTCGTCGAAGCGCTTCTCCGGCCACGTGACGCCCCGGGGCGCGGGCTGGGGCTCGCGCCAGGCGCGGTAGCTGAGGTCGGCGGGGGACTTCACGCCGTAGGTCACGCGGAGCGCGGCGACGCAGCGCGCGGCGAGGGTGTGGAGGTCGGCGGTGGTGGCGGGCACGAGGAGCGGCGACAGCCAGTTGGTCTCGCCGCGGCGCGGCGGCTGCCAGCCGTGGTCGGCGAGGAGACCGGTGCGGGCGCCGGGGTGGGCGCCGGAGGCCTCGGCAGCGATGTCGTCGGGACCGCCGGCGAACTGGACGTAGGCGAGGTCGTCGCCCCGCGCGGAGACGATGAGGAAGACGCGGTCGCCGACGGTGCGCAGCGCGGCGAGGAGATCGTCGGTGAAGGCGTCCCATTCGGTCATGCGGCCATCCTGCCGGAATCGCGTGACACGCCCTAGGCTGCGTCGGGTGAGCGTGGTGCCGTCGCGGGAGTTCGACCTGCCGGAGCTGCCGGCGCCGTACTTCCTGCAGGTCTACGCGCACTCGCCCCCGGGGACGCCGGCGCAGGTGTTCCGCTACCGGATCGAG
Organism: Nocardioides alkalitolerans; assembly: GCA_038184435.1. NCBI lineage: Bacteria > Bacillati > Actinomycetota > Actinomycetes > Propionibacteriales > Nocardioidaceae > Nocardioides > Nocardioides alkalitolerans. The sequence goes on along the minus strand of CP116227.1, from coordinate 3,441,432 downwards.
CTGCGGGAGCGGCGGCGCGTGCTCGGGGTGCCGTGGTGGCCGCGGCTGGTGACACGGGACGAGGTGCCGACGGTCGAGGTGCGGGACCCTAAGCGTCGACGCTTCACGGTGGCCCGGTTCCTGCGGCGGCTGGTGGACGAGGGGTACGTCGCGGTGGAGGACCTGCCGGCGAAGGCGCTCAGGGAGCGCTGAGCGCCCTCGCCGACTGTGGTCTCAGCTCAGAGCGCGGGGCCGTAGCCGCGGCACTCGGGCTGGAAGCCCTCGGGGCCGTCGTTGAGCGCGTTGACGGTGAGCTGCAGGGTGGGCTCGTCGAGGAACAGCCCGACGTGGCCGACACGGTCGTCGGCGCACAGGTCCTGGAGCACGACGTTCTCGGCGCCCGGGATGGACTGCGTGGCGTAGGGCGTGACGACGGTGTCGTACCGCGTCTGGATCGTCAGGTAGTCCGGACCCGCGGGGACGGTCGGGTCGGCGAGGAACTGGTTCATGAAGCGGCTGCCGCGGGCCTGGTCGGTGACGCCGGGTGCCTGGAGGAGGCCGGCGAAGCCCTCCGCGAAGCCGAGGAGGCGGAGCGACTGGCCGAGGGTGGCGATGCCGTTGAGGGTGGTGCCGTTCTGGCTGCCGCCCCATGCGATGTAGTCGTCGATCTTCTGCGCGCCGCCGGACTTGATGTAGGCGTAGGCGATCAGCCCGCCCTGGCTGTGGCCGACGACGTCGACCTTCGCGGAGCCCGTGCGGGTGCGCACCTGGTCGACGAACGCGCCGAAGGAGGCGACCGACTTCTCGACCGCGCCGAGGCCGCCGACGCGGCCGAAGGAGGAGAGGGTCATGCCGTAGTTCTGGGCGTAGACGCAGTACCCCTCGTTGAGCAGCCGCGGCGCGAGCTTCACGAAGTTGGAGCCGAAGTTGACGAAGGTCGCGTGCTGCAGGATGACGGGCTCGGGGTGCTCCGGGCTTGGCGCGCAATTCCAATTGTTCACGCCGGGCAGGTAGGCCGGGCTCGCGAAGAAGTTGGCGACGGCAGTGGCGAGGTTGCCCTCGCGGTACGTCGGGGCCGCGGCCTGCGCGGTCGTCCCGGAGCCGGCCGCGACGGTCGCGAGGCCGAGGGTGAGCGCGCATGCGGCGCGGAGGAGCTTCTTCATCGTGTTCTCCCGAGGCGGTTCTGGGGCGTGGCCTTTGCCAGTGGCATGTGACGTGGCACACGCAGCGTAGGCCCGAACGGGTGGTGCGTCACCGGTCAGTCGGGTGGGGTAGCCTCGGACGTCGTTCGACCTGCTCAGGAGGCCTGGAGTCCATGAAGAAGATCATCGTCACGCTGCTCGCCGTCGGCGGGGTGCTCCTGGCCAAGAAGAAGATGGACGAGAGCAAGGCCGAGCAGGCGCTGTGGGCTGAGGCGACGGACCCGGTGTCCAAGTAGTTTGTTGTTTCGCGCCGCAGCTGCGGTGTGAGCGCGTCGGTACGACGCGTGAAGGGGCCTTGGCGCAATTGGTAGCGCACCTGCTTTGCAAGCAGGGGGTTAGGGGTTCGAGTCCCCTAGGCTCCACTCACTGAAACCGCAGGTCAGCCTGCGGTTTCTGTCATTTCGAGGCCGATGGAACGTTTCCCTGATCGGCTCCTGTGGGGGACTGGCGGGGGAAAGACTCAACGGGGATTCCCGGGTCCCGTGATTTCCGCCGGAGCCATGGCCGAAGATGTGGATCATGCCCATCCCGGACGACGTGTGGAACGAGCTGATCGAGATGCAACCGGGGGAGCTGAAGAACCGAGGGCCACTGGCCTCGAGGCTGGGCGAGGAGAACCTCGAGCTCTTGGTCGAGAGCGGTCATCTGGTGGTCGAGGGCGGGCGGGTCAGCCGGACCAAGGTCTCCCTCGATGCCGAGGCGCTGTGGGAAGTCCTCCCGGACGACGGCTCGACCATGGGCAACCAACGCGCCCGCACCGAGTTCGGCTGGAAGAGCGAGAAGCGGTACGACGCCGCGAAGGCGCTGCTGCTCGCGACGGATGAGATCGCACTCGGGCGTGGGCGGGGTGGAGCCGTCCGGCGGCAGGTCGACGCGGGCAAGGCGGACGCTCCGTCTCAGCCGAAGGCAGCACGCGCCGAGGCCGCGCCCCCAGCCGCCAGGCCGAAGCCGGCGGCGAAGAGCAAGCCGGCGAAGCCGACCAAGTCGCTTGAGCAGCGGCTGTGGGATGCGGCCGACGCGCTGCGCGGCAACCAGGAACCGAGCGAGTACAAGCACGTCGTCCTCGGCCTGGTCTTCCTGAAGTACATCTCCGACCGGTTCGAGGCCCGCCGTCGCGAACTGGAAGCGGAGCTCGTCGCAGACAGGATGCCCGAGAACCGCATCGCGGACTTCCTCGAGGTGCGCGACGAGTACCGGTCCAAGAACGTCTTCTGGGTGCCGGAGGAGGCTCGCTGGAAAGCGATCCAGGACCGGGCGAAGCTGCCGACCATTGGCACCGACATCGACGCCGCGATGGACCTGATCGAGAAGGAGAACCCCGTCATCCGCGGCGTCCTCCCGCGCAACTACGGACGCGAAGGGCTCGACAAGGGCCGCCTCGGCCAGCTCGTCGACCTGATCGGCTCCATCGGTTTCACCGAGACCGACGACCACGGCTCCGACGACGTCCTGGGGCGGGTCTACGAATACTTCCTCGGCCAGTTCGCCGGCAAGGAGACGGGCAAGGACGCCGGCGCGTTCTACACCCCCCGCAGCGTGGTCAAGACGCTCGTCGAGATGCTCGAGCCGTTCGAGGGCCGCGTCTACGACCCCGCCTGCGGATCGGGCGGCATGTTTGTCCAGTCGGCCGAGTTCGTGAAGGCCCACGGCGGCAGCACCGACAAGATCTCCGTCTACGGCCAGGAGTACACCGACGCCACCTGGCGACTGGCCAAGATGAACCTCGCCCTGCGCGGCATCGAGGCCGACCTCGGCGAACGCTCCGCTGACACTTTCACCGCCGACCTCCACCCCGACCTGCGTGCCGACTTCATCCTCGCCAACCCGCCGTTCAACGTCTCGAACTGGTGGGACGCCAAGCTCGCCGACGACCCCCGCTGGAAGTACGGCACCCCGCCGGCCGGCAACGCGAACTTCGCCTGGGTCCAGCACTTCGTGCACCACCTCTCCCCGAAGGGCACCGCCGGGTTCGTCCTCGCCAACGGGTCGCTGTCGTCGAAGTCCGGAGGGGAGGGCGACATCCGGCGCAAACTGGTCGAGGCCGACCTGGTCGACTGCATCGTCGCGATGCCCGACCGGCTCTTCTTCAACACCGGCATCCCGGTCAGCCTCTGGTTCGTCTCCAAGGAGCGCCACGGCAACGGCCACCGCGACCGCCACGGCGAGGTGCTGTTCATCGACGCCCGCAAGCTCGGCCGGATGGAGACCCGACGCCTCCGCGTCCTCGACGAAACCGACATCGCACGGATCGCCGACACTTACCACCGCTGGCGCAACAAGCCCTCCTCCCCGGTGGTCGAGCCCGTCGAGACCTACGAGGACGTCCCGGGTTTCGCAAAGGCCGCCAGCCTGGAGGAGATCAAGGCCCACGACTTCGTCCTCACTCCCGGTCGATACGTCGGCGTCGAGGAGGCCGTAGCCGACGACGAGCCGATCGCCGACAAGATCCTCCGGCTCACTAAGGAGCTGTACGCGGAGTTCGACCGCGGGCGGGACCTGGAGGAAGAGATCCGCCGTGGCATGTCGAACCTTGGAGTTGAGTGACGTGGCCGTTCTCGGCGACTACGTCGATCTGATCCGCGGCAAGACCTACAAGGGTGCGCTCGTCGGTCAACCCGGACCCGCTCTGCTCGGGTTGGGCTCCATCGTTCCAGGCGGCGGGTTTCGCAATGACTTCAAGACCTATGGCGGCGAGTGCCCGCCGGATCTGATGCTCGCGCCGGGAGATCTGTTCGTCTCGCTGAAAGGGGCAACGAAGGACGGGGAGATGATCGGCTCGATCGCTCGCCTGCCCGAGTCCGTGCCAGCGGGACGGCTGACCCAGGACACCGTGCGCCTGGTGTTTCGCGAGCGCGACCTTCCCTTTGAGCGGTACATCTACTGGTTGCTCAGGACGCCTGCGTATCGCGCCTACTGCGCCGGCCGCGCGACGGGCAGCGCGGTCGTAGCGCTGAGTCGCGCGGACTTCCTCTCCTATCCAGTGCCGACGCTGACCCCCGAGCGAAACATGATCGTCAACGTTCTCGAAGCGATCAACGACAAGATCGATTCCAACCGCCGGGCGACTTCCTTGTTGGAGGCGCTTGGAGCGACAATCCTCGAATCAGCTCTCGTCATGGACGCGACCGGAACGCCCGAGTACGTCCTCAACCGGCGTATGGGCGACGTTGCTGCAGTCTTGGAGACTGGCTCGCGCCCGAAGGGTGGCGTGGCAGCCTCCGACACTGGCGTGATCAGTTTGGGCGCAGAAAGCATCCAATCGGCGGGCGTCATAGCCACGACTGCGTTCAAGCGCGTGTCAGAGGAATTCGTTGAAACTATGAGGCGAGGACGGCTCCAAGATGGTGACGTGCTCGTCTACAAGGACGGCGGAAGACCGGGAAACTTCATCCCCCACGTGAGCGCTTTCGGTCAGGGCTTCCCGGCGGCTATCGCTACGATCAACGAGCATGTCTATCGAGTGCGTGCAGCGGAGGGGATCTCTCAGGGGCTGCTCTACTGGGTTCTGCGCTCGCCTTGGATGGACCTAGAGATGCGGAAGCGCGGCACGGGCGTCGCCATCCCCGGGCTCAACAGCACGAACTTCCGCGACCTGCCGTGGCCCGCGCTCGACGGCGACTCTGCGCGGCACCTCAACGCAACGCTTGAGCCGATGCTCGTTTGCATGCTTCAGATCGGAGGAGAAAGCATGCGGCTTAGCGGGCTGCGCGATGCCCTCCTGCCGGAGCTGCTCTCTGGTCGCATTCGCGAGCCGGAGACCGCTGCCGTCGTACAGGATGGGACCGAGTAGAGGGAGGCAGAGTGGGGAAGTCGGACTACCCGGTCAGGGAACTGGTCGCCAAGATCGAGCGCGGCGAGCTGCAGCTGCCCGAGATGCAGCGCAAGTACGTCTGGACCTCCACCAAGGTGCGCGACCTCCTGGACTCGCTCTACCGCGAGTACCCCTCCGGCGTGATCCTGACCTGGCAGCCCGCCGCCAAGGTCGAGACCCGCGCATTCGCTGTCGACACCACCACTGACGGCGCAGCTGCGCCACTCCTCCTCCTCGACGGCCAGCAGCGCCTCACCTCGCTCTCGGCGGTGCTGCGTGGTGAGCCGGTGACGGTCAAGAACCGCAAGCGCCCGGTCGAGATCCTCTTCAACCTCGACCACCCCGACGAGCTCACCTTCATCACCGAGGTGGCCGAGGACAACGACAGCCACGAGGACGCCGACGACGCCGACGACGTCGACTCCGACCTGATCACGCGCGTCAACCGCCGGGCGTTCGTCGTCGCCAGCAACCAGGTCGCCGCCCTGCCCAACTGGGTCAAGGTGACCGACGTGTTCAAGAAGTCCGACTCAGAGCTGCTCAAGGCGGCCGGCGTCACCGGCTTCGACGACCCCAACTACGAGCGCTACTCGGCACGGCTCAAGCAGCTCCGCTCGATCGCCGACTACTCCTACCGCGTCGACATCCTCGAACCGTCGAAGTCCTATGAGGAAGTGACCGAGATCTTCGTACGGGTCAACTCCCTCGGCGCCAAGCTCCGCAGCTCCGACCTGGCCCTCGCCCAGATCACCGCGAAGTGGAACGGGTCTCTCGCCCTCTTCAACGCCTACCAGGCCGAGGTCGCGCACAGGGGCTTCGATCTGGACCTTGGTGTACACCTCAAGACGCTCATCGCGATCATCACCGGCCAGTCCCGGTTCCTCACCGTCGCATCGCTGACCCAGCAGGCGCTGGAGGACGGCTGGAAGCGCACCAAGCGCGCGATGGACTTCGCGGTCAATTTCGCCCAGCAGAACGTCGGCGTCGACAGCCCCGCCCTACTCTCGTCGCCGTTCCTGATGATCGCCACCGCCTACTGGGGCGCCCAGCTGGACTACAAGATCTCCGACAACGACGCCGCGGCGTTCCGAAAGTGGTTCCTCCTGGCCAACGCAAAGGGGCACTACTCACGGGGATCGACCGAGACGCTGCTCGACCAGGACCTCGCCGCCCTGCGGTCGGAGGACAGGATCGGCGCACTCAACCAGCGGCTCGTCCAGCAGGTCGGGCGCCTCGACTTCACCGCCGCAGACCTGGTCGGTCGCACCGCACGCAGCGGAGCCTTCAAGACCATGTTCCTCGCGTTCCGCGCCGACGGCGCGAAGGACTGGGCGACCAACCTGCTCATCAGCCCCAAGCTCGCCGGGCACGCTGACAAGATCGAGTTCCACCACGTCTTCCCCAAGGCGTACATGAAGAAGGCCCGGCCCGACGTCGACGGCCGCGACGTCGACGACATCGCCAACCTCGCCTTCATCAGCTCCAAGACCAATAAGGACATCAGCGCCAAGGCTCCGGCCGACTACGCCCCGAAGTACTCCAAGGAGCAGCTGGCAAAGCAGCTCGTGGTCTTCGATGACACGAACGCCGTGCCCGAGGGCTTCGAGAAGTTCGTCACCCAACGCCGTGAGCTGATCGCCGCCCGACTCAACGAGTTCCTCGCTACCGCGGAGAGCCAGTGAGCGGGTTCGACGAGGCGGTGATCGAGGCCGCCGCCCTCGACTACCTCCGCGAGGTCGGATACGTCACCGAGTTCGGCCCGAACATCGGGCCCGGCGGCATGGCCGAGGAGCGGGCCTCGTGGGAAGAGGTCTACCTGCTCGACCGGCTCCGTGCCGCCGGGCGACGGCTCAACCCCGATCACACCGACCTGGTGGATGAGGCCATCAAGCGCCTGCGCCGGGCCGAGTCGCAATCCGAGCTTGCCGAGAACCTCCGCGTCCACCGGCTGCTCGTCGACGGGGTGCCAGTCGAGCACCGCGGCGCCGACGGCCAGGTCCGGACGGCGTACGTCCGGCTCGTCGACTTCGACCAGCCTGACGCCAACGACTGGCTCGCGGTCAACCAGGTCACCGTCGTCGGCAACAGGAACCGCCGACCCGACGTACTCGTGTACGTCAACGGCATCCCCCTGGGCTTGCTCGAGCTGAAGAGCTCCGCAGCCGAGCACGCGACGCTCCGAACCGCGTGGAACCAGGTGCAGACCTACCGCACCGACATCCCCGCGGTGTTCACGCCCAACGCCGTTACGGTCATCTCCGACGGGACCTCGGCCGCGATGAGCTCCTTCACCGGCGCATTCGAGCACTACGCACCGTGGAAGACCATCGACGGCCGTGACGTCGTCACCGACAAGCCCGCCTTGGAGGTGTTGCTCAAGGGTGTGTTCGAGCGGGCCAGGTTCCTCGACCTGCTGAAGAGCTTCGTCGTGTTCTCCGACGAGGCGGGCGGACTGGTGAAGCGGGTCGCGAAGTACCACCAGTACTGGGCCGTCAATGCTGCCGTCGAGTCCACCGTCGAGGCCGCCGGGCCGACCGGCGATCGCCGCGGCGGCGTCGTCTGGCACACGCAGGGCTCCGGCAAGAGCATCGAGATGCTCCTCTATGCCGCGAAGGTGATGCGAGACCCGCGGATGGGCAACCCGACCCTGGTGTTTCTCACCGACCGGAACGACCTGGACGACCAGCTGTTCGGCGAGGTCTTCGCGCCCGCAGCGATCCTTCCGGAGAAGCCGGTTCAGGCCGTCTCGCGAGCAGACCTGCGCTCGCTGCTGCAGCGAGCCTCGGGTGGCATCGTCTTCACCACTCTGCAGAAGTTCGCGCCGCTGGCCGGCGATGACGTCAACCCCGTCCTCACCGACCGGCGCAACGTGGTGGTGGTCGCCGATGAGGCTCACCGCTCGCAGTACGGCTTCGGTGAGACGCTGGCGGCCGACGGCACCCTCAAGGCCGGGCTCGCCAAGCACATGCGCGACGCGCTGCCGGGAGCGACCTTCCTCGGGTTCACCGGCACGCCTATCGAGTCCGGCGACAAATCCACCCGCTCGGTCTTCGGCGACTACATCGATGTTTATGACCTCACCCGTGCCGTAGAAGACGGGGCCACGGTCAAGATCTACTACGAGTCCAGGCTCGCGAAGGTCGCCCTTTCGGAGGCCGACATGGGTGCACTCGACGAGCTCGCCGACGAGATCACGAGCGAGGTCGAGGAGGAAGAGGCGCGAAAGGCCAGGTCCAAGTGGGCCCGGCTCGAGGCCATCGTCGGGGCCGAGGACCGACTCGACCTCATCGCCGCCGACATCGTGCAGCACTGGGAGGAGCGCCGCAAGGCGATGCTCGGCAAGGCGATGATCGTGACGATGTCGCGTCGTATCGCCGTACGACTCTACGAGAAGATCGTCGCCCTGCGTCCCGACTGGCACTCCGACGACCCGATGGCCGGCCGGATCAAGGTCGTCATGACCGGTTCCGCCGCAGACCCGCCGGCATTCCAGCCGCACCTGCAGTCCAAGGACGTGCGACGCGATCTCAAGGCGCGCGCGAAGAACCCTGACGACCCCCTCGAGATCGTCATCGTCCGCGACATGTGGCTCACCGGCTTCGACGCCCCGTCGATGCACACCATGTACGTTGATAAGACCATGCAGGGCGCCGGACTGATGCAGGCGATCGCCCGCGTCAACCGCACCTTCCGCGACAAGCCCGGCGGCCTGATCGTCGACTACATCGGCGTCTTCGCCAACCTCCAGAAGGCGCTCGTGGAGTACTCGCCCTCCGACCGCGACCAGGCCGGCGTCCCCATCGAAGAGCTTGTTGACGCGATGCTCGAGAAGCACGACATCGTGCGCGGGCTACTGCATGGGTGCGACTACGACTCCTCACCCGATCTCTCGGCGGGCCAGCGGCTCGCCGAGCACGCCAAGGTGCTCGACTTCGTGATGGCCGACCTGGACCGGCAGAGCCGTTTCCTCGATCAGGTTCTTGCTCTTGCGAAGGTCTATGCGCTTGCTGGCGCGAGAGAGGAAGCCGGTGCGATCCGCAATGACGTCCGGCTCTTCACCGACGTGCGGGCAGCGATCATGAAGATCCTGAATCCCGACTCGGGTCGCGGCGGCTCCGGGGCCGTCGAGGTGGACACGGCGATCGGGCAGCTCGTCAACGAGGCAGTCGCCGCCGACGAGGTCGTCGACATCTATAAGCTCGCCGGAGTCGAGACACCTGAGATCTCGATCCTCTCCGACGAGTTCCTCGACTCGTTGGCGCATAAGGACAAGCCCAACCTCCAGCTCGGACTGCTGCGGAGAATACTCAACGACCGGATCAAGACGGTCTCGCGGTCGAACCTCGTCCAGTCGCGGAAGTTCTCCGAGCAGCTGGAAGAGGCGATCAACAAGTACACCAACCGCTCGCTCACGACGGCCGAGATCATCGCGGAGCTGGTCAAGCTCGCCAAGGAGATGCGCGATCAGTCCAACCGGCACGAGCAGCTCGGCCTGAGCGAGGCCGAAGCCGCGTTTTATGACGCCATCGTTCAGAACGAGGCTGCTGTGCTCGAACTCGGTGATGACAAACTCAAGAAGATCTCCGTCGACCTCGTCTGGTCGGTGCGCAATTCCGTGACGATCGACTGGAACTACAAGGAGTCGGTCAAGGCTGGGATGCGATCGAAGGTCCGGCGCCTGCTCGCCATCAACGGCTACCCGCCCGACCTCGAGGAGAAGGCCATCGAGCTTGTTCTTGAGCAGGCCGAACTCATCGCCGCGGACGCGAGCTAAGAAACCCCCGCCCGACCGGCCGCGTGTGGTTCCGGCGGGTCAGCGCCGCGCAGCTCAGTGGCTAGAAATTGCGGCTCGCTCGGGGTGTGGGAAGAACGACTTGTGACCGTACCGCACGCAGTAGGTCTCGCCGACCGTCGACCGGTATCGGGGGCACGCGACGTCGGTCGCGGCCGTCAGCGAGGCGAAGCGGGGCACCCCTTCGGCGGGCCGCACGTGATCGTTCGGCTGCTGTCTCACTGAGGCCAGCGACACTCATAATAAAAGCGGCGTCACAAAGGAGCAACTCACAACCTTGCCCACCATTAGGACGGGTCACGGCAGGTTCCCGAGACGTAGGCCACAGCCTGTGGGAGATTCTCGCCGGGGGGTTTGAGATCCGGTCTAGGCGAAGGGAGGGCCGCGTGGCGACGAGAAGATTGACCGTCTACCTCATGCAGGCGGGCGTGCAGGAGTTCAGTGAGGCTCGCTCGGACGAGAAGCATGCCGAGGAGTTCGAGTTGGCCGCGGAGCACGGTATTGATGGTCGGTTCTACAGGGCGCCCAGTGTCCCCAGGACGCCCCCTTGGGTCGGCTTCATCGAGCCAATCGTGACCGGATCGCTTGGTGACGTCCGTTCTTCCTCCGCGTCGGGTCTGCTGCTCATCCGCGTTGAAGGGCGGATCTTCGCATTCACCTTCGGCTTTGGGCGGTCCCTCCTAGACCTTTCTCGGATTGAGCACCGATTCGGCCTGAAGGTCGCGCTCAACCGAGTTGATCCAACACAGTTGCGAAGCCTGGACACCAAGGCCTTCGAGGACCTGGTCGTCACCACGACCACGCAGGTGAGCAAGAACGCTGAACTCCCTGCCTTCGGAGTCGACGTGAGTCGAGACATCCTGCGCGCGGCCACTGGTGAGCCCCGTGACAAGTCGTTCGCCAAACGGGTGTCGGGATCCGACGGCCTGGTACTGAATCTCGAGACCGAGGCCGCTGACCTTGGGGCGCTTTGCGAGGAACTGCTGATCGCGTATGCGGAGGATGGCTACAAGGCTGACTTCGAATGGATTGACCAGCTGATGCTCGTCAAGGACGCGAAAGTCCTGGAATCGCTCGACGAAGCGTTGGTCAAAGAACTCTCCGGCGCGGGTGCTGTCAGTACTCACACGGCAGTGCCGGAACCCATCAACTGGGAGGACATCGACGCCTTCAAGATCGCCGGTGCCGGAAGGAAGGAGTACGACGACCTCGACTTGCATGCCTACCTGGCAGATCTCGGTGACGAGCGTTCGGAGCTCACCCTGGAACGCATCAAGGACCGGCGCGTCTCAGTCAGGTACGCGAGGAGCGACAGATTCGAGTCGAAGTGGAGCCTCTACAAGTGTCTCGTCTCGGAACAACGTGTCGAGGAAGCGCTCTACGTCTTGATCGAGGGCAGGTGGTTTGTAGTGAGCGGATCACTTGTTGAGGATGTCGATCTTTTCGTCGAGCGGATTGCAGAGCCAACCGTCACCCTGCCCCCGTCAAAGGCCGGAGAGAAGGAGGGCGTCTACAACAAGCGCGTTGCCGAGGAATCGGGCGGAGTGTTGGTCAGTCTCGATGCCAAGATAAAGCGGCCCGGCGGTGCTGCCAGCGGCATCGAACTCTGTGATCTGCTGTCGCAGGACGGAGAGTTCATTCACGTCAAGCGCAAGTCCCGCTCAGCAACCTTGAGCCACCTGTTCGCCCAAGGCAGCGTTTCCGCGGCCACGTTCTTCAGCGATGGCACGTTCCGCGACGAGGTCAGGACGACGATCGACAAGTTCGACGACGTGGATGCGCGCGCGAAGTGGCTCGAGCTTGTGCCGAAGGGATCGGATGAAGTGGACCGGTCTCGCTACTGCGTCACCTATGCGGTTGTCGCGAACTCGAATCGTCCGGGAAGAGAGTGGCTGCCGTTCTTCAGCAAGTTGAACTTGATGCAGCACGGCAGGCAGTTGAGCGCCTATGGCTTCCGCATCGCCCTCGGCCGCGTTGGCGTCGACGCTGAGGATGGGGTTGCGGCAGTCGGCGGGACGACCGACGAGTGATCGGCCAATGAGTCGGACCCGCCAGTTACGTTCGCGTAATGAATTCTCGGACATGGCACGCAGCGGAGTGGGGCGCGTTCGGTCAGGTGGGCGCGCTGTTGGTCGCGGTCGTCGCGGGCATATTGGTCTGGGCGCAGGTCCAGCACGCGAAGAAGGTTCGCAAAGAACAGAACCGGTCCCATATGCTCAGTGACTTCGAGTTCGAGGGCCGGGAGGTTGTGTTCGCGCTCTGGAGCATCAGCGCCAGCCCGGCAATGAACGTGCGGATCCATTTCGATCAGCCACTGCAGGATCCCCGCATCCGATCCCGACGAACTCGCCGTCTACGCGAGCGGAATTCCGATGTTGGCGCCGGGCCGGACCATGTCGATCCCGTTTGGTGAGGGACTGTCCTTCTCCCCGAAGGATGCCACTGCTGGCCCGCCGCTGGGATATACCGCCTGCGTTACATACGAGGACGTCGCATGGACGAAGAAGTACGAGGACCCTCCGCTCGTACTGGATCTACTTCCCTACAAGCACTCCCTGATCGAGCGCGACGATCTCCACCAGATCTACCAGAATCTGGAGGAGATCAAGAACCTGATGAAGTCATGGACGAGTGAGGGGAGGCTGCGGATCAACTCGATCACGCAAGCCGAGGCGGAAGGCAAGCAGAAGGCCGTCCTTGAAGCTCGACGCCAAGCTCGGCAGATGCGGGCTTTCAGGACTGAGATCGACCGCGCGACCGCTCATCGTAGTGCAGCGTCGAGACTGCTCGGCTTCCAGATCCCCTGCTGCGTCGGCATCAGGCGGACGGTCTCGCCAGCGAGCTGCAGCCCGCTGGTGTCCTCCTGCGTGAAGGTCTCCTTGCCGGCGGCCCGCTGTTGATCGAGCCAGGCAAACGCGGCATGACGGATCGCAAGTTCGCGCATCCGATTGGTCGGGGCCATCGCCAGATCATGTCAGCTACAGAGGCCCCGTGGGTTAGGTTCGTCCCTCACCCCACCAACCGCCGCAACGCTCCACCCAGCTCCACAGCCACGACCTCCCCCGCCCGCCCATCGGCGATCGCCACCAGGCACAACGCCCGCACACACCGCGCCAACCACCCATCGGTCAACGACGAATCGAGCTCCCCCGCCGCCCGCCGCTCAGCCAAGAACGAAGCGATCGGCTCATCCGGCACCACCAACCGCGCCAGGTCCTCGATCGAATGCGGCTGACTCGCGAGCACGTGTCGATACGCCTCCGCCACCGCCACGACCTCCTGCGCGAGGCGGTCGAGCGCGGCGTACAGGGGCAGTTCGGCGAGGCCGTCCAGCAGCTGCGGCAGCACGGTGTCGGCGATGGAGCGGGTGAGGGCGTCGAGGACGGCGTCGGTGCCGCGGAAGTGGCGGTAGAACGTCGCCCGGGTCAGGCCCGCCTCCCGGGCGAGGCTGCTGACGCTCAGCCCCTCGCCGGCCAGCAGCAGCCGTTCGGCCGCTTTCAGGATCGCCTCGCGGCTCCGTCGTCCGTCGGCGCGCTGGGCCTCCGGGCGACTCATGACGCGACCTTATCGACCGGGAACCCTTGACGGACAAGTGAGACACCTGTCAGGTTTCTGGTGCACAAGCGTGCTCTGAGCCCCTTCTCGGGAGGTCCTCCATGCCTGCTCTGTCCCGTCGCGCCCTCATCGGCGGCGCCACCGCGGCGGCTGCCGTCGCCGGTCTCGCCCGCCCCGCCTGGGCCACCGTCCCCGTCCGCCGCGACCGCCGCCGTGTCGTCATCATCGGCTCGGGCTTCGGCGGCGCGGTCGCCGCGCTCCGGTTGACGCAGGCCGGCGTACCCGTCACCCTCCTCGAGCAGGGCCGCCGCTGGGCCGTCGCCCCGGGCAGCAACACCTTCCCGACCGTCGCCACGCTCGACGAGCGGGCGCTCTTCTACGGCTCGGCCCCCGAGCTGTTCGGCCGGCCGCTCAGCCCCGCGCCGTACGCCGGCATCTTCAACGCCACCCCCAGCCCGACGATGACGGTGATGAGCGGGGTGGGGTACGGCGGCGGGTCGCTCACCTACCAGGGGATGAGCCTCGTGCCGGACCGTGCCGTGTTCGAGCACGAGTTCCCGGCGGGGCTGGACTACGACGAGCTCGCGACGGAGCACTACGCGGAGGTCGCCCGCATGCTTCGCCTGGCCACCGCGCCCGACGAGCTGATCGCCTCCGCGCCGTACCGCGCCTCCCGCACCTTCCGCGAGCGCGCCCTCGCCGCCGGCCAGAGCGTCGAGAAGATCCCGATGCCGATCGATTGGAGCTTCGCGCTGCGGGAGCTGCGCGGCGAGCTGCCGCCGTCGTTCACCAACGGCGACTGCGCGCTCGGCGCCAACAACGGCGGCAAGCACAGCCTCGACGTCACCTACCTCAAGGCCGCCGAGGAGACGGGCCTGCTCGAGGTACGCCTCCTCCACCGCGTCACCGACGTCGCGCGGACCGCGGCGGGGGAGTGGGAGGTGACCGCCGCGCGCACCGATCTCCGCGGCACCCGCCAGGAGACCGTCGTGCTCACCGCGCCCACGCTCGTCATGGGTGCCGGCAGCGTCGGTACGACCAAGATGCTCGTGCGCGCCGCCGCGACCGGCGCGATTCCCGACCTCCCCGACGCCGTGGGCCGCGGCTGGGGCACCAACGCCGACCGAATCTACGTGTGGTCGGACCCGCTGCGCGGGTTCGGTACGCCGCAGGGCGGCCCCGTCGTCTTCGGCAGCAAGGACTGGTCGGACCCGGCGCGCGCCACCACGATCATCCAGGCGTCGATCCCGCCCATCGGCATCGCCGGGCTCGACCTCGACCCGCGCAGCACGATGATGGTCGGCTACGGGGTGAGCGCCGCGCGCGGGCACTTCGCCTACGACGGCCTCACCGACTCCGCCAACCTCCGCTGGCTGCCCGAGGGCGACCACGCGGTGCAGTACGGCGCGATCGCGCCCCGCGCGCACCAGATCGCCGGGCTGGGGTCGGTGCTGGTGGACACCAACGCGCTCGTGCCCTCGACGTGGCACCCGCTCGGTGGGGTCAACATGGGCGAGGCGTGCGACCTGGAGGGGCGGGTGCTGGGGCAGAAGGGGCTGTACGTGCTGGACGGTGCACTGCTGCCGGGGACGGCCGCGGCGTGCAATCCCTCGATGACGATCGCCGCGGTGGCCGAGCGCGCGATGAAGCGGATCGTGCGCGACGACGTGGGCGTCGTGATCTGAGCAGCTCGCCTCAGAGCCCGGCCTGCTCGAGGATCTCGTCCCAGCGGAGCTCGGCCTCGGCATCGCTCAGGCCCTCGCCCGACAGCTCGTCGTAGCGGGCGATGAGGTCGTCGGAGACGAGCTGGTAGCGATCGAGCCACGCCTCCTTGTCGTCCCGCCAGTAGCCGACGATGGCCTGGCGGCTGGAGGGGATGAGGCCGCGGACCTGCTTGCGGATGGCCCGGCCGGCGGAGGCCTCACCGGCGAACCACACGTAGCCGGGCCCGTCCGGCGCGTCCCACTCCGCCGCCGCAGTGGGGAGCACGGAGGGTGCGCGGCCATTGCCGGCGATGCGCCAGTCGACCTGGTGCGGCCCCTCCGTCGGGAGCCGGTCGGCCGGGTGGGCGACCTCCGCGATCGCGCGTGCCTCGACACCGAGCGGCAGTTGCTCGAGGATCCGCAGCATCGCCGGCACACCGGTGAGGTCGGCGACGAGCAGCATCCACCGGGTGTCGGCGGGGGGCTGGTACCAGGCGCGCGTGCCCCAGACGCCGAGCTGCATGCCCGGACGTGCGCTCCGCGCCCACTCGACGGCGGTCCCGGTGCCGTGGTCGACGAAGTTGATGGTGATGCGGCCCTGCTCCCACCGGCGCACCGTGTAGTTCCGGGCGACGCGGGCGTCGTCGGGGTCGTGGTGGGCGAGCACGCCGTCGACCTCCGTCATCGGCGGCGGCGCGCTCTCCCCGGCGGCGGGGAAGTAGAGGTGCACGATCTCGTCGGGCACCCCGCTCGTCGCGGGGCGCCCGTCGCCGGTGTCCGCGAGGACGACACGGATAAACGACGGCGAGAGTCGCGCGGCCTCCAGCACCCGGGCGGTGAGGTAGCCGGTCGTCGAGGTTGTGGTCGGCATGCGATCAGCGCTCGGCCGGCTCGATGAAGAGCATCTCGATGTCGTCGAGGATCATGCCGAGACCGATCGGGTCCGACGCGTTCCAGACGCTGGCCAGCACCCAGTGGACGCGGTCGTCCCGGACGGCGGGCAGGGTGGGCCAGAGCGGGGAGGAGCTGATGGCGTCCCGCTCCGCCTCGGCGCCCTCGTCGGTGTAGACGAACAGCGCGTCCGCGGAGGCGAGCTCGCCCAGGTTCTCCTCGGACAGGTCGATGCGGAAGGCGCTCGGGTCCTGCTGACCCTCGGGCTGCGTCATGCCGAGCGCACGGAACGCGATGCTCTCGCCGGTGCCGACCCGGACCGAGTACTGCCCGTCGGCGCTGAGGCGCACGGCGGAGACAGGGTCGTCCGCGAGACCCGCCGCGGCGACCCGCTCGCGCAGCTCCTCCATCCGGTCGGTCAGCTCGCCCATCACGGTCGCGGCGGTCGCCTCCTCGTTGAGGGCCGTGGCCACCGCCGAGAGGCCGTGGTCGACGTCCTCGAGGGAGACGCCGTCGTTGTAGGCGTAGCCGAAGGTCGGGATGCCGGTGGCGGCGATGCGGTCGTAGGTCTCCTTGTTCCACGCGTCGTCGCCCTCGCCGTCGTAGCCGGCAGCGACGATCACGAGGTCGGGTTCCTGGGCGAGGATGCCTTCGAGGCTCGGGTCGAAGCCGCCCTCCTCGCCCGCGATGTTCTCGATCTCCGTGTCGTCCCCGCTCAGGTGCGCGGGCAGGGAGAGCGGGTTGAAGGAAGCAGCGACCGGCTCCACGCCGAGCGAGAGCATGAGCGACAGCGAGATCGGGTCGGCGGCGACGACCCGTCGCGGCTCGGCGGGAACCTCGACCTCGCCGAAGTAGTCCGTGACCGTCCGGGTCGCCGCGGAGTCCTGACGGGCGTCGGCTGGATCGCCGCCGCACCCGGCGAGTCCGGCGACGGCGATCATCGTGAGGACCGCGGCACGGGCGCGACGTGCGAGGGAGTGGGATGGAGCAGGCATGGGGGCTGAACCTCGTTCTTCGGTCCCGCGAGGGATTCGAGTTTAGGTGAGGCTTACCTTATCGAAGGTCACACCGCGTCGGCGGCCCCCATGCCAGTCGGGCTCCGCGTCAGCTGCCCAGCACGACGTCCCAGCCACCGGTGTGCACGTGCTCGACCGAGCCGTCGGTGCCGACGCGCACCGTCACCAGCGTGTCGGCGGCGTCGGTGAGCTGCGCGAGCACGTGGTCGTCGTCCTCCCACGCGGTGCCGGCGACCCACCAGCCGTCCGCGGGCTCGAACGCGGTGACCGGCTCGCCCGTGGCGCTGTCGAGGAAGGCGAGCGTGCCGGAGCCGGCGCCGTCGCGGTAGGCGTCGTCGCCGAGCACCAGGCTGCCGTCGGGCGAGAACGACAGCACGCCGTAGTCCTGCTGGCCCCACGCGAGGGCGTTGTCCTCGTCGGTGATGCCCCAGAAGAGCAACTCGGGGTCGACCTCCTCGTCCCGGTCGAGCAGGCCCAGCAGCTGGTCGTTGCCGGCCGTCTCGCGGGCGTCGACGAGGGTCTGAGGCGTCCACATCCACCGCGGCGCCTGGCCCGGGGAGAGCCGGTGGCTCACGTCGCCGTTCGAGACGTAGACCCGGCAGTCACCCTCGGCGCAGGAGGTGCCGGTGACCGCGCCGATGCGCCGGGTGTCCCCGACGGGGTCGGCCGCCGGGAGGTCGAGGCGGGTCCAGGTCGGGCGGCCGGCCTCGATCACGGAGACCTGACCGCGCTGCAGCACGGCCACCTTCTCGTGGGCGTCGTCCGCCACGAGGTCGCCGTCGGAGGCCCCACCGAGACCGGTCCACCCGAGCTGGGTGCCGGCGCGATCGAAGATCGAGAGGCGTGGCGCCCAGGCCACGACGGACGGGTCGTGGCGGGTGACGGCGACGCGGTCGCCGATCGCTTCCACGTCGAGCACCGTGTCGAAGCCGTCGTCCGGCAGCACGAACGACGTGCCGTCCTCGAGGTGGATCGTGGTGCCGTCCGCCCACACGATGCCGGGGGCGGCGCCCTGCGGGGCGTCGGGGTCGAGGGTGATCGGCCCCGCGTCGTACGACGGCGTGCTCGCGCTCGGCGCGACTCCGGCGCTGGCTCCGAGGCCCGTGCCGCCGACGGCCAGGGTGCCGAGGGCGAGGGCGACGAGGGTGGGGACGAGGCGTGCGCGCATGACGGTTCTCCTGTGCAGAGGTGGGAGGTCGACGGCCCCGGTGTGGGCGCGGCGACGAGGCCGCGACGGGGAGCCGTCGTGCCCGAGATCGTTCTGCCCTGAGGACGCTCGGCGGGTCCGGACGGTTGCACGAGGGTCGGAACCGACACGATGGAGCCATGACGCACCAGCCCTGGACCACCGGCCGCTGGACCCACGCCCCGGTCGCGGCCACCCCCGACAGCGACGACCTCGTCGTCACGGCGGCGGAGGGCTCGGACGCGTGGCGACGCACCTCGTACGGCTTCGTCCACGACTCCGCGCACGCGCTGGTGGCGCCGTTCGCGGTGGGTACGGCGCTGGAGGTGACCTTCACGGCCGACCTGCCCGAGCAGTTCGACCAGGCGGGCGTGTTCGTCGCCGTCGACGAGGAGACCTGGGTGAAGGCGGGGCTCGAGCGCTCCGACGGACGGCTGCAGCTCGGCGCCGTCGTGACCCGCGGGTGGTCGGACTGGTCCGTCGCGCCGGTCGACGACTGGTCGGGACGGCGCGTGACGGTGCGGGTCAGCCGGTCCGCCGACGCGCTCGTCGTGCGGGCGGGGCTCGAGGGGGAGGAGCGGCAGTTCGTCAGGGTGACGCCGTTCGACGGAGCGCTCTCCGCCGAGGCCGGGCCCTACCTCTGCTCACCGACGCGGGCGGGGCTCGCCGTGCGGTTCCACGCGTGGCGCGTGACGGAGGCGGACGCGGGGCTGCACTGAGGGATCAGCGGTAGCGCTGGGACGGCCGCTGCCGCACTCCGATCTGCCGCTCGAGCTGCTCCAGCTCCGCCATCACGTCGGCTGCGACCCAGATGCGGTTGCGGCGTCCACCGGTGATCTCGTCGAGCACCCCGGCTTCGACCAGCAGGTCCAGGGCAACGTAGGTCCGTCGCGGTGTGGCGCCTGTGAGCTCCACGGCGCGTGACACGTCGAGGATGGGCTGGCGGAGCAGGCCGTCGATGATCGACAGCGCGGACGCTCCGCGCCGTACGCCCGCCGCGGTGCGCCACTGCTCGGGCAGCGCAGCGAGGCGATCCGCGCTCTCCGCCGCGCAGGCCGCGGCGGTGGCTGCTGCCGCGACCGTGAGATCGACGATGGGTCCGATGTCCCCGCTCCGGTAGTCCGCGAGCGCGTCGAAGTAGGTGTCGACATCGGCGAGCATCGCTGCGGCGACGGGAACCGTGGCGCCGACGGTGAGCCCCCGGTAGCGGAGGATCGCGCCGATGATGGCGCGGCCGATGCGGCCGTTGCCGTCCGTGAACGGGTGGATCGCCTCGAACTGGGCATGGGCGATCGCGGCGTGGACGAGTGCGGGAAGGTCGCGGCGCTCGGCGAAGCGCACGAGGTCCTTCACCAGCTCGGGAACGAGCTCGGGGGGCGGTGGGACGTGGACGGCGCCGCGGGGTGAGGTGTCGCTGCCCCCGATCCAGTTCTGCTGGGTGCGCCAGCGGCCAGCGAACTCCGACTCGAGCCGATCCTGGCCCATCAGCGCCGCATGCGCAGCCAGGATCTTCGGCTCGTCGAGCGGGCTGGTCAGCCCGCACGCCTCGCTCAGCGCGCGGAGGGCACGCATGGCCGCCACGGTCGACCGAGCCGTCTCCCCGGCCTCCTCGCCGATGGACGCGCGCGCGACGTCGTCGAGGTCGGCGTACACGCGCTCGATCCGTGACGACGCGACGGCCTCGGTGCGCACCAGCAGGCCGTCCAGTCCGGCCAGGTGGTCGGCACGACCCTCCAGGCTCGCGATGGCGGCGACCGCCGCGTCGTTGCGGGCGAGGACGTCGGGGGTGGCGGCCGGGACCGGGAGCGCTGCGATGCGGGCGGGGATCTCGACCGTCGTCTCCGTGAACATGCGGTCGAGTCGGTTGGGACGCAGCCCGTTCGGTCCGCGCTGGTCAGGATTCGTCCGCCACGAGCGCGTCTCGCGGATGACCGACGGCCACGTCGCGGCGGGAGGCGACGGCGGAGTCATGTGGTCCCTCCCCTCCCACAGTTGATCTCTCCTTGGTGATGTTTATAGCACTAACCATCACCAAGGCCGAGGTCGCTGACGGTTATGCAGCAAGCCCCGCCGCCTCGCGACCGACCTCCAGCACCCGGTCGGCCCGCGCCGCGCCGTACGCCCGCATGCCCACCGGCACCCCGACGCACCGTGCGATGACCTCGTCGACCGGGCCCTCCAACGGCGTGACCTGCGGCCGGGACGCCGCGAGGGCGGCCGTCAACCGCGACTGGTGGTCGAGGTCGGTGAAGTCCCCCAGCGGCAGCGAGGCGTACCCCGCCGCCACCCCCACCGGCGCCGCATCGAGGTGGCTCACGGCGAGGAGGTCGAGCCCGCCGGCTGAACGGCACACCCGCGCCGCGTAGTCGAGCAGCACGAGGTCGAGGTGCCCGGTGCGCCAGTCGCCCTGGTAGGCGCCGTAGCCGTTGTGCTCCTCCGGCAGCTCCAGCGTGCGGTCCTCCGTCGGGAATGGCCCGGCGCCGTGGCGCGTGGCGTAGGACCGCACGGCACCCCAGACCTCGCCCCGGCCGAGGCCCGCCTCCGCCAGCAGGGCCTGCGCCGGCGCCGGCGTCACCGTCGACCACGTCGTGTGCGGGTGGAACCCGCGCCACTCGTCGAGCAGCACGCCCTGCGAGCCCTCGAACACGAGCGACCCGGCGGCGGCCGCCGCCGTCAGGTAGGCGACGTCGGGGACGATCTCCACCGCCGCCCCGAACTCCAGCAGGTCCACCGCCATCTCCCGCAGGGACGGCACCTCGTGCGTGCCCTGCGCGAGGAGCGGCGCGTAGTGCTCCAGCAGCGCCGCCAGCTTCACCCGCAGCACGTCCGGCGTGAGGCAGTCCCGCACGCGGATCGCCGCCGCACCCCCGTTCTCGGGCAGCGCGTAGAGCTGCGTCTCCCCGACCCCCAGGCCGCACGACCCGTGGCGCGCATCGCCGCGCAGGTCCTCCCGTGTGCGGTTCGCGGCGCGGTGCACCGGCGTGACGACCAGGGCGTCCGGGCTGACGGCGATCATGGCGAGGGGATCCGGTACGCCGCACGCGGCCAGCTCGTCCGCCTCGGCCCCCAGCGCCTCGGGGCTCACCAACACGTACCGGCTCAGGTAGGACGCCACCCCCGCGAGCGTCCCGCTCCCGAACTGCCGGAACGTGTGGTGGACCCCGCCCACGACGACGTTGTGCGCCGCCTGCGGCCCGCCGGAGAAGCGGACGACCGCCGCCACACCGCCCTCCGCGCAGAGCCGGTCGACGGTCGCGCCCTTGGCCTCGTCGCCGAAGCCGAGGCCAATGACGATGCGGTGCGGCTGGGTGGTCATCTCGCTCCTCCTCTCGTTCGAGTGGTCGGGCCCGGCTCAGGCCAGGTCGTCCGGCTCCGTGCCCAGGTCGCGCGCGACCCGAGCGGGGAGCGTGGCGGTGCCCCGCGCCGTACCGACCGTGGCGAGCGCCCGCGAGACCGCGCCGCCGCTCGTGCTGCCGACGTCGCGCAGGTCCTCGAGGCCCTCGTCGAGGTCGATGGCGTCCTCGAGCAGGCCGACCGTCAGGGCGATCAGGTCGCAGACCGCGCGCGGGTCGTCGAGGCGCAGCAGGCGCTCGCCGAGCATGTCGCGCCAGTAGCCGTTGACCTGCGGGTTGTCGTAGTGCGCCGTCTGCCGCGGCAGGATGAAGAACACCTCCCAGCGCTCCTCGACCTCGCGCCACAGGTCCTCCGAGCGCACGTCCTCCCGCGTCTTCACGCCGAGGATGTCGCGCAGCTGCCGCGCCCGGATCTTGCGCTTGCCCATCTCGTCGCCGATGACGAACAGGTAGCCCTTCTTGCCGCGCTTCTCCCACGCGTCGGTCGCGGTGTGGCGGGCCATGAAGTAGGCCGCGAGCTCGTAGGACTCGCTCATCTGGCCGCCGCCGTTGCCCTCGAGGAAGATCGAGCGCAGCTGCTCGTCCATGCGGTTGTCCGACTCGAACTGGCCGACCTGCAGCGGCACGTAGTCCGTGTCCGCGTCACCGATCGCGCCGAACATGATCTGCGGGTCGTCGACGTAGCCCTTCCGCTGCAGCAGCCCGTGCAGCTTCGACAGCTCGCCCTGCATCTGCTGCGGGACCGTGCCCATCGAGCCCGTCACGTCGAAGAAGACGGCGATCGGGGTGCTGTTGGGGTGCTCCGCCGAGTCGCGCGACTCGCGGAGGGTGACGCCGTTGGGGTCGAGCGTCGGGTGTGCCTTCCACTGCGAGGTCGGCTTGCGGCGTACGTCGTCGCTGTAGCCGAACGCCGCCTGACCGCTGCGCCGGCGCGCGCCCGCCGATGCGGCGAAGGTCCGGTCGCTCCATGCTCCGTTGCCCATTGTCCTGTTCCTCTCGTGTCTGTCGCTTCGGTGTGGGTGGGTGGGGGCCGTTCAGACGGCCAGGTCGAGGGGGCGGAACCGCCGCGGCCCGTAGAGCCGGTCGAGCAGCTCGTCGTACTCCCCCTGCAGGTCAGCGGCCCGCGGCCGCATGCCCGGGGCGTCCTGCCGCAGGCCGGCGGAGAACCGCCGCTGCACCCGCTGGTCGGGCCGCAGCATCGCCAGCCCGAGCGCGCCGAGCATCGCGACGTCCGTCGCCGGGGTGACGACGCCGCCGGTGACCTCGGGCGGGTACGCCGCGGCCTGCGACGCGACGACCCCCTCGGCCGGGCGGCCGGGCCGGGTCGCGAACGACCAGCCCGCGAGGACGACCCCGTGCTCCTCGGGATGGATGAGGACGTTCTCCGGCAGCAGGGCGCCGTGGACGATCCCGATCGCGTGGACCGCGGCGAGCGCGCGGATGATCCGCCGCTGCATCCAGGCCCAGTCGCGGCCGTCGAGCCCGCCGGGGGCCGCCGCCTGCACGGCGGTCAGCGGGACGAACCCGTCGGCGCGGGTCAGCGAGCCGAGCACGTTGGCCTCGCGCTGCTCGCTCGTGCTCCCGTCGGGGCTGCGCAGGGTCGCGGTGTCGAGGAGGCGGGGGAGGTACGGCGCGAGCCAGCGCTCGTCGTCGGTGAGCTCAGCCAGCCGGGTCAGGGCCGTCCGCTCGTTGCGGAGGTACCGCGACGACGAGCGCCGACGGGCGATCTTGACGACCGCGTCGCCGCCGGAGACGGCGTAGAGGTTCGCGACCGTGCCGCGGCCCACCTGGGCGCCGATCGTCCAGATGCCGCGCGTGCCGATGATCGTCGCGTCGTCCACTGCCTCGACGCCGTTGCTCCACTGCTCGAAGAAGGTCGTGGCCTTGGCGAAGGCGGCGTCCCCGCGGGCGGCGTCGATCGCCGGGTCGCGGCGGTCGGGGTGGAGGGCGGTGGCGATGACGCGGTGGGTACGACGCGCGCGCCGCCGCACCTGGTCCGAGCCGTCCTGCGGGCCGAAGAGGTCCGCCGGGGTGGTGGCCGCCTCGACCTTCTGGAGGAGGTCCGTGTCGGTGCTCATGACTAATAGTCTGCGTGACAATTAATTGGGAGGCAAGGGGTTTGGGTCAGATTGACAAGAAAGTTTTTCTGGGGTGGTCGCGGTGGCCCGGGACGTCATGCGAAGCGGTCGTCGGGGTGGTCGGCGTGTATGACGTCCGCGAGGGGTGCCGCAGGACGTCATGCGAAGCGGCGCGCGGGGCGACCGGTGCGTATGACGTCCGGGGAGGGTCGGGCGGTGGCGCGCTACGCGGCTCCGGAAGGGGTCACGTACGACGGCGAGCAGGGGCGGGCGGCTGTCGTTCGTGACCCTGTGGGGGAGGTCGGCCGGTACGGCCGACGCCCAGACCAGCTCGGCGACGAGTTCTGCGGAACGGATGCCGTTCTGGAGAGGCCAGAACTGCATCCGTTCCGCAGAACCTCGTGGCCCCGTCAAGCCGGTCGGAGCGCGATCGCGAGCCGTTGGTGAACCGCAGCGACGTCGAGCACTGCCGCGGCCGGCGCGGTCACCGTCGCCGCCAGCTTCTTCGGCCACAGCACCTCGACGCCGCGGGTCGTGAACGCGCCGCCGATCAAGGGCCAGTCGGCCTCGACGAAGCAGAGTGCCCCGCGCACGGGCGTGGCATCGCCCAGCACGTCGGTGACCACCTCGACCTGCCGGAGCACGCCGTCGACGAGCTTCGTCCGGTCGCGGCCCGCGACGACGAGCTTCTCGACGCGGGGGCGCAGCAGGCCGCCCTCGATGCGGAGGGTCGGGCGGCCGGCGTACCGCTTCGCGTCCACCACCCACACCCCTCCCGCGGTGACGACGAGGTGGTCGATGTTGGCGCGGCTACCCGGGATGCGCCGGTCGTGCAGCACGCGGACCGCCTCCGAGGCGATGCCGTCGAGCCGCACGCCGAGGCGCTCCTCCCCGGCGGCGCCGGTCTCCCAGGACCGCGTCGACGCGGGGTCGTCGGTCACCGCGAGCAGGAAGCCTCCGATCCGCGGGTGCTTCTCCCGCACGCGCCGCTCGCGTCGGTCCCGGCGCCGCTCGTGCTCGCGGCGGGCGGACGCCCCCGCCGTACCGGGGTCGACGACGGCGTCCTCCGCCGGGCAGGTGAGGCAGCGGACGGTGCGGCCGGCGCATTCGTACGTCGCGGTGACGCCGGCAGCGAGCGGCGCGGCGCACACCCGGCACGTGTCGTCGCGGCGGAGCCGCAGGACCTTCTCGGATGCGTCCCCCATGGAGACATGCTGCGCGGACCCGCGACCCGCCGTGCGCGTTTCTCCCAACTCGACGCATCTGCCGCGCCGTACAACCCAGCTCGACGCGGCGTCAGGTGCGGGAGTCGGCCGGTACGACCAGGGGGGAGCCGGTGAGGGGGTCGGGGAGGACGGTGGCGTCCAACCCGAACACCGACCGCAGCAGCGGCTCCGTCACGGTCAGGGAAGGCGGTCCCTCCGCCACCACCGATCCCGCGCGCATCGCGATGACGTGGTCGGCGTACCGCGCGGCCAGGTTGAGGTCGTGGAGCACCGCGACGACCGTGCGGCCGCGGGCCACGAGCCGGTGCAGCACGTTGAGCACCTCGATCTGGTGGGGCAGGTCGAGGAAGGTCGTGGGCTCGTCGAGCAGCACGAGCGGGGTGTCCTGGGCGAGCGTCATCGCGATCCAGACCCGTTGGCGCTGGCCGCCCGACAGCTCGTCGAGCCGGCGGTCCGCCAGGTCGGCCACGTGGGTCTCCTCCAGGGCGACCGCGACGGCCTCGCGATCAGCAGAGGAATGGCGCCGCAGCACGCGCTGGTGGGCGAACCGGCCGCGGTGCACCAGCTCCCGCACGGTGATCCCCTCCGGGGCGCTCATCGTCTGGGGCAGCAGCGCCATCCGCCGAGCCCGCTCCTTCGCCGGCAGCGACGACAGCGGCGCTCCGTCGAGCAGCACCCGCCCCGCGGCCGGGGCCAGCAGTCCCGACAGCGCCCGCAGCAGGGTCGACTTGCCGCAGGCGTTGGGGCCGAGGATGACGGTGAACCGGTCGTCCGGCACGACCACACTCAGGTCGGTGGCGACGGTGCGCTCGTCGTACCGCAGCGTCAGGCCCTCGGCCACCAGACGGGAAGGAGCAGGGGTCATCGGTCGGTCCGCATCTCTCGTCGCAGGAGCCAGGTCAGGTATGCCCCGCCGATCACCACGGTGACGACGCCGACGGGCACGGTCAGGGGGACGACGTGCTGGGCCACGAGGTCGGCCCCCAGCAGCAGCACGGCCCCGGTGCAGCAGCTCGCCGCCAGCGGGATGCCCGGCGAGCGCACGAGCCGCCGCGCGATCTGCGGCGCCGCCAGCGCCACGAACGCGATCGGGCCGGCCACCGTCGTCACCGCGCTCACGAGCGCGACGGCGAGCAGCAGCAGCGCCGCGCGGTGGCGGTCGAGCGCGAGGCCGGTCGACCGGGCCAGGTCGTCGCCGAGCTCCAGCTGGCGCAGCGAGGCGACGCCCCACGGCAGGAGGAGCAGGAGGACGACCAGGAAGGCCGCGGCCGGCCACACCGCCCCCGCCGTCGCGTTGTTGAGCGTCCCCGCGCCCCACGCCGAGGCGAACAGCGCGGTCTCGACGTCGATCCGCAGGAGGATCCACGAGTTCAGCGCTGCCAGGAACGCGGAGACGCCGATCCCGACCACGATGAACCGGAAGTCGCGCAACCCGTCCCGCAACGCCAGCACGTAGATGAGGGCCGCCGTCAGCAGCCCGCCCACCAGCGCGCCCGCCATGATCCCGGCCCACGCGCCGCCGAGGAGCACGAGCCCGAGCAGCATCCCGGTGAACGACCCGTTCGCCAGGCCCATGACGTCGGGGCTCGCCAGCGGGTTGCGGGTGATCGTCTGGAAGATCGCGCCCGACGCCGCCAGCGCCGCCCCGAACACGAGGGCCGCGACCACGCGGGGCAGGTGCCACTCGACGACGACCGTGTAGACGATCGGCTCGACCGCCGGGAACGGCGCACCGAGCAGCGCGCCGCCCACCTCGGCCGGGGTCAGCGGGAAGTCACCCGCCCACAGCCCGACGAACCCGAGCCCGAGCGCCGCGACGAGCAGCACCGCGCACACCACGAGCTCCCGCCGGACGAGACCGACGTGGACGCGCTCGCTCCCCAGGAGCAGGGGGCCGCTCACAGCCCCGTCGCCTTCGACCGACGCGCGAGCAGCACGAGCACGGGCGCCCCGAGGAACGCCGTCACGATCCCCGCCGGCATCTCCCCGGGCAGCACCGCGACCCGCCCGACGACGTCGGCGACGAGCACCAGCACGATCCCGGCCACGGCCGAGACCGCGAGGATCGTCCGCTGGTCGACGCCCACGCACCACCGCACGACGTGCGGCACCACGAGGCCGACGAACGCGACCGGTCCCGCGACCGCCGCTGCCCCGGCCGCCAGCAGCGTGACCGCGACCAAGGTCAGCGCGTCGGCCCGGCGCAGGTCCACGCCCTGCGCCTGGGCCACGTCTCGCCCGAGGGCGACCGCGTTGAGCGCCGGCGAGGTGAGGGCGGCGGCGATCCCGCCGAGCACGAGGAGCGGGAGGACGGCGAGCGTGACGTCGTACCCCCGGTCGATCAGGCTCCCCGCGTGCCACGTCAGCATCCGCTCGAACGCGTCGGGGTCACTCAGCGAGATGCCCGTGGTGAGGCCCGCGAGCACGGCGCCGACGGCGACGCCGGTGAGCACGAGCCGGGTGGGCGGCACGCGCGGGTCCGTCGGCCGCCCGAGCAGCACCACGAGCAGGCTCGCGAGAAGGGCGCCGACGACGGCGAACCAGACGTACGCCGCTGGCTGCGTCACGCCGACGTACGCCACCGCGATCGCGACCGCGAACGACGCCCCCGCGCTGACGCCGAGCAGGCCGGGGTCGGCGAACGGGTTCCGCGTGTAGGCCTGCATGAGCGCCCCCGCGACGCCGAGCGCGAGGCCGACGACGACCCCCGCGACGGTGCGCGGGAGCCGCTGGTGGTCGACGACGTACGCCGCGGTGGGGTCCCCGCCGCCCGTAAGTGCCGCCCAGACGTCGCCCGGCGGCACCGGGTTGGAGCCGACGAACAGGGACAGCGCCACCGCCGCCGGGATCGCGGCGACGAGCAGCAGCAGCAGCAGCGGGAACCGCCGACGGGTCACGAGCCGGACAGGATCCGCTCGAGGTCGTCGAGCACGGCCTGGCCGCCGAGGGGGCCGACGCCGGTGATCCAGAACGACTGGTCGACGAGGTGGAGGTCGGGGAACGCGTCGGCGTTTGCCGTGAAGGCGGTCGGCAGCGTCGACGGGTCGTCGACGTCCGTCGTCGTGACGAGCACGAGGTCGGCCTGCGCCTCGAGCACCCGCTCCGGCGACAGGTCGGCGGAGATCTCGTCGGCCCACTCCGGACGGTCGGGGGTCGTGAAGCCGGCGCACTCGAGCGTGCTGCCCGCGAACGACGTCGGGCCGTAGAGCGTCACGAGCCCGTCCCGCGGCCGCACGAGCTGCGCGGTCTGCCCCTCGGTCGTGAACTCATCGGCGATCTCGTCGCAGCGCTCCTGGTAGCCGTCGAGCAGCTCGTCGGCGCCGTCGGTGTCGCCCAGCGCCTCGGCGACGAAGCGCACGTTGTCCTGCCAGGGGTCGGCCTGCGACGCCATGAAGACGGTCGGCGCCACGTCGCTCAGCTGGTCGTAGAGCGCCGAGTGCCGCGACTCCGTGCCGATGATGAGGTCGGGGCGGAGCGCCGCGATCCGGTCCACGTCGGGCTCGGTGACGGTGCCGACGGTCTCGATGTCGGCGGCCTCGTCGCCGAGGTATGCCGGCACGCCCGCCGCCTCGTTGAGCACCGCGGCGCCCACCGGGGTCGCGCCGAGCGCGACGGCGGTGTCGAGCTGCACCGGCTCCAGCACGACGACGCGCTGCGGGTCGGCCGGCACCTCCGTCTCGCCGCGCGCGTGGGTGACCGCGCGCTTCTCGTCCGTGGCGTCGTCGCCCGCGTCGGCGGGGTTGCCGCAGCCGGCGAGGGCCAGGCAGGTGAGGGCGGAGACGGTGAGCGCGGTCGCGCGGCGGTGCAGGTTCACGGGGACCCTTTCGGGTGGGACGAGCGGACGGCAGGGAAGGTTAGCAATACCTAAGTTCGCGGCGACCCGCGCCCCGCGCCCGCCCCCACGTCAGTCGCGGGCGCGCCCGGCCCGGTCGATCCAGTAGCCCTGCGTGTGCACCCGCTCCGCGCCGAGCCCGACCTCCAGCAGCGACCGCCGCAGCTCCGCCACCCGCGCGCTCTCCGTGGCGAACCACCCGTAGAACGCCGCGCCCGCGGCGGCGGCACCCGCGCCGTACCGTCGCGCCCAGGCGCCCCCCGCCTCCAGGAGCGGTACGCCGCCGGGTCGCCCGTCCCGCGCGACGTGGTGCACCTCGAGGCGGGGGTCGGCGGCGTCGACGAACGGAGCAGTGTCGGCCGGGTCGGCGGCCTCGAGCAGCAGCGTCGCGCGCGTGTCGGGCCCGAGCGTGGCGAGGATGCCGGCGACGGCGGGGAACGCCGTCTCGTCGGCGCCGATGACGACACGGGTGGCGGCGCCGGGGTGCCACTGCACGCCGTGGTCCGGGTCGCCCGCCCCCTGGGCCGGTCCCGAGACGAGCAGGGGATCGCCGAGCGCGGCCCTCGCCGCCCACGCGCTCGCCGGGCCGGCGGGCTCGTGGAGGTAGACGTCGAGGTCGAGCCACCGGGCGGCGGGGTCGACGCGCGGCGCGGTGTAGCTGCGCATCACCGGTCGCTCCGCCAGCGGGAGCGCGCGCCAGGCCGCGCGCCACGCGGCCTCGGTGAGGCCGTCGGCGAGGCACACCGGGTGGCCGTCCGGTCCCGGCAGCAGGATCTTGACGCGCAGGTCGCGGCCCGCCGGCGCGAAGGCGGCGAGACCGGGACCGGTGAGGCCGAGCCGCACGAAGGCCGGCGACAGCTGCTCCCGGCGCGCGACCGTCACCGCGACGAGACGGTTCGGCGAGTCGGCGAAGGGCACGGGGTCGGGCACGGGACGTTGCTACCAGCCGGCGTCGTTCCCGCCGGACCGGGGGTCAGCCGAGGCGCTCCGCCATCGCCGTCCCGAGCTCGTGCCCCGACCGCCACGCGGTCGCGACGCGTGGGGTCGGACCCCACCCGTCGCCGCAGACGCCGATGCCGCGGTCGTCGAGGAGGTACGGCGCGTCGCGGTCCCCCGTCGGCCGCGCGAACGACCAGCGGTGGACGATGGTGTCCGCGGGTTCGGGCAGGTCGAGCAGACGACGCAGCGCCGCCACCATCGCGGGCGCGGCCCCGTCGGGCTCGTCGAGGTGCGACCGCGCGAGCTCCGGGGTCGAGTGGGCGACGAGCACGGGGGCATCGTCGCCGCGACGCCGTCCGTCGTCGGCCACGAACGACAGCTCCGGACCGTCGACGAAGACGCCGTCGACGGCCCAGGTGCGCTCCGCGAACGACGCCACGAGCGCCAGCACCGGCTCGAACTCCCGGTCCAACCGGGCCGCGACGTCCGCGAGCGGATCGGCCAGCAGGCGGTGGGCCTGCGGGTCCGGCATCGCCAGCACGACCGCGCGCACCGGCTCGCCGTCGACCACCGGCCCCTCCGAACCGACGTCGACGGAGGTGACGGTCCCGCGGCGTACGTCGAGGGGAGCCGCCAGGTCCTCGACCAGGGAGCGCAGCCCGCCGGGGGCACCCCAGCGCACGGGCCCGGGCTTCGTCGTGAGGGCGCCGTCGGCGGTGGTGTGGAAGGTGTCCGTCCACTCCCGCGCGAGCCCCGTCGTGCGCCACCGCTCGACCACCGCGGCGAACTCGGCGTCGTCGCGGGGGACGGTGAAGTACGACGCGCCCAGGTCCACCGGCCGCTCCGCGATCGTCCGCGACGCCATCCGCCCGCCGACGCGGTGGCCGCGGTCGACGACCCGTACCGGCACGCCGGCGTCGGTGAGCGCGCGGCCGCAGGCGACGCCCGCGATGCCGGCGCCGACGACGAGCACGGGGTTCACCGGGCCACCCCGAGCGCCGTGAGCACGGCCGCCGCGGCGCGGTGTCCGCTGACGAGCGCGCCCTGGATGGAGGCGGTGTCGCGGTGGTCGCCGGCGACGAAGATCCCGTCGCCGAGGTCCGTACGACGCCGGTGGGTCAGCGGCGGCAGCTGGGCGGGTAGCGCGTGGGGCACGTCGTCGCGTCGGAGCAGCTGCCACGACCCGGGGTCCGTGCCGAGCAGCGCGCCGGCGTGGGCCCGCATCGCCGCGGACGACGGGACGGGCCGGTCGGGCCCGAGGAGCGCCGAGGCCGCGACCAGGTGCTTCCCGGGCGGCGCGTAGCTCGGCGCCGCCGTCGACATCACCGCCGTGTTGACGAGCGGACCGGTCGGGCGGTCGTGGCCGTCGACGTGGAGCAGCCGCGCCCGCTCGGGAGGCGCGGGCGGCTCGTCGGTGGTGTACCACTCCGTCACGACCCCGCGTTGCGGCGGCGCCGGCGTGCCCAGCAGGTCCTCCGCCGCCGGGGCGGCCGTCGCGACGACGACGGCGCGGGCGTGGTGCTCGCCACCGGAGGTCCGTACGACGGGGGTGCGACCCCGCACGACCCCGTCGACCTCGACGCCCGTGCGCACGGGTGCGGCCAGGCGCGCCGCGAGCTGGCGGGGGAGCGCCTCCATCCCCTCACGCGGCAGGGCCGGGGTGGCGGCGACGAACGAGCTGATGAGCAGCCGCGCGAACTGCGCCGACGACGCGCCCGTGTCGTCGAGCACCACGCCCGCGAGGAACCGGTCGAGCACCGTGCGCGGCACGCCGCGCACCCCGGCGGCGTCGAGGCTGCCCGCCAGGTCGCCGTCGGGCTTCACCAGCAGGCGCTCGGTCAGCGTCCGGCGCGACGGGCGCAGGACCGGCGCGAGCCAGCGGGCGAGCCGCAGGCCCGACGGCACGTCGCCCGCCACCGCCGCGGCCGACGCGCCGAGCAGGTGCGGCGCGTGCCAGGGGTGGCCGAGCCGCCGCGTCCCGGTCGCGTCCCGCAGGGCGACGCCCGCGTCGAACGCGTGGAGGTCGAGGCCGTCGGTGTCGACCCAGCGCCGTACGGCGGGGTAGCCCGGGTTGAGCAGCTGGAAGCCGCGGTCGAGGAGGTGGCCGTCGACGGACTCCGTGCGGATCCGGCCGCCGGGCGCGTCGGAACGCTCGAGCACGACGACGTCGAGCCCGGCGCGCTCCAGCTCGTGCGCACACCGCAGGCCGGCCAGGCCGGCACCCACCACGACGACGTCGGACTCGGTCACCATGACGCCAGCATGGGCGAGGCGGCCAAGCGGTCAGGCGATCGCGGCCTGGATCTGGTCGGCGAGCCGCTGCGCGGCCTTCTTGTTCTTGCGGCCGTCGAGGAGCGCCTTCGGGCGGCCCTGCTGCACGTCGAGGTCGATGGTCACGTGCGAGCCCTGGGGCGTCGGGGTGATGAGCACGGTCGTGTCGAGCTCCCAGTTGAGGGCCGTCTTCTTGGTGACGAACGACAGCTGCCGCCCGTCGGGGCTCTGGCCCACCGGGCGGTGGCCCTGGTCGTGCACGACGCGCTGCACCGCGTCGGCGACGGCGGCGGGAGCGGCGGGGACGTCGAACTCGTTGCGCGCGTGGGA
This sequence comes from Nocardioides alkalitolerans, assembly GCA_038184435.1. Lineage (NCBI taxonomy): Bacteria > Bacillati > Actinomycetota > Actinomycetes > Propionibacteriales > Nocardioidaceae > Nocardioides > Nocardioides alkalitolerans. The sequence goes on along the minus strand of CP116227.1, from coordinate 3,409,268 downwards.
AGCCATGCGCAGCCCCGTGCCCGTCGTGCGGGGGGCGCAAACCGCCGGACGACCTCACGTCTCGGGGCGCTGCGTCGTCGTACGGAGGAAGATGCCCGATGACGAAGGGGGACCCGTGGCCGAGGAGACGCTCGCCGAGGTGGCGCAGGAGCGGCGGCGCCTGCTGGCGCTCGCCTACCGGATGACCGGCACGCTGGCCGACGCCGAGGACGTCGTGCAGGAGACCTACGTGCGCTGGTACCGCCTCGACGACCCCGAGCGCGCCGCCATCGCGAACCCCGCCGGGTGGTTGACGCGCGTCGCGAGCCGGGTCGCGCTCGACCAGCTGACGTCGGCGCGGGCGCGCCGGGAGCGGTACGTCGGCGAGTGGCTCCCCGAGCCCGTCCCGGCCGACCTGTTCAGCGGCACGGCCCCGGCTCCGGCGCCCGACCCGGCCGACCGGGTGACGCTCGACGAGGCCGTCAGCACGGCGCTGCTCGTCGTGCTCGAGGCGATGACCCCGGCAGAACGCGTCGCCTTCGTGCTGCACGACGTCTTCGCGGTCCCGTACGACGAGGTCGCCGCCGTCGTCGGACGCTCGGCCGCCGCCACCCGTCAGCTCGCCACGTCGGCCCGCCGGCACGTGCGCGAGCAGCGGTCGACGGTCGTCGTCCCGCAGGACCACGACACGGTCGTGCGGGCGTTCGTCGCCGCGGCCGGGCGGGGCGACCTCGACGCGCTGCTCCGGGCCCTGGCGCCCGACGTGGTGCTCCGCAGCGACGGTGGGGGCCTGGTGAGCGCGGCACGCAAGCCGGTCCACGGTGCCGACCGGGTGCTGCGCTTCCTGCTAGGGGTGCGCACGAAGCAGCCGGCGATGGTGCTCGAGGAGGTCGCCACCGCCGACGGGCTGGGCTACCGGATGACGGTCGACGGGCGGGTCCACGGGGTGGCGTCGTTCCGCGTGGAGGACGGCCGGATCGTCGACGTGTGGCTGTGCGTCAACCCCGAGAAGCTGCGGGCCTGGGCCTGAGGGTCACGGCCTCACATCTCGCGGGCGAGGATGGCGAGGAACTCGTCGGCCATCGCGAGCTGCCGCACGAGCTTGGCGCGGCGCTCGACGGCGTCGGCGTGGACGGCGGCCAGCTGCTCGCGGGCGCCGGCGATGGCCTCGGCGGACGCGGCGGGATCGCGCAGCACCTCGACCTCGGTGAGTGCCGCCTTCATCTCCTCGAGGGTGAAACCGAGCGGCTTCATGCGACGGATGACGAGGATCTTCTCGACGTCGTCCTCCGTGTAGAGCCGGAAGCCGCCCTCGGTGCGCCCCGACGGCTGGAGCAGCCCGACCTCCTCCCAGTGCCGGAGGCTCCGCAGCGACAGCTCCGTCCGGGCGGCGACCTCGCCGATGTGCATGACGGCCGGCCGGTCACTGCTGTCGAGCGGGTCGTGCATGTGGTCGGGCTCACTTCCTCGCGGACGGGGTCACAACCCTCACGCAACGTTAGGGTCGGTGCGGACGCGGCGCCCGCCGTACGACCACCCTGCCGAACGGAGACCGCCCGTGTCGAACGCGCCTGCCCTCGCCGCCCAGGGCGCGCCCACCGTGCGCGCCGCCCTGCGCTCGCCGCGGCTGCTGCGGACCGAGGTGCTCGCCGGCCTGGTCGTGGCGCTCGCGCTCATCCCCGAGGCCATCTCCTTCTCCATCATCGCGGGCGTCGACCCGCGGGTCGGGCTGTTCGCGTCGTTCACGATGGCCGTCGCGATCTCGTTCCTCGGCGGTCGGCCCGCGATGATCTCGGCCGCCACGGGGGCGGTCGCCCTGGTGATCGCGCCCGTGATGCGGGACCACGGCTTCGATTACCTGATCGCGACCGTGCTGCTCGCCGGGGTGCTGCAGGTCGTGCTCGCGCTGCTCGGGGTGGCGCGGTTGATGCGGTTCGTGCCGCGCTCGGTGATGGTCGGGTTCGTCAACGCGCTGGCCATCCTCATCTTCGTGGCGCAGCTCGAGCACCTCGTCGACGTGCCGTGGGCGGTCTACCCGATGACGGCCGTCGGGATCGCCCTCATCGCGGGGCTACCCCGCGTGAGCTCGGTGGTGCCGGCCCCGCTCGTCGCGATCGTGGCGCTGACGGCGTTCACGGTCGTCGGCTCGGTGGGGATGCCCGACGTGGGCGACCAGGGCCGGCTGCCCGACAGCCTGCCGTCGTGGTTCGTGCCCGACGTGCCGTGGACGCCGGCCACGCTCGAGATCATCGCGCCGTACGCGCTGGCCATGGCGCTCGTCGGCCTGCTGGAGTCGCTGCTGACCGCGAAGCTGGTCGACGACATCACCGACACCGGCTCCGACAAGACCCGCGAGGCGTGGGGCCAGGGCGCGGCCAACGTGGTCACGGGCTTCTTCGGCGGCATGGGCGGCTGCGCCATGATCGGCCAGACGATGATCAACGTGAAGGTCTCGGGCGCCCGCACGCGGCTCTCGACCTTCCTGGCGGGCGTCTTCCTGCTCGTGCTGGTCGTCGGGTTCGGCGACGTCGTGGCGCTCATCCCGATGGCGGCGCTCGTGGCCGTGATGATCATGGTCTGCGTCGGGACCTTCGACTGGCACAGCGTGCGGCCCGCGACCCTGCGCCGGATGCCCCTGTCGGAGACGACGGTCATGGTGGCCACCGTCGTGGTGACGGTCTGGACCCACAACCTCGCGATCGGCGTCGGCGTCGGCGTGCTGGTGGCGATGGTGCTGTTCGCCCGGCGGGTGGCGCACCTGACGGCGACCGAGCGGGTGGTGGAGGGCGGCACCGCGTCGTACCGCGTCACCGGTGAGCTGTTCTTCGCCTCCAGCAACGACCTGACGACGCAGTTCGCCTACGCGGAGGACCCCGCCCGGGTCGTCATCGACCTCAGCGCCGCGCGCGTCTGGGACGCGTCGTCGGTGGCGGCGCTGGACGCGATCACGACGAAGTACGAACGCCGCGGGACGACGGTCGAGATCGTCGGGCTCGACGGGGCGAGCGCCGATCGGCACGAGCGGCTGTCGGGGCGGCTCGGGGAGCACTGAGGCGGGTGGCAGTTCGGGGCCCGGTGTCGGGGACCAGCGCCAGGACGCGCACGCTCAGCGGGGCGCGAGCTGCTCGAACAGCATCCGGCGCAGCCACGATCGGTAGGCCTCGTCGCTGAACCCCGCGTCGACCGTCAGGCGCGTGTAGGTCTCGCTGGCGGCGAGCACCCAGAGCGTCGCGGCGAGCTCCTCGACCGACACGTCCTCCCGCAGCCAGCCGCGGCCCGCGGCGTACTCGATGCCCGTGCGGAACGCCCCGTGCGCCGACGCCATCTCGCGCTCCCAGGCGGCGGCCACCACCGGGTCACCGGCCGCGGCGGCGCGCCACGCCTGCCAGAAGGCGGCGGCGCGCTGGTTGGACGTCCCGTAGAAGTCGACGAGCACGTCGACCGCACCGGCGAGGTCCTCCTGTGCGGCGACCGAGCGGAGGAACGCCGTGTCGAGCACGTCGTCGACGCCGCTCTCGTCGAAGACGGCGACCTCGCGCGCGCCGTCGAGCAGGCCGCTCTTGGGCCCCATCTTGCGGACGGTCTCGACCGACACGCCGGCGGCGGCGGCGATCTGGGGCAGGGAGGTGGCCGCGTACCCCTGCTCGCCGAACAGCCGGAAGGCGGCCCGGTGGATCTCGGCCCGTGTCAGCCTGGCCTGGGCGCTGCGGCGCGAGTTGTCGTAGGTGCGTTTTCTCCCCTCGGCCACGCGAGCAGGCTACGCTGTGTATCGAAAACCCCGTCGGGGTATCGAAAAACCTCTGGAGGCCTCGTGTCCACTGCCGTCATCTGCAGCATGCCGGCCGAGGGCCACGTGCGCCCTCTCCTCGTCGTCGCGGCCGAGCTCCAGGCGCGGGGGTGGCGGGTGCGGATGCTGACGGGCGCCCGCTACGCCCCGATGGTGCGCGCGGCGGGGGTCGACTTCGTGCCGCTCCCGCCCGAGGCCGACACCCTCGACGAGCTCGGCGCCGGCGACCGCAAGCGCGGGCGGGACGCCATCAACTCCGGCGTGGAGCAGGCTTTCTTCGCCCCGGCGCCCCTGGCCGGACGGGCCCTGATGGCGATGCTCGAGGAGGAGCCGACCGACGTGGTGCTGCACGAGCCCACCTTCGTGGGCGTGCAGGCCCTGCACCGGTTGGCCCCGGCGCAGCGCCCCTTCGTCGCGATGTGCGGCATCATCCCGCTCGGGCTGTCGAGCCGGGACACGCCGCCCTACGGGCTCGGGATCACCCCCCTCCGCCGCACGCTGCCGAACCGGGTGCGCAACGCCGTGCTCAGCGCGGTCGCGACGCGGGTCGTCCTGCGTCCCGTGCACCGGGCGGCCGACCGGATGCTCGCCGACATGGGAGCCCCGGGCCTGCGCGGCCGGTTCTTCATGGACATCCTGCACAGCGCGGACCTCATCGCCCAGTTCACGGTCCCGGCGTTCGAGTTCCCCCGCAGCGACGCGCCGGAGTCGTTGCGGTACTACGGCCCCATGACCCGCGTCGAGCGCAGCGGGCTGGAGGCGCCACCGTGGTTCGCGGAGCTCGGCAAGCACCGCCCGGTCGTCCACGTCACCCAGGGGACGGTGGCGAACACCGACTTCGGCGAGCTGGTGCGACCGACGGTCGAGGCCCTCGCCGACCTCGACGTGGACGTCGTCGTCACCACCGGTGGTCGCCCGGTCGCCGCGCTCACGGAGGCCCTGGCAGGTCTCGCGCCGCAGCCCGGTCGGCTGCACGTCGGCGAGTTCCTGCCCTACGACAAGCTGCTGCCGCTCACCGATGTGCTGGTGACGAACGGCGGGTACGGCGGGCTCCACCACGCCCTCCAGCACGGTGTCCCGGTCGTGGTGGCGGGTGACTCCGAGGACAAGGTCGAGACCTCGGCCCGCGTCGCCTGGTCGGGAGCCGGGATCCGGCTCGGCACGAGCACGCCCACCGTCGCGCAGGTGCGCTCGGCGGTGCAGCGGATCCTGGGCGACCCGTCGTACGCCCGCGCCAGCCGCGCCATCGGCGACGCCATTGCGACGTCACCCGGGCCGGTGGGGTTCGTCGACGACGTCGAGGAGCAGGTGCGCCGCCGTCAGGCCGCTGGGGTGGCCTGACGGGGGTGGGGTGCGTGGCGGTACCCGACTGGACCCCGACGGGATCTCCGGCAGGTCCCCGGACCCCTTGGACAGATCCGGCACCAGGACCGCCCCCACACCCGCACCATCGCGGCTCGATCGGCGTCGATGGGGCGGTCGGGCGCCGTGGACGCCTGGTCCGGGACCGGATGCGCGTGATGCAGACGCGGCGCGGGTGCCGGTTGTGTCCGAGCCTCCCGGGGACCCCAGCCCCCTCCCCGGGGTGGCCGGAGCTCAAGCCAGCCGCAGGGTGACGTCCCCGCCGTCGGGCCGCGCGGCGTCGAGGATCGCGCTCGGCACGCGGAAGACCCGACCGGGCGCGGCCGGCCACGGCAGGCGCCGCGTGCCGACGACCCGGCCGTCCTGCACGGCCTCGACACGGGGGCGCTCGGCCCAGGCGTCGGTCCAGAGCAGCAGGCGGCCCCGGGCGGGCGCTGGACCCGAGGGGTCGACCACCTGCGGCGCCACCCAGCGCAGCGGTGCCTCGACCCGGAGACGCACGCCGGACAGCGAGGATGGAGCTGCCTCTCGCCCCAGCCACTCGAGCACCGCCGGCACGACCTGCCGCCCGTCGATCGCCGCGACGTCGGCGGTGTCGACGGGGTGGAGCAGGTTGCCGACGGCGAACACGCCCGGTGCGGTGGTGCGGAGCGCGGCGTCGACCAGCGGGCCCCGCGTGCCCCGGTCGAGCTCGAGACCACCGCTGCGGGCGAGCTCGTGGTCGGGGATCCAGTCACCGGTGGTGACGACGACATCGCAGGGGACGGTACGGCGCGACCCGTCCCGGTCCTCCACCACGACGCCGGTCACGCGACCGCGGCCCTCGATGGCGACGACGCGGCTGCGGGGGAGGACCGGTACGCGGAGGGCGAGGCGGCCGAGGAGGCGGAACGCGGCGTACGACTCCGAGCGCTCGTGCTCGGTGACCATGGCGACGGTGCGGCAGCCGGCCTCGCGGAGCGTCATGACGGCCGACCAGCTGACGAGCTCGCCGCCGATGACGACCGCGCGCTCCCCGACGGGGCGGTGGTGGAGGTGGACGAGGTTCTGCAGCTGCCCGGTCGTCAGCACCCCGGCGGGTCGGTCGCCGGGGATGTGGCGCGCCGGTCGGGCCCGCTCGCGGGCGCCGGTGGCGAGCACGACCGCCCCGGCCTCGACGACGCGGCGGCCCGTCGGCGCGGTGACCTCCACCGCCCGCTCGCCCGCCCAGCCGGTCACCATCGCGCGGGTCTCGACGACGACACCGGCCTCGCGGGCGCGGTCGACGAGCACCCGGGCGTACGCCGGTCCGCGCAGGACGCGGTGGAGGTCGCGGATCCCGTAGCCCGTGTGGTCGCTGTGCCGCGGGATGCCCCCGGCCTCGCGCTCGCGGTCGAGCACGAGCACCGTCGCGTCGGGACCGAGGGCCTCGGCGAGCGCGGCGGCCGCGGTGAGGCCCGAGGGGCCGCCCCCCACGACGACGACGTCGGCCCGGGTGAGCGGTGCGGTGGCTGGTGCGGTGGCAGGGACGGTCATCGGTCGGCTCCTGCGAGAAGGCTGGCGCCGCACGTCTCGAGCGCGGCCTGGGCGTCGGCGCCGCAGAAGAAGCCCTGGCAGCGGCCGTTCATGAGGCGGGTACGCCGACGGAGACCGTCCATGTCGCGGGGCGGGATCGCCGAGTCGAACGCGTCCCGCACCTCGCCCGCCGTGACGCGCTCGCAGAAGCAGACGACGTGGCCGTAGGCCGGGTCGGCGGCGATCCGCTCGGCGTCGGCGTAGGGCCGCAGGCCGGCCTCGCCGATGTTGGGGATGCGCGGCGGCGCGGGCAGCTCGTCGCGGAGCCCGACGTCGAGGCCGCCGTCGGCGAGCAGCCCGGCGACGTGCTCGGCGATCGCGATGCAGGCCGTCAGGCCCGTCGAGCGGATGCCGCCCACGAGCACGTAGTGCTGCTCGTCGTCCCGCTCCAGCAGGTAGTCGCCGCCGGGCACGGCGGCCCGGAGGCCGGCGTAGGTCGTCGTCACCTCCTCGTCGAAGAGCGTCGGCATGATCCGCTCGCCCTTCGCGCGCAGGAAGGCGAACCCGTCCGCAGTGGTGCCGGTCGCCGTCTTGTCGTCGAGGTCCTCGGCGGTGGGACCGAGCATGACGTTGCCGTAGACGGTCGGGCTCACCAGCACGCCCTTGCCCCGCGACGACGGCACGGGCAGCACGATGAGCGGCGCCAGCGGCCGGGCCAGCTTGTCGAACACGAACAGCTCCCCGCGCCGCGGCGTCACCGTGAAGCGGTCGTGCCCGAAGAGCCCGTCGATCGTGTCGGCGTGCAGCCCGGCCGCGTTGACCACCCAGCGGGCGTGCACGTCGCCGCCGGTGGTGCGCAGCACGCTGCCGTCGGTCGTCGCGTCCACGGCGGTCACCCGGTGCTCCAGCAGCACCTCGGCGCCGCGGGCCACCGCGTCGGTCGCCAGCGCGATGGTCGTCGACCAGGTGCAGATGATCGACTCGCCGGGCACGGTGAGCCCGCCGAGCGCCCCCGGGCCGAGCGAGGGCACGGCGTCGTGGACCTCCGCGGCGGAGACGATCTCGCACGCGTCGTACCCGTTCTTCCGCGCCTTCTCCCGCAGCCCCGGCAGGGCCGCGAGCTCCTCCTCGCTCCAGGCGACGAGCAGCGCGCCGGTGCGCTCGACCGGGATGCCGGTCGCCTCGGCGAACTCGCCGAGGAGGTGGTAGCCCTCGGCGACCAGCCGTGACTCCACCGTGCCCGGGCTCGCGTCGAAGCCTGTGTGGAGGATCGCGGTGTTGGCCTTGCTGGTGCCGTCGCCGACGTCGCTGCGGGCCTCGACGATCGCGACGCTCAGGTCGGTGCCCGCCAGGCGGCGGGCGATCGCCGACCCGACGACGCCGCCGCCGATGACGGCGACGTCGACGCGGCGGGGCGCGTCTGCGGAGGAGGGGGTGCTCACGGGTGCTCCGTTCGTTCGGTGCGGGCCACGAGCGCGGCGGCGTCGTGCCAGCGCTGCTGCTCGGAGGCGGCCCGGTCGGGGGACCAGGTGGGGTGGATGACATGGCGCGGTACGACGCGGGGGAGCGCCTCGCCGGGCGTGAGAGCGGCCTCGAGACCGAGGCGGGCCGCGACCGCCGCGCCCAGCGGGGTGGCGTGCGCGGAGGGGTGGACCTCGACGGGCACCTGCGCCCGGTCGGCGAGCGTCTGGACGAGCACGCGGGAGCGGGTCAGACCGCCGTCGACGCGCAGGCTCGCCACGGGGGCGCCGTCGCGGCGGACGGCCTCGAGCAGGTGGGCGACGGAGGCGGCGACGCCCTCGACGACGGCGCGCACCACCTCGCCGCGACCGGTCCCGAGGCGCAGCCCGGTGAGCGACGCCGTCGCGCCGGGCTGCCACCAGGGGGCAGCGAGACCGGTGAGCGCGGGAACGAACTGCACCCCGCCCGCGTCGTCGGCCGCCACGGCGTCGACCTCGCTGGCGCTGCCCAGCACGCCGAGACCGGCGAGCCAGTCGACCGCCGAGGCGGCCGTGTAGACCTGCCCGTCGACGCAGAACCGCGTCTCGTCGCGCAGCCGCCAGGCCGGCGAGGTGGTCAGTCCGCTCGACGACAGCACCGGCGTCGTACCGGTCTGCGCCAGCAGGAAGGCCCCCGTGCCGAAGGTGCACTTCACCGTGCCGGCGTCCCAGCAGCCCTGCGCGAGGAGCGCCGCCTGCTGGTCCACGACGAGGCCGGTGACGGGCACGCGGGGGCCGAAGACGTCGGTCGTGCCGACGACGTCGTCGCTGGCGACGATCGCGGGCAGCTCCTCGCCGTCGAGGCCGAGGAGGGCGAGGAGGTCGGGGTCCCAGGCCGTCGGGTCGTCCAGGGTGGTGAGCATGGAGCGGCCCGCGGTGGAGACGTCCGTGACGAACGCGCCGCACAGGCGGTGCACCAGCCAGGTGTCCAGCGTCGTCACGACGCCGTCGCGCGTGACGTGGTCGCGGAGCCAGCGCAGCTTGGGGGCGGAGAAGTAGGGGTCGAGCACGAGGCCGGTACGGCGCGCGACCTCGTCCTCCGCCCCCTGGGCCCGCAACGCGTCGGTGACGCCGGCGGCCCGTCGGTCCTGCCAGACGATCGCGGGGGACAGGGGGGTGCCGGTCGCGCGGTCCCAGGCCAGCACGGTCTCGCCCTGGTTGGCCAGCGCCACGCCCGCGAGGGCGCCGTCGGGCAGGGCGGCCGCGGCGAGTGCGCGTCGACCGGTGTCGACGACCGCCTGCCAGATCACCGCGGGGTCGTGCTCGACGCCGCCGTCCGCGAGGTGGCGCGGGGCGTGGGCGACCTCGGCAGCAGCGAGGGCGGTGCCGTCGGGAGCGACCACGACGGCCTTGGTGCCGGACGTGCCCTGGTCGATCGCGAGCACGTGCATCGGCAGCTCCTCGGGTGGTCGGTAGTTGGTATATACCATGCGCCCTAGGCCAAGCTCGGCGCAAGTGCTACGTTGCGGCGGTGCCGTCGACCGCGTCCTCCCCGTCCCCGCGCGGGAGCGTGCCGCGGTACGCCGAGATAGCCGCTGACCTGCGCCGACGCATCGTCGAGGAGGAGCTCGCGCCCCACACGCTCGTGCCCTCCGAGCGCGAGCTGTCCGAGCTCCACGGGGTGTCGCGGATGACGGCCCGCCACGCCCTCACGGTCCTCGCGAACGAGGGCTACGTCTACCGCCGCACCCCCCGCGGCACCTTCGTCGCCGAGCAGCGGCACGTCTTCCGCATCGGCAGCTTCAGCCGCGAGGTCGAGCGGGGCGGCAAGACCCCGACGGCCGTCGTGCTCTCCGCCGAGGTGGGGGAGGCGGACACGGCGGCCGCCACCGCGCTCGGCCTGGTCCCGGGCGCCCCCGTGCACGTCGTGCGCCGCCGCCGCAGCGCCGACGCCGAGCCCATCGCGCTCGAGACCTCCGTCTTCCCCGTGGCACTGACTCCCCACCTCCTCGAGGCGGACCTGACGGGCTCGCTGTGGGAGCTGCTCGCCGCGACGTACGGCGTGGTGGTCACCACCGCGCGCGCCACCCTGGCCTCCGTCGTGCTCGACGACGAGTCGTGCCGGCTGCTCGACGCGGTCGCGGCGACGCCGGGCACGCGGTTGGAGCGGTCGGCGTACGACGCGGACGGGCGCTGCGTGGAGTTCGCGCGCGACGTCTACCGCTCCGACCGTGCCGTGTTCGAGGTGGAGGCCGACGTCACCAGGTGACGACCTCGACGTCGGGCCAGCGGAGGCGGGCGGCCGCGACGACCGAGGGACGGGCGTTGACGAGCACCCGGCGGCGCGCCGGGGCGAGCAGCGGGAAGTCGGAGGCGGCGTCGGTGTAGGCCACGTCCCAGCGGTGCAGCCCCGCCGCGGCGGCGCGCACGACCTTCGCCGCGCCGTACGTGTGGTCGGTGAGGTGCACCCCGCCGAGCCGCCCGTCGAGACGGGACGCGACGACGGCGACGTCGTGGAGGTCGAGGGCGTCGAGATAAGCGCGGACCGTGATGTCGAGGCCCGCCGAGACGACGGTGACGGCGCCCTCGGCGAGGTGGGTGCGGAGGGCCGCGACGGCGGCGTCGACGCGCCACCGGTCGTCGCCGGCGAGCTCGGCGCCCAGGGCGCGGCCCGACGCCTCGACGCGGGCGCGGGTCGTGCCGGCCAGCGCGGCCCGCACGACCACCCGGGACGCGGGCGCCTGGAGCGGCGGGGTGGCGACGGTCGCGGCGTACGCGGTCAGCGGCCCGAGCGCGAGCGGCAGGAGCCACGGCCGGCGGCGGAAGCGGCGGCGCAGCAGCTCGACCGTCGAGTCGCGCCGCACCAGCACCCCGTCGAAGTCGAACACGGCATGGTGCGGCGGGGGCTGCTGGTGGTCCACGCGGGCGACCGTACCTGCGCCGAGTTGTCACGTACGCCGCGGCAGATCCGTCGAGTTGTCATGAGTGATTCGTGACAACTCGGCACGGGACGCTGCGTACGTGACAACTCGACGCAGCCTCCATAAGCACCCCGACCGATCGTGCATGGATCCACGCATGGAGCGGCGCGTGTAACACGCGGGTGACAGGACCGGCCTACGGTCGCAGGGTGACCGTGTTCCGACAGACCCTCGGGCCGACGACGTACACCTTCGGCCACCTCGTCGAGCTCATGGCGAAGGCCTCGCCACGCCGCTCGGGCGACGAGCTCGCCGGGTGCGCGGCGGAGACCGACGCCGAGCGGGCCGCCGCGCAGTGGGCGCTGGCCGACGTGCCGCTCGACCTCTTCCTCACCGAGCTGCTCGTCCCCGCCGAGACCGACGACGTCACGCGCCTCGTCCTCGAGCAGCACGACGCCGCGGCGTACCGGCAGATCTCCCACCTCACCGTCGGCGGCCTGCGGGACTGGCTCCTCGACACCGTCACCCGCGACGACGCCGCCGACCGGCTCGCCGGCATCCGCTGGGCTCTGACGCCCGAGATGGTCGCCGCGGTCAGCAAGCTGATGCGCAACCAGGACCTCGTCACCGTCGCGCGGGCCGTGCAGGTGACGACGGCGTTCCGCACGACGGTCGGCCTCCCGGGCCGGCTGTCGACCCGGCTGCAGCCCAACCACCCGACCGACGACCCCCGCGGCATCACCGCGGCCACCCTCGACGGGCTCCTCCTCGGCGCCGGCGACGCCGTCATCGGCATCAACCCGGCCACCGACTCGCCCCAGGCCGTCAGCGACCTGCTGCACCTGCTCGACGACGTGCGCCAGCGCTACGAGATCCCCACCCAGTCGTGCGTCCTCACCCACGTCACCACGTCGATCGGGCTCATCGAGGCGGGCGCCCCGGTCGACCTCGTCTTCCAGTCCATCGCGGGCACGCAGGGTGCCAACGAGGGCTTCGGTGTCACGATCGACCTGCTCCGCGAGGCCAACGAGGCTGCGCGCTCGCTGCGGCGCGGCACCGTCGGCGACAACGTCATGTACCTCGAGACCGGCCAGGGCTCCGTGCTCTCCGCGGACGCGCACCTCGGCACCGAGGGCCGTCCCGTCGACCAGCAGACCCTGGAGGCCCGGGCGTACGCCGTGGCCCGTGACCTCGACCCGTTCCTCATCAACACGGTGGTGGGGTTCATCGGCCCGGAGTACCTCTACGACGGCAAGCAGGTCGTGCGCGCCGGGCTCGAGGACCACTTCTGCGCCAAGCTGCTGGGCCTGCAGATGGGCGCCGACGTCTGCTACACCAACCACACCGAGGCCGACCAGGACGACATGGACGTGCTGCTCACGCTGCTGGCCGCGGCCCGCGTCGGCTTCGTCATCTGCGTGCCGGGCGCCGACGACGTGATGCTGGGCTACCAGAGCCTCGGCTTCCACGACGCCCTCTACGCCCGCGACCTGTTCGGCACGCGCCCCGCGCCCGAGTTCGAGGAGTGGCTCACCCGCTGCGGCCTCATGTCGGAGAGCGGTCGCGTCCTGCCCGTGGACCCGAGCACCTCGGTGCTCCGCACGCTGGGAGCGGGCGCATGAGCGACGACGACTTCTGGGCCGCGCTGCGCCGCACCACCCAGTCCCGGATCGGCCTCGGCCGCGCCGGCGACACGATGGCGCTCGGCGACGTGCTCGCCTTCCGCGCGGCCCACGCGCAGGCGCGCGACGCCGTGCACGTGCCGGTCGACGTCGACGCCCTGGTGGCGGACCTCGAGTCCCGAGGACTCGGTACGCCGCTGCTGGTGGCCAGCAAGGTCGCCGACCGTGGTGAGTACCTGCGCCGGCCCGACCTCGGGCGTCAGCCCCGCGACCTGGAGCACCTCCCGCGGGACACCGGGGCCGACATCGGGATCGTGCTCGCCGACGGGCTCTCGGGCCAGGCGCTCACCGACCACGCGCCCGCGCTCGTCGCGGCCCTCGTCGAGCGCCTGACCCCGCGCTACTCGCTCGCTCCCCTCGTCGTCGCCACCAACGCCCGCGTGGCGCTCGGCGACCACGTGGGCGCCCACCTCGGCGTCGAGACGCTGCTGGTGCTCGTGGGCGAGCGGCCCGGCCTGTCGGTGCCGAGCAGCCTCGGCATCTACCTGACCCACCACCCGCGCCCGGGACGCCGGGACTCGGAGCGCAACTGCGTCTCCAACGTGCACCCGCCGGACGGGCTCGACCACGCCCACGCCGCCCGGATCGTCGACGCCCTCGTGGCCGGCGCGCGGGACCTCGGCGAGTCGGGGGTGCGGCTCAAGGACACCTCGCGCTCGCTCGACGCCGCGGCGGACGGGCCGGCCGCGCTCTCCTGACCGACCGCTCGTCCACCATGTGACCCGACCGGGCGCTCGGTGTGACGGCGGTCGCGTCCGACGTGACGGCGACCACCCGCGCCCGCCCGGGTGCCCGGCCGAGACTCCCCTCACAGCGCTGACCTGCAGGATTAACGGCAGCGCAACCGGACTGACCCGATCCGTTCGTCCCGTGTCCGCCGCGTTGCCCCCGCATGACGGCGGCATTACATAAGCGGATCCTTATTCTGCTCCGCAGTAGATCTATTGGACGCATATGTTGCGGGCCGCGCATAGTCCTCTCGACCCCTCCGCCTGACGCTCGGTTCGAAGGCGGTTCACGTCGGCACCCCCGAGCCGATCTGCACACCCCCGAGAGGACCCCATGCGCACCTCCCTCACGTCCCGGCTCCGCGCCGCGGCCCGTCCCCGTACGGCAGCGCTCACGGCGGCCGCTGTCGCCTCCATGACCCTCGCCGCCTGCGGCGGCGGCAGCGGCAGCTCCGACGACCCCGGCACGCTCCGCTTCGGCCTGTCCGCCGAGCCGGTCACCCTCACGACCGGTGTCTGGCAGGGTTCCGCCACCAACTTCGTCCTGACGCTCATCCACCGCGGGCTCATGACGCTCGACGAGGACGGCGAGCTCGTGCCCGGCCTGGCCGCGTCGGTCGAGACGCCCGACCCCACGACGTACGTCTTCACCCTCCACGAGGGCCTGACCTTCTCCGACGGCTCGCCGCTGACGGCGACCAACGTGAAGAACTCCCTCGAGTACTACGCGAACCCCGACAACGGCTCGACCCTCATCGCCGGCCTCCAGGACATCGCGTCCATCACGGCCGACAGCGACACCCAGGTGACGGTCACGCTCGAGGCGCCCAACAACGCGTTCCTCGAGTTCCTCGCCGTGCCGACCGCGGCGATCGTGCCCGACGCGAGCCTCAACGCCGAGACGCCCAACATCGTCGGCGCCGGCCCGTTCGAGATCGAGGAGCAGAACGAGGGCGTCGGCATGACGCTCGCGAAGTTCGACGGCTTCTACGACGCCGAGGACGTCGCGCTCGACGAGATCGACGTGGCCTACTACCCCGACGGCGACGCCCGCGCCAACGCCCTCGTGAGCGGCGACGTCGACATGATCGACTACGTCACCTGGGAGAACTTCGACCGCGTCGGCAGCACCGACGGCGTCGAGCTCGCCGCCCAGCCCGGCCCCTTCCAGTACGTCCAGTTCAACGTCACCGACGGCCCGTTCGCCGACCCGCTGGTGCGCGAGGCCGTGGCCTACGCGATCAACCGCGACAACGCGCTGACCGCCGCGTTCCAGAGCAACGGCCAGCCGCTCGAGGGCGTCGTCACCTCCGACGACCCGGCCCTCGAGGGCCTGGGCGACGAGCTGTGGAGCTACGACCCCGACCGCGCGAAGGAGCTGCTGGCCGAGGCCGGCTACCCGGACGGCTTCTCGGCGACCCTGCTCGCGACGTCGCAGTACACCTTCCTCCAGGACACCGCACTGTCGGTGCAGCAGGACCTCCAGGCGGTCGGCATCGACGTCACCCTCGACGCCCCCGACTGGTCGGGCCGCCTCGAGAAGGGCGCGGCCGGCGACTACGACCTCGCCGTCTCCGGCGACGTCGGCATCGTGACCAACCCGATCTACCTGCTCTCCTTCGTCCAGGGCCCCGACAACTTCAACCGCAGCTTCGGCTACGCGAACGAGGAGATCGCCGCGGCCCTGACGGAGGGCCTGCGGGCGACGGACGACGAGACCCGCGCCGCGGCGTACGAGGAGGCCTTCGACCTCTTCGCGACCGACGTGCCCTTCGCCTCGATCGACACCCGCGACCAGGCCTGGGCCTACAGCGACGACGTCGAGGGCTTCACCAACCTGTCCGGCTTCCACACGTTCTTCAGCGGCTACACGCTGGCGAACACCTCCATCGAGCGCTGAGAGAGCGTCGGAGAGGAACCTGTCGTGACCACGTACGTGCTGCGCAGGATCGGGGTGGGTATCGGACTCGTCCTCCTGGTCCTGACGCTCATCTTCCTGGCCCTGCACCTGGTGCCCGGTGACCCGGCGATGCTCCTGCTCTCGCAGGGCGACGGCGGCTCCGCGACCCCTGACGCGGTGGCCCGCGTGCGGGAGCAGCTCGGGCTCGACCAGCCGCTGCTGACCCAGTACTGGCAGTTCCTCTCCGGCGCCCTCACCGGCGACCTCGGGGAGTCGTTCCGCAACGGCCAGGCCGTCTCCGAGGCGATCGGCGAGCGTCTCCCTCGGACGCTCGAGCTCGTCGGCCTGGCCACCCTGATCGCGGTCGTCGTCGGCGTGCCGTGGGGCGCGCTGGCGGCCCGCCGGGGCGGCTGGTTCGACTCCGTCACCTCGGTGCTGACGTCGATCGGCGTCGCGCTCCCCGTGTTCGTCTTCGGCGCGCTCCTCGTGCTCCTGTTCTCGCTCGAGCTCGGGCTGCTGCCCGCCGGCGGGTTCACCGAGTGGGGGGACGACCCGGCCCGCCACGCCCAGCTGCTGATCATGCCGGCGATCGCGCTGGCCGTCGGCTTCGCCTCGACCGTGGCCCGCATGACCCGCTCCGCGGTGCTCGAGATGCTCCACCAGGACTGGGTCCGCACGGCGCGGTCCCTCGGCCTCTCGCGACGGACGGTCTTCCGGAAGTACGTGCTGCGCAACTCGCTCAACCCCGTCGTGACGACGGTCGGCATCGGCGTCGGCACCCTGCTCGGCTCGACGGTCCTCGTCGAGCGGGTCTTCAGCTACCCCGGCCTCTCCAGCCTGCTGGTCGACGCCGTCACGGCCCGCGACTACCCCGTCGTGCAGGGCGTCGTCATCACGATCGCCGTGCTCTTCGTGTCCATCAACATCATCGTCGACGTGCTCTACGGAGTGCTCGACCCGAGAGTGAGGCGCTGACATGCGACGCCGTCTGGCTCACGCGCTGACCCCGCTGCGGCTCGCCGCCCTGGTGTACGTCGGCCTCATGCTCCTCGTGCTCGTCGCCGCCCCGCTGCTGGCGCCGGCCGACCCCCTCTCGCAGGACGTGGCCGACCGCCTCGCCGGCCCCGGCGGGGCGCACGTCCTCGGCACCGACGAGCTGGGGCGCGACATCCTCAGCCGGATCATCTACGGCGCCCGGGTGGAGCTGCTCATCGCGCTCGGCGCGACGCTCGTGTCGATGGTGCTCGGCACCCTGCTCGGGCTCCTGGGCGGCTACTTCGGCGGCATCGTCGAGGTGATCACGATGCGGGTCGTCGTGGACGTCCTGCTCGCCTTCCCGCCGATCATCCTGGTGCTGCTCGCCGTGACGCTCCGGGGCCCCGGCACCGGCACCCTCATCGCGGCGATGGGCGTGCTCTTCGCGCCGACGTTCGCCCGCATCGCCTACGGCCAGGTGATCTCGGTGAAGCGGCTGGAGTTCGTCGAGGCGGCCACCGCCTTCGGGGCTCCGACCCGCACCCGGCTCTTCGGGGTGATCCTCCCCAACATCTCCGCCCCGCTCATCGTGCAGGTCTCGCTCACCATCGCGACCGCGATCCTGCTCGAGTCCGGCCTCAGCTACCTCGGGCTCGGCGTCGTGCCGCCCACCCCCTCGTGGGGCTCGATGGTGGCCCAGGGCCAGCGCTACCTGTCCAGCGACCCGCACGTCCTGCTCGTGCCCGGAGCCTTCGTGGTGCTGACGATCCTGGCCTTCGGCCTGGTCGGCGACGCCCTGCGCTCGGGGCTCGACCCGAAGTCGAGGAGCAACCGATGACCCAGCCCGTGCTCGAGAAGGCCCCGCCGCCGCCCGCCACGGCGCTGCTGGAGATCGACGACGTGTCCGTCGCCTTCGGGGGCGGCAAGAAGTGGAAGCCCGTCACCCACGGCATCAGCTTCTCCGTCGCACCCGGGGAGACCGTCGCCCTCGTGGGCGAGTCCGGCTCGGGCAAGTCGGTCACCGCGATGGCGATCCTGGACCTGCTGCCGGAGAACGCGCGCCGTACCGGCTCCATCCGGCTCGACGGGGAGGAGCTCGTCGGGGCGAGCGAGAAGCGGCTGCGCCAGGTGCGCGGCTGCGACGTCGCCGTGATCTTCCAGGAGCCGATGACGGCCCTGAACCCGGTCTACACGATCGGTCACCACCTCTCCCAGGCGATCCGCAGCCACCGCGACGTCTCCAAGGCGGAGGCGGCCGAGAAGGCGATCGCGCTGCTCCGGCAGGTGCACATGCCCAGCCCCGAGGAGAAGGTGAAGCACTACCCCCACCAGCTCTCCGGCGGGCAGCGCCAGCGCGCCATGATCGCCATGGCGATGGCCTCGGAGCCGCGGCTCCTCATCGCCGACGAGCCGACCACGGCGCTCGACGTGACCGTCCAGGCCGAGATCCTCGACCTGGTGCGCGAGCTGCAGCAGCGCACCGGCATGGGCGTCCTCATCATCACGCACGACATGGGCGTCGTCGCCGACGTCTCCGACCGCGTCGTCGTCATGCGCGACGGTCGCGTCGTGGAGACCGCCCCGTCCCGCGAGCTCTTCGCCCGCCCGCAGCACGACTACACGAAGGCCCTGCTCGAGGCGGTCCCGCGGCTCGGCTCCGGTACGACGAGCTCCGCCGTCGCCGACCGCACCGCGCCGCCCGTGCTGGAGCTCGAGGGCGTCGCCATCGAGTACCCCGGCTCCTGGCGGAAGGCCGGGTTCCGCGCCGGCCACGACCTCGACATCAGCGTCGCGCCCGGCGAGATCGTCGGCCTGGTCGGCGAGTCCGGCTCGGGCAAGTCGACCATCGGCCGCCTCGCGATGGGGCTGCTCCCCGTCGCCGAGGGCCGGATGGAGATCGGCGGGCGCGACGTGTCCGCCGGCTCGCGGGCCGACCTCGTCCACATCCGCTCCCAGGTCTCGATGGTGTTCCAGGACCCCGCGTCCTCGCTCGACCCCCGCCGCACCATCGGCCAGTCGATCACCGACCCGCTGCGCTGGACGGGGAAGCTCACGAGCGCGAAGGCCTGCCGGGCCCGCGCGCAGGAGCTCCTCGACGACGTGCGGCTGCCGAAGGAGTGGGTGGACCGCTACCCCCACGAGCTCTCCGGCGGCCAGCGCCAGCGCGTGGGCATCGCCCGCGCGATGGCGACCAACCCGCGCCTGCTCGTGGCCGACGAGCCGACCTCGGCGCTCGACGTGTCGGTGCAGGCCGCGGTGCTCGACCTGTTCTCCGACCTGCAGCGCGAGCACGGCTTCTCGTGCCTGTTCATCACCCACGACCTGTCGGTCGTCGAGCAGCTCGCGACCTCCGTCGTCGTGCTGCAGCACGGCCGGGTCGTGGAGCAGGGTCCCACCGCGCGGGTGCTCAACGCCCCGCAGGAGGACTACACCCGTCGTCTCATCGCCGCGGCCCCCGTGCCCGACCCCGACCTGCAGGCGCAGCGCCGCGCCCAGCGTCTGGGCGGCTGATCCGTGGAGACCCGACGGCTCGAGATGTACGTGTCGCTCGTCGACGCGCAGAGCTTCCGCACGGCGGCGGAGCAGCTCTTCATCAGCCAGCCCGCCCTCAGCCAGCAGATCATCCGGCTGGAGTCCGACCTCGGCATCCAGCTGCTCGACCGCTCCACCCGCCCGTTCACGGTGACGGCGGCCGGGCGCGAGTTCTACCTGCGCTGCCGCTCGGTGCTCGAGCAGGTGCACGGCCTCGAGGGCCTGCTCAACGAGCTCCAGGCCGGCGAGCTCGGCCGGGTGCGCGTGGCGCTGACCCGGGCGCTCGTCTACGGGCACCTGCCGGCGGTGATCAAGGAGTTCCGCGACGCCTCGCCGCGGGTCGACCTCCCCATCACCTACTCGACGACCGTGCAGATCCTCGAGGAGCTCGAGGGCGGCCGGCAGGACGTGGCGGTGCTCTACACCCGCCACACCGACAAGGGCTTCGCGTGCGTGGAGCTGTACGCCGAGCCGTACCTCCTCGCGCTGCCCGCCGACCACCCGCTGGCGGAGCGCACGGAGGTCGCGGTCGCGGACCTGCGCCACGAGCAGATCATCACCATCCCGCGGCACGCCGCGCCCGAGGTGCACGACGCCCTGGTGGTGGCGTGCATGAAGGCCGGGTTCTCCCCGCGGGGACCCGTGGCCGCCGGCTCCTACCTCGACCACATCGGCATGGTCGCGGCCGGCGCGGGCGTCTCGTTCCTGCCGCGGTCGCTCGCCGCGACCCGCCTGCCCAACGTCGTCTACCGCCCGATCGTGGAGCCCCGCCTCACGGCGACGGCCTACCTGGTCTGGCACCCCGAGCGCGCCACCCCGGAGGTCCAGCGCTTCCTCGACGTCGTCGTCGCCGCCTACCAGCGTGACGCCGACGCCGAGCGGCCCTGGATGCCGGCCTACCAGGACGCCCTGGCGGCCGAGGGCCGCCACAGCCACCGCGACGGCGACGACCCGTGGCTGGCCGCCCCGAGCCCGTCCGCCGTCGACGCCCCCCTGTCGTCCACCGTCCCGTTCCGCTCCCGAGAGGAGAACAGCGCATGAGGATCGCGCTCTGCCAGATGCTGACCACCGAGGATAAGGAGGCCAACCTCGCGCAGATGGCCCGCCTCGCCGAGGTGGCGGTCGCCCGGGGGGCGGACCTGCTCGTCTTCCCCGAGTTCGCGATGTTCGAGCTGCCAGCCATGTCGCGCGACTTCGTCGCCGCCGCCGAGCCCCTCGACGGCCCGTTCGCGGGCCAGGTCGCCCAGCTCGCCAAGGAGCACGGCGTCGCGATCGTCTTCGGCCTCGTCGAGACGTCGCCCGACCCGGACCGGGCCTACAACTCGCTGCTCGTGCTCGACGCCGACGGGCAGCGCGTCGCGGCGTACCGCAAGCAGCACCTCTACGACGCGTTCGGCTACCGGGAGTCGGAGTTCATCTGCCCCGGCGACCTCGACGCTCCCGAGACCTTCGAGGTCGACGGCGTCACGGTGGGTCTGCTGACCTGCTACGACCTGCGCTTCCCCGAGGCGGCCCGTCGTGTCGTCGACGCGGGCGCCGACGTGGTGCTCTACCCCGCCTCGTGGGTGCCGGGCCCCCGCAAGGAGTACCACTGGAAGACCCTCCTGCTCGCCCGCGCCATCGAGAACACCGTGTTCGTCGCGGGCGTCTCCCAGGCGCCGCCGATGGGCATCGGCTCCGCCGTGGCCGTCGACCCGATGGGCACGGTGCTCGCCGAGCTCGCCGAGGCCGTCGACGTGACCGTCTTCGACGTCGACACCGCCCGCACCGGCGTGGTGCGCGCGAGCAACCCCAGCCTGGCCAACCGCCGCTACCGCATCGCCTGAGCGGCCGGCGTGATCCCGCGCCGTACCGACCCCTGCACGTTCCCCGAAAGGACCTCCCCATGACCACGACCCCGCAGCTCGGCGCCTGGCTCTCCGACTCCAACACCGCCGTGGCGGAGATCGTGGCGAAGCTCGGCTACGACTTCGTCATCCTCGACATCGAGCACGGCCCCTTCGACCTCGAGACGCTCGAGCGCTTCCTGCCCGTGCTCAAGGGCCTGGGCCTCAAGGTGCTCGCGAAGGTGCTCGTGCCCGAGCGCGGCCCGATCCAGCAGGCGCTCGACTTCGGCGCCGACGGCGTGATCATCCCGCACATCGAGAACCTCGAGCACGCGAAGCTGATCACGAGCTACGCGAAGTTCCCCCCGCTGGGCGACCGCAGCGCGGCCGGCGGCCGCACGGTGGGCTACGGCGGGTTCAGCGAGGAGTGGTACCGCAACGCCGACGCCACCACCCTCGTCTTCCCGATGATCGAGGACGCCGGCGCGTTCGACGACGCCGAGGCGATCCTGGCGCTCGACACCGTCGACGGCGTCTTCATCGGCCCTACCGACCTCTCGCTGCGCCGCGGCCGTGGCCACTACACGCGCAGCGAGGAGGACTTCGCCGACATCGCGCACATCGCGAAGCTCGCCGAGGCCGCCGACAAGCCGTGGGTGCTCCCCGCCTGGTCGGAGGCGGAGAAGCGCCTCGCCGTCGAGCACGGTGCCGCGTTCATCGCGCTGCAGATGGTGCACGAGGCGATCGTGCAGGGCTTCACGGCGCCCAAGGAGCTGATGGAGGGCATCCTCGCCGAGGCGTGACCCGCAGCGGGAACCGCGGCGCGTGCCGCACACCGACGCCGACGGGCGGCGGGACCCTCGAGTCCTGCCGCCCGTCGGTCTTGTCGTGCGGGGGGCGGGGCAGGGGCCGGAACTGTGCGCCTGGTGCAGCTCGGATCGTGGCGGTTTCAAGGGGTTAGTGCAACGCCCTGTGTGGATGGGGTGTGTGGTGGCGATCTTGAGGTCGGTGCGGCTGGTGTTCTGGGCTGCGGTCGGGGAGGGGATGTCGATCGATGCGGCCGCGAGGTCTGCGGGTGTGTCGAGCCGGGCTGGGCATCGCTGGTTCGCTCAGGCTGGCGGGGTGAAGCCAGTTGCTGCACCGACCGCAGCCGGGTATCGACGGCTCTCAATCCTCGAGCGTGAACGGATCCATGCCGGCATGGAGCGAGGTGAGTCGATCCGGATGATCGCGGCGGCGCTCGGTCGGGCGCCCTCGACGGTGAAGCGTGAGATCGACAAGAACCTGTTCCACCAGCGGTACGGCTCCCCGGGTAGCCGTGGCCCGAAGCGGCGGGTGCCGTGGAACTACTCGCCCCACAGCGCGCAGCTACGGGCAGAGCGTCGGGCTCGTTGCCGGGCCCGGCCCGCGAAGCTGGTGCTGAACCAGCGGCTGCGGCAGGAGGTGCAGAATCGGCTGAGCGATGAGCACAGTCCCGCTCAGATCGCCTGGCGGCTGCGCCGTGACTTCCCCGACGATCCGGAGATGTGGGTGTCTCACGAGACGATCTACCAGTCGCTGTATGTGCAAGGCCGCGGCGCGTTGCGTCGCGACCTGCATACCCGGCTACGGACGGGACGAGCGTTGCGCAGACCGCGGCGCCGAGACGGTGAGCGACGCGGTCGGATGCCGGGCATGGTCAACATCAGCGAACGCCCCGCCGAGGTGGCCGACCGAGCTGTGCCCGGGCATTGGGAAGGCGACCTGATCATGGGCGGCACCGCCTCACGCAGCGCGATCGGCACCCTGGTCGAGCGGGCCACGCGTTTCGTGATGTTGCTGCACCTGCCCGAGGGCTACGGCGCCGACGCCGTCGAGCGCGCCATGGTCACCACGATGAGCCAGCTGCCCGAGGTGTTGCGCAAGACCCTGACCTGGGACCAGGGCCGAGAGATGAGCAACCACGTCCGGATCGCTGCCGCAACGGATCTGGAGATCTACTTCTGCGACCCCCACTCGCCCTGGCAACGCGGCACCAACGAGAACACCAACGGGCTGCTGCGTCAGTACTTCCCCAAGGGCTCCGACCTATCGGTCTATCAGGCCGACTACCTCGACCACGTCGCCCGCAAGCTCAACAACCGGCCACGCGCCACCCTTGACTGGAAGAGCCCAGCCGAAGCCCTCGACGAACTACTGTCCAACCCGACAGGACCAACCGGTGTTGCGCTAACAGGTTGAAACCGCCCGTGCGGGACGTGTCCCAGCTGCACACTTCACGGCCCCCTGACCGGCACCGTCAACGGGACCGGCGACCGAACGACCGCGAAGGGGTCAGGCAGCCGACATGCGGTAGCCGACGCCCCGCACGGTGTGGATGATCGACTTGTCGCCGGAGGCCTGCGTGAGCTTGCGGCGGAGGTTGCCGATGTGGACCTCGACGAGGTGCGAGTCGCCGACCCAGTCGTTGCCCCACACGGTGCGCAGCAGCGCCTCGCGGGTCCAGACCCGCGCCGGCGTGCGCATGAGGTGGGTGAGCAGGTCGAACTCGGTGCGCGTGAGGTCGACCTCCGCGTCCTCGACGAACGCCCGGCGTCCGTCGACGTCGATGCCGACGACGCCGTGCTGGAGCACCTCGTGGCCCTCGGGCACGGCGATGCCGCCGAGCACGATCGGCTCGGCGCCGCTCGACACGGACTCGGCCGCCGGCCCCGTCGGCGCGCTGCGCGGACGCCGGAACATCGCGGTGACGCGCGCCTGGAGCTCGCGCGGGCTGAAGGGCTTGACGAGGAAGTCGTCGGCGCCGGTCTGCAGCGCCATGAGCCGGTCGACCTCGTCCTGGCGGGCGGAGACGACCACCAGGTAGGCGTCGGAGAACTCGCGCACGCGCCGGCACACCTCGAGACCGTCGATGCCCGGCAGGCCGAGGTCGAGGGTGATGAGGTCGGGCTCCCACTCGCGGGCCAGCTGCAGGCCGTCGCGACCGGTCGCCGCCGTGCGGATCACGAACCCCTGTGCCGACAGCGTGAGGTCGATCAACGACCGGATGTCCGCATCGTCCTCGACGACGAGGGCACGACGATCAGGGCTGCCGTCCCCCGCGACTCCTGGCTCCACAATCGGCGATTCTGTCAGATGGGTCGCCATCCGCGTCGTAGGCCCGGCCGAGCCGGTCCGTACTCTTGACCCGTGCCCCCGTCCCGCCTCCACCCGGTGCTGCGGCCGCGCGTCTGGCCGCTCCACCTGCTGGGCGTCGTCGCCGTCGTGGTGGCGGTGTCGCTGGGGCTGTGGCAGTACGGCGCGTGGCAGGCCCACCGCGAGCGCGCGGCCGCCGAGGTGAGCACGCAGGACCCGGCGCCGCTCGCCGACCTGCTCGTGCCGGGCGAGGGCTTCCCGGGGGCCGACGTGGGCGCGCCCGCCGAGCTCGAGGGCACCTGGCGCGACGACCTCACCTTCCTCGTCGACGACCGCCGGGTCGACGGCGTGGCGGGCAGCTGGATCGTCACGCCGGTCGCGACGACCGACGGCGACGGGGCCCTGCTGCCCGTGGTGCGGGGCTGGACCACGGACCCGGGGTCCGCGCCCCCGGCGGAGGGCACCGTCACCGGCGCGGGCTGGCTGCAGCCCGGCGAGGGCACGGGCGCCGTCGACGACGACCCGACCGACCGCGTGCTGCCCCAGCTGCGTCTCGCCGACGTCGTGCGGCTCGTCGACGCGGACATCTACCCGGGCTACCTCGTGCTCGACATCGACGGCGAGACCGGCGTCGTCGCCGACAACGCCGCCGCCGACGGGCTGAGCGCCGTGACGCCCGACCAGGTGCCCGAGATCGCGCCGAACACGAGCCTCCGCAACCTGCTCTACGCCATCGAGTGGTGGGTCTTCGCCGCCTTCGCCGCCTTCGTGTGGTGGCGCTTCGCCCGGGACGAGGTCGACCGGGCGCGGATCGCCGACGCCGAGCCCGAGGCGGGCGACGGGAGCAGCACCGACCCGGCGGAGGACGCTCAGGAAACGGCAGTAGCGTCATCCTCGTGAGAGGCACCCTGCTCCGTTACCGCGTCATGGCCACGATCGTCGGCGTCCTGCTGATCGTGCTGATCCTCGTCGGCGTCCCGCTGGCGAACTTCGACGGCTCGTCGATGTGGGGCTTCATCCCCAGCACCCCGGCCTGGGTCACCCCCGGTTCCGGCGCCCAGCAGCTCGGCGAGGACATCACGCACTACCTCGGCGTGGCGCACGGCTGGCTCTACATGATCTTCCTCGTCACGGCGTTCCTCCTCGCCCGCAAGGCGCTGTGGGAGCCGGGCTTCACCGTCGTCACGCTGCTCTGCGGCACCGTCCCCGTGCTGTCCTTCTGGGCCGAGCACCGCGCGACCCAGCGGGTCCGCCGGGAGTACGCCGACGAGCTCGCCCCCGGCGCCACCGCAGGCCCGCGGGCCTGACAGTCGCCGACACGCAGAACGGCCGCCCCGATCGGATCGGGGCGGCCGTTCGTGCGGTGCGGGTCGGGCTCAGGCCTTGTCGTCGTCGATCCGGACGACCTCGGCCGGGTCGTCCGGCGTGGTGACGGGGTGCGGCTGCTCGGCCGAGTCGGCCAGCGCCTCGCCGGGGCCCGCGCCACCGTTCTCGTCGGCCTGCGGGGCGTCGGGGTCGGCGGCAGCGGCCGGCTTCGTCGCCGGGTTGCTGGCCGGAGCCGGCGGCGGGGGCGGCGTGTAGGTCGACTGCCAGTTGTCGCCACCGCTGCTCGTCAGCTTCTTCACCGCGAACGCGGCACCGCCCGCGAGGAGCGTGAAGAGCACCAGCTTGCGCAGGCGGCCCTTCTTCTTCGGCGGGTCGCTCTGCAGGTCGGCGACCTTCGCCTCCGCCTTCTGCAGACCGGCGAGGGCCTTGGCAGCCGCCAGGTCCTTGCCGTCGATCACCTTGGCGCGACCCTGCGCGACGTACGGCGCGGCCGTGGCCGCAGCGGCACCCGCGGCAGCAGCGGCCTTCGCCTTGCCGTCGGCGACGTGCGGCGCCGCCTTCTCGCGGGCCTCGGCGATCACCGGGGCCGACTTCTCCTTCGCGGCCTCGACCGCGGCCTCGATCTGGGGCCGCACGGTGTCGGCGAGCTCGCTCGCCTTCTCCTGTGCCTGCTCGAGGATCGTCTTCTTCTTCCGGAAGCCCATCACAGTCCTCTCTCGTCGCTTTCGACTCATTCGATCATGCCGTGCCAAGCCGCGCCGTACACCTGCGTCCCGGACCGGTTCCCCGGCCGGGCCGGGCGCAGCCGTGCAGGTCCCGGCACCACGGCGTTGCGCGTGCGTGCGAGCATTGCGGGGGCGGCGGAACGGCCGTCCGAGCAGACGAACGGAAAGGCTGACATGGCTGACCTCAAGGCCACCCTGAAGACGAACCGCGGCGACATCGTCGTGACCCTCTTCCCCAACCACGCGCCGAAGACGGTCGACAACTTCGTCGGGCTCGCCGAGGGCACGAAGGACTACAAGGACGACGCCGGTCGCAGCGGCGTGCCGTACTACGACGGTCTCGGCTTCCACCGGGTCATCGACGGCTTCATGATCCAGGGCGGTTGCCCGCTCGGCACCGGCACCGGCGGCCCGGGCTACACCTTCGACGACGAGATCCACCCGGAGCTCGTCTTCGACAAGCCCTACCTGCTCGCCATGGCCAACGCCGGCACCCGCATGGGCAAGGGCACCAACGGCTCGCAGTTCTTCATCACCACCACGCCGACCGCGTGGCTGAACCGCAAGCACACGATCTTCGGCGAGGTCGTCGACGAGGAGTCGAAGAAGGTCGTCGACGCCATCGGCACCACCAAGACCGCCGCCGGCGACCGCCCGGTCGAGCCGGTCGTCATCGAGTCGGTGGAGATCACCCGCTCGTGAACGACGTCCCGGCCGGGGTGCCGGTCTGCTACCGCCACCCCGGCCGGGAGTCGCACATCGCGTGCCAGCGGTGCGGGCGGTACATCTGCCCCGACTGCATGCGGGAGGCCTCCGTCGGCTTCCAGTGCCCCGACTGCGTCGCCGCGGGCCAGCGCAGCATCCGCCGCCCCACCACTCCCTTCGGAGGTGAGCGCACGGCGCGGCCCGAGCTGACGTCGTACGTGCTCATCGCGATCAACGCCGCCGTCTTCGTCGCCCTCCTCGCCGCCGGCGGCGCCAACAGCGCGCTCGGCCGCCTGCTCCTGCTGACGCCCCGGGGGGCGTGCGAGACGGGTGGGGGGCAGGTGTACGTCGACGTCTCGAACGCCACCGCCTGCGGCTTCGCGCCCGGCGGGTCGTGGACCGAGGGCGTCACGACCGGCGCCTTCTGGCAGCTGGTGACCAGCGGGTTCTCCCACGTCGCCATCTGGCACATCGCGGGCAACATGCTCGCGCTCTACTTCCTCGGCCCGTTCGTCGAGCGGGTGACGGGTCGCTGGCGCTTCCTGGCCATCTACGTCGTCTCCCTCCTCGCCGGGTCGGCGGCCGTCATGTGGCTCTCCGAGCCCTACTCGTCGACCCTCGGCGCGTCCGGCGCGATCTTCGGCCTCATCGGCGCGGCGCTCGTCGTCGTGCTGCGGGTCGGCGGCGATCCTCGCCAGCTCGCGCTCTGGCTGGGCCTCAACGTCGTGATCACCATCGCCGGCGGCAGCGGCATCTCCTGGCAGGGCCACCTCGGCGGCCTCCTGGGCGGCATCGCGGCGGCCAGCGTCATCGTGCTGGCGCCCCGCCGCAACCGTGTGCTGTGGCAGGCGAGCGGCCTGCTCGCCGTCGCGGCGGTCGTGATCGGGCTGGTCGCGCTCCGCGTCGCCGAGCTCGTCTGAGGCGGAATCACACGCGTGTAAGTTCTCCACACTGTGGATAACCCCTGTGGATAAGTTGGCGGTCGGTTCCCCGGCTGACCGGGGAACCAACCACTTAGACCATCAAATTTGATGGTCTAAGTGGCGTGTTCCCCGGTCAGCCGGGGAAACAACCGGCCCGCTCACCCTCCACAACGGCCGGAAATGCGAACGACGCCGGCCCGCGGGTGCGGGCCGGCGTCGTCGTGCGTGCGGGGTGGGCTACTCCCACTTGGTGGCGTAGGAGAACCCAACGGCCATGAACGCGATGCCGACGACCAGGTTCCACTGGCCGAGGGCGCCGAAGACCCAGATCGACGAGATGTCGTCGGCGAACAGGTAGAACGTGCAGATCCACAGCAGGCCGATGCCGAAGCACGCGAGCATGCCGACGACGACGCCGTTGCCCCGACCGAGCGGGGTGGAGCGGTGCGCGCCGACGATGAGGCCGAGCAGGATCGCGCCGAAGCCGATCGCGTAGTTCCACAGCCCGAGCTCCCACACCCAGCGGCGCGGCTTCTCCTCGTCGGGGATGAGGCTCCACTGGTCGAAGTTGTCGAGGCCGAGGGAGCGCCACGTCAGGGTGATCCACGCGATGCCGGCGACGACGAGCAGCACCATGAGCACGAACCGCAGGCTCAGCAGCGGCGGCCGCTCCCCGGCGAGCGGGTCGCGGCGGCTCTGCAGGCGACCACGCAGTCCACCGGGCGCAGCCTTCACGGCCGCCTTGTCCTTCACGGCCGCCTTGTCCTTCGCGGTCGCCTTCGACGTGCCCTTCGTCTTCGACGCGGACGTCGCGGACTTCGACGACGTCGACGACGCCTCCGACGTCTCCGAGGTGCTCTCGGGATCGGACTGGGACTTGCTCACGACATCTCCTCGTCGGACGACGCGGTCGTGCAGGTTCGCACGCCGCGGGCTAGCGTAGTCGTCGTGCCCCCCGGTCCTCACCCGAGCCCGTCGAGCGACGCGCCGCGCGCCCTGCGCCCGCGGTCGCGGTCGTGGCGCTGGGGCACGCCCGTGGTGCTGCTCCTCTCGGGCGGGCTGTTCGTCGCGAGCGCCCTCAGCAGCGACGGCACGGACCTCCGTCCGGGGCGCTACCAGGACCTCGCGGGCCTCGTCAGCAACGAGGCCGCGCAGGCGGAGGCCCTCACGGAACGGGTCAACGACCTCGACAGCGAGGTGCAGCAGCTCTCCGAGGGTCTCGGCGACGCCCAGGTCGACGACCTGCAGAGCCAGGTCGAGACCTTGCGGGCGCCGGCGGGCCTCACGGAGGTCACCGGCTCCGGCGTCACCATCACGCTGAGCGACGCCCCGCTGTCGGTCCGGGAGTCCTCCGACCTCAACCAGAACCTCCACGTCGTGCACCAGCAGGACATCCAGACCGTCGTCAACGCCCTGTGGGCCGGCGGCGCGGAGGCCATCACGATCCAGGGCCAGCGCATCGTCACCACGACGGGCATCAAGTGCCAGGGCAACGCGATCCTCCTGCAGGGCATCGCCTACCCGCAGCCCTACGTCATCTCCGCGATCGGCGACCCGACCGCGCTCGAGACCGCGGTCGACGACGACGCGACGATCGCGACGTACCGCGAGCAGGCCGCCGACCCCCGCATCGCGGTGGGCTGGGAGATGCAGGAGGAGGACGACCTGGTCGCGAGCGAGTACCGCGGACTCCTCGACGTCCAGCTCGCCGAGCCGCTCGGCTGACCTCCCACCCCGGTACGCCGCGGGTCCACCCACGCACGAGCCCCCCGCCCGGATCGGGCGGGGGGCTCGGGTGCGCTACGGGATCAGTCCGCCGCCGTTGCCGGGGTCGGGCTCCTCGGTGGCCGGCGGTTCGGTGTCCGGGGGCGCGGTCGTCTCCGGGGGCGGCTCCGGGGCCCGGTAGTTGTTGTAGACGATCGTCACCGTGTCGCCCTGGCTGAGGGTGCGGCCCTCGCCGGGGGACTGGCGCACGACCTCGCCGAACGCCTTCGTCTCGTCGAGCGTCGGGATGGCGTCGGGCTCGAAGCCCTGGGCCCGGATGGCTGCCTCGGCCTCGGTGCGGGTCGACCCCACGACGTTCGGCACGGCCTTCGGGCCCCGCGAGACGTCGAGCGTGACGACGGTGCCGGGGGCGAACTCGCCGCCGTTGCCGCCCTCCGGGTCCATGGCGACGACGGTGCCCGCCTCCTCGTCGGAGTCGACGTCCTCGCACCGCGCGTCGAACTCGGTCAGCTGCGCGAGCGCCTCCTCGCACGTGTCGCCCGTGACGTCGGGCAGCATCACCGTCTCCGGTCCCGTGGAGACGATGAGCGTGATCGTCGTGCCGGGTTCCGCGAACGTGTCGCCGGACGGGTCCGTCCCGATGACCAGCCCCTCCTCGACGGTGTCGCTCGTCTGGGGCTCCACCTGGCCGGCGACGCGGAAGCCCGTGTCGGCCAGCTCCGTGCGGGCCACCTCCTGGGTCTCGCCCGCGACGTCGGGGACGGCCTTGTCGGTCGGCGGGTCCTCGAAGAGGTCGACCCGGTTGACGAACCACACGAACACGAGGGCCAGCGCGATGAGCAGAGCCACGATGGCCGCGACCCACGGTCCCCGCCGCGGCCCGCGCTCCGGGGCGGCTGCCTCGGGCACGCGCCGCGTCGGCGGCGGTACGGCCGGGGTGGCGCCCGCGGTCGGCTGCTCGGCCTCGTCGGGGATGACGGGAGCCTGCACGGGCCGGCCCGCGAGGTAGCGCTCGATGTCGCTCCGCATCTGCGCGGCGCTCTGGTAGCGGTCCTCGACGCGCTTGGCGAGCGACTTCATGACGATCTGGTCGATCTCGGGCGCCAGCGTGGGGTCGAGCTCGGAGGGGCGCTGCGCCTGCTCCCGCACGTGCTGGTAGGCCACCGCGACGGGGGAGTCGCCCACGAACGGCGGTCGGCCGGTGAGGAGCTCGTAGAGCAGGCAGCCGGCGGAGTAGACGTCGGAGCGCGAGTCCACGACCTCGCCGCGGGCCTGCTCGGGCGAAAGGTACTGCGCCGTGCCGACGACCGCGGCCGTCTGCGTCATCGTCGAGGAGGCCTCGGAGATGGCGCGGGCGATGCCGAAGTCCATGACCTTCACGTCGCCGCTCGGGGTGAGCATGACGTTCCCGGGCTTGATGTCGCGGTGGATGATGCCGGCGCGGTGGCTGTAGTCGAGCGCCGACAGCACGCCGCTCGTGATCTCCAGGGCGCGCTCGGGCAGGATCTTGCGGCCCTCGCGGAGCACGTCGCGGAGCGTGCGGCCCGCCACGAACTCCATGACGATGTAGGGCTGCGCGACGCCGTCGTCGGAGATCTCCTCGCCCGTGTCGTAGGTCGACACGATCGAGGGGTGGTTGAGCGACGCCGACGACTGGGCCTCGCGGCGGAAGCGCGCCTGGAAGGTCGCGTCGCTCGCGAGGTCGGTGCGCAGGCGCTTCACGGCCACGACGCGGCCGAGCCGCGTGTCGGTGCCCTTGCGCACCTCGGCCATGCCGCCGCGGCCCAGCAGCCCACCGAGCTCGTAGCGCCCGCCCACCAGGGTCGGGCTGTCGGCGTCCGTCATCGCTCTCCCTCCGGGCCCACCGCGGGGCGCGGGGGCGAGTACCTCGGGTCAGACACGGTCCGGGTTCCTCACGGTGCTTCGGTGGTCGCGGTGTCGGTCGGGACGGGCAGGGTCGGCTCGGTCTCGGTCGGCTGGGTCTCGGTCGGCTCGGGCTCCGGCTCGGGCTCGGGGTCCGGCTCGGGACCCCAGAACTCGACGGTGACCGAGTCGCCCGCGGTGAGCCCGGTGGACGGCCGGATGTCGCTGACCGTGTTGGGCACCTCGGAGCCGTCGTTGTCGAGCTCCTCCCGCGAGACCTCGAGCCCGAACTGGTCGCGCAGCTCGTCGCGCACCTCGTTGACGTTGCGCCCCCGGTAGGAGTCCACGTCGAGGTCGAAGGTCTCCGGCGCCGTCGACGTCGTCTCGCTCGTCGGCTCCGACGTCGTCGGCTCCGAGGTCGTCGAGCTCGGCGGCGGCGCGGACGAGGTCTCGCTCGGCGGCGCGGCCGGATCGTCGTCGTCCCCGCCGCTCGTCGCGACGAAGATCCACACGAGCGCGGCGACGAGCAGCAGCGCGAGCACGCCCGCCACCCACGGCAGCACCGGCTTCCGGCGCCGCTCCTCGGGTTCCACGGGCTCGGTCGTCTCCTCGGTGACGACGGCCGCGGCCCCGGTGGGCGGGAAGGCGGTGGCGGCGGCCGCAGCCGCGGGGACCGCCGCGCCGCCGAGCACCTGCGTGGCCTGGGTGGGCTCGGGCTCGACCGCGGCGGCCGCGGGGGCCGCGACCGACGAGGGGTCGCGCAGGGCGCGCGCGAGCTCCGCCCCGTCGGCGAACCGCTCCTCCGGCTTCTTGGCCATCGCGCGCCGTACGACGCTCGCGAGGCCCGGCGGCACGTTGCCCGGCAGGTCGGGCACGGGGTCGCGGAGGTGGGCGAGCGCGGTCGCCACGGCCGTCTCGGCGACGAAGGGCCGGCGCCCGGCGAGGCACTCGAAGGCGACCACGCCGAGCGAGTAGACGTCGGCGGCCGGTCCGGCCGTCATGCCCTGCGCCTGCTCGGGCGAGATGTACTGCGGCGTGCCCATGACCATGCCGGTCTGGGTGAGCGCGAGCCCGTCGGCGGCGCGGGCGATGCCGAAGTCGGTGATCTTCACGGTGCGGTCGGGCGTCACCAGCAGGTTCGCGGGCTTCACGTCGCGGTGCACGATGCCGGCGCGGTGCGCGGCGCCGATGCCGTCCGCGGCCTGGGCGATGATGTCGACGACGATCGCCGGGTCCATCGGCTGGTCGGGGCGCAGCAGCGCGGAGAGCGGCTGGCCGTCGACGAGCTCCATGACGAGGTACGGCCGCGTCGAGTCCGAGCCGTCGGACGTCGCCGACTGGCCGAAGTCGAAGATGCCGGCCACGTTGGGGTGGAACAGCGCGGCGGCGTTGCGCGCCTCGGTCTCGAAGCGTCCGCGGAAGGTGGGGTCGTCGGCGTACTCCGCCTTGAGGATCTTGACCGCGACGACGCGGCCGAGCACGGTGTCGGTCGCGCGCCACACCTCCCCCATCCCGCCGGTCGCGACGCGGGCGTCGAGGCGGTAGCGGTGCGCGTCGTCGGCGAAGCGCTCGGGGTTGTTCGGATCCATCGTCACTCTCCCACTCCCAGTGCCTGCTCCATGACGGCCTTCGCGATGGGGCCGCCGAGGCCACCACCGGAGATCGACACGTTCGGCGAGACGTTCTGCAGCATGACGGCGACGGCGACCTGCTGGCCGTCACGCTCGCCGTAGGACACGAACCACGCGTACGGCCGGCAGCCGTCGCAGTTCTCCGCCGTACCGGTCTTGCCGCCCACCTCGACCCCGTCGATGCGGGCCTGGCGGGCGGTGCCCTGCTCGACGGTGTTGACCATCAGCTCCTGCAGGATCCCGGCGGTGCGCGAGGAGACGACCTCGGCCCGCTCCTCGGGCTCGTGGCGCGTGATGGTCTCGCCGTCGGGCGAGGTGACGCGGTCGATCAGGTAGGGCTCCATGAGCACGCCGTCGTTGGCGATCGTGGCCGCCACCATCGCCATCTGCAGGGGCGTGGCGCGCACGTCCTGCTGGCCGATGCCCGACTTCGCGAGGAGGTCGTCGGAGGCGTTCTCGGGGTACGCCGACGCGGCGGTGCCCGGGTAGTCCTCGGCCGGGTCCGCGTTGAACCCGAAGGCGTCGGCCACCTCGGTCATGCCCTCCTGGCCCTCCTCGACCGCCAGCTGCAGGAACGTCGTGTTGCACGACTGCTCCATCGCCTGCGAGAGCGAGACCGTGGTCTCGCCGCAGGAGCGCCCGCCGTTCGCGATCGACGTGCGGGTGCCCGGCAGCTGGTAGCTGCTGCCGCCCGGCACCTGCGTGTTCGCGTCGACGTCGGGGTGGTCCTCCAGGTACGCCGCGGCGGTGACCAGCTTGAACGTCGAGCCCGGCGGCAGGGTGGTCGCCACGGCCCGGTTGGTCAGCGGGTTCGCCTCGTCGTCGTAGAGCGCCTGGTAGTTCTCCTGGACCTGGTTGACGTCGCGCAGCGCCAGCTGGTTGGGGTCGAAGGTCGGCAGCGACACCGACGCCAGGATCCGGCCCGTGCTGGGCTCGAGCGCCACGACAGCGCCCTGCACCTCGTCGCCCTGGGCGGCGAGCTGGTCGTAGGCGACCTGCTGCACGTCGGGGTCGATGGTGAGGCCGACGTTGCTGCCCGCCGGGTTGCGGTTGGCGAGCAGGTCGGAGAGCTGGTTGACGAAGAGGCTCGGGTCGTCGCCGGAGAGCACGCGGTTCTGCGAGCGCTCGAGGCCCGAGGCGCCGCCGAAGTAGAACCACCCGGTCATGTGCGCGTACGGCGCGGCCACCGGGTACTGCCGCTGGTAGAGGTAGCGGTCGTCCACCGGCACGCTGAGCGCGATCTCCGTGTCGCCCGCGAGGATCGAGCCGCGTTCGGCGGAGAAGCGGGCCTCCTGCACACGACGGTTCTCGGGGCGGTCGTTGAGCTCCCCGGACCGGAAGAACTGCAGGTTGGTCGACTGCGCGAGCAGGGCGACGAAGAGGAGCATGCAGAACACGCCCACGGTGCGGATCGGCTTGTTCACGGCTTCACCACCTTGACCACCTGCGTCGCCTCGTCCGCCCCCGAGTCGTAGGTGCCGTAGGGCTCCTCGACGCCCGGGAGCGGGCGGCGGGCCTGGTCGGAGATGCGGAGCAGGAGGCCGACGAGCACCCAGTTGGCGACGAGCGACGAACCGCCGTAGGAGAGGAACGGGGTGGTCAGGCCGGTCAGCGGGATCAGGGTGGTCACGCCGCCCACGACGACGAAGACCTGCAGCGCGACGATCGTGGCGAGGCCGGTGGCGACCAGCTTGCCGAAGCCGTCGCGGCAGACCAGGGCGGTGCGCAGGCCCCGCTCGACGATGATCGCGAACAGCAGGATGACGGCCATGACGCCCGTCAGGCCGAGCTCCTCGCCGATGGCGCCCATGATGAAGTCGGACTCCGCGAAGGGGATGCGCCACGGCTGCCCCTCGCCGAACCCGCGGCCGATCAGGCCGCCCCAGGCCATGCCGAACATCGACTCGACGAGCTGGCCGCTGCCGGGGGTGCGGTCGACGTAGTCGAAGGGCGAGAGCCAGATGTCGAAGCGGTTCCGCACGTGGCTGAAGGCCTGGTAGCCGAGGAACGCGCCGGCGACGAACAGCCCGCCGCCCACGACGAGCCAGCCCGGGCGCTCGGTCGCGACGTACAGCAGCACCAGGAACATGCCGAAGAACATCAGCGACGACCCGAGGTCCCGCTGGAAGACGAGGATGCCGAGGCTGACGAGCCACATGCCGAGGATCGGGCCCAGGTCGCGGCCGCGGGGCAGGTCGACGAACAGCAGGCGGCGACCCGCGAGCGCGAGCGCGTCGCGGTGCAGCACGAGGTAGCCCGCGAAGGTGATGACGAGCAGCAGCTTCGCGATCTCGCCCGGCTGGAAGGAGAAGCCGGCGACGTTGATCCAGATCCGGGCGCCGCGCACCTCGTTGCCGATGATCGGCATCATCGGCAGCAGCAGCAGGCCGATCGCCAGCAGGCCCGACGTGTAGGTGTAGCGCTGCAGCACGCGGTGGTCGCGCAGCAGGGTGATCGTCAGGATGAAGAGGACGACGCCGAGGGTCATCCAGATCAGCTGCTGGCGCGCGAAGTTGCTGTTGTTGGCCAGGTCGAGCCGGTGGATCACCGCGAGGCCGAGCCCGTTGAGGGCGGCGACGACGGGGAGCAGGATCGGGTCGGCGTACTGCGCCGTCATGCGGATCGCCACGTGTGCGGCGATCATCAGCACGGCCAGCCAGCCCGTGTAGCCGATCATGTCGGGCGGGACCTCGCCCTCGATGCCGAGACCGACGGCCGCGTAGGCCCCGGCCCCGACGCCGAGCGCCAGGATCAGGAGGAACAGCTCGGCGCCCCGGCGGGACCGGTGGACGAACTGGTCGGGGGAGGCGGAGGTGACCTGGGACATCAGCCGACCTCGGGGGAGTCGACGCCGGTGGACTGCAGCTCGGCGGTCGGCGCGGACGTGGGACCCGACGTGGGGGAGGACGGCATGTCCTCCGTCTCGCCGGGCGTCTGTCCCTGGTTCTCCTCGCTGGAGCCGCTGCCGCTCGTGCCCGCGGCCTCGGCGTCCTCCAGCGCGGTCGTCCAGCGGCGCTCGAACTCGTCCTTGGCGCTGTCGACGTCGTCGTGGACGGGCAGGCCGTCCTGGATCGCGTCGGCGAGGCGGGGGTTGACGGCCTCCACGTCCTCGATCGAGATGTCCGTGCCTTCGACGGCGTCCTGCAGGGAGAACCCGGCCAGGCTGTAGTCGAAGCCGCGGTAGACGACGACCTCGCCGTCCTGGACGCCGACGTAGTAGCGGCCCTGGAGGAAGCCGTAGCCCGCGCCGACCGCCGCGGCGAGCAGCCCGGCGACGACGACCAGCCAGAAGAAGCGCTTGACCCACACGAACCGGCGCGGCGGCAGCGGCGCGTAGCGCGCGGCCTCGGGGTCGATGGGGTCGCTCGGGATCGCCCAGCCGACGTCGGGCGGGATGGTCGCCTGCACCGGCTCCATCTCGCCGGTGTCGCCCGAGCGGTGGCCCCGGAAGAGCCCCGTGAGCCCGGTGGCGCGGCGCGGCAGGTCGGCCGCCGCCCCGACGAGCAGGGGCTCGGTCTCGACAGGCTGCCGGGTGACGTCGGCGACCACGCAGGTCACGTTGTCGGTGCTGCCCGCCTCGAGGCTGGCGCGCACGAGCTCGACGGCGGCGTAGTCGGGGGTGCCGGAGCCCAGGATGTCGAGCAGGCGCTCGTCGTCGAGCACGCCGCACGCGCCGTCGCTGCACAGCAGGAGCCGGTCGCCCTCGGCGACGTCGACCACGAACAGGTCGGGGTCGGTCTCGTGGACGCCGTCGAGGGCCTTGAGGATGAGGTTGCGGTGCGGGTGCGTGCGCGCCTCCGCCTCGGTGATCCGGCCCTCGTCGATGAGGCTCTGCACGAAGGTGTGGTCCTTCGTCAGCTGCGTGATCTCGCCGGAGCGCACCAGGTAGGCACGGCTGTCGCCGACGTGGGCGATCCCGAGGCGGGCGCCGTCGAAGACCGCGACCGTCGCCGTCGTGCTGGTGCCGTTGAGGCTCGGGTCGTCGTCCACCAGCTCGCCGATGCGGTTGTGGGCGCGGAGCAGGCCGCCCGCGACCTGGCCGAGCAGGTCGTCGGCGGGGCCGTCGTCCAGCTTGCGCAGCTGCCCGATGGCCGTGCTGGAGGCGACGTCACCGCGGGCCGCGCCGCCGACACCGTCGCAGACGGCGAGGAGGTGGGGGCCGGCGTACCCGGAGTCCTGGTTGTCCTTCCGCACCCGGCCCACGTCGGAGACGGCGGAGAAGTCGAGGTGGAGCCCGACGCGGTCACCGGGGACCGCCGGCACCTCGCCGGTGGTCTCGTTGGGTCCGATCTCCGTGTAGTCCAACCGCTCCTCGGCCTCCGCCGGGATGACGGGACGGGGCGCGGTGTCGTCGGCGGCCGGGGCGAAGGCCTGGTCGTCGGAGGAGCTCTCGGGCCGGATCGTCGGCACCTCGCGGGTGCTGTCGTCCGGCTCGTCGGGAGTCGTGTCGGGCCCGTCGGGTGTGCGCGTCACGGCTGTCTACTTCCTCAGCTCGAGAATGGTCTTGCCGATCCGCACCTGGGCGCCGAGCGTGAGGGTGGTCGGCTGCGAGATGCGCGCGGTGCCGACGTAGGTGCCGTTGGTGGACCCCAGGTCCTCGACGAACCACTGGTCGCCCGACTGCGCGATCCGCGCGTGGCGGGTCGACACGTAGTCGTCGTCGAGGCGGATCGCGGCGTCGTTGCCGCGGCCGATGAGGATCGGCCGGCCGTCGAGCTCGGCCCGCGCCCCGGCGTTGACGCCCTGCACCACGATGACGTGGGTCGGTGCGCCGCGGCGGCGCGGCGGGGGCTGCTTCGGCGCCTTGCCTTTCGGGCCGGCCTTCGTCTTCGGCGTCGCCGGCACGCGGGTGCCGAACATGTCGGCGCGCACCACCGAGACGGCGGCCAGCACGAAGATCCAGAGGATCGCCAGGTAGCCGCACCGCAGCAGGAACAGGGTCAGCTCGCTCATCGGGCTCCCTCCGCCACCAGACGCACCGTCATCGTCGTGTTGCCGATCCGCACCACCGAGCCGTCGTCCAGCGGCGACTGCGCCACCTTCCGGCCGTCGACCAGCATGCCGTTGGTCGACCCGAGGTCCACCACCGACACCTGGAGGGGCCCGCCGTGCTGGCTGCTGCCCACCCGGAACTCGATGTGGCGGCGGCTCACGCCCGGGTCGTTGATGCGCACGTCGGCGTCGGTGCCGCGCCCCACCACCGCGCCGGGCGGGGTGAGGGGGTGGCGCGTGCCGTTGATCTCGAGGTACGCCGTCGCGCGACCGACCTGCGTGTTCGTCGCGTTGCTCGTGACCTTCGCCTGGGCGCGGCTCCTGACGCGGAGGCGCCCCGTGGGCAGGTCCTCGGCGACCTCGAAGCTGATCTGCACCGGACCCGGGAACACGTAGGACTGCGCGTCGGCGTGGTCGCGGAGACTGTCCGCCATCTCCTGCGACAGGGTCGTCGCGTAGGGCCCCAGCCGGTCCAGGTCGGTGCGGGACAGCTCCACGTGGAAGTCGTTGGGCACGAGACGCCGGTCGCGGCTCAGGATCTGGGCGTTGTTGTCGACCTCGCGCTGCAGCGCCGCCGAGATCTCGACGGGCTGCACGGCGCTGCGGAAGGCACGGGCGAACACGCCGGAGATCATGGACTCCAGACGGCTCTCGAAACGCTGGAAGCCTCCGCTCATCACCCACCTCCTCCGCCACGCCCGTCGGGCGGGACCACTCGTCGTCCGTCGGCCTGCTCGCGGCGTGCGGGCACGCAGCCGCCCCCGCGCTCGGTGGCGGGTGGTGCCGATCGTAACCATGGCGGGGTGGCGGCGCCGTCTGCCACGGCGGTGGGGGTCCGGCCGGGCCGGTGCTCGGTTTGGGGATCGGTGGGGGCCTGGGATACGTTTGCCCGGCTTCACGCGCGAGTGGCGGAATAGGCAGACGCGCACGGTTCAGGTCCGTGTGCCCGAAAGGGCGTGGGGGTTCAACTCCCCCCTCGCGCACGTGAGACGAAAGGCCCCGGTCGACGACCGGGGCCTTTCGTGCTTCCCACGACCCTCAGACGGTCAGCGCCGCGACCTCGTCGGCGCTCAGCTCGAGCGTCAGCGCCTCGACCAGCGCGGGCAGCTGCTCGACGCTGCGGGCGCTCGCGATCGGCGCGGAGACGACGGGCTGCGCGCGCAGCCAGGCCAGCGCGACGGCCGTGGGCGTGACGCCGTGGGCCTGGGCGATCTCCCGCTGGGCGGCCAGGACCCGGTCGGCGCCGGGCTTCTCGGCGTACCCGGCCGCGGTGCCCGCCCGCGGGGAGTCGACGGTCGCGCCGGGGGTGTACTTGCCGGTGAGGAAGCCGCTGGCGAGGGCGGAGTACGGCGACTCGCTGATCCCCAGCTCCGCGAGCGTCGGCACGAGCTCGGCCTCGATCTCGCGCGCGAGGAGGTTCCAGCGGTCCTGGCTGACCGTGAACGCGGTGACGCCCTGGTCGGCGGCGATCGCCACGGCCGAGCGGAGGCGGGCGGGCGCGAAGTTGGAGGCGCCCAGGTGGAGCGCCTTGCCCTCGGCGACGAGGGCGCCGAAGGCCGCGACGTACTCCTCCTGCGGGACCGACTCGTCGTCGACGTGCGCGTAGTAGAGGTCCACACGGTCCGTCCGGAGCCGCTCGAGCGACTCCTCGAGCGCGCGGCGGACGTTGGCGGGCGCGAGTCCCTCGCGGCCGTCGCCCTGGCCGACCTTCGTGGCGATGACCACCTGGTCGCGCACGCCGCGGTCGGCCACCCAGTCGCCGATGATCCGCTCGGAGTCGCCGATGGAACGACCGTCGACCCACTGGGGATACATGTCGGCCGTGTCGATCGAGCGTCCGCCGGCCTCCAGCCAGGCGTCGAGCACCGCGAACGAGGCGTCGCGGTCGGCGGTCCAGCCGAAGACGTTGCCGCCGAGGGTGAGGGGGCCGAGGTCGAGGGCGTCGTGCGAGGAGGGCACAGGTTGCTCCTGGGGTGGTCGGGATCGTCCGTACCCGGTTCCCAACACGCAGCGGCGCAGCATGTTCCCGACGTCGGCCGAGAACGGCGGCGAGAGGTTAGGACGTCGCCTCCGCAGCCGCATCGGCAGCACGGCCGCGCGCCGTCGCGTGCACCGGCGCGGCGCCTCGGCACGCGGCGGGGTAGACGGGTGGGCAGCCCACCGCGTCAACCGCTACAACCTTTAGCAACGCGGTTTGCTACCCGGCTATCGTCGCCCCCAAAACACCTCCGCTCACTGCCCCAATCAGGCCCGCGCAGCCCGCAAGTGCGGTGACGAAAACCATCATTCGGGTGTCGAGTCTCGACGAGGTGTGGGTAAGGGCCTGACGCGCCAGACTCATATCGATGCTTTCCACGGCCAGTTCATCGTCACTGGAGTCCATCGAAAAGAGTTTTGTGAATGCGTCCTTCTCTCGATACTCGCGAAACCGGCGACGTTCTTCATTCCATTCCCGTCGCATCGTCTCAACGACCGCCGACGCCAGCCAAACATCGGCCGTCAAACTTTCGGCTGCCTTGCGCCAGCCTCGCATCTTCCAGCGTTCACGAATTTTTTTCGGCACTCCGGATTCCGCACTTATGACGCCGCGTTTCTGTTGGATTTGAAGAAGTGCGGACAGGCGGAATCCGGCGGCCTTGTCGAGATCGCGGATACGCCGTGAATGATTTTTGAAAGTTCCAAATAGGAAGAAGGGATAAGAAATCTCGCCAAACCACCGATCGAGCTCCGAAAAGGGTGAACCCAGCTTGTCTCGATGAGTGCAAGTCACCCGATCCGAGTTTCGGTGGTAGGTCCCGCGACTCACGATCAACGTGTCCACATGAGTGAAGATGTTCTGGCAGCCAGGGCTACACGCTTGAACGAAGACGTCCAGCCCCGAGGAGGTTGCCGCATCTCGAATTACGTCGGCCACGAATCGACCCGCTGCTATGGAAACCATCTGATCGGATGGCTGCTCCCATAAAACCGCCAGGCATATTCCATCCCAACTGACATAGTAGGGACCGTCTGGGAAGTCCCGGGATCCGCGGAACTCGGTTTGGTCCTCTGCTGCCACCTGCACCACGAACGTCACCGGGTCCGACATTCGATAGGCGAAGAAGCGGTCCCGGCCCGTCAGGAGATCGTCGTCGAAATAATCGGCGTTCCGCGGGTACATCACGTCGACCCGAGCTTGGTGCTCCCTGTGGCGTGGTCGCTTCAAGTCCGAGACACGACTGTCGGCCTTCAAGGCGTCGCAGACGCCGCTCAGCCAGCTAGCCCCGCTTCCTAACTTGCCCGTTGGGACCTGCAGGAGCAGCAGACCCTGACGACATGCATAGGCCGTGCCGATTGTATCCGTGCTCAGGTCTTTACTTGACCCAGCTTCGCCGGGAAACACAACCTCGCTCATCGAAACCTCCCGGGGCATCGTAAGTGTGCCAGCCGACGGGCGCGCAAGATTGCGTCAAACCGATGTGCGCCGTCCGGCTGGCACACGACCGGCGCGGCGACAAGCGAGGGGTCGATCGCCGCCGTAGTCTCCGCGACCGTCGCG
Source organism: Nocardioides alkalitolerans (assembly GCA_038184435.1). Classification (NCBI taxonomy): domain Bacteria; kingdom Bacillati; phylum Actinomycetota; class Actinomycetes; order Propionibacteriales; family Nocardioidaceae; genus Nocardioides; species Nocardioides alkalitolerans. The sequence continues at coordinate 3,368,101 of CP116227.1, read as the reverse complement.
ATCCGTCAGCGCGCCTTCCGCACCGGCGCAAGGGGCGGGTCAACCTCAGACCAGGACGGCGATCTCCGCGCCCAACGTCGCGCCCTGCTGCAGCTCGAGGTCGTCGCCCGACCAGAACTTGCCTGGGTCGTAGTAGTTCGTCGGGCGCTCGCCGTCGAGGAGGCCCATGGCCTGGTACGTCGCGGCCACCACCTCCGCGCAGTAGGTCTCCTCCACCCGCGCCGTACGCCGCAGGCGGCCGCGTGCCCACCGGCCCGCCAGCGCCGCGGTGGCCGGGAACGGGGTGCCGTCGAGCCGCGCGATGGTGCGCAGCACCGCCGCCTCCATCTCGGGTGTCACCCCGCTGTCGCCCGCGCCCGGCACGTCGAGCTGGCGCAGCCACGCGTGCTGCTCGTAGCGGCCGCACCACTGCTCGACCGCGTCCCGCAGGTCGTGGAGCTGGACGCCGCGGTGGTGGCTGCCCGTCCAGACGTCGAGCAGGCCCTTGCCGAGCTCGGCGTGCCACATCAGCGGGGGCATGTCCTCGAGCACGACGGCCATGCCGACGTGGTTGACCGGGGCGTTGGTGACCGCCCGGATCGCGCGGTCGGCGCCCGACCGGCCCCGGAAGAGCCAGAGGTCGCCCGTGCGCGTGAGGTCGACCGCACCCGGGAGGGACAGGCTGTAGGTGTTCACGCCCCCATCCTCACCGGCGCCGCCGCACGCGCGCCTGGATCCCGTCGCCCACGTCGACCAACGGGTCGTCGGCGGCCGACTCGGCACCGTCGGGGCGGCCGTCGTGGTCCGCGTCGCCCTCGCCGGGTCCGGAGGCCCCGTCGGGGAACGCCGCGAGCATCCCGTCGGGATCCACGAACTCGACCTCGTGGCCGTCGAGGCTCAGGCGGCGGGCGCCCTCGAGGAGCATCCGGCGGCCGACGTCGCGCACCTCGTGGACGCGCGTGAGGTCGAGGACGACGGCCGACTCGCTCGGGGCCTCGTCGGCGAGCTCGCGCAGGAAGCGCTCCATGCCGACGAAGTCGACCGACCCCTGCAGCTCGAACACCTCGCCGTGGCCGTCGCCCGTGGGCAGGGGAGCCCGCTCGCGCACCAGCGATCGGGCGGGCGGCGGCACCTCCATGAGGTGCATGCCCATGTCGGCCGACAGCCGCTCGAAGACCTGCACGCCGCGCACCGAGTTCCCGTGCCGGTCGAGGCGGGGGGAGAAGACGGCGAGCCCGGCCCGTCCGGGCAGCGACCCGATCAGCCCGCCGGAGACCCCCGACTTCGCGGGGATGCCGACGGTGGTGAACCAGTCGCCGGCGGCGTCGTACATCCCGCACGTCGCCATCACGCTCAGCACCTGCCGCGCCACCCAGCGGGGCACGACCTGCTCACCCGTGACCGGCTGTACGCCGCCGTTCGCCAGCGTCGCGGCCATGGCGGCCAGGTCGGCGACGTCCACGAGCAGGGAGCACTGCTCGGTGTAGCCCGCGACGACCTCCCGCGGGTCGTCCTCGACGATGCCGTGGTTGCGGAGCATGTAGGCGATCGCGCGGTTGCGGTCGGCGGTGGCGAGCTCGGACGAGCTCACCTCCTCGTCCACCTCGAGCTCGCGGCCGGCGAAGGCGGCGAACCCGCGTCGTACCCGGTCCCGGCCCACGAGCGCGTGCACGGTGATCGCGCCCGCGTTGATCATGGGGTTGAGGGGGCGGCCGGAGTCCTCCTCCAGCGACAGCTCGTTGAACGCCTCGCCCGAGGGCTCGACGCCGACCTTCGCGAGCACCGCGTCGAGCCCGAGGTCGGCGAGGGCGAGCGCGTAGGCGAACGGCTTCGAGATGGACTGGATCGAGAACCGCACGCCGTCGTCGCCCACGGCGTACCCCGTGCCGTCGACGGTGCAGAGGCCCAGCGCGAGCCGGTCGGGGTCCGCGGCGGCGAGCTCCGGGATGTAGGCGGCCAGCTCGCCGCTGGAGTCGGTGCCGCAGACCTCCAGCACCTCGGTCAGGTAGTCCGGCAAGGGGGTGCGCACGGGACCCACTTCATCACGGCCTGCCCCGCGCCAACCACGTCGTGACACGATGGGTCCACGGGGCGGACGGAGGGGCGGCCTGTGGTGGGCATTTCTCGTGGGAACGTGACGGCGCTCGTCGCGCTCGGTGCCCTCGCACTGACGGCTGTGGTGATGCTGAGCACCGGTGACGCCCACCCGGGCGTCGCCACGGTCTTCCTGCTGGCGGCCGGCGTCGTCGCCGCGGTCGGCTGCACGATCCGGGCGAGGAGGAGCACGGGCCCGCGGCGTCGGGCCTGGTCGCTGCTCGCCGTGGCGGCCACCACCGCCGCCGCCGGCAACGGCGTCGTGGCGGTGCTGGTGGGCGGCTCCCTGGGCGGGTCCGCCGTCGACGCGACCGTCGGCATCGCCCTGCTGATCGCCATCGTCGGCATCCTCCTGTTCCCGCAGGAGAAGCTCTCCCGCGTCGAGGCGACGACGAGGATTCTCGACGGGGTGGTCGGCGGCTGCGCGGCCCTCATCATCGCCAGCGCGCTCGTCTACTCCCAGCTCCTCGCCTCCACGGAGGGCGGCGGTCTCGACCGTGCCGTGGTGCTGGTGATCCCGGTGCTCGACGTCATCGTCGTGACCGCGGCGGCGAGCCAGCTGCTCCGTGCCGACGAGGTGGACCGGCCGGCCCTCGCGCTGCTGATGGTCGGCTTCTTCGGCTACGCCATCGGCGACCTGCACTACGCGGTGCTCGACGCCGAGGGGTCCTACGTCTTCGGGACGTGGACCGACCTCGGCTGGATCCTGGGCTACCTGATGATCGCGGTCGCCACGGCGGTGCCGGGGCGGGGCGGGAGACCCGGTCGGCGGCAGCGGCCCGGGGGGATCGCCAGCACCGGCGCGGTGTTCGCCATCATCCTCTTCGCCGGCGTCATCCAGATCGTCGCGGGCGTCCCCCGCGACGTGCGCACCGGCACGGGCCTGCTCTGGCTCCTGCTGGTCGTGGCCGCAGCGGCGCGGCAGATGCTCCTCATCTCCGAGAACCACTCGCTGCGCCGGGGCCTCGAGCGCACGGTCGATGCGCAGACCGCCGACCTGCGCCACCTCCTGCGCGAGCGCAGCGCCCTCATCGACAGCGTCGGCGACGGCATCTACGCGGTGGACCGCGGTGGCCGGATCACGCTGATGAACCGCTCCGCCCGGGAGATGCTCGGCCTGGACGGCGACCTGGACCGCACCACCCACGCGCACACGCTGTTCCACACCGACCTGGAGGGCGCCGAGGACCCGTTGGCGGCCTGCTACATCACCGAGGCGGTCCAGCTCGGCCGGACGACGGCCTCGGAGGACGACGTCTACGTTCGGGGCGACGGGGTGCGCCTCGAGGTCGAGATCACCGCCAGCCCGATCCTCGAGGACGACGGCTCGGTGAGCGGCGCCGTCGTGGCCTTCCGCGACGCGACGCAGCGGCGCGAGGTGGAGCGGATGAAGCGCCAGTTCCTCTCGGTGGTGGGCCACGAGCTGCGCACGCCCCTCACCGCGATCCAGGGCAGCCTGCAGATGCTGGACGACGGGGTCGCCGGGCCGCTGCCCGCCCCCGGTCCCCGGCTCCTGCGGATGGCCACCGAGAACTCCGAGCGGCTCGGCCGGCTCGTCAACGACATCCTCGACGTCGAGCGCCTGAGCTCCGGCCAGATGCCGATGCAGATCGTCCCGCACCGGGTCGACGCCCTCATCGCCGACGCCCTCGGCGCCGTCGACGCGCTGGCCGACGCCCGCTGCATCCGGATCTCGTCGGCGGCCGACGACTCGGTGGTGGTCGCCGACGAGGGCCGCTTCGGCCAGGTCATCACCAACCTCGTGGGCAACGCACTGAAGTTCTCCGAGCCCGGCACCGAGGTCAGGGTCACGGCCGACGCGACCGGTGACGACGTCGTGGTGGGGGTGCACGACCAAGGGCGCGGCATCCCCGAGGCCCAGATCGAGGCGGTCTTCGAGCGTTTCCGACAGGTCGACTCCTCCGACGTGCGCCGGGAGGGCGGGATGGGGCTCGGGCTCGCCATCACCCGCGAGATCGTCCACCAGATGAACGGCAGGATCTGGATCACCAGCGAGGTCGGGGTCGGCACCACCTTCTGGTTTACCCTCCCTCGGGCGGTCGGCACCGGTGTCGGCGGCCACGACGCGGCACCGGCCGCGCCCGGCATGAGCACCGAGGAGTGAAGTGAGTCCCCACGACGATTCCCCCGCCACCACGAGCGGTGAGGGAGCGCCCCTGGTCATCTCGGTGCGGTCGGCGACCGGCACCGGGCAGACCCCCCTGTCGGCCTTCGACGACGCCCTGCACGGCGCGGGGGTCGGCGACCTCAACCTGATCCCGCTCTCGTCGGTGGTGCCACCGAGCGCCGAGATCCGCCGTGGCGACCACAGCCCGTTCCCGGCGACGCACGGCGACCGGCTCTACTGCGTGCTGTCCGTGGCCAACGCCGAGCTCCGCGGGGCGTCCGCGTGGGCCGGCATCGGGTGGACCCACGCGGGCGCGAAGGGCGGCTACTTCGTCGAGCACCATGGCGGCAGCCGGGAGTCCGTGGAGGAGCTGATCCGGCTGACGCTCACCGACATGGCGGAGCGTCGCGGGATCCCCCTGGAGGAGATCCACCAGGAGATCGTGGGCGTGCACTGCGACGACCTCCCCGTCTGCGCGGTCGTGGTCGCGGCGTACGAGGCCCGCGGCTGGGGCGCGGCGTGGTGAGCGGGGCGGAACGGGTCGCCGTACGGGTCGAGCGGCGCTCCGCGCTGGGCGCCTCGCCGGAGGAGGTCGCGCGGCTCTACGGGCTCTACGAGGCGGCGTTCGGGCCGCTGCGGGTGCTCGCGGCGGCCCGCCACGTGCTCACCCACGAGGAGTTCGCCGAGGAGATGGCGGACGAGCGCATCGACAAGTACGTCGCGCTCGACCCCGACGGCGTCATCGTGGGCATCTCGACCTTCACCAACCGGCTCGACGCGATCGTGTGGATCAGCCCGGAGTACTACGCGGCGCGCTTCCCCGCGGAGTCCGCGCGCGGCGCGGTCTACTACCTCGGCTTCACGCTGGTCGACCCGCGCTTCCACCGGCACCGCGCCTTCGAGTCCATGGTCGACACGATCGTGGAGCGCCTCCGGGCCGAGCAGGCGGTCTGCGTGTGGGACATGTGCTCCTACAACCGCGACGAGCTCCAGCTGGAGGCCGGTATCGTGGCGATACTCGACCGGTCCGGAGGCGCGACGATGAGCACGCTCGACACGCAGACCTACGTCGCGGCGGACTTCCAGGGTCGATGACCTCCCCCCTCGCGCTCGTCGTGGACGACGACGACGACATCCGGCTGCTGGTGGAGCTGGCGCTGACGTCGTTCGCCGGCTGGCAGGTCGTGACGGCGACGGACGGGCGCGAGGCGGTCGCCGCGGCCCGGGAGCACCGGCCCTCCGTGGTGCTGATGGACGTGATGATGCCGGAGATGGACGGGCTGGCCGCGGCGGCCACGCTGCTGGCAGACCCGGAGACCGCCGACATCCCCATCGTGCTGGTGACGGCGAAGCTCACCGTGCCCGGCGAGCCGGCGCCCTGGGAGCACCTCGCCGTCGCGGGCGTCATCGCCAAGCCCTTCGATCCCGTGGGGCTCGCCGACGAGGTCCGCGCGCTCGTCGGCTGGTAGCCGGCCGGGTCCGTGAGGACCTCAGGGCCGCCGGCCGAGGAACCCGACGAGCCGGGCGCCGTACGACGCGGTGGACGCCGGCGGGAGCGGGGGGCCGAACCGGTGGGGCCGGTCCTCGGGCGCGACGACGGCGGCGGCGATCGGCAGCAGTGCCCGCGCCAGGTCCTCGGGCAGGGGCGGCGGCGTACCGGGGTCGGTGGCGGGGTCGGTGGAGGGGTCGGTGGAGGGGTCGGAGGCGACCGCGGCCGCGACGTCCCACCCGTGCACGGTGATCTCGAGGGCCGCCGTCGCGACGAGCGTGCCGGCCGCGAGGTGCACCGACCCCGTGCGCACCGCGGGGAGGGTCGGTCGCGACCACGAGCCCAGCAGCGCGCAGGCCTTCGCCTGCAGCACGGGCACGAGCGGCACCGGGTGCTCCGGCGACCGCGCCGGCCGCAGGGGCACGACGAATCCCGCGGCGGCCTCGCTGAACGCGTCGAGGCCGTCCTCCATGTGCGCGAGCAGCTGCTCGAGGCCCCACCCGGCACACGGCGTCGGGAGCGCGAGGTGCCGGGGCTCGACGGTCGCGAGCCGGCCGCCGGTCCACGCCAGCGCGCGCTCCAGCAGGGCGACCTCGGCCGGGACGACCAGGTCGCCGACGGTCACGGCGTGCCCGCAGCGCCCGCGGTGCCCGCGGTGCTCGGGTCGTGGTCGGCGGGCAGCCGCGGCGGGAGGCCGAACGTCTCGAAGAGGCGGGTGTCGAAGAACGCGCTGACGTGGCGCACCCGGTCGCCCTCGAGGTCGAGCACCTGCAGGTGGAACGGCTCGAAGTGGCCGGCGGGCGTGCGCATGTAGAGACCGAAGGCGGGTGCGCCGTTGGCGTCGGTGCGCACCATCGGCATGTCGTAGCCGCCGCCCGGGCACTTGGTGCCGATGAGCTCGGCGATGACGTCCGCGCCGACGTACCAGCCGGTGAAGGGCGGCATCTCCCAGCTCGCCTCGGTGGTGAGGAGCTCGACGATCGCGGTGAGGTCCTTCCGCCAGAAGGCGTCGACGTAGCGGTCGAGGAGCCGCTGCTGGGCGGGGTTGAGGTCCTCGGCCACCGTCTCGTCGGTGAGGCCCTGCTGCTGCAGCTGGGCGTGGGCGCGCTGGAGCGCCGAGTTCACCGCGGCGACCGTGGTGTCGAGGGCGGCGGCGGTCTCCTTCGCGCTCCAGCGGAGCACGTCGCGGAGGATGAGCACGGCGCGCTGACGGGCCGGCAGGTGCTGGAGGGCCGCGACGAACGCGAGGCGGATGGAGTCCCGCTCGGCGACGACCACCGCGGCGTCCGGCACCGGCTCCAGCCACGGCACCTCGGCGTCGGGGGCGAGCTCGCCAACGGTCGCCTCGGGCGTGCCGAGCCCGCTGGGCAGCGGCCGCCTCGGCTTGTTCTCCAGGTTGGTGAGGCAGACGTTGGTGGCGATCCGGTAGAGCCACGTGCGCACCGAGCTGCGGCCCTCGAAGCCGCGCGACGCCTTCCAGGCGCGGAGGAAGGTCTCCTGCACCAGGTCCTCCGCCTCGTGCGTCGACCCGCTCATCCGGTAGCAGTGCGCGAGGAGCTCGCGACGGTAGCGCGCGGTCAGGGCGTCGAAGTCGTCGAGCTCCGTGGTCTGGTCGGTGGTCACCGGGGCACTCCTGGGGGTGGGACAGGGAGGGACGACCATCATGACCCCACCGGGGCCCGGAACTCATCGGTCGCGGGCCGATGAGTCCGCGCCAGCCAGCCGGTCGGAGCTCCTGACCGGCCCACGAGGGGCCACGCCACGAGGGGACGCCCACATGACCACGACGCAGCAGGCCACGCAGCAGGCCACGGAGCGGATGCTCTTCGTCAACCTCCCGGTGACCGACCCGGCCGCCACCCGCGCGTTCTGGAGCGACCTGGGCTTCACGATCAACGAGGCGTTCAGCGACGAGCGGGCCGTGTCGGTGCAGCTCAACTCGCTGACGTCGGTGATGTTCCTCGAGCACGCCTACTTCCACTCCTTCCACGGCACCACCGCCCCCACGAGCGGGACGGGAGCGCTCTACTGCCTCTCTGCGGGCAGCGCCGACGACGTGCGTGCGCTCGTCGAGCGCGCACTCGACCTCGGCGGATCCGCGGCGGGCGAGCCGCAGGAGAACGGCCCGATGGTCGGGTGGTCGTTCCGCGACCTCGACGGCCAGATCTGGGAGGTCATGTGGATGGACCCGGCCGCGCTGGGCTGACCTGTCCGCGCTGCCGGGCACACTGGGGTCCGTGAAGCTCTGGAAGGTGCTCGGCCTCGCCGGTCTCGCCGGCGTCACCGCGACCGGCGTCGTCGTCGCCCGCGACCAGCGTGCCCGTGCGCAGCTGACGCCCGACGAGGTGCGCGCGCGGTTGCACGAGCGTCTCGAGTCCGCGGACTCGGCCGAGTCGCCGGGGGCCGCGGACCCGTCCGACTAGCGCGCGGCTCCGAAGGACCACACGGCGAGCTCCGTGCGGTCGTCCTGGGGTACGACGTCGAGCTCGCCCGCGTCCCGCAGTCGCCAGGCATCTCCCTCCCCGAGCCCTGGCGCTGCGGGCGCGTCGAGGGCGCCACGCGCGACGTACAGGTGGAGCAGGGGGGCGTCGGGGAGCCGGAGGGGTACGCCGCGGCGCGGCCGCGCGACCCACAGCGTCGCGCCCCGGGTGCCGACCGGCGGCGCGTCGGGTCCGCCCGCGACGGGCACGAACCGGGCGGCGAGGTCGGCGGGATCGACGGTCGCGCGCGTGGTGCGCGGCGGGGTGCCGCGCTCGTCGGGACGCACCCAGGCCTGGAGGAAGCGCGTCGGGCCGGCGGCCGGGTCGACGAGCTCGCTGTGCCGGATGCCGCTGCCGGCGCTAGTGACCTGGACGGTGCCGGGGCCCAGCGTCGCGCTGCCGCCCGCCGGGTCCTGGGTGTCGGTGTGCGTGAGCGCGCCGTCGAGCACCCAGGTGACGATCTCGACGTCGGTGTGGGGGTGGTCGGGGTAGCCGCCGCCGGGCGCGACGCGGTCGTCGTTGTGGACGACCAGCGGGCCGAACCCGAGGTTGGCCGGGTCGTAGTGCGCGCCGAACGAGAAGGCGTGGGCGGTCGTGCGGTCGTCGGTGACGGTGCGGAAGGCGTCGACACCGCGTCGTACCTCGGCAGGCATGGGGCCACCGTAGGGGTTGGCGGCGGGACCTCGTCGACTTAGCATATGCGCATGCGTGCAGATAGGGCCGTCGTCGAGCCCGCCGACGACGAGGTGGACCTGGCCGTCGAGATCTTCCGGCTGCTCGCCGACGCCACCCGGGTGCGGCTGCTGTCGGTGCTGCGCGACGGTGAGCTGAGCGTCAACGACCTCGCCGAGCGGGTCGCCAAGCCGCAGGCCGCGGTCTCCCAGCACCTCGCGAAGCTGCGGATGGGGCGGATGGTGACGACGCGGCGGCAGGGCAACCAGGTGTTCTACCGGCTGGCGAACGACCACGTCCGCACGCTCGTCGTCGACGCGCTGCACCACGCCGAGCACGCCGCCGGCGGCGTGCCCGCGCACCACGCGGGCGGCGAGCGGTGAGCGGGGGGCACGGTCACGGTCATGGGCACGGGCACGGGCACGGGCAAGGTCATGGGCACGGGCACGGGCGTCCCGGGTGGCGCGCTCGGGTCGCCCACGTCGTGCGTCCGCACAGCCACGACCCGGCGGACTCGCTCGACGCGGCGCTCGAGGCGAGCGCCGTCGGGATCCGCACGCTGAAGATCAGCCTCGTCGTGCTGCTGGTGACGGCGCTGGCGCAGGCGGTCGTGGTCGCGTTCACGGGGTCGGTGGCGCTGCTGGCCGACACGATCCACAACTTCTCCGACGCGCTCACGGCGGTGCCGCTGTGGATCGCGTTCCTCCTCGGGCGGCGGGCGCCGACGCGGCGGTTCACCTACGGGTTCGGGCGGGCGGAGGACCTCGCCGGGCTCTTCGTCGTCGCGATGATCGCGCTCTCCGCGGTGGTCGCCGGCTGGCAGAGCATCGACCGGTTGCTGCACCCGCGGGCCGTGGAGGCGCCGCTGGCCGTGGCGGTCGCGGGCCTGATCGGGTTCGTGGGGAACGAGGCGGTCGCGGGCTACCGGATCCGCACCGGCCGACGCATCGGCTCCGCCGCACTCGTGGCGGACGGCCACCACGCCCGCACCGACGGGTTCACGTCGCTGGCCGTGCTCGTGGGCGCCGTCGGCGTGATGCTCGGCGTGCCGGCCGCGGACCCCGTCGTCGGTCTCGTCATCACGGCGATGATCCTCGTCGTGCTGGTGGGCGCGGCCCGGGACGTCCTGGGGCGGCTCCTCGACGCCGTCGACCCCGCGCTGACCGACGCGGCCCTGCGGTCGCTGGCGGCGGTGGAGGGGGTACGGCGCGTGGAGGACCTCCGCCTGCGCTGGACCGGGCACCGGCTGCGCGCCGAGGTGGCGGTGCTCGCCGACCCCCGGCTCGACCTCGCGGCGGCGCACGACCTGGCCCACGAGGCACAGCACGCGCTGCTCCACGGCGTGCCCAAGCTCGTCGCGGCGACGGTGCACGTGGGTCCGGTCGCCGAGGCCGACCGCGACCCGCACGCCCGCGTCGCGCACCACCCGAGCCCGCCGGTGCTGCCGGGGTTGTGAAGCGGTCGGTTCCCCGGCTGACCGGGGAACCAACCACTTAGACCATCAAATTTGATGGTCTAAGTGGCGTGTTCCCCGGCTGACCGGGGAAAGTGTCGCGCCGCCTCAGGCCCCCCGCACGCGGTCCTGGGCCCAGAGGGCGAGGGGGGCGAGCAGGGCGGCGGCGTCGCGGCCGGCGTCGGTGAGCGAGTACTCCACGTGCGGCGGCACGACCGGGCGGGCCTCGCGCAGCACGAGCCCGTCGGCCTCGAGCGTCTGCAGCGTCTGGATGAGCATCTTCTCGCTGACGCCGGGGATGGCGCGCTTGAGCTCGCTCCACCGCAGCGTGCGGCCGTCGAGCTGCAGCAGCACCAGCAGCCCCCACTTGCTCGTCACGTGCTCGACGAGCTGGCGCATCTCGGGGCAGCCCGTGTCGAGGGTGGAGAGACGGGCGCCGGTCATGGTCATGCGCCCCACCTTACCTGCAGGTGGGTACCCCACTTCAAAGTCGGTACCTCCCGACGGGAAGGGTTCGGTCCGTCCCCCGGTTGACCCCGCCGACAGCGCCGCACGACGCGGCGCACGGACGAGGAGGAACGACATGGCGATCGTGGTGACGGCGGCGAGCGGGCAGCTCGGACGACTGGTGGTGGAGCAGCTCCTGGAGCGCGGCGTACCGGCGGGCGACGTCCTGGCCACCGCCCGCGACACGGCGAGGCTGACGGACCTGGCGGACCGCGGCGTACGCACCGCCCGGCTCGACTACGACGACGTCGACGCGTCGGTGCTCTCCGCGGGTGACGTGCTACTGCTCGTCTCGTCGAGCGCCGTCGGCCAGCGCGCGCGGCAGCACGGCAACGTCGTCGAGGCGGCGAAGGCCGCCGGCGTGGCGCGCATCGTCTACACGTCGGTGACCAACGTCGACAGCCCGACGCTCGTCGTGGCGCCGGAGCACAAGGCGACCGAGGAGCTCATCGAGGCCAGCGGCCTGCCGTGGACGTTCCTGCGCAACGGCTGGTACACCGAGAACTACCTCCCCGCCTTCGGCCAGGCGGCCGAGCGCGGCCAGGTCGCCGCGGCGGCGGGCGACGGTCGGGTCTCCAGCGTCGAGCGGGCCGAGCTGGCCGAGGCGGCCGCGGTCGTGCTCGCCGGCGAGGGCCACGAGGGTGCGGCCTACGAGCTGGTGGGCCAGGAGGCGTGGACCCACGCCGAGCTCGCCGCCGTCTTCGCGGACGTGCTGGGCCGTGAGGTCGAGTACGCCGCGCTCCCCGCCGACACCTACCGCGACGTGCTGGTCGGGGCGGGCCTCGACGAGGGCACCGCCGGCTTCCTCGTCGCCGCCGACCAGAACATCCTCGACGGCGAGCTCGGTCGCACCGGCGACGACCTCGCCACCCTGCTGGGCCGCGCGCCGCGCACGATCGCGCAGACGGTGCCGACCTGGGCCTGATCCACCGATGAATCAGGACTGTCACCGCGGTCTGTGATCCTGACGTCCACGTGTGGTGGGCGCCCAGGGGAAGGACCGCGATGGCAGAGATGATCCGAGCAGAGGGCTTGGAGAAGAGGTATGGCGAGGTCCGAGCCCTCGCGGGGCTCGACCTCGCCGTGCCCGAGGGCACGGTGCTGGGCCTCCTCGGCCCGAACGGGGCGGGGAAGACCACGGCGGTGCGCATCATCGCGACGCTGCTGAAGCCCGACGGCGGCCGCGCCGAGGTCGCGGGCGTCGACGTGGTCGGCGACCCCGACGGGGTGCGGCGCCGGATCGGTCTCTCGGGGCAGTACGCCGCGGTCGACGAGCACCTGACCGGGTTCGAGAACCTGGAGATGGTGGGCCGGCTCTACGGGCTGGGCCGCGCCCGGGCTCGCGAGCGGGCGCGGGAGCTGCTCGAGCGCTTCTCGCTCGCGGACGCCGGCGACCGGCCCTCGAAGACCTACTCCGGGGGCATGCGCCGCCGTCTCGACCTGGCCGGGGCGCTGGTCGCGTCCCCGCCGGTGCTCATCCTCGACGAGCCGACGACGGGCCTCGACCCGCGCAGCCGCCTCGAGATGTGGGACGTCATCCGAGAGCTGGTCGCGGCGGGCTCGACGCTGCTGCTGACGACCCAGTACCTGGAGGAGGCCGACCGCCTCGCCGACGACATCGTCGTCATCGACCACGGCCGCGCGATCGCCCGCGGCACCGCCGACGACCTCAAGGCCCAGGTGGGCGGGGAGCGCATCGAGGCGGTGCTGCGCGAGCGCGGGGACGCCGAGCGCGCCCGCGCCATCCTGGCCGGTGTCGCGATGGCCGGGGCGGAGGTGCAGACCGACGACACGGGGCGCACCCTGACCGCGGCCGTCGACGACGGCGTGCCCGCGCTCCGGCGCGTGCTCGACGCCTTCGAGAGCTCGTCGATCGCGCTGCTCGACGTCGGCCTCCGACGGCCGACGCTCGACGACGTGTTCCTGTCGCTCACCGGTGCGGTGGCCGACGACTCCGCGGGTCCCGCGGCCGGCACCCCCGGCACCCCCGGTAGCACCGAGAAGGAGGCCGGCCGATGAGCTCCCTCGCCCGCACCGCCAGCGACGGCTGGGTCGTCACCAAGCGCAACCTCATCAAGATCAAGCGGGTGCCCGAGGTGCTCGTCTTCGTGCTCGTCAGCCCGATCATGTTCATCCTGCTGTTCGCCTTCGTCTTCGAGGGCGCGATCGGCGCGGAGGGCGGGGTCGGCTACCGCGAGTTCCTCATCGGCGGCATCTTCGCCCAGACCGTCGTCTTCGGCGCGACGTTCACCGGCGCCGGCCTCGCCGAGGACATGCAGAAGGGCATCATCGACCGCTTCCGGTCGCTCCCGATGTCGCCGTCGGCGGTGCTCATCGGGCGCACGACCTCCGACGTGGTCTACAACGTGCTGTCGCTGATCATCATGGCGCTGACCGGCCTGCTCATCGGGTGGCGCATCCGCGAGGGTGCCCTCGACGCGGTCCTCGGGTTCGGCCTGCTGCTCGTGTTCGCCTACGCGATCAGCTGGGTGATGGCCTACATCGGGCTGCTCGTGCCGAGCGTCGAGGTCATCAACAACGCGTCGTTCATCGTCATCATGCCGCTGACCTTCGTGTCGAACGCGTTCGTGCCGCTCGAGAGCTTCAGCGGTGTGCTGCGCACGCTCGTCGAGTGGAACCCCGTCTCGACGCTCACGCAGGCCTGCCGCGAGCTGTTCGGCAACTACGACCCCTCGGTGCCCGTCGGCGACGCGTGGTCGATGCAGCACCCGGCGCTCTACACGCTGATCTGGGTCGCGATCATCCTCGTGGTGTTCGTGCCGCTGAGCGTGCGGCAGTACCGGTTGTCGGCGGCGCGCTGAGGCTCTGCTCTCTGCGCTCGCTCCGCTCGCGCGTGCTCGGCGGCCCCGAGCGCTCGGCTTCCCTCGTCGTCCGTGCGCCGCCCGCTCGCTGCGCTCGCATCGCGTCATCCGGACTCCTCGGTCCAGCCGAGCGCGGCCGCCGAGCCGCGTGCTCCCGGACGTCAGGCGTTGCGGTGGTCGGGGGCGCCACCTCGCATGACGTTCCGGGGTGGGGGGAGCGCTAGACGTCCTCCACCGGCCGACGGCGGAGCTCGATGCTGATCTGGTCGGCGTCGAGCACCGCCATCAGGTCGCGCACGGCCGACGAGGCGAAGGCGCCCTCGCGGGCGAGGTCGAGGAGCACCCCGCGCTGGGCGTCGATGACGTCGGCGCGGTCGACGGGCCCGCTGTCGTCGGACTCGGCGTCGCGCTCCAGGCGCTCGGCGGTCGCGCGGAGCACGTCGACGAGCTGGCGGCGGTCCCGGTCCAGCGCGGCCTGGTCGACCCCGGCGGGGCGCACGCGCCGCACGACCCAGCCGATCGTCGCGCCCTGCCCCACGAGGGAGCCCGCGGCGACGAGGAACCCGAGGAACACGAGCAGCGACCGGTCGGGGGTGTCGGCCGGCAGGGTCTGGGCGGCGGCGAGCGTGACCGCGCCCCGCAGGCCGGCCCACACCACGACGGCGCCCTCGCGGGGACCGAGCGGCTCGGCGATCAGGTAGTCGATGTCGGCGAGCCGGCGTCGTACGCGCGCGCCGAAGCGCTCGATCCGCTCCGGCTCGAGACGCAGGCGTGCCACCCGGGACGCCCCGCGCAGACTCTTGCCGTGCTTCTCGACCCGCGCGGTGAGGGCGGCGGCGAAGCGGTCGGGGTCCTCCGCCAGCTCCCGCATCCGGTCGACGCGGTCGCGCACCGCCGCCCCCCGCCTCGCGCGTCGCGACAGCGCCAGCAGCAGGGGGGCGACGAAGGCGGCCCGCACCAGCAGCACGATGGCGAGGGCGGCGGCTGCGACGGCCAGGGTGCGGCCGAGGTGGTGGTCGTCCTCGTCGAGGTCGACGAGCAGCCCGAAGAGCTCGAGGCCCATCACGAGGAAGATCGCGCCCTCCAGGAGGACCTCGACGGTGCGCCACACCTCGGCGTCCGACAGCCGGTGCTGCGGGCTCAGCACCCGGGGTGCGCCCCGGCCGGTGACGAGCCCGGCCACCACCGCCGCCACCAGCCCGGACGCGCCGAGGTGCTCGGCGGGGAGGGCGGCGGTGAAGGGTACGGCGAGGGACAGCGCCGTGTTGACCGACGCCTGCAGGGTGCGGGCCCGCAGCCACAGGTTGACCCGGCCCACCAGGACGCCGATGGCGGCCGCGACGACGACGGCGACGGCGAAGTCGCGGGCGATCCCGCCGACGCTCCACCCCGTCGCGGCCGCGGCGACCGAGGCCCGCAGCAGCACGAGGGCGGTGGCGTCGTTGAGCAGTCCCTCGCCCTCGAGGATCGCGACCACCCGTGGACTGATCCCGAAGCGTTTGACGATGGACGTGGCGACGGCGTCGGTCGGGCTCATGATGGCGCCGAGCGCGACGCCCCACGCGAGGCTGAGGCCGGGGACCACCAGGGTGAAGAACCAGCCGAGCACGAGGGCGCTGGCCAGCACGAGCACGACCGAGAGCCCGCTGATGGCTCGCAGCTCGCGCCGGAACTCGATGGCCGGCATCGAGACCGCGGCCGAGTAGAGCAGCGGCGGCAGCACGCCCGCGAGGATCCACTCGGGCTCGATCTCGACGGCCGGCACGAAGGGCATCAGCCCGACGACGCCCCCCACCGCCAGCAGCAGGAGCGGCGCTGCGACGCCGAGCCGGTTGCTGACCATGGAGACCAGGGCGATCGCCACGACCGCGAGCACGACGAGCGTCAGGGTCTGCTCCATGGGGCGATTGTCCGCCCACCCCCGCGTGTAACGCGGTGTCCGGGCTACTGATGCGGTGGTCGACCACGTCCATGGAAGCCCGGACACCGCGTTACACCGGGTGGGGCCGCCGTGGCACGATCACGACGGGCCCTCCGGGGAGGCTCGACGGGACGGGGGGACGTGGACGCGCTGTGGGTGCTGCTCGCCGGCTTCGGCGCCGGCGTGCTGACGGCGACCGTCGGTGTCGCCTCCCTCCTCAGCTTCCCGGTGCTGGTCGCCCTGGGCGTCCCCCCGGTCACGGCCAACGTCAGCACCACGATCGGCCTGGTCCCGGCCGGGCTCGGGGCGGCGGCCGGGTTCCGCGACGAGCTGCGCACCCACCCGCGGCTGACGGCGCAGCTCCTCGGCCTGACCGCCGTCGCCGGTGTCGGCGGCGCCGCGCTGCTGGTGCTGCTGCCCGCGGGGGTGTTCGAGGCGATCGTGCCGTGGCTGATCCTCGGCACCTGCGCCCTCGTGGCCGTGCAGCCGCGCATCGCCGCGTGGCTGCGCCACCGTCGCGGCGAGGACGGCGAGGCCCGGCTCCGGCTCACCCCACCGGTGGTGGGGTGGGTGCTGCTGGTGGGCGTGTACGGCGGCTACTTCGGCGCCGGCGCCGGCGTCATGATGCTGGCCGTGCTGGCGCTCTCGCTCGACGTCGAGTTCCACGTCGCGGGTGCGCTCCGCACGCTGACGGTGATGGCCGCGAACATCACGGCCGGCGTCGTCTTCGTCCTGATCGCGGAGGTCGACTGGCGGGTCGTGGGGCTGCTGGCGGCGGGCTCGGTGCTGGGGGGCTACACCGGCGCCCGCATCGCCAAGCTGCTCCCCGTGGCGTGGCTCCGCGCCGCGATCGTCGTGGCCGGCACCGGGTCCGCCCTCGCGATGCTGCTCTGATCCGGACGGCACCCCCGGCCCCGACCGAAGACGCCTCGGCTCCGACCATCGGCTGATCCGCGGCGTACCCCCGCGTCCCTAGCGTCGGCTCCGTGGACCCCGTCACCCTCGCCGCGCTGGTCGGCCTCGCGCTGGTCGACAGCACGAGCATGGGCACGCTGGTGCTGCCGCTGCTCCTCCTGCTGGCGCCGCGGGTCGACGTGCGTCGGTACGCCGCGTACCTCGCCGTCGTCGGCGGTCTCTACGCCGCCGTCGGCGTGGCGCTCGTGCTCGGCGCCGGCGCGCTCCGCGACGTGGTGCTCGACCTGGGCGACCTGACCTGGCTGCGCTGGGCCCAGCTCGTCGTGGGTGTCGCGCTGCTGGCGGCCGGAGCCGTCGGGGACAAGGTGCTGGAGTGGTGGCGTCGCCGTCCGGGGCACGAGCCGGGGGAGTCCTCCGACCGTGCGGGCACGTGGGCGGAGCGCCTCGTGGGCCCGGACGCGTCGTACCGCGTCGTCGTCGGCGTCGCCCTCGCGGCGGTGCTCGTCGAGGTGGCGAGCATGCTGCCCTTCCTCGCCGCCGTGGGGCTGATCACCGCGGCGGACCTGCCGGTGGTGGGCACCGTCGGTGTCGTCGCGGCGTACGCCCTGGTGATGGTGGCCCCGGCCCTCCTGCTGCTCGGGGTGCGGCTCGCGCTCCGCGACCGCGTCGAGGCGCCGCTCGCGCGCCTCGCCGCCTGGCTGCGGCGCGTCACGGACGGAGTGGTCTACTGGGTGATGGCCATCGTGGGACTCCTGCTGGCCGGGGACGCGGCCGGGGCGCTCGGGCTCACCTGACGCCGCGGGCGGAGGCGGCGAGGCCCGGGAAATCCGGTCCCCGTTCCCGGCTGTCTGGCAGGCTGCACCCGTGCGCGGAGCAGGCAAGCGGATCGCCCTGGAGATCGTCGGATGGACCCTCGTGGTCGCCGGCATCGCAGCCCTCGTGCTGCCCGGACCCGGTCTGCTCATGCTGTTCGGCGGGCTCGCGGTGCTGTCGCAGCAGTACGAGTGGGCCGAGCGCCGCCTCGCCCCCATCGAGCGCGCCGCGATGCGGACGGCGGCCGAGGGCGTCGAGACGTGGTTCCGCGTCGCGATGTCGACGCTCGGCGCGCTGTGCCTCACGGCCCTGGGGGTGCTGTGGATCGTGCAACCGCCCGCGCCCGGCTGGTGGCCGGTCCGTGACTCGTGGTGGCTCTTCGGCGGCGTCGGCACCGGCATCACGCTCATCGCGTCGTCGGCGATCGCCCTGGGGCTGATCGTCTACAGCCTGCGGCGCTTCGGGCGCCCCGGGCACAAGATCGACCCGGGCCCGACGCCCGCGGACGAGACCGCGACCCGCTGAGTCGCGGCCCCACCGGGCCGCTCCCCGTAGCGCTGGGGCCACGACCCCTCAGGCGCTGACCGACTCCTGCGCGCGCACGTTCTCGGCGGCCACGGCCGCCGCCTGCTCGAGGGCGGTCGCCGCGGTGCGGAGGGACGCGACGTAGGCCCCGTCCCACTCCTGCACGAACCGCTCCCGGTCGGCGCCCTGCCACGCGGCCTGCTGCAGGCGGGCGGTGAGGGTCGCCTCGAGCGTGCGGAGCCGGTCCGCGACCGCCGTCATCCGGGTGCCGAGCGCGGCCACCTGCTCGGTGTCCATGCCGTGGAAGCTGCTCATCGGGCGTCTCCGCTCTCGGTGATGCTCTCGGGGGTGGGTGCGGCGTCCGCCGCCAGGGCTCGTACGTCGCGACGCACCTGCTCCACGTCGACGGGGGCGATCCGGACCTGTCCGCTGCCCGCCGCGGTGCGTGCCACCCAGCAGCCACGGGGCCCGGTGAAGAGGCCGAGCAGCTCGCCGGGCCCGCCCGGTGCGACGTCCGCCCCGGCCCGCAGCACGGTCACGTCGGAGCGGAGGTGGGCCGCGCCCAGCTGCGCCATGAGGGCCGGAGGCGTGACGGCGACCGCGGCCGGTCCGGACACGTCGCCCGCCGGGACGGAGAGCGTGACCGGGGCGTCCGCCGCGCCGCTCGCGGCCTCGGGGTGGAGGACCGCGCCCACGAGGAGGTCGCCGAGGTCCGCGGCCCGGCCGAGGGAGAACCGGTGGTGCCCGTCGGTGCCGACCTGCTCGACCAGCACGAACTCGGCGACGAGGTGGGCGTAGAGGAAGTCCTGCACGGTGGCGCCGGTGCGGGCGACCGCCACGACGGTGCCCGCGGCCCGGCGCAGGGTCAGCACGGAGAGCACGTCCTGCCGCACGAGCAGGTCGAGCTCGACGCGGTCGCCCTGCCGCTCGGGCGCGCCGTCGCCGCCGGGCGACGAGACGATGCCGCGGGCCAGCAGCCCGCGGAGCGCCGTGGCGAGCGCCTGGTCGCGGACCGCGCCGGTGAGGTCGGCGAGGTACGGCGTGACCGCCGGCCCCTCCGCGTGGCCGAGCACGGCCAGCTCCTCGTCGGTGAGGGTGACGACCGGCGTCGCGATCTCGGCCGGTGCGTCGGCCGCCGGGTCCACGGTGCTCGCGGCGGTGCTCACGGTGGCGCTCATGGTGGTGCTCACGAGCCCACCGCCGCCGGCCGGCCGAGGCCGAGGAAGCCGCGGGCCCAGTCGCGGGCCGAGTCGAGCGCCCGGGACGCCTGGTCGGAGGCCCAGGTGGAGACGCCCTCGGCGGCGCGGGAGACGAACTGCCCGATGGCGGCGCGGTTGTCGTACACGTAGTTGCCGGCGCTCCACACGCCGTAGGCCGCGACCCCGATCGCCGCCGCCGTCGCGATCGGCGCCGCCAGGGCGGTGCCACCGACGAGGAGGGTGACGGCACCCACCGCGCCCGCGCCGCCGACGATCCGTCCGACGGTGTCGCGCCAGCCCTCGTAGCCGGTGCCGGCCACCGCCTGCCACGCCCCCTGCAGGGCGGTGAGGGGCAGCGAGATGCGCGACAGCATCCCCATGATCCCCGTCTTGCGCGTCGCGAGGAGCGCCTCGACCGCGTCGCGCACCTTCTCGAACCGGGTCAGCGCACCGAACCCGGTCGCCGGGTGGCGCAGCGCGTCGAAGAACCCGCGCAGCTGCAGCAGGCCCTTGCCGGCGCCCCAGATCTTCTTCAGCGCGTTGGCGGTCGCGATGCCGCCCGGCACGAGGGAGAGCCAGCCGTAGCCCTGCGGTGCCGTCGAGTCGGCGCTGCTGACGCCCTCCTGCTCGTCGGCGTTGCGGCGGACGATGCGCCCGGCGGTGTCGAGCGCGCTCGCGACATCGGCGATGCTGCTCTGGGCGAGGGTCCCCCACTCGTCCTTGCACCGGGTGGCGTCCGGGCCCTGCCAGCTCTCGGCCGCCGCGATGGCGCCGGACAGCTCCGACGACAGGTCCCGCAGCTCCCCGGCTCCCGCCTCGAGCTCGATCGCGAGCGCGCGGAGCTCCTCGACGTCGGCCCCGACGAACGTCCCCATCGCCCGCACCTCCTCCTCGGTCGGCGACGGACCCCACGGTCGCCGCGCGATCCTGAACCTAGGCGCGGCACGCGCCCGGCGTCATCCGGAGGTTTCCGGCTCGACCGCGACGTACCGGACGCCCATGGCGACCACCTCGTCGAGCAGCTCCTCCCGCGTCAGCGGCGGGTCGGGGTCGAGCACGAACCGCACCGTCAGGAACTCCATCGTCAGCACCGCGACCCACGCCATGCGGGCGGCGCGGGGGCGGTCGGCGGCGGGGAGGCGGACGGCGAGGTACGCCGCGAGCACGTCCCGCACGCGCCGCTCGAGCTGCTCCCGGCCCGCCAGGTTGCGGGCGCCGGGGAGGTCCTCCCACACGAGCCGCAGGAGGGCGACGTCGGTGGAGAGCGCGGTGAGGAGGGCGTCGGCGGTCGAGCGCACCATGGCGGGCCCGGTCGCGTCGAGGCGGTCGAGGAGCACGCGGGTGACGTCCTCGCTGACCTGCTCGATCCAGCGCTGCGTGAGGACGTCGACGAGGGCCGCCTTGTCGGGGAAGTACTGGTAGAGCGAGCCCGGGCTCACGTCGGCGCGGGCGGCGACCCGGTTGGTGGAGAACGCGTCGTAGCCGTCCTCGGTGAGCACGACGCGAGCGGCCTCGACGATCCGCTCGACCATCGCGCGGGAGCGCTGCTGGCGCGGCTGTCTCCGCAGGCCAGGGATGGGGCGCTGGGTCGAGGCGGTGCGCCGGACGGGTTCCATGACGCGAATTGTATGCGAGCGATGACTCGCGTCAGGCTGGTGCGCATGAGCGCATCCCTCCAGCCCGAGGTCGGCGGACCCGTCGCGCCCCCCTCCCGCTTCCGCGCCGCCGAGGCCCGCGGTCGCCGGCTCGGCCGCACGCTGCGGGTCGTCGCCCGCGTCCGGGACGTCGACGAGGACCTGCTGGCCCGGATCGGCGCCGGCTTCGGCGAGCAGGACGACGTCGGGGCACGGCTCGCCGCGGCCCTGCGGCTGCCCGCGGGCGACCCGCGTCGCGTCACCCACCGCCAGCTGCGGGTCGCCCTCGCGGACGGGATCGGCGCCGTACCGGACGCGCCGGAGGCGCTGCGGACCTTCCTCGCCCACGTCGAGGCGACCCCCGCGTGGGTCGACCCCGCGCTCGTCGAGGAGGGCGCGCGGGTCTACCGGCGGTTCGGGCAGAACGCCGCCGACGTGCTCCTGCAGCTGTCGCTCATCGGGGGCTACCGCTTCGGGGGTCCGCCCGACCTGCTCGTCGCGACCGGCGGCCTCGTCGGCGACTCCACCCGACGCAGGCTCGCCGAGACCCAGACCTGGACCGCCGCGCTCTCGCAGCCGGGCGCGCTGCAGCGCGACGCCGACGGACGCTGGGGGGAGGGCTGGCGGCTCACCGTGCACGTCCGTGCCATGCACGCGCTCGTCAACGCCGGGTTCGCCGACACCTGGGACGTCGCGCGCTGGGGCCTGCCGATCAACCAGGCCGACCAGGCCGGCACGCTCGGCCTGTTCGACGGCGTCGTGCTCCTCGGGGTCCGGGCGCTCGGCGTACCGGTCACGCGGGCGGAGTCGCGCGCGGTCATGCACCTGTGGAAGTACGTCGGGTGGCTGCTCGGCGTCGACGAGCAGTGGCTGGTCGACGCCGAGCGCGAGCGGCACCGGATCAACTACCACGTGCTCCTCGCCCAGGGCGACGTCACGCCCGCGGGTGCCCGGCTGTCGCAGGACATCGTGGCGATGCTGCGGACGCTGCCGCACGGGCGCTGGAAGGCGGAGCGCACGCTGAGCATGCTGTCGCTGTTCCTCGGCCGGGAGTCCATGCGCGACCTCGGGCTGCCGTGGCGTCCGCCGTGGGCGCACGCCCTCGTGCTGGGGCTGAACACGTGGCGCTACCGGATCGACCGGCGGCTCCCCGGCGGCCCGGCCCGGCTCGACCGCTGGGGCGACGCGGTCGTCGCGCGGGTGATGGCGGACTACTTCGGCCGCGACGAGCCCGCCGTCGGGGCGTTGCCCGGCTGAGGCCCGCCCCAACCCTCACCGGTTGGTTGACGTGCAAAGTGGTCGGTTCCCCGGCTGACCGGGGAACCAACCACTTAGACCATCAAATTTGATGGTCAAAGTGGCGTGTTCCCCGGCTGACCGGGGAAAGTGCCACCCCCTCAGGCCTCCGGCTCGTCGCCGCTGGCGATGTTGAACATCCAGGCGATGCCGAAGGGGTCGGTGACCTGGCCGAACCAGGCGCCCCACATCTGCTTGTCGAGCGGTACGTCGACGGTGCCGGCCGCGCTGAACGCGTCGTACCAGCCGCGCAGGCGCGCCTCGTCCTCCACCTCGCCGTTGAGGGCGATCGCGAAGTCGGTGCCGTGGACGACCTCGTTGTCGGGGCCGCCGTCGGAGGCCATGAGGCGGAGGCCGTCGTCGGTGTGGAGGAACGCGTGCATGACGCCGTCGGCCATCGGCCCCTCCATGCCCATGTCGCCGAAGGTCATGACGTCGAGCTTGCCGCCGAGGATCGACTGGTAGAGCTCCATCGCCGCGCGGGTCTCGCCGTCGAAGATGAGGTAGGTGTTCATGTGGGTCGTCACGGTGCGCTCCGGGGTCGAGAGCGGCCGCTGATCGGCCGCGTCGGGGGAGCAGACCACGTCGCTCGCCGGAAGTCATCGGTCCCGCGGAGGACCTGAGGCGAACTTGTCGGCGTCCTGTGGCACCGTGCCGCCATGGCCCGCCGCCCCGACGTCCCGCCCGCGCTGCTGGAGCGTCTGCGTCCCGTGCTGGCGGCGTTCCCGGAGTGCGTCGAGGAGGACGCGTGGACGGGCGTGCGCTGGCGCGTCGCGGGGCGCACGGTGGCGCACGTCTTCGGGGGCGAGGACCAGCTGTTCCGCATCACGTTCCGGGCCGAGCCCGACGAGGTGATGGCGTTCCGCCACCTGGGGGAGCCGTACTTCGTGGTCGGGGGCAACGCCGTGGGCCTGGTGCTCGACGACGCGACCGACGTCGAGGAGCTGGCCGAGCTGCTGACCGACTCCTACTGCCTGCAGGCCCCCGAGCGCCTGGCCGCCCAGGTGCAGCGCCCGGGGGGCGGCTGACGGCGACCGTCGGCGCCGCGGCTCAGGCCACGCCCTCCGGCACGACCCGGCGCGACGCGACGAGCGCGGGCGACAGGGCGGGGTTGACGCTGCTGGCCGTCTCCGTGGTGAGGGCCGCGGCGGCGGCACCGGACCGCACGGCGTCCACGAGCGGCACGCCGCGCACCAGGTCGGCGAGGGTGGCCCCGACGAGCGCGTCGCCGACGCCGTTGGTGTCGACGACGGAGGCGGGCACCACGGGGGTGCGCACGAGCACGTCGGCGTGGCCCACGACCTGGCCGGCGGGGCCGAGGGTCAGCACGACGGCACGCACCCCGGTGGCGAGGAGGGCGTGCACCACGGCGTCGGAGTCGTCCCCGCCGTCGGGGGCGGGCGCGAGGGCGCGGCCGCGGTCGGCGAGCAGCGCCCGGGCCTCCTCGACGTTGGTGAACAGCACGTCGATGGCGCCGAGGTCGGCGGGCAGCCGGGGGGCCTTCGACGTCGCGACGGTGTCGACGGCGAGGCGGAAGCCGCGGGTGCGGCGCGCGGTCGCCAACCGGGTCTGCGTGGCGCTGGGCAGGGTCGCGTCGGCGAACACCCATGCGCCCGGGTCGACCCGCGACAGCGGCTCGGCGACCCGGTCGGGGGTGATCTCGTCGAAGGCCCGCAGGTCGCTCGCGCCGACGACGAGCTCGCCGTCGGGGCCGCGCACGGCGGCGGACGTCGCGGTGGTCTGGCCCGCCAGCGGTCGCACCGCCCAGCGGTCCACGCCGAGGCGGTCGAGGTCGTCGAGGAGGGCGCGTCCGGGGACGTCGTCGCCGACGACGGACACGAGGGCCGCCCGCGTGCCGAGCCGGCTGAGGTTCTCGGCGACGTTGCGCGCGACCCCGCCGAAGGACGTCGCGCCCGTCGCCGCGTTCGACGCACCGAGGGCGACGGGTCCGCCGATGCGGTAGGACCGGTCGACCACGGCACCGCCGATGCAGGTCACGTGGGGCGAGTGGGTCACGTCGAGGACGGTACGACGCGACGGGGCCCCATAGCACGCCCAGAGCGCCAGGAGTGCCATGCGTCACACGCGCAGGCGTCGTGCCGGCCGGCATCGCGCGCCGACGCTCACCCGAGCGTGTCACGATGGACCGCATGCTGCGTTTCGTCGGTACGGGGGCGAGCCACGTGGGGCTCGTGCGGGACCACAACGAGGACGCCGCCTACTCCTCGCCGTACCTCGCGCTCGTCGCGGACGGCGTCGGTGGCGCGGCGGCCGGGGAGGTCGCGTCGGCGACCGCGGCCTACGTGGTGGCCGCGACCACGCGCGCGCACCCCGACGACGACCCCGTGCTCGTGCTCGGCGACGCGATCCGCCGGGCCGTCGTCGACCTGCACCGCGGCGTGGCCCTGGACCCCGAGCGCCGGGGGATGGCCACGACGCTCACCGCCCTGGCCACCGACGGCCACCGCGTCGTGCTCGCCCACATCGGTGACTCCCGCGCCTACCTCCTGCGCGACGGCCAGCTCGCGCGCGTCTCCCACGACCACACGCTCGTGCAGGCGCTCGTCGACTCGGGCGACATCAGCGCCGATTCGGTGCGCCACCACCCGATGCGCAACGTCGTCATGCGGTCCCTCCACGCGGGATTCGGCGACGAGGCCGACCTGCAGCCCGACATCCACGTGCTCGACGCGCGGCCCGGCGACCGCTTCCTCGTGTGCAGCGACGGCCTCACCGACATGGTCGAGGACCGCGCCGTCGCCCACATCGTCAGCACCCGGGACGCCGAGACCGCCACGCGCGACCTCGTGCAGGCGGCGCTCGACGGTGGCGGCCGGGACAACGTCACGGTGCTCGTGGTCGACCTGCTCGACGACCCCCAGACCGTGCGCCTCTCGGGCGACGGTCAGCTCCACGGCGCGCTGCGCGACCCGCGCAACGTCGTCGACCCGGGCACCCTGCAGCGCCCCTGAGGTCGGGCGGCCCGCCGGGTCAGCGAGGCCAGGTCAGGCGATGTCGGCCGCGACCCCGTCGGCCGCGGCGAACGCCCGATCGACGAAGCCACCGATGCTCTCGATGGCCTCGCCGGCCTCCTTGAGGAGGCCGGCGGCGGCCTGGAATACGTGCACCTGCTTGTCCCAGACCTCCAGCTCGACCGCCGTGCCCGCGTCGGCGAGGGCCTCCGCGAGGCGCACGCCGTCGGCGTACAGGCTCTCGGCGGAGCTGACCTGCACGAGCGTGGGCGGGAGGCCGCGGCGCGTGGCGTGGGTCGGCGACTCGATCGGGGCGTCGCCCAGGCCCTTGCGGCGGTTGGCGCGCGCCGCGAGCTGCTGGAACCGGCCGATCGCGCGGCGGGGGAAGAGGGTGCAGCCCGGGTAGGGCAGCTCGGGGGCGAGGAAGTCGACGAGCGGGGACATCGCGACGATGCCGGCCGGGCGGGGGAGGCCCGCGCGCTGCACGGCGACGGCCAGCATGACCGCCAGGAACCCGCCGGCGGAGTCGCCCATGAGCACGGTGCGGTCGGGGTCGGCACCGTGGGCGAGGGCGTGGCGGTAGGCGTCGAGGGCGTCCTCGAGCGCGTCGGTGACGGTGTGGCGGGGGAGCTTGCGGTACTCCGGCGCCAGCACGGTCGCGCCCGTGCGGTGGGCGACGCGGCTCAGGAGCTGGCGGTGGAGGTGGTTGCCGCCCACGAGGAAGGCGCCGCCGTGGAGGTAGACCACCGTGGTGCCGCTCTCCGCCGACGCGGCCGTGGTGATCCGCGTGGCGGAGCAGTGCGGCAGGCGGTAGCGCTCGAACGTCGTGCCCGGCAGCGGACGGAGCAGCCGCCCGACCTGGTCGACGACGGCGTAGGGCCACGGCAGGTCCGGCGCGAGGGTCCACGCGGCGATGAGGGGGCGCACGGTGGCCCGGAGCGTCAGGTCGAGCGCCGTCGCGCGCACACCGCCGCCACCGAGGTCGCGCCGCACGAGGAGGGACCCCGCCGGGGCGGCGGAGAGGGTGCGGCGCGCGGTGCCGCGCCGTCGCTGCGTCCCGGTCGTCGTCATGGCCACCTCCTGTGCGCCGGTCCCGTCGCGGACCGCCCGTTGCGTGCGGGCCAGTGTGCCCCACGTCACCTAGACGTAACACGCGATCGGCAGCGGAGCGTCCGACCTGAGGCCGGAGCCCGACGTGTCAGAGCACGAAGCCGAACAGGGGGCTGTCGGGATCGACCTTCTGGACGCGGAGGTTCGACGTGCGCATGCGCTCGACCAGTCCCTGCAGGTCGGCCGGGTCGCCCAGCTCGACGCCGACGAGGGCGGGACCGGTCTCCCGGTTGTTGCGCTTGGTGTACTCGAACAACGTGATGTCGTCGTCGGGACCGAGCACCTCGTCGAGGAACCGTCGCAGCGCGCCGGGCTCCTGGGGGAACTCGACGAGGAAGTAGTGCTTCACGCCCTCGTGCACCAGCGCCCGCTCGACGACGTCCGCGTAGCGCGAGACGTCGTTGTTGCCGCCCGAGACCACGCAGACGACGGTGCTGCCGGGCACCAGGCCGCCGTCGGGGTCGGCCACCACCTGGCGGAGCGCGGCACTCGCCAGCGCCCCGGCGGGCTCGGCGATGATCCCGTCCGCCTGGTAGAGGTCGAGCATCTCCACGCAGATGAGCCCCTCGGGCACGGCCACGGTGGCGAGGTCGACCGGGCCGCCCCCGTCGGCGCGGGCGGCGTCGACGGCGGCGTACGTCACCGCGCCGACCCGGCGCACCGCCGCCCCGTCGACGAAGGGGTCCACGTGGGCGAGGTCCGTCGGTCCGCCGGCCTCGAGCGCCGCCGCCAGGGAGGCCGCCCCCGCGGGCTCCGCGGCCACGACCCGCATCCCCGGCGCCCGCTCCGCGAGCAGGGTCAGGGCGCCGGCCAGGAGCCCGGCCCCGCCGACCGGTACGACGATCGCCGCGGGCTCGAGGCCCGCGTCCGCCGCCTGGTCGATGATCTCGGCGGTCACGGTGCCCTGGCCCGCGATGGTCTGGGGGTGGTCGAACGCCGGGACGACGGTGGCCCCGGACGCCTCGGCGAACTCGGCGCAGGCCGACGCCGCGTCGTCGTACGCCTCGCCCGCGATGACCACCTCGACGAAGCTGCCGCCCAGCGTCGCCACGCGGTCGCGCTTCTGCCGCGGTGTCGTGCGCGGCAGGAAGATCGTCGCGCGCACCCCGGCGCGGGCACACGCGTAGGCGACGCCCTGGGCGTGGTTGCCGGCGCTGGCGCAGGTGACGCCGCGCTCGCGGGCGGCGGCGTCGAGACCGGCGATGACCGTGTAGGCGCCCCGCACCTTGTAGGACCGCACGGTCGTGAGGTCCTCCCGCTTGAGCCACACGTCGAGCCCCGTCGCCGCCGACAGCCGCGCGCTCCGCTGCAGCGGCGTCGGGGGGACGACCGGCGCGAGCAGTGTCGCGGCGGTCTCGACGTCGTCGGCGGTGGGCAGGGCGGGCAGTGCGGTCGGGGCCGTCGGGGTGGTCGGGACGCTCACCGCCTCAGGGTAGGGCGCGCCCACGGACCCGCTCGACGGGCTCCTACGATGGCCGCCATGTGGGACCCGCTCCAGATCGCCGTCGTCGCGGTCTCGCTGGCGGCGGCGGCGTGGTGTGCGTGGTACGTCGTGCGCGACCTCCGCCCCGACC
Source organism: Nocardioides alkalitolerans (assembly GCA_038184435.1). Lineage (NCBI taxonomy): Bacteria > Bacillati > Actinomycetota > Actinomycetes > Propionibacteriales > Nocardioidaceae > Nocardioides > Nocardioides alkalitolerans. Next base: position 3,340,518 of record CP116227.1, on the reverse strand, counting down.
CGAAGCTCGCCGCACCCCTGTGGTTCGTCGAGCTGCTGCTCGTCGCGCAGCTGGTCGTCGGGATCGTCGAGGTGGCGCGCGGCGCGCCCGAGGGCGTCAACGTGGTCACGTTCATCGGCTACCTCGTCGCGCTGCTCCTCGTCATCCCCGTCGGCATCTGGTGGGCCGGCGGCGAACCCGGCCGCGCCGGCACGGGCGTGCTGCTCGTCGTGCTGCTCGTCATCCCCGTCCTCGTCGTGCGCCTCGAGCAGATCTGGAGCCCCGCCGGTGCCTGAGCCGACCCCGTCAGCCGCGCCGCGGCGTACCTCCTCGGGCTGGGGCCGCGTGCTCGTCGCCGTCTACGCGATCCTCGCCCTGTCGGCAACCGGACGGTCGTCGGTGCAGCTCGCCACCCACGCCGACGAGGCGCTGGTGCCCTACCTGCTGTCGGCGTTCGCGGCGCTCGTGTACGTCGCGGCCACCCTCGGCCTCGCCCGCTCCGGGGCCGTCTGGCGCCGTGTCGCGTGGGTCGCGGTGTGCGTCGAGCTGGTCGGCGTGATCGCGGTCGGCACGATCAGCGTCGTGCACGCCGACTGGTTCCCCGACGACACCGTGTGGTCGGTGTTCGGGCAGGGCTACGGCTACCTGCCCCTGCTGCTGCCGTTCCTCGGCGTGGCGTGGCTGCTGCGGACGCGCCCTCGCCCCTGATCCCTCTCGCGTTCCCCTCACCGGTCGTGGTGTGAGGCCTGCGAAAAGTGGTGGCCTCACACCACGACCCTCGGGGGGCTACAGGCGGAACCGCGTCCAGAGCGCGCCGGCGGCGAGGAGCAGGAGGCCGCCGAGGGCGAGCGGGAGGACCGGTACGTCGCGGCCCCCGTCCTCGTCGTCCGCCGTGTCGCCGCTCGCGGGAGCGGCGAGGCCGAGCTCGCCGTCGGGGTCGTCGTCGGTCGTGGTGCGCGTCGTCGGGTCCCCCGTGGGCGGCACCGGCCCGGTGGGTGCCTGACCGGGCACCGCCACCGACGGGTCCGCGAGACGGCCGGCACCGACGACGCCGCCGGGACCGCGGACCCCGCCGAGGCCCACGGAGTCGAGCAGGTCGCCCACGGCCGCCTGGGCGGCGGGAGCCGCGCTGACGACGAGGTCGAGGTCCTGGACGCGGGCACCGCCGTCCGCCGCCACCGCCAGGGCACCGTCGGCGCTCACGCGCTGGGCCAGGTCGGTCGGCGCGGCGTCGCAGCTGGTGCCGGCCGGCAGGAGCACGTCGCGGCCCCCGCTGCGGGCGACGGCCGTCGTGCCCGGAGCCGCCCGCACCTCGCCCGACCACGTCACCGCGCCCTCGCGACGGCAGGTCACGGCGACGCGGGCGTCGTCGTCGAGGTCGTCGCCGGCGGTCACGCGCAGGCGGCCCGCCGAGTAGACGCCGTGGGTCGACAGCAGGGTCTCCCCGCCCGCGACGGCGGTCGCGACCACGGAACCCCCCGGCACCTCGTCGGCGGGCGCGCCCGACGTCTCCGTCGAGGTGCAGAGGGCGCCGACGGGCAGCAGGGCGGTGAGCCCGACCCGCTCGCCCCGGCCCATCGACACCTGCATCGGGAAGCCCGGCAGGGTCTCGTCGCGCCAGCGGCACGTCACGGAGACGAGGGCCGTCGCCGGCGCCATCGCGGCCCCGACGCCGGACACCCGCCGGTCGACGACGACGCGCGCCAGGTCGAAGCGGGTTGTCACGACGAGCGCCCCCTGGGGCGTCTCCGGGGTGACCCGGGTGCCGGTCGCGGGCGAGACCGCCACGTCCGTCGCACCCTGGTCCTGCGTGACGCCGCCGGAGCAGACCGCGCCGTACGGCACCGGCAGCGCCGCGCTGACCTGGCCGTCGGCGAGCTGCAGCGTGCGCGGGAAGCCGTGCACGGGCACCCCGCCCCGCACGCAGTCGACGCGGACGGCGGTCGGACCCGCGGCGTACAGCGGCGCCCCCTCACCCTCCGCCTCGTGCGTCACGGTGAGCTGGCCGGACGGCACGTTGACCTCGGCGCAGACGCCTTCGCCCTCGGGGCAGGGGTTCGGCAGGATCGCGCCCTCGACGACGAAGCGGCTCAGGAGGCTGCCGGCGGAGTACGCGTCGGGCTGGGCCGTGAGCTGGATGTCGCGCGTCTCGTAGGGCGCCAGCTCGATCTCCGGCCACGTCACCTCGCTGCCCGCGCTGCGGGGCTGCGTGGGATCGAAACCGGGGGCGACGGGCAGGCCGGGCAGGGTCGGCACGGGCTCGTCCACCGGGCCGACGACCTCGCCGAGCAGCCCGCCGGTCAGGCCGTCGAGCACGTCGAGGAGGAGCCGTACGACGGCGCCGGCGGTGGCCGCGACGAAGTCGAGCCCGACGGGGAGGGTGCCGACGGGTGCGGCCGTGGTGATCGGGTGCGGGCCCGGGTTGGCGAGCCGCACGGTGTAGGTCACCTGCTCGCCGGGCCCGGCGTAGGCCCGGTCGGTCTCCAGCGTCACCACCGGGGGCAGGTCCTCGGCGTACGGCGTCAGCCCCACCTTCGCGCTCTCCACCGGCGGCAGCGTCGAGCCGCTCCAGGCGTTGCGCGCCGTCGCGGCGGCCGTGTTCCAGGCGACGGAGCCGGGGGCCACGTCGTCGGGCAGACCCACGGTGAGGGTGACGTCGAAGCCCTCGCCGATGTCGTACGTCGCGCCCGACGTCAGCCGCAGCGCGCGGACCCCGTCGGGGTCGCCGTCGGTGCGCCACGCGGCACAGCCCTCGGCCTGCGGCTCGGTGCCGAGGGAGTGGCACACGTCGCTGTCGTCGGCGGTCGCGACGCGGACCCCGTTCGGCGCCTCGACGTCGAGCAGCTCGACCTCGAAGCCGCTGCCGCGCGGTGTGCCCGACGCGGCGCCGGCCAGGAGGGTGTCGTCGAGCGTGGGGAGCACGTCGTAGACCGTCACGTCCTTCAGCGGCGTCGTCGCCGTGTTGCGCCACCGCAGCGTGTAGGTCGCCTCGCCGTCGTCGGCGAGGCCGAGCGACGGGGCGGCCTTCGGCTCCTCGTCGGCGTCGCCCTGCACCTGCACGTCGACGGAGAAGGAGGCGGCGCCGTCGCCGGTCTCCACCTGCACGGTGCTCGTCGCGAGGCAGCCGGGCGCCGTGTGGGCCAGGCCCGTCGTCGAGGTCGGCACCGAGCGCGACGTGGTGGCCGGCTGCTGGGCGCAGACCTGGGAGATCGGGGTGCCGGGCGCGACCAGCCGCGCCTCGTGGGCGAGCAGGCCGGGCCGCGTCGCGACCACGGGGAGGGACAGCTGCAGGCGCACGCGGGCGCCGGCCTCGTCGGTCACCTGCGCGGCGAGCTCGTCGGCGTCGACCACGGCTCGCACGAGCGTGCGGCCGCTGCCTCCCGCGTTGCGGGCGACGACGAGCGGCAGCGCGACCTCGCGCTCGGTCACGGTCTGGCCCCGGCCGCCCGCGCGGTGGGTGATCTCGAGCGTCGCGGGCAGCGTGGCCGGCACGCTGCCGTGCCAGTCGAGGCCCTCGGGGAGCCGCTCGGCCAGCACGAGGTCGGTGTCGGAACCGGCCGGCAGCAGCGCGCTGCCCGTGACGTCGAGCGTCGTCGTGGCGCCGACCTCGGGGAGGGTGGCGGCGGCGTACGACGCGTCCACCCCCAGCTGCGGCCGGGCCACCACGGTGAGCACGGCGTCGCGGGTGCTCAGCTGCGTGGTGTCGTCGCCGTACGTCGCCGACGCGGACGAGCGCGCCACCACGACCTCGCCGGGGTCGACCTCGGGGTCGACGTAGCCGAACACCGCCCAGCTCATGGTGTAGGACTCGATGCCCGTGCTCGCGGGGAACTCGATGGCCCGGACCCGGCCGACGGCGGAGTCGGGGACGGAGAAGCCCACCCACTGGCCGCGGTCGTCGAGGGCCGTCGTGCCGCCGGTGCGGTGGAGGGTGACGCGGCGACCGTCGGTGAGCACGGCCCGCGCGCGGTAACCACCCGGCACGGCCTCGCCGGTCGAGCCGTCGGCGTCGTTGTCCACCCACAGCGCCGCGGTCGTGGCGTGGAAGGCGGGGACGCAGGAGCCGCTCGACGGCTCGTGACGGGTGCCGCTGCCCAGGCACGGCATCTGCTGGGCGACCCCGACGGCGTAGCCCGACCCGTCCTCGATGTTGTTGTAGGAGGTCTTGAAGCCCGCCTGGGTCAGCCCCGTCGCCCCGTTGGGCTGGAACTGCTCGAGCGAGAACGCCGGCTGGGCCGGGAGCACCCCGAGCCAGTTGCCCGGGTAGGTCGCCTGCGAGCGGTCCTCGGCCGTGCCGTCGTCGGAGGTGCTCGTGCGCACCTGGCCGAAGGCGCCCGCGAACAGCGAGCCCGGGCTCGCCCCCGGCGCGCCCATGACGGTGACCTGGGCGCTGTCGGTCGCCGGCTCGCCCGTCCAGCGGTGACCGCCACCCGCCGTGGTGGGCGTGACGCGCAGCGACAGCGGCAGCTGCGCGCGGTCGGTCTGGCCCTCGTCGATGCGGGCCGTGACGGTGCCGGCCACGACGCCGTCGGCGCCCCGCTCGCGGCAGCTGGCGGGGAGCGCGTCGCCCGTCGGGGTCCACGTGAGGGTGCGGCCCGAGACCCGGGCGCCGGCCGGGGTCGACCCGACCAGCGTGAGACCGCGGGCGAGCTCGGCCTTGATCTCGAGCCGTCCGGGGAACCAGTTGCCCGTGTCGGGCTGCACGCAGGAGACCCGGAGGTCGAACGTCACCTCGTCGCCGGGCCGGCGCAGCGCGGAGTCCGTGAGGCCCACGTGGGCGACCGCCGTCGTCGTCGCGTCGACGTGGGCGGTCACCTCCTCGTCGTACCCCGGCGGCGCGTGCCGGCTCGTCCCCGCGTTCGAGCTCGTGGCCACGGGCTCCAGCTCCCAGCTCGTGCCGTCGGGGGTCGTGTCGTTGGGCGGTGTCAGGGAGAACGTCGCGAGGGCCGTGGCCCCGGCCGGCAGGGCACCGGTGAGCCGGACGACCAGGTCGTCGTCCTCCACGGTCTGGGTGACCGTCACCCCTGCGGGGGCGGTCGCGGGCTCCTCGCTCCGCTGGTACGCCGCGGCGTCGCCCAACGGGATCCGTGCCACCACGTCGGCGCAGGCGTCCGTGGAGCGCGTGCAGACGAGCGCGACCTCGTAGCGGAACGGCGTGCCCGACGACAGCGTGTTGCCGGACGTCAGGCGGATGCCGACCTCGAGGCCGCTCGTCGCCTGCGCCGGGCTGCCGGTGAGGACGAGGGCGACGAGAAGGAGCACGAGGGCGAGGCCGCCCCGGACGAGGGGACGGAGGCGCGCGGACCCGGACACGTGTGGACTCCCCGAGAGAGGGCCACGGCCCCGCGCCGACCGGCGTCAGGCGACGTCGGCGGGCCCGAGACCGCGACGGAGCTGATGCGTGGATGAGTGAAGTTACTCCCCGGGAGCCGCGAGCGACACCCCCGCGAGGTGACGGCTGCGTGACATCGGGGCGCCGATCAGGCCGCGCCGGCGAGGAACGACCGCAGGATCGGACCGGCGGTGCCCGAGCCCGAGGCGCCCTCCTCGACGAAGACGGCGACCGCCAGGTCGCCCTGGGTGGCGATCATCCAGGCGTGGGTGGCCGGCGGGTTCGCGGTGCCGAACTCGGCGGTGCCGGTCTTGGCGCCGACCGGCGCCCCAGGCAGGTCGGCGAGCAGTCGGCCGCTGCCGTCGGTGACGACGGCCCGCATCAGCTCCTGCAGCGCCGCGGCCTCGTCGGCGGTCAGGGGCGTGCCGGCCGGCACGGCCTCGGCGGTGTGGTCGGGGAGCAGGGTCGGCAGCACCGCGCGGCCCGCGGCGACGGACGCGGCGACCGTCGCCATGGCCATCGGGGAGGCGAGCACGCGGCCCTGGCCGATGGTCTCGGCCGCGGCCTCCGTCGCCCCCTCGGGCGCCGGCACCTGGCCGAAGTACGCCGGGAAGCCCAGGTCCTGGTCGACGCCGAGGCCGAGCGCGGCGGCCGCCTCCGCGAGGGCCCCCTCGGGCAGCGCGTCGGCACTGCCGATGAAGGCCGTGTTGCACGAGTTCGCGACGGCCTCCCGGAGCGTGATCTCGCCGATGCCGGAGGCCGGGTAGTCGTCGTAGTTCTCGAACACGCGGCCGTCGACGGTGACCTGCGCCGGGCAGGCGACGGTGTCGTCGGGACCGACCCCGGCCCGCAGGAGGGCGAGGGAGGTGACGACCTTGAAGGTCGATCCCGGTGCGTACTGCCCGAAGGTGGCGGCGTTCTGCCCACCCGTGCCCGGCCCGTTCGCCGCCGCGAGGAGGGCGCCGTCGGACGGGCGCACGGCCACGATCGCGCTGGCCGGACCGACGTCGGCGAGCAGCCCCTCGGCGAGGCCCTGGAGGTCGATGTCGAGGGTGGTGGCGAGCGGGGAGCCCGCCACGGCCTCGGTCGCGTGGAGCTCGCGCGGCTCGGCGTCGGACCCCTCGGCCGGGACCACGACGACCCGGAGGCCGTCGGTGCCGCGCAGGTCCGCGTCGTACCGCCGCTGGAGCCCGCCGAGGCCCACGACGTCGCCGGCGCGGATCGCGCCGTCGGACTCCTCGACGATCTCCGCCGTGGCCTCCCCGACCGAGCCGAGGATCGGCGCGGCGAAGCCCCGGGTCGGCGCGAGCGGCACCTGGTCGGGGATCGCCGCGACCCCCGGCGTGCCGCCCAGCAGGTTGAGGTCGGCCTCGTCGGCGCGGACCACGAGCGCCTCGACGTACGCCCGCTCGCCGGCCGCCGCCACGCGCTGCACGAACGCGTCGGCGTCGATCCCCAGCGTCTCGGCCAGCGTGCGCGCGGACGCCTGCGCGGTGGCCGCGTCGATGCGGGACTTGTCGATGCCGAAGCGCACGACGTCGCGCAGCGTGACGATCGGCTCGCCGTCGCCCGCCAGCACGTCGCCGCGGACGGCGGCGGTCGTGTCGGCCCGCAGCACCTCGCCCTCGGCGAGGGAGGACTCGACGACCGTCGGCGACCAGACGACCTGCCAGTCGTCGCCCTCGCTGCGCAGCGCGACGGTCGACGTGTGGCTCCAGGTCTGTTCGCCGAGCTGCCAGACCCAGTCGAGCGTGGCGGTGCCGGTGTCGCCGTCGACCGTGACGTCACCCGTCGTGACCTGCGGGTCGACGTCGCCGAGCCCCGCGACGACCGTCTCCAGCTCCGCCGTCGCCTCCTCGGGGGTGGCGCCGGTCAGGGGCACGTCGGCGAGGTCGCCCGCGACCAGGCCCTCGCGCAGGCTCGTGACCGCGCGCTCCGCCTCCTCGCGGTCGCCGTCGTCGGAGCACGCCACCAGCAGCGACCCGGCGACGAGCGTCGCCACCGTCCCCGCCAGCGCGCGCGCTGTGCGGCCCCGAGCGCCACCCGTCATCGTGCTCCCCCTGTGAGTTACCTGATTCCCGCCTGCGGGCCTGATTGTCTCCGACACAATGCTGAGGTCCACCCCCACTCCGGGACACGGCGAAGGAGAACGGCATCCGCAACGACGACCTCGAGCAGGGCAACGCGTCGCGTCCGGTGCGTGACGAGGACGCGATCGACGTCGTCGCGCTCGACGCCTGGCTGCGCGCGCACGCGCCGGCGGAGGACCTCCCGCCCGGCCTGCCCGAGGTGCGCCAGTTCCCCGGAGGCGCGTCCAACCTCACCTACGCCCTCCGGTACGGCTCCGGGGGTGAGGCGCGCGACCTCGTGCTGCGTCGCCCGCCGCACGGCGCCCGCGGCGGCAGCGCCCACGACATGGGTCGTGAGTTCGACATCCAGCGCTCCCTCCGCCCGGCGTTCGACCTCGTGCCGAGGATGGTGGCTCACGCCGGTGACAGTTCTGTGCTGGGCGCCGACTTCTACGTGATGGAGCGTGTCGCGGGCACCATCCTGCGCGGCGAGCTCGACCCCGACCTGGCAGCGGTGGCCCGTCCCGCGGACCTCGACGGCCTCTGCGCGCGCCTCGTCGACGTGCTCGGCCGTCTCCACGACGTGGACGTCGTGGCGCACGACCTCGAGCGCTTCGGCCGCGGCGGGGACTCGGTCGCCCGCCAGGTCGCCGGCTGGACCCGCCGGCTCGAGGCGGCCCGGACCCCCGACGTACCCGACTTCTCCGCCGTCACCGCCTGGCTCGCGGCCGAGCAGCCCGCCGACGTGGGCTCCTGCCTCGTCCACAACGACGTCCGGTTCGACAACCTCGTGCTCGCCGGCGGCCCCGGCTCGGGCACGCCGTGGGAGGTCGTCGGGGTGCTCGACTGGGAGCTCGCGACCGTCGGCGACCCGCTCGCCGAGCTCGGCAGCGCGCTGGCCTACTGGGTGCAGGCCGACGACGAGCCCGTCTTCCGCTCCGCCCGCCGGCAGCCCACCCACCTCGAGGGGATGTGGACGCGGCAGCAGGTCGTCCAGACGTACGCCGCGGCGCGCGGCCTCGACGTCGACGCGGACGCCTGGCGGTTCTACGAGGTCTTCGGCCTGTTCCGGCTGGCGGTGATCGCGCAGCAGATCTGGGCGCGGTACGTCGCGGGTGCCACCACCAACCCCGCCTTCGCGGGCCTCGGCGCCATGGTCGGGCTGCTCGCCCGGCGCTGCCGCACGGTGATCGACGACGGCCCGATCGGGTGGGTGTCCTGATGGGCACGCTGCTGCTCGTGCGCCACGGCCAGTCCTCCTGGGGCGGGGCCGAGGACGGGACCGACGAGGAGACGCTGACGCCGCTCGGCTGGGAGCAGAGCCGGTTGCTCGGCGCCGCCCTCGCCGCGCGGGGCGTCGCGCCGGACCTCGTCGTCCACGCCGGCCGTCGGATGCACCGCGAGACCGTCGAGGCCCTCACCGTGACGGGTGCCTGGGGCGCCCGGACCACCGTCGACGAACGCTGGGCCGACTACGACCACGGCGAGGTGCTCCGCGCCCACCTGCCCACGATGGTCGGCGGCGGCGACCCCGACCCGCAGCAGTTCCAGCAGTGGCTGCAGATGGCGATGATGCGCTGGACCAGCGGCGACCACGACGACTACGCCGAGTCGTTCGCGGCGTTCACGCGCCGTACGCAGGCCGCCCTCTCCGACGCCGCCGACCGCGTCGGACGCACCGGCACGATCGTCGTCGTCACCTCCGGCGGACCCGTCGCGTGGCTGACCGCGGCGATGGTCGGCCTGTGGGACCCCGCATCCGACCCGGCCGAGCTCGCGGGCCCCTGGACGCGGCTGACCCCGGTCGTCGTCAACACGTCGCTCACCAAGGTCACGGTCGGGCTCCGCGGCGTGCGGCTCGTGTCGTTCAACGAGCACAGCCACCTCGAGACCGGCCCCGCGCCCGTCTGCTGAGGGCCTCGCCCCGCGGCGTACCGTCGACGGCGGGAGAGCGGCGCACGCCGCGCCGCTCGCGAGGAGAGGGATCGAACGATGCGAGCCGTGGTTTTCGACCAGTACAAGACGACGCCCAGCCTGCGCGAGGTCGACAAGCCGACGCCGGGGCCGGGAGAGGTGCTGCTGAAGGTGGCGGGTGCGGGGGCCTGCCACTCCGACATCGCGGTCTACCGGGAGTTCGACGAGGCTTTCGGCCCGGCGCAGCTCAAGCCGTCGTTCGTGCTCGGCCACGAGAGCTCGGGATGGGTGGAGGCGCTCGGCGACGGGGTCAGGGGGATCGAGCCCGGGGAGGCCTTCCTCGTCTACGGCCCGATGGGGTGCGGGCGCTGTCGTGCCTGCTCCCGCGGCCAGGACACCTACTGCGAGAACGCCGCCTCCATGCCGCACCTGGCGGCCGGCCTCGGACGCGACGGCGGGATGGCGGAGTACGTCGCGGTCCCGGCCCGCAACCTCGTGCCGCTCGGCGACGCCGACCCCGTCGCGGCCGCGCCGCTGTCGGACGCCGGCCTGACGCCGTACCACGCGATCAAGAAGTCGCTGCCCGCCCTCGCCGGTGGCGGCCGTACGGCGCTGGTCATCGGCCTCGGCGGACTCGGCCAGATCGCCGTGCAGATCCTCCGGGCGCTCACCGGTGCCACCGTCATCGCCACCGACACCAAGCCCGAGGCGATGCGGAAGGCCGAGGCCAACGGTGCGGTGACGGTCCCCGGCGGCGAGGGCCAGGCCGCGGCGATCCGGGAGATCACGGATGGCCGCGGCGTGGACGCCGTCTTCGACCTCGTCGGCGCGACGCCCACGATCGAGCTCGCGATGAGCGTGGTGGCGCTGCGCGGCCGGGTGACGGTCGTCGGCATCGCCAACGGCACCTTCGAGTGGAACTTCTACAAGGTGCCCTACGAGGTCGAGCTGACGAGCACCTACTGGGGCACGATCGAGGAGCTGCACGAGGTCGTGGACCTCTACCGCGCCGGGCAGATCACGCCCGAGGTGGAGGTCTACGCGCTCGACGACGCGCTCGAGGCCTACCGCGCGCTCGAGGCCGGCGAGCTCTCCAGCCGCGCCGTCGTCGCCCCGCACGGGCGGGGCTGAGGGACCCTGGTCGGTTCCCCGGCTGACCGGGGAACCGACCGCTTTACCCACCAACCTGCCGCCCGAGCGTTCGCTCGGCGACGCCTCAGACCAGCTTGCGGAAGAGCGGCAGCGGCGCGTGCCTCATCACGACGCTCAGGGGCGCCCAGGGCAGCGGGGGCACGCAGGCCGAGTCCTTCTCCTTCTCGATCGCGGTGACCATCGCCCGCACGCCCTTCTCGGTCGAGACCAGCATCGGCGGGTTGCCGCCGGTGCCGTCGTTCATCTCGGAGGCGATGAAACCGGGGTAGAGCACCGTCACCTTGATCGGCGTCCCGTGCACGTCGGCGCGGACGCCCTCGGCGAGGTGGGCGACGCCGGCCTTCGTCGCGGCGTACGTCGTCGTCGACCCCGGCATCCCGCGCATCGCCGCCATCGAGGAGATCATCACGAGGTGGCCCGCGCCCTGGGCGCGGAAGACCTCGAGCGCCGCGTCGGTCTGGGCCAGTGCGCCGAGGAAGTTGGTGACCGCGGTCTGGCGGTTGGCGTGGTGCTTGCCCGTGCCGAGCGGCGCACCCTTGCCGAGGCCGGCGTTGACGATCACGCGGTCGAGGTGGCCGAAGGTGGCGGCGAGGTCGGCGACGACCCGGTGGACGGCCTCGTCGTCGGTGACGTCGAGCTCGCGGACCTCGACGCGGCGGGCGGGGTGGGCGGCCGTGATCTCCGCCCGCAGCTCCTCGAGGCGGTCGAGGCGACGGGCGCAGAGCGCGAGGTCGTGACCGAGCGCGGCGAACTGGCGCGCCATCTCGGCGCCGAGTCCCGAGCTGGCGCCCGTGATGAGGATCGTCTTCGTCATGCGCACCAGTGTGGACCCGGCAGGATCAGCGCGAGACGTCGACGACCTGGGTGTCGACCGCGGGGGCGTCGGGGGAGTGCTCGGCCGGCTCCTCGACCGAGGCGGGGTGGAGGACCCCCCGACCCTCCGGGTGCGGCTGCGGGAGCAGGGTCGTGGCGAGCACCAGCAGCAGACCCAGCAGCACGGCGACGGCGACCGATGGCCACAGCGGGGACGTGGCGTGGGGCGTGGTGCTCCCACGGCCGGGTGCGGGCTGCATGCGGGTGTTCCTCCTCGGGGGACGGTGCGGTGCGCTTCCTCCCCCAAGGACGCGTGAGACACCCCGACGGTTGCAGACGGGTCCAACCGACTGCGTCACACCGCGGGTCTTGGCCCGTCCTCCTACCGTGACGGCCATGGACCGTCGTGCCGTGGTCTCCGGAGGTAGCGTCGCGGGTCTCACCGCGGCGTACTGGCTCGCTCGCACCGGCTGGACCGTCACCGTCGTCGAGCGCGCGTCGTCCTTCCGGGACGGCGGGCAGAACGTCGACGTCCGGGGCGAGGCGCGCGCCGTCGCCGATCGGATGGGCCTCACCGCGGCGATCAAGGAGGCGACCACCACCGAGGAGGGCACCCGCTTCGTCGACGAGGAGGGGGCGACCGTCGCGGAGTTCCCGGCGCGGGAGGGCGAGGACGGGCCGACCGCCGAGCTGGAGGTGCTGCGCGGCGACCTCGCCCGCATCGTGCTGGAGGCGCTGCCGTCGGGCGTCGAGGTGCGGTACGGCGACACGATCGCCGCCGTCGACGACGATCCCGGTGCGGGCCCGGTGCAGGTGCGGTTCGCGTCGGGCGCCGTCGCGGAGTGCGACCTGGTCGTCGTCGCCGAGGGGGTGCGGTCCTCGACGCGGGCGCTCTTGCTCCCCGCCGACGAGGAGCGCGACGCGCTGCGGCCGCTCGACGTGACCATCGTCTACGGCACGATCCCGCGGCGTGACTCCGACGACCGGTGGTGGAGCTGGTGCACGGCCACGGGCGGCCGCCAGGTCATGCTGCGCCCCGACAACCGGGGCACGACGCGGGCGATGCTCGCCTACGCCAGCGACCGCCACGACCGCGACGACCTCCGCGGTGCCGACGCGGAGCGGCGCGACGGCGTGCTCCGGGAGCTCTTCGCCGACGCCGGGTGGCAGGCGGGGCGGATCCTGGAGGGGCTCGCGACCTCGGAGGACGTGTACGTCGATGCCCTCGCCCAGGTCGTCCTCCCGCGCTGGTCGGTCGGGCGCGTCGTGCTCGTCGGCGACGCCGCCTGGTGCGTGACGCCGCTCGGGGGCGGTGGCTCGTCGCTGGCGCTGCTCGGCGGCTACACCCTCGCCGCCGCCCTCTCCCGCCACGCGGACGTGGGGGAGGCGCTGACGGAGTACGACGCGTGGATGCGACCCGTGGTCGACCGCACCCAGGGCCTGCCGCCCGGCTTCCCGCGCCTGGCCTACCCGGAGACGCGCCTCGGCGTGGGCGCCCAGCGCCTCGCGGCCCGCATCGCCGGCAGCGGACCCGTCCGTGGGGTGGCGGGACGCCTCGCCGGATCGGTCGCGACGTCGGAGCGGGACCTGCTCGAGATTGCCTAGGCGCTCACGCGGGGTGGGGCCGGACCTCACCCCGGGGGTCCGGAAATGTGCGGTGGGGACGAGCCGCGTCGAGCCGGACCTGTCTAAGCCGCACAATTCCGCGGTCGCGGGGCGGCGGCGCCTCGTCAGTCGGCCACGCGTTCCCGGCGGGAGTCCTGCGGAACGGATGCCATCCGGCCGGCGTCCGGGTTGCATCCGTTCCGCAGGACCTCACGGGCCGTTGGGGGTCACCCCGCGCCGTACCCGGGACGTCATGCGGTCCGGCGCCCCGCGCCACCGCATCGCATGACGTCCCGGGGAGACCACCCACAAAAAGACAGTCTTGACTGTTTGTTGCCACCTGGGTCACGATCCCCCCATGTCCGCCCCCCAGGTCGCCGACGCGGCCACCGACCCGGCCGCCGAACCCGCGCCCGGCCGCGTGCCGCAGGGCGAGCGCACGCGGGCGATGCGCGCGCGGCTCCTCGAGGCCTGCGTGGACGTGCTCGTCGAGCGCGGCTGGGCCGGTACGTCGACGACCGTCGTCTCCCAGCGCGCGGGCGTCAGCCGGGGAGCGCAGCTCCACCACTTCCCGTCGAAGACCGACCTGGTGGTGGCGGCGGTCGAGCACCTGGCGGCGGTACGACGCGACGAGCTCACCACCGTCGTCGCGGCCCTCCCGGAGGAGTCGCGGAGCACGCGCGCGGTGCTCGGCCTCCTCGCCGAGCTGTTCACGGGTCCCGTGTTCGCGGCCGCCCTCGAGCTCTGGGTCGCCGCGCGGAGCGACGCGCCGCTGCTCGAGGTGGTGACCCCGTTCGAGCGTCACCTCGGCCGGGAGACGCACCGCCTCACCGTCGAGCTGCTCGGCGCCGACGAGGAACAGCCGGGCGTCCGTGAGCTGGTGCAGGCCACCCTCGACCTCCTGCGCGGCCTCGGCCTCGCACAGACGCTCGGCGACGACACGGCCCGGCGCGCCCGCATCCTCGACCAGTGGGCGCTCACCCTCGACGCCGCGCTCGCCCGCACCGATCCCCAGGAGCACCGATGACCGATCCGAACCCCGTGCTCGAGGGCGTGCTGGTCGACCTGGCGGCGCTCACCCAGCGCCTCGACGACCGTGTCGCGGACCTCCCCGACGACGCCACCGGCTGGCGCCGCCCGACGCCCGCCGAGGGCTGGGACGTCGCGGCCCAGGTCGCCCACCTGGCGTGGACCGACATCGCCGCGGCCGCGGCGGCCCGCGCCGTACGGGGCGAGGAGGAGAAGGCCGCCTGGGACGCGATCGTCACGGTCGCGCTCGAGGACCCGAGCGGCTTCGTCGACCGCAGCGCGACGGAGGGCGCGGCCGTGCCGGCCGCGGAGCTCCTGGAGCACTGGCGCGGACGCCGCGCCGACCTGGCGGCCGCGCTCCGGCAGCTGGCGGCCGAGCGGCCGGGCGAGAAGATGCCGTGGTTCGGCCCGGCGATGAGCCCGGTGTCGATGGGGACGGCACGCTACATGGAGACCTGGGCCCACGGACTCGACGTGACGGACGCCCTCGGGCTCGACGCGCAGGACGACGACGGCGTGCGCCACGTCTGCCACATCGGGGCGCGCACCCGCGGCTTCTCCTTCGTCATCCGCGGGCTCGAGGCGCCGGCGGCCCCGGTCCACGTGCGCCTCACGCTGCCGTCGGGCGCCACCTGGACCGACGGCCCGGAGGACGCCGAGCAGCGCGTCGAGGGCCCGGCGGTCGACTTCGCGCGCCTCGTCACGCAGCGCGCGCACCGCGACGACCTCGCCCTCACGGCCACCGGCGCCGACGCCGACCGCTGGCTCGACGTCGCCCAGGCCTTCGCCGGCCCTCCGGGTGAGGGCCGTGCCCCGCTCAGCACCACCACCGAAGGAGCGCACGCATGACGGGATCGGGCAGCGACGTGCTGCGCATCGGCAACTGCTCGGGCTTCTACGGCGACCGGCTCTCCGCGATGCGCGAGATGCTCGAGGGCACGACCACCGGGGCCGACGGTCGTCCCCACGGCGTCGACGTGATCACGGGCGACTACCTCGCCGAGCTCACCATGCTGATCCTCGGCAAGGACCGCATGCGCGACCCGGAGGCGGGCTACGCGAAGACCTTCCTCCGCCAGGCCGAGGACTGCCTCGGGCTGGCGCTGGAGAAGAACGTGCGGATCGTCAGCAACGCGGGCGGCCTCAACCCGGCCGGCCTGGCGCGGAGGCTCGCCGAGGTGGCGCGCGGCCTCGGGCTCAGCCCCCGGATCGCGTACGTCGCGGGCGACGACCTCGTCCCGGGCCTGAAGGCCGGCACGGTCCGCCTCCAGCCCGCCGCGGGCGACGAGCGCGACTTGTCCGACGCCCTCACGGCCAACGCCTACCTCGGTGCGTTCGGCATCGCCGAGGCCCTCACGGCCGGGGCGGACGTCGTCGTCACCGGCCGGGTCACCGACGCCTCGGTGGTCGTCGGGCCCGCCGCGGCCCACTTCGGCTGGACCCCCGACGACCACGACCAGCTCGCCGGCGCGGTCGTCGCGGGCCACGTCATCGAGTGCGGCTGCCAGGCCACGGGCGGCAACTTCTCCGGCTTCGGCGACCTGCCGGCCGACGCCCTGACGACCTCGCTCGGGTTCCCGATCGCCGAGGTGCGCCGCGACGGCTCGTTCGTCGTCACCAAGCACGACGGCACCGGCGGCGCGGTCACGACCGACACGGTGACGGCGCAGCTCATGTACGAGATCCAGACCCACCGCTACCTCGGTCCCGACGTGACCGCCCACCTGGAGTCGGTGCGGCTCACGCAGGAGGGGCCGGACCGCGTGCGCGTCGACGGCGTCACCGGCAGCGCGCCGCCGCCCCGCCTCAAGGTCGCCGTCAACGTGCTGGGCGGGTGGCGCAACAGCCTCGAGCTCGTGCTCACCGGTCTCGACATCGACGACAAGGCCGCCTGGGTGCGGGCCCAGGTAGAGTCGGCGCTCGACGCCTCGTCCGCCGGCCGGCCCGCGACCGTCGCCTGGTCCGACACGGGCCCGGCCACCCCGGACGCCCCCACGGAGCAGTCCGCCTCCGTGCTGCTCCGCGTGACCGCGCTCGACCCGGCCCCCGAGCCCGTCGGACGCGCCTTCACCTCGGTGGCCGTCGAGCTCGCCCTCGCGTCGTACCCGGGCTTCGCCATCACCGCGCCCCCCGCCAAGCCGGTGCCCTACGGCGTCTACCACCCGGCGTACGTCGACCGCTCGGCCGTCGAGCACACCGTCGTGGTGCTCGACGCGGACGGCTCGGAGAAGGAGCGCGTGCTGGTGCCGCACCCGGTGCACACCGCCGAGCCGGACGACGGGGAGCTCGCGCGCCGGCCCTCGCCGTACCCCGCGCCCGTCGACACCCTGACCCGCCGCGTGCCGCTCGGTTCGTTCGTGCACGCCCGCTCGGGCGACAAGGGCGGCGACGCCAACATCGGGCTGTGGGTCGCGACGAGCGGCCACCGCCACGACCCCGAGCGGCACGCCGCGCGCGTCACCTGGCTCACCAAGCTCATCTCCCCGAGCCGCATCCGTGAGCTCGTGCCGGAGGCCGCCGAACTCGATGTGGAGGTGTATCCGTTGCCGAACCTCGGTGGCGTCAACGTGGTCGTGAAGGGCCTGCTCGGCGAGGGGGTGGCCGCGTCGACGCGGTTCGACCCCCAGGCCAAGGGCCTGGGCGAGTGGGTCCGCAGCCGCATGGTCAGCGTCGAGGACGCGCTCCTGTGAGCGCGGGCACGGACGTGACGACCTCCCTCACCGGGGACGTCGGCTTCACGGCGACCCCCGAGCGGCGGGCCCTGCGGGAGGCGGCCGCCGCGTTCACGCGGCGCGAGATCGCGCCCCACCTGCAGGAGTGGGAGGACGCCGGAGCGCTGCCCCGCGAGCTCCACGCGCGGACCGCGAAGGCGGGCCTGCTGGGCGTCGGGTTCGACGAGGCCGTCGGCGGCGACGGGGGCGACCTGCTCGACTCCGTGACCGTCAGCGAGGGCATCTTCGAGGGCGGCGGCTCGGGCGGGATCATCGCCAGCCTCTTCACCCACGGCATCGCGCTGCCCCACATCGCGACCGCCGGCGACCCCGACCTCGTCGACCGCTTCGTGCGGCCCACGCTGGCCGGCGAGATGATCGGCTCGCTCGGCATCACCGAGCCCGAGGGCGGGTCCGACGTCGCGTCGATCCGCACCCGGGCGGTGCGCGACGGCGACCACTACGTGGTCAACGGGGCGAAGACCTTCATCACCTCGGGCACCCGCGCCGACTTCGTGACCACCGCGGTGCGCACCGGCGGCGACTTCACGCCCGGCCAGGGCCACGGCGGCGTCTCGCTGCTCGTCGTCGACGCCGGCACGCCCGGCTTCACCGTCGACCGCAAGCTCGAGAAGATGGGCTGGCACTGCTCCGACACCGCCCAGCTGTCGTTCGTCGACTGCCGGGTCCCGGTCGCCAACCTGGTCGGCGCGGAGGGCTCGGGCTTCATCCAGATCGCGCAGCAGTTCGTGGTGGAGCGCATCGGCCTGGCCGTGCAGGGGTACGCCGCGGCCGCCCGCTCGCTGGCCCTCGCCGCGGCGTACGCGCAGGAGCGGGAGACCTTCGGCAAGCCGCTGGCCTCGCGGCAGGTGGTGCGCCACAAGCTCGTCGAGATGCGCCGGCAGGTCGAGGTCGCGCGCACCTACACGCACGCCGTCGCCGCCCGCCACGTCGCGGGGGAGCAGGTCATCGCGGAGGCGTGCCTGGCCAAGGAGACGGCCGTGAAGACCGCCGAGGCGGTCTGCCACGAGGCGGTGCAGCTGTTCGGCGGCACCGGTTACATGCGCGGCTCGGAGGTCGAGCGGCACTACCGCGACGTGCGGCTGCTCGGCATCGGCGGCGGCGCCAACGAGGTGCTGGCGGACCTCTCGGCCCGCCTCCTGGGGTACGCCGCGTGAGCCGCCCGCGGCTGGTGCGTCCGCTCGGCGGCGAGGTGTCGGTGCACGTCGAGGCCCCCGTCGACCGGGTGTGGGCGCTCGTCAGCGACGTGACCCGGATCGGCGAGTTCTCGCCCGAGACCTTCGAGGCGCGCTGGACCCGGGGGTCCACGGGCCCCGCGGTCGGCGCCACGTTCAAGGGGCACGTGAAGCGCAACGGGGTCGGCCCGACGTACTGGTCCGGCTGCCGCGTGACCCGCTGCGAGCCGGAGCGGGTCTTCGAGTTCGCCGTCGGCACGGAGTCGACGACCGTCACCAACTGGGGCTACCGGCTGGAGCCGGAGGGCACGGGCACGCGGGTCACCGAGTACTACCGCCTCGAGGCCACCCTGCCCCTGCGCCTCTACTGGCTGGTGCTGGGACCGCTGCGGGCGCGCACCAACGAGCGCGGGATGCGCACGACCCTCGACCGCATGAAGGCCGTCCTGGAGGAGGAGCAGTGAGCGGGACCAGCACGGGCACGACCACGGTCGAGCAGGAGCGCCGCGCGGCGATGCTCGCGAAGCTCGACGCGCTCGACGCGGAGCACGCCAAGGCCGTCGCGGGCGGCGGGGAGAAGTACGTCGAGCGCCACCGGCGCCGCGGCAAGCTCCTGGCCCGCGAGCGCATCGAGCTGCTCGTCGACGAGGGCTCGGCCTTCCTCGAGCTCTCGCCGCTGGCCGGCTGGGGCTCCGACTTCACCGTCGGCGCTTCGCTCGTCACCGGCATCGGCGTCGTCGAGGGCGTCGAGTGCCTCATCACGGCCAACGACCCCACCGTCAAGGGCGGCGCGTCGAACCCGTGGACGCTGAAGAAGGCGTTCCGGGCGGCCCAGGTCGCGGCGGAGAACAACCTGCCGACGATCGCGCTCGTGGAGTCGGGCGGCGCGGACCTCCCGACCCAGAAGGAGATCTTCATCCCCGGCGGCAAGATGTTCCGCGACATCACGCGGGCCTCGGCCGACCGGCGTCCCACCATCGCCCTGGTCTTCGGCAACTCCACGGCCGGCGGGGCCTACATCCCCGGCATGAGCGACTACACGGTGATGGTCAAGGAGGGGGCCAAGGTCTTCCTCGGTGGTCCGCCGCTCGTGAAGATGGCGACGGGCGAGGAGTCCGACGACGAGTCGCTCGGCGGCGCGGAGATGCACGCCCGCGTCTCGGGTCTTGCCGACTACCTGGCGGCGGACGAGCGCGACGCGATCCGGATCGGCCGGCGGATCGTCGCGCGCCTCGGGCACCGCAAGGCCCGCGCGGACCGCGACCTCCCGGCGTACGCCGAGCCGGACCTCGACCCCGAGGGCCTGCTCGACCTCGTGCCCACCGACCTCAAGGAGCCGTTCGACCCGCGCGAGGTGATCCTGCGGCTGGTCGACGGCACCCGGCCCGGCGTCGGGCCGGACGCCAACGTGCCCTTCGACGAGTTCAAGCCGCTCTACGGCCCGTCGCTCGTGACCGGATGGGCCCGCATCCACGGTCGTCGGGTCGGCATCCTCGCCAACGCGCAGGGCGTGCTGTTCAGCGAGGAGGCGCAGAAGGCGACGCAGTTCATCCAGCTCGCCAACCAGGTCGACACCCCGCTGCTCTTCCTCCACAACACGACGGGCTACATGGTCGGCGCGGAGTACGAGCAGGGCGGGATCATCAAGCACGGCGCGCAGATGATCAACGCTGTCTCGAACTCCACCGTGCCGCACCTCTCGGTGGTCATGGGCGCCTCCTACGGCGCCGGCAACTACGGCATGAACGGCCGCGCGTTCGACCCGCGGTTCCTCTTCACCTGGCCCTCGGCGAAGTCTGCCGTCATGGGCCCGGCCCAGCTCGCCGGTGTCATGGAGATCGTCGCCAAGGCCTCCGCCGAGTCGAAGGGCCAGGAGTTCGACGCCGACGGGTTCGCCGGCATCAAGGCCTACGTCGAGCAGCAGATCGAGGAGCAGTCGCTGCCGTACTTCCTGTCCGGGATGCTCTACGACGACGGCGTCATCGACCCGCGCGACACCCGGACCGTGCTCGGCATCTGCCTGTCCGTGATCGACAACAACCCGACCCGGGGCGCCGAGCGCTTCGGCGTCTTCAGGATGTGACGACCCGATGATCCGATCTGTTCTGGTGGCGAACCGCGGCGAGATCGCCCGCCGCGTCATGGCCACGTGCCGCCGTCTCGGCATCGAGACCGTCGCCGTGCACTCCGACGCCGACGCGGACCTGCCGTTCGTGGCGGAGGCGGACCGCGCGGTACGCCTGCCGGGGAGCACGCCCGCCGAGACCTACCTCCGGGCCGACCTCGTGCTGGACGCCGCGCGGGCGTCGGGCGCGGACGCCGTGCACCCGGGCTACGGCTTCCTGTCGGAGAACGCCGACTTCGCCCGGGCCGTCAGCGAGGCCGGCCTCACCTGGATCGGGCCGTCACCCGCGTCCATCGAGGCCATGGGCGACAAGATCCGGGCTAAGGAGCTCATGCAGGACGCGGGCGTTCCCCAGCTCGACCGGCTCGAGCCGGCCGCGGTCACCGACGCTGACCTGCCGGTCATCGTCAAGGCCTCCGCGGGCGGTGGCGGTCGCGGGATGCGCGTCGTGCGGGAGCTCGACGACCTGGAGGCGGCCGTGAAGCTGGCCTCCGACGAGGCCGCCTCGGCCTTCGGCGACCCCACCGTCTTCGTCGAGCGCTTCTTCGAGCGCGGCCGCCACGTCGAGGTGCAGGTCGTCGGCACGCCGGAGGGCGTCGTCGTGCTGGGGGAGCGCGACTGCTCCCTGCAGCGCCGCCACCAGAAGGTCGTCGAAGAGGCGCCGGCCCCGGGCCTGCGCGAGGAGACGTGGCGGGCGCTCCACGAGGCGGCCCGCCGCGCGGCGGACGCGATCGACTACCGCGGCGCGGGCACTGTCGAGTTCCTCATGGACGCGGAGTCCCAGGAGTTCTTCTTCCTCGAGATGAACACGCGGCTGCAGGTCGAGCACCCCGTCACCGAGCAGGTCTTCGGCATCGACCTCGTCGAGGCGCAGATCGCCGTCGCCGAGGGGCTGCCGCTGCCGGACCCGCGTCGGGAGCCGCAGGGCCACGCGATCGAGGTGCGTCTCTACGCGGAGGACCCGGCCGCCGACTACCAGCCGCAGTCGGGCCTGCTGACGGCCTTCGACGTGCCCGGTGCCGACGTCGCCTTCACCGTCGACCCCGGCCCGTCGGGCCTGCGGCTCGACGCGGGCTTCGCGGCCGGTACGGCCGTGGGGACGCACTACGACGCGATGCTCGCCAAGGTCATCGCGTGGGCGCCGACCCGGCGCCAGGCGGCGCGGTCCCTCGCGGATGCGCTCCGTCGGGCCCGGATCCACGGCGTGCGCACCAACCGCGACCAGCTCGTCGCGCTGCTCGAGGACGACAGGTTCCTGGCGGGCGACGTGTCCACGGCGTTCCTGGGGGAGCGCTCGTGGGTGACGCCGACCGACGCCGACCGGGTCACCCGGGCCGCGCAGGCGGCCGCCCTCGCCCTCGCCGAGGCCGCCCGCACGGAGCGCGTCGTGCAGACCCGGATCCCGGTGGCGTGGCGCAACGTGCCGTCGCAGCCGCAGCTCACGTGGTTCGAGCACCCCCAGGGCGACGCCGGGGGCGACGCTGCGGGCGACCTCGCCGTCGCGTGGTGGGGCGGCCGTGACGGCTACCGCATCGAGGGCCTCGACGGGGCCGTCGTGGCCGCCGCTCCCGACGAGGTGACGTTGGAGAGCGGAGGCGTGCGCGCGACGTACCGGGTCGTCGTGCCGCCGGGCGGCACCGGCACCGTCGAGGTGGACGGGCCCGACGGGCACGTGGCGCTCGACGTGGTCCCCCGGTTCGTCGACCCCGCCGACGCGGTGGCGAGCGGTTCGCTGCTCGCGCCGATGCCGGGCACGGTCGTGCGGGTCGCGGTCGAGGCGGGCGCGCGCGTGGCCGCCGGCGACACCGTGCTCGTGCTCGAGGCGATGAAGATGCAGCACGCGGTCGCCGCGCCCCACGACGGCGTGGTCGCCGAGGTGGGCGTGGCAGCAGGTCAGCAGGTGGCGGCGGGCGACGTGCTCGCGGTCGTGGAACTCGACGAGGAGCAGGCATGAGCGCGATGTTCACGGAGCCCGACGAGCGCGTGGCGCTGCGGGAGGCGGTCGCGAAGCTGGCCGGGAAGTACGGCCACGAGTACGTCGCGAAGCAGGCCCGCGACGGCGGCAAGATGACCGAGATGTGGCTCGAGATGGGCCGGTCCGGCTTCCTGGGCGTCAACATCCCCGAGGAGCACGGCGGCGGGGGCGGCGGCATGGCCGACCTGGCGGCGGTGCTCGAGGAGTCGGCCGCGGCCGGCGCGCCGCTGCTCATGATGGTCGTCAGCCCCGCGATCTGCGGCTCGATCATCAACCGCTGCGGCACCCCGGAGCAGAAGGAGCGGTGGCTGCCCGGCATCGCCGACGGCACCCACCTCATGGCCTTCGGCATCACCGAGGCCGATGCGGGCTCCAACTCGCACAACATCACGACGACCGCCACGCAGGACGGCGACCACTACGTCCTCACGGGCCAGAAGACCTACATCTCCGGCGTCGACGAGGCGCAGAGCGTGCTCATCGTGTCGCGGATGAAGGACGCGAGCACCGGCAAGCTGCGGCCCGCGCTGTTCGTCCTGCCGACCGACGCCCCCGGCTTCTCCAAGCAGGTCATCCCGATGGCGTGGCAGGCGCCGGAGAAGCAGTTCACGCTGTTCCTCGACGACGTGCGGGTGCCCGCCACGTCGCTCGTCGGCGACCCGCACTCCGAGGACGGCGGCATGTGGCAGCTCTTCGCCGGTCTCAACCCCGAGCGCATCATGGGCGCCGCGTTCTCCTGCGGCATGGCCCGCTACGCGCTCGACAAGGCGGTGGCCTACGCCAAGGAGCGCTCGGTGTGGCGCGAGGCGCCGATCGGTGCGCACCAGGGCATCGCGCACCCGCTGGCGAAGGTGAAGATCGAGCTCGAGCAGGCGCGGCTGCTGTGGCAGAAGGCGGCGGCCCTGTACGACGCGGGTGACGACTTCGGCGCGGGCGAGTACGCCAACATGGCGAAGTACGCCGGCGGCGAGATCGCCTGCAACGCCACCGACGTCGCGGTGCACACCCACGGCGGCAACGGCCTGACGGTGGAGTACGGGCTGGCGAACATGCTCGTCGCCGCCCGGCTCGGCCGGATCGCGCCCGTGAGCCGCGAGATGATCCTCAACTTCGTCGCGATGCACACGCTGGGGCTGCCGAAGTCGTACTGATCGAGGCGCCGTGCCGGACGTCATGCGAAACGGCGGCCGGGGGCGACGGTCCGCATGACGTCCGCGAGGCGCCCTGCCGGACGTCATGCGCGGTGGTCGTCGGGGGCGACGGTCCGCATGACGTCCGCGAGGGGGAGGATCCGCTACTTCAGCGGGTCGTGCCCCCAGTTCATCAACGAGTAGCGCCAGTTCGTCTCCGACACGTCGCCCTCCGGGCGCTGCTCCAGGTGCCGGTGCACGTAACCCACGACCTTCTTCATGTGAGCGGCGTCGTCGTCGGTCAGGTCGGTCTTGTTGGTCCGCTTGATCTCGACGATCCGGCGCCCCGACTTGTGCCCGGTCGACTCGCCCGCCCCCTGCCCGACGGACTTCGACTCGTCCGTCTCGAGCCACTTCTCCAGCTCGGCGGGGGCCATGTTCACCGCGTCCTGCCAGTCGTCCCACACATCGGCGACGGCGTCGTTGGTCTCGCTCATGGGTCGACGCTACGAGCGGGGGACAACCCGACCTCACAGATCGCTGGGCTACGTCGTCAGGTCCCCGACGGCCCGCACGGGGCCGTCGCGAGCAGGAGGAGACGGACATGCGGGTGGCGGTCGCGGGCGGTACGGGGCTGGTCGGTGCGCTGACGGTGGCGGAGCTGGAGCGGGCGGGGCACGAGACCGTCGTGCTGGCGCGCTCCACGGGCGTCGACCTGGCGCAGGACGGCGACGCTCTGACGGAGGACCTGGCGAAGCGCCTCGTCGGGGTCGACGCCGTCGTCGACGCGCTCAACGTGATGACCAGGGATGCGGCGGAGTCGGCGGCGTTCTTCGGGCGCACGACGGCGGCCCTGCTCGCGGCGGGGGACCGGGCCGGCGTGGGCCACCACCTCGCGCTCTCGATCGTGGGGATCGACCGGGTGCCGTTCGACTACTACGTCGGCAAGCTGCGCCAGGAGGAGCTCGTGACGTCGGGGCCGGTGCCGTGGACGATCCTCCGCGCGGCGCAGTTCCACGAGTTCGCGGGCCAGCTGCTGGGCGGCCTCACGTTCGGCCCGATCGGTCTGGCGCCCCGCATGCCGGTGCGACCGGTGGCGGCGGCCGAGGTCGCCGCGCACCTGGCCCGGCTCGCGGTCGAGCCGCCCCGCCGGTCCACCCTCGACCTCGCGGGCCCGCATCGCGAGGACCTCGCGTCGATGGCCCGCCGGACGGCTCGTCGCGACGGGGGGCCGCGCCTCGTCGTACCGGTGCGGGTGCCCGGCGCCTTCGGCCGCGGGGTGCGGGCCGGGGCGCTCGTGCCCGCGGCGCCGGACCTCGTGGGGCGCCAGACCTTCGGGGAGTGGCTCGCGGAGCGGTGACTCAGGCGCGCGTCATCGACCAGACGACCGGGCCGTCGGCCAGCTCGGTGCGGGCGGTCACCGCGAAGCCGAGCCGCTCGTAGAGGCGCACGTTGCGCTCGTCCGACGTCTCCAGGGCGACGCTGGTCGCCCCGCGCTCTGCGGCGGCGGCGAGCCCGGCCTCCGTCAACGCCGTGCCCAGCCTCGCGCCCCGGTGGTCGGGGTGCACGCCGAGGGTCGCGAGCGTCCAGGCGTCGTCCGGGGCCGGCGGGAGCGCGACGTCGGCCAGCACCGCGAGCCGGTCGCCGTGGAGCGCGACGACCCGCTCCTGCACCGCCGGCGCCGGTTCGGGCGCGTCGGGCGGCAGCAACGCGACGACGGCGCGCACCTCCGGCGCATCGTCGACGAGGACGACGCCCACCTCGAGCGCGTGCGCGAGGTAGAGCTCCTGCAGCTCCTCCAACCGCCGCTCGTGGTCGTCGGCCGGGACGGTCCACCGGGTCCACGGGTAGTCGGCGAAGGCGGCGGCGAGCACGCGGGCGGCGGCGGGTACGTCGGGGGGCGAGGCAGGTCGTGCGGTCACCCCCGCGACCCTAGGGGTCGGGCTCAGTGTGCGGCGAACCGTTTGTTGACGATCCGGGTGAGCCACGCCGGCGAGAAGCGCGACGCGACGGAGAGCACCTGGGTCTGCCGGCCCACGGGGAAGTGGACCTGGTGGAGGGCCCGCGCGGTGCGGCCCGGCTCGACGACGGCGACGATCTCGTCGGCGACGTCCTGGGGGCCGAGGCGCACGCCGAGGGTGTCGGTCGTGCCGGTCCGCACCCCGTCGAGCATGGCCGTCTGCACGAAGAGGGGCCAGAGCGCCACGACGCGGATGCCCTGCGGACCCCACTCGATGTCGAGCGCCTCGGTCAGGCCGCGCACGAAGAACTTGGTGGCGCTGTAGTTCGCCAGCTCCGCCTGGCCGTAGATCGCCGACGCGGAGCACAGGTTGACCAGCGTCGAGCCGGGCTTGAGGTGCGGGTGCGCCGCGTGGGCGCCGTTGACGACGCCGCGGACGTTGACGTCGATCTCCTTCTGGTGGCGCGCGACGTCGATGTCCTCGAACTTGCCGGCGAGCAGGATGCCGGCGTTGTTGACGAGCACGTCGAGGCGACCGGTCTGCCGGACGAAGTCGTCGACGGCGTCGCGGAAGGCGTCGGCGTCGCTCACGTCGAGACGGCCGACGACGGCGGTCGCGCCGACGGCCTCGACCTCGGTGACGAGCGTGGCCAGGCCGGCCTCGTCGAGGTCGTAGCCGCCCACCGTCCAGCCCTGGCGGGCGAAGGTGAGCGCGGTGGCACGGCCGATACCGGCAGCGGCGCCGGTGATGAACACGGTGCGGGAGGTCATGGGCGTATTGCTACCACTCGGTAACGAGCCGGGTCAGCAGGTCGTGAGGTGGGCCACGCCGGCGCGGCGCTTGGTCCGCCGGAGCACGCTGGCGCCATGCACGCGCGGCTCGTCCTCCCCCACCAGCTGTTCGACGAGCAGCGCACGGCGGACGCCGACCTGCTCGTGCTCGTCGAGCCGGACCTCTTCCTCCGGCAGTACGCCTTCCACACCCACAAGCTCGTCCTCCACCGCGCCTCGATGAAGCGCTTCGAGGCCGAGGTGCGGCAGGCGGGCCGCGCGACGGCGTACGTCGAGAGCCGCGGCGACCGCGACACCGAGGCCCAGCTGGTCGAGCTGCTGCGGGAGCGCGAGGTGACGGAGGTCAGCTGGTTCGACGTCGTCGACGACTGGCTCGACCGGGACCTGCGCGCGGTCGCCGACGAGCTCGGCGTGGAGCCGACGGTCGAGGAGACGCCCGCGTTCCTCACCTCCGCCGCCGACGTGCAGGAGCAGCTCGGCCGGCGGCGGGGGAGCCGGCCCCGGATGTCGACGTTCTACGCGTGGCAGCGCCGACGCCTCGACGTGCTCATGGACGGCGACGGACCGGTGGGCGGGAAGTGGTCGTTCGACGAGGACAACCGCGAGCCCTACCCGAAGGGCGGCCTCGACGTGCCGCCGCTGCCGCGCCTGCAGCGCGACGAGCACGTGCGCGACGCGATCGCGTGGGTGGCCGCCGAGTTCCCCGACAACCCGGGCGACCCCGACGAGTTCCGGTGGCCGACGACGCGGGCGCAGGCGAAGCGCTGGCTGGAGCGCTTCGTCGAGGACCGGTTGCGCCGCTTCGGGCCCCACGAGGACGCCATCGCCGCCGACGAGCCGTTCCTCCTCCACAGCACGCTCAGCCCGGTCATCAACATCGGCCTCCTCTCGCCGCGGGAGGTGCTCGACGCCGTGCTCGCGGCCGAGGACGTGCCGCTGCCGAGCCTCGAGGGGTTCGTGCGGCAGGTGATCGGCTGGCGGGAGTACATGCGCGGCATCTACGTCACCCAGGGTCGCCGCCTGCGCACCACCAACCGGCTGCACCTCACCCGCGCCCTCGGCCCGGGCTGGTGGGACGGCACGACGGGCCTCCACCCCGTCGACGTCGTCGTGCGGCGCGTGCTCCGGCACGGCTACGCCCACCACATCGAGCGCCTCATGGTGATCGGCAACGCGATGCTGCTGCTGCGCACCGACCCCGACGACGTCTACGAGTGGTTCATGGCGCTCTTCGTCGACGCCTACGACTGGGTGATGGTGCCGAACGTCTACGCGATGAGCCAGTTCGCCGCCGCCGAGGCCATCACGACGAAGCCGTACGTGTCGGGGTCGAACTACGTGCTGAAGATGAGCGACTTCTCCAAGAGGGACGGGGAGGCGGGCTGGGCGGACGCCTGGGACGCCCTCTACTGGCAGTTCGTCGACGACCACCGCGACGGCTTCGCCGCCAACCCGCGCACCTCGATGGCCGTCCGCACGCTCGAGAAGATGAAGGACGCGCGCCGCCGCGAGCTGGCCGAGGTCGCCGAGCGGTGGCTGGGCGGCGACGTACCGGGGGTGGCGCCGGAATGAGGGTCCGCTTCGACGGCGAGATCGCCGGCGTCGGGTCCGCGAGCGGTACCCGGGTCGTGGTCGGCCGCTGGGTGCGCTCCCCCTTCGGCGAGGTCGCCGACGCGATGGTCGAGACCGCGGCGGGGCACCGCGTGCTCGTCGCGCCGACCCGGGAGCTCGCGGACTTCATCGCCGCGACGTACACCTTCGACGAGATCCGCGTCGAGCCCACCACCCTGACGGCCGCGCCCGGGGAGCGCGTGTTCGCCAGCGACTCCCTCCGCCTCGCGATCGGCGTGGGCCGCCCCACCGCGCTGGGCCGGCTCGTGGGCCTGGTGCCGCGCCGCGTCGCGACCGCGCCGGCGTGGTGCGCGGTCACCGACCCGGTCGCCCGCGTCGTGCTGCGCGGGGTGCGCACCCGCGGGACGGCGGGCGGCGGCCGCCGGGAGTGGTACGGCGCGACCGGCGTCCACGCCGTCACCAGCCTCGACGGGTCGTTCGACGGGGTGCCGCTCGGGGAGCTGCGGCCCGTGGACCCGCCGTGCCGCTTCGGGTTCAGCTCGACGCCGCCCCGTCCGAGCCTCACGTCGGTGGTCACGACCATCGACCTGCCCGGCGCCCGCGCCGTAGGGTCGCAGGATGCAGGCGACCGTGGAGATCGAGCGTGACCTGTCGGCACCGCCCGACCGGGTCTGGCGCGCGCTGACCGAGGCCGACGAGCTGAGTGCGTGGTTCTGGCCGGAGCGGTTCGCGGCAGTGGCCGTCAGCGACCCGGTGGAGGACGGGGTGTGGCGGGTGGTCTCCGACGTGGTCGGCATGGGCGTCAGCGGCCGCTACGAGGGGGCGTGCGCCCCCGGCTGGGCGCGGTGGACGTGGCGCTGGGACGGCGAGGAGCAGGAGAGCACCGTCTCGGTGGGCCTCGAACCGACGTACGCCGGCACGCGGCTCCGCGTCGTCCACTCCGGTCTGCGCCACGAGGAGCTCGACTCCCACCGCGAGGGCTGGGAGAGCTGCCTCGACCGGCTGCCGGAGCACCTGGCCAAGCCCCTCGCCCCGTGACCGTGGGCACCGCTCCCGACATCGACGACCTCGACCGCCGCATCGTCGCCGCCCTGCAGGTCGACGGCCGGGCGCCCTGGCGCCGGATCGCCGAGGTGCTCGACGAGTCCGAGCGGAGCGTCACCCGCCGCGGCACCGCGCTGCTGGACGCCGGCGTCGTGCGGATCTCGACGCTGAGCGGCCACAACGCGGCCGTGCTGGTGCGGGTCGAGTGCGCGGTCGCGTCGGTGCGTGCGACCGCCACGGCCCTCGCGCAGCGCTCCGACTGCGTCTTCTCCTACGCGGTGAGCGGCACGGCGCAGTGCGTCGCCGAGATCCGCGTCAGCAACGCCAACCTCCCGGCGCTCGTGCTCGACGAGCTGCCGGCCGTCGTCGGGCTGGTGCGGGTGCAGGCCGACCCGCTGCTGCGGGTGCTCCGCTCCGTGCGGCAGTGGCGGCCCGGCATCCTCACCCCGGCGCAGGTCGCGGCGCTCGAGGTGCCGCCCTTCGGGGTCCAGCAGCCCGACGGGAGCGAGCCGCCCACCCTGTCGCCCACGGACCGCGCCATCACCCGCGCCCTCGCCGCCGACGGCCGCGCCAGCGTCATCGACGTGGCGCGGGCCGCCGGCGTCAGCGAGTCCACCGCGCGCCGCCGCCTGGACTGGCTGCAGCAGAACGGCCACCTCTGGTCGCGGACCGTGGTCGAGCCGAGCGTGCTCGGCTTCCCCCTCGAGGCGATGGTGTGGGTCCGGGCGCGGCCCGGCCGCCTGCCCGACTTCGTCGAGCACCTGCTGACCGACCCCGCCGTGCGGGAGGCCGTGGCCACCGCGGGCGACTACGACCTCGTGGTCAACCTCGCCGTGCGCGACCAGGCGGCCCTGTACGCCGTCGTGGGCGGCGGCGCCTGGCGCGAGATGGTGCAGGGCGTCCACGTCGCGGTCGTGCTCGAGGCGATGAAGCGCTCCGGCGTGCGCGTGCCGGCCGGCGGACCGCACGGGTAGTCGCGGGTTGGCCCTGCGCGCTCAGCCCGCTACCGCACCGGCACGCCCGGTCCGAGCGGCAGCCCGACGGCGTACCAGAGCGCGAAGAAGGCGATCCACGCCACGAGCAGCACCATCGCGATGGGCAGCGTGAAGGAGGCGAGGGTGCCGATGCCGGCGCTGCGGCGGTACTGCTGCATGTAGCCGAGCGCCAGCACGAAGTACGCGCTCATCGGCGTCACGGCGTTGGTGCAGGAGTCGCCGATCCGGTAGACGGTCTGGGCGACCTCGGGGCTGACGTCGATGTACATGAGCATCGGCACGACGATCGGCGCGATCAGCGACCACATCGCCGATCCGCTGGTGACGAGCAGGTTGATGACGCTGACGACCACCACGAGCGCGACGAGCACCATCAGGGGATGCGTGTCGGTGCGCTCGAGGAGCTCCGCGCCGTTGACCGCGGTGACCGAGCCGATGCCGGTCCAGGAGAAGTAGGCGAGGAACTGCGAGATCGAGAAGAACAGCACGATGATCGGCGCGACGAGCCGCACACCCTCGGCCATCAGCCCAGGCAGGTCGCCGGCCGACGCGATGGACCCCGTGACCCGGCCGTAGATGAAGCCCATGACGGCGAAGGTGACGGCCACGACGACGGCGACGTTGAGCAGCAGGATCGACTGGGTGAAGGTGCCCGACTCGCCCCGCAGCGGGGAGGAGTCCGGGAGGGTGGCCGCGACGACGGCGCCGACGAGGAGGGTGCCGACACCGAGGGCCAGCCACAGGCCGCGCGACTCGGTGCGGGTGAGCGCCAGCGTGGTCGGTCCGTCCGCGGGGGCGCCGGCCTCGAGCTCCTCGACATCCGCCTCCTGCCCCGGACGCCGCGAGAGCACGAGCTCGATCATGACGGTCACGACGACCGCGACGAGCAGTGACGAGGCGGCGTTCCAGTAGTAGCTGGCGAGCGGGCTGACGACGTACGACGGGTCGACGACCTGCGCGGCACTCGTGGTGAGCGACGCGATGATCGCGTCGGAGGGGGTCACCAGGGGGCTGGCGTTGTAGCCGGCCGAGATCGAGACGTAGGCGGTGACGACGCCGACGACGGGGCTGCGGCCCACGGACTTGAAGGCGAGCGCGGCCATCGGGATGAGGATGACGAAGGCGGCGTCGAAGGTCACGTGCGAGACCGTGCCGGCGAACGCGACCGCGAAGGTCACCCACCGGGCGGGGAGCCGCACGATGGTGACGCGGAGGACGGCCGCCATGAGGCCGCTCCGCTCGGCGACGGCCACCCCCATGAGGACCGTGACGACCACGGGCAGCGGCGGGAAGCCGGCGAAGTTCTCCAGCGCCGACCCGAGGGCGAACGCGGCGCCGTCGGCCGAGAGCAGGTTGCGCACCACGACGTCGTCGCCCGAGCCGGGCAGCGTCACCGACGTGCTGCGGGCAGCGAGCACGGCGCTCGCGACGGCGAGCGTCCCGCTGAGGATCCAGAAGAGCCAGAAGGGGTGGGGCAGGCGGTTGCCGACCCGCTCGACCAGGGCCAGGGCGCGGAAGAGCCGGGCCATGACGGGCGAGAGGCCCGGTTCGTCGACGGTGGTGGTGCGGGAGTCTTCTACGGTCACGGGAGGTGCCTCCTCGTTGCGGCGGGCGCCGGGCGGGTGCGGGCAGCGGCGCCGGGGACGGGTCCAGGCGTCCGACGTCGTCGACGAGCACCCGATGGAGTGGTGCGAGACGCTAGTCACGTCGGCGGCTCCCGTTGAGGGCCTGGGCACGGTCGGGCCCGTATGGCGGATCTCGCCACCACCGCGGCCAGAACCGTCACGTGCGGCCAATGCCGGGTGAGGGTTGGCGGCGATGTGCGCGCGGACCGCAGGATGCCGACATGGACCACGACGAGATCTGCGCTCTCTCCCTGACGGCGATGACGGACCTGATCCGCCGCCGCGAGCTGTCGTCGCGCGAGGCCGTGGAGGCGCACCTGGCCCGTGTCGACGAGGTCGACGGCGTGATCAACGCCGTCTGCACCCTCGACCCCGAGCGGGCGCGGACCGAGGCGGCCCGCGCCGACGAGACCACCGCCGCGGGCGGTCCGCTGCCGCCGCTGCACGGCGTGCCGATGACCCACAAGGACAGCCACGACGTCGCGGGCATGCGCTCGACCCTCGGGTCGCCCCTCTTCGCCGACCGCGTGCCGGAGCGGGACGCCCCGGTCGTCGCCGCGCTCCGGGCGGCGGGGGTCGTCACGACCGGCAAGACCAACGTGCCGGAGCTGGCGGCGGGGTCGCACACCTTCAACCCGGTCTTCGGCACCACGACGAACCCCTACGACCCGACCCGGAGCGCCGGCGGCTCCAGCGGCGGCGTCGCGGCGGCGATCGCGGCCGGCATCCAGCCCGCGGGCGACGCCAGCGACATGGGCGGCTCGATCCGCACCCCCGCCTCGTTCACCAACCTCGTCGGGCTCCGGCCGAGCGCCGGACGCGTGCCGCTCGGGTCCTCCGACCCCTGGGCGTGGATCTCTCGCAAGGGACCGATGGCCCGCACCGTGGAGGACGTGCGCCTGCTGCTCGGCGTGATGAGCGCCGGATCCCCGGCGTCGGCGCTCGTCCCGACGCCGGCCCGGCCCGTCCCCGCCGGGATCGCCGCGGGCGACCTGCGGGGCCTCCGGGTCGCCTGGAGCCCTGACCTCGGTCTCGGCCTCCCGGTCGAGAAGGCCGTGCTCGCCGTCGCCGAGCAGGCACCCGGCCGGCTCGCCGGTCTCGGCGCGGAGGTCGTGACCGCGGAGCCCGACCTGCGCGACGCCGACGAGGTCTTCGCGACGACCCGAGCCCACGACTTCTACGTGGGCTACGCCGACCTCTACCGCGACCACCGCGACCGGCTGAAGCCGGCGCTGCGCTGGAACCTCGGTCTGGGGGCCGCCCTCACGGCCGACGACCACCGCTCCGCCGTGCTCGCCCGGGCCCGGCTGCGACGCGCGACCGACGCCTTCTTCGCGGAGCACGACGTGCTGGTCGCCCCCGCCGTCCAGGTCCAGCCGTTCGACGCCCGCCTCGAGCACCCGCAGGAGATCGAGGGCGAGACGATGCACACCTACCTCGAGTGGATGCGCATGGCGACGGTCATCTCCGCGACGGGGCTGCCCGCGGTGTCCGTGCCGGTCGGCTTCGACGTCGACGGCCTGCCCGTGGGGGTCCAGGTCGTCGGCCCCGACGGCTCGGACGAGCTCCTGCTGGCGATCGCCGCGGCGTACCAGCTCGTCGACCCGCAGCACCAGCACCGCCCCCGCCTCTGAGCCCGACCCCGAGGGGTCACCTCCCCACGAGGGAGAGGCCCGCGTCGACGATGCTCGCGGTGTCGATGCCGTGCAGGCGGTAGGCGTCCTCGAGGCTCGAGGACTGCCCGAAGGCGCTCACCCCGAGGTTCCGGCACCGGTCGCCGCGCAGGCTCGCGAGGAACGACAGCGTGTGGGGGTGGCCGTCCATGACGGTGACCAGGGGTGTCGGGAAGGCGGCGGGGAAGAGCACGTCGGCGATGTCCGACCCCCGGCCCTGCGGCGACCGGCCCTGCGAGGAGCGGAACAGCAGGTCGGGGCTCGTCAGGCACACCACGCCCGCGGTGACGCCGGCGGCGGCGAGGTGCTCCGCGGCGGCGACCACCTCCGGCATGAGCGCGCCGACGCCCACGAGGGTCACCTGCTCGTCCGCGGGGTCGTGCGTCGTGATGCGGTAGCCGCCCGCGATGGCCTGCGCGCGCCGCCGCTCCAGCAGCACCCCGTCCTCCGGCAGTGCCGAGAGCCGGGGGTCGAGCGGGCGGGTGGAGAGGCGGAAGTACGCCGAGGTGCCGCCCTCGACGCCCACCTGGTCCATGGCGTGGAGCAGGCACCACTCGAGGTCCTGCGCGAACGCGGGCTCCCAGGCCACGCAGCCCGGCTGCTCGAGGCCGATCGAGGGGGTGGTGATCGACTGGTGCGCACCTCCCTCCGGCGCGAGGGTGACGCCCGACGGCGTGCCGATGATGATCGACTGGCCGCCGGCGTAGATCCCGTAGGACCACGGCTCGAGGGCGCGGGAGACGAACGGGTCGTAGATGGTCGCGATCGGCACGAGCCGCTCGTTCCAGCGCGACCACGTGGTGCCGAGCTCGCCGAGCAGGCCCACCAGGTTGACCTCGGCGATGCCGAGCTCGATGTGCTGCCCGGTCGTCTGCTCCGACCACTTGAGCACCCGCTCGGCGTCGTCGGCGAACCAGTCGCGGCGCTCGCTCGACGACCAGACCCCCGACTTGTTGATCCAGCCGCCGAGGTTGGTCGACGAGGCGACGTCGGGGCTGGTCGTGACGACCCGCGCCGCGAACTCCGGCGCGTCGCGCTTGAGATCGACGAGCACGCGGCCCAGCGCCGCCTGCGTGGAGATCGGGGCGCGGTGGGCGCGGCCCAGCTCCGCCGGGGCACGGAGCGGCCGCGGGGCCGACCGGGGCGTGCGCCGGAGCACGTCCGCCCGCTCCCGGCACAGGCGCGCCTCGTCGGAGCCCGGCGCGGCGAGCGCCCAGGGGTCGTCCAGGTCGGCGCCGCTGCGCTCCGCCAGGAGCGTCATCTGGTCGGCGGTGAGGAGCGCCGAGTGGTTGTTGGGGTGACCCTCGGTGGGCAGGCCGCGGCCCTTCACCGTGTAGGCGAAGACGACCGTCGGACGCGTGGGGTCGATCTGCCGGTAGGTGCTGAGCAGCAGGTCGAGGTCGTGCCCGCCGAGGTCGCGCACCGCCGCGGCGAGGTCGGCCACCGGCAGGGACCCGAGGAGCGCGCGCAGGCGCTCGCTCGGCGCCGGACCGGCGATGCGGTCGACGAGCTGGTCGGGGTCGGCGCGCAGGATGCGCTGGTACTCCTCGTTCGGCATCGACTCGAGCCGCTCCCGCAGCTCGTCGCCGCCCTCCCGGTCGAAGAGCCCGAGGATGGTGCGTCCCCACTTGAGGGTCACCACCTGCCAGCCGGCCGCCTCGAACATGCCCGTCAGGCGGTGGATCTGCAGGTCGGGCACGACGCGGTCGAGCGACTGCCGGTTGAGGTCGACGATCCAGAGCAGCTCGCCCAGGCCGGCGACCGCCGGGTCGGCCACCGCCTCCCAGATCGCGCCCTCGTCGAGCTCGGCGTCGCCCAGGAGGCTGATGAAGCGCCCGGCCGGCGGGGTGCTGTCGAAGTGGGACGCGACGTACCGGTGGGAGACCGCGGCCCACAGTGCCGCGGTCGCGCCGATCCCGACCGAGCCGGTGGAGAAGTCCACCGTGTCGGGGTCCTTGAGCCGGCTCGGGTAGGACTGCAGTCCGCCCAGCTCCCGGAGGGTGGGCAGGTACTTCGGGTCGAGGTCCCCCAGCAGGTAGTTGACCGCGTGCAGCACGGGGGAGGCGTGGGGCTTCACCGAGACGCGGTCGCCGTTCTCGAGCTCGGCGAACCACAGCGAGACCATGATCTCGACCATCGAGGCGCTGGAGGCCTGGTGGCCGCCGACCTTGATCCCGCTGTGGTTCTCCCGCCCCCGGTTGGCGGCGTCGACGATGGCGGTGGCGAGCCACCGCACGCGGGTCGCGATGCCCTCGAGCGTCGCCAGGTCGCTCGCGGAGACCGTCTGCGGTCCGGTCTGCTGGCCGGTCTGCTGGCCGGTCTGCTGGCCGGTGGGGGATGCCGTCGTCATGCGCTCGCGCCTTCCTCGTGCTTCGGGTGCTGCGGGTGCTACGGGTCCCGCGGTGGGGTCAGGAGAAGATGCCGGAGTAGGCGTTCAGCGCCGGCTGGCCGCCCAGGTGCGCGTAGAGCACCGTCGCGTCGTCCGGGATCTCCTTCGAGCGCACCAGGTCCACGAGCCCGGCCATCGACTTTCCCTCGTAGACGGGGTCGATGATCATGCCCTCGAGCTCGCCGCTGAGGCGGATCGCGTCGAGCGTCGACTGCACGGGGATGCCGTAGAGGTCGCCCGCCCAGCCCTCGAGCACGGTGATCTCGTCGTCGCGGAGGTCGCGGCCGATCTGGATGAGGTCGGCGGTGTGGCGCGCGATCCGCTCGACCTGCGCGCGCGTCTTCTCGAGGGTGGCGGAGGCGTCGATGCCGATCACCCGGCGGGGCCGCTCGGTGGCGGCGAAGCCCGCGATCATGCCCGCGTGCGTGGAGCCGGTGACGGTGCAGACGACGATGGTGTCGAAGAAGACGCCGAGCTCGGCCTCCTGCTGCTCCACCTCGCGCGCCCAGTTGGCGAAGCCGAGACCGCCGAGGGGGTGCTCGGACGCGCCGGCGGGGATGCCGTACGGCGTGCCCCCGGCCGCGCGGACCTCCTCCAGCGCCTGCTCCCACGAGTTGCGGATGCCGATGTCGAAGCCGGCGGGGTCGAGCCGCACGTCGGCGCCCATGATCCGCGAGAGCAGGATGTTGCCGACCTTGTCGTTGACCGCGTCCGGCCAGTCCACCCACTTCTCCTGCACGAGGCGCGCCTTCATGCCCAGCCTGGCGGCCACCGCGGCGACCTGGCGGGTGTGGTTGGACTGGTAGCCGCCGATGGAGACGAGCGTGTCCGCGCCCTGGGCGATCGCGTCCGGCACGATGTACTCCAGCTTGCGCGTCTTGTTGCCGCCGTAGGCGAGGCCGGAGTTGCAGTCCTCCCGCTTGGCCCAGATCTGCGCGCCGCCGAGGTGCTCGGTGAGCCGCTGCAGCGGGTGCACGGGGCTGGGGCCGAACAGCAGGGGGTAACGCTCGAACCGGTCGAGGCCGTCGAAGCTCATGGGGTTCTCCTCCAGTGGGGTGGTGGGGCCGTACGAGGTGGGGTGCGGTCAGTCGGCCGCGGGGTCGAGCGTCAGCCAGTTCTCACGGGTGGCGCGGGCGGCGGCGTCGACGTCGCCGAGGAGCGCGTGCTCGATGATCTGGCGGTGCTGGCCGACCGAGGCCCGGCCGACGAGGGTCGCGAAGCGGGCCCGCTCCATGCGGCGCAGCAGCGGGGTGACGTCCTCGAGGACGCCGGCGAGCATCCGGTTGGCGGCCAGGTCGACGAAGACGCCGTGGAACGCGTCGTCCGCCTCGATCGCCGCCTGCACGTCGCCGCGAGCCAGCGCGTCGGCGAAGCGGTCGTTCGCCGCCGTCATCGCGTCCACGTGCTCGTCGCGGAGCAGCGGCACGGCCTCGCGGGCCGCCAGCTCGTGGAGGCTGGCCGCCACGGCCTGCGCCTCGGCCGCCGCCCGCGTGCTGAGCGGGCTGACGATCGTGGAGCTGCTGGGCCGCACGAGCACGAGGCCGATCTGCTCGAGCCGGCCGAGCGCCTCGCGCACCGGGGTGCGGCTCACGTTGAGCCACGCGCAGAGCTCCGTCTCGACCAGCCGTTCCTCGGGCTGCAGCGTGCCGTCGACGATCGCTGCGCGGAGGGTCGTGAAGACGCGCTCACGCAGGAGGGGGGTCCGCGGCACGGCGGAGGAGGGAACCGGCATGCGAAATACAATATGCGATGTGCCAGTTGCTGGCTAGAGGCGCGGGGAAAAGCGACGACCGACCCCGCGAGGATCGCGGGGCCGGTCGGTCGGGGTGGGGCCGTCCTGTTCTGGAGGTGCGGGGCTACTTCACGGCGAGCACCGGGATCTCCGCCTCGAGGATCACCTTCTGCGACACGCTGCCGAGGAGCAGCTTCCCGACGGGGCTGCGCCGGCGCACGCCGACGACGACGAGCACCGCGCCCAGCTCGGCCGCGCGGGTGAGGATCGCCTCGGAGGGGTCGGGGTCGCGCAGCTGCTCGACCTCCACGGCGACCGCGGCGCCCGCGACGCGCGCCCGGAGCTCGGTCAGGTCGTCCGGCGAGGCGCCGCGCTCCTCGAGCGGCGCCTCCCCGGTGAGCACGTTGACGACGTGGGCGGGGACACCGAGACGCTCGGCGTAGTGGAGGCCGGTCGCCAGCACCGCCTCGGCGGTGTCGGTGGCGGCGTGGGCGATGAGGACGGTCACGGTGTGCTCCTGCGGGTGAGGGGGATCGAGGGGTGGGGGGGATCGAGGGGTGGGGGGGAGCCGGGCCGGCTCAGTCGTCCTCGACGAAGACGACGTCGCGCTTCTTGCGGATCGCGGGCAGCACCGACACGACCAGCACGGCCAGGCCGACGGCCAGGAGCGAGGCGGACAGCGGCCGCGTGACGAAGGTCGACGGGTCGCCCTGCGAGATGAGCATC
Source organism: Nocardioides alkalitolerans (assembly GCA_038184435.1). Classification (NCBI taxonomy): domain Bacteria; kingdom Bacillati; phylum Actinomycetota; class Actinomycetes; order Propionibacteriales; family Nocardioidaceae; genus Nocardioides; species Nocardioides alkalitolerans. The sequence continues at coordinate 3,302,980 of CP116227.1, read as the reverse complement.
GCCCGGCGGAAGTTGTCCTCGAGCAGCGGACCGAGCACGAAGCCGAGCAGCAGCGGCGCCGGCTCGCAGCCGCACTGGATGAGCACGAAGCCGAGCAGGCCGAAGAACGCGATCATCAGCACGTGGTAGGCGTTGAGGCCGACCGCGTAGGTGCCGATCGACGCCAGCACCACGATCGTGGGGAAGAGGATCCAGTACGGCGTCTTCAGCATCCGCACCCAGATCCCGATGAGCGGCAGGTTGAGCGCCACGAGCAGCGCGTTGCCGACGAACATCGACACGATGAGGCCCCACACGAGCGCGGGCTGCTCGTCGATCACGGTCGGCCCCGGGGTGATGCCCTGGATGATGAACGCGCCGATCATGAGCGCCATCACCGGGTTGGACGGGATGCCGAGCGTCAGCAGCGGGATGAAGGACGTCTGCGCGGCCGCGTTGTTCGCGGACTCCGGGCCCGCGACGCCCTCGATGGCGCCGTGCCCGAACTCGCCGGGGTTCTTCGAGAGCTTCTTCTCCATGGAGTACGACGCGAACGACGCCAGGATGTGGCCGCCGCCCGGCAGGATGCCGAGCAGCGAGCCGACCACGGTGCCGCGCCCGACGGGGCCGGGCATCCGCTTGAAGTCGGCGCGGCTCGGCCAGAGGCTCGAGACCCCGCCGACCAGTCCGCCGCGGCTCTGCGGGTCGCGCAGGTTGCGGAGGATCTCGGCGATGCCGAACACGCCGACCGCCAGGGCGACGAAGCTGATGCCGGAGAAGAGCTCGGGGATCCCGAAGGCGAACCGGGGCTGCCCCGTGTAGGTGTCCTGGCCGACGGTGCCGAAGAGGATGCCGAGCGCGATCATGGCGAGGGCCTTGAGCACGGAGCCGCGCGCCAGGGCGATCGACATGACGAGGCCGAGCACGACGAGGGCGAAGTACTCCGCTGCGCCGAACGACAGCGCGACCTTCGCCAGCGGGGGTGCCGCGACGGCGAGCACGACCGTCGCCACGGTGCCCGCGGCGAAGGAGCCGAGGGCCGCGGTGGCCAGCGCGACGCCGGCGCGGCCGCGCCGGGCCATCTCGTGGCCGTCGATCGCCGTCACCGCCGACGACGACTCACCGGGGAGGTTGATGAGGATCGCGGTGGTCGAGCCGCCGTACTGGGCGCCGTAGTAGATGCCCGCCAGCATGATGAGCGCGGTGGTCGGGCTGTCGAAGTTGAAGGTGATCGGCAGCAGCATCGCGATGGTCGCGGTGGGGCCGATGCCGGGCAGCACGCCGACGGCGGTGCCGAGGGCCACGCCGATGAGGCAGAAGAGCACGTTCTCCCACTGCAGGGCCGTCTCGAGGCCGAGCGCGAGGTTCGAGAAGAGGTCCACGGTCGCCCCCTCAGAACCAGTACAGCGGCAGCCGGAGCTGCAGCGCGAGGACGAAGACGACGTAGCAGGCGACCGTGATGCCGGTGGTGGCGAGCGCCGCCTTCACCAGGGTCGTCGTGGGGGAGGCGAGGCAGGTGACGAAGACGGTGATCACCGTGGTCGGGATCAGGCCGAGCACGGGGATCAGGTAGGCGAACGCCACGACCGCGCCGGTGACGCACACGATCGCGCGCCACGGGAGGCGCGTGAGGCCGGGCGTCGACTCGCCGCCGCGGACCGTGCCGAGGGCGATCGCGGCGCCCAGTCCGACGAGGCCGAGGCCGAGCACGAACGGGAACATCCCGGCGCCCATCTCGCCCCAGGTGCCGAGGCCGTAGCCGAGCGAGGGGACGGCGAAGGCGAGGCCCAGGCCGACGAACAGGACACCGGCCACGAGGTCGCCGTGCTTGTCGTGGAGGCCGGACCCCGTCGTACCGGCGTCGGGTTCGGTGCTGCTGGGGGGTGGTGACGACATGGGTCTCTCCGAGGTGCGCTGAGGGGCGGTCGCGGGCAGGGCGCGGCGACGCGGCCACGACGGGTGGTGTCCGGGGCCGGGCGGGTGGGTCGCGCGGTGGCGCGGCCGCCCGGCCCCGGGGCTCTGCGGGAGGGGTGGTGCGAGGCCTCAGCTGAGGACGTCGCCCCAGAGGTCGATCTGCTCGGTGAGCTTCGTCGTCACGGCCTCGGGCTCCACCTGGTCGGCGGCCACCGGGGCGGTGCCGAGGCTGGCCATCTGGTCAATGACCGACGAGTCCTCGAGCGCCACGGCGAGGGCGTCGCGCAGCGTGGAGATGATCTCCGACGGGGTGCCGGCCGGCGCGTACAGCGCGTGCCACACCGCGACCTCGACCTCGGGGAAGCCGGCCTCGGCCGTGGTGGGCAGGTCGGGGAGCGACTCGACGCGCTCGGGCGTGGTGACGGCGTAGGCCTTCACGTCGCCCGCCTCGATCTGGCCCGTCGTGTTGGTGGTCTGGTCGCACAGCACGTCGACCTGGCCGCCGACGAGGTCGGCGATCGCGGGCGCGGCGCCGTCGTAGGGCACCTCCTGCAGCTCGATGCCGAGCTCCTGCTGGATGAGGCGGCCGCACAGGTGGGAGGCGGACCCGACACCGGCGTTGGCGATGGTGACGTCGCCCTCGTTCTCCTCCAGGTAGGCGAACAGGTCCTCGAGGCTGTCGGGCTCCAGGTCGCCGCGGGCGATGATCGTCATCGGCACCTCGGTGACGAGGCCGACCGGCTCGAAGTCCTCCAGCGGGTCGTAGGCGAGGTCGTCGTACAGCGTCGGGGCGGTCGACATGCCGATGTGGTGCATGAGGAGCGTGTAGCCGTCGTCGCGGGCGCTCGCGACCTGACCCGCGCCGACCGTACCGCCCGCGCCCTCGACGTTCTGCACGATGAGCTGGACGCCGAGCTCCTCCGCCATGGGGTCGCCGACGAGGCGGGTCACGGTGTCGGTGGGACCGCCGGCGGCGAAGGGCACGACGACCTCGATGTTGCGGTCGGGGTAGCCCTCGCCGCTCGCGCTGCTGCTGCCGGGTGCGCAGCCGGTGGCGGCGACGAGGGCGAGCGTGGCGAGGCCGGCGGCGGCGGTGGTGCCGCGGACGGCGGTGCGGCGGGCGGGGCTGTTCTTCGTGGGCATGGTGGCTCCGTACGACGGGCAGGGCAGGTGACTGCCGCTGCGGTGGACTGCCCTGCGCGGGTCCCGAACCCGGCGAGGTGGACCGACCGTAGGAGTGACCTGGGTCACGCGTCTCTAGCGAGTGCCGCTTCCTAACGTGGCCTTAGGAAAGCACCGGGCGACCGCTCCCGGAATGCCCCCACGCCGGTGCGGGGGTCCCTACGATGCGCCGCATGAGGATCCTCATCGTCGAGGACGACGACTCGGTCGCGAGCGCGCTCCGCGCCGTGCTCGAGCGTCACGGGCACGCCACCGTGCGGGCGACCCGGTCCGACGACGCGCTGCGGCGGCACCGGGGAGCGGACGCCGTGCTGCTCGACCTCGGCCTCGCCGCGGGCGACGGCTTCGACGTGCTGCAGGGCCTGCGGCAGGTCTCGGACGTCCCGGTCCTCATCGTCTCCGCCCGCGGCGACGAGCGCTCGGTGGTGCGCGGGCTCCACCTGGGCGCGGACGACTACCTGGTCAAGCCGATCCGGATGAGTGAGCTGCTCGCCCGCCTGGGGGTCGTCACCCGCCGCCGGGGCGCCCAGGACGTCGGGTCCGACGCGGGGCAGCGGGTCGTCTCTGGCGACGTCGAGGTCGACCTCGCCAGCCGGCGGGTGGTCGTGGGCGGCGCGGAGGTCGCCCTCACGACGAAGGAGTTCGCGGTGCTCGCCGTGCTCGCGCGCCGCCCCGGTGAGGCGGTCAGCAAGCAGCTGCTGCTCGACGAGGTCTGGGGCGACACCTCCCACAGCGCCGCCCGCTCCTGCGACGTGCACCTGACCCAGCTGCGCGGCAAGATCGGCCGGCCCGGGCTCGTCGAGACCATCCGCGGCTACGGCTACCGCCTGCAGGTCGACTGATGCGGCTGCGCGTCGCGGTGCCCCTGCTCGTGGTGGTCGTGGTCGCCCTGGGCCTGCTGCTGACCCCCCTCATGGAGTCGATCGCCGAGCGGCGCACGAGCGAGATCGAGCGGGAGCGGCGCGAGGCGGTGCTGCGCACGGCCGACCTGGCGCGCGCGGCCATCGAGGACGGCGACACGGTGCCGCTGCAGCGCTACCTCGACCGCTACCACGCGCTGTTCGGCGAGGACGTCATCGTGCTCGACGACTCCGCCCGCGTGCTGGCCGCCGTCGGCGACCTCGACCCCGGCGCCGAGGAGGTGCTGCAGCGGGTGCGGGACTTCGGCACCAACCTCGCGCAGCTCGACGTCCCGCTCGTCACCCCCTGGTCGGCCGACCGGGTGCTGCTCTCGACGCCGGTGGCGATCGAGCAGGACCTCGCGGGCGGCGTGGTCGTCACCGAGGTGGACCTCCGGCGCTCCCAGCGCGCGGTGCTCCAGGGCTGGCTCGTGCTGCTGGTCCCCGTGTCGCTCGGCCTCGTCGCCCTGGCGGCGGCGACCGTCTGGACGACGGGCTGGATCGTGCGTCCCGTCCACCGCCTCGACCGGGCCACCCACGCCCTGACGAGCGGCGCCCCCGTCCACGACCTCACGCTCTCCGGCCCGCCCGAGCTGCGGCGGCTGGCCACCTCGTTCCGGCTGATGGCGACGACGCTGGCCACGACGGTCGAGCAGCAGCGGGACCTCGTGGCCAGCACCTCCCACCAGCTGCGCAACCCGCTGGCCGCCGTGCGGCTCCACGTCGACCTGCTGGCCGGGGACGGCACGGCCGACCCCGGCGTGGTGACCGCGGTACAGCGCGACCTCGACCGCCTCGACAGCACGGTCGACCGGCTCCTCGGGCTCGCGGAGGCCGAGCACCGGATCAACGAGCGCCGGGCCGCCCTCGCCGTGCGCGAGGGCGGACCGCCGGCGGGCGGGACCAGCGACGGCGCCGCGCTCGAGGCCCACCTCGCCGAGCGCTGGGCGCCGACCGGCGCCGCGGTCACGGCCACCGTCGCGCCCGACGTCGTGCTCGCGGTGACCGTGCACGACCTGGTCGAGATGGTCGACACCGCCATCGAGAACGCGGTGAAGTACGCCGGCGAGGCGCCCCGCATCCACGTCACCCTCGCGCCGGGCGCCACGCTCGCGCCGGTCGACGGTGGGCCGGCCGGTGAGGGGGCGGGGGACCGGATCGGGGACCGGGCGACGGTGACCGTCGAGGACGACGGCGCCGGCCTCACCGACGAGGAGCTGGTGCGCGTCGGCGAGCGGTTCTGGCGCTCCTCGCGCCACGCCGACCGCCCGGGCACCGGCCTGGGCCTAGCGCTCGTCGACGCCCTCGCCCGGGCGAACGGCGGCACGATGACCGTGCGCCGGTCCGCCGCCGGCGGCCTCGCCGTCGAGCTCGACCTGCCCCGCGTCGAGGGGCGCCGATGACGGGCCGCGTCTCGCGCCGCGGCCTCGTCCGTGCCGCGGGCGGCGCGGCGCTGACCGCCGGCCTCGCGACCCTGGGGCCGGCGGCCGTCTCGTCCGACACGCGCCGCGCGGCCCGCGACCTGGTGGTCGCGGGGGGCGAGCTCGGCGGCAGCTTCACCCGGTTCGCCCGTCTCCTCGGCGGTGAGCTGCGGGGCACCGGACCCGTCGGTCGCGTGCGGGTGGTCGCCAGCGGCGGCTCGCTCGACAACCTCGCCCTCCTGCGCGCGGGCTCGGCCGACCTGGCGCCCAGCCTGGCCGACGCCGTGGCGGTGGACGTCGACGCCGCCGTCGCGGTGGCCCGGCTCTACCAGACGACGCTGCACTGCCTCGTGCGGGCCACGAGCCCGTTCCGCTCCGCGCGCGACCTCGCGGGCGGTCGCGTCGCGGTCGGCCCGCTGGGGTCCGGCTCCGCCGAGACGGCCCGCCGTCTCCTCGAGCCGGCCCTGGGCGTCCAGCTCCGTGCCGCCTCCCACGGCACGGGGGTCGTCGCCCTCGCCGGCGGGACCGTCGACGCCCTGCTGTGGTGGGGCGGTCAGCCGTCGCCGGAGCTCGCCTCCCTGGTGCGCACCCATCCCGTGCGGGCCCTCGACCTGGGTGGCCTGGTGGACGCGGCGCGGGGCCCGGCCGCGCCGTACCAGAGCGTGCGGTTGCCCCGCGACGTCTGGGACCAGGCCGCCGACGTGCGCACGGCCGGCGTCGCCGTTCACCTCCTCTGCCGGCCCGGGCTCGACGACGAGACGGTCGCGCACGTCGTCGACACGCTGTTCGAGGCCGGACCCCAGCTGGTGCCGCAGCCGTCGGGAGGGTTGCAGTACCTGGCGCCCGCCACCCTCTTCGACACCTTCCCGGTACCGCTGCACCCCGCGGCGGCGCTGCGCTACCGCGAGCGGCACGGCTGAGCCGGGTGCCGTGGACCGTGACCGTCAGCGCGGCACGGACGGCACCCGGACCTCCGGACCCGGACCGGGCTGGCAGCGCGGGCACCACCACGTACGACGATGGGCCGCGTCGTTCGGCAGCTCGGCCACCACCTGCACCGTTGTGCCGCAGCGCAGGCACGGGCGTCGCGCCCGGCCGGCGACCCAGTGGCTCTCGCCGCGTCGCGCGATCCCCGTCGTCACCTGGTAGGCACCCGGCACGGTCGCCGAGTGGCGCAGCGCCGTGGCGGCACGGTCGACGAGGGCGGGGACGTCCACCTCGCCCACCGGCGTCCACGGGCTGCGGCCCACGAGGAAGGCGAGCTCGTTGACCCACAGGTTGCCGAGCCCGGCGAGGTTCGTCTGGTCGAGCAGGGCGGAGACCAGGGGTGTCGTCGGGTGGGCGAGCAGGCGCCGTACCGCCTCCTGCGGGTCCCAGTCGTCCCGCAGCGGGTCGGGGCCGAGGTGACCCACGACAGCTGACTCGTCGGCGGTGGCCACGAGCGCCAGGTCATGCAGCTTCTGGCCCCAGGCGGTCGGCCCCGCCGTCGTCTCGAGCACGACCCGCACGTCGGGGAGCAGGCGGCGCGGGAGGCGCTTGCCGGCGCCGGTGACGGTCCAGCTGCCGTCCATCCGCAGGTGGGAGTGGAGGGTGACGCCGCCCGAGAAGCGGGTCAGGAGGTGCTTGCCGTGGGTCGCGTGCTCGAGCACCTCGCGCCCCGCGAGGTCCTTCGTCGCCAACCGCGGCACGCGGAGGTCGCTGCGCGCGAGGGTGCGGCCGCGCAGCGAGCGGTCGAGCCGCCGCGCCAGCAGGTGGACGCTGTCGCCCTCGGGCACCTAGCCCCGCTTCGGCACGAAGGCGCCGGGCCCGTTGCGGAGCGTCGCGGCGACGGCGGTGCGCCACCACGGGCGGGTCAGGTCGGGTGCCTTGCCGGCGCCGAGACGGTGCAGCTGGTCGGTGTGCCACGACAGGTCGAGCGCGCTGTCGACGGTGTGCAGCGGCGCGAGGCGGCGGACGAGCCGGCGGGCCCCCACCTGCACGGCCGGGAGCTCGATGCGCTCGAGGCGGCCGTCGAGGAGGTCGCGGGCGACGTGGGGGTACGCCGAGGCCGGGCGCCCGAGGCCGATGACGTCGCACTCGCCCTGCGCTCCTGTGGGGGCGGCTCCCGTGCCGGCGCCGTCCGCCGGGGCGTCGCCCCCGAGCGCCGCGGTCATCGCCGCGCGGGTGCGGAAGCCGCCCGTGACCGCGACGGGCACGCCGCCGGCCGCGTCGCGGACGGACGCGGCGTACTCCAGGAAGTAGGCCTCGCGCTCGCGTGTCGACGCGCGGCGGGTGTCGGGGCCGAACATGACGGGCGACTCGTAGGTGCCGCCCGAGACCTCGAGGAGGTCGATGCCCTCCTCGGCGAGCGCCGCCACGACCTCGCGCGACTCCGACTCGGTGAAGCCGCCACGCTGGAAGTCGGCGGAGTTGAGCTTGATGCCGACGGCGAAGCCGGGGGACACCCGCTCCCGGATCGCGCGCACGACCTCGAGCAGGAAGCGGCGCCGGCGCTCCGGGTCGCCGCCCCACGCGTCGGTGCGCTGGTTGGAGCGGGGCGAGAGGAACTGGGTGACGAGGTAGCCGTGGGCGCCGTGGACCTGCACCCCGTCGAAGCCGGCGGACTCGGCGACGGCGGCTGTCGCGGCGTACCGCTCGACCGTCTCCCGGATCTCCGGCTCGGACAGGGCGCGGGGCCGGGTGGCGACCGCGACGTCCGCGGCGACGGCGCTCGGTGCGACCGGGCGGGTGCGGCCGACGAGCACGTTGGCCTGGCGGCCCGGGTGGTTGACCTGCATCCAGAGCGGGGTGCCCGAGGCGCGGAAGCCGGCGGCCCAGCGGCGCAGGGCGTCGAGGTGCCGGTCGTCCTCGACGACGACGTTCCCGGGCTCGCCGCGGTGGCGGAGGTCGACCATGACGTTGCCCGTGACGACGAGGCCCCAGCCGCCGCCCGCCCACGCGTCGTACAACCGCTCCAGTCGGCGGGTCGGCGCGCCCGCGGAGGTGCCGAGGGCCTCCGAGAGCGCCGACTTCATGAGGCGGTTGGGCAGGCGCTGCCCGCAGGGCAGGTCGAGCGGGGTGCCGAGGTCGGTCATGGACCGCATCGTGACACGCTGTTGAACCGCGTTCAAGAGGCGGCGGCGGTCTCCGGGACGGCGGTCTCCGGGGCGGGGGTCTCCGGGGCGGGGACCACGCCCAGCGTCGCGAGCCGCTCGGTGAACGCCGGCTGCATGAGCCGCTGGTAGGGCTGCGAGAAGTGGACGAGGTCCACCTTCACCAGGGTGTCGTCGACGAACGCGGGGCAGCGGTCGTCGGCACAGAACCAGTCGCGGCTGTCGACGTAGGTCGCGCCCATCTCCTCGGCCATCGCCGCCTCGGCGTCGCGCATCCCGCTCCACTGGCCACGGACCTTGCTCACGCAGTCCACGGGCGAGGAGAGGAGGTTGTAGCACTCGTCGATGTTGACGTCGGAGGGCGGCGGCGCGACGACGACGGTGCGGCCCACGGCGTCGGCGACCTCGTCGAGCTGGGCGCGGGTGCTCTCCGCCCAGTGCTCGGGCGTGATCGTGCCCTCCTCGCCGACCTCGGTGCGGGGGGCGTACATGTCCGCCACCACGAGCACGTCCGGCCGGAGCTCCTCGACGGCGGCGACGACGTCGGCTTTGCGCTGCTCGCACCCGTCGACGATCGCGGCGTCGGGGTGCTCGGAGAGGAGGTCGGTGAACGGGCAGCCGTAGGCACCCAGGGACGTCAGGCTCCAGCCCTCGGGGAGGGCGCCGGCGAGGAGCGGCACGTAGTTGACCGCGATCGAGTCGCCCACCACCGCGATGCTCTGCCCACCGGCCGCCCGGTCGAGCTCGCCGAACGTGCAGCCCGCCACGTCGACGCCGTCGATGTCGCCGCACGGCATGACGCTGCTCGGCACCTCGCGGGCCGCCATGGCCTCCTCGATGGCCGGATCGAGCTCGGGCCACGCCCCGGCGGCCAACGCCACCCGGATGTCGGTCTGCAGGTCGGCGACGGCGGGCGTGTACTCCGCGTGCGTCTCCGCGTCGATCGCCGCCACGTCCGCGTCGCTCAGCGTGCGCACGCCGTTGTCGGCGAGCACCAGGGAGGGCATCACGGGCGCCGCGGCCAGGGCGAGGAGGAAGACCCCCGTGTACGCCGGGCGCAGGAGACCCTTCCTCCCGGCGCGCGCCGGGCGCGGCGTACGGCGGGGGAGCCGCCACGGCGCAGACCGCAGGGGCTGCTCGACGAGGTGGTAGGAGTGCGCGGCGAGCACGAGCATCACGACACCCAGGCCGGCCAGCACGACCGGGGAGTCGCCGAGCACCACGACGCCGAGGATCGCGACGGGGAAGTGCCACAGGTAGAGCGAGTAGGAGATGTCGCCGACGTAGCCCGCCACCGGGTTCGTCAACGGGAGCAGGAAGCGCTGCTGGCGACCCCGCTCGGCGAAGGTGCCGGCCGCGATCACGAGGGCCGTCGCGACGACGGGGAGCGCGGCGGCCGGCGCGGGGAAGCCGGCGTCCTCGGTGACCAGCCACAGCGAGGCCGTCATGCCGAGGAGCCCGCCCCAGGCCAGCACGGGACGGACCGCGTCGGGGATGCGGGCGCACAGCGGCGCCGCGACCGCGACGAGGGCGCCGAGGCCGAGCTCCCAGACGCGGGTGAAGGTGGAGAAGTACGCCGCCGACGGGGCCGCCGCGGTCTGGTGCAGCGCCCAGGCGAACGAGGCGAGGACGACGCCGGCCAGGACGACGCCGACGACGAGGCGGTGGTGGTCGGGGCGGGTGGTCGTGTGCGGGGTCGTTCCGGTGCGACGGCGGGTGCGGGCCGCGAGGAGGGCGAGGACGCCCAGCATCAGCCACGGCCACACGAAGTAGAACTGCTCCTCGACCGCCAGCGACCAGTAGTGCTGGAGCGGCGAGACCGGGCCGTTGGCCGCGAAGTAGTCCGTCGCCTGCGTCGTGAACCGCCAGTTCGCGCCGAAGAACAGGGCCCAGAGGCCGTCGGTGGCGATGCTGTCGGCGCGCAGCTTGCCGACGAGGGCGTAGGACAACGCCACCGTCACCGCCAGCACCAGGATCGATGCCGGCAGGATGCGCTTGGCGCGGCGGCGGTAGAAGCCGGTGAAGGAGATCGTGCCCGTGCGCTCGTGCTCGCGCAGCAGGATGCCGGTGATGAGGAAGCCGGAGATGACGAAGAAGACGTCGACGCCGACGAACCCGCCGTGCGGCCAGCCCAGCAGGTGGTCGAGGACCACGGCTGTCACAGCGAACGCGCGCAACCCCTGGATGTCGCGCCGCTGCGTGCTGGCCTGGTTCAACCGACGTTCCCCCTTCGTGCGGACTGCGGCGACGATAGTGCGTGAGTCGGGGCCCGCCGGGCCAATCGGGAGGGAGTGGCGGACGTGGTGGAACGGGACAGGGAGAAGGTCGCGGTCGACTTCTGGAACGAGTGCACGGTGCCGCGGGACGCGCTGGCGGCCCCGGTCGACCGCGAGCGGTGGGACCTCGGCGCGCTGGTCGCACTGGTCGGTGTGGTGGGCAACGGAGGCCTCCTCGGCATGATCGAGAACAACCGCGAGACGAGCGGACCGTTGGTCGCCGACGCGCTCACGGCTCTGCGTTCCGTGGGGCTGGTCGAGGCGGCCGACCTGCTGGCGCGCGCTGAAGCGGCCTACCTCGACATGCGTCCGAACGACTGCCACGACGACCTCACCGAGGAGCAGGAAGAGCTCTGGGACGAGCTCGACGAGGCCTGGTGGCCCATCGGTGAGGAGATCGAGCGGGTCGTCGCCGAGCGCTTGGCCTCGCTGGGCTGACGTCCCCGCCGGGCGGGGTCACTCGCGGCGGGTGAAGCGGAGCTTGCCGGTGCCGAGGCGTTCGACGAGGTAGAGCGGGTCGTGGATCTGGTGGTGGTGCTGGTCGCAGAGGAGGCAGCCGTCTTGCACGTTGGTGTGGCCGCCGTGCGCCCACGGGGTGAGGTGGTGGGCGTGGCACTGGTGGGGTGGTCTCGTGCAGCCCTCGGCGATGCAGCCTTTGTCGCGGATGGCCAGGGCGGTGCGCATGGCCTTGGTGTGGAAGCGGGCGGTGCGGCCGAGGTCGAGGACCTCGCTGTTGCTGCCGAGGACGGCGGGGATGATCCCGGCCTCGCACGCCAGCCGCCGCGCCTCGCCCGCGCTGAGGGTGCCGCCGGTGTCAAGCGATGCGGCCGCCAGACCATCGAGCAGTGACTCGAGCGTCATGGTCACGACGACGGTCGCACCCGTCCCGCCCGCGGCCGGGAGGTCCTTCTCGTCGAGCATCTCCAGCAGCTGCTGAAAGGCCTGTCCGTAGCGCTCCGGCGTCGGGCGGCCGGTGACGAACCGCTGCTCGGGGTCGTCGTTGGTGTTGAGATGCTTCGGGGCGGCGTAGGCATCGAGGGCCTTGCGGAGCATCGCCCCGTGCAGCTCGGGCAGCGTGAACCGTCCGTGGACCTTGCCGTGGCCATCGGAGACCATCGACAACCGCGACACGGCTCGGGCCTCGCGTTCCTCCCGTTCGAGCAGCGCGGCCTCGTGGGCTTCGCCGACCTCGGGGGCGATGACGGTGAGAATCTTCTTGCCCAGGGCTCGCAGGGCCTTGGCGTCGTGGTCGGCGGCGAACCCGACGAGCGTCTCCTCTGCCTGCAGTCGCAGCTCGGCCGGTAGCTCGTCGGGGAGCGCGTCGAGGGCCTTGACGATGACGTCCGCCTGTTCGGTGTTCACGGTGCCGTTGAGGCAGCCCGGGCCGAGGTGGGTGGCACAGCGGCCCGCCGTGGCCTCACCGATGCGGGCCAGACGGTAGGCGTCGCGACGTGTCACGGCGGTCGCGTTCGCAAGCCATACCGCGGCGGTAGAGGCGCCGTTCTGCCGGTAGAGCTCGACCTCCTCGGCGTGCTGCACCAACACGGCCACCAGCGCCGACGCGCGCGCGGCGAGCCGGTGCGCGTCGACCAGGGCGATCCCGGTCTGCGGCGCACTCAGCCACCCAAGCCCGGTCCGCCCATCGTCCGCGAGAACGGCCGTGGCCCCCCGGATTGCCTCCAGCACCGGATGCCCCATGTCGACCGCACCGGGACTCGAGGCGACGCCCGGCACCACCCACCCAGGCTCCGGCTCCGCGGCCGGCTCCGCGGCCGGCTCAGGCGCGTCGTACTGGCTCTCGCCGCGCCGCACGATCCGGCACCCGCGCGTCGCCTCGACGGGCCATTCCCCCGTGGTGAACGCGTGCTCCAACCAATCGGGATCGGGCAGATCGACCAAGAAGTCGGCAGGGGGCTCCGGCACCGGTGGCCCGAAGCCATCGGCGTCGCCCGTTGAGCAGACCCCCGTCATGGCCACCACTCAACCCGCACCCACCGACAGTTCTGAACCACGCCGGACAAGCCGCCGTACGAGCTGTGGACAACCCCGAGACCCGCCGCCGTTCGACCAAGCTCGACGCGAACGCCGCGCCGAACAACCCAACTCGACGCGACGACCTACCGCGCGAACCACACGTGCTGGTTCCGCTCGTCGGTCTCGACGCCCTCCTGGGCGCGGACGTAGGCGGAGAACGAGTCGAAGCCGAGCGTCGTCTCGTCGAAGCCCGGGCTCATGCGCACCAGCACCTGCTTCAGCACCGACAACGGCACCTTCTCGTCGCTGCGCTGCTTCTGCACGAGGTTGACGGCGCGGCGGAAGAGCTTGGAGTACGGCACGGGGCGGGCGCGGTCGTCCGTGTCGGGATCCTCGTCGGAGGCGGTGCCCCCGCCGGCGGTCGCGGGCGGCGACGCGACGGCCGGCTCCACGCCGGGCAGCGCGTCGTACCGCTTGAACTCGTCGCAGGCGGCCTCCCAGTAGCGGCCGATCGACCCGGCGACGCCCACGCCGACGACGGACCGGCCGAGGCGCTTCGCCTTCTGGGCCACCGCCACGTAGTCGGAGTCGCCGGCGGCGACGAGCACGTGGGTGAGGTCGGCGTAGCGCGTCAGGTCGTCCACCACGTCCGTCGCGAGCCGGATGTCGGCGCCGTTCTTCGTCCCGGACAGCGGGAACAGCTGCGTGAGGTCGATCGCGCGGGACGTCAGGTCCCGCGCGTAGGAGGAGAAGGCGGGCGAGGCCCAGTTCGCGTACGCCCGGCTGATCGCCACCACCCCGAGGGACGCCGCGTAGTCCACGATCGCGTCGACGTCGAGCCGCGAGGCCTCCAGCCGGGGCGCCACCACGGGGTCGTCCGCCGCCGCGTGCACCACCCGGTCGCGCTGCCAGGCGTGGCGGCCGTGGACCGCGTCGTACTGGGACGCGACGAGGTTCTCGAAGTCGACGTACAGGGCGACGCGCGGTTCGGTCATGCCCCGATCCTGCCGGATCCGCCGAGCGTCAGGCCGCCCGACGCGGCGGCCGCGGGACGAACATGGACGTCCGCGCGGCGTACTCCGGGTAGCCCGGGCGCTTCATCATCTCGCGCTCGAGCAGGCGCGCCCCCGTGGCGAACGCCAGGAAGTAGGTCATCGCGACGGGTGCCACGAGCGTGGCCAGCCCCGCGACCCAGCCCGAGCCGAGGCCGCCGACGAGCCACAGACCCCACCAGACCGTCGCGTCGCCGAAGTAGTTCGGGTGCCGGGTCCAGGCCCACAGGCCGGTGTCGAGCACCGGCGGGCGCTCGGCCTTCGGGATCTCCTTGTACGCCGCGAGCTGCGCGTCGCCCACGGACTCGAACGCCAGCCCGACCGCGAACACGACGAGGCCCACCACGATCGGCCACCGCTGCCACGACGACTCCGGCACCGCGACGGCCGCGCCGACCACCACGGGCAGGGCCACGACGAACATCGCCACGCCCTGCGTCACGAAGACCCGCGTCACGGCGTAGGAGAAGGGCTTGTCCTCCATCAGCTGCGCGTAGCGGGGGTCCTCCGGCGGCGTCTCGCCCGGCCCGAGCAGCCCGTGCGCCCGCGAGCGGATGTGCCACGCGAGGCGTCCGCCCCAGACGGCGACGAGCAGCACGACCAGCCAGCGGTGCGCGACCGTGCCGCCCCCGCCGGCGTCGACGAGGGTCGCGACCACGGCCGCGACCACCGCGACGAGCACGAACCCGGCGCCCCACACGACGTCGACGACGGCCAGCCGCCCGACCCGGCGGGCGACCAGCGCGGTGGCGGTCATCAGCACCGCCACCATCACCGCCGCGGCCACGAGGGCCGCGACGAGCGCGCTCACCAGTCCCGGCGCGGCGGGAGGCTGTGCGCGGCTCCCGGACGCACCATGAGGATCTGGTCGACGCCCATGCGGCCGTCGCGGAACGCCATGCGGCCACCGACGAGGTAGAGCCGCCAGACCCGCACGACCTCCTCGCCGACGAGCTCGGTCAGCCGTGCCTCCGCCTTGGAGAACCGCTCCATCCAGGCGTCGACGGTCCACACGTAGTGCTCGCGCAGCGCGTGCACGTCGCGCACCTCGAGGCCGCCGGCCTCGAGCAGGTCGACCGTCTCGCCGACGGGCCGCATGTGCATGTCGGGCGCGATGAACGACTCGATGAACGGACCGCCACCGGGGTGGCCCTTGCGGCCGCCGGAGCGCGACATCTGCTGCACCAGCACCCGACCACCGGGCTTCACGGCGTCGTGGAGCACCTTCGCGTAGGTCGGGTAGTTCTGCTGACCGACGTGCTCGCCCATCTCGAGGCTCGCCACCGCGTCGAAGTGCCCGGCGCCCGAGGCGGCCTCCGGCACGTCGCGGTAGTCCTGCAGCCGGATCTCCACGCGGTCGCCGAGACCGCGCTCGGCGATCCGGGCGTCGATGAACTTCTTCTGCTCGGCGGCGATCGTCACGCCGGTGACCTTCGCGCCGAAGTGCTCCGCGGCGTAGAGCGACAGGGAGCCCCAACCGCAGCCGACGTCGAGGAACGTCGCGCCCTCCGTCAGCCCCACCTTGCGGCAGACGAGGTCGAGCTTGTCGGCCTGCGCGTCCTCGAGCGTGTAGCCGGGCGTGCTCGGCGGCTGCGTGTAGTACGCCGAGGAGTAGGCCATGTGGTCGTCGAGGATCAGCGAGTAGAACTCGTTGGAGAGGTCGTAGTGGTGGCTGATCGCCAACCGGTCCCGCAGCTTCGAGTGCAGGCGACGGCCGAGGAGCGCGTTGAGCGGACCGCCCACCTGCGCCTGGCTGCGCGGAGCGCGGGGAGGGAGCCCGACGGTGCCGGTGTCGACGGCGGCGCGGAGGGCCGCGACGTACGCCTGCGGTCCCGGGCGCACGCCCGACAGGTTGCGCTCCGCGACGACCGACCACGCGTGGGTCAGCGCGTCGTCGAGGTCGTGGTGCACCTCGAGCTCGCCCGTGACGTACGCCTGCGCGGCACCCAGCTCCCCGGGGTGCCGCACGAGGCGGCGTACGGCGGCGGGGCTGCGCAGCTCGACCAGGGGCGCGTCGACGGGACCGGCCTCGGAGCCGTCCCAGGCGCGGAGGCGCACGGGGAGGTCGCCGCCCACGAAGGGCCGCAGGGCCTCGGCGAGGCGGCCGGCCACGCCGGAACCCGAGCCGGACGAGGACGAGGACGAGGGGGTGGTGGCGGTCATCGACCGGCCTCCTTCTCCAGCACCAGCTGCTGGACGTCGATGTAGCCGGAGGCGAAGCCAGCGCGGGAGTACTCCAGGTAGAAGTGGAACATCCGCGCGAACGTCGCGTCGAAGCCCAGCCCGGACACGTGCTCCGACCAGGCGGTGAGGAACTGCTCGTCCCACCGACGCAGCGTCTCGGCGTAGTGCCCGCCGAAGGACAGCCGGTCGGCGCCGCCGAGCAGGCGCAGGGCCGTCTCGTCGCGGGTGATCTCGTCGATGACCTGCACGGAGGGCAGGAAGCCGCCCGGGAAGATGTACTTGTGGATCCAGGTGTAGGTCTGCCGGGTCGCGAGCATGCGGTCGTGCGGCATGAGGATCGCCTGGATGCCGGCGCGACCGCCGGGGGCGAGCACCTCGTCGATCTTCGCGAAGTAGGTGCCCCAGTAGTCGTAGCCGACCGCCTCGATCATCTCGACCGACACCACGGCGTCGAAGCCGCCCTCGGGGGCGACGACGTCGCGGTAGTCGCACAGCTCGACGTCGACCCGGTCGGCGAACCCGGCCGCCGCGACGCGCTCGCGGGCCAGCGCCTGTTGCTCCGTCGACAGCGTCACCGAGTGGACACGCGCACCGCGGCGGGCGGCCCGCAGTGAGAGCTCGCCCCAGCCGGTGCCGATCTCGAGCAGGCGGGTGCCCTCGCCGACGCCGACGGCGTCGAGGAGCCGCTCGATCTTGCGCCCCTGCGCCTCCTCCAGCGACGCGGGATCGCGGGGGTCGGGCGAGGTCGCGACGTGGTGGGCGCCGACCGCGTCGACCCGCGGGATCGCCTGGTGCTCGAAGAGCGCCGAGGAGTAGCTCATCGTCGGGTCGAGGAACGCCTCGAAGAGGTCGTTGCTCAGGTCGTAGTGGTGCGCGATGTTGGCGCGGCTGTTCTCCTGCGAGCTGACCTGGTGGGACGGCGGGCGGGAGACGTACGCCGACCGGAGCTTCTGCATCCACCGCGGCACCAGCGTGGGCATCTGGGCGGCGAGCACGGTGAGCACGTCGCCGAGCGCGCCCCTCGTGCCGCCCTCGGCGGGCGACGGCACGTCCCAGGCGCCCGTCAGGTAGGCCTCCCCGAAGCCGATGAGTCCCTGGCGTCCGAGGCGGGCGAAGAACTCGTCGGGGCGGCGCAGCACGAGCTCCGGGCCGCCGCGGCCCCAGACGGGCGCGTCGGCGCCGGGACCGACGCGGACGGTGAGGTCGAGCCGGTCGACGACGCCGTGGAACAGCACGCGCGCGACCCGGGCGTACGCCGCCGCGCGGGGCCCCGACGGCACGACGTCGAGCCCGGGCCACCGCGCGGCGTCGACCCGCACGGGGGCCGGGGGCACGGTGGGGGCGGACGCGGACGCGGAGCCGTGGGACGACTCGGGGATCTCCGTGGTCATCGGACACCTTCCTGGTGGTGCGCGGGGCGCGGCTGGATGCGCAGCCGACGTGCCCACAGTGTGATGCCGTGCAGGCGGATGAGGAACGACGCCCGCAGCGTCGCGGGGGCCGCGCGCCACGAGGCGCTCGGCCGGGGGTCGGGGCGACCGGTCAGCGACGCGCTGAACGTGGCCCCGTCGTCCGTGCGGAGGGTGACCGCGACGTGCAGCCGCCCGTCCGGCCCGGCGCTCGGGGTGGGCACGGCCACCGCGTAGGTGCCGTCGGTGCCGTGGAAGGGCGAGACGTACATGGCCTTCGTCGTCTCGGCCCGCCCGGACGCGTCCGGGTGCACCAGGTAGGCGTGACGGTCGCCGTAGGTGTTGTGCACCTCGACCACCACGGCCACCGGCACGTCGGCGAGCGTCTGGTCGCCGGCGAAGCACCAGAAGACGCTGATCGGGTTGAAGCAGTAGCCGTAGGCCCGCGGCTGTGCCGCCATGAGGATGCGGCCCCGGTCGCCGCCGCGGGCCAGCTCGATGCCGTGGAGGTCGAGGAAGGCCTCGACGTTGGCGCGCAGCGAGCGATCCGGCTCGCCGAGGTGGTCCCGCGCCTCGAAGCTGCCCCGGGCCCAGGCCATCCGGCCGTGGTCGGGCAGGTCGTCGAGGTCGATCACCCAGGTCGACGAGGTGTGGGCGAAGCTGCGCTTCCACGGCCGCCGCCGGGTGTGCCGCACCGTGGTGCGGTAGACGGTGCCGGCGGGGTCGGTGCCGGCCGGTGCCCCCGGACGACGGGCCGCGTGCCGCCCGCGCCCCGCGCTGGCGTCGTCCTCCGGCCAGCCGAGGCCGAGCCGGGTGACGGCCTGCAGGCCGGAGCGCGCGCCGTCCTCATGGAAGCCCCACCCGTGGTACGCGCCGGCGAAGGCCACCCGCGGGGTCTCGCACTCGCCGAGCCGGGCCTGGGCGGCGACGGACTCCCGCGTGTAGAGCGGGTGCTCGTACTCCATCGTGTCGACGACCTGCGCGGGGTCGACGAGGTCGAGCCCGCCGAGCGTGACGAGGAAGCGCGTGTCGGGCGCCCCCGGCAGGTGCGGCACCCGCATGAGTCGGCTGAGGTCGTAGGTCAGCGTGACCGGCCCGCCGCGCTCCTCCACCGACGGCAGGTCGGCGAGGGTGGCGGGGTCGCGGCGCAGGTAGTTCCACGACGCGCGCGCCTTCTCCTGCCGCGGCAGGAGGGACGCGTCGGTGTGGAGCTGCGCGGTGTTCGGCGTGTAGGTGATCGCCCCGAGCAGCTCGCGCTGCGCCGGGGTCGGGGCCGCCAGCATCGCCAGCGCCTGGTGGGGGTGCGTGGCCACGACCACCGCGTCGTACGACGCGACCTGGCCGTTGCCGTCGGTCACCCGCACCTCGTCGGGGGTCTCCTCGATGCCCGTCACCTTGGTCCCGACGCGCACGTCGGGCAGCCGGGCGGCGATGCGCGCGACGTACTCCCGCGAGCCGCCCGAGACCGTCCGCCACTGGGGGGAGCCGAAGATCCCGAGCATGCCGTGGTGGTCGAGGAACCGGAACAGGTAGCGCGCCGGGTAGTCGAGCGCCTGCGCCGGGTCGGTCGACCACACGCAGGCGACGAGGGGCTCGGCGAAGTGGGTGCGGAACGTCGGCGAGAAGCGCCCGGCGTCGAGGAACTCGCCGAACGTGACGCGGGCGTCGACGTCGCTGGCCTCGGACTCGAGCAGCCGCCGGGCGCGCCGGTGGAACCGCGGGATCTCCGCGAGCATGCGGAGGAACGCGGGCCGCGTGGCGTTGCGCCACGTCGGGAACAGCCCGGCCAGCTTCAGGGCGCCCGCCCACTCGAGACCGTGCGGTCCGGCGGAGTCGTCGCGGATCGACATCGACATCTCGGAGTCCTGCGTCGCCACGCCGAGCTCGGCGAAGATCCGCAGCAGCACCGGGTAGGTGCGCTCGTTGTGCACGATGAAGCCGGTGTCGATGGGCACGAGCTGCTCGCCGCCCCGCCCGTCGGGCACGGGGACGAGGTGGGTGTCGGCGTGGCCGCCGAGCCGCGCGTCGGCCTCGTAGAGGGTGACGTGGGCGCTCTTCGACGCGACGTACGCCGCGGTCAGGCCGGCGACGCCGGAACCCACCACGGCGAGACGCCGGGGGGTCCCGGTCATGCGTCGTCGAGGGCGAAGAAGGCGACGGGGGGCATCGTCGGCTCCTCGGACCCGTCCGGCGCCGGCTCGACGGTGATGCCGACGGCCTTCGCGCCCGAGCCGTCGCCCTCGAGCAGGACGGTGTTGTCCTCGCCCTCGGGCATGAGGCCGGCGCGGACCATGTCGCCGTCGCTGTCCTGGTACCAGAGCTCGTAGAGGTGACCGCTCGGCGCCGCGGGCATGCCGTCGGTGACGACCACGGCCTTGCCGAGCGACGGCGACCAGTGCACGGCGGCCTGGGTGCCCTCGGGGAGGGTCGTCGAGGCCTCGACGATCTGCACGTCGGAGGCGGTGAGCACCTGCTCGACCTCGCTCGGCTCGGGATCGGCCTGTTGGGAGGTGCCGTCGGTGGCGTCGTCCAGCTGGCTGATCCCGACACCGACGCCGCCGGCCACGATCACTGCCGCAGCAGCTGCGACCAGCGCCGTGCGAAACCGACGCCGCCGCAGCGGCACCACCGTTCCGTGGGACCGGTCGTCGGCCTCCGGACCGTGGGCCACGAGGGGCGGGAGCGGGCGGACCTGGGTGATGCCGGCCAGCACCGTGGCGCGCACCGCCGGGGACGGCGCGGTCTCGGTGGTGGCGGGGAGCAGGGCGGCCGCCTCGCGCAGGGAGTCGACCTCCTCGCGGCACGTGGGGCACCCCTCGAGGTGCTCCTCGAAACCGGCGCGCTCCTCGTCGGAGAGCGCGTCCACCGCGTAGGCGCCCGACAGGGCGTGGATGTCGTTCACTGTCCCACTCCCATCGCGTCGCGCAGCCTGATCAGGCCGTCTCGGATCCTCGTCTTCGCGGTGCCCACGGGCAAGTCGAGCATGGTGGCCACCTCGGTGTGCGTGTAGCCCCCGAAGTAGGCCAGCTTCACGGCCTCGTGCTGCACGGGGGTCAGCGCCTGCAGTGCGGTGCGGACCCGCTGGGCCTCCAACGACGCGTGGGCGGCGTCCGCCGTGGCGTCGTGGTCGATCGGCTGGGTCTGCTGGTGGTACGACGTGTCGCGGCGGGTCGAGGCCTCCGCGGAGCGCACCCGGTCGACCGCCTTGCGATGGCCGATCGTCATGAGCCAGGAGAGGGCGGAGCCGCGTGCCGGGTCGAACCGGCTCGCCATGCGCCACACCTCGAGGAACACCTCCTGGGTGACCTCCTCGGCCTGCGCGGGGTTGCGCACCACGCGGAGGACGAGGCCGTGCAGGCGCGCCGAGGTCGCGTCGTACAGCTCCGCGAAGGCCTGCTCGTCCCCCAGGGAGGAACGGTGCAGGAGCTCCGCGAGACGCGGTCCCACCTCATCGGGCAGGTCGGCGGCCGGGCCACGGCCGCCCGTGCCCTCCGGCGGATCGCCGGAGGGCACGGAACGGAGGGTCGTCATGGGAGAAGTGTCCCTGGTTCCTCAGTGCTGCGTGGTCACTCGGTGGTGGCCGGCGGCATCAGCACGGAGTCGATGACGTAGACGGTCGCGTTGGCCGTCTGGATGCCACCGCAGAGCACGGTCGCCTCGGTGCCCTCGGCGCCGACCGTCATGCCGGACGAGTCGCCCTCGACCGTGACCTCGGGGCCGGCGAACGAGGCGTAGGTGCCCGCGATCTCGTCGGGCTCGAGACGCTCGGGGAGCACGTGGTAGCCGAGGATCGCGCCGAGCGCCTCCGGGTCGGCCGTCAGCGACTCCATCGTGGCGGGGTCGATGGCCTCGAAGGCGGGGTTGTACGGCGCGAAGACCGTCAGCGCCTCGGCGCTGTTGAGGGTGTCCGCGAGGCCCGGCACGATGCCGACCGCGCCGACGAGCTCGCTCAGCAGCGGGTTGTTGCCCGCGGCCGTGGCGACCGGGTCGACGGTCATGCCCTCGAGGGAACCGGCACCCGAGGCGGGGATCTGGTCACAGGCCTCGCCGAAGGTGGTGTCCTCCATGGCGCCGTCCGACGACTCGCCCATGCTCGGGTCCTCCGACATGCCCGCGTCGGACGACTCGGAGGTGTCGGGGCTGGAGGTGCCGTCGTTGGAGTCGTCGCTGCTGTCGTCGCCGCACGCGGCGAGGCCGACCGACATGGTCAGGGCGAGAGCAGCGATCCCGCTCGCGCGGCGGACCGTGGAGCGGCGGTTGAGAGTCTTCATCGTGCTGACCTTCCTGTCGTGGTCCCGCTCCCCTACCGGCACCTGGGGGATGTGCCGGTCGCGGCGGGCTTACGAACGTTGTTCGCCACCCCCGGTGGGATGGATTGGTGGGGGTGGAAGTTTTTTTCGGGTTTTCCTGGGCGCCCGTCGGCGGGGCGCGGAACTGTGCGCCTGGGGCGGTCCGGGTGCGGTGGGCCTGTCCCATCCGCACATTTCGCGGCGGCGGCGCGTCGGCGCGGCGGCGCGGCGGCGCGGGTACGGCGCTGGGCCGGCCCCGCGCCGTACCCAAGACGTCATGCGCCCCGGCGCCTCGGGCCACCGCTCCGCATGACGCCCGCACATGACCCGTGGCGGGGACACCCCTCGGCTTGAGGTGTCCCCGCCACGGGCGAGGGGGGCGGGCCGGTGCGGCCCGCAGCGCACGGATCGTCAGGCGACCATCACCGCACGGGTGTGGTACCCGCTCGAGCCCTCCGGGAACGGCGACATGCGCACGTCGGTCTGCACCTCGCCGGTCTCGTCGGTCGCGCGCACGGTGAAGGCGTGGTTGCCGGAGTCGCTGGCGTCCCACTCGTAGTACCACTGCCGCCAGTAGTCGACGCCCGCGTCCGGCCCGAGCGTGGCCTCCTGCCACGCCCCGCCGTCGATCTGCACCTCGACCTTGGCGATGCCGCGGGTCTGCGCCCACGCGACGCCGGCGATGACGACCGTGCCGGGGTCGACCGTCGTCGCGGCCTTCGGCACGTCGATGCGCGAGGAGATCTTCACGGGGGCGTCGGTCGCCCAGTCGCGCTCGGTCCAGTAGGCGACGTCGTCGTCGTACGTGGTCAGCGTCAGCTTCGTCAGCCACTTCGTGGAGCCGACGTACCCGTAGATGCCCGGGATGATGAGCCGCACCGGGAAGCCGTGCTCGCGGGGCAGGGGCTCGCCGTTCATGCCGACCACGACGAGGGCGTCGCGGCCGTCGGTGGCCACGTCGAGCGGGGTGGAGATGGTGAAGCCGTCGACCGCGGTCGAGAGGATCTGGTCGGCGCGGTCACCGACGCCCGCCCGGTCGAGGATCGTCTTCAGGGGGACGCCGAGCCAGCGGGCGGCGCCGACGTACTGGCCGCCCACGTCGTTGGAGACGCAGGTCATCGTGATGTCCCGCTCGACCATGTCCATGTCGAGGAGCTCGTCCCACGTGATGGTGAGCTCGTTCTCGACGTCGCCGTCGACGGTCAGCGTCCACGACTCGTGGTCGACGACGGGCACGGTGAGGTTGATGTCGACGCGGTAGAACTGGTCGTTCGGCGTGCGGAACGGCGACAGGTCGGGGATGTCGAGGCCCTCCGGGAGCGCCGGTGCCGCCTCGGCGGGCTTCGGGAGCACGATGTTGCCGATCCGGGTGCGGACCGTCGAGATCCACTGGCCGACGGAGCCGGCCACGACCGCCGTGCCGGCGAGCACGCCGGAGGCGATGAGCACACCGCGGCGGGTGGGTCCCGTCGTACGGCGCGCGTCGGGGTCACCGTCGGGGTCGATGCCCGTCGTGCCGTCCGCGGGGGCGGGAGCGCCGACCGTCGCGCGGTGCCACCACCACAGGGCACCGCCGCCGGCGAGGGCGGTGGCGAGGGCGGGGACCACGTCGAGCGGACCGGCGGTCGGGCGCAGCAGCGCCAGCAGCCCGGCGACGCCGACGAGCACGAGGAGGAGGACGAGCCCCACCGCGAAGCGCCGTCGGGCGATCACGCCCGCGACGGCCGCGAGCAGGAGGGTCACCGCCAGCACCGAGCCGATGAGGATGGGCTTGTCGGCCGTGCCGAACTGGGCGACCGCCCACTCCTTCACCGGGGTGGGGGTGAGGTCGATGACGGTGGAGCCGACGGCCAGCACCGGGGAGGCGGCGGGGTCGGTGAGGGCGGCCACGAGGTGGCCGACGGCCATGCCGACGATCGTGGCGAGCACTCCGCCGGCCGCGGCCAGCAGGATCCGGCCGCGACGGCGAGGGGGTGCGCTGGTGTCCATGGGGGTGGTTCGTCACGGGCCGTCGGAGGGATGGGTCCGATCGACGGATAGCGTTCGCCCCGTGACGGCGGTGCTCGAGGGGTTCACCACGATCACCCTGCTCGTGTGCCTCGGCCTGCTGCTCGCGCACCTCGGGATCATCGACCTGCCGGGCCAACGGGCCCTGTCGCTCCTGGCGTTCTACGTCGCGAGCCCCGCCCTGCTCATCACGGTGCTCGAGGACTCCGACATCGGGTCCCTCTTCACCGGGGCGCTCCTGGCGTCGGCGGCGGCCGTCCTGGTGAACGTGGTGGTCTACGTGCTCCTCGCGCGGTTCGTGTTCCACCGGGACCTCGCGCACACCGTCGTGGGTTCGTTGTGCGCCGCCTACGTCAACGCCGGCAACCTGGGCATCCCGATCGCCGCCTACGTGCTCGGCGACGCGGCGCTCGTCGCGCCCGTGCTGCTCATGCAGCTGCTCGTGCTGCAGCCGCTCGCCCTGACGGTCATGGACGTGGCCGTCGCCGAGGAGCGGCTGTCGGTGTGGCGGATCGTCAGCCGGCCCCTGCGCACGCCCCTGACCGTCGGCTCCGTGATCGGGCTCGTGCTCGCCGGCACCGACCTCACCCTGCCCCGCCCCATCCACGACCCGCTCGAGCTCGTCGCCGGGATGGCGGTGCCGTCGATGCTCATCGCGTACGGCGTGTTCCTCCGCCTCGGCCCCCGCCCCGGCCTCGGCGACGCCCCCGAGCTGGGCCTCATCGTGGGGCTCAAGCTCGTCGTCCAGCCCGTCGTCGCGTGGGCGGTCGGCGCCTACCTGCTGGGCCTCGAAGGCACGCCCCTGCTGGCCGTCACCGTGATCTCGGCGCTGCCGACGGCCCAGAACGTGTTCGTGCACGCGACGCGGTACGACCGCGGGGTCGTGCTGGCCCGCGACGTCGTCTTCGCCTCCACCGTGCTGTCCGTCCCCGCCGTGACGCTCGCCGCTGCCTTGGTGGCGTAGGGGGCGGCGGCACTTTCCCCGGCTGACCGGGGAACACGCCACTTTGACCATCAAATTTGATGGTCAAAGCGGTCGGTTCCCCGGCTGACCGGGGAACCGACCAGACGGACTCCCCTCATCCGGAAGAGCCTCGACACGGAGCCGGGCGGCGTCGTCCCAGCTGTCGACGTCGCCGGCCTCGTCGGCCCGCGCCGGCACGGTGGCGAGGTCCAGCGCGTCGAGCAGGCGGTGCAGGGGCAGACCGGACCGGTCCGCGGGCGGCGGCGCGACGCGGTCCACGGCCGCGCGGCGCAGGACCATCGCCAGCTGCCGCCGGCCGGTCGCGTCCACGAGCGCCGCCCCGTCGAGTGCCGGCCCGGCCCCCGCGGCCGCGAGCAACCGCGCCACGGTGCCGCGGTGGAGCAGGGGCATGTCGACGGCGAGCACCACCAGCAGGTCGGTCCCGGGCGCCGAGGCGGCTGCTCCGGCGAGCAGGGCGGCGGCGGGCCCGCCGTACGCGGGCTCCTCCCGCACGAACCGCACCCCCGCGCGGCCGCCCGCCGGTGGGTCGCCCACCACCACGACCTCGGCGCAGTCCGCACAGGCGGCCAGGGCGCGGTCGAGGAGCGTCGCGCCGTCGTGCCGCAGGTCGGCCTTCCGCACGCCGCCGAGCCGCGACCCGCGGCCCCCGGCGAGCACGATCCCGCCGATCCCCCCAGGCCTCCCGTGCAGCCCGCTCATCCCGTGCCCAGCCCGATCTCGATGACCCCGTCGGCGGCCCGGTTCTCGACGCGGTCGACGCTCCGCGCCGTACGCCGCGCGACGAGCCGCACCCGGTCGGCCCGGAAGAGGTCGTCGGAGAGCTCGAAGGGGGTGCCCTCCGCGGTCGCCGCGACGCGGGCGACGTGGAGGAGCGGGGAGCCGGTGGGTACGGCGAGCTCCCGCGCCTCCCGCTCGTTGGCGCGCACGACGGTGACCTGCTCCTCGGTCACGTCGGGTCGCAGCCCGTAGACGGTGTCGAGCAGCGCGTAGAGCGACTGCTCCAGCGGCTGCGCGAGCAGGTCGGGCACGAGGGCGGACGGGAAGCGGGCGACGTCGAGCGAGAGGGGCAGGCCGTCGGCGTACCGGACCCGCTCGACCTCCACGACCGTCGCCCCGGGCTCGAGCCGCAGGGTGGCCGCCTCCGCGTCGCCCGCGGGACGCAGCACGGATCCCAGCAGCGCGGTCGCCGCGGCGTGCCCCGTCGCGTCGAGGCGCTCGGGCAGCCCCAGCCGCTCGGCGGCCTCGCGCTCGACGAGCCCGGCGCGCACGAAGGTGCCGCCGCCGCGGCCGGTACGACGCTCCAGCACCCCCGCCCGGCCCAGGGGCACGAGGGCGCTGCGCAGGGTGGCCCGGGAGACGTCGAACCGCTCGGCCATCTCCCGCTCGGTGCCGAGGCGGTCGCCGGGCCGCAGGGCGCCCGAGGAGAGGAGACGCACGATGCGGCGGCGCACGTCCTCCGCGACCGCGCCGCCCTCGGTCTCCGGCACGTCGGTCCTCCCTGCTCCTGGCCCGGTCAGGCCCGGTCAGGCCCGGTCAGACCCGGTCGGGCCCCGTCAGGCCACCGCGTCCGGCGACTCGGGCAGCACCTGTCCGCCGTCGACGACCAGGGCGTGCCCCGTGATGAAGCCGGCCTCGCGGCTCGCGAGGAACGCTACCGCGTGGCCGATGTCCGCGGGCGTGCCGAGCGCTCCCATCGGGATCGAGCGGACCATGCCGTCGAGGTAGTCCTGGCCCATGCCCGCCAGCCCCTCGGTCAGCACGTTGCCGGGCAGCACGGCGTTGACGGTGATGCGGGCGGGCGCGAGCTCGAGCGCCGCGCTCCGCATAAAGCCCAGCTGCGCCGCCTTCGAGGCGCCGTAGTGCGACCACCCCGGGAAACCGGTCGTCGGCCCGGTGATCGACGAGGTGAGCACGACCCGGCCGCGGCCTGAGGCCTCGAGCGCGGGGAGCGCCGCCTGGACGGCGTGCACGGTGCCGCCGACGTTGACGGCGAGCACCTGCGCGAGGTCCTCCTCCGTCATGTCCCGCAGCCGGGCCTCGGGGAAGATGCCCGCGTTGGCGGCGAGCACGTCGAGGCCGCCGAGCTCCGCGATCGCCGTGCCGACGACCTCCGCGGCGCCGGCCCCCGTGGCGAGGTCGCCCGCCACGGTGACGACCGAGCGCGCCCCGGCGTCCTCGAGCGTCGTCGCCGCGGCCTCGAGGTCGGCGGCGCCACGGGCGGTGACCGCGACGGCGGCCCCGGCGCGGGCGAAGACGGTCGCGATCCCGAGGCCGATGCCGCGGGAGCCGCCGGTGACGAGCACCTTCACGTCGGAGAGGTCGAACACGGTCTCAGTCCTTCCGGTGGGTGGCGGCCGGCACGGGGAGCCGGAACCACGCGGGGTCGTGGAGGTAGCGGCGGGCCAGGTCGCCGGTGCCCGCGCCGTACGTCGTGCCGAGGGCGAGCGCCGGCGGCGAGCCGGGGTGGGTGCCGAGCCAGGCGGTGAGCATGAGGCGGCGGAGCATGACGAACGTCGGCACCATGGCGAGGTCCTCCTCGGTGAGGGGTCGCTCGGTGAGGTAGCCGGCCAGCCAGGCCGCCGCCGTGGCCTGCGCTCCCGGCTCGTGCTCGATCCACGACGTCACCGTGGCCAGGTCGTAGAGGAACCACCCGAACCCGCAGTCGTCGAAGTCGATGACCGTCAGCGAGCCGTCGTCGCCGACCATGAGGTTCGCGTGGCGCAGGTCGGCGTGGACGAGGCCGTAGCGGTCGCGGCCCTGCCCGTACGCCGCGAGCCGGGCCCGCACGGCGCTCGCGGCCGCGTCGAGCACCGGCAGGTCGGCGGTGCGCACCCCGGGACCGGCGGCCCAGTCGCCCCAGCGGGCGCCGGGGCCGAGGCAGGCCGCGGCGTCCCAGTGGAACCGGGTGAACCCCGCGGGCAGCTCCCAGTCCGTGACGTCGCGGTGCATCCGCGCAGTCACGCGGCCGAGCTCCTCGGTGGGCAGTGCGTCGGGACGCTCCTCCCCGGTGCCGCCGACGACGAAGGTGAAGAGCACGACGTGGCGGTCGCCGTCAGGTCGCGGCACGCTGACGACGCGGCGCCCGTCGAGCGCCGGCACGACCGCGTGGGCGGTGACGGTCCCCGACACCCGCAGCCGGTCCAGCCAGGTGAGCTCCGCGTCGATGGAGGCGGGGGTCTGGTAGCCCGGGCGGTGCACCCGGGCCACGACCCGGTCGGCGCCCGTCCCGACGAGGTACGTCGCGTTCTCCGACAGGCTGAGGAGCCGGCGGGGGGCGTCGCCCGCGCCGTACGCGGGCAGGGCGGCCGCCAGGATCTCGTCGCAGTCCTCGACGCTGAGCATGGGTCCTCCCCGGGTGCGGCGGGACGGTCCCGCTCGGGGACCAGTAGACCGTCTCGATCGACCGGGCAGACCAATTCGTCGGTGGATTTCACGGGTCTGAAACGAGATGTAACAAGGCGTGCAGGCATGCTGGTCGGGAGTTCCATACCAAAAGGAGAATCCGTGGCGACCCGCTCCAGCATCCTCGACGCAAACGCGTACCGACCCGACGCGGACGGTCCCGGCGGCCCGGACGGCAGCCGAGGTGACCTCCTGCGGCGGCGCGCGGCGGCGCTGGGCCCGGCGTACCGGCTCTTCTACCGCGAGCCGCTCGAGCTGGTGCGGGGGAGCGGGTCCTACCTCTACGACGCCGACGGGCGGGCCTACCTCGACGCCTACAACAACGTCGCCAGCGTCGGCCACGCCCACCCGCGGGTCGCCGCCGCCGTGGCCCGGCAGGCGGCGACGCTGAGCACGCACACGCGGTACGTCGACGCGGGGCTCGTCGCCTACGCCGAGCGTCTCCTCGGGCTGCTGCCCCCGGCCGTCGACCAGGTGATGCTGACCTGCACCGGGTCGGAGGCCAACGACCTCGCGCTGCGGGTCGCGGCCGCCGCGACGGGCGGGACCGGCGTGATCGTGACGGAGGAGGCGTACCACGGCAACACCGCGCTCGTGACCGGTGCGTCGCCGTCGCTGGGGCGCGGGGCACCGCGCGGCGAGCACGTGTGGACCGTCCCGGCGCCCGACCCGCTGCGCCGCGCGGGAGTCGACCCGGCGGTCGAGCTGCTCGCGGCGGTGCACCGGGCGCTCGACGCGATGGCGGTCGCCGGGGTGCGGCCCTCCGCGTTCCTCGTCGACTCGATCCTGTCGTCCGACGGGGTGCACAGCCACCCGGTCGGCTACCTCGCGCCCGCGGTCGAGGCCGTCCGCGCCGCGGGCGGGGTGCTCGTCGCCGACGAGGTGCAGCCCGGCTTCGCCCGCACGGGCAGCGCGTTCTGGGGCTTCGAGCGCCACGGCCTCGACCCGGAGATCGTCACGATGGGCAAGCCGATGGGCAACGGGCTCCCGATCGCGGGGATGGCTGCGCGGTCCGCGGTGCTGGAGCCCTTCGCCTCGACGGTGCCCTACTTCAACACCTTCGGCGGCAACCACGTCAGCGTCGCCGCTGCGGCCGCCGTGCTCGACGTGATCGAGGACGAGGGCCTGCAGGAGAACGCCGCGCGCGTCGGAGCGGCCCTCCGCGCCGGCGTGCAGGAGGTGGCTGCCCGTCACCCCGTCGTCGCCGACGTGCGCGGCGACGGGCTCTTCGTGGGCGTCGAGCTCGTGGCCGCCGAGGGCTCGACCGAGCCCGGGGCCGCGCTGGCCGCCGACGTCGTCAACGGCATGCGCGACCGGGGCGTCCTGACGTCGGTGTGCGGGCCGTGGGGCTCGACGCTCAAGGTCCGCCCGCCCCTCGTCGCCACCGAGCACGACGCCGCGCGGTTCGTGGAGGTGCTGGACGAGGTGCTGGCGTGTTCCCCGGCTAGCCGGGGAACACGCCGCTTTGACCATCAAATTTGATGGTCAAAGCGGCGTGTTCCCCGGCTAGCCGGGGAACCGACCGCTTTGCACGTGAACCGACCGCTGGGGACGACGAGCGGGCCGTCACCGCCCGGCGGTACGCCGCGCGAGGTCGTCGACCACGTCCTCGAGCCGTCCCGTGCGGGCGTGCACCGCGCGCTGGGTCGCGGCGCCGCTGCTCGCGAGCAGCCGGGGCACGCCCTGCTCCAGCAGCGCCCCGTCGCCGGCGTCCGTCGCCGCGTCGGCCACCACCTCCAGCACGGCGGCGACCACGTCCGTCGCGGGTGCGGGCTCGTCGTACGGGCGGCCGGGGTGGAGCAGCCGTCCGTCCGGGCCGTCCTTCGCGGCGCGCCAGTGCGCGGCGCGCAGCAGCTCGGTGCGCCACGCGACCTGGGGGAGGGCGTCGCGGGCGGCGGTCTCGACGAGCGCCCGCACGAGCGCGACGAGCACGACCACGTCGTGCCGCTCCGTCATCACGTCGGCGACGCGCACCTCGACGGTCGGGTAGTCGGCGGCGAGCCGCGCCGGGAGGTAGAGCATGCCGGCGTCCCGTGCCGCCCCCGACCGCACGAGCGCCTCGGTCGCGGCCCGGTAGCCGGCCAGGTCCCCGAACGGCTCCGTCACGCCGGCGCTCGGCCACCGCGCCCACTGCTGGCTGCGCCACGAGGCGTGGCCGGTGTCCCGCCCGTCCTCGAACGGCGAGCCGGCGCTGAGGGCGAGCACGACGGGCAGGTACGGCGCGATCCGGTCCAGCACCCGCACGCCCTCCTCCGGCGAGGCGATCTCCACGTGCACGTGCATCCCGCAGGTGCCGGCCGCGCGCACGACCGCGCCGTACCGGTCCGCCATCGCCCGGTAGCGCGCGTCGTCGGTGAGCACGAGCTCGTCGTGGGGGAGCGGCACGGTGCCCGCCGCGACGAGGAGGAGCCCCGCGTCCTCGGCCGCCGCGACGGCCCGGTCGCGCTGCGCCGCGACGTCCGCGGCGAGGTCGGCCAGGTCGGTGTGGGGCTCGGTCGTCAGCTCGACCTGGTGGCGGAAGAGCTCCGCCTCCACCCCGTCCGTACGGCGCTCCGTCACCTCGGGTGCCCGCGCCCGCGCCCGGCGCGTGCGCGGGTCGGCGAGCCACATCTCCTCCTCGACGCCGACCGACCGCCCGCCTCGGGGCGTACGCGGCTCTGGCTGTCCACCGGTGGCTGTCACGTCCTGACGGTACCCACGGGGCGGACCGACCGTGGACGCCCGTGCCTGCCACCGGCAGGATGCGGTGCCATGACCGACGAGCTCGTCCACCTGACCCACGCCGACACCGCCGACGGCCGGGTCGCGACCCTCACCCTCGACTCCCCGGGCAATCGCAACGCGCTGTCGCGCCGGCTCGTGACCGAGCTCCTCGACCACCTCGCGACCACCGACGCGGACGACACGGTCACGGTCGTCGTGCTCCGCTCGGCGCACCGCGTCTTCTGCTCGGGCGCCGACCTCTCCGAGGCCGCCACCGTGCCGATGGAGGAGGGGGCGCGGGCGATGGTCGAGGTGCAGCGCCGGATCGTGGCGCACTCGAAGCCGGTCGTCGTCGTGCTCCCCGGCCCGGTCCGGGCGGGCGGCATCGGCATCGTCGCGGCCGCAGACGTGGTCGTGGCGAGCACCGCGGCCACGTTCGCGCTGACCGAGGTGAAGCTGGGCGTCACGCCGGCCGTCATCTCCCTGACGGTGCTCCCGCGCCTCACCGACCGCGCCGCGTCCCTGACCGCGCTGGGGGGCGAGGTGTTCGACGGGGCCCAGGCCGCGGCGTACGGGCTCGTCACCACGGCCGTCGCCCCCGAGGACCTCGACGCCGAGGTCGACCGCGTCGTCGCGTCCCTGCTCACGGGCGCCCCGCAGGGCCTCGCCGCGACGAAGGCGCTGCTCAACGCGCCGCTGCTGGCCCGGATCGACGCCGAGGGCGAGGCGATGGTCGAGCTCAGCGCGCGGCTCTTCCGCTCCGACGCGGCCCGCGAGGCGATGACGGCGTGGTTCTCCCGCTCCCGCTGAGCGGGTCCGGCGGGTCCGGCGGCGGGTCCGGCGGGACCGGGCGCCTCAGGTGATCGCGACCAGCTCGGCGAGGTCGTCGCCGGGCAGGGGGCCGTCGACGATCGCGTGCACCTGCGAGACGTGGAGCTGGATCCCGCCGCCGTGGTTGTCGCAGAACGCGGTGTCGGCGGCGTCCCGGCCGGTCGCGATGCGCACGAGGCTGGAGCGCGGCGCGAGACAGGTGGCGTCGGCGACGTGCCAGGTGTCGCCGACGAGCGCCTCCGCGACGGCGTGGAAGTCCATCGGGTCGCAGCCGGGGGCGTAGACCGCCGCCAGCCGCGCTGGCACCCCGAGCGCCCGCAGCAGCGCGACGGTGAGGTGGCTGTAGTCGCGGCAGACGCCCGCCCCGGCCAGCAGCGTGTCCTTCGCGGAGTCCGTCGGGCCGCTCGCGCCGGGCACGTAGTCGAGCCGCGAGCCGACCCAGGCCGCGACGTA
Organism: Nocardioides alkalitolerans; assembly: GCA_038184435.1. Classification (NCBI taxonomy): domain Bacteria; kingdom Bacillati; phylum Actinomycetota; class Actinomycetes; order Propionibacteriales; family Nocardioidaceae; genus Nocardioides; species Nocardioides alkalitolerans. The sequence continues at coordinate 3,270,928 of CP116227.1, read as the reverse complement.
CGGCAGCAGCACGGCGGCGTCGTCCCCGTGCTCCTCCACGACGTCGGCGAACTCGGTCGCGGCGAAGCCGAAGAACTTGTCGGCCTCGGCGTAGCGGCTGGGCCGGAGGTAGAGGGAGCGCTCGTGGGCCGCGCCGGTGGCCGGTCGCGCCCGTCCCGTCACCTCGGCGTCGTAGTCGACGACCAGCCGGCCCGGTCCGGCGTCGAGCACGTGGATGCGGGCGCCGGCGGGGTCGCGCACCTCCCGCACGTCGACGGGCTGGCCGTCGAGGGTGCAGCGGAGCGACTCGACGACCTGTCCCTCGCCCCACGCGCCGCTGACGGCGACCTGGAGCTCCACCTCTGTGGGGTCGAAGACCTCGATCTCGAGGTGGCACCCCATCGCGCGCTTCACGCGCACCATTGTGCGGGGTCGCACCAGGGGTGCGGCGGGCGACCGGACGTGGCGTACGACGCGTGCCGGTCCGCGGTCGCGGAATCCGATTCGTCACAGGGCGGGGGTACGCTTCTCTGCTTGCCCGTATCGCCGGGCTGAGGAGTCGCAGAGCCCCGGTGACGGGTGGGAAGAGGGCACGAGACGTGACGCAGGACCCGACCCAGGGACAGGGCACCGACGAGCAGGTCGCGGAGCGGGAGGTCGCCGCCGAGCAGGCGTTCGTCGACCACGTGCAGGCCGAGCTCGTGGCCTCCACCGAACGGGCCCGCCGGCTCGCCGACGAGGGCCACCAGCGCGGCAGCCTGGGCCACGAGGGCGGGCTCGTCGAGCGGGACGCGATGGTCTTCCAGGCCGCCAAGCGCATCGCCCAGCTCGACGCCGCCCACGAGGGCCTCGTGTTCGGGCGGCTCGACCTGACGAGCGAGCGCGACCCCGCGCCGCGCTACATCGGGCGCATCGGCCTGCGCGACGAGAACCACGACATGCTGCTCATCGACTGGCGGGCGCCCGCCGCCGCGGTGTTCTACCAGGCGACGGCCGCCAACCCCCAGGGCGTCGTCCGCCGGCGGGTGCTGCGCTCCGTCGGCACCGTCGTCGAGGGGGTCGAGGACGAGCTGCTCGACGCCGAGGCCCAGGAGGCCGAGGAGGCCGCCGGCCGGTCGCTGCCGATCATCGGCGAGGGCGCGCTCATGGCCCAGCTCTCCCGGGCCCGCGACCGGTCGATGCACTCGATCGTCGCCACCATCCAGGCGGAGCAGGACGAGGCGATCCGCGCGCCCTCGAAGGGCGTCGTCGCCATCTCCGGCGGTCCCGGCACCGGCAAGACGGTCGTCGCGCTGCACCGCGCGGCCTTCCTGCTCTACAACGACCGTCGGCGGTTCGAGTCGGGCGGCGTGCTGGTGATCGGCCCGAGCGGCGTGTTCATGCGCTACATCGAGCGCGTGCTGCCGAGCCTCGGCGAGACCGCCGTCGCGCTGCGCTCGCTCGGCGAGGTCGTCGACGGCGTGCGCGCCACCCGCCACGACGAGCCGCGGGTGGCCGACATCAAGGGCTCCGAGCGGATGGCCGAGGTCGTCCGGCGGCTCGCCCGCCAGCAGGCGCCCGACTCGCCGCGCGAGTTCTCCCTGTTCTGGCGCGACAACCGCCTCGTGCTCGACGGCACGACGCTGGGCCGCATCCGCCGCCAGCTCATGGGCCAGGGCCTGCGCAACCGCCAGCTGACGCGGGTGCCGCGGGCGCTCCTCGACGCCCTGTGGCGTCAGGTGCGCTCCGAGCGCGGTCGCGACCTCGGGCGGGAGTACTTCGACGAGGACCTGTTGTCGACCCGCTCCTTCCTCGACTTCGCCACCGCCTGGTGGCCGCCGCTCGCCGCGGTCGACGTCTTCACGTGGTTGCGCGACCCCGACCTGCTCGGACGCGTCGCCAACGGGATCCTGGAGCCGGAGGAGCAGCGCCTGCTGCTCAAGTCGTGGTCCGACGGGCCCGTCGACGCCCGCAACGGCACCGGCATCACGATCGAGGACGTCCCCCTCATCGACGAGCTGCGCTACGCGCTCGGCGACGTGCCGGCGGCGACGGAGTCCGACACCCAGCTCGACGACGTGCTAGGCCACCTCGAGGGCGGCGTCGACATCCAGGAGCTGACGACGGCCTCGGAGCGGGAGTACGCCCCCCGCGGCCGCGCCTGGGCCCCGCCCACCCACCGCATCGAGGACGACCCCTACGCGCACGTGCTCGTGGACGAGGCGCAGGACCTCACCCCCATGCAGTGGCGCATGGTGGGCCGCCGCGGCCGCACCGCCTCGTGGACGATCGTCGGCGACCCGGCCCAGTCGTCGTGGCCCGTGCCCGCGGAGTCCGACGCCGCGCGCGCCGCGGCCCTCGAGGGCAAGAAGCAGTTCCGCTTCCACCTGTCGACGAACTACCGCAACTCGGCGGAGATCTACGCGTACGCCGCGGCGTACGCCGAGCGCGTCGGCCTCGACGCCGACCTCCCCGACGCCGTACGGCGCACGGGTGCGGCGCCCGTCGAGGTGGGTCCCGTCGCGGAGGCGGACCTGGAGGAGGCCGTGCGGGCCGAGGTCGCGCGCCTCGCGGACGCGGTCGCCGGCACCGTCGGGATCGTGGTGCCCGTCGCCCGGCGTTCCGAGGTCAACGGCTGGCTCGCCGGTTGGCCGGAGCGCGCCGAGGACGCGCCGTCCGCAGCCCGCTCGGTCGACTCGACGGTGACGCCGAGCGGCACCGACCGCGTCGTCGTGCTCACCGGCCTCGACACCAAGGGCCTCGAGTTCGACGGCATCGTCGTGGTGCGCCCGCAGGAGATCGAGGACGAGTCGCAGACGGGTCGCGCGACGCTCTACGTCGTGCTGACGCGCGCGACGCAGCTGCTGAGCACGGTGGGCTGAGGCTCACCGGGGGCTTCCGGCCGTCGTGCTCGCGGCCGTGGTGCTCGCTGCGGCCAGGAACACGACAGCTGCCCCGACGACGGCGATCAGCACACCCGTCGTCAGCAGGTGGCCGTAGCGGGCGACGAGCAGCGTGCCCGCGACGACCGTGACCGCGCACCCGGCCACGAAGGCCCAGGCGGCGGCGCGGTGAGCGCCGGCGTGCCAGCCGCTGACCGCGAGCCACACCGGGAGCGCGAGCAGCAGGAGCGCGGCGACGCCCGCGGGGGCGAAGCTGCCGAGGAGGCCGCCGAGCAGACGTCGCGTGGTGCCGGCGCCGGTTCCCAGCGCCACGAGCGCCGGGCCGCAGGCGACGATCACCGCGGCGATCCGCAGGCCGAGCACGACCCGCGTCAGCGGCCCCGCCGCGGTGAGGCTCACGGTCCGGCGCCGTCGAGCACCTCGATCTCGTCGATGCAGTAGTCGCCGTCGTCGGCGGTGACGTCGAGCCGGACCTCGAGGAAGGCGTCGCCCAGCTCCTCCTGGTCGGCGACGGCGCGGACGACCGCCGAGCCGCCCTCGTCGGACTCCTCGACGTCGCTGATCTCGTAGTCCACCGCGGGGTCGTCCGTGCCCGCCGTCTCCCGGGCCTCGTCGATCGCGTCCTCGAGGTCCGCCCGGTCGTCGTCGCTCGGGGCGGTGCACAGGAGACGCGCACCGGCGTCGACGTCGAGGTCCTCGGCCGCGTCCACGGCCTGCTCGGCCGTCTCCCGCACGCTGCCCGGCGCGTCGTCGGACGTCGCCGCCACGACGGCCCACGTCCCGCCGCCGAGCAGGAGCACGCCCAAGAGCACGGCGAGTCCGACGAGCAGCCCGCGGTTCGCGCCGCCACCGCGGGTGGGTGGCTGACCGGGCTGGGGCTGACCGGGCTGGGGCGGACCGGGGCGGGGCTGACCGGGACGGGGAGGGAGGGCGTCGGACATGGGTGCTCCTGGACGTGATGGTGTGACCTGCGCCGCGCGCTCGTACCCCGCCCGCGCCACGCCGAATCCCCGGCCGCGCGCCGACCACTAGGCTCGCCCGGGTGACCGACTCTCCCGGCGCCGGCCTCCGCGTGCTCGTCTGCACCGTGGTGCACCACCCGGGCGACGCCCGCATCGCCCACCGCGAGATGGGCGCCCTGCTCGACGCGGGCTTCGCGGTGACCTACCTGGCGCCGTTCGGCGGCTTCGGCGTGGACGCGCGCCCCGGGGTCGACTGCGTGGACGTGCGCCGGTCCTACGGCCGACGCCGCCTCGGCGCGCTCCTCGACGCCCGGCGCAAGATCCGCGCCCTGGCGCCCGCGCACGACCTCGTGCTGCTCCACGACCCCGAGCTGCTGCTCGTCGCCGGCGCCGCGGGGGCGACGCCGGTGGTGTGGGACGTGCACGAGAACGTGCCGGCCACCGTGCAGATCCGCACCTGGATCCCGACCTGGCTGCGGGTCCCGCTCGCGGGCTTCCTGACCTGGCTGCTCGGCCGCGCCGAGAAGCGTCACCACCTGCTGCTCGCGGAGCACGGCTACCGCTCGCTCTTCCACGGCGACCACCCCGTCGTCCCCAACTCGACGGCCGTGCCCGACGACGTACCCGGTCCCGACCCCGACGGCCCCGCCCGCGTCGTCTACCTCGGGTCCCTCACCCGCGACCGCGGCGCCGGCGAGATCGTCGCGCTCGCCGAGGGCCTGCGGGCGCGGGGACGTGACGACGTGCGCGTCGAGGTCGTCGGTACGGCGCACGGCGAGACCGGCGCCGCCCTGCAGGCCGCCCACGACGCGGGTGCCCTCGTGTGGCACGGCTTCGTCCCCAACGACCGCGCCCTCCCGCTCATCCACGGCGCGGTGGCGGGCCTGGCGCTGCTGCACGACGAGCTGAACCACCGGGTGTCGCTGCCGACGAAGAACATGGAGTACCTCGCCCACGGCGTGCCCGTCGTCGCCACTCCGCTGCCCGAGGTGGAGTCGTTCGTCGCCGCGTCCGGCGGGGGCGTCGTCGTGCCGTTCGTCCACGCCCCGGTCGACGAGGTGCTCGCCCTGGCCGACGACCGCGACCGTGCCCGGTCGCTGGCGGAGCAGGGGCACGCGTACGTCGCGGCCCACCACAACTGGACCCTCGACCGCCGCACCTTCGTCGACCACGTCGCGCGCTGGGCGCGCGAGGGGCGTACGGCGCGGGGCTGAGGCGCGGCCGGGGCTGGTCCCGGACGGGCCGCACGGGCCCGAGGAATGTGCGGTTGGTGCAGGTCGCACGCGATCCGGGCCGCCCCAGCCGCACAGTTCCGGGGGCTGGCTGAGGGGCTCGACAGGCCTCAGGCCCGAACGCCCTCGCGCTCCTGCTCGGTCTGCTCGAACGCGCGGAACCGCTCCCACCGGGCGAGGACGCGGTCGACGCGCCGCGACACGAAGCGCCACCAGGACGCGAGGGCGGTGGGCAGGAGAGCGGCGATTTCCCCCCCGTCCGGCGAGCGTGGCGGCTTGCGGCGATCTTGCGCGCCCCCGAAAACCCGTCGACCCCGCCCCACGCCCGCGCCTACCGTGCCGGACGTGTCCATCGAGCTCCGCGGTTTCCAGCCCGACGACCTGCCCGCCCTCGACGTGCTGCTGCGGGAGGTCGAGGCCGTCGACCAGACCGACGAGCACCTCGACCTCGCTGACCTCGAGGAGGAGCTCGCCGACCCGCTGCTCGACGGGTCCCGCGACTGGGTCGTGGCCGTCGACGACGGCGCCCTCGTGGGCTGCTTCCGGATCATCCCCCGGGACCCGGGCGGGGCCGAGCTCACGGCGTACGGCTCCGGCTGCGTGCACCCCGACCGCCGCGGCGAGGGGATCGGCACCCGGCTCGCGGCCGCGATGCTGGCCCGCGCGCAGGAGCGGCACCGGACGCTGGCGCCCCACCTGCCGGCCCAGCTCAAGGTGAGCGGCCTGAGCGACCAGGCCGACCAGGCCGACCTCCTGGCGGGCATCGGCCTGCACCCGCACCGCTACACCCTCACGCTGGGCGTGCAGCCCCTCCCCGAGCAGGAGGTGGGCACGCTGCCGGAGGGTCTGCGGGTACGGCGCTACGACCCGTCCCGCGACGAGGAGGCCCTGCGGGTCGTCCACAACGAGGTCTTCCGGGACCACCCCGGCTCGTCCGCGTGGACGCCGGACGAGTGGCGGCAGTGGGTGACGAGCAGCCGCAGCTTCCGCGGCGACGTGAGCCTGCTGGCCGTCGACGGGGAGGGGGCGATCGCGGGTTACGTGCAGGTGGAGGAGTGGGACGCGGTCCGGCAGGTGACGGGGCTGCGGGAGGCCTGGATCGCGCGCGTGGGCACGACCCGGGAGCACCGGGGCCGGGGCCTCGCGTCGGTGCTGCTGCGCCACACCCTGGAGGTGTGCCGTCGGGACGGGTTCGACCGCGCGGCGCTCGACGTCGACTCGGCGAACCCGACGGGCGCCCTGGGCGTCTACGAGCGGGCCGGGATGACGCTCGAGAAGCACTGGACCGGTTACCTCCGCACCGATCCGCCCCTCGTCTCGTGACCGGTCCCACGAACGAGCGGGGCGGAACCGCGGCGTACCGGGGAAAGTAGGCTCCCGCCCATGACGACCGCCCCCGCCGCCCGCCCGAACGCCGAGGACGCCCTCGCCGCGCTCCAGGGGCACGAGGCCTGGGCGATCATCCGCCGCTCGACCCGGGCGGGCGACCGCGACACGGTCGGCCTGGTCGGGGGCACGCGCTCGGAGGTCGACTCGATCCTCGACATCCCGCTGGAGACCGGCGAGCCCGCGCCGGGCCGGCAGTGCGACCGGCTCGTCGCCGTGCCGTTCCGCCAGATCGCGGAGCGTGGCTTCGCGGCCCACGACGACGGCACGCCGCTCGTGGTGGTCGACGTCGAGACCGAGTGGGAGTTCAGCGTCGCCGAGATGCTCGAGGCGCTGCCCGACGGCGAGGTCGACTTCGTCGACCGGGGCGGGTTCGACGTCGAGGACGAGGACTACGCGAAGGTCGTCCGGCAGATCATCGACGAGGAGATCGGTCGCGGCGAGGGGGCGAACCTGGTGGTGGCGCGGCAGTACCGCGCGGTCGTCGCCGACTGGACCGCCGAGCGCGCGCTGCAGGTCTACCGCCGTCTCCTGGCCCGCGAGCGCGGCGCCTACTGGACCTTCCTCTTCTTCACGGGCGACCGGTACCTCGTCGGCGCGAGCCCCGAGCGGCACGTCAGCGTGCACGGCGGCCACGTGCGGATGAACCCCATCTCCGGCACGTTCCGGCTGCCGCGCGAGGCCGACGAGACGTCGCTCAAGCGCGACCTGCTCTCCTTCCTCGCCGACGAGAAGGAGATCTACGAGCTCTTCATGGTCGTCGACGAAGAGCTGAAGATGATGTGCGACGTCTGTCACGAGGGCGGGCAGGTGCTGGGGCCGTTCCTCAAGCCGATGTCGCACCTCGTGCACACGGAGTACCTCCTCGCCGGCCGCACCGACCGCGACGTCCGGGAGGTGCTGCGCGACACCATGTACGCCGCGACCGTGACCGGCAGCCCCGTCGAGAACGCCGCCCGGTTGATCGCGGAGTACGAGCCCGGCGGCCGGGAGTACTACGCGGGTGCCCTCGCCATCTTCGGGCGCGACCCGGACGGCACCCCGGTGCTCGACAGCCCCATCGTCATCCGCACGGCGGACGTCAAGCCCGACGGGCGGCTGACGGTCACGGCCGGCGCGACGCTCGTGCGGGACTCGGACCCGGCGTACGAGGTCGCGGAGACCCACGCCAAGGCGGGCGGCATCCTGTCGGCCTTCGGGCTCGTGCCGGCCCGGCCCGCGAGCGAGGTCGACGTGGCGGAGCTCGTCGCCGACGAGGACGTGCTGCTCGCGCTGGCGTCGCGGAACCGGCGGCTGTCCGGGTTCTGGCTGACCGACCAGGGCGACGAGGAGCCCGACCCGGACCTCGCTGGCAAGAGCGTCGTCATCCTCGACGGTGAGGACGACTTCGTGAACATGCTGCGCCACGTGCTCGGCGTGCTCGGCATGACGAGCACCGTGGTGCGCCACGAGGCCTACGCGCCCGGCGTCCTCGACGGCCACGACCTCGTGATCGTCGGCCCCGGGCCTGGTGACCCCCGTGACGACACCGACCCGAAGATGGGCCAGCTCCGCGCGGCCGTCGCCGAGCTGGTGGCCGCCGAGCGGCCCTTCCTCGCGGTCTGCCTCGGCCACCAGGCGCTCTGCCACCACCTCGGCGTGCCCCTCGCGTTCAAGGACATCGTCTTCCAGGGCACGCAGTCGCCGGTGCGGATCGACGGGCACGTCGAGCGGGTCGGCTTCTACAACACGTTCGTCGGCCGGGTCGACGGCGTCGACGCGCGGGGCCGGGCGACGATCGGCGAGGGCGTGCACGTCGACGCCGACCCGGCGACCGGCGACGTCCACCTCGTGGCGGGGCCGCACTACCGCGGCATCCAGTTCCACGCCGAGTCGATCCTCACCCAGAACGGCTTCGCGCTGATCCACCGCCTCGTCCGGGACCTGCTCGTCGGGGCGTGATGGGCCCGGCGGGTGGAGCGGTCGACGTCGTCATCGTCGACCACCGCGACTCCTCGACGCACAACCTGGCCCACCTCGTCGCGTCGGTGACGGGCGCGTTGCCGACGGTCGTGCAGCACGACGCGACGACGGCCGCCGAGGTGCTCGCCCACGAGGTCGTGGTGCTCTCGCCCGGCCCCGGTCACCCCGAGCGGCCGACGGACTTCTCGGTCGGTCGCGAGGTGCTCCGGGCCGCCACCCGGCCCGTGCTCGGCGTCTGCCTCGGGCTGCAGGGTCTCGTGACGACGTACGGCGGCCGCGTCGACCGTCTCCACCCCGCCCACGGCGACGTCGCCGTGGTGCGGCACGACGGTCGCGGGGTGTTCACGGGTCTGCCGCAGGACTTCCGCGTGGTGCGCTACCACTCCCTCGGCGCCGTCGTCGTGCCCGACGTGCTCGAGGTCTCGGCGACCTGCGCGGGCGAGGACGGGCGGGACGTCGTGCTCGGCCTGCGCCACCGCACGCTCCCGCTCGAGGCCGTGCAGTTCCACCCCGAGTCGGTGCTGAGCGAGCACGGCGCCGACCTGGTGGCGCGTTTCCTGGAGGGGGCGCGGTGACGGCGCCCGCGCCCGGCGTGACCGACGCCGACGTCGCGGCCCTCGCCGCGGCGTACCCCCGCTGCGTCGTCCTCGACGGCACCGCCGGCCGCCCCTGGTCGGGCGACCGCACGGTGGTGGCGGGCCTCGACGACGACGACGTGTCGCTGACGTGGGACGCGACGACCGGCGAGGTACGCCGCTGGACCGGCCGCCCCGGCGCCTGGCGCGGCGTCGTGGTGGGCGACGACGTGTTCGCCGTGCTCGAGCGCGAGGTGGCGGCGGCGCCGGGGGCGCGGTGGTTCGGGTGGCTGGGGTACGGCGCGCGCCGCGACCTGCCCGCCCGGCGCGACGCCTCCGACGCGCCCGACGCCGTCTGGATGCGCCCCTCGCGCCTGCGACACTTTGATGGTCAAAGCGGTCGGTTCCCCGGTCAGCCGGGGAACGCGCCACTTAGACCATCAAATTTGATGGTCAAAGCGGTCGGTTCCCCGGCTAGCCGGGGAACCGACCGCCCCCCCGCCTGGTACCGCACCGCGTTCACCCAGGTGCAGGAGGCGCTGCACGCGGGGGAGTCGTACGAGGTCAACCTCACCCACCGCGCCGAGGCCGTGACCGCGGCCGCCCCCGCGGAGGTGTACGCCGCGCTCCGGGCCGCGACGCCCGCGCCGTACGCCGCGTTCCTCCAGCACGACGTGACCGAGGCCCCCGACGCGACGAGCGCCCGGGGCTGGCTGCTGGCGGCGTCGCCGGAGCGCTACGCCCGCATCGCGCCCACGGACGACGGCCGCGCCCGGCGCATCGAGACCAAGCCCATGAAGGGCACGGCCCCGCGGGGCGCGACGCCCGCCGAGGACGCGGCACTGCGCGACGCCCTCACGACCGACCCCAAGATCCGTGCCGAGAACCTCATGATCGTCGACCTGCTCCGCAACGACGTCAGCTCGGTGAGCCGCCCCGGCACCGTCACGGTCCCGGAGCTGATGGTCACGGAGACCTACGCCGCGGTCCACCAGCTCGTCTCCACGATCGTCGGCGAGCTGCGGCCCGAGGTCACCACGGTCGAGGCCGTGCGGGCGCTCTTCCCCGCGGGCTCGATGACGGGGGCCCCGAAGCACCGCACCATGCAGGTCATCGAGGCCGTCGAGGCGACCGCCCGGGGCGTGTACGCCGGCGCGTTCGGCTGGCTCGACGGCGAGGGCGCCGACCTGGGCGTCGTCATCCGCAGCCTCGCGAGCCGCGACGGCCGCACCTGGCGCGCCGGCACGGGCGGGGGCATCACCGTCCGCTCGACCGTCGAGGACGAGTGGGCCGAGGCGGGCTGGAAGCTGGAGCGGGTGCTGGCGGCCGTGGCCCGCGCCGGGTCCGACGGGGGATCTAGGGCGCCGGCGCCGGCTGCGCCGCCAGCCGCTCCAGCAGGGTCGTGATCCCGGCGGTGGTGGCCGCCTCGTCGTACGGCGCCACGACGTAGAAGTTCGCCAGGTCCACGAGGCCGTCGTGGGCGACCGCGGCGGTCATGGCGAGGCTGCCCTCCTCGGCGGCCACGATGAGGCCCGCCGCGTCGGCGCCCGGGACCGTCACGTCCTGCACGGCGAGGTCGCCCAGGTCGAGGGAGTCCCACACCTCCTCGAACGGCGCCGCGGAGGCGTAGCGCGTCGTGTTGATGACGACGACGTCGTCGGCGTCGGCATAGCTGCACCCGCGGTAGTTGCCGGCCCCCGCGCTCGTCGCGGTCAACGGCTCGTCGAGGCCGAGCAGCTCGCCCATCTCCGCACCGGACACGGCCTCGCAGGGGTCGCCGACCTCGACCACGTCGTCGGTGGGGAAGCTGCTGGCCGAGGAGGTGGGGACCGAGGACGCGTCGTCGTCCCCGTCGCCGCCGCACCCGGCGAGGGCGACGACGGCGACGAGGGCGCCGGCGATCCCGACGGTGCGGGCGGTGCTGCGGGCGGTGGTGCGGTCAGTCATCCAGGTCGCTGCCCAGGGTCACGGTGGTGGTCTCCTCGTTGCCGTCGCCGTCGATGTAGGTCACCTCGACGTCCTCGCCCGGCTCGAACGTGAGCACGGACGTCACGAGCGCCCGCGCGCTGTTGACGTGCAGCTCGCCGATCTCCGTGATCATGTCACCCTCCTCGAGCCCGGCCTGGGCCGCGGCACCGTCGGGCGCGAGCTCGGTGAGCACGGCGGCTCCGTCGACGATGTTCTCCACGACGGCGGTCTCCGCGTTGGCGCCGAGGCTCGCGTGCTCGGGCTCCTCGCCCTCGCGCAGCTGGTCGACGACGTGCCGCACGTCGTCGATGGGGATGGCGTAGCTGATGCCGATGAACCCCGCGTCGTACCCCTGGTCGCTCTGCGCCAGCTCGATCGCCCCGTTGATGCCGATGACCTCGCCGCGCAGGTTCACGAGCGGACCGCCGGAGTTGCCGGAGTTGACCGCCGCGTCCGTCTGGATGGCCGGGTAGGCGACGAGGCCCTCGGGCAGCTCGAGCACGAACGGCCGGTTCAGCGCGCTGACGATGCCGGCGGTGACGGTGGACTGGAGGCCGTACGGCGCGCCGATCGCCACCACCGCCTGCCCCACCTCGGTCTCGTCGGACGACCCGAGCGAGGCGACCGTCAGGTCGTCGGGCGCGTCGGTGAGCCGGAGCAGCGCCACGTCGAGCAGCGGGTCGCTGCCGACGACCTCCGCCTCCGCGAGCGTGCCGTCGTCGAAGGTGACGACGATGGCCTCGCCCGACGACCCGCCCTCGATCACGTGGTGGTTGGTGAGGATCTCGCCGTCGTCGGAGACGACGAAGCCGGAGCCCTGCGAGTACCCGCCCGTCACCGGCACGTTGATCTGCACCACCGCGGGCAGCACGGCGTTGGAGATGTCGTTGACCGACACCAGGTCGAGCGGGTCGATGCTGCCCGTGTCGAGGTCGTCGGCCTGGATCCGCGTGTCGCCGTCGGAGCCGCCCCCGTCGCCGCTCGAGGAGAAGATCCCGTCGTCGTCGACGAGCGCCGAGTACCCCGCCGCGCCGCCGATGCCGCCGACCACCCCGAGCACGAGCGCACCGACGACCACCCCGGCGCCGAGGGCGCCGCTCCCGCGGCGGGGCTGCTGCGGGTACGACGCGGGCGACGGCTGCTGCGGCGGTCGCGGCCCCCCGCCGTACGGCGCGCCCGGGGGCGGTCCGCTCGGCCGGTGCTGGCCGGGCTGGTGCTGGCCGGGCTGGTACGGGCCCGACGGGTGCTGTCCGGGCTGCTGGCCGGGCTGGTAGCCGGGCTGGTAGCCGGGCTGGCCGGGCTGGCCGGGGAGGGGCGGGCGCTGGTCGCTCATGGCGGGCTCCTTACCCCGTCGGGGCCGTCGTCGCACCTCGGGACTCGCGCGGGATCGCGCGGGTCGCGTCGGGGTGCAGCGGACCGCCCGGCAGCGTCATCGTGAGGCGCGCCCCGCCGGACGGCGAGACACCGGCGCGCACGGAGCCGGCGTGCCGCTCCGCGACCTGCCGCACGATCGCGAGACCGAGGCCCGAGCCCGGCATGGCGCGGGACTCGGTGGAGCGGAAGAAGCGCTCGAAGACGTACTCGCGGTCCGCCTCCGGGATGCCCGGACCCTCGTCGTCGACGGTGAGGATGCCGTTGGCCAGCGTCGCCACGACCCGGCCGTCGGTGGGGCTCCACTTGGCGGCGTTGTCGAGGAGGTTGGTGATGGCGCGCTCGAGCGAGTGCGACTCCCCGACGAGCCACCACGGGGCCGCGCGCACCTCGAACGTCACCGACGGCGCGCGCAGCCGCACCCGCGCGACGGCCTTGTCCAGCACCTCGACGAGGGAGACCGGCTCGACGACGTGGCGCACCTGCTCGTCGCGGGCGAGCTCGACGAGGTCGCCGATGAGGGTGCTCAGCTCGACGATCTGCGCCCGCACGTCGTCGATGAGCTCGCGGCGGGTCTCCGGGGAGAGCGCGGCGCCGGTGTCCTCGGCCTGCGCGAGGAGGTCGAGGTTGGTGCGCAGCGACGTCAGCGGGGTCTTCAGCTCGTGGCCGGCGTCCGCCACCAGCTGCTTCTGGCGCTCCCGCGACGCGCTCAGCGCCGTCAGCATCTGGTTGAACGCCGTCGCGAGGCGCGCGATCTCGTCGTCACCCTCGACCCGCAGCGGGGTGAGCTCCTCCGTGCGGGCGATGGTCTCGACGGACTCGGTGAGGCGGCGTACCGGCCGCAGGCCGTTGCGGGCGACCACGGTGCCGGCGACGGCCGCGAGGATGACGCCGGTGCCGCCGAAACCGAGCATGACCAGGCCGAGCTTGCCGAGGAACTTCTGCTGCGAGTCGGTGTTCTGCGTCATCACCAGGGCCCCGATGCGGCCGTTGGAGAGGTCCATCGGCACCGTCGCCATGCGCACGTGGTCGCCGGCGATCGTCACGGAGCGGAGCACGGCGTGGTCGGCGTCGCTCGTGGCGACGTCCCACTCCTCCTCGCCCAGGGGGAGCGTCGTGGTGCCGTTGGTGAGGAGGATGCTCCCGTCGGCGAAGAGGATCTGCACCCGCGAGTCGCGCGGCAGGAACCGGAGCTGGGTGAGGAGCTGGTCGCGGTCCTTGTCCGCCGCGGCCGACGTGAGGCCGGCCGCCATCGACGTCGCCCGGTCGAGCAGCTGCTCGTCCATCGTGTCCTCGAGCTGGATGCGCACGACGAAGTAGACGCTCAGCGACAGGAACGCCACCGCCACGCCCACCGCGATCGTCGTGAGCAGCGTCACGCGGCTCGCCAGCGAGCGGCGGTAGTGCCAGCGCCGCTCGGGCAGCCCGGCGTCGTGCCCGGGGTCGTGCGGGTCCGTCTCGGCCGGGGGCTCCGCGTCGTTCGGCGCGGTCTCGGGTCGGGGCGGCAGGGGCCTCATGCTTCCTTCAGCACGTAGCCCACGCCCCGCACCGTGTGGATCAGCCGCGGCTCGCCCTCCGCCTCGGTCTTGCGGCGCAGGTAGCCGACGTAGACCTCCAGCGAGTTCGCCGTGGTCGGGAAGTCGTAGCCCCAGACCTCCTCGAGGATGAACGACCGCTCCAGCACGCGGCGCGGCCGGCGGAGGAACATCTCGAGCAGCGTGAACTCGGTGCGCGTGAGCTCGATGGCCCGCTCGCCGCGGAACACCTCGCGGGAGGCGAGGTCCATCGCGAGGTCGGCGAAGACGAGGCGCTCGTCGGCCTGCTCCGTGGGCACGGCACGGCGCAGCAGCGCCCGGATCCGCGCCAGCAGCTCCTCCAGCGCGAAGGGCTTGGTGAGGTAGTCGTCCGCCCCCGCGTCCAGGCCCTCGACCCGCTCGCCGACGGCGTCGCGGGCGGTCAGCACGATCACGGGGACGTCGTTGCCCGCCGCCCGCAGGGCGCGCGTGGCCTCGAGCCCGTCCAGGCGCGGCATCATCACGTCCATCACGACGAGCTCCGGCGCCACCGACGCGATCTGCGCCAGCGCCTCGGCCCCGTCGGAGGCGGTCGCCACGACGTACCCGTTGAACTCCAGCGACCGCCGCAGCGAATCGCGCACCGCGCGGTCGTCGTCGACGACGAGCACGCGGGACCCCTTGCTGTCTGGCACCCCAGCAGTATGCCGATCGGGGCTGAGTCGCGCCTGAGAACGCCACTCCCTCGGCGTGTAACGCGGTGTCCGTGCCACTGGTGCGGTGGTAGAACGCGTGTGGAGTAGCCCGGACACCGCGTTACACGGGCGCGGTCCGCCTCAGCCGTACGACGCCGCGAGCGCGCCGGCACGCGCGCCGTACCCACCGCCGAACAGCGCCGCGTGCACGAGCAGCGGGAAGATCTGGTGCACCCCGAGGCGGTCGCGCCACTCGGCGTCGAGCGGGCGCCCGAGGGCCGCGCTGGCGTCCTCGTAGGCGTCGGTGAGCTCGCGCAGGTGGGGCAGCCCGAAGAGCGCGAGCATGGCGAGGTCGACCTCGCGGTGGCCGCCGTACGCCGCGGGGTCGAGCACGTGCACCGTGCCGCCGACGCCCCACAGGACGTTGCCGTTCCACAGGTCGCCGTGGAGACGGGCGGGCGGCTCGTCGGGCACCAGGGCCGGCAGGCGGGGGAGCAGCGCCTCGACGCGGGCGGCGTCCTCGGGGAGCACGGCGCCGCGGTCGCGGGCCAGCTTCAGGTAGGGCAGCACGCGTCGCACGGCGTAGAACTCCGCCCAGGACACGCCCGCGGGCGCGCGGCACGGCAGGGGGAGGCGGCCGATGAAGCCGTCCTCCTCGGCGCCCAGCGCGGCTCCGGCGAGGTGGGTGCGAGCCAGCCGCGCGCCCAGCTCGGCGGCGGCGTCGGCGGTGGGACGACCGGGGTCGATCCACCGCAGCAGCAGGCAGTCCTCCGCGGCGGCGAGGATCTCGGGCACGGCCACGCCGTCGGTCACCTCGGCGAGCCAGCGCAGGCCGCGGGCCTCGGCCTCGAAGAACCCGGGCGGCGCGCCGGGGTGCGTCTTCATCAGCGCGTTCCGGCCGTCGGCGAGGCGGAGACGCGTCGACGTCGAGGTGTCGCCGCCGGCGACGGGGGAGGTGGCGGAGACAGCCGTGCCCAGCAGCGCCTCGGCCCGGCGCGCCAGGAGCGGCTGTCGGGTCATGCGGTCGGCTCCCGCACGGGCAACGTGTCGGCGAGCCGACCGACGAGGGCGTCGGCGGTGCGCTCGACGACGGCGAGCGTGCTGGTGAAGCCCTCGGGTCCGCCCGCGTAGGGGTCCGGCACGTCGCCCGGCCCCTCGGGGTCGAGGTCGCGGAAGCGGTGGATGCGCTCTACGTCGTCCGGCAGCAGCGCGACGAGGTCGGCCACGTTCGAGCTGTCCATGCCGAGGACCAGGTCGAACCGGCCCGCGTGCTGGGCGGTGACCTGCTGCCCGCGGTGACGGGTCGCGTCGTACCCCGCCTCCCGCAGCACCCGCGCCGACCGCTCGTCCATCGGCTCGCCCACGTGCCAGGGCCCGGTGCCGAAGGACTCCACCGCGACGGCGCCCGACAGGCCCGCCGCGGCGAGCCGGTCCTCGATCACCACGTCGGCGATCGGCGATCGGCAGATGTTGCCCAGGCAGACGACGGCGACGCGGTACGTCGCGGGGTCGCGCGGGGCGGGGAGCGGGACCGTCACCCGCGCACCTCGGTGTCGGTGACGGCCTCGACGAGCCAGGTGACGATCGTGATGACGATGGAGGCGCCGAGCGCCGTCCAGAAGCCCTCGACGTGGAACGGGATGTCGAACTGGTCGGCGAGCCACCCGGTGAGCAGGAACATCGCGGCGTTGACGACGAACAGGAAGAGGCCGAGCGTCAGGATCACGAGGGGCAGCGACAGCAGCTTGACGATCGGCGCGACCCACGCGGTGACCAGGGAGAAGATGAGCGCCACGCCCAGCAGCGGGAGGATCTTGTCCTCGATCTCCGCCTGGCCGCTGGTGGCGCCGTCGAAGGAGATGCCGTCGAAGAGCCACGCGGCCACGGCGATGCCGAGCGCGTTGACGAGGACCCAGGCGACGAACTTCACGGGGCCGATCGTAGGCAGACCGGGCCAGTCCCTGCACCTCGCTTCAGGTGATCCTCAGGTGGCTCCGAGGGCGTGGAGGATGTCCCGCTCGGCGTCGCGGAGGTGCTCGTCGATGGCGACGAGGCCGTCCTCGACCCGCCCCGCCTCGAGCAGCGCGACGATCGCCTCGTGGCTGTCGGCCTGGTCGTGGGCGTTGCGCTCGGCGCGGTCGATCTGGGCGAGGACGACCTTGAGCTCGGCCACGAGGGCCCGGGCGGTGTGCACGAGCCGCGGCGACCCGGCGAGCCCCACGAGGGCGACGTGGAACTCGAGGTGGGTCTCGTTGAGCTCGGCGTAGCCCGCCCCCCGCGCCACCGCCCCCGTGTAGGCCGCGAGCCGGTCCCGCACCTCCTGGCGCTCGGCGTCGCTGGCGTCGCCCCAGCGACGTACCCCCGCCGACTCCAGCACCGTGCGCGCCCGGCAGACGTCGCGCACGGCGTCCGCGTCGGGTACGGCGACGCTCACCCCGCGGTTGGGCTCCCGCGTCGCGATCGACTCGGCCACGAGCAGGGTCAGCGCCTCCCGGACGGTCGACCGGGCGACGCCCAGGGAGGCGGCGAGCGCCACCTCGCGCAGCGGGGTGCCGGCCTCGAGCTCGCCGTCGAAGACGGCCCGCCGCAGCTCGTCGGCGACGCGCTGCGTGGTCGAGGTGACCTCGACGTGGAGGCCGGCGTAGGGATCGGGCACCCGCGCATTCTCGCGGAACGCGTCGGCGGTGTGCCACACTCCCCCTCGTCGGATTGTCGGACAATCGAGGAGGTGGGGTCATGACCCTGGTGCAGGAGCCGTCGCGGCAGGCGATCGCGGAGACGGTCGAGCAGGTGCGGGGGACGGGCGCGGGCGAGCTCGCCTGGGGCCGGTCCTACGCCGTCGTCAGCCCCGACCACTTCCGGGTGGACTACGTCATCAACCCGTTCATGGACCCCGCCGACCAGCCCGATCCCGAGCGCACCCGCGAGCAGTGGCACGCGATGCTCGCCGCGCTCCGCGACGCGGGTGCGCGCGTCGACGTGCTGCGTCAGCGGCCCGACAGCCCCGACATGGTCTACGCGATGAACCTCGGCATCGCGCTCACGCTGGCCGACGGCCGGGAGGCGTTCCTCGCGTCCCACATGCGGTACGCCGAGCGTCGGTCCGAGACGGCGAGCGCCGCCTCCTGGGCCGAGAGCCGGGGCCGCGTCGTGCTCGGTGTCGGGCGCGACGGCGCGGGTCCCCACCTCGAGGCGGGCGACCTCTTCGCGTGGCGGGGCGACCTCGTGGCCGGCTTCGGGCCCCGCACCGAGGAGGCCGCGCTGGCGCCGGTGGCCGCGGCCCTCGACGTACGGGTGCGGGGGCTGCGGATCGTGCACCCCGCGATGTACCACCTCGACCTCGCCTTCTGCCCCCTCGACGAGCGGCGGGCGATGGTGTGCCCGGCCGCGTTCGACGACGCCTCCGCGGCGGCGCTGCTCGACCTCGTGCCGGAGCCGCTCGTGCTCACGGAGGAGGAGGCGCTCACCTTCTGCGCCAACGCCGTCGTCGTCGGCCGCACCGTGCTCATGCCGGCCTGCCCGCCGCGCGTTCGCGACCAGCTGGAGGCGTGGGGCTTCCGGGTCGTGCTGCTCGACCTGTCCGAGCTCCACAAGGGCGGCGGCTCCGTGCGCTGCCTGACCAACCCGACCGACCTGGTCGTCGGCCGTGACCTCGACGTGGTGCCCGGCGGAGCGGTCGTCCTGCCCTGAGGCCCGCTACCGTCGGGCGCCATGGTGACGTTCGGCGGACCCGAGGTGATGGTGCTCGGCGCCCTCCTCTCCGGCCTCGTGCTGGCGGGGGTGGCGCTGCTGCTCGCGCCGCGCACCGGTCCCGTCTTCGCCGTCGCCGCCGCGGGGTTCGCGTGGTGGGTGGTCGTGATCGCCCTGGTGACCCTCGTGCCGGCCACCGGCGCGCCGGGCTGGGTGGCGGCCGAGACTCGCGCCGAGTTCTGCTCGATGGACTACGGCGGCCCGGCGCCCGACGGGTTCTGGATCTTCGACGGCGGCCAGCGGCTGCTCAACACGGCGCTCTTCGTGCCCGCGGGCCTGCTCGGCACCGTCGCCGCCTGCCGGTGGCGGGCCGGCTGGGTGCTCGTGCCGCTGCTGGTGCTCGGCCTGGCGGCCTACTCCGGCGCCATCGAGCTCACCCAGCTCGAGCTGGCGCGGCTCGACCGCGCCTGCGACATCACCGACATCGTCGACAACGCGACGGGCGCCGTCATCGGTGCCGGGCTCGGGCTCGTGGCGGCGCTCGTGCTGCGCCCCTGGCGGGCGGCGTCCCGCGAGCCCTAACGTGCGCCCCATGTCCGACACCCCGGCAGACCTGCCCACCCCGCGGAGCAACGTGCTGGCGATCCCGGCCTACGTTCCCGGCAAGCCGCCCACCGCCCGCCCCGGCCTCACGTCCTACAAGCTGTCGAGCAACGAGAACCCGTTCCCCCCGCTGCCCGGCGTGCTCGAGGCGGCGACCGCCGCGGTCGCGCACCTGAACCGCTACCCCGACATGGGGAGCACGGACCTGTACGCCGCGCTCGCCGCCCACCTCGACGTCCCGACCGACCACCTGGCGGTGGCGACGGGCTCGGTGGGCCTGCTCTACCAGCTCGTCGGCGCCTACTGCGATCCCGGCGACGAGGTCGTCCACGCCTGGCGCTCCTTCGAGGCCTACCCGATCGCGCTCGCGACCTCGGGGGCCGTCGGCCGCGCCGTACCCCTCCTGGCCGACGGCCGCCACGACCTCGACGCGATGGCGGCCGCGATCGACGAGCGCACCCGGGTCGTCGTCGTCTGCACCCCCAACAACCCGACCGGCCCGGCCGTGACGCAGGCGGAGCTCGACGCCTTCCTCGCCCGCGTGCCCACGCGGGTGCTCGTGGTGGTCGACGAGGCGTACGTCGAGTTCGTCCGCTCCGACGACCCGGTCGACGGCGTCGCGACGGTGCGCGCCCACGCCAACGTGGTGCTGACGCGCACGTTCTCGAAGGCCTACGGGCTCGCCGGGCTGCGGGTCGGCTACGCGGTCGCGCACCCCGAGGTGGCCGCGGCGCTGCGGGTGGTCTCGCTGCCGTTCGGCGTCTCCGCCGTCGCCCAGGCCGCCGCGGTGGCGTCCCTGGCCGAGCAGGAGGCGATGGTGGCGCGGGTCGACGAGCTCGTCGCGCGGCGGGCGCACCTCCTCGCCGGGCTGCGGGAGCAGGGCTGGCCCGTGCCCGACGCGCAGGGCAACTTCGTCTGGCTGCCCTTCCCGGGCGACCCGGAGGCGACCCTCGCGTTCGCCGCGGCGGCCGAGGAGGCCGGCATCGTCGTGCGCCCCTTCCCCGGCGACGGCGTGCGCATCAGCGTGGGCGAGGCCGAGGCCTGTGAGCGCGTGCTCGCCGTGGCGGGGGCGTTCCGGGGCTGACGCTCGCTCCGGGACGTCATGCGTCCCGGCCGCCGGGGCCCGCGGTCCGGATGACGTCCGGAGGGGGCGGACCCGCCCGGGGGAGGAAAACGCGGACCGTGGTCGGGCCGCGGGAGGAAAACGCGGACCCTGCGCGACCCTCGGTCCGCGTTTTCCTCATGCCGGCGACCCCCTCCCCCGCCTCCCTCCCCGGACGTCATGCGCCCCGGCCGTCGGGGCCTGCAGTCCGCATGACGTCCGGGGCGTGTGACAGCCCTTCGTGTCTCGCCGATCACAAATCGAACCCGTCTCCGCTGAACCCGAGGTCCTATTGACCGCATGATCGCCGCGCACTACGGTGACGCCCGTCACATGATTTGTGACACAGTAGTCGCTAACAAGGAGCGTGCATGCCGCCAGGACCTGCCCCCACCGGACGCCCCGGCGTCGATCGCCTCGGCTTCTACGCGCTGGGCGGCCACGTCGAGTCGCCGCGCGACCTGATCGCGGAGGTCCGGCTCGCCGACGAGCTCGGGCTCGGCAACGCGTTCCTGTCCGAGCGCCTCAACGTCAAGGAGGCGTGCAGCCTGTCGGGCGCCGCCGGCGCGGTGAGCGAGCGGATCGACATCACGACCGCCGCCACCAACATCAACACCCGGCACCCCGCCATCACGGCGGCCTTCGCCTCGACGATGCACCGCCTGACGGGTGGGCGCTTCGTGCTCGGCATCGGGCGGGGCCTCCGGCCGCAGATCGCCGCCCTCGGCCTGAAGCAGACGACGACGGTGCAGATGGAGGAGTTCGCCCACCTGATGCGCCGCCTGTGGCGCGGCGAGACGGTGCGCGACTACGACGGTCCGCTCGGGCAGTTCCCGGCGCTCAAGCTCGACCCGACGTTCGACGAGGACATCCGGCTCGGCACGACGGCCTTCGGTCCCGCAACGCTTGCCCTGGCGGGCCGGGCGTTCGACCTCGTCGTGCTCCACACCTTCTTCTCCGACGAGACGACGGCGCGGGTGGTCCAGGAGGTGCGGGACGCGGCCGAGCAGGCGGGGCGCGACCCGGCGGCCGTGAAGGTCTGGTCCTGCTACGCCACGGTCACCGACGAGATCGACGAGCAGACCTTCGTGAAGAAGACGGTGGGTCGGCTCGCGACGTACCTGCAGGTCTACGGCGACCTCCTCGTCTCCACCAACCGGTGGGACCCCGCGCTGCTCGGGGAGTTCCGCCGCAGCGACGTGGTGGGCGAGCTCGACGGGTGGGCCGACGCGGTCGCGACCCCGGAGCAGCTCGAGCGGCTCCGCGCCGTGCTGCCGGCCGAGTGGCTCGACTGCGCGGCGACGGGCAGTCCGGAGCGGTGCGCCGACCGGGTGGCCGCGCAGTTCGACCTCGGGGTCGACGGCGTCATCATGCACGGCGCGACGCCGAGCGAGCTGGTGTCCGTCGTGGAGGCCTACCGCGCCGCCGACCGGGTGCCAGCGTGAGCGCCGCGGTCCGCGCCGTCGAGCGCTACGTGCTGGAGATCTACAACGCCGGCCGGGTCGACCTCGTGCGCGAGATCTGCACCGACCCCGTCGTCCGCCACGACC
The DNA here is from genome assembly GCA_038184435.1 of Nocardioides alkalitolerans. Lineage (NCBI taxonomy): Bacteria > Bacillati > Actinomycetota > Actinomycetes > Propionibacteriales > Nocardioidaceae > Nocardioides > Nocardioides alkalitolerans. Next base: position 3,249,457 of record CP116227.1, on the reverse strand, counting down.
CGGGCGCTCCCGCGCGCCGCACCGCCATGAGCCACGACGAGCAGGTCGAGCGCATCACGCGCGACCTGGCGACGCACGACCCGCAGTTCACGATCGTCCATCTCGTGGGGGACGACGAGATCGCCTCCCTCACCTGGGAGGCGACCCGACGCAGCACCGGTGACCGCCTCTGCGGCATCGAGATCTTCCGCGTCCGCGACGGTCGGGTCACCGACGTCTGGAACGCCCCCTACGCCGAAGGAGCATGGTCATGAGCACGCACCCCACCGAGGTCCCGCCGGTCCTCGACTCCGTCGCCGACCTCGACGCCGCCTGGGTCGAGACCGTCCTGCGCGCGGGCGGGCACCCCGCCGCACAGGTCGCCGCGATCACCCACGAGCCCGTCGGCGCCGGCAACGTCAGCGACACGGTCCGCGTCGCGATCTCGTACGCCGCGGACCACGCCGACGGCGGACCCGACACGCTCGTCGTGAAGTTCCGACCGAGCGCGCCCGGCGCCCACGCGCACGCGCTCGGGAGCGGCGCCTACCACCGGGAGATCGGCGGCTACCGCGCCGTCGGCGCCAGCGGCGCCTGTCGGATCCCGCGGACCTACTTCGTGGGCGGTGACGAGACGACCATCAACCTCGTCATGGAGGACCTGACGACGACCGCGGTGCCCGGCAACCAGGTGGCGGGGTGCTCGTCGGTGGAGGCGGAGGCCGTGATCACCCAGTTCGCGCGGCTGCACTCGGCGTTCCCGCTCGACGACGCGACCGCCCCCGACTGGCTGATCCGGCTGCCCGCCGTCTGCGACTACTGGTCGGACGCCACGACCCGCGGGGCGGAGCTCTCCCTCGCGCGCTTCGCCGGCAGCCTCCCCGCCGAGGACCTCGCGATCGTGGCGGCCGCGCCCGGCGTCGTACGCCCCTGGCACCTCAAGAGCCAGTCGCGGCTCACGCTGACCCACGGCGACCCGCGCGTCGACAACGTGCTCTTCGAGACGCTGCCCGACGGCAGGCCCGGTGCGGTGCTCATCGACTGGCAGGTCACGGGCCTGCGCAACCCCATGTACGACGTCGGCTACTTCCTCTCCGGCAGCGTCGACGTCGCGCAGCGCCGGGCCGACGAGCACCGGCTGCTGCGCCACTACGTGGACGTGTTCGCCGAGCGGGGCGGGTCCTACGACCTGGAGGAGGCGACCGCGGACTACCAGCTGCAGCTGCTCAGCGGCCTCTTCATCACGCTCGCCGCGGTGGCCGTGCTCCCCGACAACGAGGTCGTCAACCGCCTCATCCTGGCGCTGCTCGAGCGCAACTGCGCCGCCGCCCGCGACTGGCACAGCATCGAGGCCATGCGCAACGTGTCCGGCGTGCTCGCCCCGGCCTGACGGCCCGAGCCGGGCCGAGCCGGCCCGAGCCGGGCAAGCCGGCCCAGGCCCCCCGATCCCCGGCTCCGGGACCGTCGCCGGACGGTCCCGGAGCCGGGTCTCACTCCAGCAGCCTCACTCGAGCATGGCGGCGCGGAACGCGGCGAGCGTCTCCTCGGGCAGGCCGTGGTCGAGGAGCCACCGCTCGGCGCCCCCCGCCGCGGCGAGGTGGGCGAGCAGCTCGCCGATGTTCTGCTCGGTCGGCGTCTGGTCCTCCAGCGTCGTCCGGGCCAGGATCCGCTGGTAGTACTCGTGCCCCAGCAGGCGCGTCATGATCGTCGGCAGCACCTCGGCGGTGCGCACGTAGTCGGCCGTCACCTCGTCGTCGGGCACGTCCAGCGCCTTGAGCAGCAGGGCGGCGACGACGCCGGTGCGGTCCTTGCCGGCCGCGCAGTGGAAGAGCGCCGGTCCGGGCAGCTCCATGAGCAGGCGGACCGCCTCGACGACGTGCTGCGGCCGGTGCACGAGGTAGCGCGCGTACCCGGCGTGCCAGGAGTCCCCGCGGCCCGAGACCAGGGAGACCTGGCGGTGGTCGACGCCCAGCGCCGTCCAGGGCGGGCACTCCACCCCGATCTCCTCCTCGAGCCGGAGGTCGACGACCGTGCGCAGCCCGGAACGGGCCACGACGTCGGCGCCGGCCGCGCCCTCGGCGAACGCGGGGTAGTCGCACCGCAGCAGGCGCCCGGTGCGGACCCGGCGCCCGTCGCTCGTCCGCACCCCGCCGAGGTCGCGCAGGTTCACCGCCCCCGCGGACCGGAGCGGCTCGAGGGGGCCGGTCGGGGCGTTCATCCCTCGTCGTGCGCGTCGCGCACCCGGCCGCCCGAGACGATGAGGTCCTCGTGGAGCTCCATCCAGATGTCGTGGTAGCTGTTGTTCATCGGCCGTGCGAAGGCACCGGTCTCACCGCCGTCGATGCGCGCCAGGGCGCCGTCGAGGCGGTCGGCGTAGCGACGGATCCGCGCCGGCAGGTCCTCGCCCCGGAGCACGGGCGCGAACCCGTCGTGGAGCGTGTGCAGGTCGGCGAAGACCGCCTGGTCGTGCGCGGCGTCGGTGTGGTCGTTGGGCTGCCCGTCGCGCACCTGCCACCGCTCGCAGAGCCGCTTGAAGTCCCCGTTGACCGGCAGGAACGCGTCGTACAGGCGCGCCAGGGCGGGCGTCGCGTCGCGCGTCTCCGCGTCGGTGGCGAGCCGCTCGGCCGCGGCCTCCTTGCCGGCGGGCGTCAGGGTGTGGCCGGCGAACCGGCCCTCGCGCCGCAGCAGGAGCCCGGCCTCCACGAGCGGGCCGGTGTACGTCGCGAGCCCGTCCTCGGCGACGCCGAGGAAGTCCGCGAGCACCGGGTCGGTGGTGAGGCCCTTGACGCGCACCGCGTGGAGCACCTCGAAGGATCGGTCGTGGGTGGCCTGCTCGGTCATCGGCTCTCTTCCGTGGGGATCGGGGTCGGGTTCGGGGTGGCGGCACGGGACGCGTAGGTCGACCGGAGCGCGGTCTTGTCGAGCTTGCCGGTCGGCAGCCGGGGCAGCCGGGGCACGAACTCGAACACCCGCGGGGTCTTGAAGCGGGCGAGGTGGGCGCGGCAGTGCTCGGCGAGCCGGTCGGCGGTCGTGGCGTCGGCCGTGTGCCCGTCCTCGAGCTCGACGACGGCCACGACCTGCTCGCCGAGGTCGGGGTGGGGGACGCCGAAGACGGCCACGTCCGCCACCTCGGCGTCGTCGAGCAGCGTCTCCTCGATCTCCTCGGGATAGATGTTCACGCCGCCCGAGATGATCATGAACGTGCTGCGCCCGGTGAGGTGCAGGAAGCCGTCGTCGTCGAGGCGCCCGAGGTCGCCCATGCCGCGCAGCTCCCCGGTGCCGGGCTGCGCGAAGGTGACCCGGCCGACCTCGCCCGGCGGGAGCGGGTTCCCGGCGTCGTCGACGACGACCACCCGGGCCTCGCCGAGGGGGCGGCCGACCGTGCCGGGCCGGGCGCGCGACTCGGCGGGCGACACGTAGGTGTGGCCGTAGCCCTCCGAGGCGCCGTAGTACTCGTGGAGGATGTCGCCCCACCAGTCGTTCACGGCGTCCTTGAGACGCACGGGGCACGGGGCGCCCGACGTCACGGCCACCCGGTGCGAGGGCGCCCGCGGGATCTCGTCCCGCCCCGGTACGGCGAGGAGCCGCGACAGCATGGTCGGCACCCATTGCGAGTGGGTGACCTCGTGGTCGACCAGCGCGTGCAGCGCCCGCTCCGGGTCGAAGGACTCCAGGCAGACGACGGTGCCACCGGCGGCGAGCGTCATCAGCTGGAAGGTGAACGGCGCGGCGTGGTAGCTCGGCGCGGGGGAGAGGAAGCGGATGCCGGGGCCGATGCCGAGCCGCTCGGCGAGCGCGGGATGGCGGGCCGGGGCGTCGAGCGGGTGGACCCCGAGGAGCGGCTGCCGGAAGGCCTTGGGGCGACCGGTGGTGCCGCCGCTGAAGAGCACGCGCGCGCCCAGCAGCTCGTCGTCGACGGGGTGCGCGGGCTGCTCCCGGAGCGCGGCCCAGAGGTCCAGGGAGCGCCCGTCGGGCGCCGTGCCGTCCACCGTGAGCACGACCGCGGGTGCCTCCCGCACGTCGGCGAGGGCAGCGTGGAGGGTCGCGCCCAGCGCGACGGTCGTGACGACGGCGCGGGGCGCGGCCTCGAGGAGGAGGGCGGACAGCTCGGGCGTGCCCAGGTGCCAGTTGACGGGCGTGACGCGCAGCCCGGTCCGCATCCCGGCCGCGACCGCGACGGGCCAGGCGAGACCGTTGGGCAGGAGCAGGACGAGCGTGTCGCCGGCGACGACCCCGTGGGCGCGCAGCAGGTGCGCGAGCTGGTTGGAGGCGGCGTCGAGCTCGGCGAAGGTGAGCTGCTCGCCCGTCGCGGCCATCACGTAGGCGGGCAGGTCCGGGGTGCGGGCTGCGACCGTGGGCGGATACATCGACCGCTCCTCCCTGAAATGCGACGTCGGTGTCACTAACAAGGGGACGCTAGCGCGCCGACCCCGCTCAGCGCCACCCGCCGGAGACTTCCCGCGCGGTGTGACGTGGGTTATGATGCGACTCAACAGTCACAAACGACGCGCACCGAGGAGCCCTCGCATGACCTCCGTCGACGACCTCGACCTCATGAGTCTCCACCCGTTCGAGCTCGGGCGCGACGAGGAGGTCTTCGCCCGGCTGCGCGACGAGCGTCCGATGCACTGGAACGACGAGCCCGGCGGCCGCGGCTTCTGGTCGGTGACGCGGTACGACGACGTCAAGCGCGTCGCCGCTGACCACGCGACCTTCACGGTCACCGAGGGCACCCAGATCGCCGACCGCCGCGCCGAGGGGTCGGGCGCCCGCAGCATCCACCACGTGGACCCGCCCGACCACGGTCCGCTGCGCAAGCTCGCGGCCTCCGAGGTGCGGGCGGCCAAGGTCAAGAAGCTCGAGCCCGACATCACGCAGGTCATCGACGACCTGCTCGACGAGCACGTCGGCACCGGCGAGTTCGACCTCGTCCAGAAGATCTCCGCCCAGCTGCCCCTCGTGATGATCGGCCGGCTCCTGGGCGCTCCGCTCGAGGACTGCCCCCACCTGCTGCGGTGGACCAACCAGATGGCGTCGGAGGACCCGGACTACTCGGAGGGCCCCGAGACCGCCGTGCGGGCGCGCGACGAGGTCTTCACCTACTTCCGGGCCCTCGAGGAGCAGCGGCGGGCCTGCCCGGCCGACGACCTCGTCAGCGCGCTGACCGCCGCCGAGCTCGACGGGGTCCCGCTGAGCCGCGGCTACCTCGACGCGTACTACCTGATCCTCATGGTGGCGGGCAACGAGACGACCCGGAACCTGCTCTCCGGCGGGGTCCTGGCCCTCCACGAGAACCCCGCCGCCTGGGACCACCTGCGCGTCAACCCCTCGGCCGTCCGCGTGGGCGTCGAGGAGATGGTGCGCTGGGTCAGCCCGGTGCTCTCGATGCGGCGCACGGCCACGCGTGACGTCGAGCTGCACGACCGCACCGTGCGGGCCGGCGAGAAGGTCGTCATGTGGTTCTGCTCGGCCAACCGCGACCCGCGCGCGTTCGAGCGCCCCGAGGAGTTCCGCATCGACCGGCACCCCAACGAGCACCTGGGCTTCGGGTGGGGCGAGCACGCCTGCCTCGGCGCCAACCTCGCCCGGCTCGAGGCGCGCCTCTTCTTCACCCGGCTCGTGGAGCGCGGCCTCCGCCTGGAGGTGATGGGCGACGCCCGGCGCCTGCGCAGCAACTTCTTCCGCGGCATCAAGACGCTGCCGGTCCGCCTGGAGCAGGCGTGAGCCCGTTGCCCGCGCTCGCGGGCCACGTGCTCGGGGGCGAGGAGCGCGCGGAGGGCGGTGACCGTCACGACGTCGTCTCCCCGTTCACGGAGGAGGTCGTCGGGGCGAGCCGGGAGGCCGGTGCCGCCCTGGTCGACGAGGCCGTACGCCGCGCCCGCGCCGCCCACGAGCGGTGGACCCGGGTGGACCCGGCCGGACGCGCCGAGCTGCTCGAGACGCTCGCCGACCTGCTGGAGCGCGACGGCGACGCCGTCGCGGGCACGGTCAGCACCGAGATGGGCATGCCGCTCTGGCTGGCCGCGGCCACGCAGGTCGACCTGCCGACCCGCGTGCTGCGCTCGACGGCCGCGCTCACCCGCACGCTCGCGTGGGTGCAGACCTCGGACGGGGCGGTGCTGCACCGCCGGGGCGCGGGCGTCGTCGGCGCGATCACGCCGTGGAACATGCCGGTGCACCAGATCGTCGCGAAGGTGGCCGCCGCGCTCGGCGCGGGCTGCGCCGTCGTGCTCAAGCCGTCGGAGCAGACGCCGTACGACGCCGTGCGGCTCGCCCTGCTGGTCGCCGAGGCCGCCGCGACCCACGGTGCCCCGGCCGACCTCCTGCAGGTGGTGCAGGGCACCGGCCCCGTGACGGGCGCCGCGCTCACGCAGCACCCCGGTCTCGACCGGCTCACCTTCACCGGCAGCGTCGCGGCGGGCCGCCTGGTCGCCGCCGCGGGGGCCGCCACCCTGACGCCCGCCACCCTCGAGCTGGGCGGCAAGTCCCCGGCCCTCGTGCTGCCGGACGCCGACCTCGCGGAGGTGGTCCCGGCCGTGCTCGCCAGCGGCCTCGTCAACTCCGGCCAGGCGTGCAACGCCACGACGCGGCTGCTCTTCCCGGCCGCGGTGCTGCCGGAGGTGGAGGAGGTCGTGCGCGCCGAGGTCGGCCGCTTCGTGCTCGGCGACCCGGCCGACCCCGCCACCCGCCAGGGCCCACTCGTCACCCGCGCCCACCGCGACCGCGTGCTCGGCCATGTCGCCGGTGCCCTCGCCGACGGGGGCCGCCTCGTCACCGGCACCGGTCGCCCGAGCGAGGCCGTCGGGCACGGCTGGTTCGTCGACCCGGTCGTGCTCGCCGACCTCCCGGCGGGCGCCGCGGCCGCGCAGCAGGAGATCTTCGGACCGGTCCTCGTGCTCCAGGGCTACGACGACCTCGACCACGCCATCAGCCTGGCCAACGACACCCGGTACGGCCTCTCGGCCGAGGTGTGGTCGGCCGGCACCGACGGCTCGCGCGCCACGGCGGTCGCCGTCGCGGCCGAGATCCGCGCCGGCCAGGTGAAGGTCGACGGCGTGCGCACCCGTGAGCGGCCCGCCGTGCCCTTCGGCGGCTCCGGTGACTCGGGCTGGGGTCGGGAGCTCGGCACCCACGGCCTGCTCGAGATGACCGAGCTGACGGCGGTGATGGCATGAGCGCCGCGCCGTACGTCGTCACGGGTGCCGCCTCCGGCATCGGACGCGAGGTGGCGGCCCAGCTGCTGGCCGCCGGGCACGGCGTCATCGCGCTCGACCGGGGTCCGGTGCCGCTCGCCGGCGTCACCCCGGTGGCCGTCGACCTCGCCGACCCCGCCTCGGTGGACGCCGCCCTGGCGGCCCTCCCGTCCGAGGTCGCGGGCCTCGCCAACGTGGCGGGCGTCCCGGGCACGTGCCCGCCCGCGACGGTGCTGGCCGTCAACCTGCTCGGCCCGCGGCGCCTGGCCGCCGGGCTCGTCGACCGGATCGAGCCCGGCGGGGCGGTCGTCAACGTGTCGTCCGTGGCGGCGCACCGCAGCGCCGTACCACCCGAGGCGCTCCGCGACCTGCTCGACGTCACCGACGCCGACGGCGTCGCGGCGTGGCTGGCGGTGCACGGGCTGGAGGGCCCGGCCGCCTACGACACGTCGAAGGCCGCGCTCAACCTCGCGACCCAGCTGCTCGCCGCCGACCTGCTCCCCGCCGGGCGCCGCGCGCTCACGGTGAGCCCGGGCCCCATCGAGACGCCGATCCTCGACGACTTCCGCGCCTCCATGGGCGTCGACGCGATCGCCCGGGCAGCCGGCGTCGTCGGCCGCCACGGGCGGCCCGAGGAGATCGCGGCCGTCGTGGTCTTCGCGCTCGGGCGATCGGCTACCTGGCTGAACGGCGTCGACGTCCCCGTCGAGGGAGGCCTGCTCGCGGCGCGGGTCGCCGCCGCCCACCGGGCCGGTCCCCCCGGTCCCCCCGGGGCCGCCAGGCCCGCCGCCCCCACCACGTCCGACCGGAAGGACCCGTCATGACCGACCTGATGACCGCGGCCGACATCGTCACCCTCGACGGTGCGGAGCCCGGCGACCGCGAGCTGCTCGGTGGCAAGGCCTGCAGCGTCAACGCCATGCGGGCCCTCGGCCTGCGGGTCCCTCCCGCCTTCGCGGTGACGACCCGGGTCTGCCAGGAGTACCACGCGGCCGGCGGCCGGCTCCCCGACCGCGTCTGGCCGCAGGTCGTCGCGGGCATCCGCGATCTCGAGCGGGCGACGGGGCGCACGTTCGGCGCCGGACCGGAGCCGCTGCTCGTGTCGGTGCGCTCGGGCGCGGCGCAGAGCATGCCGGGCATGATGGACACCGTGCTCAACCTCGGTCTCACCCGCGACCTCGCCGACGCGCTCGCGACGAGCACCGGCGACACGGAGTGGGCTGACGACACGTGGCGCCGGTTCTGTGCCTCCTTCGGCGAGATCGTCCTCGACGACCCCGGGGCCCTGCCGCCCGAGGACCCCTGGGAGCAGCTCCGTGCCGCGATCGGCGCCGTCTTCGACTCCTGGACCAACGACCGCGTGCGCGCCTACCGGCAGCGCCACGGCCTCGGCGAGGGCGGCGGCACGGCGGTGACCGTGCAGGCCATGGTGTTCGGCAACCGCGACGACGACTCCGCCACGGGCGTGCTCTTCAGCCGCGACCCCGGCACCGGCGCCCCCACCCTGTACGGCGAGTGGCTGCCGCGCGCCCAGGGCGAGGACGTGGTCTCGGGCGCGGCCACGCCCCAGCCCCTCGCGACCCTCGCCACCCGGTCGCCGGAGCTCCACGACGAGCTGGCCGAGGTGGCCGCGCTCCTCGAGCGCGAGCACCGCGACCTGGTCGACATCGAGTTCACCATCGAGAGCGGCCGGCTCTACGTGCTGCAGAGCCGGGCCGGCAAGCGGTCCGCCGTCGCCGCGGCCCGCATCGCCGTCGACCTGGCCGAGGAGGGCCTCATCACGAGGGCCGAGGCCGTGGCCCGCGTCGGTGCCGACCAGCGGGCCGCCGCCGCGGCGCAGGGCTCCGTGGGCGCGGGCACCGAGGTGCTCGCCACCGGCCTGTCCGCCGGTCCCGGGGTCGCCGTCGGCGTCGCGGTGAGCGACGAGAGCCAGGCCCTCGAGCTGTCGGCCGCCGGCACGCCCTTCGTGCTGGTGCGTCCGGCGACCGTGCCGGAGGACGTGCCCCTGATGTTCGAGGCCGTCGCCGTCGTCACCGAGCTGGGCGGCAGCACCTCCCACGCGGCGCTCGTCTGCCGCGAGATCGGCCTGCCGTGCGTCGTCGGGGCGGGCGAGGGCGTCGTCGACGCGCTCACCGCGACGCCCGGGACCCTGGTGACGGTCGACGGCGCCGCCGGCACCGTCCACCGGGGCGACGTGACGGGCACGGGCGCGCCTGACGGAGCCACCGGACCGGCGACGGGGAACCCCCACGTCGCCACCCTCGAGCGTTGGGCGGAGGAGCTGTGAGCGACCCCGAGGTGATCGACGTCAGCGACATGATCGGCGGGCTCTACGACGACGTCGGCCTGCGCGACGGCGAGCCGTCGGCCAAGCGGCCCAACAAGCGGGGCGAGCAGACCCGTGAGCGCATCGTGACCGCGGCCATCGAGTGCTTCACCGAGTACGGCTACACCCGCACCCGCGTCTCCGACATCGTCCACCGGGCCGGCACGGCGCAGGGCAACTTCTACCGTCACTTCACGTCGCTGGACGACGTCTTCCTGGCCGCGCTCCGGCCGGGGCTGGAGGCCCTCGCGGTGGTGCCCACGCGCCGTACGGGGCACAGCTTCGAGCTCGAGAGCCTCGTCGAGAGCAACACGAGCTACCTGCACAGCTACGCCCGCTACCGGCACACCCTGCGCCTCCTGCGCGAGGCCGCGGCGGCCAGCGCCAACGACGGGTTCCTCCAGCTGTGGCTGCGGCTGCGGGGCGACTTCGTCGCGCGCACGCGTCGGTGGCTGCAGCGCCTCACCGACAGCGGCCACCTCCGGGCCGGCGAGGACCTCGACCTGCTGGCGGAGGCGCTCGGCTGCCTCACCGAGCAGCTCGCCTACGTGCACGTCGGCCTGCCCGCGTCGACGCCGCGGCGCGAGCGCATCGACGAGCTGGGGCGCAGCCTCGGCGAGTCCTGGTACCGGCTGCTGCCGCGGGCGGAGGAGGACCGGTGACCGCGACGTCCCTCGACCCGGTGCTGCTGGGCCACGAGCTCGCCGTGCGCGACGTCGTGCAGGAGACCGCCGACGCGGTGTCGATCACCTTCGACGTGCCCGCCGACCTGGCCGACCGGTTCGTGCACCGCCCGGGCCAGTTCCTCACGCTCGCCGTGCCGAGCGAGCGCACCGGCCGGGTCGCGCGCTGCTACTCGCTGAGCAGCGCGCCCGGCGACGCGCCGACCGTCACGGTGAAGCGCACGCCCGACGGCTACGCCAGCGGGTGGCTGTGCGCGCACCTCCGTCCCGGCGCCACGCTGCGCGTGCTGCCCCCGGCCGGCACCTTCGTGCCCCACGACCTCGCGGCGTCGATGGTGCTGGCCGCGGCCGGCAGCGGGATCACGCCGATGATCTCCATCGTGCGAGCGGCCCTGGCCGTGCCGGGCGGGCGTCTGACGCTGCTCTACGCCAACCGGGACGCGGAGTCGGTGATCTTCGCCGACGTGCTCGACGCGCTCGCCGCCGCCCACCCGGACCGGTTCGAGGTGCGGCACTGGCTGGAGAGCGAGCGGGGGCTGCCCACCGTGGACGGCCTGGCCGAGCTGACCGGCCCGACGGGCGAGAAGCCCTGGTACCTCTGCGGACCGGCGCCCTTCATGGACGTCGCGAAGCAGGCCGCGGTGGCCTGCGGGGCCGCGCCGCGGGCCGTGCACCAGGAGGACTTCCACTCCCTCGTGGGCGATCCCTTCGCGCTGGCCGTGGCGGAGCCCGCCGGTGCGGACGACGACGCCGCCGAGCTCGAGGTCACCCTCGACGGGCGCACCCACCTGCTGCGCTGGGGTCGCTCCGAGACGCTCGTCGACGTCATGCTGGCGAACGGCGTCGAAGCGCCGTACTCCTGCCGCGAGGGCACCTGCGGCTCCTGCATGTGCACGGTCGTCGACGGCGAGGTCGTGCAGGGCTCGACGGAGGCGCTGGCCGAGGAGGACATCGAGGACGGCTACGTGCTCGGCTGCCAGTCCCGGCCCCTCGGTGCGCGGGTGGTCGTCGAGTTCGACTGATCCCCGACGCTCCCGCCGCCCCCTTCCCGGGTCTCCCGGGAGGGGGCGGACCTGCTAGACGGGGGTCGCGCCGGCGTGGGCGCGGAGCTGTGCGCGGGCCGCGTCGACGACGGCGGCGAGGCCCGCGTTGCCCGCCCGTCCGTGGTCGGCCTGGGTGACGCCGGTGAGGGCGGTGACCGCGACGTACCCCGCCCCGACGAGGGCCGCGTCGGTGCCTCCGTCGATCCCGCGGTCGTTCGCGTAGCGACGCAGCGTGATGACGTCGTCGCCCCGCTCGAGGCCGAGGCCCATGAGGCCGCGGCGCGCCAGGCCGCCGACCTCGACGCCGGCGAGGTCGGCGACGTCGAGGGCGGGCACGTTCACGTTGAGGCAGGCGCCGCGCCGGCCCTGCTGCACGACCTGGCGCACGACGGCGACGAGCACGGCGGCGGCGGTGTCGTAGCGGTGGTGGGGCGCCTCGGCGGTGCTGACCGCGATGCTCCCGACCCCGACGGTGGCGGCGGTGAGGGCGGCACCGACGGTGCTCGAGGCGAGCACGAGGCGCCCGGTGTTGTAGCCGTCGTTGATGCCGGCGACCACGAGGTCCGGCGACGGCCCGAAGAGCCGGGAGCAGAACGCGAGCACGGCGAAGGACGGCGGGGCGTCGATGGCGTACGCCGCGCAGTCGACGCCCGGCAGGCGGTGCTCGCGCCACCCGACGACGGAGCCGTCGTCGATCGGGCCGAGACCCGAGCCCGAGCCGGAGAAGTCACGGGTCGGGGCGCCGACGACGACGTCGTGACCGGCGTCGACCAGGGCGCGGGCGGCGGCGAGGAGGCCGGGTGCCTCGATGCCGTCGTCGTTGGTGACCAGGATGCGCACGCGTGACCGCCTCTCGCAGTGGAATGACGATTGTGACGGAACCGTCGCACATTCGTCCAGTTGTTCGCGGGCTCGATCCCCAGAGAAGTCGATCGGCGGGGATTCTCGGGTCGACATCGACCTATTGACAGGTGACCGGCCTCACAACATGATGTGACTGCAGCGTCGCAATCGACGCCACGGACCTTCCCGACCGAGGAGATCTCGCATGACTGACTGGCCGATCGACGACGCCACGTCGAAGCTGTTCCCGCTCTACTCGCGCGCCAACGTCGGCGAGATCTTCCCCGACCCGATCAGCCCCCTGAACGCCTCCGCGGGCTTCCAGCACAACCTGGAGCCGGGGTGGCGCGACGCCTTCGTCGCGTGTGGCGTCTGGGACCACGACCTCTACGACGCGTCGGTCGAGAAGGCGATCCTCCCGGCGTTCGGCAGCTACCTCTACATCAACATGTCGCTCATGCGTCTCTTCGGCGTGCGCGTGCCGGGCATGTCCGCGGAGGCCGTCGACCTGCAGTACTTCGGCGACATGCCGGGCATCCCGTCCTACGAGAGCGAGCGCCGCGACTTCGACGAGGACCCCGCCTTCGAGGCCAAGGCCGGTGCCTGGCTGATGGGCGAGGTGCTGGGGGCGACCGACCTGGCGGCGTACGACGCGGACCGGGCCGAGGTCGACGCCATCCGCGCGCAGCGGCCCGACCTCTCCGCGGCGACCGACGAGGAGCTGCGTCGCCGGCTGACGTCCTTCGACGCGCTCGCCCGCCGGCTCTTCCAGCACCACATCGAGGCCAGCCTCAAGTCGGGCGTCGGCCTGGGGGCCATGGCACAGGTGGCCGCCGCGGTCGGTCGTCCCGAGCTGGCCCTCACCCTCGTGAGCGGCATCGGTGACGTCGACTCGACCGGCCCGTCGAAGGGCATCTGGCGCCTGGGCCGGGCGGCCTCGACCGGACCGGTCGCGGCGCTGTTCGACGCCGGCACCGAGGGTCTCCACGACCGCCTCGTCGCGAGCGAGGAGGCGGAGGTGCAGGCGTTCGTCGCCGACCTCCGGCAGTTCCTCGCCGACTGGGACTTCCGCGGACCTGCCGAGTGGGAGATCCGCGCGCTGACGTGGGGGGTCAAGCCCGACATGGTGCTGTCGACGATCGACCGCATGCGTCGTGTCGACGAGGGCGAGGACCCGGCCGTCAAGGCCGAGGCCCGCGCCGCCGAGCGCGAGGCCGCGGCCACCGAGCTGCGCGCCGCCCTCGCAGGATCGGAGGAGGGTCTCGCGCAGTTCGAGGCGGCGTACGGCGCGGCCGCCCTGTGGCTGCGGGGTCGCGAGCGTGGCCGCACCACCGCCGCGATGCTCATGCACGAGCAGCGCCTCGCGGCGCTCGAGCTCGGCCGTCGCGGCGTGGCCGCGGGCGCCCTCGACAACGCGCAGCAGGTCTTCATGCTGTTCGAGGAGGAGCTCGACGCCTACCTGGCCGACCCGTCGTCGTTCACGGCGACGGTGCGCGAGCGCGAGACGTCCTACCTGGCGCTCTTCGACCTCGTGCCGCCCTTCGTGGTGGCCGGCGACCCGCCGCCGGTCGAGACGTGGGAGCGGCGGGACGCGGCCGCGGGCGACGTGCTCGCCGCCGGCGGCACCATCACCGGCGTCTCGGGCTGCACCGGCGTCGCCCGGGGTCGCGCCCGCGTGCTCCTGACGCCCGACGACCCGTCGGCCCTCGAGCCCGGCGAGATCCTCGTCGCGCCCATCACGGACCCGTCCTGGACGCCGCTGTTCATGGCCGCCGGCGCCGTCGTCGTCGACGTCGGGGCACCCTTCAGCCACGCCGCGATCGTGTCCCGGGAGCTGGGCATCCCCTGCGTGGTCTCCGCCGCGAGCGCCACGAGCCGCATCCCCGACGGCGCCGAGATCGAGGTCGACGGCACGACGGGGACGATCACCGTCCTCGGCTGACCCGCGGTACCCCCGACCCCACCAGCCCGGCCCGCACGGCCGCTCCTCCTCGCCCCCGTCACGGGGAGAGCGGACCGCGCGGACCGGGCTGGTGGCCGTCGCGGCGTCCCACCGTGGGGGAAGAAAACGCGGACCGAACCGGAGGGGCTCCCGAACCGGAGAAAGAGAACGCGGACGGAGCCCCGGCCTCCTCGGCGTGTCGCGGGGTCGGATCCCGCACTCGTCTCACCCCCACGCCGAGGCCGGCGCACTCTCCTCATCCCCTCCCCACCGCACTCCGCGTTTTCTTCCGCCCGGCCCGCCCCGCCGCCCCCGGGACGTCATGCGTTCCGGTCGCCCGCGCCGCCGCTCCGCATGACATCCGGCGGCGGGGGAGGAGCCCGCGCCCCCTCCCAGCAACCGTTCAGCATCGGCTGCGACGATCGCGGGCATGCGCCGTACGCCGCGTCCGACCGCCCGCGTGACCGCCGCCCTCGTCGGGGCGGTGCTCGGCGCTGGCCTCCTCGCGGGCTGCAGCGGCGACGAGGCCGACCCGGCGGCCGAGGCCAGCCGGGACGTCGCGGCCGAGACCACCGCCGAGCCCACGCTCCCGGCGCCGGGGGCGACCTCGGGCGAGCGGATCCAGGCCGTCGTCGACGCGCTGCCGGAGCTCGACGAGACCGCGCTGGACCGCGTGGGACAGCTCCCCGAGCTGCCCGACGGCATGCTCGCGGACGACGTGGCGCTGCCCGACGTGGCGTCGTTCGGCAGCGACGAGTTCGGGTGGTACGTGCTGCAGCGCCTGCCCGGCTCGGCCGACGACAACGCGACGGCGATCGAGGACCGGCTCGTCGGCGCGGGCTTCGCCGAGGTCGCCCCCGTCGACCCGGAGGGCATGACGGAGATGCGCGTCTTCACCCGGGAGGCGGACGACGCCGTCGTGGGGCTCTCGGTGGCCGACGTGACGGGGCAGTCGGCGGACGACGCGGAGTACCCGACCCGCGCCGCCTTCGTCGTGGCGCCGGCCCTGACCTGACGCGCGGCCCGCGCCGCACCTCGTGGTGGACTGGGCCACCCGTCGTTCGCGACCCGTTCACCGCTGCCCGATAGGAACCCGGCCATGAAGAGCCTCCAGGTCCGCCGCCTCGCCCTGCTCCCCGTCGCCGCCGTCCTCGGCGTCGCCCTGCTCGCCGGGTGCAGCGACGACGACGGCGACAGGAGCGACGCCGGTTCGAGCGAGTCGGGCGACGCGGGCGAGTCCGGCGAGTCCGGCGACGCGAACGACGCCGACGCCTCCGAGGTGCCCACCGGCGACCTCGACGACCTCGAGGAGCTCGGCTTCGACGACGAGCTCCCCGACGGCTTCCCCGACGACGTCCCGCTCGTCGAGGGCGAGGTGCAGGTGGGTGCCGAGCAGACGGGCGTCTACACCGCCGCGCTCCAGCACGACGGCACGCCCCAGGAGGCGTACGACGAGGCCGCGGGCCTGCTCGAGGCCGACGGCTACGAGGAGTCGACGTCGCAGGACCTCGGCGAGGTCCTGATCGGCAGCTTCACGGGCGAGGCGTGGGAGGTCGCGGTGTCCGTCATCGATGACCCCGTCGGCGGCGGCTCGGTCGTCTCGTACTCCGTGACCGAGGCCTCCTGACCCTCCGCGGCGGCACCCGCCGTGTCAGGGTGTCCCGGTGACCGTGCTCGACGACTACACGGCGGCGCTGGCGCAGCCGCGGCTGGGGGAGGCCCCCGACCGGTACGACGAGCTGGTCGCCCCCGACGGCACCCTCCGGCCCGCCTGGCGTCCGCTCGCGGAGGCGGCGTTCCGGCTCACGGCCGGTGACCTCGCCCGCGTCGACGACGAGATCCAGCGGACCCTCGCCGACGACGGCGTCACCTACGCGCTGCCGGGGGAGCGTCCCGAGCCGTGGCGCCTCGACCCGGTGCCCCTCGTCATCGAGCCCGACGAGTGGTCGACCCTCGAGGTGGGGCTGACGCAGCGCGCCGAGCTGCTCAACGCGGTGCTGGCCGACCTCTACGGACCCCGGACGCTGCTGCGCTCGGGCGTGCTCCCGGCCCCCCTCGTGCTCGGCCACCCGGGCTACGCCCGCGTCGTGGCGCGGGCCTCCAACGCGGACCCCCGACCCCTGCTGCTCTCGGCGACGGACCTCGGCCGCACCGCCGCGGGCGAGTGGCGCGTGCTGGCCGACCGGGCGCAGGCGCCGTCCGGCATGGGGTACGCCATGGAGAACCGGCGGGTCGTCTCGCGGGTGCTGCCGGAGCTCTACCGCCAGGCGACGCTGCACCGGATGGCGCCCTTCTTCCACGCGTTGCGCACGTCGCTGCTGCAGGCGGCGCCCGGCGACCCCGCCGACCCCCGTGTCGTCGTGCTCTCGCCGGGACCGCACTCGGAGACGGCCTACGACCAGGCGTTCCTCGCGAGCACCCTCGGCGTCCCGCTCGTGCAGGGCAGCGACCTGACGGTGCGTGACGGTGCCGTCTGGATGCGTGTCTTCGAGCACCTCGAGCCGGTGCACGTCATCCTGCGGCGCGTCGACGCCGCGTTCAGCGACCCGCTGGAGCTGCGCGGCGACTCGCGCCTGGGGGTCGCGGGCCTCTCCGAGGCGGTACGCCGCGGCACGGTCCGCGTCGTCAACGGCCTGGGCTCCGGCGTGCTCGAGAACCCGGGCCTGCTGCCCTACCTCCCGGCGGTCGCCCAGCACCTGCTGGGGGAGGACCTGCGCCTCGACGCGGTGCCGACCTGGTGGTGCGGGGAGGCGGAGCAGCGCCGCACCGTCCTCGACCGGCTCGACGAGCTCGAGGTGCGGCGCATCGACGGCACCCGGGTCGACGGCGACCCCGACTCCCTGCGCGCCCGGATCCTCGCCGAGCCGCACGCCCACGTGGGCCAGCAGCCCATCGCCCTCTCGCAGGTGCCGACCTTCGGGCGCGAGCGCGCGTCGTACGGGCCGCCGACCGGCCGGATCGCTCCCGGTCCGATGTCGCTGCGGACCTTCTCGCTCTGGTACGGCTCGTCCTACCGCCCGCTCGTCGGCGGGCTCGCCACGGTGCGCGAGCGCCGGGACGGCGGGCGGACCTCGCCGTGGGTGTCGAAGGACGTCTGGGTCCTCAAGAAGGACGCCGCCGAGCCCGACCAGCACCTGGCCCACCAGCTGCAGCTGTCCTACGCGGTGCCCGGCGCGGCCAGCGGTCCGCGCGTGCTCGACGACCTCTTCTGGTTCGGCCGCTACCGCGAGCGGGCCGAGGACCTCCTGCGCCTCGTGCTCACCGCCCACGCGCTGGCGGAGGACTACCGCGCCCGGCCGTGGTCGTCGGGCGGGGCGAGCCTGGCCGTCGCGTGGTCGGCGATCCACCGGCTCTGCCCGCTGCCGGACACCGCGCCGTACGCCGCGGCCTTCGCCGGTCTCGCCGGTCCGGAGGCCGCGCGGGCGGAGGCGTTCGGGGCGCCCCTCGACGCCGAGTTCCACGCCGTGCTGCTCGACCCGGCGCGGGAGGGCAGCGTCGCGCAGTCGCTGGCCGCGCTGCGGTCGTGCGCCGGGGGCGTGCGCGACCAGCTGTCCGCGGACACCTGGCGGGCGTTCGCGGCGCTGGACCGCGCCGCCGCGACCCTGACGGCCTCGCCCCACAGCCACCGCGTGGAGGAGGCGAGCGGCCGCATGCTCGACGGCATGCTCGCCCTCACCGGCGTCACGGCCAACATGGTGCGCGACCCGGGCTGGCACATGGCCGGCGCCGGGCGCACCCTCGAGCGCGCCCAGCAGGTCGCGCGGCTGCTCGCCGCGGCGACGGTGGAGCGGCGCGGGCTCGACACGGACCGGCGGGTGCTCAACGTCGTGCTCGGCGCGACGGAGTCGGTGGTGACGCACCGCCGGCGGCACCGCGGCTACGTCAAGGTCGACAGCGTGCTCGAGCTGCTGCTGCTCGACCCCCACAACCCGCGCTCGGTGGCGTTCTGCCTCGACGAGCTGCGCGGCCACCTCGCGGCGATGCCCGGCTCGACGGGCTCGACCCGTCCGGAGCGCCTGCTGGAGGAGCTCGCGGAGCGCGTCACCACGGTCGACGTGCGGGCGCTCGTCGCGATCGGCGGGGCGCACCGGCCCTACCTGCGGGGGTTCCTCGCCCAGCTCGTCGCCGACGTCGCCCAGCTCTCCGACGCCGTCGCCGCGCTGCACCTCGCCGCCGGTCCTGGCCCCCGGCCCTTCGGGCAGCTGGTCGAGCGGCTCCCGCGCCACCAGGGCTCGCTCGGGGAGGACGCCCCGTGAGGTACCGCGTCTGGCACCGCACCACCTACACCTACGACGACGACGTCACCAACAGCCTCGGCATCGCCTACCTGACGCCCCGCGAGCTGCCGTTCCAGCAGGTGCACGAGCGCTCGCTGCAGGTGACGCCGGCGGCCGAGGTGCGCGACGACGTCGACGTCCACGGCAACACGGCGTCGTACTTCCAGGTCGTCACGCGGCACCGCGAGCTGGAGGTGTACGCCGAGAGCGTCGTCGACGTCACCACCCCGGCGTACGACGCGGCCGTGCTCGCCCAGCCCTGGGAGGACGCCCGACCGGCGGCCCGCCCCGAGAGCCCGGACGCGTGGGAGGCGTGGGAGTACGCCCTTCCCTCCTCCCTGGCCGACCAGGGGCCGGAGGTGCGGGCGTACGTCGCGGCCTCCCTCACGCCCGGCCGCCCGGTCGGTGAGGCGGTCACGGACCTGGTGCGACGCATCCACGCCGACTTCGCCTACGACCCGGCGGCGACGACGGTGAGCAGCACGGTCGCGGACCTGATGGCGGACCGCGCCGGCGTCTGCCAGGACTTCGCCCACCTGACGCTCGCCGGGCTGCGCTCCCACGGGCTGGCGGTGCGCTACGTGTCGGGCTACCTGGCGACCACACCGCCGCCCGGCCGGGAGCGGCTCGTGGGCGCGGACGCGAGCCACGCGTGGAGCGCCGTCTGGGTGCCGGGCCTGCCGGACGCCGAGGGCGGCCGCGGCCCCGGCACGTGGCTCGCCGTCGACCCGACCAACGACACGTGGGCCGACGACCGGTACGTGACCGTGGCCTGGGGCCGGGACTACGCCGACGTCACGCCGCTGAAGGGCGTCATCTACACGGAGGCGTCCTCCTCGCGGCTGTCCGTGGCGGTGGACGTGGCGCCGCTCCCCAGCTGAACCTCCGGGGCCGTGGCCCCACCGCGGCATTTTCCGTGGCGCGGGGGCCACGACCGTTTCGGACGCCGCGCAGCGTGGAAGACCTGCCGGGCGTCACGGGGGGTTCCGTGACCGGGAGAGGACGTGATGAGCGGGCAGGCGGGACCGGGGTGGTACCCCGACGGGGCAGGCGGCGAGCGCTGGTGGGACGGCCAGCAGTGGACGGACCAGTCGCGACCGGCCCAGGGCCCCGGGGCACCTCAGGCGCCGCAGGGCCAGTACGGCCAGCCCGGTCAGTACGGCCAGCCCGGTCAGTACGGCCAGCCCGGTCAGTACGGCCAGCCCGGTCAGTACGGCCAGCCCGGTCAGTACGGCCAGGTGGGTCAGTTCGGCCAGCCCGGTCAGTACGGCCAGCCCGGCCAGCCCCCGACCAAGAAGCGCGGTGGGCTCGTCGCGCTGGTGGCGGCCCTGGTGGCGCTCGTGCTCATCGGGGGCGGCGTCGCGTCGTACTTCGTCTGGTTCCGCGACAGCGACGACGACCCGAGGCGTGACGAGGAGACGTCGGCCGCGGAGGGCCCGGAGGACGTCGCGGTGGAGTACACCGAGGCCTACGCGACCCTCGACTTCCGCACGATGTGCGAGCTGACGTCGACCGACGGGCGCGACGACCTCTACAGCGACTTCGACGCCGGCGACGCGACCGACTGCGACGACTTCGACGACCTGGCGTCGGCCACCTACGACGAGCTGCTGGGCAACGGGACGAGCGACGTGTTCGGCGACTACGCCGACATCGACGAGCTGCGCGCCGACCTCAGCGACAACGGGCAGTTCGTGCCGGGCGACGTCGAGGTGGTCGAGGGTGACCCCGAGGCCGACGACGAGATCAAGGTGCGGGTGCCGGGCACCTACGAGTACGACGGTGACAACCCCGACATCGACGCCGAGAACGACGACGAGATCGTGCTCGACATGGTCCGCGAGGACGACGATTGGCGGGTGGAGGGCGTCGACGCGACGTACGACAGCGACTCCGACGGCGGCTCCGGTTCGAGCGACGACGGTTCGAGCGACGACGGCAGCGCGGACGAGGGCGCCGACGAGCCCGCCGAGCAGCCGACGGCCGCGGCCCCCGACGCCGCGGCCGCTCCGGGCGCCACCGAGGAAGCGGCCGCGGCGCTGCTACAGGAGATCGCGGTGGCCGCCCAGGGCAACGACTGGGAGACCGTCTGCGACGCCAGCTCGCAGGGGATCCAGATCTACAACTTCTCCTTCTTCGACGTCGAGGACTGCGCCGCTGTCGCCGCCGCGGCGGGCGACCGCAACTGGGCGGAGGTCGAGGTGCGCTCGCTCGACGTCCCGGAGGGCGCGGGCGAGGGCGACACCGCGACCGCGACGCTCGCCCACACGTCGAGCGCGGGCGCGCCGGGGCAGCAGGAGGTCACGCTCGTCGTCGAGTCCGGCGAGTGGCGCCTCGACACCGACCTGATCCCCAGCTGATCCGCGACAGAACGCCCCGCAGGAGAGAGGATGAGCGCATGACCGACGACGGTGTGACGGAGCCCGGCTGGTACGACGACGGCTCGGGGACGATGCGGTGGTGGGACGGGCAACGGTGGACGGAGCAGACGCTGCCGGATGACGGCGCGACCGCCGTCGGCACGCCGTTCGGCCAGGGCGCCCCCGGGTCCGACCCGCAGCAGGGCTACGGCCAGCAGGGCGGCTTCGGCCAGCAGGGCGGGTACGGCGCGCAGCCCGGTGGCTTCGGCCAGCAGCCCGGCTACGGCGGCACGCCGCCCTACCAGCAGGGATTCGGTCAGCAGGGCGGCTGGGACTCCGGCACGCCCGGCGGCAGCGGTGGCGGCGGCAAGGGCAAGCTCTTCGCCATCATCGGCGGCGTCGTCGCGGTGGTGCTGATCGCGGCGCTCGTCGTGGGCTTCCTGGTCCTCGGCAACAACGACGACAACAACGACGACCGCGACACCGCGGACGAGAACTCGCAGTCCGACGACCCCACGGCCGACGGTGGCTCGGACAGCTCCGACGACCCGACGGACGACGAGTCGCAGGGCTCCGACGACCCGACCGACGACGAGTCGCAGGGCTCGGACGACGGCGGCGGTGCCGACACGTCCGACGCCGAGTCGGTCGCGGACTCCTTCGCCGCGGCCGTCGACGAGGACGACTGGGAGACGGTCTGCGACCTCAACTCCGCGGACGTGCAGGAGCTCAACTTCAACTACTACGACGTGACCGACTGCGCGGAGCTGGGCACCGCGGCGACGGCCTCGAAGCAGTGGGACGACGTGACCGTCACCAGCGTCGACGTGTCCGGCGACTCGGGCACCGCGGAGGTCGACTACACGGGCGAGTTCGGCGAGTCGTCGACCACGTGGGACCTCGTCGACGAGGACGGCGAGTGGCGGATCGACAGCGACGTGATCCCGCTGCGGGAGTCCTGAGCGAGGTCGGTTGGTCCTCCGTGTGAGGATTCCGGGTCGTGAGGTCCTTCCGTTGCCGTGTGTGTGAGAACGAGCTCTTCTTCGGCAACTCCCGGTGCGTCGCGTGCGACACCCGGCTGGGGTTCTCGCGGGCGGAGCGGGCGATCGTGCCCGTCGACGACGACGGGCGCTACGTCGACCACCAGGGCGAGCGGTGGTGGGTCTGCGCGAACCGCGGCCTCTCGGGGTGCACCTGGGTGACCTCCACCCAGGGCGGCTCCTGCGAGGCGTGCGCGCTGACCCGCACCCGTCCGGCGGACGGCGACGCGGTCGGCCTGGCCCAGCTCCCGGCGGCCGAGTCGGCGAAGCGCCACCTGGTGGTGGAGCTCGACGCGCTCGGCCTGCCGGTGGTCGGTCGTGACGAGGACCCGGTCGGCGGCCTCTGCTTCGACATGCTGAGCAGCGTCGAGGAGAACGTCGTCATCGGCCACGCCGACGGGGTCATCACGATCGACCTCGCGGAGAGCGACGACGCCCGCCGCGAGCGCGTGCGGGTCGAGCTGGGTGAGCCCTACCGCACGATGCTCGGTCACCTGCGGCACGAGGTGGGCCACTACCTGCAGTACACGTTGGTCACCGGGGGTGAGCGGCTCGAGCGCTGCCGCGAGCTCTTCGGCGACGAGACCGCCGACTACCAGGCGGAGATCGACCGGCACTACAGCGAGGGGCCGCCGGAGGGCTGGGAGGGGCGTTACATCACGACGTACGCCACCATGCACCCCTTCGAGGACTTCGCGGAGACGTTCGCGCACTACCTGCACATCTCCGACACCGTGGACACGGCGGCGGCGCAGGGACTGGTGACGATCGACCCGTCCGCGTTCTCCTCGTTCCGCGACCTCGTGCTGGGGGTGTGGGTGCCGCTCAGCGTGGCGCTCAACCAGATCAACCGGTCCATGGGCAAGGACGACCTCTACCCGTTCGTCATCCCGGAGCCGGTGCTCGACAAGCTGGACTTCGTGGCCTCCCTGGCCACGCAGGGTGCGGGAAGAGGAGTGTGACGGTGCGAGGGTTCCGGACCGCGATCGGGGTGCTGCTCGCGCTCGCCTTCGCCGTGACCGCGCCGCTGGCGGTCGCCGCGTCGTGGGCGAAGACGCAGGTCGACGACACGGACGCGTACGTCGCGAACGTCGGCGACCTGTCCGACGACCCCGTCGTGCGGCGCGAGGTCGGCGAGCAGCTGTCCCGGGTGCTCACGGCGCAGCTGCAGGTCGGTGACGTGCCGGGCGCGTCCGACGTGATCGGCGCCGTCGTCGACGAGGTGCTCGACAGCGACGACTTCCCCACCGTGTGGGAGGAGGCGAACCGCACGGCGCACCAGCAGATCGTCGCGATCCTGCGGGGCGACGCCGCGGCGGCCGACGGCGACGTCGAGATCTCGCTGGCCGACCTCTACAACCTGGCCGCCGAGCGGATGCGCGCCGAGGGCCTGCCCGTCGCGGACCGCCCGGAGGGCTCGATGACCTTCCGCACCGCGCCGCCGCAGCGGCTCGAGGACGCCCAGGGCGCCTACCAGAGCCTGGTCGCCGCCGGCACCTGGCTGCCGGTGCTGGCGCTCGTGCTGCTCGTCGGGGCGATCGCGATCCCAGCCGGTCGCTCCCGCCTCACGGCGCTCCTCGTCGGGGCGCTCGGCACGGTCATCACCACCGGTCTGCTGCTCGTCGCCGTCGCGGCCGGCTCGGAGATCGCCGGCCTCCAGGTGCGCGGCGAGGACCGCGCGCTGGCCACCGCCGTCATCGACGCGCTGCTCGCCAGCCTGCGGGACCGGGCCTGGATCGTGATCGGTGTCGCGCTGCTCGCCTTCGTCGGATCGATCGTGGCCCTCGTCGTGACGGGGCGCGCCGCCCGCCGTCGACCGCAGCAGCTGCCCCCGCCGGCCGTCTAGGTCCTCTCCCTGGGCTCCCTCTCTAGGCTGGGCGCATGAGCGCCGAGACCGACGAGAAGCCCGGCTACGTGGCCAAGGGCAAGGGCTTCGACCGGGACATGAACTACATCCCGGACCGCATCACCGCCGTCGACCCCGCGACGGGCGAGCCGCGACGGCCGGAGCACGGCCCGACCGACGTGCCGCTGTGGCCGGCCGAGCCGGGGCGCTACCGCCTCGTCGCGGCGAAGGCCTGCCCGTGGGCGACCCGCGCGATCATCGTGCGCCAGCTGCTCGGGCTGGAGGACGTGATCTCGCTCGGCACGCCCGGCCCGACCCACGACCAGCGCTCCTGGACCTTCGACCTCGACGAGGGCGGCCGCGACCCGGTGCTGGGCATCGAGCGGCTGCAGGAGGCCTACTTCGCGCGGATCCCCGACTACCCGCGCGGCATCACGGTGCCGGCCGTCGTCGAGGTCGAGACCGGGAAGGTCGTCACCAACGACTTCCCGTGGATCACCCACGACTTCTTCTCCGAGTGGCGCGACCACCACCGCGAGGACGCCCCGGACCTGTGGCCCGACGACCTCCGCGACGAGATGGACGAGGTCAACAAGCGCGTGTTCACCGAGGTGAACAACGGCGTCTACCGCTGCGGCTTCGCAGGGTCGCAGGAGTCGTACGACGCGGCGTACGACCGTCTGTGGACGGCGCTCGACTGGCTCGAGGAACGGCTGACCGACCGGCGGTTCCTCATGGGCGACCGCCTGACGGAGGCCGACGTGCGGCTCTTCACGACGCTGTCGCGCTTCGACCCCGTCTACCACGGCCACTTCAAGTGCAACCGCCAGAAGCTGAGCGAGATGCCGGCGCTGTGGGCGTACGCCAGGGACCTGTTCACGATGCCGGGCTTCGGCGAGAACACGGACTTCGAGCAGATCAAGCAGCACTACTACGTGGTGCACAGCGACATCAACCCGACGCAGGTCGTGCCGAAGGGCCCCGACCTGGGGACCTGGTTCGAGCCGCACGGGCGCGAGGCGCTGGGCCCCACCCCGGCCTTCGCGCGCTGATCCCGCGCCGTACGGGCGAATGAGAACCAGCCGCAAGATACCCCCGGGGGGTATGGTCGCGACCTGACACGAGCGTCGACCTCAGGAGCAGCGCGATGGGACACGGCCACGGTCACGGTCACGGGGGCCACGGAGCGGGCAGGGCGGCCGACCGGCGACGCCTCAAGATCGTCCTGGCGGTCACCGCCTCGATCCTCGTGCTCCAGGCGGTCGGCGGCATCCTCACGGGGTCGCTCGCGCTGCTCGCGGACTCCGCCCACATGGCGATGGACGCCGGTGGCGTGCTGCTGGCGCTCGGGGCGTCGTACGTCGCGGCGCGGCCGGCGGGGGAGCGCACGACGTTCGGCTACCACCGCGCCGAGGTGCTCGCCGCCCTGGCCAACGCCGTGGTGCTGCTCGTGCTGGGCGCCGTGCTGCTGGTCGCCGGCGTTTCGCGCCTCGCGGACCCCGGGGAGGTGGATGCAGGGCCGATGGTGCTGTTCGCGCTCACCGGCCTCGTGGCCAACGGGGTCTCGATGGCGGTGCTGAGCCGCTCCGACACCGGCTCGCTCAACCTGCGCGGCGCGCTCATGGAGGTGATGGCCGACCTTCTCGGGTCGGTGTTCGCGATCGTCGCCGGGCTCGTGATCCTGCTGACCGGCTTCCAGCAGGCCGACCCGATCGCCTCGTTGCTCATCGCCGTGATGATCCTGCCCCGGGCGTTCACCCTCGCGCGCGACGCGCTCCGGGTGCTCTTCGAGGTCGCGCCCGACGGTCTCGACCTCGCCGAGGTGACCGCCCACCTCCGCCGGATGGACGGCGTGGTCGACGTGCACGACCTCCACGCGTGGACCATCACGTCGGGCCTGCCGTCGATGTCCGCGCACGTGACGGTGACCGAGGAGGCGCTGGCCACCCACGGCGTCGGCGGCATGCTCGACCGGGTCAGCAGCTGCGTGGCGGAGCACTTCGAGGTGCGCCACGCGACCTTCCAGATCGAGCCCGAGTCGCACCGCGCGCACGAGGACCTCGGCGAGGCCCATTAGCACCATTGGGTGGACTGGACCACCGCGCTAGGTTGAACAAATGGGTCTCATCATCTTCCTCGTCATCGGCCTCATCGCCGGGTTCATCGCACGCGCTGTCGTCCCCGGCGACGACAGCATGGGCATCATCGGAACGCTCGTCCTCGGCCTCGTCGGCTCGTTCGTCGGAGGCACGCTCGCCTCGCTCATCGGCGACGGCCCCATGAACTTCAGCGCCTCCGGCCTCATCGGCTCGATCATCGGCGCGATCATCGCGCTCATCGTCTTCAACATGGTCACCGGCCGGAAGCGCGTCGCCTGACCCTGCTCCACCTCCCCCGTCCCCTCGCACCGACCCTGACAGCCTCGCTGTCAGGGTCGGTGCCACTATGGGGCGCATGACCTGGTTCTCCTCGCCCGACGACGTGACGGGCCGGCTGGCCGACGCGGGCTACCTGGCGGACGTCGCGACGGCGACGACCGCCTTCCTGGCCGGGCGGCTCGAGAAGCCGCTGCTCATCGAGGGCCCGGCGGGCGTCGGCAAGACGGAGCTGGCGAAGGCCGTCGCCCGGTCCACGGGTGCCGAGCTCGTGCGCCTTCAGTGCTACGAGGGCCTCGACGAGGCCCGGGCGCTCTACGAGTGGAACTACTCCAAGCAGCTGCTCCGCATCCAGGCCGCTCGCGGCGAGAACGGCCCCACGCAGGGCTGGGACGCCACGCACGACGACATCTTCACCGAGGAGTTCCTGCTGACCCGGCCGCTCCTCACGGCCATCCGTCGCGAGCAGCCGACCGTGCTGCTCATCGACGAGGTCGACAAGACCGACGTCGAGGTCGAGGGCCTGCTGCTCGAGGTGCTCAGCGACTTCCAGGTGACGATCCCCGAGCTGGGCACGGTCGCGGCGACGCGCCGCCCGTTCGTCGTGCTCACGTCGAACGCGGCGCGGGAGCTGTCCGAGGCCCTCAAGCGCCGCTGCCTCTACCTCCACCTCGACTACCCCGACGCCGAGCGTGAGCGCGAGATCGTCACCGCCCAGGTGCCGGAGCTCGACGACGCCGTGGCCCGCCGCCTCGTGGAGACCGTGGTGCGGCTGCGCGAGCTCGAGCTGAAGAAGGCCCCGTCGATCGCCGAGTCCATCGACTGGGCCCGCACGCTCGTGGCGCTCGAGGTGCGCGAGCTCGACCAGGCGGCCATCACGGCCACCCTCGGCGCGGTGCTGAAGCACGCGACCGACCAGGACCGGGCGGTGCGCGAGCTCAAGCTGAGGGGCTGAGCGGTGGCCGAGGGCGTCGCACCGACCAGCGGTCTCGTCGACCGCCACATCGCCTTCGTCGAGGCGCTGCGCGGGGCCGGGTTGCCCGTGTCCCTGTCGGAGGGCCTCGACGCGGTCGAGGCGTGGCGGGCGCTCGACTGGGCGGACCGGTCGGCCATCCGGGCCGGGTACGCCGCGACCCTCGTCAAGCGGCCCGCCCAGCGCCCGACGTTCGACACGCTCTTCGACCTCTACTTCCCCCACCTCGTCGGCGAGGGCCTCCCGACCCTCGATCCCGAGGTCGAGGACCCGGCCACCGGGCGGGCGACCGATCCCGCCCGCGACAACGCCGAGGCGATCGCGGCGTTCCGCGACCGGTTGACGGCCGGTCTCGAGGCGGAGCTGCGCACCGAGGGCGACCCGTCCGCCCCGGCCCTGGAGCGCCTCGCGGCCGAGGCCGTCGGCCGGTTCGGGGCGATGCCCGGCCGGCAGCCGGGCCAGACGGCGTACTCCGCGTACCAGACCCTCCGCCGCCTCGCCCCCGGCGAGCTGGCCGACCGGCTCGCGGCAGGCCTGCTCGGCGACACGGACTCCGCGGCCATGGACCCGGCCGCGCGGCTCGTCGCCGAGCGGCGGGCGGCCCGGGGCATCGGACGCTTCACGCGCCTGGTCGAGGACGACGCCCGGCGCCGGATCGCGGAGCGCAAGACGCCGGAGTACGTCGCGGACGTCGCCGTGCGCCCCAGCATCGACCGGGTCGCGTTCACGGCGGCCCGCCGCGACGACCTCGAGGAGATGCGGCGGCAGATCGGCCCGCTGGCCCGCCGGCTGGCGACGCGGCTCGCCAAGCAGCGCAGCGCCCAGGGCCGCGGGCCCCTCGACTTCCGCCGCACCGTGCGCGCGTCGATGTCGACGGGCGGGGTGCCGATCACCACGAGGCACCGGCCGAAGCGTCCCCACCGCACCGACCTGGTCGTGCTGTGCGACGTCAGCGGTTCGGTGGCGCACTTCGCGCAGTTCACGCTGCTGCTGACCTACGCGCTGCGCGAGCACTTCGGCCGCATGCGCGCCTTCACGTTCGTCGACCGCACGACGGAGGTGACGAGCGTGCTGCGACCCGGCCGCGACCCCGTCGAGGTGATGGAGGAGCTCGCCGCCAGCATCCAGCACGCCGCGCTGGTCGGGCGCACCAGCTACGGATCCGCGCTGCGGACCTTCCGACAGGAGTACGGCGACGCGCTCGGCCCCGCGTCGTCCCTGCTCGTGCTCGGCGACGCGCGCAGCAACTACTCCGACCTGGCGCTCGACGACCTCCGCGCCATGACGCACGGAATCCGGGTCGCGTGGTGGCTCAACCCCGAGCACCCCCGCAACTGGGACACGGGCGACTCGGCGGCCTCCCGCTACGGCGCGGTGGTGCCGATGGTGGAGTGCCGCAACCTGGCGCAGCTCGAGGAGTTCGTGCAGAAGGTGCTCTGAGCGCGGCGGGTGTTCATCCCGGCGCTCGCGGTCGTGGTGCCAGGCCACCGGTTCCCGTCGGCCCGGCACCACGACCCCCGAGAGGGGGTCAACCGGCGAGGTACCCCAGCTCCGTGAGGCGGTCGATCTCGGCCCGCAGCGCCGGGTGGCTCGAGGCGTCCGCGGCGCGTCCGCCCGCGACGTACAGGTCCTGCCCGGCCGAGCGCCGCGCGTCGTCACCGTCGAAGACGACGGTTACGCGGTTGCCGACGCCCTGGTTGATGAGCGACCCGAGCAGGGCGACCGGGTCGCCGCGGTCCTCGAGCGAGAGCACGCGGATGGGCTCCGGCACCCGGGTGACCTGCGAGGATGGGGCGCCGGCCGTGACGACCTGCTCGATCGTGAACTTGTCGGACGACGCCTCGGCCGCGACCTCCGCGGCCGCGAGACCGCCCTGGGCGGAGCCGACGAGCATGACGCGCGCGCCGGTCGTGTCGCCCACGGCCTGCTCGACGGCGGCCACGACCTCCGCGCCGTACGCCCCGTGGTCGCCGCCGACCAGCCGCAGGCGCGCCGGGGTGTGCGCGTCGGGGCCGGGCAGGTAGGCGATGAAGCGGTCGGCGCCGACGCGCTGCACCTGCACGCGACGGGTGGTGGCCGCCAACGCGCTCATGAGCTCCTCGATGGACCGGGGGGCGCGCAGGTCGTCGACGGTCGCGGCGCCCGTGTCCGCCGCGGCGCCCTCCGTCTCCTCGTCCACCAGCGCGACCGCGATGTCGCGGAAGGCGGCGCCCGCGTCGGAGGTGAAGGAGGTGGCCCCGACGGTCTCCAGGCCGGCCCGCCCGGCGGCCGCACCGCGCTCGCCGGCGAGGTAGCTGGCCGTCAGCAGCGAGCGCAGCTGCAGGCTCTCGACGAGCCCGCCGCCACCGCTCGTCACGTGGTCGAGCAGGTCGGGGTTCTGCTCGGCGAGCTCGCCGAGGTACGCCGCGAGCCCGTCCCGCTCCAGCGCGTCGGTCTCGATCAGCCCGGCCGACACGATCGCCCCGCCCAGCGCGACCTCGGGCGCCAGGTAGCCGATCGCCCGCCCGGCGACGGAGCCCAGCGTGCGGTAGGCGACGTCCTGCAGCTCGTCGATCCAGCGGTAGGTGAGCACCGTGGCGCGCACGGCGAGCGCGTCCGCGTCGAGCTCCAGCGAGCGGTTGAGCAGCCCGTGCTTGCCGAGCGTGGCGGAGCGGATCTCGGCCTCGGCGTCCTCCCACGTGCGGGGGGAGAGCGGGGCGGAGGCCGTCACGTCGTCGTCGGCGAGGATCGCCTCTCCGAGGCGCGCCCGCGCCCGGAGGTCGTCGCCGGTGGCGTCGAAGAGGTCGGCGAGCGCCAGCATCTGGTCGTAGGTGTCCTGCTGTGCCGCCGACCGGGCGGACGCGCTGGTCTCGCCGTCGGTCGGGTCGATCGGGTCGGTCGGGTCGTTCGTCGTCTGGTCCACCGGGTCCTCCGAGTCGTCCGGTCGTGCGGGGCCGGCTGGTCGCGTCGTCATCCCGCCACCTCCGCGAGGACCGGCGCCAGCGCCGCGGGGAAGTCGCCGGGCTCGACGCGGTGCACCTCGACGCGGTGCTGGTCGCCGTCGCGGTGGGGGCGCAGGCCGTGCCAGCCGTCGGCGAGCAGCACCCACGAGACGATCCCGACGGTGGTGCTGCCCGTGCCGACGTCCGCCACCATCGCGCGGACGCGACCCTGGGTCTCGTCGTGGAGGGCGCGCACGACGGTGAGGACCTCGCCGTCGGGCAGCACGCGGCCGCCGGCGTCCCGCGCCTCGCCGGAGTGCTGCGCCACGAGCGCGGGCAGCACGTCGGAGCGGTTGCTCCGCAGCGCCTCGCCGGCGGCGTCCACCAGCTCGTAGGGCAGGTCGACGGACTCCGGGACCGACGAGGGCGCCAGCGGCACGTCCTCCGGCACGGCCGCGACCCGGCGCAGCTCGTCGGGCCAGGCCTCGCTGTCGAACCACGCGAGCTCGAACACGAGGCCGTCGGCCGTGGCGAGGCTGGCGACGGCGCCGTCGGCCTGGCGGTGCCAGGCCTTGGCCCGGGCCCCGCCGGCGACGACGACGTCGATGTCGACCCCGATGCGGGGCGTGGCCAGCAGCCCGACCGCACCGAGGATCCCGGCGTCGACGCCGTCGCCGGTCAGCAGGCCGCGGCGGGTCAGCGAGACGGACGGGTCGCCGAGGGAGGCGAGCGCCTCGGCGTACGCCGTCGCGTCGTCGTCCGCCGGGCGCACGCCGAGCCGGTCGGCGAGGGCGTCGGGCGCCGCACCGTCCGCCGGGGCGGGCTCGACGTCGACGAAGGGGAGCGGGGCGCCACCGGCGCGCTCGGCGCAGAGCCGCAGCTCGGGGAGCGTGAGGGCCACCCGTCGGGGGAGCCGGTCGAAGAGGTGGGTGGGGGTGGGACTCGGAACGCCGAGATCGATCGTCGTCATGGTTGCTTCCTCACAGTCCCGCGAGGGAGACGGAGAGCCAGTCCTTATGGCCCGGCGGTGGGGGATCGAAGTCGACCAGCTGCTGGTCGGTGGGGCTCAGGGTGCGCTGCACCCCCGCGGCGTCGTCGAAGGTCGCGAGCTCCGCCTGCCGGTGGCGGGCGTCGGCGATCAGCGAGTGCGCCCGGCGTTCGATGCCGGCGATCGCGTCCTTCACCTCGCCGACCGCACCGGCGTGCTTCGCCAGGGCCTGCCCGGCGTCCTGGTGCTGGCCCGCGACGTCGCGCAGCTGGGCGGCGCGGTCGCGCATGCGCAGACGGAGGTCGTCCGCAGCACGACCGGTCCAACCGACCGAGTCCGCCCCGGCGACCAACCGGTCTGCCAGCGCGCGGATGTCGACCGCCTGCTCGTCCAGCTCCGAGGCGCGTCTGCGGATCACTGCCGCATCGCCATACATGTCCGTCGCCCTTTCGTCGTGTGCCGCACTCTTCTGCGTCCATCCCCCGACGTCGGTGGTCCTGCCTTCCCCCTGTTCCCTCCACGAAACATCACAGCGCCCGCGAGGCCGATCACCCCACCCGGCCGGACGAGCCTCCCTACGATGACCGCGTGCGCATCCTGGTCGCCGGCGGCGCCGGCTACATCGGCTCCCACACCGTGCTCTCCCTGCTCGAGGCGGGACACGAGGTCGTGGTGGCCGACGACTTCTCGAACGCCCGGCCGGCGGTGCTCGACCGCCTGCGCGAGCTGGCCGGCGTCGAGGTGCCGTGCGTCGAGGTGGACCTGACGGACGCGGCGCGCACCGAGACCCTCGTGGCCGAGCACCGCCCCGACGCGGTCATCCACTTCGCCGGTCTCAAGGCGGTCGGCGAGAGCGCCGTGCAGCCGCTCCGCTACTACCGCACCAACCTCGACGCGACCTTCTCCCTCCTCGAGGCCATGGGGCGCCACGGCGTGGAGCGGTTCGTGTTCTCCTCCTCCGCGACCGTCTACGGCGACCACGCCCCGGTGCCGTACGTCGAGACCTACGCCCCGCTCGCCGCCGCCAACCCCTACGGGCGCACCAAGGTGATGACCGAGCAGGTGCTGACAGACCACGCCGCCGCCACGTCGGGGCTGCGGGTGGCGCTGCTGCGCTACTTCAACCCCGTCGGCGCCCACCCGTCGGGCCTGATCGGGGAGGACCCGCAGGGGGTGCCGAACAACCTCATGCCCTACGTCGCGCAGGTGGCCGTCGGCCGGCAGGAGCGGCTCGCGATCTTCGGCGACGACTACGACACGCCCGACGGCACCTGCCTGCGCGACTACGTCCACGTGGTCGACCTCGCCGAGGGCCACGTGGCCGCGCTCGAGCACCTCGACGAGCAGGCGACGCCCGTGCGCGCCTTCAACCTCGGCGGTGGTCGGGGCACGAGCGTGCGCGAGCTGTTCGACGCCTTCTGCGCGGTCGTCGGTCGCGAGCTGCCGCACGAGGTGGTGGGGCGCCGGGCCGGCGACCTGCCCGCCTACTGGGCCGACACGACCCGCGCGGCCGAGGAGCTGGGCTGGACGGCCCGCCGCTCCCTCGACGACATGGTCGCCGACGTCTGGCGCTGGCAGTCGCAGAACCCGACCGGCTATCCCGCCTGAGCAGCGGCTCACCCGATCCCCTCCCGGGTGATGCGGTAGGTCCACGAGACCGCCGGTTCCCCGGCCCCGAGGGCGCCTGACGCCCGGAGCTCCTCGACCCGCTGCCGCACCACCGGGTCGGTCGCGGCGTCCACGGCCGCGGCGCCCCGGGCGTACTCCGCCAGGGAGTGCGCCTCCCCGGGGGTCGAGCCTCCGCCGGCGAAGCGCACCGTGAGGTGCTCGACCCGGTCGGGGTTGGGCGTGCCGTCGAGGAGCACGAGGACGTCGCGCTCGTTCTCCAGCGACGTCACGCGTACCCCGTCCGGGGCCGGTGGCATCGCCCCGATCGGTGCGCCGAGCGTGATGACGTCCTCCACCGCGAAGCGACCACCGCTCGCGACCTGGACGGCCGCCATGCCGCCCTGGGAGTGCCCCCACATCGTCACGGGGTCGTCGGGACCGATGCCGGCCTCCGTCATCGCCGCCTCGATGCCGCGCTGGTAGGCGGTCGACTGGCCCGCCATCGCCCGCAGGTTCGTGCCGAGGTCGCGGACGTCGTCGTCCTGCTCCCCGGGGAGGGTCCCGGGGTCGTCCGTCCCCGGCAGGAGGACGACCCACCGGGCCTGCTCCCCGGAGCCGATGCGCTGGATCTCGATGGTGCCGTTGCCCTCGGGACGCTCGGTCGACGACAGCTCGTTGACCCGGTCGAGGGCGGCGACACCGGCGGCGAGGTCGCTCGGGCCCCGGCTCGTCGTGGCGGCGACCCGTTCGACGTGGGCGCGACCGTCGACGTACCAGAGGCCCAGGACGCCGGCTGCCGCTCCGACGCTCGGCAGGTACCACCGCCCCCCGAACGGCGTCGGCACCACGTCGCCCGAGTCCCAGGCGCCCTCCAGGAGACCGGGCGCCCACGCGACCAGGGACTCGGCCGCCTCCGGGTTCGCCATCGCCCAGGACTCCAGGGCGGCTCCGGCGCCCTCGGCGTCGCCCGGCGCTCCGGAGAGCCGCGCGGCCAGGCCGCGGAGGTCGGCGGCCGACCCGTCGGGTCGCAGGCCGTCGGCGTCCACGCCGAGGGCGCGACCGATCGTGCCGAGCGCCCAGCCTGCCTGGTAGGACGCCAGGTAGCGCAGGTCGTGGTGGAGGTCGGCCACGAGCGCGTCGGCCTCCTCGAGCAGGGTGGCCGCCGCGCGGACCGCCGCTGCCTGGGCCCACCACCCCGCCGCCCCGGCGGGGAGCCCCGTCGGGCCGAGGTTGAGCCCCGCGACGTGGGCCTCCGCGACGGCGAAGGTGGCCGGCGACCACGGCGCGCTGCCGACGAGCGTCGGGTCGACGAGCGTCGCCGCCGCACCGCCACCGAGGGAGACGAGCCGCCCGGCCACCGCGTCGTACTCCGTCGCGAGCCCCCGCACCGCCTCCAGCTGGGCCTCGAACCCGCCCGCGCCGCCCGTCGTGGTGAGCGACGGGGTCGCGTCGCCGCTCACCGCAGGCCCGGGACGTCGAGGTCGAGCCAGGCGGGGTCGCCCGGCGCCGGCACGCGGATGCGCGAGAGCCGGTCGCGGAGCTCGGCGGCCGCGTCGTCGCCCCCGATGCCGACCAGCTCGCCGAGCCCGCCGACGGCGTCGCCCAGGGTGTCGCCCAGGGTGTCGCCCAGGGTGTCGCCGAGGGCGCCTGCGGCGTCGAGCACGTCGCCCGCCACGTCGACGAGCGTCGCGCCCACCGAGGCGGCGAGCTCGAGGAACCGCTGCCGCAGGCCCGCGATGAGCTCGAGCGTCGCCTCCACCTGCGCCGCGTGCTGGGCCAGCGCGGCACCGGCGTCGCTGTGCTCGTCGGCCGTCGCCCGCATCCGGTCGGCCGCCGCCCGGGCCGCCGCCCGCATGGCGTCGGCCGCAGCACCTTGCCAGGGCGCGGCGACGGCTCGCGCGACGAGGGCGGCGGCCTCGTCGCGGAGGTCGGCCGAGCGGTCGTGGTAGGTCGTGGCCAGCGCCCGGAGCGCGGCCGTGTCCGGCAGCAGCACGGTGGTCTCCTTCCCCCGAGGGCCGCGGCGCGCGACCCACGAGAAGCGAACCGCACGCACGACGTGCGGGGGAGGGACCGCGACGTACCTGGGGAACACGGAGCGTCGGGGACGGGTTGGGGACGAGCGACGGGTCGGCCCGCTCGCGCTCCCCAGGCGCGGCGCACCTCACGGGCGCACCACCGTCGTTCGTCCCGCGCGCACCGTCGGCGCTCCGTAGAATCAGCCCGAACCGACCCCCGAGGTGAGCCCGTGACGTTCGACGCGCACGACCTCGACGTGTTCCTCCTCGTCGGGTCGGCCGTCACGCTCCTCGCGATCCTCGCGGTGCGGGTCTCGTCGCGGGCGGGCCTGCCCAGCCTCATCCTCTACCTGCTGATGGGCGTCGCCCTCGGCTCGTCGGGCCTCGGCATCGAGTTCTCCGACGCGGCGCTCGCGCACGCCATCGGCTTCGGCGCGCTCGTCGTCATCCTCGCGGAGGGCGGTCTCACGACCGACTGGCGCGAGATCCGGCCGAGCATGCCGCTCGGGCTCGCGCTGGCCACGATCGGCATGGCCGTCTCGGTGACGGTCGTCGCGCTCGGCGTGCACTACCTGCTCGGGCTGCCGTGGCAGATCGCCGTGCTCCTGGGCGCCGCCACGTCGGCCACCGACGCCGCCGCCGTGTTCTCGGTGCTCCGCGTCGTGCCGCTGCCGCGCCGCATCACGGGCGTGCTCGAGGCCGAGTCGGGCCTCAACGACGCCCCGACCGTCGTGCTCGTCGTGCTCGTGAGCGCGGGAGGCGCGCTCGAGCACGGCGTGCTGGCGATGGCGCTGGAGATCCTCTACGAGCTCGTGGTGGGCCTCGCCGTCGGCCTGGCCGTGGGCTGGGCCGGCGCCTGGACGATGCGGCGCGCCGCCCTCCCGTCCTCCGGCCTCTACCCGCTCGCCGTCGTCTGCCTCACGGTCCTCGCCTACGGCCTGGGCGCGCTGGCGCACGCCTCCGGCTTCGCCGCGGTGTACGTCGCGGCGCTGGTGCTCGGCAACGCCGACCTCCCCCACCGGGGGGCGACCCGGTCGTTCGTCGAGGGTGTCGCCTGGCTGGCGCAGATCGGTCTCTTCATCATGCTCGGCCTGCTGCTGACGCCGGAGCGGCTGACCTGGCACACGATCGGCATCGCCCTCGTCGCCGGGTTCATCCTCACCGCCGTCGCACGTCCGTTGTCGGTGGCGGTCAGCTCGCTGGTGCAGCGCGCCCCCTGGCGGGACCAGGCGTTCCTGTCCTGGGCGGGCCTGCGCGGCGCCGTACCCATCGTCTTCGCCACCATCCCCCTCGCCGCCGGGGTGCCGGGGGCGACCCAGCTGTTCGACATCGTCTTCGTGCTGGTGGTGGCCTACACGCTGCTCACCGGCCCCACGCTGCCCTGGGTGGCCCGCCGCCTCGGCCTGGTCGACGGTCAGGAGCTGCGCGACCTGGAGGTGGAGGCGGCGCCGCTCGAGCGGGTCGCGGCCGACCTGCTGCAGGTGCGCATCGCGGCCGAGTCCCACCTCCACGGCGTCGAGGTCGGCGAGCTGCGGCTGCCCGTGGGGGCTTCGATCTCGCTGGTCGTGCGGGGCGAGTCGGTGCTCGTGCCCGAGCCGACGACCGCGCTGCGGCGCGGCGACGACCTCATCATCGTCACGCCCCGGGGGCTGCGCGAGAGCACCGAGGAGCGGTTGCGGCTCGTGTCGCGCCACGGCCGCCTCGCGCGCTGGGGGCGCAAGGCCTGAACCACCTCGCGGACGTCGTGCGAACCGCCGGCCCGGAACGCCGGGGTGCATGACGTCGCGGGTACGGCGAGGGGGCGGGCGCGCCGGGGAGGCCCGGAACTGTGCGGTTGGGTAGTCCGGAGCGGGGCGGCGGTGTACCAACGTCCCACTTCGGGCCCCGGCCCCAGACCCAGACCCAGACCCAGACCAGATCAGGGCAGCGGCACGTCGTTGGGTCCGCAGATGGACTCGGCGACCGGCACGGTGCGCGACCCCTCCTCGCCCTTGAGCTCGTCCCAGCCGGGGCCGACGTAGAGCGTCACGGCGTCGACGTCCTCGTCGAGCGTGACGACGACGGGGTCGCCGAGGTTGGCCCGCAGGATGCCGACGGCGGTCGACTCGATGTTGTTGGCGCGGATCTCCACCCGGGCGACCTCGGTGCCCTCGGGCGCGTTGCCGGTGTTGCCGGCGGAGAAGCCGCGGCTGGTGAGCGCGGTCATCGTCTGCTGCGCGAGCCCGGAGCGGCCGCTCGCGTTGTAGACGTTGACGACGACGTCGGCGGCGGTCAGGGTCGCGCCCGCCTCGTAGTCGCGCGGGGTGCAGACGCCGCTGCTCGCGGCGCCCAGGTCGGGCTTCGGCACGGGTGCGGTCAGCCGGGTCCAGCCCCAGACGGCCGCGCCGAGGAGCAGGACCACCAGCACCGTCATGGTGATCGCGGTGCGGACCCGGGTGTCGATGGCGTCGCTCACGAGTCGATCACCACGACCCGGGCGTGGAGCACGTTGCGCTGCTGCAGGGCGGCGCGGAGCGCACGGTGCAGGCCGTCCTCGAGGAACAGCTCGCCGCGCCACACGACGACGTGGGCGAAGAGGTCGCCGAAGAACGTCGAGTCCTCGTCGAGGAGCGCCGCCAGCTGGAGCGTGTCCTTCGTCGTCACCAGCTGGTCGAGCCGCACCTGTCGAGGCGGCACCGCCGCCCAGCCCTTGGCGTCGAGGCCGTGGGCCGGGTAGGGACGCCCGCTGCCCACCCGCTTGAAGATCACCCGGTGATCATACGGACGGCGGCGGGCCGACGGACGCGCACGTGCTCCCCTCGGCGCGGCTCCACCGCAGGTCAGAGGTCGGTCGGCGGCGACCAGGACAGCTGCACGACCTCCGTGCCGCGGTCGCGGGTCACGAGCCGGCCCCGGCCGGGCGGCGCCTTCTGCGGGCGCACGTTGCCGATGAGCGCACCCTCGTCCGGCGAGCCCGACAGCACGATGCCCGGCATGGCCAGGTCGCGCAGGGACTGGATGACGGGCTCGTAGAGCGCGCGGGACGCGCCGCCCGACCGCCGCGCGAGCACGACGTGCAGGCCGACGTCGCGGGCCTGGGCGAGCAGCGGCTGCAGCGGCTGGACGGGCGAGTTCGAGCCGGTCGAGACGAGGTCGTAGTCGTCGATCACCACGAACACCTCCGAGCCCTGCCACCACGAGCGGTTGCGCAGCTGGTCGGGGGTGACGTCGGGGCCGGGGATGCGGTTCTCGAGGTACTTCGCGAGGT
Organism: Nocardioides alkalitolerans; assembly: GCA_038184435.1. NCBI lineage: Bacteria > Bacillati > Actinomycetota > Actinomycetes > Propionibacteriales > Nocardioidaceae > Nocardioides > Nocardioides alkalitolerans. Next base: position 3,211,798 of record CP116227.1, on the reverse strand, counting down.
CCCGCAGCAGCGGCGTCGCCTGGGCCGCGCTCGTCAGGTAGTTGAGCTGGTACTCGTCCGGCACCTCCCCGAGCAGCGACCGGCGGTAGTCGACGACCACGACCTGCGCCTGCTTCGGCGTGCGGGTGCGCATGACCTCCCGCACGTAGGAGCGCAGCAGCGCGCTCTTGCCGGAGCGGCCGTCGCCGAAGACGAGCAGGTGGGGCTCGGCGTCGACGTCGAGACCGACCGGCGCGAGCTCCTTCTCGTTGACGCCGAGGAGGATCCGACCGCTGTCGGCCAGGGTCCGGCCGCCCTCCAGCAGTGTCTCGGCGGCCTGCGCGAGCACGCGGTCCGACTCGATCTGCTCGGGGAGCAGCCGCAGCTTGGGACCGGTCGGGCCGGTCCACGCCGCCGAGACCCGCTGCACGAGCTCGTCCACGCCGTCGCCGATGGTGGCCGGGTCGGGCGTGGCGTCGACGCGGGGGAGGGCGCCGAGGAAGTGCAGCTTGCCGGGCACGAGGCCGCGGCCGGGGCGGCCGGTCGGCACGAGGGCCGCGATCTTGCGGTCGATCTCGGAGTCGATGGGGTCACCGAGCCGCAGCTCGAGCCGCGTGCCGAAGACGTCGCGCATCGCGGCGCGGAAGTCGGGCCAGCGCGAGGCGCCCACGACGATGTGGAGACCGAAGGTCAGGCCGCGACCGGCGAGCTGCTGCAGGGACATCTCGATGTCGTCGAAGTCGGAACGCAGCGTGCTCCACCCGTCGACCACGAGGAACACGTCGCCGTACCCGTCGTCCGCGCGCCCCTGCCGGCGCCGCGTCCGGTAGGTCTCGATGGAGTCGATGCCCTGGTTGCGGAAGTAGGCCTCGCGGCGGTCCACGATGCCCTGCACCTCGGCGATGATGCGCCGTACGACGTCGGGCTCGGCCCGCGTGCCCACGCCCGCGACGTGCGGGAGCCGGGCCAGCGGCGCGAAGGTGCCGCCGCCGAAGTCGAGCACGAAGAACTGGGACTCGAGCGGCGTCGTCGTGAGGGCCGTGCTGGTGACGATGGTGCGCAGCAGGGTGCTCTTGCCGCTGCGGGGGCCGCCGACCACCGCGACGTGACCGCCGGCGCCCGCCATGTCGATCGTCAGGGTGTCCCGCCGCTGCTCACGCGGGCGGTCGACGGTGCCGAGGGGCACGACGAGGCCGCCCATGCTGCGCCAGTGCGGGGAGACGAGACCAGCGTCGGGCGTCGTCGTCAGGTCCGGCATCAGCTGGTCGAGGGTGTCGGGCACGTCGAGCGGCGGCAGCCACACCGAGTGGGCGGACGGGCCCTTGCCGTGCATGCGGTCGACGGCGATGTCGAGCAGCGAGGGCTGCTCGCCCTGCGCGGCGGGGCGCACCTCCTCGACCGGCGCCACCTCGTCCTCGAGCGGCTCGAGCGTCTGCACCTCGGAGATCGTGAAGGGCAGGATGCCGCGCACGTTGCCGCCCTCGTCGCGGCGCACCGTGGCGCGCGAGCTCGCCGGCGGGGGCCCGGAGACGTACGCCGCCTTGAAGCGCAGCAGCGTGGACTGGTCGGGCTTGAGGTAGCCGAGACCGGGCACGGCGGGCAGCTCGTAGGCGTCGGGCACGCCGAGGACGGCGCGCGACTCGCCGGCCGAGAAGGTGCGGAGGCCCACCCGGTAGGACAGGTGGGACTCGAGGCCGCGCAGGCGGCCCTCCTCCAGGCGCTGCGAGGCGAGCAGCAGGTGGAGCCCGAGCGAGCGGCCGAGGCGGCCGATGGCGACGAAGAGGTCGATGAACTCCGGCTTCGCCGTGAGCATCTCGGAGAACTCGTCGACGACGATGAACAGCGACGGCAGGGGCGCGAGGTCCTCGCCGCCGGCGCGCGCCCGCTCGTAGTCGCGGATCGAGGCGTAGTTGCCCGCCTCGCGCAGCAGCTCCTGGCGCCGCACCATCTCGCCCGACAGGGCGTCCTGCATGCGGTCGACGAGGGTGAGCTCCTGGCTGAGGTTGGTGATGACGGCCGAGACGTGCGGCATCTCCGACATGCCGGCGAACGTGGCGCCGCCCTTGAAGTCGACGAGCACCATGTTGAGCTGCTCGGAGGAGTGCGTCATCGCGAGACCGAGCACGAGGGTGCGGAGGAACTCCGACTTGCCGGAGCCGGTCGCGCCGATGACGAGCCCGTGGGGACCCATGCCCTGCTGGGCGGACTCCTTGATGTCGAGGTGCACGAGCCCGCCGTCGCCGGTCCCGATGGGCACGCGCAGGCGGTCGCGGGCCGGCCGCGGGCGCCAGGCCCCGGCCGGGTCGTAGCCGTGGACGTCGCCGAGACCGAGCATGTCCATGAAGTCGGTGGGGCCGGACATCTCCGCGGGGTTGCCGCCCTCGCCGGAGTCGCCGCTCGCGACGGTGTGCAACGGGGTGAGCCGCCGGGCCAGGGCCTCGGCGCTCGCGATGGAGCACTGGTCGCCGGTGCCGTGCACGACCTCGGTGCGCACGCGGATGGCGTCGATGCGCGGACGGCCGTCGGACTCCTCGCCGACGACCTCGAGACGCAGGCGGGTCGGGTCCTCGAGCTCCTCCCACCGCGCGGGGAGGTCGATGACCGTGACGCCGTGGAGACCGTCCGGCGGGATGACGTGGTTGCCGGGCGGCAGGATGCCGCCGTCGACGACGAGCACGACGTGGGGGGTGGCCGCGCGCTCGTCCGCACCGAACCGGGGCCGCTCGGCCAGGTCGGGCGGCAGGAGCGCCCCGAGGTCGTCGATGGACGTGCTCACCATCCGCATGGGGCCGACGGCGTCGGACTGCTGCGCGCTCTGCGCGTGGGGGAGCCACTTCAGCCAGTCCCAGTGCTCGAGGTTGGCCTCCGAGCTGAGCACCGCGACGACGACCTGCTCGGGGCCGTGGAAGGCGACCGCGCTGGTGAGCATCGCCCGCGCGAGGGAGCGCGCCTGCTCCTCGGGCCCGCAGACCTCGACGCGGTCGAAGGCGCGCAGGTCGACCGAGGCCGGCAGGCCGGGCTGCACGCGGTGCACGACGAGGAGGCGGTGCAGGGCCGAGGCGGCGGCGGGGTCGACCTGGTCGATGGGTGCGCTCTCCGGCGGCACCAGCTCGACGGAGAGCGGCTGCGGGCACACGCCCCAGCGCACCTGGAGGAAGTGGGGGTCGCCCGAGGCGCGCTCCCACAGCCGCGTGCGGTCCTCGGCGACGGCGGGGAGGGCGTCGGGGGAGGGGTGGTGCCAGGTCAGGGCCTCGCGCTGCCGGTCGGCCGAGTCGCGTGCCGCCTGGCGGATGCCGGCGAGGTAGCGCAGGTACTCCGTGCGCGACCCCGTCACCTGCTGGTTGCGCTGCTTGCGCTGCCGGTCGATCTGCACGGCGACGAAGCCGAGGGTCGCGAAGAGGAACATGCCCGCGGCGAGCATCGAGCGTCCGCCGGTCGTGCCGCCCTGGCTGGAGAGCGAGGCGATGACGACGATCGAGCCGATGCTGCCCAGCATCGGGATCGCGTTCATGAGCACGCCGCTGGCGCCCTCGTGCTCCTGGATCTGCGGCGGCGGCTGCAGCACGATCTGCCCGGTCGGCACCTCGGGTGCGTCGATGCGGTGGCTGCTGCGCAGCGTGGTGCTCACACGGCTCCCCTCGTCGGCCCGGTCGGGCCCCTCACGGTACGCGCCAGGGCAGGCCGCACCGGCGCCTTCGTGCCCCGTCGGACCCCCTGGCGAAACCCCCGCCGCGCACCTTGTGGAGATGTCGCTGGAAACCCGTCCCGATCGGGACGGGTAGTCCGGTCGCGGGCGGGGAACTAGCCTCCCTCGTGCGCCACCGGCGCGCCCTGACGAGAGAGGGGTCGGATGACCGAGACCGTGGCCGGTGCGGCTGCCGGCAGCACGACGGGCACGCTCGCGCTCTCCGTGCACGGCCGCTCCGGCGTGCTCGACCTCCTCGTCCCCGAGGGCGCCTCCGCGGTGGACGTGCTCCGGGAGTACGCCAAGCAGACCGGCGAGCGCACGCCCGCACGCCTCTGCGACCACCGGGGCGCCGAGCTGCCCGGCCGGGTCACCCTGGCCGACGCCGGCATCCGCTCGGGCAGCGTCGTCGTGGCGACGTACGGCGCACCCCCCGCCGTACCCGACCGCCAGCGGGGCGACCGCCACCGGACGGACCCTGCGGACGGGCCGGGTCCCGTGGCCCGCTGCCTCGTGGCGCTGGCCGCGGCCGCGGCCCTGCTGGCGGGGCTCGGGGTGCTGGCCGGCGGCAGCGAGGACGACCGGCGGCTGCTGGTCGGGCTGCTGCTCGCGGGGGCGTTCGTGGGGGTGCTCCCGCTCGGCCGCCTCGTGGAGCTGCGGGTGCTGGCGGCTCCCGTCTTCGGGGGTACGGCGGCGCTCGTCGCCGTCTGGGACCCCGCGTCCGCGCGGCTCCCCATGGTCGTCGGCATCGCAGCGCTCGGGGCGGCGGTCACGGCGGCGGTCGCCCGCGCCTCGACGGGGGTGTCCGACGAGCAGCTGCGCGTGTGGATGTGGGCCGGGGGCACGGTGTTCGTCGTGGCCGGCCTCGCCGCGGTGGTCGGGCTCCACGAGCGGGTGGTGTGGGCGACCCTGCTGCTGCTCTGCCTCGTGGCGGGCCGCTTCGTGCCCGGTGTGGCCGTCGACGTGCCCGACCAGACTCTCGTGGACCTCGAACGCCTGGCCGTCTCGGCCTGGTCGGCGCGCGACCGCACGACGAGCCGGCGCACCCGCACGATCATCCGCCGCGCGGCCGTCGAGGACGTCGTCGAGCGCGGGGCACGGCTGGTCGGGTCGGCGGCGACGGCCGTGCTCGCCGTCTCCCTGGTGGCCGCCCCCCTCGTGCTGCAGACGACCCGTCTGCCGATCGACGAGGTGGGCGCGCCGCTGCTGGTCACGCTGGTGGGCTGCACGCAGCTGCTGGTGGCCCGCAGCTACCGGCACCCCGCCGCACGGGTGGCCCTGCGGCTCGCGGGCCTGTGGTGCCTGGGGTGCGTGCTGGTGGCCGTGGTGGCGGAGCAGTCGTGGTCGGGCCGTCTCGGGCTGGCCGCCGTCGTGGTCGGTGTCGCGGTGGTCGCCGCGGCCGTCGCGCTGGGCCGCGGGTGGCGCTCGGTGTGGTGGGGACGGCGCGCCGAGATCGCCGAGGCGCTGACCGTCGCGCTCGCCGTGCCGGCCTTCGTCGTGACGGTCGGGGTTTTCCGCAGAATCTGGGAAATCGTCGGCTGAGGTGTTTACCGGTTCGGGCCCCGGGTACCACACGCCACCGTCCGGGTGGGCAGCGACCTCTCCCGGCGAGTCCGAACCACACGGTCAGCTCCTCGCGCGTCTCGGAAACCGCTCGGGGGAGAAGGAGATGAGCATGTCGAACGTTCAGATCGGAGAGGGCAGTCTCTCCAGCGCGGCCCAGCTGGTCGCCGAGGCGAAGATCGACCTCGACCGCAAGAGCCAGACGCTCTCCAGCAAGATCCAGGGCATCGGCGCGCAGTGGGGCGGCCAGGGTGCCGCGGCCTTCCACCAGCTGCACAACGCCTGGCAGGAGAAGCAGCAGACGATCACCAACGCCCTCAACAACTTCGAGGCCTCCCTGCGGGACACCGAGACCGACGCGGTCTCGACGGACACCACGCAGGCCGACACCTTCCAGTCGCAGTTCAACCGCCTCGGCTGAGCCGGGCTCGAGGAGCAGGAGAGAGACATGAGCGGAATCCGCGTCAACCACGGCAGCCTCGAGGCTGCCTCGCAGGACCTCGTCAGCACCGCCCGCGACATCGAGGGGCGCCTCGACCAGCTCGAGAGCGAGCTCTCGCCGCTGCGCAGCGAGTGGGAGGGCCAGGCGCAGCAGGCCTACCTCACCGCCAAGGCGCAGTGGGACACCGCGATCGCCGAGATGATCGCGCTGCTGGAGAGCACCGGCAACGCGGTCCAGGCCTCCAACCAGGAGTACCGCGCGGCCGACCTCCGCGGCGCGGACCGCTTCCCGGTCTGAGTCGTCGACCGAGCCGCCCCGACCAGTGATGGTCGGGGCGGCTCGTGTGTCCGGGTGCGGCGCCCCCGCCGCACCTCCCCCTGCGGGCCGCCCTCCGGGCGCGTGACCCGCCGAGCCCGAGGAGGGGCCCCACGATGAGCCAGGCACAGGTCGGTACGTCGGGTCTGGTGCGTGTGACCGTGGCGTCCGGGCGGCGGCGGGTCGACCTCGTCCTCCCGTCGGCCGTGCCGGTGGCCGAGCTGGTGCCCGAGCTGGCCCGCAGCGTCGGTCTCCTCGACGCCGCGACGGTGCACGGCGGCTACCGCGTGGTGACCCACGACGGCCGCACGCTGGCCCACGACGCCGGCCTCATGATCCAGGGCGTCGAGGACGGTGGCCTCCTCACCGTCAGCGCGGGCGTCGACGACGACCCGCCGCGCGTGTACGACGACGTCGTCGAGGCGATGACGGACGTCGTCGAGCGCGAGCTCAAGCCCTGGGAGCCGGCGGCGGGTCGCCGCACGGCCCTCGGGGCCGCGGCCCTGCTCCTCGGGGTCGGCGCCTGGTCGCTCCTCATCCAGAGCGACTCCCTCCTGGCCGGCGTCGGCGCCGCGGTCATCGCCCTGGTGCTGGGCGCCGGGGCGGTCGTCCTGTCCCGCGTCCAGCACGAGCGGCAGGCGGCGGTCGTCGTCGGTCTCCTCGGCGCGGCGTACGGCGGGGTGGCGGGCTACCTGGCCGCCGTGGAGTGGGACGTGCCGGTGCTCACCGCGGTCGGTCTCGGCGTCCTGGCCGTGGCCCTCGTCGTGGTGGTGGGCCTCGAGGACGGTCGCCCGCTCCTCGCCGCACCGGTGCTCCTCGGCGGGCTGATGGCCGTCGGGGGGTGGCTGTTCGGGGTGACGGACTGGGACCCGAGCGCCGTCCTCACCGTCGTGCTCGTCTTCGTCGTGGTGGCGGGCAGCGTCTTCCCCTGGCTCGCGCTCAGCGCGACCTCGACCCGGGTCGACCAGCTGGCCACCGTCGACGACATCCAGAACGACCCCGACGACATCGATCCGGAGCGGGTGCTGGCCGACGCCCGCACGGCCCACGAGATCCTCGTCGGCATCACCTCCGCGGTGGGCCTGCTGGTGGTGCTGGTCGCGCCGCTGGCGGTGGGGCTGGGCCTCTCCGGCACCGTGCTCGCCGCCCTCTGCTGCGTCGTGGTGATGATGCGGACGCGGCAGTACCGCACCGGGCTCGAGGTGCTCGTCGGTCTCGGCACCGGCATCCTCGGGCTGCTCGTCACCGCCGTCAGCGTGCTCGTGGTCCACCCGGACTGGCGGCCCACCGCCGCCGTCGCGCTGGCGGTCGCGGGTGGCCTCGTGCTCCTGACGACGCTGGTGCCGGGCGGCACCTCGGTGCGCCGCGCGCGTCTGGGCGACATCGCCGAGACGATCGCGCTCGTGGCCCTCTTCCCGCTGCTCGCCCTCGCGGTGGGCGTGCCCGACCTGATCGCGCGCTGACGTGGCCACCAAGCGAGACCTCGTCGAGGCCTACTCCTTCAGCCGTCGGCGGCTCGTGACCGCCTTCGTCTCCGGCGCCCCGGGCGGCCGCGAGGTCGAGCCGAGCCGGCCCGGCCGGGCCATCATCGGCGGCGTCGCCATCACCGTGCTCGTGCTGGCCGCCGCCGCCGTGCTCGGCTTCATCAAGCCCCGGCCGAACGCCGGCTGGGCCGACAGCGAGGGCGTCGTGCTCGCCGAGGACTCGGTGCAGCTCTACCTCGTGCAGGTCGGGGAGAACGGCGAGGACACCGTGCTGGTGCCCATCGTCAACGCCACCTCGGCGCGCCTCATCCTCGGTTCCGACCTCAACCCGACGACGGTGCCGGAGGAGGAGATCAACAAGTACGAGCAGGCCGACGCCATCGGCATCCCCGAGGCGCCGGTCGCGATGCCGGGTGGCGACGCGCTGGTCCGCACCGGGTGGACCGGGTGCACGACGAACGGGGGCGGGTTCCAGGTCGCCGTGGCGTCCGATCCCTCGGTCGAGGTGGACGAGCAGGCGGCGATGGTCGTCAGCAGCGGCGGCGCCTACTTCCTGCTGGCCCCCGGCCAGCCCGACGCGAACGGCACGCCACGCGTCTTCCGCATGGAGATCCCGTCCGCCGAGGCCGCCGCCGAGCTGCTCGAGGTGCTCGAGGGGCCCGTGCCGGAGGACGTCGTGGAGGTGCCGCGCGACTGGGTCGACCTGTTCCCGGCGGCGCCCCCGCTGGGGCTCGACGCCTTCGACTTCGAGGGGCAGCTCGACCAGCCCGGCCAGGGCATCGAGGGGCTCACCCTCTCCAACGGCAACCCGGCGCTCACCGGCATGCTCGTGCTCGACCGCAACGGGGACGAGGTCGTGCTGACGGCCGACGGCTACCGCGAGATGTCGGACTTCGGGGCCGCGGTCTACCGCACGCTGCCCAACATCGGCGAGCCGTCCCAGGTCACCGGCGACATCGGGACCCGGTACGCCGACCCGGCCCCCAACGACGTCTGGCCCGTCGACCGTCCCGAGCTCCGGCAGGACGCGGCGGCCCAGCAGCCGTGCGTCGTGCTGAGCACCCACGACGACGTGCCCCCGACGGTGTCCCTCGCGTTCCGGCCGTCCGCGCCCGCGGCCGCCGAGGGGGTCGGCGCCGACAAGGTGCGCACCTTCGTCGAGCGCGGCAGTGGCGCCGTCGTGCGGGTCGGCGGCTTCACCGACACCCGCGCGGGCGACGCGTTCCTCGTCGACTCCCAGGGCGTGCGCTACGCGCTGCCCGGTGACGCACTCACCCAGCTCGGCTACGGGATCGACGACGCCGCCGTCGTGCCGACGGCCTGGATCGAGCACTTCGGCTGCGGGGTCACCCTGACCCGCGAGGAGGCGCTCCGACCGATCGGGTCCAGCGCGCAGGCGGACCGCACCTGCCCGCCGGTCGCCCCGGGCGAGGAGGCGCCCGCCGAGGAGGGCGCCGAGGCCGAGGCGGGAGCGGGCGGGTGATCCGACGGGCGGTGGGGCGCGTCGTACCGGCGCTCGGGCTGACGGCCGCGGCGACGTGCGTGACGCTGCTGCCCGGGGCCACCGCGCCGGCGGCGGCCGTCGAGTGCCCGGCGGGACCGTCGCAGAACGGGGAGCCGCTGAGCAGCGAGGGGACGTCTCCGCTGGCGACCGACCTCGACTACGCGTCGCTCCACCGCATCGCGCGCGGCGAGGGGGTCGGGGTCGCGGTCATCGACACGGGGGTGGCCGCCAGCGACGCGCTCCCGGTGGCGGGATCGGTGAACCTGGCCGGCACCACGCCGACGACGGAGTCCTACCACGGCACCAAGGTGGCGGGGATCATCGCGGGACGCGGCGGCGGTCCGGGGGTGGGGGTCGCTCCGGCCGCGAAGATCTACGCGGTGCAGGTCGCCGACGTGAACACGGGCGAGGGTGGGCAGGACGGGCTCGTCGAGCCGTCGGTCGCCGGACTGGCCGCGGGCCTGCAGTGGGTCGTCGCCAACCACGCGGGCGGGAACATCAAGGTCGTCAACGTGTCCATGACCGTCGACGCCTCGCAGTCGCCGGAGATCGGCTCGCTGGTCCAGCAGCTGGGCGACCTCGACGTGCTGGTCGTCGCCGCCGGCCTCAACGTCGAGGGCGGCGACCCGCCGAGCCTCGGCAACCGCCCGCAGGAGGATCCGTCGGACGCGGTGGCCTACCCCGCGGCGTACGACCTCCCCAACGTGCTCGGCGTCGCCGCGATGCCGGAGCTCGGCGCCCCGGCCTCGTCGTGGACGCGGCCGTCCTACTCGACGGACGTCGTCGCCCCGAGCGGCGGCGCGCTCACCCTGCTGCCTGACGGGGCGTGCGAGGTGCCGGCCTCGTCGTCGTACGCCACGGCCGTCGTCAGCGGCCTGGCCGCGGTCATGTTCAGCTCGGGCAACGGCTGGACGGCCCCCCAGGTGGCCTCGCGGATCGTCGCGACGGCGGGCGGGGTGACGGACGCGCCGAACGCGTACGGCGGGGCGGGGGTCGTGCAGCCCCTCGAGGCGCTGACGCGAGTGCTCGAGGTGGCCCCCGACGGCACCGTCACGACGAGCACGACGCTGCCCGGCGAGACGGTCGAGGCGCGGGCACCGCGCGCGCCGGAGGACCACCTCGGGGTGTCACGCTCGGAGTTCCTGTGGTGGGGCCTGCTCGCCGGGGCGGCGCTGGCCCTCGCGCTCGTGCTGCGGCCCGCGACGAGCCGGTGGCGGCGGCGGTGAGCCTGAACATCCCCATGGTCACCGACGCCGACGCGTGGCACGACCGCTCGGTGCGGGTGGGGCGTCAGGAGCTCCGCGCCCCGGGCCCGTCCGGGTGGCTCGCGGGTCGTCCCGCGGCGACGGCGACCGGGCACGACGAGCTGCTGTTCCTCGTGCGCACCAACCACGGCCTGTCGCGCTGCGGCGAGCTCGCGGACTTCGCCGACGAGGCGCTGCTGGCGAACGTGCCGATGGGCTACACCAGCCTCGAGCTCCTCGAGAAGCGCGCCGTCGTGGCCTCCGGCCAGGTGGCGCGGCTGTGGCCCGGGCGCGCCGCGGCGACGTACGGCGTGACGACCGTCGACGACGACGGCAAGCCGCTCTCGGCCGGGACGAGCACGCTGCTCTGGCACGCGCTGGCCCTCGCCGTGCGGTGGTCCGGGCTGCTCGGCGACCGTCCGCTGCTGGTGACGTCGACCCGCAGCTCGCGGAGCTGGCACTGAGTCCCGGGCACGACCGGGGGCCTTGACACACCGCCTCGTCGTCGTAGCGTGGAACGCGGAACGAACGTCGACTCTCGGGAGAACAACGTGCGCCTCCACACCGCAGCCGCTGCTGCCCTCACGCTTGCCGCCACCACGGCGACCACTGCCGCCTCGACCGCCCTCCTCGCCCCACCGGCCCACGCGGGCGGCTCGGAGGTGACGATCGAGGCCGACTACGACGCGACGCTCACCAGTCACCCCGACGGCCACCACACGGCCGTGAACTTCGAGGACGCCGAGACGGGGTACCCCGGCGACTGGTCGGCCGACTACGGCGTCCCCGCCGGGACCCCGGTGCGTCCACGCCTGAGCGGACCGGACGGCCTCACCCTCACCGTCGCCAAGGTCGCCCCCTCGTGCTCGAACGGTGGCGGGGGAGAGGGAGTGCAGGTCTCGGTCAGCGAGGGAGGCACCGAGATCGGCCGGGTGGCCTACCTCCACCTCGAGGAGGTGCGCGTCGCCGAGGGCGACACGGTGGACACCGACACGGTCCTGGGCGTGGTCGGGGGCGACATCGCCTACGACGAGAACTGCTGGACGGGTCCCCACCTGCACCTCGAGGGCTTCAACCGCAGCGACTACAGCTGCTACCTCGCGCCGTCCACCGCTTCCCCCGGTACGCCGCTGGGCCGCATCGGCGGCAGCGACGTGCAGCAGCGGGAGACCGCCTGCCCGTGAGGCATGGAGTCACGCCGGGGCGTCGACCCGCGGCGTACGTCGGCGGCTGACGGCCACGAGGTAGACGAGCGCGCTCGCGGGAGCGGCGAGCGCGCCGATCCCTGCGGCGGCGAGGGTGCGGCGGGCGTGGCAGGCGTCGTACGGCGGTTCGGAGGTGTCGGTCTCCGTGACGCCGCGCGAGGTCTGGCGCTCGCTCGGGTGCACGTCGCCGGGCCAGCCGGCCGCGACCAGCGAGGCGCACGTCGTCGTGTAGCCGGGGTGGTCGTCGTCGTCGACGGTCTGGTGGACCGTCGCGGGCACGAACGCGAGGTACAGCATCCCCGCGACCGCGGCCAGACCGACGGCGAGGAGCAGCCACCACGAGAGCGGGGGCAGGGGTGTGATCTGGTCGTCCGTCATGGGTCCCGCTCTTCCCGCGGTCGGGCCGTCCGAACCTCGCGCCCCACGCGATCAGACCGTGCGGACGGTCCCGCCGTCGATCACGTACTCGGCGCCGATGATCGTCGCGGCGCGGTCCGAGACGAGGAACCCCACGAGGTCGGCGACCTCCTCGGGCGTGGCGAAGCGCCCCAGCGGCACCCCGCCGAGCGAGTCGAGGATGCCCTGCTCGGCCTCCCGGTGCGTGATGCCGTTGCCCGTGGCGAGCAGGTCCACGAAGTCGGCGTGGGACTCAGTCGCGATGCCGCCCGGGCTGACGGCGTTGACGCGCACCCCGCGGGGAGCGAGCTCGGTGGCCAAGCCCTTGCTGTAGGTGCGCAGCGCGGCCTTCGCCGCGGCGTACGGCAGCGTCGCGTCGTGCAGCGGCATCTGCCGCTGGATCGAGGTGACGTGGAGGACCGTGCCGGCGCCTGCCTCGACCATGGCGGGGACGAGCGCGCGGTCGAGCCGCACCGCCCCCAGCAGGTTGAGGTTCAGCTCGCGCAGCCGGTGCTCCTCCTCGGCGGCGGCGAAACCGCCGGTCGGGGTCGTCGACCCGCCGACGACGTGCACCAGTACGTCGAGGGGACCGGCCTCCGCGATGCGCTCGGCCACGCGGGCGACGCCCTCGGGCGTCGCGGTGTCGGCGGCGATGGAGCGGTCGGGGCGGTCGTGGCCGGCAGGCATCGTGCGGGCGGTCGTCCACACGTCGGCCCCCATCTCGAGGAGCCGCGTGACGACGGCGCGGCCAGCGCCCTTGGAGCCGCCGGTCACGAGGGCGCGGCGTCCGTCGAGACGGTCACGGTGGGCGGTGGGCGGGGTCGGTGCTGGGGTCGAGATCATGCCTCGAGTGCAGCGCTGTTATGTATTTCTGTATAGCGTTTATGTATTTCTGTATAGCGTTGATCTAGTCCGTCTCGAGGGTGAAGGTCGTGTAGCCGTGCCGGCGTCCGTTCACCTGGATCTCGAGGGCGTGCTCGCCGCCGTGGTGGCGCCGGGTGGTCAGCTCGCGGAACGCGTGCGTGCCCCGTAGGTCGGCGGAGCGGCCGGGGGCGAGCCTGCGCTGGGCGAGCTTGAACACCCTGGGTGACGACGTCCCGTTGGCCTTGCGGAAGTGGACGACGTAGTCGATCACCACCCGGGTCTCGGCCTCCGTGCGGTTGGTGACCGTGACGGCGAAGTGGAGGACCTCGCCGAGTGCCCCTCGAGGGTCGCGCCGCGACCCTCGAGGTCTTCGAGGAGTCGGCACGGCAGTTCGACGTCGTGACGACGCTGGGCGCGGTCACCCGGCCGGCGGACGACGCCTGGGAGGTGGCCACCCACCTGTCCGGGAACTTCCCCGGCGGCGAGGTCGACCTGCGGATGATCTTCACGGTGGTCGACGACAGCATCCGGCGGCTGGAGATCACGGTCTGACATCGCGCCCGCGAAACGCGAGAACCCCCGCCGGGTCGACCCCGGCGGGGGTTCTCGCGTCGAGCACGTGGCGGAGGTAGGGGGATTCGAACCCCCGAGGGCGTTAACCCAACACGGATTCCAGCCGTGCGCCATAGGCCACTAGGCGATACCTCCGCCGAGGAGCGTACTGGGTCCCGCGGGGCCGGTGAAATCCGGTGGGCGCGCCGACACCCGCCGTACGGCGCGGTCCGCCGCGCTCCGCCGTCCCCGGAGTGGTCGCGTTGTCGCTCGCTCGGGGGGTCGCCTACACTCGCTGCCAACCCCCCGTGTGGCGGCACCTCGCCCAATTCCCCCAGGGCCGGAAGGCAGCAAGGGTAAGTGAGCTCTGCCGGGTGCACGGGGGGCCTTTTCGTCCCCCGACCGCTGCGGTCGAGGTTGTCAGCGCCTCTCGTTAGGGTGCCTCTCGTGGACTCCCCCCTCGCTCTTTACCGGCGCTACCGCCCGGAGACGTTCGCCGAGGTCATCGGCCAGGACCACGTCACCGAGCCGCTGCGCGCCGCCCTGGCGAGCAACCGGGTCAACCACGCCTACCTGTTCTCGGGCCCCCGCGGCTGCGGCAAGACCACGAGCGCGCGCATCCTGGCGCGGGCGCTCAACTGCGAGCAGGCGCCGATCGCCGACCCGTGCGGCGAGTGCCGCTCGTGCCGCGACCTGGCGCGCGGCGGCCCGGGCTCCATCGACGTCATCGAGATCGACGCCGCATCCCACGGTGGTGTGGACGACGCCCGCGACCTGCGGGAGAAGGCGTTCTTCGCGCCCGTCCACAGCCGCTACAAGGTCTACGTCATCGACGAGGCCCACATGGTGACGACGCAGGGCTTCAACGCGCTCCTCAAGCTGGTGGAGGAGCCGCCGCCCCACCTCCGGTTCATCTTCGCGACGACGGAGCCCGACAAGGTCATCCCGACGATCCGGTCGCGCACCCACCACTACCCGTTCCGGCTGATCCCGCCGAAGCTCCTGTCGGGATACCTGCAGGAGCTGTGCGACCGCGAGGGCGTGCCGATCGAGCCCGCGGCGGTGCCGCTCGTGGTGCGCGCCGGTGCCGGCTCGGCCCGCGACACCCTCTCGGTGCTCGACCAGCTCATCGGGGGTTCCGGCCCCGACGGCGTGACCCACGCGCTGGCGACGGGCCTGCTCGGCTACACCCCCGACACGCTGCTCGACGAGGTGATCGACGCGTTCGCCGCGGGTGACGGCGCGGGCGTGTTCGGCGTCGTCGACAAGGTCATCGAGGTGGGCCAGGACCCGCGGCGCTTCACGGAGGACCTGCTGCGCCGCCTGCGCGACCTCGTCATCATCGCCGCGGTGCCCGACGCCCCGGCGACCGGCCTGCTCGAGGTCGCGGAGGACCAGGGCGAGCGCCTCAGCGCCCAGGCGGCCCGCTTCGGTGCGACCGAGCTGAGCCGCGCCGCCGACCTCGTGGCCGCCGGGCTCACCGAGATGCGCGGTGCCACGGCGCCCCGGCTGCTCCTCGAGCTGATCTGCGCCCGGGTGCTGCTGCCCGCCGCCGACTCCACCAGCGACGGCGTGATGGCGCGCCTCGACCGCATCGAGCGGCGGATGGCGATGCCCGGCGGCGCCGCGATCGCCGCCGAGGCCGACGGTGCGGCCGCCCCGGCGCCGCGCACCGTGCGCCCGCGGCTCGCGGACGCGCTGCCGGCCCAGGCCCAGGCCGCGGCCCCTGCCGCGCCGCAGGCCCCCGAGCGTCCGGCCGAGCGCCGGGACCCGCGCCCCGTCGCCGACCAGCCGCCCCCGGTGCCGCCGCGTCCGGCAGCGCCTCCGTCGCCGGTCGGCGACCGCCCCGGGGACCGCCCCGGTGAGCACGACGGCGGCCAGCCGGCTCCTCGGCCGGCGGAGCCCGAGCGCACCGAGCCGGCCGCACCCGCCGGCCCGCCCGCGGACCGCCCCGGCGAGCGTCCCGGCGAGCAGGCGTACGCCGACGCCCCGACCACCGACGACGGGTGGCCCACCGCGGTGGTGCCCGGCGGCGCCCAGGCGGCTCCCGCTGCTCCCGCCCCGGCCGCCCCGGAGCCGACGCCGGGCCCGTCCGCCCCGGCCGCTCCGGCCCCGTCCGGCGCAGCCCCGTCCGGCGCGGGCTCGTCCTCGGGCGGCATGACGCTCGCCGACGTGCGGCGGCTGTGGCCCGAGGTCGTCGAGGCCACGAAGTCGATGCGGCGGGTCACCTGGATCCACCTGTCGAAGAACGCGCAGGTCGTGGCGTTCTCCGACGGCGTGCTCACGCTCGGGTTCGCCAACGCCGGCGCCCGCTCGTCGTTCGAGTCGGGCGGCAGCATCGAGGTCGTGCAGGAGGCGACGGTCCGCACCTTCGGGTTCGACTGGCGCATCGAGGCGATCGTCGACCCGGGCGCCGCCGGAGGCAGCGGGGGCACCGGAGGCGGCGGGCCCACCCCGCCACGCGCCCCGCAGCCTCCCGCCGTCGAGCCCGGCGGAGCGGGTGCCCCCGCCGCACAGACCCAGCGCCCCGCGGAGACCGAGCCGCGTGACCAGCCCGGCCCCGCCCCGCAGGCGGAGCGCCAGGAGCGCCCGGAGCGCCCGGAGCCCGTCGAGCGTCCCGAGCCCCCCGCCCGACCGGCAGACGCCGCACGTCAGGCGCACGCGGCCGCCGGCCAGCGGGCGGCGGCGCAGGACGGCCCCCCGCCCGACGAGCCGCCCGCCTGGCTCGACGACCCCGACGATGCCGCGTCGCCCGACGACCCCGTCGACGACGCCCCCGACCTGGCGGGCACGGCGCTACTGGAGCGGGAGCTCGGGGCAGTCGTCATCGACCAGATCCGCCACGACTGACCCGCACACCACCCCGGCACACTGGGGCCCGCAGACCTGTCCGACCCGACCCGCCCGATCCACCGAGGAGCACCCGATGAGCCAGAACCCGTTCGACCCGGCCGGCGGCCTCCCCGGGGGAGGCGGCTTCGACATGGGCGCCCTCCTCCAGCAGGCCCAGCAGATGCAGGAGCAGCTCGTGGCCGCGCAGGCCGAGCTCGAGGAGGCGGAGGTCGACGGCTCGTCCGGCGGCGTGACCGTGCGCGTGTCCGGCTCGGGCGAGCTGAAGGGCGTGGTCATCCCGCCGAGCGCCGTCGACGCGGCCGACCCCGACTCGCTCTCCGACCTGGGTGACCTGATCGTGGCGGCGTACCGGGACGCGCGCACCCAGGCCGACCGCATGGCCGCGGAGAAGCTCGGCCCGCTCGCCGGCGGTCTCGGCGGTTTCGGCGGCCCCGAGGGCGGTCCCCAGGGCGGTGCGCCGGGCCTGCCCGGCGGCATCGGCTTCTGAGCGGCGGTCCCGCTCGGTGTACGAAGGCGTCGTCCAGGACCTCATCGACGAGCTCGGCCGGTTGCCCGGCGTGGGTCCGAAGAGCGCGCAGCGCATCGCCTTCCACCTGCTGCAGGCCGACCCGACGGACGTCCGGCGGCTCGCCGACGCCCTCGTCGAGGTCACGGTGAAGGTGAAGTTCTGCCGCATCTGCTTCAACGTCTCCTCCGAGGAGGAGTGCCGCATCTGCCGCGACCCGCGCCGTGACGTCTCGGTGATCTGCATCGTCGAGGAGTACAAGGACGTCGTCGCGATCGAGCGCACCCGCGAGTTCAAGGGGCGCTACCACGTGCTCGGCGGCGCCATCAGCCCGATCGACGGCATCGGCCCGGAGCAGCTCCACATCCGCGAGCTGATGGTGCGGCTCGCCGACGGCGCGGTCACCGAGGTCATCCTCGCGACCGATCCCAACCTCGAGGGCGAGGCGACGGCGACCTACCTCACGCGCATGCTCAAGCCCCTGGGGTTGCGCGTGACCCGACTTGCGAGTGGACTGCCGGTGGGTGGTGACCTGGAGTACGCCGACGAGGTCACCCTCGGCCGCGCTTTCGTCGGGAGGAGATCGGCAGATGACTGACAGCTTCAAGGACGAGGGCGTCGTCTTCGACCTGACCGGGCTGGACCCGGAGGACGAGGCCGCGCTGCGGTCGCTGGCGGAGGTCGCGCCCGTCGAGACCCGCGAGGCGCCCGACGAGTTCGCGCAGCAGATCGCCGACCAGGTCGCGAGCTTCCTCGTGGCGCTGCAGGCGATCGCCCGCGAGGCCGACGGCAGCCGGTCGATCTCGCTGCTGCTGCTCGAGGTCTCGCAGGTGCTCCTCGCGGGAGCGCGCCTCGGGGTGCAGCAGGACTTCGACCCGGTCGAGGAGTTCGAGCCCGACGCGGGTCCGGATCCCGACCTCGACGAGATGCGGCTGCGGCTGGCCGACCTGCTCGACGGGGTGGACCAGTTCACCGAGGTGTTCGACCCCTACGGCCCCGACACCGGGGGAGCGCCGGAGCTCGTCGAGTCGACGCTGTCCGACGATCTCACGTCGGTCGCCTCCGCCCTCGCCCACGGCCTGCGCCACTTCGAGGCCGGCCGCGTCGCCGAGGCCCTCTGGTGGTGGCAGTTCTCGTACGTCGCGAGCTGGGGCAGCGAGGCCTCGGGTGCCCTCCGGGCCCTGCAGTCGATCGTCGCCCACGCCCGTCTCGACGCCAGCTTCGTCGGCGAGGTGGAGCGCATCGCGGCCGCCGACGAGATGCTCGACGCCGGCCGCTGAGCCCCCGCCCCCTCGGCAGGTCCGGCGGCGGCTCCCACCGTGGGACGCGGTCGGGCGCACCCCGGCCGCGCCGGTAGGATCGGCGCCGGTCAAGAGCGGTCCGTCGCGAGGCGACGGGCCGCGTCGTACTGGGTGAAGAGGGTCTGACGTGAGCATTGTCGTGCAGAAGTACGGCGGCTCGTCCGTGGCCGACGCGGCCGGGATCAAGCGGGTCGCGCAGCGCATCGTGGCGACCCGCAAGAAGGGCCACGACGTCGTCGTGGTCGTCTCCGCGATGGGTGACACGACCGACGAGCTCCGCGACCTCGCGCAGCAGGTCACGCCGATCCCGCCGCCGCGCGAGCTCGACATGCTCCTCACGGCCGGGGAGCGCATCTCGATGGCGCTCGTCGCCATGGCGATCAACCAGCTGGGCTACCAGGCGCGCTCGTTCACCGGCTCGCAGGCCGGCGTCATCACCGACTCCGCGCACGGCCGGGCGAAGATCATCGACATCACGCCCGGCCGCATCGAGCAGGCTATCCAGGCCGGCGACATCGCGATCGTGGCGGGCTTCCAGGGCGTCAGCCAGGACACGAAGGACGTCACGACCCTCGGCCGTGGCGCCTCCGACACTACGGCGGTCGCGCTCGCGGCGGCGCTGGGCGCCGAGGTCTGCGAGATCTACTCCGACGTCGACGGCGTCTTCACGGCCGACCCCCGCATCGTCCCCAAGGCCCGCAAGCTCGACCGCGTCTCCACGGAGGAGATGCTCGAGATGGCCGCGAACGGCGCGAAGATCCTCCACCTGCGGTGCGTCGAGTACGGCCGCCGCCACAACATGCCCATCCACGTGCGCTCGACCTTCTCCCAGAAGGAAGGCACCTGGATCGTCCCCGAGCAGCAGGGAGCAGCCATGGAAGACGCGATCATCTCGGGCGTCGCCCACGACAAGAGCCAGGCCAAGATCACCGTCGTCGGCGTGCCCGACAAGGTGGGCGAGGCGGCGCGCATCTTCGAGACGCTCGCGACGACGGCCGTGAACCTCGACATGGTGGTGCAGAACGTCTCCGCCGCCGCGACGGGCCGCACGGACATCTCGTTCACGCTGCCGCGCGAGGACGGCCAGACCGCCGTGACGGCGCTCGCGGCGCTCCAGGAGCAGGTCGGCTTCGACAAGCTGCTCTACGACGACCAGATCGGCAAGGTCTCGCTGATCGGTGCCGGCATGAAGTCCCACCCGGGCATCACCGCGAAGTTCTTCGCGTCGCTGGCCGCGGCGGGCGTCAACATCGAGATGATCTCCACCTCGGAGATCCGCATCTCGGTCATCATCGACGAGACCCAGATCGACGACGCGGTGCGCGCGGCGCACACGGCGTTCGACCTGGACGACTCCGACGGCGAGGCCGTCGTCTACGCAGGGACGGGGCGCTGACATGGGCGTGAACATCGGCGTCGTGGGCGCCACCGGGCAGGTCGGCGTCGCCATGCGGCAGATCCTCCTCGAGCGCGGCTTCGAGGCCGACGAGGTGCGGTTCTTCGCCTCGGCGCGCTCGGCGGGCACCGTGCTGCCCTTCGGTGACCGCGAGATCACGGTCGAGGACGCGTCCACGGCCGACCCGAGCGGTCTCGACATCGCGCTGTTCTCCGCGGGCGCGACGACGTCGCGCGCGCAGGCGCAGCGGTTCGTCGACGCCGGCGTCATCGTGGTCGACAACTCCAGCGCCTTCCGCAAGGACCCCGCGATCCCGCTGGTCGTCTCCGAGGTGAACCCGGAGGCTGCGGCGTCCGTCATCGCGGCCGGGCGCGGCATCATCGCCAACCCCAACTGCACGACGATGGCGGCCATGCCCGTCCTCAAGCCGCTGCACGACGAGGCCGGCCTGGTGCGGCTCGTCGCGTCGACGTACCAGGCGGTCTCGGGCTCCGGCGTCGCTGGCGTCGAGGAGCTCGCCACGGGCATCGAGGCGGCGGGCGACAAGGCTCGCGAGCTGGCCTACGACGGCGGGGCCGTCGCGTTCGGCGAGCCGGGGGTCTACAAGAAGACGATCGCCTACAACGTGCTGCCCTTCGCCGGGAACCTGGTCGACGACGGCCTCGAGGAGACCGACGAGGAGCAGAAGCTGCGCAACGAGTCGCGCAAGATCCTCGGCATCCCCGAGCTGCGCGTCTCCGGCATCTGCGTGCGTGTCCCGGTCTTCACGGGCCACTCGCTGGCGATCAACGCCGAGTTCGCGCGGCCGCTGTCGCCGGCGCGTGCCAAGGAGCTCCTCGCGGACGCCCCCGGCGTGCAGCTGGTCGACATCCCGACGCCGCTCGACGCGGCCGGCAAGGACCCGTCGCTGGTCGGCCGGATCCGCGTCGACGAGGGCGTCGACGGCGGCCGCGGCCTGGCCCTGTTCGTCAGCAACGACAACCTCCGCAAGGGTGCCGCGCTCAACACGGTGCAGATCGCGGAGCTGATCGTCGCCTCGCGCTGACCCGTGGCAGGCTGGGGGGCATGAGCCACGTCGACCTGATGGCGGGTCCGCCGCCGACCCGTCTGCCCGAGGACCCCGCCGCTGCTGAGCTGGAGGGCTCCGCCCCTGCGGACGTCGTCCGCCGTCACCCCGAGTCGCCGGTCGCCTGGGCCGCGCTCGCCGAGCAGGCGAAGGCCGAGGGGGCGGACGCCGTGACGGTCTACGCCTATTCCCGCGTCGGCTACCACCGCAGCCTCGACCAGCTGCGCCGCAACGGCTGGAAGGGCTACGGCCCGGTGCCGTGGGACCACGAGCCCAACCGTGGCTTCCTGCGCGCCCTCGCCCTGCTCGCGCTCACCGCGCGGGAGATCGGCGAGACGGCGGAGTGGGAGCGGTGCTCGGAGTTCCTGCGCGACTCGAGCCCCGCGGCGTACGACGCCCTGCTCGGCGCCGTCTGACGCCCTACCACTCCTCCGGACGTCATGCGAGGCGGCGGCTCGCGCCGCCGCCTCGCATGACGTCCCGGGAGGGGGACCGGCTCAGGCCGCCTGGATGAGTGCCCGGACGGTGTCCGGGCCCAGGGCGAGCACGAGGGTGGGCAGCCGGGGGCCGCGCTCGGCATCCACGAGCAGCCGGTAGAGCAGCCGGAAGAACGCCTTCTGGTCGGCCTTCACCTCGTCCGTCGGTTGGTCCTCCAGCGCGAGCCCGCGGGCCAGCTTCGGCACGCCGTAGACCACCGTCGTGACGCGGTCGAGGTCGGGCGAGCCGTCGGCCCAGGCGCTCGGCAGGTGCTCGAGGAACAGGTGCAGCCACGTGCGCTCCAGCTCGCCCAGGGAGGCGAGCAGCTCGCGGTCGGGGGTGGTCCGCACCGTGGTGCGGTCCTCCTCCGGCACGAACTCGTGGGTCCAGGTGATGGCCCGGCCGAGCCGCGGCTCGAGGTCGGCCACCGAGTCGTGCGCGTGCCCCAGGTCGCCCACGAGCCGGCTGATCTGGTCGGCGCTGCCGGCGGTCACGTCGGCGATGGACGAGAGCGTGCGGAACGGCACGACGACGGGCGGCGTCGGCAGCGTCCCGGCGCTCGACGTCGTCGAGGCGCGCTCGAACGCCAGCACCTGGGCGTCGCGCTTCGCGGGGTTCGCGGCCTTCTTGCCGAGGGCGTCCCACTCGTCGTACAGGCGCACGACCTCCGGACCGAGGTCCACCGTGAAGGCCTGCTTGGGCTGGCGCCGCGCGTAGAGCCAGCGCAGCACGGGCGCCTCGAGCACGCGGAGCGCGTCGGCCGCCGTGGGCACGCCGCCCTTCGACGACGACATCTTCGCCATGCCGGCGACACCGACGAACGAGTAGCCCACGAACGACGGCGCACGGCCGTCGTAGAGCTTCACGATCTCCTTGCCGACGGTGTACGACGACCCGGGCGAGGCGTGGTCGACCCCGCCGGGCTCGAAGTTCACGCCCTCCACCGACCAGCGCATCGGCCAGTCGACCTTCCAGACGAGCTTGCCCTCGGGCTGCGTGCGCACGTTGGTGACGTGGGAGTCGCCGCAGGCGTCGCAGGTGTAGGCGAGGTCGGTCGTCTCCTCGTCGTACGACGTCAGCGTCACCGTGTCGCGACCGCAGGTGCGGCAGAACGGCTTGTAGGGGAACCGGGCGAGGTCGCCGGTCTGGGTCGGCTCGTCGTCCTCGGCCACCGAGTCCTCGAGCGCGGCGGCCTCCTCGGCGGAGGCGTCCTCGGGGACGGCCTGCTTGGTGCGGTGGCGGGCGAGCACCGACTCGATGACGTCGCGACGCTCGATCGCGTGGAGCACCTGCGCGGTGTAGGCCCCGGCGCGGTACCGGTCGGTCTGGTCGACCTCCTCCATCGTGCAGCCCATCTCGGCGAGGGCGGCCCGCAGCGGCGCCTTGAAGTGCTCGGCCCACGAGGTGTGGCACTCCCACGGGTCGGGGACCGCGGAGAGCGGCTTGCCGATGTGGGTGGTCCACGACGGGTCGACCCCCTCCGGGATCTTGCGGAGCCGGTCGAAGTCGTCCCACGACTGGAGGTGACGAGCCGGTACGCCGCGGCGCTTCAGCTCCTCGGCCACGAAGTGCGTCGTCAGGAACTCGCGCAGGTTGCCCAGGTGGATCGGGCCCGAGGGGCTGATGCCCGACGCGCAGGTGACGACCGTGCCGGCGGCGCGGAGCTGCTCGGCGACCGCGGGGTCGCGCGGGTCGCCGCCCGCGTGGCGGATCGCGTCGTCCGCGGCCCGGGTCACCCAGTCGGTGGGCTCGGGGGCGGGGGAGTCGCTGCTGCGTCGTGCCATGCCTGGGTGCTCGCCTGCTTCGCTCTGGTGCGTGGGAAAGAGGGCCGCGTGGCAGGTTACCGGGCCGCCGCGGGGGCCGGGAAATGTGCGAGGGCGCCGTATCCCCTCGGCACGGCGCCCTCTGCTGACGCTCGCGGATCCGTCCCCCGACGGGCCGACTGATCGCGTCCCCCGCGGAGCGACCGAGCGTCAGGGTCGATGCTGTCACTGACCCGATCCGGACAGGTGGCTCCGACGCGCCAGTGACAGGAAGTTGCCAGGGTTTGGCTACGGTGGCGACATGGTGACGCGGCGGGCGGTGCAGGCGGCGCTCTCGGAGTTCGGCCTCACCCTGGAGACCGAGGACCTCTACTGGCGCGTGCACGGCCGTCACGGCCAGGCGCTCGACGACGTCGCGGACGCCCTCGACTTCGACGGTCCCGCCGAGCTGCAGCGGGCGCTCGCACCGCTCGTGGCCATGGGCGCCGTGGCGGTGGACGCCGCCGGGCTCCTCCAGGTGCCGCCGATGGCGCACGTGCTCAGCCAGCTCCTCGACGAGGAGGTCCTCCGCGTGGAGGCCGCGGTGCGTCGGGTGCGGGAGCTCGCGACCACGGTCCCGCAGGTCGTGCCCCGCATCCCCGTGGGGCCCGACGCGGGGGAGCCGCTGTCGGGCCACCGGATCCCCGAGGGGGAGGCCGCCGCGACGATGGCGCGCTGGATCGAGGAGAGCACCGGCGACATCCTGTCGCTGCGGCCCGACCAGTGGCGCCAGCCGACCCACCCGGCGCTGCAGCGGGCCCTCACCGAGGCACTCCGCTCGGGCCGCAGTGCGCGGGCGCTCTATCCCGTCCGTGCGCTCGAGCAGGCCCCCGAGGCGCTGGCCGAGCGGGCACGGATGGGCGAGGAGATCCGGGTGCTCGCCCACGTGCCGACGCGCCTGTTCGTCATCCCGCTGACCCACGCCCTGGTGCCCGACATGCCGGGCTACGAGACCGCCGGGGTGCTCGCCGTGCACGAGCGGGCGCTGGTGCTGCTGCTGGCGCAGTACGTCGAGCTGCTCTGGGACCGCGCCGTGCCCGTGCCGGAGCTCGACCTGCGCGGCGCCCGGGAGCGCAGCCGGCGGCTGCTGCTCTCCGAGCTGGCGGCGGGCGCCGCCGACGAGCAGATCGCCCGCACCCTCGGCGTCAGCCTCCGCACGGTGCGCCGCCGGGTCTCCGACCTCATGATCGACCTCGGGGCCGACTCCCGGTTCCAGGCGGGCGTCGAGGCCGCTCGCCGCGGCTGGATCTGAGGGGCGGGAGCGCTCAGGCGTCGGGGGTGTCGCGCGGCAGCGTCATCCGGTACGCCGCGGGCTCGACCCGCCACGACCGCCGGCGCTCGGGGCCCGAGATCTCGCCGTCCGCGCTCGTCCAGAACTCCTCGCCGGCCACGGCGACCGAGGTGGCCCGCAGGTACCGCACGTCGTCGCGCTCCTGGTGGCGGCGCAGGGCGAGGTCCGCGACGTACCCCAGCTTCTCGACCGGGCCCGTCGCGAAGGCGACCATGACGTCGGCCTTCCCGTCGCCGACCTCGGCCTCCGGGGTGATCGCGGCGCCGCCCCCGACGGTGCGGCCGATGCCGACGGCCACCATGAGCACGGGGTTGTCGAGGTCGGCCACGGTGCGGCCGTCGACCTCGACGTGGAGCCGGAGGTGCGGGGGCTTGACCGCGGCGAGCGCGGCGCCGATGGGGTAGCCGAGCTTGCCGAGGTTGACCTTGCCGACCCCGACGGACCCCAGCCGCTCCTTCCAGCGGACGGCGCGGCGGCTCGCCTGGGCGCCCGCACCCAGGTGCACGTTGTTGACGACGACGCCGCCCAGCTCGTCGACGAGCACGTCGACGGGCTGCACCTCGCCGTCGAGCACCACCCGGGCGGCCGCCTCGATCTCCAGCGGAATCCCGGCGCCGCGGGCGAAGTCGTTGCCGGTGCCGAGGGGCAGCAGGCCGAGCACGCGGTCGCCCAGCTCGTTGCGCCGGTGCAGGGCGGTCACCACGGCGTGCAGCGATCCGTCGCCGCCCGCCACGACGATCCGGCGCGAGCCGGCACGGTGCAGCACCCCGTCGAGCTCGCCGGGGTTGGAGGTCGCGGCCACCTCGACCGACGCCTTCTCGCGCAGCACGTCGAGCGCCCGCTCGAGCGTCTCCTCGTCGGAGGTGCCGGCGGACGCGTTCGTGATCACGAGCAGCGGGTCCATCGCGGCGAGACTACGCGAGGCCCCCACCGGACGGGCCGGGAGCGGGCCCGACGAGCGGGCCGGTCCCGGCGGGGTTTGGTAGCGTGGGGCCGCAAGAGCCCTGGTGACCCGGCACGCTGTTGCCCGCACCGGGGCTCGTGCGTTGCACGGACCGCAAGCACGACACCCGACAACGAGAGGGCTGCGATGCCCGCGATCATCATCCTGGGCGCCCAGTGGGGCGACGAGGGCAAGGGCAAGGCGACCGACCTGCTCGCCACGACGGACGACATCGACTACGTCGTCCGCACGAGCGGCGGCCACAACGCCGGCCACACCATCGTCGTGGACGGCAAGAAGTTCGCGACCCACCTGCTGCCGAGCGGCATCATCACCAAGGGCGCGACCTGCGTCATCGGCAACGGGGTCGTGGTGTCCCCCGAGGCGCTGTTCCGCGAGCTGGACCTGCTCCACGAGCAGGGCGTGGAGACCGCCGAGCTGCTCGTCAGCGCCAACGCGCACGTCATCGCGTCGTACCACTCCACGATCGACAAGGTCACCGAGCGGTTCCTCGGCAACAAGAAGATCGGCACGACGGGCCGCGGCATCGGCCCGGCCTACGCCGACAAGGTCAACCGCGTCGGCATCCGCATCGCCGACATCTTCGACGAGAAGATCCTGACCCAGAAGGTCGAGGCGGCGCTCGAGACGCGCAACCACCTGCTGTCGAAGGTCTACAACCGCCGGGCCATCGAGGTCGGGGCGGTCGTGGAGGAGCTGACGTCCTACGCCGAGCGCCTGCGCCCGATGGTGGCCGACACCTCGCTGCTCATCAACGAGGCGCTCGACGCCGACAAGACGGTGCTCTTCGAGGGCGCCCAGGCGACGATGCTCGACGTCGACCACGGCACCTATCCCTTTGTCACCTCGTCGAACCCGGTCGCCGGCGGCGTCTGCGTCGGCGGCGGCATCGGACCCACCCGCATCGACCGCGTGGTGGGCGTCATCAAGGCGTACACCACCCGCGTCGGCTCGGGCCCGTTCCCGACGGAGCTGTTCGACGCCGACGGCGAGGCGCTGCAGCGCATCGGCGGGGAGGTCGGCGTCTCGACCGGCCGCACGCGCCGCTGCGGCTGGTACGACGCGGTGATCGCCCGCTACGCGACCCGCGTCAACGGCCTCACGGAGTTCTTCCTGACGAAGCTCGACGTGCTCGACTCCTGGGAGCGCATCCCGGTGTGCGTGGCCTACGAGGTCGACGGTCAGCGGGTCGAGGAGATGCCGATGACCCAGACCGAGTTCCACCACGCGACACCGGTCTACGAGTACTTCGAGGGCTGGCAGACCGACATCTCGGGCTGCCGCACCTTCGAGGAGCTGCCGGCCAACGCCCAGACCTACGTCAAGGCGCTGGAGGAGCTCTCCGGTGCGCCGTTCTGGGGAGTCGGCGTGGGCCCCGGCCGCGAGCAGACCATCGTGGTCAACCCGGTCTGAGCCCGCGAGCTCGTCGGGTCAGCCCAGCCCGGACAGCACCGACGGGAGCAGTCCGGGCAGGGCGGCCTCGACCGCGTCGAGGCAGAGGCGCTGGTGGAGCACACCGCCCACGTAGGCGCGCTCCGTCAGGCCGGCCTCGCGCAGCACCTTGAAGTGGTGGCTGGCGGTGGACTTGCCGATGTCGTCGTAGAGCGCCGAGCAGCGCTCGGTGCGCTCGGGGGCGGCCGCCAGGCGCCGCACCATCTCGAGCCGCACCGGGTCGGCGAGCGCGGCCAGCACGACCTGCACCGACGCCACGTCGGCGGTCGCCGCGAGCCCGGGCACGGGGGAGCACGCCTCCGTCTCGGTCATCGGACCTCGTCCTCCTCGCGTTCGATCAGCATCGAACTTGTTGTAGTCTGCCACGAGTTCGATCGGCATCGAATCTAGCAGGAGGCGCGCATGACCCCGACCGACCGGCCCGTCCGGTGGCCCTACCCGGCCCTCCTCCTGCTGACTGCGCTCGGCCTCGGCGTCTCGGGCGCCCCGGCCCCGCTCTACGGCATCTACGCCGCCGAGTGGGACTTCGCGCCCATCACGACGACGGTCGTCTTCGCGGCGTACGCCGTCGCCGCCCTCGCCAGCGTGCTCGTCGCGGGGTCGGTCTCCGACCGCTTCGGTCGGCGTCCCGTGCTGCTGGTCGCCATCGGCCTCGTGCTCGCGGGGCTCGCCGTGTTCGCCGTCGCCGACGGGGTGGCGGCGCTGCTCGTCGCCCGCGTGCTGCACGGTCTCGGCGTCGGCGCCATCGTCGTGTCGGGGTCCGCGGCGCTGCTCGACCTGCGCCCCGCCGACGGGGCGCGGGTGGGGCTCCACTCGGGCGTCACCATGAACCTCGGCATCGCCGTCGTCATCTTCCTCGTCGCGGTCGACGCCGAGCTGGGCGCGGCGCCGCTGGTCGCGCCGTACGTCGTGCTCGCGGCCCTCGCCCTCCTCGGCGGCCTCGCGGTGCTGCTCATGCCGGAGCCCCACCGCGACGGGCGCGCCGTGCGGCTCAACGTGGCCCGTCCCCGGGTGCCGCGGGCGATCTCGGCGGACTTCCGCTTCGCCGCGCTGGGCGTGATGGCCGCGTGGTCGGTGCTCGGCGTCTT
Organism: Nocardioides alkalitolerans; assembly: GCA_038184435.1. Lineage (NCBI taxonomy): Bacteria > Bacillati > Actinomycetota > Actinomycetes > Propionibacteriales > Nocardioidaceae > Nocardioides > Nocardioides alkalitolerans. The sequence goes on along the minus strand of CP116227.1, from coordinate 3,184,370 downwards.
CCTCTCGCTGTTCCCGAGCATCGCGGCGCACGCGGTGGGCACGACGAACCTGCTCTTCGGCGGCAGCGTCGTGGCGATCTCCGCGGCCACCGCCGCGGCGAGCCAGGCGGTCGGCGCGCGGTGGTCGGCCCGTCACGCCGCGGTGGTCGGCGACCTCGGCACGGCGGTCATGCTCCTCGTCTGCATCGGGTCCGTGGCCCTCGGCAACGCCGCGGTCCTGCTCGGCACGTCGGCCGTCCTCGGGTTCTTCTTCGGCCTCGCCTTCGGGTCGTCCCTGCGCCACCTCGGGCAGGTCGTGCCCGCCCACCACCGCGGCGAGGTGATGTCGGCGTTCTACGTGCTGGCGTACGGCGCGATGGCCGTGCCCACCATCGTCGCGGGCTGGGCCGCCACCGTCTGGGGCGCCGCCGAGATCTTCGCGCCGTTCATGGTCGTCGTGGCACTGGCCTGCACGTCGGCCGCCGCGCTCGGCCTCCGCGTGCGCGGCACGCAGCCCGACGTGGCGCTGGTCGAGCACGGTGAGGTGGCCGCGCCCGGGGCCCGTTAGGCCCCGTCAGGCCCGTTAGGATCGTCGCCCGTGACGACCCCCCTCAAGACGCTGGTCATCGGAAACGGTGGGCGCGAGCACGCGCTGGCCCGGGCCCTCTCGCTCGACCCCGGCGTCGCCGAGGTGCACGCCGCGCCGGGCAACCCCGGCATCGCCGCCGTCGCCTCGCTCCACGACGTGGACCCGCTCGACCCCGCCGCCGTCGCCGCGCTGGCCCAGCGGCTCGCGGTCGACCTCGTGGTCGTCGGACCCGAGGCGCCCCTCGTCGCGGGCGTCGCGGACGCCGTGCGCGAGGCCGGCATCGCCTGCTTCGGCCCGTCCGGCGAGGCGGCGCAGCTCGAGGGCTCGAAGGCCTTTGCCAAGGACGTCATGGCGGCGGCGGGCGTCCCCACGGCGTCGGCCCACGTGTGCACGACCCCCGAGGAGGCGGCCGCGGCGCTCGACGAGTTCGGCGCGCCGTACGTGGTGAAGGACGACGGGCTCGCCGCCGGCAAGGGCGTCGTCGTCACCAGCGACCGCGCCGAGGCGCTCGCCCACGCGGCGCAGTGCGAGCGGGTGGTGATCGAGGAGTACCTCGACGGCCCCGAGGTGTCCCTCTTCGCGATCACGGACGGCAGCACGGTCTACCCGCTGCAGCCCGCCCAGGACTTCAAGCGCATCTTCGACGGCGACGAGGGCCCGAACACGGGCGGCATGGGCGCCTACACGCCGCTGGACTGGGCGCCCGAGGGCCTCGTGGCCGAGGTGCTGCGCACGGTGCTGCAGCCGACCGTGGACGAGATGGCCCGGCGGGGCACCCCGTTCGCGGGACTGCTCTACGCCGGCCTCGCCCTCACCTCGCGCGGCACCCGCGTGGTCGAGTTCAACGCCCGCTTCGGCGACCCCGAGACGCAGCCGCTCATGGCGCTGCTCGACTCGCCCCTGTCGCCGCTCCTGCTGGGGGCCGCGACCCGCACGCTCCACGAGGTCGAGCCGCCGCGCTGGAAGTCGGGTGCCGCGCTCGCCGTCGTGATGGCCTCCGGCGGCTACCCCGAGACCTCCTCGACGGGCGACGTCATCTCCGGCCTCGCCGACGCCGAGGCCCTCGACGGGGTCCACGTCATCCACGCCGGTACGGCGCGGGACGGCGCCGACGTCGTCACCGCGGGTGGCCGCGTGCTCGCCGTGACCGCGGTGGGCCCGTCGCTCGCCGAGGCGCGGTCCGCGGCGTACGCGGGGGTGGAGCGGATCGGCTTCGACGGGGCGCAGCACCGCACGGACATCGCGCTCGCCGCGGAGCGGGGCGAGGTCGGCGTCTGACGTCGGGGCCCCGGGCGGTCAGTACTTCCCGAAGTTCTGCACGTAGTAGAGCTGTCCGTCGGACCCCTTCGCGACGCCGACACCGATGTGCGTGAAGTCGCCGAGGATGTTGGCGCGGTGGCCGGGGCTGTTCATCCACGCGTCGACGACCGACGTGACGTTGTAGCCGTAGGCCACGTTCTCCGCCGCCCGGGTCCAGCCGCGCGGCATCTGGCTGGCGTAGCTCGGGTTGTGCTCCATCCGCCGGTTCGCGGCCATCGTCTCGGCCCAGTCCTGGGCGACGGTCGTGATGCCCGACAGCTGCGCGAGGGCGGGCAGGCCCTGCCGCGCACGGGCCGCGTTGGTGTCGGCGACGATGCGGTTGCGGGCCTCGGCGATCTCGTCGGTCGGCGGCGGAGCCGGGGTGCCGACCGTGACGCTCACCCAGCTGCTGCCCACCCAGGTGCCGCCGGAGGTGGCGACGGTGCGGAAGGTGCGCACGCCGTCGCTGTCGCCGGCGGGGTGGGTGAAGCCGTAGTTCCGGTACGACGGCAGCGACGCCACCGTCGACCACGTCGAGCCCCGCTTCTCCTGGAGCTTGAAGGAGCCGGCGTCGGGCAGGAACGTCGAGCGGGCGGCGAGCTGCACCGTGCCGCCCTTGGCCACCCGCGGGGTCGTGGTGCTGAGCGCGGTGGAGGTCGCGGAGCGCACCGTGATCGAGACGGCCCGGCTGTGGACCCACGTGCGGCTGTCGGCCTTCGCCGCGACCCGGAACGTGCGGGTGCCGGTCGTGCCGCCGACGGCGAGCTCGAAGCCGTAGTTGCGGTAGGACGGCAGCTCCTTCGCCGTCACCCACTGCGTGCCGCGGCGCTCCTGCAGCCGGAAGCTCCCGGGCACCGGGGTGAAGGTCGACCGGATCACGACGGTGGTCGTGCCGCCGGCGGCGACCGACGTGGGGGACATGCTCAGGGTGGTCGTCGCCGCGGCGGTGGCCGGCGGGGGCGCCACCAGCAGCACGCCGGCGACCAGCGACAGGGACAGGACGAGACCGGACAGCAGCTTCCGCACGGGGGCTCCTCGATGCTCCGAGACATCGCCGGGAGGGGGGTCGCCGGCGACCGCGTCCCATCGTCGCCGCCCGGCGGCCCTCGCGCCACCCCCCTCCGGGCGAGCGTGGGAGGATGCGGCCCGTGACCCGCGCCTCCGTCCCCAACGTCCTCGCCACGCGCTACGCCGCCGCCGACCTGGCGGGCACCTGGTCCCCCGAGCACAAGATCGTGCTGGAGCGACAGCTGTGGATCGCCGTGCTGAAGGCGCAGCGCGACCTCGGGATCGACGTGCCGGACGGGGTCGTCGAGGCCTACGAGGCCGTCGTCGACCAGGTCGACCTCGCCTCGATCGCCGCCCGCGAGCGCGTCACCCGCCACGACGTGAAGGCCCGCATCGAGGAGTTCTGCGCCCTCGCCGGTCACGAGCACATCCACAAGGGCATGACGTCGCGCGACCTCACGGAGAACGTGGAGCAGCTGCAGGTGCAGCAGTCGCTGCTGATCCTCCGCGACCGCGCCGTCGCGGCGCTCGCCCGGCTGGCCCGGCTCGCGACGGAGCACGAGACCACCGTGATGGCCGGTCGCTCGCACAACGTGGCCGCGCAGGCGACCACCCTCGGCAAGCGGTTCGCGACGATCGCCGACGAGATGCTCGTCGCGGTCCAGCGCATCGAGGAGCTGCTCGCGCGCTACCCCCTCCGCGGCATCAAGGGCCCGGTCGGCACCGCGCAGGACATGCTCGACCTGCTCGGCGGCGACGCGGACAAGCTCGCCGAGCTCGAGGAGCGCGTGGCCGCCCACCTCGGCTTCTCGCGCGTGCTCACCAGCGTCGGCCAGGTCTACCCGCGCTCGCTCGACTTCGAGGTCGTCTCCGCGCTCGTGCAGCTGGTGGCCGGGCCCTCGAACCTCGCCACCACCATCCGGCTCATGGCCGGCATCGAGCTGGTCACGGAGGGCTTCAAGGAGGGCCAGGTCGGCTCGTCGGCCATGCCCCACAAGATGAACACCCGCTCCTGCGAGCGGGTCAACGGCCTCGCGGTCGTGCTCCGCGGCTACCTGTCGATGGTCGGCGAGCTGGCCGGCGACCAGTGGAACGAGGGCGACGTCTCCTGCTCGGTCGTGCGCCGCGTCGCGCTGCCCGACGCCTTCTTCGCCGCCGACGGCCTCTTCCAGACCTTCCTGACGGTGCTCGACGAGTTCGGGGCCTTCCCGGCGGTCATCCAGCGCGAGCTCGACCGCTACCTGCCGTTCCTCGCCACCACCAAGGTGCTGATGAGCGCCGTCCGCAACGGCGTCGGCCGTGAGAGCGCCCACGAGGCCATCAAGGAGCACGCCGTCGGCGTCGCCCTCGAGATGCGGCAGGGACTGGCCGTCAACGACCTGTACGAGCGCCTCGCGGGCGACGCCCGCCTCGGCCTGACGCGCGAGCAGATCGACGCGCTGGTGGCGGACCCGATCGAGTTCACCGGCGCCGCCCGCGCCCAGGTGCAGGCCGTGGTCGCCGCCGTCGAGACGCTCGCCGCCGCGCACCCCGAGGCCGCGGCGTACGCGCCGGGGGAGATCCTCTAGCGGCGGGTGCGCCCGCCGCTCGGCCGGGCCCAGGCCCGCGCGAGCTCGGCGCGGCCCGCCGCGGAGAAGCCCGAGCCGCGCAGCAGGTCGAACCACGCCCGGAGCCGGTCGGGGTCGTGCGGTCGCCCCAGGGCGCGGTCGGCGTCGCGCAGCACCTGGTGGGCGCGCCGCAGCACGTCGCTCCGCACGTAGCCGTTCCGCGTCCACCCCACCCGGGTCAGCCGTCGCTGCCGGGCCAGGTCCTCGGCCTGCTGGCGCGACTCGCGGTGGTGGGCGCCGTCGTACTCCTGCAGCGTCCGCGTCCCCGTGATCCACAGGTCGCCGCCCGCCACCTGGACGTCGTCGTGCACCACGGGGTGCTGGGTGCGGACGGGCACGTCGCAGACGACGTGCAGCACGCGGAGGAGCGTCTCCCAGGCCGACTCGGCGCCGGCGTCGGCCAGCTGCAGGGCCGTGCGGAGCCGTCCGACCCCGCGGCGGCGGCAATCGCCCGCCCCGTCGAGCACCTCACGCGGGACGCCGGCCGCCAACGCCCCGTCGACGAGCACGACGAGGTCGAGCACGCCCAGCCACCGGGCCGCGCTCCGGAGGGTCTCGACACGGTCGGCGACGCGGAGGCCGCCGTCCAGCTCGTACGGCGGGGGTCCGGTCAACCGCTGGACGACGAGCCCGCGACGCTCGACGGTGCCGTCACGTGGCCCGACGGCGGCGAAGACCGGGACGACGGTCGGCAGCTCCGGGAGCCACCAGCCGCGGAGCCGTGCCGCGGTGAGACCGGTGAAGCATGCGCGACGGGGGAGCACCTGCTGCCAGGCGACGAGGCCGGCGCGGAAGGGGTCGACGGCGTCGGCGGACCGGTGCACGCCGGGCGTGACCCGGGTCCAGGCACGACGTCGGCTGGGTCCGGTTCGGACCACAGGAGGGGCAGGTTCGATCGGCGGCACGCCCCCGGTTCTTCCCGGTGGCGGTGCTCGTCGATCCGGCTCGGTCCCGCCTGTGGACAAGGGGCCGGGGTCAGCCCGGACCCCCGAGGAGTCCTGCGGAACGGATGCAGTTCCGGGCGCCCGGAAATCGCACCCGTTCCGCAGAACTCCTGCCGGCCGGCGCCCAGACAGGGTCGGCTGACGCTCAGGCGGACGGAGACACGTCCAGCACGACCTCGAACTCCAGCAGGTCGGCCCCCGACGCGACGGGCTTGCGCGGTGCCTCGCCCTCGGGCGTCGCGTGCGCGGCGCGGGCGTCGCCGTCGCGCCAGGCGGCGAACGACTCCTCGTCGGCCCAGTGCGTGACGACGAAGTACCGCGTCTCGCCGGCGGTCGGGCGCAGCAGCTGGAAGCCGAGGAAGCCCGGCTGGCCCTCGACGGTGCCGGCGCGCTCGGCGAAGCGCTTCTCGAGCTCGGGCGCGGCCTGCGGCGGGACGGAGATGGCGTTGATCTTCACGACGGACATGACGCGAGCCTAGGCCGGTGCCGCGCCGGCCCCGCACCCGACCGAGGCGGGACTCACACCCTCGTGGGCGTGCGCGCGGCGTACCCCGTGCCGTTCCATGGGGTCGCATGACGGCACAGCAGGCGGGACCGGTGACGGTCGCCGCGACCCGGTACGCCGATCCGACGCGCGAGGCGGAGATGATCGCGTGGATCCGGGCGGGTACGGCGCTGGCCGAGCAGTTCCCGGGGTTCCTCGGCCACGGCTACGTGCGGTCGGCGGAGGGCGACGACGCGTGGCACATGCTCTACCGGTTCGCCGACCACGAGGCGCTCGCGGCGTGGGAGGCGTCCCCGCAGCGGGCCTGGTGGCTCGGCGCCGCGCAAGGTCTGGTGGGGGAGTTCCGCGTGCAGCGGATGACCGGGATCGAGGGGTGGTTCGACCCGCCCGAGCACCACGACGTCGCCTACCCCGGGATCCCGAGCCCGCCGCCGCGCTGGAAGCAGGCCGTCTCGATCTTCGTCGTGTTCCTCCCGCTCAGCCTGCTGCTCGGCGAGCTCGGTGCGCGCCTGCTGCCCGACCTCGCGCTGCACTGGCGGATCGTGCTGCAGACGACCGTGGCCACGCCGGTGATGGTGTGGTTCGGACTGCCGTGGATCACCCGGCTGCTGGAGCCGTGGCTCCAGGGACGTCCGCGCCGACGATGAGGCGGTGACGCTCAGCCGCAGCGGGCGGCGAGCCCGCCGTCGACCGGCAGGCACACCCCGTTGACGTAGCGGGCGTCGTCGGTCGCGAGGAACACCGCGACCGCGGCGACGTCCTCCGGCCGTCCCATCCGGCCGGTCGGGCTCGCCGCGTGGCGTGCCGCTCGGGCCGCGTCGCTGCCGTCGATCTGGTCGCCGACGAGCGGTGTGTCGATGAGGCCCGGCAGCACGGCGTTGGCCCGGATCCCCTCGGCGGCGTGGGTCAGCGCGATCGACACCGTCAGCTGGTCGAGGGCGGCCTTCGTGGCGCTGTAGGCGGGGTAGACGTAGCCGGTGTGCCGGACGGCTGCCACCGACGAGATGGAGGTGACCACCCCGCGACCGGCCGCCAGCATGTGCGGCAGGACGTGCTTGCAGGTCAGGAAGGCGCCGGTCAGGTTGACGTCGAGGGCGCGGCGCCACTGCTCCAGCGGCAGGTCGACCACGTCGCCCATCGTGGCGACGCCGACGTTGTGGTGCAGCACGTGCGGGGCGCCGAACGCCGCGACGGTCGCTGCCACCATGGCCACCACGTCGGCCTCGACCGCGACGTCGGCCCGCAGGCCCAGGGCGCTGCCGCCGCGGGCCGCGATCCGCCGGGCGACGCGCACGGCCTGCTCCTCGTCGCGGTCGACCGCGACGACGTGGGCGCCCTCCGCGGCGTACGCCAGCGCCGCCGCCTCCCCGTTGCCGGGCCTGCTGCCCGATCCGCTGCCGGCTTCGATGCCGGCTTCGATGCCGGCTTCGATGCCGGGCCGGTGCCCGCTCGTGCCGGCGCCGACGACGACCACCGTGCGCCCCCGCAACCGCTGCTCGCCCATCCCGCAAGCCTGCGGTCGGGACCGCCCGGGACGCACCCGTTGCCTGTCGAGAGCGTCGGCGCGGGGTTGCTCCGTCTGTAGGATCCCGGCCCGTGTCCGTGCAGCAGCTCATCGACGACCTGGCCGACCGCCTGCGTCGCTCGGTCGTGCTGGACGACCCGGAGGTCCGTCTCCTCGCCACGAGCCGCCACTTCGGTGACGAGGACGAGGTGCGGGTCCGGGCCGTGCTGCAGCGGGACGCCGGACCGGACGCGGTGCGCCACGTGCTGGCGCAGGGCGTCGCCGGGTGGACCGTGCCGGGCGTCGTGCCGGCCGCTCCGGAGATCGGCATGCGGGCCCGCGTGTGCGTGCCCGTGCGTGACCGCGGGCAGCTGCGCGGCCTGCTCATGGTGATGGACGCGGACGGCACGCTGGGGCCGGACGAGCTGGCGGCGACGGAGCGGGTCGCGGCGCAGCTCGCGCCGTTGCTCGAGGCGACCGCCACGGCGTCCGTCCTCACGGCGCCGGTGGTCGAACCGGGCCTGCTCCACGACGTGCTCAGCCCCGACCCGCACGTCCGCCTGCCTGCGCTGGGGCGTCTGGAGGCCGAGGGGACCGTGCCCGCGCGCGACCTCACCGTGCTGCGCGTCGCGCTCGACGGCGACCCGGGAGAGGGGACGGCGCGGTCCCGGCTGCGCCGTGCCGTCGCCCGCCCCGCCGTCGACCGCGCGGCGGTCTGGCAGGCCGGCGCCCTCGACCCCGCCGACGACCGCCGTGCGGTGCTGGTGGTCGGCACGCCTTCGCCGTGGTCCGCGGACGCCACCGGGGAGGCGGCACGCCGGTGGGCGGCGTACGTCGCGGGCAGCGCCGCCGACGCGTCCCGGGTCCGCGTCGGGATCGGGGCGGGCGTGCCGTCCCTCGCCGAGGCCCACCGGTCCGACGCCCAGGCCCGGCTCGCCCTGGCGAGCACGGAGGTGGCGGACCCGCGGCGTTCCGGCGTGGTCGCCCACTGGGCCGGGCTCGGCGTGCGGGCCGCGTTGCTGCGCGTGCCGGCCGCGGAGCGCGCCGAGGCCGTCCCCGACGAGCTGCGCCGCCTCCTCGCGGCGGACGTGGACGGTTCGCTGGTGACGACCGTGCGTGCCTACCTCGACCACGCGGGTGCCGGTCCCGCCACCGCCGCAGCCCTGCACGTGCACCGCACGACGCTCTACTACCGCCTCGGGCGGATCGCGGAGCTGACCGGCCTCGACCTGGCCGACGGCCGCACGCGGCTCGCCCTCCACGTCGGCCTCGAGCTCCTCGACCTCCCCGGTGCGGACCGCCCTTCGACAGAGTGAGCACGGCGCCGGGCCCGCGTTCGACGGCGGGAGGTGGTCGGGGTGGGTCCGTCGGTGCACGCTGTGGCCCAGGTCACCCGCCGACGGTCGGCGGGGGTCGAGCCTCGAAGGAGCCCCTCATGCCGACGACGTCGACCTTCACCACGCGCGACGGGTGCGCGATCGAGTGGCGCCGCTTCCCCGCGCGCACGGCCGGCGCCGGGGGTGGGTCCCCCGAGACCCTCGTCCTGCTGCACGGGTGGTCGCAGTCGCAGGCGATGTTCGACCGGGTCGCCCCGCTGCTGGCCGAGGAGCGCGACGTCGTCACCTTCGACATGCGCAACCACGGACTCTCGGGCCGTACCGAGCGGGGTGCCCGCATCGCCAGTCTCGCCGCCGACCTCGCGGAGCTCCTCGACCACCTCGGTGACGAGCGGTTCCACCTCCTCGGGCACTCGATGGGTGCGTCGATCCTGTGGTCCTACCTCGACGGCCACGGCTCGGCCCGCGTGCGCAGCGTGGCGTTCGTCGACCAGCCGAGCGTCGTTGCCGTGCTGCCGTGGATGGACCCCGCCGAGGCCCCCGAGGTCGGGGCGATCCTCGACTTCGCGGGGCTCGAGGGGTTCTGCAAGGTCCTGCTGGGGCCGGACGGGCCGACGGCGCGGCGCGACTTCCTCCGCACGATGCTGACGCCGGACATCCCGGACGCCGACTACGAGTGGCTGGCCGAGCAGAACCTCCTGCTCCCCATGCCGTGGGGCTCCCGGCTCCTGCAGGACCACGCGCTGCAGGACTGGCGCGACGTCCTCCCCGACGTCGACGTCCCGGCGTTCGTCGTCGGTGGCGAGGTGTCGCACGTCGCGCCGAGCAGCCAGGAGTGGATCGCGCGCCAGGTGCCCGGGGCCCGCCTCGTCGTCTTCCCGCGGGAGCAGGGCGGAGCGCACTTCGCCTTCTTCGAGGCGCCGGCGGTCTTCGCCGAGGCGTACGGCGCGTTCCTCGCCGACGTGTCCGGCCGCGTCACCGCTGCCTGACCCGCCTCCGGGCGGGTGGGAGGATGGCGCCCGTGATCGCGAACATCCCGCCCGCCCCGGTCGTCGAGGGCGCCACGCACCTGCACTCGGGCAAGGTGCGCGACCTCTACCGCATCGACGCCGGCGAGCACGCCGGCCGGCTGCTGATGGTGGCGAGCGACCGGATCTCGGCCTACGACCACGTGCTCTCCTCGACCATCCCCGACAAGGGCGAGCTGCTGACGCGGATGTCGCTGTGGTGGTTCGACCAGCTGGCCGACCTCGTGCCCCACCACGTGGTCTCCACCGACGTGCCCGCCTCCGTCGCGGGCCGCGCCGTCGTCTGCGCAAACCTCGAGATGTTCCCCGTCGAGTGCGTCGCGCGGGGCTACCTCACGGGCTCCGGCCTGGCGGACTACGAGGCGACCGGCGAGGTGTGCGGCATCGCGCTCCCGCCCGGCCTCGTCGACGGCGACCGGCTGCCGACGCCGGTGTTCACGCCCGCGACCAAGGCCGACCTCGGCGACCACGACGAGAACGTGTCGTTCGACGCCGTCGCCCGCACCATCGGGGCGCACGACGCGGAGGCGCTGCGCGACCTGACGCTGCGCGTCTACTCCCGCGCCGAGGAGCTCGCCCGCGAGCGCGGCATCCTGCTCGCCGACACGAAGCTCGAGTTCGGCCGCGCGCCCGGCGAGGGCGGGCGCGGCACCATCGTGCTCGCCGACGAGGTGCTCACCCCCGACTCCTCGCGCTACTGGCCGGCCGACGACTGGCAGCCGGGCCGCACGCAGGCGTCCTTCGACAAGCAGGTCGTGCGCAACTGGCTCACCTCGGACGCCGCGGGCTGGGACCGCACCTCGGGGGCCGAGCCGCCCGCCCTGCCCGCGGAGGTCGTGGAGCTCACCCGGGCGCGGTACGTCGAGGCCTACGAGCGGCTCACCGGAGAGAGGTTCTGACGTGCCCGTCCCCCGGTTGATCGCCGACCTGACGGTGCCGTTCGCGGCGTCGCCCGACGTCGTGCACGCCTACCTCGCCGACCCGGCCAACCGGCCGGAGTGGCAGTCCAGCCTGCGCCGCGTGGCCGCCGTGACGGCGGTCGGCGACCACGCCGGCGACACCGGTACGTCGTGGGAGGACGTCACCGTCGTCCCCGGCGTGCGGCCGCGGATGACCGTCGAGGCGAGCGAGCCGCCCCACCGCTGGGTCGAGGCCGGGACGTGGCGCTTCGTGCGGGCCACCCTCGCGATGACCTACACGCCCCGTGCCGACGGCGGCACCGACGCCCGCGCGGTGGCGCACCTGGAGGTGCCCGGTCCCCTCGCGCCAGTGGCCCTCGCCCTGCGCGTGGCCGCCCCGCCCGCGCTCCGTGCGGACCTGCGGTCGGCCGCGCGGCTGTTGGCGCGCCGAACTGGGTGACGGGCCTCACTACCTCCCAGTAGGTTGAGTCCCATGACCAACCTGTCGTCCCTGCTCGAGGGCTCCGCGCAGCAGTTCCCCACCCGCACCGCGATCATCCTCGGCGACACCCGCCTGAGCTACGCCCAGGTGGACGGTGCCGCCAACCAGGTCGCGAACCTGCTCGTCTCCCGGGGCATCAAGCCGGGCGACAAGGTGGCGCTGACCTGCCCCAACCTGCCGTACTTCTCGATCGTCTACTACGGCATCCTCAAGGCCGGCGCGACGGTGGTGCCCCTCAACGTGCTGCTCAAGGCCCGCGAGATCGCCTACCACCTCGACGACTCCGACGCGAAGGCCTACTTCTGCTTCCAGGGCACGCCGGAGCTGCCGATGGGCACCGAGGGCAAGGCGGGCTTCGACCAGACGCCCGGCGCGGAGCACTTCTTCGTGATCACGGCCGACCCGGCCGCTCCGTCGCCGATCGAGGGCGCGGAGACGTTCGCCCAGGCCCTCGCCGGCCAGGCCCCGACGTTCGAGTCCGTCGCCACCGACGACGGCGACACGGCGGTCATCCTCTACACGTCGGGCACGACCGGCCAGCCGAAGGGCGCCGAGCTCAGCCACTCCAACATGCTGTCGAACGCGCTGGTGAGCGAGCAGCTCTTCGGCGCGAACGCGGACGAGCCCGACACCTACCTGTGCGTGCTGCCGCTCTTCCACTCCTTCGGCCAGACGGTCATCCAGAACAGCGCGTTCGCCTTCGGCGGCACCGTCGTCATGCTGCCGCGCTTCGAGGCGCAGCCGGCGCTCGGCCTGATGCTGAAGGAGAAGGTGACCTTCTTCGCCGGCGTGCCGACGATGTACTGGGGCCTCCTCGGCGCGCTCGACGACTCCGTCGACGTCTCGAGCCTCGCCGCCAACCTGCGGGTCGCGGCCGCCGGTGGCTCCGCGCTGCCGAAGGAGGTGCACAAGAACTTCCAGCAGAAGTTCGGCGTCACGATCCTCGAGGGCTACGGCCTCTCCGAGACCTCGCCCGTCGCCTCGTTCTCGCCGTGGGGCGAGGAGCCGCGCGTCGGCTCGATCGGCACCCCCATCCCCGGGGTGGAGATGAAGCTGATCGACGCCGAGTGGAACGAGGTCACCGAGGACGACGCCGTCGGCGAGATCGCGATCAAGGGCCCCAACATCATGAAGGGCTACTACGGCCGGCCCGACGCCACGGCGGCCGCGATCCAGGACGGCTGGTTCCGCTCGGGCGACCTCGGCAAGAAGGACGCCGACGGCTGGTACTACATCGTCGACCGCGCCAAGGACATGATCATCCGGGGCGGCTTCAACGTGTACCCCCGCGAGATCGAGGAGGTGCTGATGACGCACCCCGCCGTCTCCCTCGCCGCGGTCATCGGCGTGCCGCACGAGTCGCACGGCGAGGAGGTCAAGGCGTACGTCATCCTCGACAAGACCGCCGACCCCGTGACCGCCGACGAGCTGGTCGCCTGGGGCAAGGAGCAGTTCGCGGCGTACAAGTACCCGCGCACCGTCGAGATCGTCGAGACCCTCCCGATGACCGCCACCGGCAAGATCCTCAAGCGCGAGCTCGACTGACCGTTCCCCGGCCGCCGGGTTTCTCCGGCGGCCGGGGCGGGAACGACCCTCGCCGGTTCCGCCCCCGACGGGAGAGGGGCGGCGCGACGAGGAGGACCGGATGGTCGACATCGACACCCTGCTGTCCTGGAAGCCGACCGACCTGTCGGCCGTGGGTGACCGGCTGAACGAGGACCGCAGGACGCTCCTGGACCTGCAGGACGAGGTCGACGACGGGTACCCCCCGAGCACGTGGACGGGCGACGGGTCGACGTCGGCGCGCACGAACCACACGCGGCTGCGCGACGACCTCAACGACCTGGTGGCGGAGATCGCCCCGGTCATCACGGCCATCGACACCGCGGCCTCGACGATCCTCGCGGCCCAGCAGAAGGTGGAGGCCGCCCGGCAGACCATCGCTGCGCGCGGCTGGCTCCTGTCGACGGCCGGCGGCCAGGTCCGCGCCGATCCCCCGGCGGGCGCGGAGGAGGGCGACGGCGACCGCGAGGCCGTCCAGGGCGCCGTGGACGAGATCACGACGGCGCTGTCGGACGCGCAGCAGGCGGACGCCGACCTCGCGGCCGTGCTGGGCAGCGCGGAGTCGAACCAGTACGACGGGGGCACCGGCACGCTGTCCGACGCGGGCCTGCCGCCCCACCTCCAGGGGCTCAGCGAGTCGGAGCTCGTCGACTACTTCATGGAGCACCCGGAGGAGACCGCGCCCTACGTCGACCAGCTCTCGACGCAGCAGCAGCAGGCGCTGGGCGAGTCGCTGGCCGGCCAGCTCGAGCGGCTGAACTACGGCGACTGGAACTACGGGGAGCAGGAGACCGACCCCGAGGACTGGCTGACCGACTCCGAGCTGGCCCAGCTCAACGCGCAGCTCGCCGCGTTCGGCCACAACTCGACGGTCGCGACCACCGCGCTCAACCAGATCGGACCGGAGACCTACCTCGAGCTCCAGCAGAACCTGCTCATGCCCCACGGCGACCAGGGCACCGAGCCGCCGACGGTCGGCACCATGGGCGAGTCGCAGCGCCAGCTGGGGGCGCTCCTGGCCGCCGGCACCTCGGGGATCACCGCCGACGGGCAGGCCGGCTCGACCACGCACGTCGCGGAGTCGTGGGTCGACACGCTCGTCGACCACGCCAGCTCGACCGACTACAACTACAACTGGGGCACCGACACGGTCAACGGTCTCCAGCTGCTGGGCGTCGCGGCCGGCGAGCCGGGCCACGGGTCGTACTTCCTCAACCGGCTGGGGTCCGAGGTCGAGCGCTACGAGGTCGAGTACATGGCCGAGAACGGCGGCCACCCGTGGAACCAGTGGTCGACGGGGCCGGACGCCCGGCTCGACTACACGGCGTACGGCGCCGACGACTCCCGCTCGTGGGAGGACTTCATGTACGACGACCGCCTCGACCCGGGCACGCCGAGCGGCTTCGACCCCATGGCGGGCGTCTTCGAGGGCATGTCGCACAACCCCGACGCGGCGCGGGACTTCCTGTCGGGCGACCCCTACGTCGCCGAGGGCCAGGACGCCCCGGCGAACCGGATCGACTACTACCTCAACGACCGCGAGTGGGACATCAGCCCCCACGAGGACGAGTGGGTCACCGGCATGCGCCACTTCGGCGACGCCCTCGTGTCCGCGACGACCGAGTCGCCGACGCCGGTCTCCGCCGACCTCGCCGAGCAGGCGGTCACGGCCGCCCAGGGCGGCGCGCTCGACGACTACCCGTCGCTGCAGCGCGACTACTCCACCATCCTCGGCGCCTACATGCCGGACGTGTACGACGCGTTCAGCGGCCCCGGCGCGCAGGACCTGCAGTCGCAGGGGGACACCAACCCGTGGCTGCCGGGCGAGCAGACCGCCGACATGCGGGCGCGCTTCTCCGAGGCCGAGCTGCGGGACGTGCTCCAGCAGGTCGGCCAGGACGAGACGGCGGGCCAGAACCTCACGGGCGCGGCGACGCTCTACGCCAACTACGGGTACGACGCGGTCTTCAGCGGCGCGGTCGACGCGGGCGCCGAGGGCCAGGACCTCACGGGCCAGTGGAACTCGCGCCTCGACAACGCGATCTCGTCGGTCAACTCCCCGTTCGCCGACGTCGTCGGCTCGCTCGGCGAGGGCTACAGCGAGCACCTGCGGGCGGAGGGCCTGCGCGCCGACCAGGAGGCCAGCAACGCCGGGGACGGCTACTGGCAGGCGGGCGGGTACGTCGCGAACAAGCTCGCCGGCGAGATCCCGTTCGTGGGGGCGGTGGCCCCGGACGTCGTGGACCTCGCGGTCGACGGCATCACAGGCCTCAACGACGTCGACACCACCAACGAGGTGCGCGCCGACATCGGCTCGTACGTCTACAACACCGAGGGCGCGCTGCAGGGCGTGGCGGAGGGTGCGGTCTACCGCAACCTCCCCGTCGACTACCTCCAGCAGTACGCCCCCGAGCTCGTCGGCCCCGACGGCCGGGCGGTGCCGATGAACGAGTGGACCCAGGCCCAGGCCGACGCGTGGGCCGGCCTCAACGGCACGAGCGGCCCCGGTGGCGTGGCCGGCCAGCTCTCCAGCGACCTCGCCGACCAGCTCGACGGGTCGGCCAGCCAGACGGAGCGCCAGGACGGCAACTGAGCCGGTCCCGGCAGGAGGAGGAACAGGCATGACCGTGGCAATGGTCCGTTCGGACATCCAGAGCGCGGCGGAGCGGATCGGGGCGGCCGGCGAGGCCGTCGACGGGTTGTCCGCCGGCGAGCACGCCGGCCAGATCGCGGCGGCGCTGCCGGGCTCGACCTCGGGCCCCGCGTCGTCGACGCTGCAGTCCACCTGGACGCAGGAGTACAACGGCTGGGCCCGCCGGGTGCGGGAGCACGCCCAGGCGATGCAGGACGCCGCGGCGGACCTGGAGGAGACCGACATCACGGTCGCCGCCGGCATGCGGCCCGGCGTGCCCCAGCCCATCTGATGGCACCACGTCGGTCGGTCGTCGGCACGGCCGTGTCGATCGCCGTCGCGGTCGTGGTGGTCGCGGTGATCGGCGTCGTGGCCCTGGTGCGCGGCGACGGGGCGGAGGAGCCGGAGGTGCCGGAGGCGCTCGCCCGGGCGGCCGAGCGCGCCACCGTCGACCTCTTCGACGGGGGCGACGGGCTGCCCGCGGACGACGCGGAACGGTTGCGGGCCGTCCTGGTCGAGACCCCGTGGTCGGGCGAGCAGGCGGCGCGGGTGGCCACCGCGCTGCCCTACGCCCTGGCGCCCGACGGAGATGCGGAGGACCCCGCGAGCCTGCTGACGACCGCCGTGACGGTCGTCGGCGACGCCGACGACATCCAGCCCGCGCTCGCGGACGCGTTGCTGGCGACGCTCGCCCGGTGGCCGTCCGCCCTCCACGCCACGCTGGGCGGTGCGGCACCGGCCGGCTCGGGTCGCGCCGGTGCCGGAGCACCCGACCTCCCCCGCGACGACCTGCTGCGGGCCATCGCCGTGGCGACGCGCGAGGGCGGCGGTGGGCAGCTCTTCGCCACCGCGTACGGCGCGTGGGCGGCCGACGTGTTCCGCGGCGACCTCGAGGCGGCCGTCGCGGACGCCGGCGCGCTCGATGCCTCGGTGGTCGAGGGCGCGGGATCGGCCTACGTCGGCGCGGTGCGGGTCGCCGAGGCGGTGCGCGACGGCGCGTGCACCGACGGGGTCGACTGCTGGATGGTCGAGGACGCACTCGAGAACGCTCTGGCGCCGCAGCTCCTGCAGGTCGTCGTCGACGCCTACTACCCGGACTACGTGCCGCCGGGGCTCTCCGACGCCGACGGTCGTCCGATCCGTCTCGACCTCGCGACGATGACGCCCGACGAGCGTGCGGCGTACCGCGCGTTCTACGCGAGCGTGTCCGCCGCGACCCCGCTCCTGTCGGAGCTCGGGGAGATCTGAGCGAGGCTCAGGCGAACGGGTTCGGCAGCGCTCCGGGGAGGTCGGCGAGGAGCTCGCGGGCGCGGGCCGCGTGCTTGTGCTCGACCAGCACCTCGTAGCGGGTCGCGACCACCGAGCTGACCGAGCTGAAGTCGCGGCGGCCGCCGGTCGCGGCGTACCCGATCACCGCCCAGACCACGCTGAACGCGACACCGAGGAGCACGGTGGACAGCAGGATCGCGCCCAGGCTCTGCTCGACGAAGAACGAGAAGATGAGGCCGAGGAACAGGCCGAGCCACGCGCCGGAGATCGCGCCGGCGGCGGCGACCTTCGGGTAGGTGAGCCGGCCGGTGACCCGCTCGACCTGCTTGAGGTCGGTGCCGACGATCATGCAGTTCTCGACGGGGAACTCGGCGTCGGAGAGGTGGTCGACGGTGCGCTGGGCGGCGGCGTAGTCCTCGTAGACGGCCAGCGACTGCGGGAACTCGAGGGTCAGGGCGCCGGCGGCGCCGGGCGGGACGCGGTTGGACATGCCTCCAGTGTGCCGCGCGCCCCCAGATCAGGGCAGGGTGCGCAGCGTCTCCACGACCGTGCGCGCGAAGACGGCGCCGCCCTGCTCGCCGGGGTGGATGCCGTCGGAGGCGAAGTCGGTGACCTGGGCGGCGGCCTGGTCCCAGCGGGCGAGCCCGACCCAGGGGTGCGCCGTCACGAAGGCCTGGAGCTTGCGGTTGACCTCGGGCATCCAGGGGCGGTCGCCGTGGGCGGTGACGAGCACCAGCCGGTGTCCCTCGCCCATGGCCGCGACGATCGCGCTCAGGTCGCGGCTGCTGATGTCGCCGTTCGTGCCGAGCGCGACGACGAGGTAGGGCCGCAGCCGGCCCGCCTCCCGCAGCGCGGTGACGATCGCGGGTGCCTCGGCGAGCTGGCGTCCGACGGCGGCGTCGACGCCGACGCCGGGCAGCTCCGCCACGAGACCGGGGGCCGCGGCGAGGGTGACGGAGTCGCCGATGACGACGGTCTGCGCGCCGATCTCGGCAGGGGACGCGTCCGCCAGCGCGGGCGGCGCCGGTTGCTCCGCCTCGGGCGACGGCTCCGCCGCCGGGCCGTCCTCCAGCGACGCCCCGGCGTCGGCCAGCGCGTCCTGCCCGGTCGCGACGAGGCTCTCCACCTGGCCGCGGTCCGGCGCCTGGCGCAGGCCCTGTCCGGCGAGGAGGGCGAGGACCGCGAGGCCGACGACGAGCACGACACCGCGGGGGAGCAGGTCCGCCCGCACCACGCGCCAGGCCCTCCGCGCGGCGCCGCGGAAGCCGTGCCGCAGGACCGGGCGCTCGACGTACCGCCAGCTCAGCGAGGCCGCCGCGAGGGTGAGGTAGACCGTCAGGGCGCCCCGCAGCATCCCGGAGCTGTCGGGGAACGCGCCGCGCAGCAGCACGAGCACGGGCCAGTGCCACAGGTAGATCCCGTAGCTCCGCTCGCCGAGCCACACGACGGGACGGACGACGAGCACCGCGCGGACCGGTCCGCCGCCGCGGACGACGAGCCCGACGAGGAGCAGGGCCGTCGCCAGGGCGACGGCGGCGATGCCGCCCCGGTAGGTCAGGTCGAGGTCGTCGCGCAGCCTCGCCATGGCGAGGAGCACGGCGAGCGCTGCCGCGATCGGTACGACGGGGTGCGTCAGCGCGCGCTGCACGGCGGCCACCCGGGGGGTGCGCGGCGTGCCCGTCAAGAGGGGCACCGCGAGCGCGGCGGCCGCGCCGAGCAGGAGGCCGAAGCCGTGGGTGTCGGTGCCGAAGTAGAGCCGGCTCGGGTCCTGGCCGGGTGTGTGGAGCCACGCCATGGCGCCGGCACTGGCGGCGGCCGCGGCGAGCACGACGACGACCCGGGTGCGGGGGCGCCGGACCGCGACGAGGAGGAGCGCGAGGAGCAGCGGCCAGACGAGGTAGAACTGCTCCTCCACCGCCAGGGACCACAGGTGCTGCAGCAGTGGCGGGTCGGTGTGCTCGAAGTACGAGAACTCGGCGCTCGCCTGGAACCAGTTGCTGGTGAAGGTCAGCGCCGACAGCACCTGCTCCCGCAGGCGCCCGCTCACGACGGGGCCGACGAGCGCCGCGGCCGCGGCGACGGCGAGGAGCAGGGTCAGGAGGGCGGGCAGGAGACGCTGGGCGCGCCGTACCCAGAACCGGACCAGGCCCGGGCCGTCCTCGGTCCGGCGCTGGTGGACCAGGCTCGCCGTGATGACGAAGCCGGAGATCACGAAGAAGACGTCGACGCCGAGGTAGCCGCCGGGCACCAGCGTCGGGAAGAGGTGGTAGAGCACCACGGCCGTGACCGCGACCCCGCGGAGCCCGTCGATGGCGCGCACCCGCGGCGGGTGGGGCGTGCCGGCGGGCTGGGGGCTCGTGTGCGGGTCGACCGCCGGGGCCGCCCCGGCCGCCGGACGCGGCGCGGGACCGGCCTCGGGCGACCGCTGGAGGGTGGCGGTGGGAGGAGTCATGGGGGAGGGGAGCACCTGGGGTCGGGGAGGCTGACAACCCGATCGAGTTTCGCACAGGACGTGCGGCCGGCACATCTCCCCCGCGACCGTGTCCCGCTGGTCGGGCGTGGGTCGCGGCGGGACTAGGATGGCCCCCGGTAACCCCCCAGCAGCAGCCCTCGCAGCAACCCCCAGCACCTCCAGGAGCGCCCCGTGGCCCGTGTGGTCGTCGACGTCATGCCCAAGCCCGAGATCCTCGACCCGCAGGGCAAGGCGGTGGCCGGCGCCCTGCCGCGCCTCGGCTTCACCGGCATCAGCGAGGTCCGCCAGGGCAAGCGCTTCGAGCTCGAGGTCGCCGAGGTCACCGACGAGGTGCTCGCGCAGGTCCACGAGGCCGCCGAGAAGCTGCTCTCCAACCCCGTGATCGAGAACTTCACGGTGCGCGTGGAGGACCAGGCGTGAGGATCGGCGTCGTCACCTTCCCCGGCTCGCTCGACGACGTCGACGCGCAGCGCGCGGTCCGCATCGGCGGCAACGAGGCCGTGGCGCTCTGGCACGGCGACGAGGACCTCCGCGGCGTCGACGCGATCGTCCTGCCGGGCGGTTTCTCCTACGGCGACTACCTGCGGTGCGGCGCCATCTCGCGCTTCTCGCCGGTCATGACCTCCGTGGTGGAGGCAGCCGGGAAGGGCATGCCCGTCCTCGGCATCTGCAACGGCTTCCAGGTGCTCTGCGAGTCCCACCTGCTCCCCGGCGCGCTGATCCGCAACGACCACCGCAAGTTCATCTGCCGCGACCAGCGCCTGCGCATCGAGAACGCGTCGACGGCGTGGACCTCGGCGTACGAGGCCGGTCAGGAGATCACGGTCGTCCTCAAGAACGGCGAGGGGGCGTACGTCGCGGACGAGGCGACGCTCGACCGCCTGGAGGGCGAGGGCCAGGTCGTGGCGCGCTACGTGGGCAACCCCAACGGGTCGCAGCGCGACATCGCCGGCGTCACCAACGTCGCGGGCAACGTCGTCGGCCTCATGCCGCACCCCGAGCACGCGGTGGAGGACCTCACCGGGCCGGGCACGGACGGCCTCGGCTTCTTCACGTCGCTCGTCGAGCGCGCGTTCGCCTGAGTCGTCACCACGGATCGGCGATCTACGACACGACGTCGTAGGATGCGGGCCATGTCGCCCCGCCGCCTGTTCCGCGTCGTCGCCGTCACCGAGGCCTGCACCTGGGCCCTCCTGCTCGCCGGGATGTTCCTGAAGTACGTCACGGAGACGACCGAGGCGGTCGTCAGCGTCGGCGGCATGCTCCACGGCATCGCGTTCATCGCGTTCCTGCTGACGACGATCGTCGTCGCGCAGGACCAGCGGTGGTCGTTCCGCCGGACCATCACGGGCCTCGCCTCCGCGATCCCGCCCTTCTTCACCATCTGGTTCGACCTCGCGACGGAGCGGAAGGGCCTGCTCGGCGACACGTGGCGGCTGGCGAGCGAGCCGGCGTCCGGTGGCCTCGAGAAGCCGGTCTCGTGGCTGGTGCGCAAGCCGCTGCAGGGCCTGGCCGCCGGCGTCGTCGCCGTCGCGGTGCTGACCGGCCTGGCGCTCCTCGCGGGTCCGCCGGTCGGCTGAGGCTGGCTGAGGTCGGCTGAGCCGGGCTGAGGTCGGCAGGCCTCAGGCCACCCTCAGCAAGGCGCGTCACCCTCGGGGGATGGGTCGCCCGCGTCGTACCGTCCTCGTCACCTCCCGCTGGGTCGCCTCCGCCGCCGTGATGGCCGCGATGGCGACCGGAACGGCGGCCACCTCCACGGAGGAGGGGCCGGCGGGCTCGCGTGGTCCCACGCCCGCGGCTTCAGCCGCCGTCTCAGCCGCCGGCCATGCGTCCGAGGCGCTCGGCGAGGGCAGCGGCGGCGGTGCGGAGCCCGGGCGGGTCGAGGAGCTCCAGCGGGGCGTCGATCTCCGCAAGGCGTAGCACCATCCACTCCAGGTCGTCCGCCCCCGCCACGATCCGCGTCCACCCGGGCTCGGGGTCCGGCTCGGCCCGGGCGGTCTGGGGTCCGAGCAGCTCGCGCACCTCGTCGAGCGGGAGCGCGACGCGCGCCGTGGCGACGAACCGGTACGGCGAGGCCGTGACGCTGCTGTGCACGTACGTCGCGGGATCCGGGTGCGGCGGACGGCTGCAGCGCCAGGTCGTGACGACGAGGTCGCCGATCCGGTCGACGCGGAAGGTGCGCCAGGCGTCGCGGTCGGTGTCCCAGGCGAGCAGGTACCACCGACGACCGGTGGCGACGAGGCCCGAGGGCTCGACGTCGCGCTCCGTGGGCCCGCCGCCGGGCCGGGCGTAGGCGAAGCGGACCCGCACGCGGTCGCGGGTGGCGCCCGCCAGCCGCATGAGCGTGCCGCCGTCGACCTGCACGCCGCCCCGCTCCAGGGTGGCCGTCGTCTCCGCCATGGCGCGCACCTCGGCGCGCAGGCGGGGCGGCAGCACCTGGTCGAGCTTGGCGAGGGTGCGGAGGGTTGCGTCGGCGGCGCCCGCAACGGTGCCGCCGGCCGCGAGCAGCAGCGACACGGTCGTCGCGATGGCCTCGTCCGGCGCGAGCAGCAGCGGCGGCAGCGCGGCGCCCGCGCCCAGCTGGTAGCCGCCGCCCACGCCCTGGGCCGCGTTGACGGGGTAGCCGAGGTCGCGCAGGCGGGCGACGTCGCGCCGTACGCAGCGGTCGGTGACCCCGAGCTCCGCCGCGAGCTCGGGACCCGTCCACGTGCGGCGCTGCTGCAGCAGGCCGAGCAGGCGCAGCACCCGCTCCGTGGTCGTCTCCGGCACGGTCGAATCTTGCCACCGATAGCGGACCGAAGTGTTCCTGAATTGCTGCGACGGTGGGGTCATGGACATCGAGCAGCGGTACGTCAGGTGGGGTGGGTTGCTCCCGACGGGGGCGTCGTCGGAGGCTGGCGGGCGAGCGGCGCCGCAGCGCGGGGTCGTGGTGCCGCGGCGCGTGCGGCGGCCGGTCCGACGGAAGGAGCAGGGCTGATGGCGGTGACGGTGCAGGTGACCTTCGACTGCGGGGACCCCGGGGCGTTGAGCGCCTTCTGGGCGGCGGCGACGGGCTACGAGATCGATCCGCCCCCGGCGGGGTTCCCCAGCTGGGAGGCGGCGCTCGACGCCTGGGGCGTGCCGCCCGAGCGGCGCAACGACGCCTCGGCGTGCAGCGACCCCGCCGGGGTCGGGCCGCGGTTCTACTTCCAGCGGGTGCCCGAGGGGAAGACGGTCAAGAACCGGCTGCACCTCGACCTGCGCGCCGCGCCGGGGCTCGAGGGCGACGAACGGATGGCGGCGCTCGAGGCCGAGGCCGAGCGGTTGGTGGCGCTGGGCGCGACCCGCGTCGAGCGCCACGAGGCGGAGCCGGGTCTGGGCAAGGGGCACGTCGTGATGCGCGACCCCGAGGGCAACGAGTTCTGCCTCGACTGAGCGGGCCGGGTGTGTCCTCCTGGTCCAGACCGGTGGGGCCGGATCGGGTCTGCTGAGCGCCGATCCATCAATTCGACCGCGGTGCAGTGCCACCTCCTCCTAGGCTTCCTGAGAATTTTCTGAGGAGAGGGAACACATGCGCACCACCACCACGACCGGCGTCGTCGCCGTCGCCGCGCTGGCTTTCGGCGGGCTCGCGACCGCGCCCGCCCAGGCGGCGGCGCCGGGCGACATCACGATCAGCGGCCCGACCTACCCGAAGCCCCAGGCCGGTGACACCGAGTGGTCGCCCTACGTCTCGGAGACCTGCGGGTTCGAGGTGACGTTCGAGGACGCGACGCCGGCGGCCGACTACGACGTCACGGTCGCCAGCGCGGCCACGCCGAGCACGCCGCTCGACCTGGTGAACTGGGTCGAGTACGACAGCGAGGGCTTCGGCGCGGCGGGCGTCGACTGCGGCTACGGCGACGAGGTCCTCGTCGACGGTGAGACCTACCTGGTCACGGTGCACGAGTACTCCGCGCGCGGCGCGAAGCTCGGGTCCACCACCTCCGAGATCGCGTACGACGAGGTCGGCGCGCCGCTGGACGCCTGGGTCGCCGTCGACGGCCAGCGCGCCGGTGACACCCTGCCGACCGCCCGCGCGATCGACATCGCCTACGAGGGCGCCTGGGAGGAGGGCTCGACCTTCACCACGCGCGTGAGCATCGTCCCGCGCGAGGTCGTCGACAGCGACTGGGAGGTCGACGAGGACCCGTTCGTCGACGTGCTCAACCGCACCGTCACGGGCTCCGCGCCGGTGTCGCGCTTCTCGCTGCCCCACCACCTGGGCGGCGACTACGTCTTCGTGTCGGTCCGCGCCGACAAGCCGGGCAAGGCGCCGGTCTACGTGGCCTTCGAGGAGCCGTTCGAGATCGTCACCTCCCCGGCCACCTCGACGGTGCCGTCGGGCTGGATCACCTCGCCGGGCACGAAGTCGGGCAAGGCGTACGTCGGCTCGGCCGTCGGCGTCTCCGCCCCGACGATCACGCACACCGGCAAGGTGGCGGAGGTCACGACCTACTACCAGTGGTTCCTCGACGGCAAGAAGATCCCTGGCGCGACCAAGCGCACCTACGTGCCGCCGACGCAGGCCCTCGGTCGCCAGCTCACGCTGGGCATCCAGTTCTCCGCGCCGGGCTACTTCGCCCGCAGCGGCTCGTTCGGCTTCGGCACCGTGGGCCAGCGCTCCGTCCCTGCCGGCTGGATCAAGGCCCCGGCCGTGAAGTCCGGTGCCCCCCGCGTCGGTCGCGTCTCCTCGGTCTCGGGTCCGACGCTGACCCCGACCGCCGTCTCGTCGGGCGCCAAGGTCCACTACCAGTGGTTCGTCGACGGCCAGAAGGTCCCCGGCGCCACGTCGCGCTCCTGGACGCCGACCGCGGCCACCCGCGGCAAGACCCTCACGCTCGGCATCGCGGTCAGCAAGCCGACGTGGAAGTCGCTCAACCAGACGGTGTCGTTCGGCCGCATCGGCTGACGCACCACCCCTGGGCCCGTGGCCCCAGCGCGCCGTTCCCCGACGCGCTGGGGCCACGGTGCGTTCCCCCGGACTCGATCCTGGCCGGGGCGGTCCAGACCAGCGCGCCGGATCGCCCGCGTCGTACGCCTCCGTGCCCTACCGTGCGCAGCACGAGCCCGGTGCGCGTCGCGCCGGGCTCCTCACGTCGAGGGGGAACTCATGCGCACCATCGTCAGGTCCGGCGTCGTCGTCGCCGGCACCGCGGCTCTCGCAGCCAGCGGTCTCACGCTCGTCGGGCCGGCCCAGGCCGACCCGGCCGGGCTCGCGATCACGGACATCGACTACCTGACGGTGGACGACATCCCGGAGGAGATCCCCGACGAGGTCTTCCTGCCCTACGTCGCGCCCTTCTGCGGGGTGCTGCTCGAGTTCGACGACGCGACCCCGGGGTCGTCCTACCGCCTGCGGCTGTCGCCGGAGAGTGCCGTGGACGCCGAGGCGTACTGGGACCCCGAGGAGCGTGTCGGCTACGGCTGGATCGACTGCGGCTTCGGTGACGACGTCCTCGTCGACGGCCAGACCTACACGGTCACGATCGAGCAGCTCGGCATCCGCGGCCGCGTGGTCGAGTCGACGAGCACGGAGTTCACGTACGACGAGGTCGACAGCCCGGTGGACGCGCGGCTCGAGGTGGCGGGACAGGCCGTCGACGAGGAGCTGCCCACCGGCAAGCCGATCGACATCGCGTTCGACGGCGCCTGGGAGGAGGGCACGACCTTCCACACCCGCGTCGTGACGGTGTCGGAGGAGGACTGGGACTACTGGGGCTGGGGCTTCGACAGCGACTTCCGCACGGCCGACCGCCCGGCGGTCGCGGCGGCCGCCCGTGCTGCCGCGCGCGACGAGGACGGCGTCGCCGTCGTGGTCGTCGACGGCGAGGAGACGGAGCTGCCCTTCGACCTCGTCGTCGACGAGGTCACCACGGGCGCGCCCGTGACCCGCTTCGTGCTGCCCCACACCGCCGGCGACAGCCTGGCCTTCGTCTCCATCCGCGCGGAGAAGGCCGACCGCGGCTCCGTCTACCTGGGCTGGGACGAGCCGTGGTGGGTCGTCACCTCCGACCCGGTCGCGCAGTTCCCGTCCGGCTGGATCAAGAACGCGGGTCGCAAGTCCGGCGCCCCCGTCGCGGGCTCGTCGGTGGGTGTCACCCCGGCGGTCCTCACGCACACGGGCGCGGTGTCCGGCGTGACGGCCAACTACCAGTGGTTCCTGGACGGCGCGCGGATCCCCGGGGCCACGAAGCGCACCTACGTGCCGCCGGCGCAGACGGTCGGCCGTCACCTGACCCTCGGCATCCAGCTCACCGCGCCGGGCTACTTCCCGCGCAACGGCTCCTTCGACTTCGGTCGTGTGGGCCAGCGCTCCGTGCCCGCCGGCTGGGTGGCCGCGCCCGCGATCCGCTCCGGCGCCCCCCGCGTCGGCCGGGTCTCGTCGGTCACCGGGCCCGCGCTGACCGCGACCGCCGTCTCGTCGGGCGCGACGGTCTACTACCAGTGGTTCGCCGACGGCGCGAAGGTGCCGGGCGCGCGGTCGGCCTCGTGGACGCCCACCGCGGCGTACCGGGGCAAGAACCTCACCCTCGGGATCGCCATCGCCAAGCCGGCGTGGAAGTCGCTGCACCAGACGGTGTCGTTCGGTCGCATCGGCTGACCGTCCGCCTCGCCGTACGTCGCGGGCTTCAGCCCAGGCGTACGGCGAGGACGGCGACGTCGTCGTCCTCGAAGGGCCCGAGGGCCGTCAGCACGTGGTCGCACAGGGCGTCGGGATCGGCGTCCGGTCCGGCGCCGGCGTCACCGACGGCGACGCGCAGGCGCTCGATGCCCTGGTCGAGCAGCTCCCCGCGGCGCTCGACGAGCCCGTCGGTGTAGAGCAGCAGGGTCGACCCGGCCGGCAGGACCGCCTCGAGGTCGCGGCGCACCGTGGCGGGGTCGATGCCGAGCAGCATCTCGCCCCCGGGGTCGAGCAGCGACGCCGTGCCGTCGGGCCCGAGCAGCACGGGCGGCGGGTGGCCGGCGTTGGCCCAGCGGATCGTGTAGCCCGCGTCGCCGTCGAGCTGCTCGACGGCGACCTCGGCGAGGAGGAAGGTCGCGACGGCGCCCACCTCGAAGTGCTCGATCGCCTGGTCGAGCAGCTCGGTCATCCGGGCCGGGCTGGGCCGACCGCCGGCGCCGGCGGTCGCGAGCGCGATGCCGCGCACCAGGCTGCGCAGCTGGCCCATCGCCGCGGCCGCGCGGCCGTCGTGCCCGGCCACGTCGCCGATGGTCACCACCAGCGGACCCTCGGGCAGCGGGAACGTGTCGTGCCAGTCGCCGCCGACCTCCTGCCGGGCCGAGGCCGGCACGTAGCGGCTCGCCGTGCGGGCCCCCTCGACCTGGGGGGCGTCGTGGCGGGAGGCGAGCATCGCCGTCTGCAGCTCGAGGGACAGGGCCCGGTCGCTGGCGGCGTCGGCCCGCTCGCCCTGGAGGCCACGGATGCGGATCACCGCGGCGGAGATCGAGTCGGCGACGACCTGCAGGAACGGGCCGAGGTCCTCGTCGGTCGCGGCGTCGCCCCGGCAGACCAGGATGGTCTGCTCCTGCAGCCAGGCGGCGGAGCCGAGCGAGCTCACGCGGACCGCGCCCGGCGGACGAGCCTGATCCTCCTTCGGCTCCCACGCCACGATGCCGTGCCCGGGCCCGACGCCGTCGGGGTGCGTCCACCAGCGGTCTGCACCCGGGACGGCGCTCTCCTCCGCGGCGGTCCGGGTCCCTCCCACCTCGCCGGTGACGGCGACGACCGTGCGCGTGCCGGGCGCGGCGGCCTCCGTGACCGGCACCGGCATCCGCAGGTCGACGACCTCGACGGCGGGCAGCTCGGTGCGGAGCAGCCCGAGAGCGGCGACGCGCAGGGTGAGCAGCGACTGCGCCCCGGCGGTCGCGTTGCCGAGGGCGTTGAGCAGCTGCAGGCGGCGCTGGGCGAGGACCTGACGGGTGGTCTCGATCGAGACGCCGTGCACGCCCACGATCGTGCCGTCGAGGTCGCGCACGGGGGAGTAGGCGTAGCTGTACCAGTGGTCCTCGACCCGCCCGTGGCGCTGCACCGGCACGAGTGCGTCCTCGAGCCGGGCGGACCGCCCGTGCTCGAGCACGTCGGCGATGAGCGGCCCGACCTGGTCCCACGACTCCGGGAACGAGGCCTCGGCCGGTTGGCCCAGGATCACGGGGTGGCGGTCGCCGAGCACGCCCGCGATGGCGTCGTTGTAGAAGTACGTGCGCTCGTCCCCCCAGAAGAGCACCGACGGGATCGGGGTGGCCAGCACGAGTCGCACCGCGACGACGAGGGCGGGCGACCACGACGAGGGCGGACCGACCGCGGTGGCGGCCCAGTCGACGCGTTCGTACGCCGCGAGCAGGTCAGGGCTCGCCGCTCCTGCGCTCGAGCGCAGGCTCTGGAAGGGCTCCACAGGCGGGATCCTAGGGGCCGCCGGTGACAGCCGGCGGTCAGGCCCGTTCGCCGACGAACCGCAGCTGCGGCCCGGCGAGGCGACGCCAGTAGCCGCGGTCGTGGTCGCCGCGCTCGAACCCGCCTGCGGGTCGCTGGGCGAACCCCGCGACGTACTCCTCGGCGGCGTCGCAGAACGGGTCCCCGAGGCCGCAGTCGACGCGCACCGGGATGCCGTCGAGGTCGCCCTGGCGGCCCATCACCGTCACCGCCTCGAAGTCGGCGGCGTCGTCGAACGCACCCGGCGCGGTGTCGTCGAACTCCCGCCACAGCGCCGGGCTGAGCGCGGCGACGGCGCGCACGCGGTCGGGGCCGAGCAGCCCGGCGAGGCGGAGCGCGCCGAAGCCGCCCATCGACCAGCCGAGGAGGCCGAGACGGCTCGTGTCGAGGCCGCGGTCGGCGAGGAGGGGGAGGTACTCGTCGACGACCATCGCCCCCGGGTCGTCGCGGTCGTCCCCGTCCCGGCGCTCGTGCCAGTAGGCGTTGCCGCCGTCGATGCTGGCGAGCGCCACCGGCGGCATCCCGTCGGCGACGGCCGCGGCGAGGAAGCGGTCGAGGCCGAGGTAGTCGCGGGCGAAGGCCGACGTGTGGTCGGCGCCGCGCGCGTGGAGCACGACGACGAGGGGGAGGCCCTCGGGGCTCGTGCCGGGCGGGGTCGCCAGGCTCCAGCCGACGCGCCGACCGCCCCGGGCGGCCGAGACGAGCTCGCCGCTGACGAGGTCGCCGGGCTCGACGTCGGGGACCTGGCCGTCCTCCCCGTCGAGACCGAGGCGGGAGTAGAGCTGCGCGCGGCCCGGCAGCACGCCCGTCGCGACGCCCGCACCGCCCGCGAGCACGGCCGCGGTGCCGATCCCGGCACCGGTGAGGGCGGCCCTGCGGGTGAGCCTCACGGGCGCCTCACAGCAGCGTCGACCAGTAGTCCCAGAAGCGCTGGAGGATCAGCAGCGCGACGAGCAGGTAGACGAGCACGACGGCGAGCACCGACCAGGCGCGGGCGACGCGGACCGCGCCCGAGCGGGCGATCCCGGCGCCGAGCACGCCGGCCTCGGCGTTGCGCACCGTCACCTGCCAGAACAGCGGCACCATCACGACCCAGACGACCATGCAGTAGGGGCACAGGGCGTTGATCTCGTAGAGGCTCTGGCTGATCAGCCACGCCACGAAGCCGATCCCGAAGGTGACGCCGACCTGCAGCCCGGCCCAGAACCAGCGTGCGTAGGCCGCGCCCGCCAGGACGCCGGCGCCGATCACCGCCACGGCAGGGACGCGGCGACCCCGATCACCGGGTTGGGGAACCCGAAGACCCGCGCCTGCTCCTTGGTCATCACCGAACCGCAGCTCAGCACGGGGTTGAGGCTGCACGAGGGGATGTAGCTCGGGTCCTGCAGCAGCTGGATCCGCTCGAGCAGCAGCGTCACGGCCGCGACGGCGCCGACGACGCCCGCGACGAGCAGGAGCCAACCGATCCTGCGGTCCCGACGACCGGCCTCGTACGCCGCGAGCTCGGCCCGCTCGTCCTCGGTGAGGTCGAGGACGGGGTCGTCGGTCGCGGCGGTCACGCGCGGCAGGGTAGTCGCCGATGCTGAGGGGATGGTGAACTCGGGCCTGCGTCGAGTTGGGTTGTATGGCGCGGCGTGCGCGTCGAGTTGGGTCGTACGGCGCGGCAGGAGCGTCGAGTTGGGTCGTACGGCGCAGGGTGCGGGCCTGTGGATTCGCGGTGGCGGGTGTCGGTGGGCGGGCGTAGAATCGCACACATGTTCGACCATCTCTCGCCTCGTGGGCTGCTGGATGCAGCCGCGGAGGCGGTGCGCGCCCGCCGGTTGGCGGAGGTGCGTGACCTGGAGGTGATCGCGGCGTGGGCGGCGGTGCACTCGGGGGAGTCCACCCGTCTGCGGAACCCGTTGGTGATGGTGGGTGGGGAGGGTACGCCGCGGGTGCAGGACCACGCGCTCGGTGAGATCGCCCTCGCGCGGGGTGCCGGGGTGGCGGCGACGATCAACGCCCTGGCCGACGTGCTGGACTTGCAGCACCGTCTCCCGTTGACGTGGGCGGTGGTGCGGGAGGGTGGTGCGGAGGTGTACGTCGCGCGGAAGGTCGCCCGCATGTCGCGCCACTTGTCGGGTTCGGTGGTCGGAATCGTGGATGTCGCGGTGGCGCGGATGATCGCGACCGAGGCGCCCGGGCGGGTGTTGACGGTGGCCGAGGGCAAGGTGATCGAGGCCGACCCTGCCCTGCACGAGGCCCGCGTGGAGGAGGAGAAGCGTCGGCGTTATGTCGGGCTCGGACGCACCGACGAGTTCGGGCTGCGGACGTTGATCGCCCGCCTCGACGCCGGGGACGCGGCCTGGGTGCAGGCCACCGTCACCCGGGTCGCCGACATCATCGCTCCGGGCCACCCGGACGCCACCGCCGATGAGGTGCGGGCCATTGCGCTGGGCTACCTCGCGCGGCCGGCCGAGCTCCTCGCGCTCCTCGTCGAGCACGAAACCACCGCGAGCGGCGCTGAGACTGGAGTCGCGCCGGAGCCGGTCACCGACGACGAGCCCCTGCCGCCCTCACGCGCGACCGCGTTGCCCGTCGACGTCCTCGATGCCCTCCGCAGCACCGACCTGACCAAGCTGCGGCCGAAGACGGTCCTCTACGTCCACCTCCACGAGGCCACCCTCCTCGATACCCAGGGCGTCGCCCGCGTCGAAGCCCTCGGGCCCCGCACCCTCGGCGCCCTCCACCAGCTCCTCGCCACCACCCAGGTCACCGTCAAGCCGGTCATCGACCTCGCCGACGCCGTCCGCACCACCGCCTACGAACACCCCGAGTCAGTGAAAGAACGGGTTCACCTCATCACCGGCGGCGACTACTGGCCCTACGCCACCTCCACCAGCCGCAACGTCGACTACGACCACCCCACCCCGTTCGATCCCGAGAGGGGAGTCAGACAGCCAGCACAGACTGGCACCCACAACTCCGGCCCCCTCGTCCGCCGCCACCACCGCTGGAAGACCCACGCCGGCTACCACGCGAGACAACGCGCCCCCGGCCGCTACGTCTGGCTCACCCCGAACGGCCTCGGCTTCACCACCGGCCCGTCCGGCACCCACCCCTGCTCCGAGAACGAGGCCCGCCTCTTCATCGCACTCGCCGACCGGCGCGCCCAGCCGGGAGGATGGTCGGATGACGGCGAGACCTGAGCCCGAGCTGCCACCTCTCCACGCGTCGCTCACCTGGCTGACCCCGCTCTCGGAGGAGCGCGCCGCGGGGCTCGTCGAGTTCGTGGCCGACCCGGAGCCTGCCGACGTGCTGGACCTGGGCTGCGGCTGGGGTGAGCTCCTGCTCCGGGTGCTGGCGGCCGCGCCGCGGGCACACGGCCGCGGCATCGACAGTGCGGCGCCGTCGATCGCGCGGGCCGTCGAGCAGGCGCGGGTGCGCGGGCTGGCGGCAAGGGCGACGTTCGAGGCGGCACCCGGTCGCGACGCCGACCTGCGCCCGGCGGACGCGGTGATCTGCATCGGTGCCAGCCAGATCTGGGGGCCGCCGGTGGAGGAGGCGCAGCGGCTCGACTACGCCGCGGCACTGCACGCCCTTCGCGATCTGGTCCGCCCCGGAGGGCGCCTGGTCTACGGCGAGGCCATCTGGTCGGCCCCGCCCCACCCGGCGGCGACGGCCCCACTGTCGGGGCGCGACGACGAGTTCGTGACCCTCGACGCCCTCGTGGAGCTGACCAGGGAGGCGGGCTTCGAGGTGCTCCGGGCCGACCGGGCGGACCTCGACGAGTGGGACGCCTTCGAGGCGGGCTTCCGTGGCCGCTTCACCCGCTGGCTGGAGACGCATGGGCACGACCACCCCGCCGCTCCCGAGATCCGCCGCCGGCACGAGCAGCAGCGCGCCGCTTACGAGGAGGGCTACCGCGGGGTCCTCGGCATGGCCTACCTCTGCCTGCGCGGCTGACCCGGGCGAGCCCGTCAGCCCAGCGCCCGGTCCAGGTTCGTCGCGGCGGAGATCAACGACAGGTGCGTGAAGGCCTGGGGGAAGTTGCCCAGCTGCTCGCCGGTGAGCCCGACCTGCTCGGCGTACAACCCCAGGTGGTTGCCGTAGGTCAGCATCTTCTCGAACGCGAGCCGCGCCTCGTCGTGCCGGCCCGCGCGGGTGAGCGCCTCGACGTACCAGAAGGAGCACATCGAGAACGTCCCCTCGGCACCCTCGAGCCCGTCGGAGGAGCCGTCGGCGCCGGGGTCGTAGCGGAAGACGAGCGAGTCGGTCACCAAGTGCTCCTCGACCGCCGCGAGCGTCGAGAGGAAGCGCGGGTCGCCGGGCGCCGTGAACTTCACGAGCGGCATGAGGAGCAGTCCGGCGTCGAGCACGTCGCCGCCCTCGGTCTGCGTGAAGGAGTCCAGCTCGGCGTTCCACGAGGCGCTCATGATCCGCTCGTAGATCTCGTCGCGCACCTTCCCCCAGGCGGCGATGTCGCCGGGCAGGCCGCGCTTGCGGGCGACGCGGATCATCCGCTCCACGGCGACCCAGCACATGAGTCGTGACGTGGTGTGGGGCCGGGGGTCCTCGCGGATCTCCCACATGCCGTGGTCGTCGCGGTCCCAGTTGCCGATGATCCAGTCGAGCACGGTGACGAGGTCGGTCCAGCCGTCGTGGCTGATGCCGCTGCCGTACTTGTCGAACAGGTAGATCGAGTCGATCAGCTCGCCGTAGATGTCGAGCTGCAGCTGCTCGACCGCCGCGTTCCCGACGCGCACGGGCCGCGACCCGCGGTGCCCCGACAGGTGGTCGAGCTCGTGCTCCTCGGTCGGTACCTTGCCGTCGAGGTCGTAGAGCACGCGGAGCGGACCGAGCTTCTCGTAGGTCGGGTGGTCGGCGTCGGCCTCCCCGATCCGCTTCGACAGCCACGCCGTGAACGCGCCCGCCTCGTCGGTGAACCCCAGCCGCAGCAGCCCGTAGAGGGTGAAGGCGGCGTCGCGGATCCACACGTAGCGGTAGTCCCAGTTGCGCCCGCCGCCGATCTCCTCGGGCAGGCTCGTCGTCGGCGACGCGATGACCCCTCCGGTCGGTTCGTGGCACATCAGCTTGAGCGTGATCGCCGAGCGCTCGATGGTGCTGCGCCAACGGCCGGCGTACGACGACGTGGCGAGCCATCCGCGCCAGTAGGCCGACGTCAGGTCGAGCAACCGCTCGGTGTCGTCGACGGCGCAGGGCTCGGGCTCCTCGCCCTTGGGCACGACCTCGAGCACGAACAGCGCGACCTCGCCGTCCTCGAGCGTCACCTCGCCGCGCACGACCCCGTCGTCGACGGACAGGGGATGCGTCGAGGTGAGCATCAGGTCGACGTGCCCGTCGGGGATGTGGACGCCGTCCTCGACCGCGACCGGCTGGGCGGCGGTGGCGCCGTAGTCGTGCCGTACCTCGATCTCGGTGGCGATCGGCACCCGCCCGCGCACCGCCGCGACCCGGCGCACGAGCCGCTGCTGGTGGTCGGGGTCGTGGGGCTGCAGCACCGGCATGAAGTCCTGCACCTCGATCACGCCGTCGGGCGTGAGGAAGCGGGTGACGAGCACGGCGGTGTCGGGCAGGTAGTACTGCTGCGTGCGCGTCACCTCGCCCGTCGGCGCGAGCCGCCACGCGCCGCCGCGCTCCTCGTCGAGGATCGAGGCGAACACGCTGGGCCGGTCGAAGCGCTCGGGACAGAACCAGTCGATGGTGCCGTCGGTGGAGACGAGCGCCGCCGAGCGGAGGTCCCCGATGATGCCGTGGGCGGCGATGTCCGGCGCGTCACCCGCCGTGCGGGACTCAACCACCGAGCCGCCACCCGCCCGGGGCGAGGTCGAGGGCGGCCTGCGGGCCCCACGAGCCCTGCGCGTAGGGGTGCACCTCGGGCCGGTCGTCCAGCACCGGCTGGCAGACCTCCCACAGCCGCTCGACCTCGTCGGAGCGTGTGAAGAGGGTCTGGTCGCCGTGGAGCACGTCGAGCAGCAGGCGCTCGTAGGCCTCCAGGGGGAACGACTCCGCCGTGCCGTGCACCTGCACCTGCATGGTCGCCATCGTGATGTCGAAGGCCCGCCCGGGCTTCTTGGCCCGCACGTCGACGGTGATCTGCGGCTCGTCGGTCAGCTCGAGCACGAGCTCGTTGCCGCACGAGGGCTCCTCGAACATGTCCGACTCGGGGTCGCGGAACCGCAGCGTGATGGTGCGCCGCCCCTCGGCGAGCGCCTTCCCGGTGCGCAGCAGGAACGGCACGTCCCGCCACCGGTCGTTGTCGACGAAGACCTCGGCCGCGACGAACGTCTCGACCGTCGAGTCGTCGTCGACGTCCTCCTCGTCGCGGTACCCCTCGTACTGCCCGAACACCACCCGTGCCGGGTCCAGGGGCCGTACGTCGCGGAACAGCGCCGCCTTCGCGTCCCGGACCGCCTGCGCCTCGAACGCCCCGGGGTCCTCCATCGCGACGAAGCCGAGCAGCTGGCAGAGGTGCGTCGAGATCATGTCGCGCAGGCAGCCGGTGGACTCGTAGAAGCCGGCTCGCCCCTCGATGGTCAGCTCCTCGGGCACGTCGATCTGCACCGACGCGATGGAGCGGCGGTCCCAGGCCGGCTCGAACAGGCCGTTGGCGAAGCGCAGCGCGAGGATGTTCTGCACCGCCTCCTTGCCGAGGAAGTGGTCGATGCGGAAGACCTGCTCCTCGTCGACGGCGTCGAGCAGCACGCCGTCGAGCTCCTCCGCCGACGCCAGGTCGAGACCGAACGGCTTCTCCACGACGAGGCGGGCTCGCTCCGTGATGCCCTCCCGGTCGAGCATGCCGATCATGTCCGTCATCGCCGACGGCGGCACCGACAGGTAGACGAGCCGGCGCACGTCCGCGACGTCGGCGCCCGCCTCCTCGGCGACCTTCTTCTCGGCGTCGCCGATGGCCGCGGCCAGGTCGGCGCCGTCGTCCGCCGACGCGGTCTGGAAGCTGATGCGCTCGACCAGCCCGTCGATGGCGTCGCGCTCGTCGTCGTCCGCCTTCTCCTGCAGCGCCTCGCGCACCTGGTCGCGGAACTCGTCGTCGGAGCCGGGGGAGTGCCGCCCCGAGCCGATGATCGCGTAGGACTCGGGCAGCCACTCCGACGCAGCGAGGCGGAGGAACGCGGGGAAGAGCTTGCGCTTGGCCAGGTCGCCAGTGGCTCCGAAGAGCACGATCACGCTGGGCGGCGGGGTCGAACCGGTCGAGCCGGGGGCGCTGGAGGAGTCCGTCATGCCTCCTTACCTACTCCCGCGCTCCAACCCGCCCGGGCGGGACCGACCCCCTCAGAACGTCGTGCGGGGCTCGGTCTCGCCCAGCAGCCACTCCGTCAGGAACGGCGTCAGGTCGCCACCGGCCTGCTCCGACAGCCACGCCCAGTACTCCTCGCGCCCCGTGGACACGAAGGCGTCACCCGCGGCGTACGGCCACGCCCGGGTCATCTCCCAGAAGACCTCGTCGCCGAGCTGCGTGCGCAGCTCGTGCCACATGACGCCCGGCGGCACGTAGATGTTGGACTGGCCGAACTGGTCCGGGTCCCAGGCGGCCGGCGGGCCGGCCTCGTCGCGGTAGGACTGGTCCTCGGCGGCGTAGTACGTGACGTACTCGTCGACGTCGATGCCGGCCTCCTCCGCCTCGTAGAGCATCTGGAGGTACATGGCCATGCCCTCGTTCATCCAGACGTCGCGCCAGTCGTTCGGGGACACCTTGTCGCCGTACCACTGGTGGACGATCTCGTGCACGATCACCTCGGGCGACAGGGTGTAGCCGGTGTTGCCGTAGGTGATCATCGTCTGGGTCTCCATGGCGCTCTCGGAGTCGACGACGACGGAGCCGAGGCTGTCGAACGGGTAGGGGCCGAGCTTGTCCTCCACCCAGGCGAGCGCGTCCTTGGTCTCCTCGATCGCCTGGAGGATCTCCTCGTCGCCGGACGGGGTCCAGTAGGCGAGCGGCACGCCCGAGTCGCTCTCGTCCTCCGTGAGCTCGTAGTCCCCGACGGCGATCGTCGAGAGGTACGACGACATGGGGGCGTCCGCGTGGAACCGGTTGACCAACTCGAGGTCGTTCGACTCGGAGAAGGTCAGCACGCCGTTCGCGACGCCCTGCCAGTCGGGCGACGTGTGCACGGTGATGTCGTAGATGGCCTTGTCGGCGGGCTGGTCGTTGACGGGATACCAGGTGAACGCGCCGTACGGCTCCTGCATCGTCCACAGCCAGCCGTCGTAGTCGGACGAGTCGGAGCGCTGCAGACCGACGCCCTCGAAGTCGGACCGCGTGGTCGGCGCGTCGACCGGCTGGGGCGGGCCGCCGTAGACGACCTCCACGACGTACCGCTCGTCCGCGGTCACGGGCACGTCCACGATGAGGTCCTTGCCGTCGTGCTCGAACGCGTCCGTCGGCTCGCCGTCGACGGCGACGGACTCGACGTCGAGGTGCTCGGCCAGGTCGAGCTGGAACCGCTCCGCCGTCGTGGTCGCGCGGAAGGTCACCGCCGTCGTGGCCGTGAAGTCGTCGTCCTCGGGGAACCACGAGAAGTCGATCGCGTAGTGCAGCGCGTCCACCCCGGGGTCGCCGACCTCCGGGTAGACCGAGTCCTCCCGCGGCTCGCTCACCGCCGCCGCCAGGGCGGGCTCCGTGGGTGCCGCGAGCTCCGGTACGTCGACGGGGTCGCCCTCGCGGTCCCCAGGACCGTCGGAGGAGTCGTCGGACGAGTCGTCGGTGGGGCCCTCGGAGCGGTCCTCGTCGCTCCGGTCGTCGGCCTGCCGGTCGCGCACCTGGTCGACGACGAGGATGACCGCCAGCGACGTCACCGAGGCCAGCACGAACGCGACGACGAAGGCGATGACGACCGTCCCCCGCCCCTGCGAGCGTCGACCGCCGGACCGAGGGGGCAGCGGCGGCGGGGGCAGCGGGGAGGACATGTGACCAGTCTGCCCGCCCGGGAGGCGCTGTGGGTCACCGACGCTCGCTACCGTTGCGCCCCGTGTCCACGCTGCTCATCCGCCAGGCGCGCCTGGTGCCCGTCGGGCCCGGTGTCGTCGCCGGCCCCTCGCCCCGTCCCGTCGACGTGGTGGTCACCGACGCCCGTGTCACCGCGGTCGGTCCCGACCTGCCCGTCCACCCCGGCGCCACCGCGGCCGACGTCGTCGACGCCGAGGGACGCTGGCTGATCCCGGGCCTCTGGGACCAGCACGTCCACCTCGGCCAGTGGACCCTCGCGTCGCAGCGCCTCGACCTCGCCGCGGCCCGCTCGCCCGAGGACGCGACCCGCATGGTCGCGGAGCGGCTGGCCGAGCAGCCCGGCCACCCCGTCATCGGCTGGGGCCACCGCTCCGGCGGCTGGGACCGCGACGTCACCGTCAGCGAGCTCGACGCGGTCTCCGGCGAGGTGCCCGTCGTGCTCATCTCCGGCGACGGCCACCACGCGTGGCTCAACACGACGGCGCTCCTCCACCTCGCCATGCCCGTGCGGGACTCCGTGGTGCGTGAGGCGGAGTGGTTCGCGGCGTACGCGCGCCTCTCCACCCTCGTCGGCGACGACGGGACGTCGCCCGCGGCCTACCGCCGCGCCCTCGACACCGCCGCCTCGCTGGGCATCGTCGGCCTCGTCGACTTCGAGTTCTCCGGCGGCGCGGCCGACTGGTTGCACCGCTGGGAGCAGGGGTGCGACCGGCTGCGGGTGCGGATGTCGACGTACGCCGAGGGACTCGACGAGGTCCTCTCGCTCGGCCTGCGCACGGGGGACGTGCTGCCGGGCGTGGCCGACGTGACCGGCCCGCAGGACGACCGCCTGCAGATGGGGCCGCTCAAGATCATCTCCGACGGGTCGCTCAACACCCGGACGGCGTGGTGCTGCGAGCCCTACGCCGACGCCCACCGCCTCGAGTACCCCGCCGGGCAGCCCAACCTGTCGGGCGCCGAGCTGCGCACGCTTCTCGAGCGTGCGCACGCGGCGGGCCTCGACGTGGCGACCCACGCGATCGGTGACGCGGCGGTGGCGGCCGCGCTCACGGCGTACGCGACGACCGGTGCCCGCGGCTCCATCGAGCACGCCCAGATGGTCGGCCGCGCCGACTCGCGGCGCATGGCCGAGCTGGGCATCCGCGCCAGCGTGCAGCCCGCGCACCTGCTCGACGACCGCGACCTCACGGAGAAGATCTGGCAGGAGCGGTCGAGCCGCTGCTTCGCGTTCCGCTGGATGCTCGACGACGGCGTCGAGCTCGCCCTCGGCTCCGACGCGCCGGTCTCGCCGCTCGACCCGTGGCTCGCGATGGCCGCGGCGGTGCACCGTAGCGCCGACGAGCGCGAGCCGTGGCACGGCGAGCAGGCCCTCACCGTCGCCGAGGCCCTCGCCGCGTCCACCGACGGCTGGGGCACCGTCGCCCCCGGGCACCCGGGCGACCTCGTGCTGCTCGACGCGGACCCGTACGCCGCGTTCGGCTCCACCGCCGAGCAGGGCGCCTGGCTGCGGGAGATGCCCGTCGCCGCGACGTACGTCGCCGGTCAGGCCGTGTACGGCGCGGGGATCGAGCTGGGCTGAGCGTCGGGGCCGGGGGCCGGGCTCAGCTGTCCAGCAGCTCGACGATCGCCGCCGCGGCGGCGCGCTGGCCGGACTCGAGCGGGTGGTAGGGCACGGCGCCCGTGGTGTCGCCGCCGTTGATCCACGGCTCGTCGGAGCAGAGCGCGTGGCCCTGGGTGGCCGCGTAGAGGTCGACGAACTCGACCCCGGCGGTCTCGGCGGCGCGCTTCTGCGCGTTGGAGAGCTCCTGGTTGAGGAGGCGGGCCAGGCCGATGGTCTGGGCGTCCAGCGGCACGTCGTCGCAGCCCTCGTTGCCCGCGGGCACCACCTGGGGGTAGCCGACCACGAGCACCCGCGCCTCGGGCGCCCGCTCCTGCACCTGCTCGATGGCGCCCGCGAGGTCGGTCGACAGCTGGGCCAGGCCCGCCTGCACGGCGGCGATGTCGATGTCCTCGCAGCCGGTCTGCACGCAGTCGCCCGCCAGCAGCGCGAAGGCGCCGAAGTCGTTGCCGCCCGTGCTGATGGTGACGATGTCGGTGTCGGCGGTGACGGCGTCGATCTGGGCCGGCACCGCGCCCGTCGACAGCTGCTGCGGCGCCAGGAGGTCCGCCGTGGTGGCGCCGGAGCAGGAGACGTCGGCGAGCTCGGAGCCGCCGAACGCGCCCTGCACGAGGTGGGGGTAGTTCACCTCGGAGCGACCGCACAGACCCGAGGAGTCGTCGGCCGGCTGCACGCCGGGCGCCGCGGTGTAGGAGTCGCCCATCGCCACGTAGGACTGGTCCGCGAAGTCGTCGGAGTCGTCCGTGCGCACCTCGGGCCCGTCGGCGCCGGGGGCCTCGGACGACGGCTCGGCCGTCGCCACCCTCGGCCCGTCGGAGTCATTGCCGCTGCACCCGGTGAGCACGAGGGCGAACGCGAGGCCGGCGACGACACGGCGGGGGAGCGAGGTCATGGGGACCAGTATCCGCGTTCGGAGGGCTGCGTCACGCCAACGCCACCACCAGCTCGCGCACGACCTCGGGGTCGCCGAGCGCGTCGCCCCACAGCTCGCGCACGCGGCCCATGCGGTACCGCACCGTCTGGGGATGCACGAACAGCGCCGCGGCCACCTCCTCGCGGCGGCCCTGGTGGAGGAGCCACGCGCGGAGCGTCTCCTCGAGCCGGGCGGCGGTGTCAGCGCGCACGCCCTCGAGCGGGGCCAGCGCGCGGGCGCGGAGGGCGGCGCGGGCAGCGGGGTCGGCGTGGACGACGAGGTCGACGAGCACGTCGTCGGTGTCGAGGAGCCCGTCCACCCGGTCCGTCCCGTCGAGCCCGGGAAGGCCGAGGGCACGCTCGACCCGGTCGTAGGAGGTGCGCACCTCGAGCCA
This sequence comes from Nocardioides alkalitolerans, assembly GCA_038184435.1. Classification (NCBI taxonomy): domain Bacteria; kingdom Bacillati; phylum Actinomycetota; class Actinomycetes; order Propionibacteriales; family Nocardioidaceae; genus Nocardioides; species Nocardioides alkalitolerans. Next base: position 3,144,890 of record CP116227.1, on the reverse strand, counting down.
CGGCACCGTGGGGCCGACGACCGCGTCGTACTGCCCCAGCTGCTCGAGCAGCACCGTCCGCCGCACGTCGGGCACGAGCAGGAGCGTGCGCTCGCCGTCGGCGAGGGCGGGGAGCTCGTCGGCGGGCTGCAGGGTGGCGGGGTCCACCGCGGTGAGCACGGCCCGCGCCTGGTCGCTGCGCACGACGAGGGCGGTGAGCGTCGCGGGCGGCTCCCAGTCGGTCGTGGCGACGACCGCGTGGACGGCGTCCGCGGGCGCCCGCTCCAGCAGCAGGTGCGCGATCCGCTCCAGGCGGCGTCGCCGCACGCGGCCGCTCGCGGCGAGCTCGTCGGCGTGCCCGGCCGCGCTGGCGGCGGAGAGCTCGTCGATGAACGCGAAGACGAGCTCCGCGAACTCCGCGAGCATCCGGGCGCCGACGCCGTGGTCGACGGCGACGCGGGACAGCTCGCGCCAGGAGACGCGCGCCCCGATCCGGTACGCCGCGAGCAGCGCCTCCATCGACCGTCCGCTGCGCGCCTCGCCCCGGCCCAGGTCGTAGGCGCCCCGCGTCGACGCCGTCGCCGGCCTCCGGGGGTCGCGGCGGCGGCCGGTCGCGGCGGAGGAGCCGGAGACGAGGGCGACGAACCCGCCGAGCGCGAGCTGCACGGCCTGCCGGATCGTGGCGCCCATCGGTCCGGACAGGGCGTTCTCATAGCTGGGTACCTCGGTGATGATGGCGTCGACGGTCCGGTCGGCGACGTCGGGCAGAGCGCTGCGGAGCGCGGTCACGGCTCCCTCCGAGAGGGTGACTGCGTCGCCTGCGGCATCCATGGAGCACCTCCGAGTTGTTCCGAGCGAACAACATCATGCCGCAACTTCACCTGCGGAGCGTGACGACACGAAGCGTCCGAGCCCTCACGATGGACACATGAGCTCCTCAGTGCCCCTGCTGACGTCGGCGACCCGTCGCCGCGCAGGCTCCACGACGCTCCGTGCGCGCCTGGAGCGGGTCGCGAACGCGGCGGTGACCCCGCTCGTGCCGGCCGACTACCTCGACCTCTTCAACCCGCTCCGCGCGGGCGCCGAGCTGCGCGGCAAGGTCGTCGCCGTCACCCCCGAGACGGCCGACGCCGCCACCATCGTCATCCGCCCCGGCCGCGACTGGGCCGGGCACGTGCCGGGCCAGTACGTGCGGGTCGGCATCGACGTCGACGGCGTCCGCCAGTGGCGCGCCTACTCGCTCACCCACGGCCCGCGTCCCGACGGCAACATCTCGATCACCGTCAAGGCCGTGCCCGAGGGCGTCGTGTCCCACCACCTCGTGCACCGCGTGCGGGTCGGCACCCTCGTCCACCTCGAGCAGGCCACCGGCGAGTTCGTGCTGGCGCCCGAGGTCACCGACGGCCCCGCGACCGCGAAGCTGCTCTTCGTGACCGCCGGCTCCGGCGTCACGCCCGTCGTCGGGATGCTCCGCAACCTGTTCCCCGTGACCGACACCGGCGTCGTGCGGCCCGCCCGCAGCGCGCACCTCGACATCACGGTCGTGCACGTCGCGCCGAGCCGCCCCGACTCGATCTTCATCCGGGACCTCGAGGCCCTCGACGCCGCCGGCGCCATCCACCTCGTGGCGCGGTACGACGACGTGCACGGCCTCCTCGACGTCGACACGCTCGGCGACCTGGTGCCCGACCTCGACGAGCGCGCGACGTACGCGTGCGGTCCCGGCGGCCTCCTCGACGCGCTCGAGGCCCACCACGCCGCGCGCGACCTGGTGCTCTACACCGAGCAGTTCCGGCCCGCGACGCTCGTCGTCGGCGAGGGCGGCGCGGTCACCTTCGCCGGGGGCGCGAGCGTCGAGACCGACGGGTCCACCACGCTCCTCGACGCGGGCGAGTCCGCCGGCGTCCTCATGCCGAGCGGCTGCCGCATGGGCGTCTGCTTCGGCTGCGTCGTACCGCTGAAGGAGGGCTCCGTGCGCGACCTGCGCAACGGCGAGCTCACCACCGCCGTGCCCGGCGAGACCGGGCCCGGCGGCATCCGCATCCAGACCTGCATCACGGCCGCTGCCGGCCCATGCCACCTCGACGTCTGATCCCCGGGAGGACATCACCATGACCGTCGTCACCAAGAAGGACCAGAACCCCGTCGCGCACCTGACGCCGGAGGACATCGAGCAGCTCGGCATCGAGCTCGACGCCATCCGCCAGGAGGTGCTCGACACCCGCGGGGAGCGGGACGCGGCGTACATCCGCAAGGTCATCGACGCCCAGCGCAAGCTGGAGCTCGGTTCGCGCGCGGTGCTGCTCGCCAGCGCGTTCCCCCCGGCGTTCGTCGTCGGCACCATCGGCCTCTCGATCGCCAAGATCGTCGAGAACATGGAGATCGGCCACAACGTCATGCACGGCCAGTGGGACTGGATGCGTGACCCGAAGATCCACTCGACCACCTGGGAGTGGGACAACGCCTCGACGGCGGAGGGCTGGAAGCACAGCCACAACGAGGTGCACCACACCTACACGAACATCGTCGGCAAGGACAACGACCTCGGCTACGGCATCATGCGCGTCGACGAGGACCAGCGCTGGGTGCCGATGTACCTCGCGCAGCCGATCTGGAACTTCATCAACGCGTGCTTCTTCGAGTACGGGATCGCGGCCTACGACCTCGAGCTCGGCAAGAACCTGAAGACGCCGAAGGACCGCCGTCCGGAGTCCTTCAAGAAGGCCGCCCGCGCCACCCTCGGCAAGATCCGCAAGCAGATGACGAAGGACTACGTCGTCCACCCGCTGCTGTCGCTGCCGACCGGCTCGTTCCTGCCGACCCTGGCCGCCAACTTCACGGCCAACCTGGTCCGCAACGTGTGGAGCCACTCCGTGATCATGTGCGGCCACTTCCCCGAGGGCGTCGAGACCTACGAGAAGGCCGCGATCCCGGAGCGGGAGACCCGCGGCGAGTGGTACCTGCGCCAGATGCTCGGCTCCGCCAACATCTCCGGCTCGAAGGCCATGCACTTCATGACCGGCAACCTCTCGCACCAGATCGAGCACCACCTCTTCCCCGACCTGCCGTCGAACCGGTACGCCGAGGTGGCCCCGAAGGTGCAGGCGCTCTTCGAGAAGTACGACCTCAACTACCACTCCGCGTCGCTGCCCGCGCAGGTCTACTCGGCCTGGCACAAGGTCGTCCGTCTCTCCCTGCCCAACGGCTGGCTGGAGACCACGACCAAGGAGAACCTGCCGAGCCAGCTCAAGATGCTGTGGGCGATGACCACGGGCGACCGCAAGGTGCGCCGCGTGGCCCAGCTCCGCCTCGAGCAGCAGGCCCGCCGGCTGCGCGCGCAGAAGAAGGCGGACGTGGAGCGCGTCGCCTGATCGAGCGGTCCTGATCGAGCGGGCCTGATCGAGCGGGCCTGATTGAGCGGGTCCCTCGCGGGGTAGAGGCGGTCCGGCCCTCGCTGTCTTCCCGAGCCGCCCGCGTCTGGGCGCGGACGACGAGTGCTGGAAGGACACCCCATGAGCACCTGTGCCGTCTGCGGACACCAGATGCCCCACGACGCCGCGTTCTGCGACACGTGCGGCACCCCGGCCGACGCGACCCACGTCACCGGCGGCCCCTCCCCGTCCGGCTCCGCCGACCCGGGCGACGCCCCGACGAGCGTCAGCGGCGGGCTGCCCCCGTCCTCGTCGTACGGCGCGCCGTCGGGCGGCCAGCAGGGCGGCTACGGCCAGTCCGGCGGGTACGACGCGGGCTACCCCCAGTCCGGCGGCTACGGCCAGCCCGGTGGCGGGTACGGCGGTGGCTACGGCGGCGGTGGCTACGGCGGCGGTGGCTACGGCGGCGGCTACGGCGAGGTCGGGCAGCCGTCCCCCAACGGCGGTGGCGGCCGCGGCAAGTGGATCGCCATCTGGGGCGTCGTCGGCGTGCTCGTCGTGGGTGTCGTCATCACGGCGCTCGTGCTCACCGTCTTCAAGGACAACGACGACCCGGGGGAGGCCGACGACCCCGAGACGAGCAGCACCGAGGGGACCGAGGGCACCGACGGGCCCGACGCGGCCGGGATCACGCTCGGCGAGGTCAACGAGATCCCCGTCGACGACGACACCGCCGTGCTCACCGTGGAGGCGGACGAGTCGCAGATCGTGCTGCTCTCCAGCTCCGACGACATGGGCATCCCGTTCCCCGAGGACGCGGCCATGCAGGTGACCTCGGCCCAGGGCTGGTACGGCGAGGAGGGTTTCGCGGCCTTCGTGCCGGAGCGCTCGGGCGAGCAGGAGGTCGAGTTCAACGTCTTCGCGGGCTCCGACACCGTCGAGGTGTTCGTCGACGTGGTCGACGCCGAGACGCTGGAGCTGGGCGACGAGGTGCCGCTGCCGGCGGGCGCGCCCATGGGTGCGGCGATCTACGAGGACCTCTCGGGCGCCTTCGTGCTCCCCGAGGGCATGTACATCTCGAGCTGCACGAGCGACGCGATCTGCGACCTGGAGGGCACGGTGCTCGCCGTGGCCGACCGGTCCCGGCTCACCCCGGCGCAGGCGCCCGAGGGTGCTGCGGTCTGGGGCGAGGGCGGCACCACGCTCGAGACGACGATGCCGGCGGGCGGCGGCAACGCCCCGTTCGTGGCGACGACGAGCGGGTCGCTCACCGTCTTCCTCGAGAACATCGCGGACCCCGCGGTCGACTTCCGTCTCCAGGTCTTCGACAAGCACGGCAACGAGATCTGCAACCGTGACAGCTCCTTCGGCGACGAGACCTGCCTCGTCCAGGTGCGCCAGGGCGACGACTACTCGGTCGTCGTGACGGAGTACGACGAGGACCCGCAGGCCACCGGCGACATCCGCCTGCAGCTGATCCCCGGCACCAACGAGTGACCTTCCTGACCCGGACCGGGCCCGATCCACGCTATTGAACGCGTGACAACAGGGCCCGGTCCGGGTCATGATGCCGGGCATGGCGCAGACCCCGGCTCCCTCCAGCCGTCCCTCCCCGCGTGAGCACGTCGACGTCCTCGTCATCGGGGCCGGCCTCTCCGGCATCGGTGCCGCGGCCCGGCTGACCCGTGACCACCCCGACCTCGAGCTGCTCATCCTCGAGGCCCGTGACGCGATCGGCGGCACGTGGGACCTCTTCCGCTACCCCGGCGTGCGCTCCGACTCGGACATGTACACGCTGGGCTACCGCTTCAAGCCCTGGCTCGGGGAGAAGGCGCTGGCCGACGGTGCCTCCATCCGGGAGTACGTCGAGGAGACGGCCGCCGAGCACGACCTCGTCGACCGCATCAGGTTCGGCCACAAGGTGGTCGCGGCCGCGTGGGACTCGGCGACCTCCCGGTGGACGGTCGAGGTGGTCGTCGACGGCGAGACCGCGACGTACTCGGCCGGTTTCCTCTACTGCTGCGCGGGCTACTACGACTACGACGCCGGCTACCGGCCCACCTTCCCCGGCGAGGAGCTGTTCGAGGGCGAGCTCGTGCACCCGCAGGCCTGGCCCGAGGACCTCGACCACAGCGGCAAGAAGGTCGTCGTCATCGGCTCCGGGGCCACGGCGATCACCCTCGTGCCCTCGATGGCCGCCACGGCCGAGCACGTGACGATGCTGCAGCGCACCCCGACCTACGTCATCTCCATCCCGGCGCGGGACCAGCTCTCCCTGCTGGCGCGCAAGGTGCTGCCCGAGATGACGGCCTACCAGGTCACGCGGTGGCGCAACGTGCTGCAGCAGATGGTGTTCTTCAACGCCAGCCAGACGTTCCCGTCCGTCGTGAAGCGCGGCGTGCGCGCCTGGACCAAGCGCCAGGTGCCGGGCCTCGACGTCGACACGCACTTCAACCCGCCGTACGACCCGTGGGACCAGCGGTTCTGCGTGGTGCCGGACGGCGACCTCTACCGGGTGCTGCGCTCGGGCGAGGCGTCGATCGCGACGGGCCGGATCGCCACGTTCACGCCGACGGGGATCCGGCTGGAGGGCGGCGAGGAGATCGAGGCCGACATCGTCGTCACGGCGACCGGGCTCAACCTGCTCGCCTTCGGTGGCCTGCAGTTCACGGTCGACGGCGCCGAGGTCAAGCTGCCCGAGACGATGAGCTACCGCGGTCTCATGCTCACCGGCGTACCGAACTTCGCCTACACGATCGGCTACACCAACGCTTCGTGGACGCTGAAGGCCGACCTGGTCGCGGACTACGTCTCGCGGCTGCTCGGGCGGATGCGGAGCACGGGGCTCCGCAAGGTGGAGGTGCACCGCGACCCGGGCGTCCCGGAGGCGCCGCTGCTGGGCCTCGAGGCCGGCTACGTCCAGCGCTCCGTCGACCAGCTCCCGAAGCAGGGCGCCGAGGCGCCGTGGAAGGTGGTGCAGAACTACCTGTACGACCTCCGGGCGCTGCGCCGCTCCGACCTCGACGACGGAACGTTGACCTGGTCGTGAGTTACCTACGAGTAGCATGACGCCCATGTCTGCGTCGCCCGCCACCACCTACGTCTCCTGCACCGTCGAGGACGGCATCGCGCGCGTCGTGCTCGACCGGCCCGACAAGCTCAACGCGCTCACCCTCGACACCCTCGAGGACCTGATCCGCGTCGCGCGGTGGCTGCGCCACGACCGCAGCCTTCGCGCCGTCATCCTCAGCGGGGCCGGCGAGTCGTTCTGCGCGGGCCTGGACTTCGGCACCGTGCTCAAGCGGCCCGGCCGGGTCGCCCGGGCGCTCGTGCCCTCGCCGCTCCGGGGCACCAACACGTTCCAGGAGGCGTGCTGGGCCTGGCGGCGGTTGCCCGTGCCGGTGATCGCGGCGGTCCACGGCCACTGCTACGGCGGCGGCCTGCAGATCGCGCTCGCCGCCGACTTCCGGTTCACGACGCCCGACGCCCGCTGGTCGGTGCTCGAGGGCAAGTGGGGCCTCATCCCCGACATGAGCGGCGTGCGCAGCATCTCGGAGCTCGTCGGCCTCGACGTCGCCAAGAAGCTCGCCATGACGGCCGAGGTCGTGTCGGGCAAGGAGGCGCTCGACCTGGGCCTCGTGACCGGCGTCGACGCCGACCCCGTCGCTGCGGCGGAGGCGCTCGTGGTCGAGATCAAGGCCAAGTCCCCCGACGCGGTGGCCGCCGCCAAGCGCCTGTTCGACGGCGCCCGCACCTCGAGCGCCCGCCGCACGTTCGCGCGCGAGCGCATCGAGCAGGTCATCCTGCTCGCCACGCGCAACACCCGCGTCGCGCGGGAGTCGGCCTTCGCCAAGATCGCACCGACCTTCGGGCCGCGCTCGCGCTGAGGGTTCAGGGCCGGCTCACGGCCAGCTGAGCCCGACCGTCTCCTCGCTGATCTCCCACAGGCGGCGCTGCGCCTCGGGGTCGCGCGCGAGCTTCGTCGACCCCACCGGGCGCGGCAGCCCGCGGAGCTGGTTGAACCCGCTGGGTCCGCAGAACGTGCCGCCCCGGAGGTCGGCCGTGGCCGCCATCAGCGTCGGCAGCGCCCCGTCGTCGGCGGACTGGGCCGTCGCGGACGCCACGGCGTTGAGGATCGACGCGAGCCCGCCCGTGCCGCGGCCGGTCTGGCCGTAGGACAGCAGGTGGGTCGCGGCGTACCCCGGGTGCGCGGCGAGCGCCGTCACCGGTGCGCCCGCGGCCTCGGCGCGGCGCTGCAGCTCGTAGGTGAAGAGCAGGTTCGCGAGCTTCGTCTGCGCGTAGACGCCCCAGCGGGAGTAGCGCCGCGGCGGCGTGCGCGGGTCGCCGAGGGGCGCGCGGCGGGCCACCGTGTGCAGGAACGACGACACGGAGACGACCCGCCCACCGCCGTCGGCGACGAGCTGCGGCCACAGCAACCCGGTCAGCAGGAAGTGGCCGAAGTGGTTGGTGGCCATCTGGAGGTCGAGCCCGTCGTCGGTGCGCTGCGCCTTGGTCGCCATGACGCCGGCGTTGTTGACGAGCAGGTCGATCGGGCCCAGGCGCGCCGCGTCCGCCGCCGCGCTGCGGACGGAGCCGAGGGAGGCGAGGTCGACCACCAGCCGCTCGAGGTCGGCGCCGGGAACGGCGGCCGTGATCTCCGACGTCGTGGCGTCGAGCTTCGCCGGACTGCGGCCGGCGAGCACCACGCGGGCGCCGGCCCGGGCCAGCTCGCGGGCCGTCGCCGTGCCGAGGCCGCTCGTGGGGCCGGTGACGACCGCGGTGCGGCCCGCGAGGTCGGGCATCTCGGCCAGGGACCAGGTGCGGGGGTCGTGCTTCACGGCGTCACCGCCAGGTTCGCGACCACGCGGCGGGCGAGGTCCTCGTCGCCGGACAGCTCCCAGCGCGCGGGGTCGGCCTCGCCGCGGCCGCCCGAGGCGAGGCAGAAGGCCTCCAGGTCGGTGCGGATCGTGGCGGTGGGGGCGTCGAGCTCCTCGACGGGCACCGGTCGCCCCCGGCCGTCCTCCCCGACGAGGACGCCGACGGGGGGCAGGGCCCCGACCTCGACCACCACCGACGTGCCGGGCGCGGGCTTCACCCGCTTCCCGACGACGAAGGGCACGGAGCGGAGCAGACGCTGCGCGCAGTACGCCGCGGGCAGGCCGTCGAGGCCACCGGGCCGGTCGACGGCACGCCGCAGGTCCTGCTCGTGCATCCACACGTCGAAGGGCCGGTTGCCGAGGAAGGTCTCGGTGTCCCAGCCGAGGAGGCCGAACGCCCCGGGCGCCGTCGCGGAGGCATCGGTCGGCGGGTGGGCCCGCAGATCGTCGTACCGCCCCCGGGTCGTGCTCCGCAGCTCCTCCACGAGCGCCGCCGGGTCGGCGTCACGCCGCGCGACGACGCCCTGCTCGGTGAAACGGCCCATGTCGTTGCGCACGTGGGCCGCCTCGCCGATGTCGACCTGGGGGTGCTCGCCGCCGACGGTGAGCGACTCCAGGTGCACGAGGTGCGCCAGCACGTCGTGCGCCGTCCAGCCGGGCAGGTCGGTCGGGCGTCGCCACTCCTCGGGGGCGAGCGACGTCGCCAGGGCGAGGAAGTCCTCGACCGCGGCCCACCAGACGTCGACGTAGGAGGTCAGGCGGGCCGTCGTGTCCGTGTCGGAGGGGACCTCGGCGGCGCTGGGTGGAGGGGTGGACATGTCCGCCAGAGTAGTGGGGCGTGCACGCCGGGCCTAGGGCGTCGGGCCGCCTGTGGACGGCCGTCCCCGGGTGTCGGTGCCGCCCTCTACCGTCGTCCCCATGACGACCGACCACGGCACCGACCACGGCCTCGTGCCCCGCGTCCGTGCCCCCGAGCTGCGGGGGCGCGGCTGGCTCAACACGGGGGGCCGGGCGCTCAGCGCGGCCGAGCTGCGCGGCCGGTTCGTGCTGCTCGACTTCTGGACCTTCTGCTGCGTCAACTGCCTCCACGTCCTCGACGAGCTGCGGCCCGTGGAGGAGCGCCACGCGGAGCACCTCACGGTCGTCGGCGTGCACAGCCCCAAGTTCGTGCACGAGGCCGATCCCGACGCGCTGGTGGCGGCCGTGGAGCGCTACGGGGTGCACCACCCGGTGCTCGACGACCCCGAGCTGGAGACGTGGCAGGCCTACACGGCGCGTGCCTGGCCGACGCTGGTGCTCGTCGACCCGGAGGGCTACGTGGTGGCGCACTACGCGGGGGAGGGCCACGCCCACGCCATCGACCGTCTGCTCGACCGCCTGGTGGCCGAGCACCGCGCGCGGGGCACGCTGCAGCCGGGCGACTCGCCCTACGTGGCGCCGCCCGTCACCCCCGGCGACCTGCGGTTCCCGGCGTCGGCGGTGCCGCTGCCCGACGGCCGGGTGCTGGTCGCGGACGCGGGTCACGACGAGGTCGTCGAGCTGGCCGCCCCCGAGGGGCCCGTGCAGCGCCGCTTCGGCGGCTTCCGCGAGCCCAACGGCGTCTGCCTGCTGCCGGCGGAGGTGGCGACCGCGGCGGGGTACGACGCGGTGGTCGCCGACACCGTCGGCCACCGCCTCGCCGGGCTGCGCCTCGCCGACGGCGTGGTCACCACGCTCGCCGGCGACGGCACGCAGTGGATGCAGGGCGACGGCACGGAGCGGCTCTCCTCGCCGTGGGACGTCGTCTGGTGGCGCGACCGGGTGTGGGTGGCCATGGCCGGCATCCACCAGCTGTGGACGCTCGACCCGCGCACGGGCGACGTCGAGGTCGCCGCGGGCACGACCAACGAGGGCCTGCTCGACGGGCCGCTCGCGGAGGCGTGGTTCGCCCAGACCTCCGGGCTGGCGGTCTCCCGCGACGGCGCGCGGCTGTGGCTGGCCGACTCCGAGACCTCGTCGCTCCGGTGGATCGAGCACGACGAGCAGGACGGGCTGGTCGTCCGCACCGCCGTCGGCACCGGGCTCTTCGACTTCGGGTTCCGCGACGGGCCCGGCGGTGCCGGCGGTCCGGACGGCCCTGCCGCGCTCCTGCAGCACCCGCTGGGCGTCACCGCGCTCCCCGACGGCTCGGTCGCGGTCTGCGACACCTACAACGGGGCCGTGCGCCGCTTCGACCCCGCAGTCGGGCCCACCGGCGAGCTGACGACGCTGGCGACCGGGCTCGCGGAGCCGAGCGCGGCGTACGTCGCCGGTGACGCACTCGTCGTCGTCGAGTCGACGGCGCACCGGTTGAGCGCGGTGGCCCTGGGTGCCGCCGTGACCACCGAGGGCTTCGCCCACCGCACGCAGCGGCCCGTCACCGAGGTCGCGGCGCGGCTCCGGCTGGTGGTGCCGTTCGTGCCGCCGCCCGGCCAGAAGGTCGACGAGCGGTTCGGGCCGGCCACGCAGCTGCTGGTGACGGCGACGCCGCCGGCGCTCCTCCGCGGCGGCGACGGCCGCGCGGTCCCGTTGACCCGGGAGCTCGAGCTCGACCCGGCGGTCGGGGAGGGCGTGCTGCACGTGGCGGCCCGGGCCGCGTCGTGCGACGCGGACACCGACGGCGAGGTGCCTGTGGGGGCGGCGTGCCACCTCCACCAGCAGGACTGGGGCGTCCCCGTCCGGATCGCCGACGGCGCGCCGGACGAGCTGCGCCTCCCGCTCGGGGGCGAGGCCTGACGCGCGGGGGTCGCGCGGGGGTCAGGCGCGGGCGGCGTTGAGGAACGCGGTGGCCTGCGCCGTCGCGTCCTCCTCGCCCTCGACGGTGAGGGGGAGGAGGAGGTTGGCGACCGCGTCGCCGTACGCCGCGGCGCAGAACCACTGCTCCGCCCGGCTCTCGTCCTCGAGCACGACCGGCACGTAGCCGCAGGCCACACCGCCGCCACCGTCGACCTCGGACGAGGTGACCTCCTGGCCCAGGTTGAAGGAGACGGTCTGGGCGGCGAGCTCGGGGGCGTCCACGGCGGCGATTTCGTCGCTGACGAAGATGGCGACGACCAGCTGGGCCGCCAGGTCGGTGCTCTCGCCGATGGCGTAGACGGCGCCCGCGGGCGTGCCCTCGGCCCCGGCGGGGCGGTCGTCGAACACCCCGAACGCCTCCTCCAGCCGGTCCTCGGCCTCCGGCGACACGTCGCGCGTCCACGCACCGCCGCCGATCGCGTCGAAGGAGTCCGGCGTGACGAGGGAGCCGTCGGCGTCGCCGCCCGTCGCGGCCTCGGCGGAGGATCCGTCGCCGCCGGCCTGCTCCTCGACGGGCTCGCCGTCGGGTTGACGCACCCACCACACGACCACGACCAGGCCCGCGAGCAGGACCGTGAAGGTCACCCACCAGCGGCGGCGCATGAGGGTCGGTCGGGGGTCGAGGTCCTCGCTCACCCGGCCAAGGGTGCCACCTCCCCTCGGGGCGCGCTGCGGGTGACCCAACCGACAGGCGCCGGGATTGCGGGTGGGGTCGCGCGGCGCCGTACCCTGGTCGACGGCCAGTGGCTCCCCGGACCGACAGCGTCGGTCGGGGTCACTCTTCCTTGTGCCCGGTGTGGTGCGTGCGGCTTCCCGCGGCGCAGAGACCAGCGATCGGGTCCATCGAGATCGCGTCTCGTCAGGCCCCCGGACCCGCACCCGTGGTTCCGGGCGCAGACGCATGCCTGTCATCGCGCGTGTGCGCGAGGAATGAGAACCCGCATGTCCGAGAACACCCCCACGCCCGAGACCAGCCCGGAGACCACCCCCGAGGCCACCGTCTTCGACGCGCTGCGCCGCGACATCGTCGCCGCGCTCGCCACGCAGGGCATCACGACCCCGACGCCGGTGCAGGCCGCCGTCATCCCCGACGCGCTCGCCGGCGCCGACGTGCTCGGCCGCGCGCAGACGGGGTCGGGCAAGACCCTCGCGTACGGCATCCCCGTGCTCGAGCGCCTCGCCGGCGCCCGCAGCCGCCCGAACCACCCGCGCGCCGTCATCATCGTCCCGACGCGCGAGCTCGCCACGCAGGTGGCGCGGTCGCTGCAGCCCCTCGCGGCGGGCGTCGGCCTCAAGCTGACGACGGTGTACGGCGGGGTGCCCTACGAGCGCCAGACCCGCCAGCTGCGCCAGCGGGCCGACATCGTCGTCGCGACGCCGGGCCGCCTCGGCGACCTGGTCGAGCGCGGCCACTGCTCCTTCGACGACATCGCGGTGACGGTGCTCGACGAGGCCGACCACCTCTGCGACCTGGGGTTCTACCCGGCCGTCGACGAGCTCGTCGGCCGCACGCCCGCCGGCAGCCAGCGCATGCTGCTGAGCGCCACGCTCGACGGTGACGTCGACAAGCTGGTGCGCCGCCACCTCACGGCCCCGAAGGTCCACGAGCTCGACCCGAACGCCGGCGCGGTCACGACGATGACCCACCACACGCTCGTCGTGGGCGGCTTCCGCGAGAAGGTCGACGCCGCGGTGCAGCTCGTCGAGGCCAACGGCCGCACCATCGTCTTCACCCGCACCCGCGAGGGCGCCATCGAGCTCGCCTCCGCGCTCGAGCAGCACGGCGTCACCGCGGTCGACCTCCACGGCGACCTGTCGCAGCGCGCCCGCGAGCGCAACCTCGCCCGCTTCTCGTCGGGCGCGGCGCAGGTCGTCGTCGCCACCGACGTCGCCGCGCGCGGCATCCACGTCGACGGCGTCAAGCTGGTCGTGCACTTCGACGCGGCCTCCGACCCGAAGGCCTACCTGCACCGCTCGGGCCGCACCGCCCGCGCCGGCACGGACGGCGCCGTCGTCACCATCACGACGCCGAAGTTCCTCGACGCCCTCGTGCGGCTCCAGCGCGGCGCGTCCGTCGACGTGCGCCACCACGACATCCGCACCGCCCCCCGACCCATGACCGCCGAGGCGCTCGTCGCGTCGGGCACGACCGCGCCGCCGGCGCGCCAGGGCGGCGGACAGCGCAACGGTGGCCCGCGTGGCGGTGCCCCGCGCACGGGCGGCTACCGCGGCCGGAGCGACACCCGGTCCTACGGCGAGCGCGGCCGCAGCAGCGACTCCCGCTCCCCGCGGAGCGACAGCCGCGGTGGTCGCAGCGACACCCGCTGGAGCCGCGAGCAGCGCCCGGAGCGCACCGGCCGCTGATCCCGACGCGCGACCAGCACGAGCACGGCCCGGCACCCTCGTGGGTGCCGGGCCGTGGTGCGTCGTACGGCGGGGTGGGATCAGCGCCCTCACGGCGCCCCGCGGTTCTCCTCCAGCCGGGGGAGCGCGTCGCTGAGCTCGTCGGCGACGAGGAGGTCCTTGCGCACCTGGCCGGCGCGGTACGACGCGCGGCCGGCCATGTGCGACGCCACGGGGGCCGTCACCATCTGGAACACCGCGACCAGCGCGAGGATGGCGATGGCGGACGGTTCGCGGAGCCGGAGGGCGAGGCCGAGGACCACGAGCAGCAGGCCGAGCACCTGCGGCTTCGTCGCCGAGTGCATGCGGGTGAGCAGGTCGGGGAAGCGGAGCAGCCCGATCGCGGCGATGAGCGAGAGCACGGCGCCGGCGAGCAGGAGCACGCCGGCGGCGACGTCGAGCACGGTGGTGACGGTCATCGGTTCATCCTCCGGCGGCGCAGGCTGTGCTCGCGGAGGCTCCGCTCGCGGCGGTTGGCCACCCCGCGGGCGCGGTTGACGGGATCGTCGGACTCCTCGGCCTCCACGTCGTCGCTCCCGGGCGAGAACCGGGCGACGCTCACCGAGCCGACGAAGCCGAGCAGCGTCGCGACGAGGAGGAGCGGCATGGTCTCGGAGTTGCGGTCGATCGCGGCCTCGACGGCGATGGCGCAGATGCTGATGGCGATCAGCACGTCGAAGGCGATGGCGCGGTCGAGGGTGGTGGGGCCGAGCGTCATCCGGATGACGACCAGGAGCGCGGACACCCCCAGCAGCACCCCGCAGATGATCAGCGGGACGGTCATGAGACGGCCTCCTCGAGGTCCTCGTCGCTCACCTTGAAGGCCCGGTGGACCCGGGCCTCCTGCTCGAGCGCGTCGCGCCGTACCCGCTCGATGCCCGCCTCGTCGGTCACGTCGATCGCGTGCAGGAAGAGCGTGTGGCTCGCGCGGTGCGCCTCCACGACGACGGTGCCGGGCACCAGCGACAGGAGCTCGGCGACGACGGTCAGCACGAAGTCGGAGTCGGTCCGCAGCTTCACCTCGACCAGCGCGCTCGTCAGCGGCTTCGGCGGGAAGAGGGTCAGCCACGCGACCTGGAGGCTAGCGAGCAGCACGTCCCACAGGAAGCGGGCGAGCAGCACCAGCAGCGCCCAGGGGTGCACCCGCACCCGCATCCGCAGCGGCGGCAGCGGGAACACGAGGGACACCGAGACCGCGACCGCCACGCCGCCGAGCAGCGAGAACAGCGAGTACGAGCCCCACAGCACCCACCAGACGAGGGTCAGCACCAGCACCATCGGCCACTGCACGGAGCGGTAGCGGGCGGGCCGCTGCTTCCCGGACCGGGTGGTCTTCATCTGGGGGCTCACGGGGTGTCCTCCCCGAGCACGGAGGAGAAGTACGGCGTGCGCTCCATGAGGTCCTCCGCCGCCCGGTCGGTGAAGCCGAACAGGGGCCCGGCCACGAAGGTGATGACGATGCTGACGAGCACCAGCCCGGCGGCGGGTCCGACCATCGAGAAGGGCAGGCGGTCCGGCAGCGAGCCGTCCATGACGCGCTGGTAGAGGTCGCGGTCGGGCTCGTCGGCGTCGGCCACCCGCTTGGCCTCCGCGAGGTCGCGCTCGCCGAAGGCGACGGAGCCGACGTGCACGTGGCCGCGGTGGCGCACGAGCTGGGGGGTCGCGGCGTCCTCCTCGGTGTGGGCGTCGCCGGTGCCGGGGAGCAGCTTCATCATCTCGTGGGCCTGCTCCGGCGAGCGCCAGAAGGCGAGCGCCCAGGTCTTCGCCACGGCGTACAGGGTGAGCAGGCTGGTGAGGGTGCCGCCGGCGACGAGCACGAGGGCGAGCCACGACCCCTCCGCGAGACCGGCCTGCAGCAGGCCGACCTTGCCGAGGAAGCCGGACAGCGGCGGGATCCCGGCGAGGTTCATCGCCGGGATGAAGAACAGCACGCCCAGCACCGGGGCGAAGCGGGCGAGCCCGCCCAGCCGGAGCAGCGCCGTGCTGCCCGCGCGGCGCTCGATGAGGCCCAGCACCAGGAAGAGCGCGGTCTGGATGGTGATGTGGTGCGCGACGTAGAAGATCGCGCCCGAGAGCCCCGTCTTCGTGGCGAGCGCGACGCCGAAGATCATGTAGCCGATGTGGCTGACCAGCGTGAAGGACAGCATGCGCTTGATGTCCGACTGCGCGATCGCGCCGAGGATGCCGATCACCATCGTCAGCAGGGCCGCCCACAGGAGCAGGTCGGTGAGCGGGCTGCCGGGGAAGATCAGCGTCTGCAGCCGGATGATGGCGTAGACGCCGACCTTCGTCAGCAGGCCCGCGAACACCGCGGTGACGGGCGCCGGCGCGGTCGGGTAGCTGTCGGGCAGCCACAGCGACAGCGGGAACACGGCGGCCTTGATGCAGAACGTCACGAGCAGCAGCAGCTGCAGCGTCAGCGCGACGTGGTCGGGAAGGTCGTCCACCCGCTGCGCGATCTGGGCCAGGTTGAGGGTGCCCACCGCGGCGTACACGGCCGCCAGGGCGACGAGGAACAGCATCGAGGACAGCACGTTGACGACGACGTAGATCGTGCCCGCCCGGATGCGGGCCGCGGTGCCGCCCAGCGTCAGCAGCACGTAGCTGGAGAACAGCAGCATCTCGAAGCTGACGAACAGGTTGAACAGGTCACCGGCCAGGAAGGCGTTGGAGACGCCGGCGACCAGCACCATGAAGGTCGGGTGGTAGATCGAGACGGGGGTCTCCGACTCGTCGCCGGTCATGCCCTGACCGATGGAGTACAGGAGGACGGCGAGCGTCACGATCGCCGACACGAGCAGCATGAGCGCGGCGAGGCGGTCGGCGACCAGCGCGATGCCGATCGGCTTCCACTCGCCCAGCCACACGACCTGCGGTCCGTCCTGGTCGGCGGCGACGAGCAGCACGGCCGCGATGACCACGATGGCGGCGAGCACGCCGACGGTGATGGCCCGCTGCGCCCGCGGGCGCTTCGACAGCATGAGCGCCGCCCCGGCCCCCAGGAGGGGGAGGAGGACGGGCAGCGGCACGAGCGCGGTCATGCGCCCTCCTCCACGGGGTCGTCCTCGTGCTGACCCGACGTGCTCAGGTCGTAGCTGTCGGAGTTGGCGTCGTCGATGGCGAGCTTGCGGATGGCGGAGTCCTCCACGTCGTCCTGGACGTCGTCGTTGCCGTTGAGCTGCCAGGACCGGTGGGCCATGGCGAGCAGGAACGCGACCGTGCCCAGGGTGATGACGATCGCGGTGAGCACGAGGGCCTGCGGGAGCGGGTCCGCCATGTCCGCGGGGTCGGAGCTGCCGACGATCGGCGAGGTGCCGGCCCGACCGCTCGCCACGAGGAACATGACGTTGACGCCGTTGCTGATGAGCACCAGCCCGACGAGCACGCGCGTCAGGCTGCGCTCGAGCAGCAGGTAGACGCCCGCGCCCATGAGGGCGGCGACGACCACGAGGAGCGTGAGGTTGACCTGCATCAGTGCACCCCTCCGGTCGCACGGGAGACGGAGTCGTCCTCGCGCTCGGCCCGCAGGATCTGCCGGTCGAGCCGTGACCCGAACGTGCGGAGCAGGTCGAGGATGAGGCCGACGACGACCAGGTAGACCCCGATGTCGAAGACCACCGAGGAGACGAGGTGGGGCTCGCCCAGGAAGCCCAGGTCGACGTACACGTCGTAGGACTGCAGGACGGTGCCCCCGAAGGCCATCGGCGCGAGGCCCGCGACGGTGGCGATGAAGAGCCCGGTGCCGATGAGGATGCCGGCGTCGATCGGTGCCGCCTCGTCGAGCTCGTACCGGCCGCCCGCCAGGTAGCGGATCATGAGCGCCAGGCCGGTCACCATGCCGGCCGCGAACCCGCCGCCCGGCGTGTTGTGGCCCGCGACGAGCAGGTAGATCGCGAACACCATGATCATGTGGAACACGAGGCGGGTGACCACCTCGAAAATGATCGAGCGGCGGTCGGGGCTCAGCGTGCGGGGGCCGGGCAGCCACACGCGGCGCCCGGGCTTGGTGGGCTGCTTCTCCACGCCCTGGGGGTAGGGGATGTCGGCGACCCGGCGGATGCCCGACATGCGCGTGTCGAGGAAGATCAGGCTCGCCACGCCGGTCGCCGCGGCCACGAGCACCGAGATCTCGCCCATCGTGTCCCAGGCGCGCATGTCGACGAGCGTGGTGTTGACGATGTTCTTGCCGTAGGCGAAGTCGACCGACGCCGCGGGGAAGGCCTCCGAGACCGGCGTGGCCGTGCGCGCCGCGGCGGCCACCATCACGAAGACCGCGGCGGCCGTGCCGAACAGCGCGGCCAGCGCCACCCGCCAGTAGCGGCGGCGCGTCAGCGGCCGGTTGGTGAAGTACTCGGGCAGGCGCCGCAGCACCAGCACGAAGACGACGAGGGTGACCGTCTCGACGAGCACCTGGGTGAGGGCGATGTCGGGTGCGCCCTGGACGAGGAAGAGCAGGCCGCAGCCGTAGCCCGTGACGCCCGCCAGGATCACCGCCCGCAGACGCCGGCGCGACCGCACCGTCGCGATCGCCGCGGCGACGATGACGGCGCCGATGATGGGCTGGGCCAGGCGGTCGTAGCCGACCAGCTCGATCCGCGACCCCTCGTCGAGCAGGGCCCGCACCGCGGCGTACCCGGGCAGGGCGAGCACCACCAGCAGGATGATCGCGAGGTAGTTCGCGACCGAGCCGCGCTGGAACGATCCGGTCACCTCGACGGCCGAGCGGTCGACGGCCCGCATGCCGAAGCGGTAGACGCCCTCGGCCGTGACCGGCAGCGCCGTGCGGGCCTGGAAGCGGCAGAGCGGCTCGCGCACCAGGAAGAGCCCGATGCCCACCACGATCGCGACGACGGAGAACAGGAGCGGGAGGCCGAAGCCGTGCCAGAGCGCGAGGTACTCCTCGTGGGAGCCCGGCACCAGGGTGTCGGCGTACGGCGCGAACGCGGTCGTCAGCGGAGCGCCGGCGAAGCCCGCGCCCAGGCACAGGGCGGCGAGCAGCACCGGGGAGACGGTGAAGGCCGGGTGGGGCGCCTTGACGACGGTGGGCTCCACCCCGGGCTTGCTCGCGAAGGCGCCCCACAGGAAGCGCACGGTGTAGCCCACCGTCAGCGCCGATCCGGCGACGAGGCCGGCGACGACGAGCCAGCCCGCCCAGCCGGGCACGCCCGCCGTCTCGCCGTGCGCCAGCTCGAGGAGCGCGGCGAAGACGGACTCCTTGCCGACGAAGCCGAGCAGGGGCGGCAGGCCGGCCATGGAGGCGCCGGCGATGACGCCGGCCGCGGCGACGGCGGGCATCGCGCGGCCGACGCCGGACAGCTCGCGCAGGTCACGCGTGCCCGTCTGCTTGTCGACGATGCCGACGACGAGGAACAGCGGCGCCTTGAACAGCGCGTGCGCCAGGAGCATCGCCAGGCCGGCGAGGGCGGCAGTGCGGGAGCCGATCGCGAAGACGACGGTGAGGAAGCCGAGCTGGCTGACCGTGCCGTAGGCCAGGAGCAGCTTGATGTCGCGCTGCCGCAGCGCCCGCCAGCCGCCGATCAGCATGGTGACCGTGCCGAGGGTGAGCAGCGACAGGTGCCAACCGGGCACGCCGGCGAAGGCCGGGGCGAGCAGGGCGACGAGGTAGATGCCGGCCTTCACCATCGAGGCGGCGTGCAGGTAGGCGCTGACCGGCGTCGGGGCCGCCATGGCGCCGGGGAGCCAGAAGTGGAAGGGGAAGATCGCCGACTTGCTGACCGCGCCGACGAGCATCAGCAGCACGGCGACGGTCACCGCCGGGCCCGACGGCGGGTCGGCGAGGATCCCGGTGATGCGGAAGGTGCCGGCCTCCTGCCCGAGCAGCAGCATGCCGACGAACATGACGAGCCCGCCGAGCGTCGTGACGATGAGGGCCTCCATCGCGGCCAGGCGGCTCGCGCGCTTCGTCGGCTCGAAGCCGATGAGCAGGAAGGAGAAGATCGTCGTGAGCTCCCAGAACACGAAGAGCACCAGCAGGTCGTCGGCCAGGACGAGGCCGAGCATGGCGCCGACGAAGGCCGTGAAGCTCGTCGTGAAGATGACGAGACCGGGGTCGCCGTCCTTGAAGTACCAGGCGCAGTAGGTCATCACCAGCACGCCGATGCCGGCGACGATGAGGAGCATCACCCACTGCAGCGTGCTCACCGCGAAGGCCAGCTCGAGCCCGATCGAGGGCACCCAGTCGACGACGGAGGTGACGGTGCCGCCGTCCTTCACGTCGTCGTAGAGCGTCAGTGCCCAGACCGTGGTCGCCGCCGGGAGGAGCGCCAGCACGAGGAACGCGCGGCGTCCGACGAGGCGGACGAGGGCAGGGGCGGCCGCGGCGGCGATGAAGTGGGCGACGGCGACTGCGAGCAAATGCACGGCCTTCGTGGTCGGTGCTGGTCGCGGGCAGGCGTCAGCAAGGGCGGAACGGAGGTCGGGACTCCCCGATTCTAGGGGACGCGTCCAGTCACTCCCCGCGCGGTTCAGACGGGCTGCAGCGCCAGGCGCAGGGCGATCGCCAGCATGACGACACCGACCAGGGCCTCCAGCACGCGCCACGTGCCGGGGCGCTCGAGCAGCCGGTGGGCGCGACCTGCGCCGTACCCGAGTCCCGTGAACCACAGGACGCTCGCCAGCACCGCCCCGCCCGCGAACCACCAGCGGAGCCCGGGGCCCTCCTGCTGGGCGACGGAGCCGAGCATGAGCACCGTGTCGAGGTAGACGTGCGGGTTGAGCCAGGTGAGGGCGGCGGCGGTCGCGACCGTCCGGCCGACGCCGCGCCCGGCGGCGGTCGCGGGGTCGAGAGCCGTGGGGCGTACGGCGCGGCGCAGCGCCAGCAGCCCGTAGGCCGTGAGGAAGGCGACCCCGCCCCAGCGCAGCACGTCCACGACGGCCGGCGCGAGCGCCACCAGCGTGCCGATCCCGGCGACGCCCGCGACGATCAGCACCGCGTCGGAGGCCGCGCACACCGCCACCACCGGGCCGACGTGGCGTCGCAGCAGGCCCTGGCGCAGCACGAACGCGTTCTGCGCGCCGATCGCGACGATGAGACCGAGCCCGGTGAGGAGCCCGGTCGCGGCGGCGACGGCGGTCGTGGTGGCGTCCATGGGGCCGACGCTAGGCAGCGCGGCTTCTGAAGGGAAGCGAAAGAATCTGCACGAGCATTAGCATTGCTTCATGTACGCCCCGGCCCAGCTCGCCGCCCTCGTCGCCGTCGTCGAGGCCGGCACCTTCGACGCTGCGGCCCGCGCGCTCCACGTGACGCCGTCCGCCGTGAGCCAGCGGATCCGTGCCCTGGAGACCCAGGTCGGGCAGGTCGTCGTCTCCCGGAGCGTGCCGTGCCGCGCGACGCCCACGGGGGAGGTGCTCGTGACGCTCGGGCGCCAGACCGCGCTCCTCGCCGCCGAGGCCGACCGCCGGCTGGGCGGGGACTCCGACGTCCTGCGCGCCGCCGTGGCCGTCAACGCCGACTCGCTCGCCACCTGGTTCCACGAGGTGCTCGGGGTCGCGGCGGGGTGGGAGCGCGTCGCGCTGGAGGTGTACGTCGAGGACCAGGCCCACACGCTCCGGCTGCTCCGGCAGGGGCGGGTGCTCGCCGCGGTCACGTCCGACCCCACCCCGGTGCAGGGCTGCTCGGTGCGGGCGATCGGCGGCCTCCGCTACCACCCCGTCGTGGCCCCGGCGGTGCTCGAGCGGGCCACCGTGGACGGGCGGCTCGACTGGTCGCGGCTGCCGCTCGTGCGCTTCAACGAGCTCGACGACCTGCAGCACGAGATCGTGGCCGCCGCGGGGGCGACGCCGCCGGAGGTCGTGCACCGGGTGCCGACGACGGCCGACATGGCCGAGGCCGTGCGCCGCGGGCTCGGCTGGGGCATGTTCCTCGACGGCCAGCTGGGTGACGCGCTGGAGCGCGGGCGGCTCGTGCGCCTGCCGGCCGATCCGGTCGTCGTACCCCTGTTCTGGCAGCGCTGGCGCGTCGCCTCCGCCCTGCTCGACCGGCTGACCGACGCGGTCGTGGCGGCGGCCGGGGCGGCCTCCTGAGCGACGTCCGCACGACCCCGTCTCCTCCGGAAGGAGGAGGCGCGGTGAGCACCCGCGCCCGATGCCCGGGAGGGGGTCGCGGGACGAGGGTCGGAGCATGGACACGACACCCCGATCCCGCACCCCGATCCGGTCGGCGGCGACGGCCCTCGCCGCCGCCGGCCTCCTCGCCCTGACCGCGTGCGGCGGCAGCGCCGGCAGCGAGGCGCAGGCCCCCGCGCCCCGCCCGGTCGACCAGCCCGCCGACGCCCACCCGCTCACCGCCACGGACGTCGACGCCTGGCTCGACGGCTACGTGCCGGCCGCCCTCGACCGCGAGGGCATCCCCGGCGCCGCCGTCGCGGTCGTGCACGACGGCGAGGTGGTCAGCGCCCGGGGCTTCGGCTGGGCCGACCGCGACGACCGCGTGCCGGTCGACCCCGACGCCACGCTCTTCCGCATGGGCTCGATCTCCAAGACGGTCACCGCGACGGCCGTGATGCAGCTCGTCGAGGCCGGCGAGGTGGACCTCGACACCGACGTCGCGACCTACGTCGACGTCGACCTCGAGCGACCCGTCACCCTGCGTCACCTCCTCACCCACACCGGCGGCTTCGAGGAGCGGGTCGCCGGCCTCATCGCGGGCCCGGACGCCTCGGTCGACCTGCGGGAGGCGATGACGACGGACCCGCCGGAGCAGGTCTACGAGCCGGGCACCACGCCGGCGTACTCCAACTACGGCAACTCCCTCGCCGGCCTCGTCGTGGAGGAGGTGAGCGGCGAGCCGTTCGAGGACTACGTCGCCGACCACGTGCTCGCCCCCGCCGGCATGACGTCGTCGACCTTCGCCCAGCCGCTGCCGGCAGACCTCGCGGACCGCCTCGCGGCGGGGTACGCCGCGCCCACCGGCCCGGCGAGCGAGTTCGAGACGGTCGGCACGGCGCCGGCCGGGGCGATGACGGCCTCGGCGAGCGACATGGCCCGCTACATGGTGGCCCAGCTCGACGACGACGGCCCGCTGCTCGAGGAGGCCACGCGCGCCGAGATGTTCGCGCCCGCCCTCGGCGAGGACGAGCTCGGCGGTCTCGCGCGGGCGAACCGCATGACGCTCGGCTGGTTCGACCGCAGCCGGGGCGGCCACCGGGTCGTCGAGCACGGCGGCGACACGATCGTCTTCCACACCGACCTGGCCCTGTGGCCCGAGGACGGCTCGGGGATCTTCGTCGCGATGAACGGCACGGGCCGTGAGGCGACGTCGACGCTCGAGCTGCGGCAGGGCCTGCTCGAGGGGTTCGCCGACCGCTACCACCCGGGTGACGAGCCGGCGCCCGCCGACGACCTCGACCCGGACCGTGCCGCCGAGCAGGCGGAGGCCCTGGCGGGGAGCTGGGAGCCGTCGCGCACGATCCGCAGCAACTTCCTCGCCGCGGCGTACGCCACCGGCAGCACGACCATCACCGCCGAGGAGGACGGGCGCGTGCTCGTCTCCCCGGGCCCGAACGCGGCGGAGCCGGTGCTCTTCGAGCCGGTCGACGACTGGACGTGGCGCGAGGTCGGCGGCAGCAGCACCATCGCGGCCCGCGTCGTGGACGGCGAGGTCGAGGCGGTCGGCTACGACTCCGCGTTCGCCTTCCTGCCCGTCCCCGCCGACCGCGCGGCCGCCGTGCCGGTGCTCGGGGCCTCGCTGCTCGTGCTCGTCGCCGCCGGCCTCACCGGGGCCGTGGCCGCGGTCGTGCGGTGGGTCCGCCGACGCCGCGGCGCGGAGGCGCCGGCCCGCACCCGCACCGAGCGCGTCCTGCGCCTGCTCACGGGCGCCGGCGTCGCGAGCGCCGTGCTCGCGGCCGTGGGCTGGGTCGTGGTGGTCACCGGGGTGATGGGCTTCGCCCCGCCGTCGACGGGTGTCATCCGGGGCGTGCAGCTGCTCCAGCTCCTCGCCCTGCTCGCGGTGGTCCCCGCGGCGTGGCGGGCCGTCGACGCCGTACGCCGCCGGCGCGGCCTGCTCCGGGTGCTCGGCCCGATCGCCGTGACGCTGGCCCTGGTCGGCCTGGGCTGGGTGGCGGTGTCGCTGCGGCTCCTCGCGCCCGACATCACCTACTGAGCCCGCCCGATCGCAACAGCCCTAGCCTCGGACCCGACCCAGGAGGACCGCCCCATGACGACCACCGCCCGCGACGCCCTGCTCACCGCGGCCGTCGCCGCGCTCACCGCGGTCGCGCTGCCCGCCGTGGTCCTCCTGGGGGCGGCCTCCGGGGAGACGGTCCCGGGCGCGGGCGCGACCGCGGTGCTCACAGCGGTGTGCGTGGTGCAGTGCCTGCCGCTGCTCGTCCGACGCAGCCATCCCCGGGCCTGCCTGCTCCTCGTGGCGGCGCTCCAGGTGGCCGTCGTAGCGGCCAGCCCGGACGACGTCGGGGCCCGGGGCGCGGCGCCGCTGCTCGCGGCGTACGCCGTCGGGTCCCTGCTCCCCGAGCGGGTCGCCGCGCGCGCCGTGCTGGCCGCGGTGCTCGTCGAGCTCGTCGGCACGCTCGCCGTCACGGTGGGCACCGGCGGGGTCGTCACCGGCCTCGTGGGCGTGGTGGGCGGGACGGTCACCTACGTCGCCGCCGCGCTCGTGGGGGCGCACGTGGCGACCCGTCGCCGGTACGCCGAGCTCGAGCGCCGCCGCGCCGCAGAGGCGGTCGCGGCGCAGGAGGACCGGGTGCGCTCGGCCGTCGCCGAGGTGCGGGCCGGGATGGCGCGCGAGCTCCACGACATCGCCGCCCACCACCTCTCCGCGATGGTCGTGCAGGCGACGGCCGCGTCCCGGTTGGTCGAGCGCGACCCGGCCGCCGCCCGGGAGGGGCTGCTCGCGATCCGCGCCCAGGGGCGCCGCACGCTCGAGGACCTGCGGATGCTCGTCGGCGTGCTGCGCGACCCGGACGGCGCCGAGGACGGCGCCCCGGTGCCGGGGCTCGGTGTGCTCGACGGCCTCGTCGAGCAGGCGCGGGCGCTGGGGGACGACGTGGTCGTCCACCGGACGGGGCACGCCGAGGACGCGGTGGGGCTCGGCCCGCTCGCGGACGTGACGGCCTACCGGGCGGTGCAGGAGGCGCTCTCCAACGCGCGGCAGCACGCGCCGGGCGCTCCCGTGGTGGTCGAGGTCGTGCGCGACGGCGACCGGGTCGTCGTGACCGTGGAGAACGGACCGGCTCCCGCCCCGCCGCTCGCCGGACGCCGCGCCGGCGAGGGCGTCGGGCTGCTCGGGATGCGGGAGCGGGTGCAGCTCGTCGGCGGCCGGCTCGACGTCGGCCCGACCCCCGCCGGAGGATGGCGGGTGCGGGTGGGGCTGCCGGTGGAGGTCCCGGTGGAGGTCCCGGTGGAGGTTCCGGTGGATCAGGAGGGGGAGCGGTGATCCGGGTGCTGCTGGTCGACGACCAGGCCGTGGTGCGGGCCGGGTTCGGGGTGATCCTCGCGGAGCAGCCCGACCTCGAGGTCGTCGGCGAGGCCGGCACGGGGCCGGAGGCGGTCGCCGCTGTCCGCCGCACCCGTCCCGACGTCGTCTGCATGGACGTGCGGATGCCGGGCGGCGACGGGCTGGCCGCGACCCGCACGATCGTGGCGGAGCACGGCGACGCCGCGCCCGCGGTGCTCGTCGTCACCACCTTCGACGTCGACGACTACGTGTTCGGGGCGCTCGAGGCCGGGGCCAGCGGGTTCGTGCTCAAGGACTGCGAGCCCGAGGAGCTCGTCGACGCCGTGCGGCGCCTGGCCGCGGGGGAGGGCCTGCTGCAGTCGGGCATCACCCGACGGGTCATCGAGGAGTTCGCGCGTCGGCGGGGCAGCGCGGCCGCCCCGGACCTGCCCGAGCCGCTGACGGAGCGCGAGACCGAGGTGGTGCGGCTGCTGGCCCAGGGCATGTCCAACGCGGAGATCGCCGCGGCGCTCGTCGTCGAGGTGACCACGGTGAAGTCCCACCTCGGGCGGGCGATGACGAAGATCGGCACGCGCGACCGCGTGCAGACCGTCGTGTGGGCGCACCGCCACGGCCTCGGGGGCTGAACGCGCGCCGTACCCGGGAACGACGACGGCCCCCGGGGATCCCGGGGGCCGTTGCCGTGGAACGTCAGGCGCGGATCAGAACGCGGCCTCGTCGAGGTCCATGATCGCGAGGTCGGTCGACTCGGCGATCTTCCGCTCGGCGGAGATGCGGGGGAGGTTCTGCTGCGCGAAGAACTGCGCGGCGGCGACCTTGCCCTCGTAGAACGCCTTGTCCTTGCCCGGGTCGCCGTCCAGCTTCGCGATCGCGACCTCGGCACCGCGGAGCAGCAGCCAGCCGCAGACCACGTCGCCGAGCGCCATGAGCAGGCGGCTGGTGTTGAGCGCGACCTTGTAGACGTTGCGGATGTCGCCGCCCGAGGACGCGTCCGCCGACATGAGGTCGTTGATCATGAGGCCGACCAGGGCGTTGGCGTCGTCGAGGGCGGTGGCGAGCAGCTCGCGCTCGTTCTTGAGGCGGCCGTTGCCGGCCTCGGACTCGATGAAACCCTTGATCTCGTTCGCCAGGTGGCCGAGGGCGCGGCCCTGGTCCTTGACGATCTTGCGGAAGAAGAAGTCCTGGCCCTGGATCGCCGTGGTGCCCTCGTAGAGCGTGTCGATCTTGGCGTCGCGCACGTACTGCTCGATCGGGTACTCCTGCAGGAAGCCCGAGCCGCCGAAGGTCTGCAGCGACTCCGTGCCCAGCAGCACCCAGGAGCGCTCCGAGCCGTAGCCCTTCACGATCGGCAGGAGCAGGTCGTTGACCGCCTCGGCCAGCTCGTCGCGCTCGCCGGCGGCCTCCGCGATCTGCACCTTGTCCTGCCACGACGCCGTGTAGAGCACGAGCGAGCGCATGGCCTCCGCCGACGCCTTCTGCGTCATCAGCGAGCGGCGCACGTCCGGGTGGTGGGTGATGGTGACGCGGGGAGCGGTCTTCGCCGAGTTGGTGAGGTCGGCGCCCTGCACGCGGCTCTTCGCGTAGTCCAGCGCGTTCAGGTAGCCGGTCGAGAGCGTGGCGATGGCCTTGGTGCCGACCATCATGCGGGCGTTCTCGATGACCTGGAACATCTGCGCGATGCCGTCGTGCACCTCGCCGAGCAGCCAGCCCTTCGCCGGCTCGCCGCCGCCGACCTGCGGGTCGCCGAAGGTGACCTCGCAGGTGTTGGAGACCTTGATGCCCATCTTGTGCTCGACGTTCGTCACGTAGACGCCGTTGCGCTCGCCGGTGAGCTCGCCGGTCTCGTGGTCGAAGTGGTACTTCGGCACGACGAAGAGGCTGAGGCCCTTCGTGCCGGGGCCGCCGACGCCCTCGACGCCGGCCGGGCGGGCGAGCACGAGGTGGATGATGTTGTCCTGCAGGTCGGACTCGGCCGACGTGATGAAGCGCTTGACGCCCGTGATGTTCCACGAGCCGTCCTCGTTGGGCGTGGCCTTGGAGCGGCCGGCGCCGACGTCGGAGCCCGCGTCGGGCTCGGTCAGAACCATGGTGGCGCCCCACTTCTTCTCCACCATCAGCTGCGCGATGCGCTTGTCGCGCTCGGTGCCGTTGCGGTGCACCACGCCGGCGAAGGCCGGGCCCGCGGCGTACATCCACACCGGGGCGTTCGCGCCGAGCACGAACTCGCCGAGCGCCCAGACGATGCTGGACGGCGCCTGCTGGCCGCCGAGGTCCTCGACGATCTGGAGGCGCCACCACTCGGAGTCCATCCAGGCGTCGTAGCTCTTCTTGAACGACTCCGGGATCGGGGCGGTGTGGGTCTCGGGGTCGAAGACCGGGGGGTTGCGGTCGGCGTCCTCGTAGGACGCGGCGAGGTCCTCGCGGCTGAGGCGCTCGACCTCGCGCAGGATCTCGCGCGCGGTCTCGCCGTCGAGCTCCGCGAACGGGCCGGTGCCCAGGATCTCGTCGCGCCCGAGCACCTCGAAGAGGTTGAACTCGATGTCACGCAGGTTGGTCTTGTAGTGGCTCACGGAACTCCACCTTCGTGCGGTCGGTTGGGCGCCAGCGGCGATCGCTACTGGCAAGTAACTTGAATGATCCGCCAGACCCGTCGTGGATTCAAGTCGTCGCGCCGATTCGTTCCGCGGATCACGTGCAGGCGGGGGCGGTTCCACGAAGTGGATGCCCCCGGCACGATCGAGACGCCTAACCTAGGTTTTCTTGTCGACTTGGGTGGCCGGGTCGAGATGGAGGAGCGGGATGAAGCAGCTGATCGTGCTGGGCGTGGTGGGGTTCCTCGCCCAGCTCGTCGACGGTTCCCTCGGGATGGCGTACGGCGTGACCTCGTCGACCCTCCTCCTCGCCGCGGGTGTCGCCCCGGCCGCCGCCTCGGCCGCCGTGCACTTCTCCGAGATCGGTACGTCGCTGGTCTCGGGCATCTCCCACCACAAGCTCGGCAACGTGGACTGGCGCACCGTCGCCATCCTGGCCGGGCCCGGTTTCGTCGGGGCCTTCGTCGGCGCGACCTTCCTCGTCAGCCTGCCGGCGGACACCGCGAAGCCGTGGGTCGCCGGCATCCTGCTCGTGCTCGGGCTCTACGTCGTCTACCGCTTCCTCGTGCTCCGCGGGCAGCGTCCCCAGTTCCGGGGTCGTCCGAGCGCGCGCTTCCTCGCGCCGATGGGCCTCTTCGGCGGCGCCCTCGACGCGATCGGCGGAGGCGGCTGGGGCCCGGTGGGCACGACCACGCTCCTCTCCTCGGGCCGTCTCGAGCCGCGCAAGGTCGTCGGCTCCATCGACACGTCGGAGTTCGTGGTCGCCGTCGGCGGCTCCCTCGGCTTCCTCGTGGGGCTGGGAGCCGCAGGCATCGACTGGGGCTACGCCCTCGCACTCCTCGCCGGCGGCGTCGTCGCGGCGCCGATCGCGGCGTACCTCGTCAAGATCCTGCCCGCGCGGGTCCTCGGCGTAGCGGCGGGCGGCCTCATCGTGCTCACCAACTCCACGACCATCGGCGGCACCCTCGGGCTCGTCGGCGCCCAGGTGGGCGCGCTGGCCGCGGTCGTGGGGGCGCTCTGGATCGCGGGGATCGTCTGGGCCGTCCGCGACGAGGTGGCCACCCGCCGCGCCGAGGCCGCGGCGGCGGAGTCGGCCGCGGACCTGCAGCCCGCCTGAGCGCGACGCGTGCCGGCGGCGCGCTTCTGACAGAATCGCGGCATGCGCGTCTCCGCGAAGTCCGACTACGCCCTGCGAGCCCTCCTCGAGATGGCCGTCGAGCGCGAGGACGGGCGCCCGGTGAGCGCGGAGGAGCTGGGTCGGCTCCAGGAGATCCCCCACGGCTTCCTGCAGGCGATCCTCGCCGACCTGCGGCGCGCGGGCATCGTCGTGTCGCAGCGCGGGCAGTACGGCGGGTGGCGGCTCCAGCGTCCCGCTGACGAGATCTCGGTGGCGGACGTCATCCGCGCGGTCGACGGCCCGCTCGTCTCCGTCTACGGCCTGCGCCCCGAGTCGGTGACCTACAACGACGCGGCCGCGGTGCTCCAGCACGTCTGGATCGCAGCGCGCTCGTCGCTCCGCGACGTCTTCGAGAACGTCACCATCGCGCACCTGTCGTCGGGCGACATGCCCGAGGTGGTCACGCGGCGGACCGCCGACGAGGACGCCTGGCAGACGCGCTGAGCGGCTAGACCTCGGGCTGGTCGCCGAACGGGTCGGTCAGCACCTCGGCGAGCGTCTCCACCACGGGCCGCAGCTCCCGCCAGTCGGCGCGCACGCGCTCCGCGAACCCCGGTACGCCGATGACCTCGGGCGCGAAGCCGTGGTCGCGCCCGAAGGTGAGCGAGCGGTGGCGCAGCAGCGCGATGCGGGGGTGGTCCTTCGCGAACCCGCGGGGGGCCGTCCTCAGCGTGTCGCCGCCGACCGTCCAGCCGCGGCGCTCGACCGCGGCCACGTCGTCGACGAGCGTCGGGCCGGTGGCGTCGTCCGCGACGTACGCCCGGAAGCGCGCGAGCGCGTCCGCCTCCGCGCGGTAGAAGCCCCCGCCCGTGCGCACGCCGGCGGCCGAGACCTGCACGTAGAAGCCGCAGGAGGGGCCGACGGCCACGAACGCGCCTTGGTGGGTCTTGTAGGGCGTCTTGTCGGTGCGGAAGCGCACGTCCCGGTAGGGCCGGAACACCTTCGCCGCGCCGAACTCGGCCTCGAGCGCGGCGGTGAGGGCCAGCATCGGGGCGCGGACGGCCGCGTCGTACTGCTCCTTGTGGGCCAGCCAGAAGGAGCGGGTGTTGTCGAGCTCGAGGTCGTCGTAGAAGTCGAGCGCGGCCTCGCCGAAGCCCTCGAAGGGGCGAGTCGTGGCAGACATGGAGCGGACGACGAGACTCGAACTCGCGACATCGACCTTGGGAAGGTCGCGCTCTACCAACTGAGCTACGTCCGCACGGCCGCCGCGGGTGGCACGGCCGGGCCCGATGCTACTCGATCGGCGCGAGACCCGGACGACGCGGGGTGATCGTGTCGCCCGACGAGCGGCCGGTGAGGCGTCGCTGCACCCACGGCGCCAGGTGCGTGCGCGCCCAGTCGAGGTCGGCGCGCGCACGCTGCAGCCGCGGTACGGCGAGGGCCTCCGCCAGCGGGACGGGCTCCAGGCCGTGGTCGGCGAGCCCGAGGGCGTCGAGGACCATCATGGCGACGAACTGGTGCCCGGCGGGCCCGAGGTGCATCCGGTCGACGTCCCACAGGCGCGCGTCGGAGGCGACGAGGCCGCCGGGCAGCCGGTGCGCGATGCGCCAGGAGTCGGCCACCACGGCCCCGTGCCGGTCGGCGATCTCGCGGACGTGCTCGTTGTAGAGCGCGAAGCGGCCCCGGATCGGCGCGTACAGCCCGCCCTGGCCCGGGTCGAACGCCGTGAACAGCACGATCCGCGCGCCGGTGGCGGCGAGGCGCTCCACGCCCTCGTCGTACGCCACGGCGAGGGCGTCGAGGTCGACCTTGGGGCGCACGATGTCGTTGGCCCCGGCGTACAGGGTCACGAGGTCGGGGTCGAGCGCGATGGCGGGGTCGACCTGCTCCTCGAGGACGGGCACGAGCTTGCGGCCGCGGATCGCGAGGTTGGCGTAGCCGAAGTCCTCGCCGGCGGCTGCGGCGCGGGCCGCGAGCACCTCGGCGACCCGGTCCGCCCAGCCGCGGACGCCGTTGGGGCGGTCGGGGTCGTGGTCACCCACGCCCTCGGTGAAGGAGTCCCCGAGGGCGACGTAGCGGCGGTACGGCGGCGTGGCAGACATACGTTCAGTGTGCAACCGGTTGCGGGCACGACGCACATCCGGGCCCCGGGCCGCTAGGTTGACCCCCGTGCTTCTCTCCGACCGCGACATCAAGGCCGAGATCGACACCGGCCGGGTCTCCCTCGAGCCCTACGCGCCCGAGATGGTGCAGCCGTCGTCGGTCGACGTGCGGCTCGACAAGTTCTTCCGGGTCTTCGACAACCACCTGCACGCCCACATCGACCCCGCCGAGGACCAGGCGGACCTCACGCGCGAGGTCGAGACGGGACGCGACGAGCCGTTCATCCTGCACCCCGGGGAGTTCGTGCTGGGGTCGACCTATGAGGTCGTCGGCCTGCCGGACGACATCGCGGCCCGTCTCGAGGGCAAGTCGTCGCTCGGGCGCCTCGGGCTGCTGACCCACTCCACGGCCGGGTTCATCGACCCCGGGTTCTCCGGGCACGTGACGCTGGAGCTCGCCAACGTCGCGAACCTGCCGATCAAGCTGTGGCCGGGGATGAAGATCGGGCAGCTCTGCTTCTTCCGGCTGAGTTCCGCGGCCGAGCACCCCTACGGCTCGGAGCGCTACGGCTCGCGCTACCAGGGCCAGCGGGGACCGACCCCGTCCCGGTCCTACCTGAACTTCCACCGCACGACGATCTAGCGGCGGCTCGGCGCCCGCCGTCAGGAGGCGCCCGCCGTCAGGAGGCGCCCGCCGTCAGGACATGGCGCGCGTGACGGCGCGCAGCGTCTCCTGGAGCGCGCGGAAGTCGTGCGCGCCCATGCCCAGCCGGGCCTTGATGTCGCAGTGCACCTGCGTGACCCCGTCGCGCAGTTCGTCGGCGCGGGGACCCGCCGCGACCGCCCAGCCGGCCGGGTCCGTGGGGTCGGGGGTGCGCGTCGCCGTGCGTGCGACCACCATCGACCGCACGGTGGGCTGCACCTGCTCGACGGGCAGCTGCAGCCGGTCCGCCAGGTGCGAGACACCGACCGGGCCGTCGGCCTCCCACAGCACGAGCAGGACCAGGTACTGCGGGTAGTCGACGCCCAGCCGGCCCAGGGTCGCGTCGTACGCCGTGACGACCGCGCGCGAGGCCGCGACGAGGTCCGCGCACAGCTGCTGGTCGAGGCGAGGGGTGGTCACGGTGTCGTGGGACATGCGGGCTCCAGGTGCGTTCCGGTACGGCGAGGGGGGAGCGCCGGCCCGAGGGCGCCGGGCGTCACCGTACGGCCGGACGGTTGAAACCTGAACATCCTGGCGGCGTCGGGGCGCGGTGAGATGCACGCCACGGGGAGTTGCCAAGGTAAGGCTGACCTTAGTAGCGTCCGCCCGGTCGTCATCCCCCCGCTCTCCCAAGGAATCCCCGTGCAGCTCACCACCCTGCGTCGCGCCTCGGCGCTCGCCGCGGCGACCAGCGTCGCCATGCTCGGCCTCAGCGCCTGCGCCACCGGCTCGTCCGACGAGGAGGGCGCGGCCCCCGCGGCGAACTCCAGCGCCGACACCGACGCGTTCCCCGTGACCATCGAGTCGACCTACGGCGAGGCCACGATCGAGGAGGAGCCCGAGCGCATCGTCACGCTCGGCGTGGACGGCGACAACGTAGCGGCGCTCGGCGTCGCGCCGATCGCGGTGCAGAAGATGACGTGGGGCGGCAACGCCGCGGGCACGACGGACTGGTTCGACGACGCGCTGGCCGAGATCGACGGCGCCGAGGCCCCCGAGCTGCTCGACGTCACCGACGCCGTGCCGACCGACCAGATCATCGGTCTCGAGCCCGACGTGGTCATCGCGACCAACTCCGGCCTGACGCAGGAGGACTTCGACAAGCTCAGCGACGCCGGCATCCCGGTCGTCGCGCACCCGGGCGTCCAGTGGGGCACCACGTGGGAGCAGTCGATGGAGATGACGGGCGAGGCGCTCGGTCGCTCCGAGGCGGCCGACGAGATCATCGCCGAGACGAAGGCGGACCTCGAGGCCACGGCCGAGGAGAACCCGGAGATCGTCGGCGCCTCGTTCATCTGGGCGTTCTTCGACCCGACCGACCTCTCCAACGTCGGCGTCTACACGACGGTCGACAACCGTCCGGCGATCCTCGAGGAGCTGGGCATGGTCTCCCCGCCCGTCGTGGAGGACGGCGGCACCGAGGCGTTCTACTTCAACGTCTCCGCCGAGCGCGCGGCCGAGCTCGACGCCGACGTGATCCTGGCCTACGGCACGACCGTCGAGGAGTCGGAGCAGCTCCTCCAGGAGCCCGTGCTCCAGCAGATCCCGCCGATCGCGAACGGCAACTACGTGATCACGCTCGAGCCGAACGACACCCTGGGCTTCTCGTTCCCGTCCGTCCTGGGCATCCCCTACGCGCTCGACCACTTCATCCCCGAGGTCGCGGCCGCCATCGGTGGCGAGCCCCAGGTCTACTGAGCGACCTCCCGAGTCGAGCGCATCCGTGACCACCACCACGGAGACCTCCCCCGACCTGCCCGGCCGGACCGCCACAGCCGGCCGGGCACGGACGCCACGCCGGAGCGTGCCGGCGAGCGTCGCGATCTGCATCGCGGCGCTCGTCGGCGCCGGTCTGGCCTCCCTCTGCATCGGCAACCGGTGGGTCGACCCGCTCGCGCTCCTCGACGCGAACCACCCCGACCACGTCTTCATGGACGCGCGTCTGCTCCGCACCGGCGTCGGGGCCCTTCTCGGGGCTGCCTTCGGCGTCGCGGGCGCGGCCATGCAGGGCCTGACCCGGAACCCGCTGGCCGACACCGGCCTGCTGGGCGTCAACGCGGGCGCCGCGTTCGCGATGGTCGCCGGCATCACCTACGTGGGCGCCGGCACCATCGGCGGCTACATCTGGTTCGGCTTCATCGGGGCGGGGGTCGCGGCGGTCGCCGTGCACCTCATCGCCAGCCTCGGGCGCGGCGGGGCGACCCCGGCGAAGCTCGTCATCGCCGGCGCCGCGGTCACCGCGGCCCTCTCCAGCTGGACCACGGCCATCCTGCTCATGAGCCGCGAGACCATCGACGCCACGCGGCGCTGGCAGGTCGGCAGCGTCGCGGGCAAGCAGGCCGACGCGCTGCTCACGGCGCTCCCGTTCATCCTCGTGGGCTTCGTGCTCGTCCTCGCGAGCGCCCGGACGCTCAACGCGCTCGCGCTCGGCGACGACCTGGCGCGCGGCCTCGGCCGCAACACCACCCGGGACCGGGCCGTGGTGGGCCTCGGCCTCGTGCTGCTCGTCGGGGCCTCGGTCGCGCTCGCCGGCCCGATCGCCTTCCTCGGCCTGCTCGTGCCGCACCTCGTGCGGATGCAGGTGGGCGGCGACTACGCCAAGGTGCTGCCCTTCAGCGCCGCCTGGGGGGCCGTGCTCATGGTCGGTGCCGACACGGTGGGACGCTTCGTGCTCCCCCCGAGCGAGATCCAGGTCGGCGTCATGATCGCCGTCATCGGTGCGCCGGTCTTCCTCGTGATGATCCGCCGCGGGAGGTTGGGAAGCCTGTGACCGTCCTCAGCGAGCGCCCCTCCGAGGTGCTCACCCACGTCGTCGCCGCGGACGTCGAGCGCGTGCGTCGTGCCCGTCGCGTCCCGCGCCGTCGGCACGCCCTCGTGCTCGGCGGTCTCGGGGCCCTCACCTTCACGCTGTTCTGCGTGCACCTGCTGCTCGGCGGCTACACGTTCACGTTCCCCGACGCGGTCCGCATCATCGTCGGCGACGGCATCGGCCGCCCGACCGCCGAGTTCATCATGATGGAGTCGAAGCTCCCGCGCGCCCTGACGGCCGTCGGGGTCGGTGCCTGCTTCGGCATCGGCGGCGCCGTCTTCCAGACCACGCTGCGCAACCCGCTGGCCAGCCCCGACATCATCGGGATCAGCACGGGCGCGAGCACCGCGGCCGTGCTCGCCCTCCTCACCTTCGGCCTGCGCGGGGACGCCGTGGCCCTCGCGTCGGCGGCCGGTGCGGTCACGACCGCCCTGCTCGTGCGGTGGGTCGCGGGTGGCCTGGGCGGCTACCGCCTCGTGCTCGTCGGCGTGGGCGTCGCCGCGGCGCTCCTCTCGGTCACGCAGTACCTCTTCACCCGCGCCGCCGTCTGGGACGTCCAGCTGGCGCTGCGCTGGATCACGGGCAGCCTCTCCGACGCCGACTGGCAGAAGGTGCAGGTGCTCGCCCTGGCGCTCGTCGTGCTGCTCCCGCTCGTCTGGTTCTCGAGCCGGGACCTGCGCGTCAACGAGCTGGGGGAGGACGCGGCGGTGGGGCTCGGCGTACCGCGTCGTCGTCCCGACCTGCTCATGCTCGTGGCGGTGCTGCTCGTGGCCGCCGGCGTCGCCGGCGCCGGGCCGGTCGCGTTCCTCGCGTTCCTGTCTGCGCCGATCGCGCGCGGCCTCAACAAGGGCCGCACGAGCATCGCCGGCGCCGCCCTCGTGGGCGCCTGCATCCTGCTGGCCGCCGACCACGTCGGCGCCAACTACATCGGCGACGTCAAGATGCCCGCGGGCATCATCACCGGCGCCGTCGGCGCCCCGTTCCTCCTCTGGCTCATGGCCAGGGGCGCCACCGGAAGGAGCCCGCGGTGAGCACGACCGCTCCCACGCGCCTGTACGCCGAGGGCGTCTCGCTCGGCTACGACGACCGCACCGTCGTCGACGACCTCACCGTCGCCATCCCCGACGGGAAGGTGACCGTGATCGTCGGCGGCAACGGGTGTGGCAAGTCCACGCTGCTGCGCGGCATGGCGCGCCTGCTGCGCCCCCGCGGCGGCGCGGTGCTCCTCGACGGCGAGGCCGTCCACACGATGCCGACCAAGCAGGTCGCCCGCCGCCTGGGTCTCCTGCCGCAGAACCCGATCGCGCCCGAGGGCGTCACCGTCGTCGACCTCGTCGGCCGCGGTCGCCACCCGCACCAGAGCGCCCTGCGCCGCTGGAGCCGCGACGACGACCGGGCGGTGGCCGAGGCGCTCGCGCTCACCGACACGACCGAGCTCGCCGAGCGGGTGGTCGACGAGCTGTCCGGCGGCCAGCGCCAGCGCGTCTGGATCGCCATGGCGCTCGCCCAGGGCACCGACCTGCTGCTCCTGGACGAGCCGACGACGTACCTCGACGTCGCCCACCAGGTCGAGATGCTCGACCTGCTGGCCGAGCTCAACCTGCGGGCCGGCACGACGATCGTCATGGTGCTGCACGACCTCAACCTGTCGGCGCGCTACGCCGACCGCCTCGTCGCGATGAAGGAGGGCCGCGTCGTCGCCGAGGGCACGCCCGCCGAGGTCGTCACGGAGGACAACGTGCGCGACGTCTTCGGCCTCGAGAGCCGCGTCATCCCCGACCCGGTCTCCCACACCCCGCTGGTCGTCCCCGTCGGCCGACACCTCGGCCGACCCGGCGCGACGATCGACGACCCCCTGACGAAGGAGCGCCCGTGAGCGAGCTGTCCGTGATCTTCGCCGAGGCGGAGGTGCGCGCCGTGCGTCGCGTGTCGTCGTCGTTCGTGCGCGTCGAGCTCGGCTGCGACGAGTTCGCGGAGCTGGGCCGCGAGGAGCCCTGGCTCGACCAGCGCATCAAGTTCCTGTTCCCGCCGGCGGGCGGCGTGCTGCCGCGGGTCGAGCCGGTGGGCGGTGACTGGTACACGCCGTGGCTCGCCCTCCCCGAGGACGAGCGCGGCTGCATGCGGACCTACACGGTGCGCGACGTCGTCGGCGAGGGCGTCGACACGCTCCTCGTCGTCGACATCGTCGTGCACGAGCCCGGGGACGACGGCGCCTGCACCGGGCCCGGCAACGACTGGGCCCGCAGCGCGACGGTCGGCGACAGCGTGCTCGTGATCGCGCCCCGCCGGGGCCACGACTTCGGGGGCGTCGAGTGGCTCCCGGGTGACGCGACGGACCTGCTCGTCGTCGGCGACGAGACCGCGCTCCCGGCGATCTACGGCATCCTGCGCGACCTGCCGGCGGACGCCACCGGCACGGTCTTCGCGGAGGTCCCGCACCGCGACGACGTGCTCGAGGACGTCGTCGGCCCCGCCGGGGTCGAGGTGGTCTGGCTGCCCCGCGAGGGAGCGCCGCGCGGCGAGGAGCTGCGTGCCCGCGTGCTCGCGCACCTCGACCGGACGGCCGTCGACCACGCCGAAGCCGCCGCCGCGGCCGCCTCGGCTGCCGCCCTCGTGGAGCCGGACCCCGAAGGTGACCTCCTGTGGGAGACGCCCGTCTTCTCCGGCCTGGGCGAGGACGTCTCGACGGCGGGCGCCGTCGACGGTCCCTACGCCGGCCTCTACGCGTGGATCGCCGGCGAGTCGAAGGTCGTGACCGGCCTGCGCCGGGCCCTCGTCAAGGACCTCGGCGTCGACCGCGGTCAGGTCTCCTTCATGGGCTACTGGCGCGAGGGCGTCGCCATGAAGGCCTGACCCGCCTCCCGGCGGCCGCTCAGCGCACCACCCACGTCGTCGAGCGGCTCGAGGGCCGCGAGGTCGGCTGCCCGATGTAGCTCGCCGTCACCGTCCGGGTCCCCGCCCGCGTCGCCGCCGGCAGGGTCAGCGTCCCGAGGCCCCGCACGAGCGGCACCTCCGTGACGCGGCGCCCGTCGACGAGCACCCGCACGCGTCCCGCGGCCGGGGTGCCGTCGGCGCGCACGACCGAGAACCCGACGCGGTTGCCCTGCCCGACCCGGGTCGTCGCCCCGTCGAGCATCCGCACGTACGTCGTCGTGCCGAGCACCGCCGGTGGGCGCACCACCCAGGTGCGGGTGCGCTGCGAGGGCGCGGAGGTGTCGTTGCCGAGGTACGTCGCGGTGACCGTCCGGTTGCCCGCCGTGCCGGCCGGCAGGCTGGTCGTGGCACTGCCGCGCACCAGCGGCACGTCCCGGAGGGTGCGGCCGTCGATCGCGACGCGCACCGTCCCGGTCGGGCGGCCGAAGCCGGTCGTCGTCACCTGGATGCCCAGCGTGTTCGTCGCCCCCGCCGCGGTCGAGTCGGCGCCGAGGCGGGTGTAGGTCGTCGTCGCGAACCGTTGGACGCTGGGGAGGGTCAGCGCCGAGGGGTACTGCTCCGAGGTGTGGATGGTCAGCGGCGCCAGCGTGGCCGGGAGGTCCGGCACGGTGGGCAGGAGGTGGGGCACGTCGTACGCCTGCACCGCCACCCGCAGCCGGTGGCCCGCCGGCACCTGGGCGCCGGTCGGGAAGATCTCGACGTCGACCGGCACGACCGCACTGCCGGCCGCGGGGGCCTTCGCCTCCCGGGTGAACGGGTGGTACGGCTGGATGAGCTGTCCGTCCAGGTAGCGGCTGCGGCCCGGGTCGAGCGCCCGGTGGGCGACGGTCTGCCAGCCCCCCGTGATGCGGTGGACGGTGCCGTCCGGGGCCACCGAGGAGACGGCGACCGAGAGCAGGCCGTCGCCGGTCGGGGTCGAGGTGTAGAGCCGCGCGTTGAGCGGTCCCTGGAAGCGGAGCGGCGCGGAGAGCGCCCCCGTCTCGTAGACCACGCCCGCCAGGTCGTTGCCGCGGTTGTCGCTCCAGCACGGCAGGTCGGCGAGCACGGCGGTGGGCAGCCCGGCCGTCCACTGGTCGGTCGAGCGCGTGCAGAGGCCGGCGACCGGGACGGGCGGCACCGTCGCCGTACCCGCGGTCGCGGCGCCCGTGGTGAGGCTGCCGTTGCGCACGCCGCCCGCGGTGGCGGGGCCGGAGAGGCGGAACGTGGTGGCGCTCAGGTTGTCGCCGATCCAGTCGTTGGCCTGCCGCCAGGTGTCGGCGTTCTGCTCGTAGTAGGTGAGCGGGGCGATGTCCGTGTCGAGGCCCGGGTCGGGCACGCCCCTCACGTAGTGATCGAACCAGCGCAGCTGCAGCTCCTCGAGGGTGCCGTAGCCGGCGTCGGCGACGCCCTCGCCCGACGAGCCCTCCAGGTGGTTCCACGGGCCGACGATCAGCTTCGTCGGCACGCCCCGGGAGCGCAGGTTCTCGAACAGCAGGGGAGTGCCTCGCTGGAACAGGTCGTACTGACCGCCGACGAGGAAGGTCGGCACGTCGACGTCGTCGACGACCTCGATGGGGGAGCGCTCGCGGTAGAACGCGCCGTCGTACGCCGGGTCGCCGCCCAGCACGGCCGCCAGCACCAGCGGCGCCGTGAAGGTGAGGGCACCGCTGAGGTGCTGGAAGAGGGTGGTGAGGGCCGCGGCGGGGTCGGTCGCGCCGTACGCCGGCGGCACGACGCCCGTCGTGGTGACCAGGCCGAGCCACAGCGGGATGAACCCGACGTCGATCTGGCCGCCCGAGGCGACGACGTCGCGGTAGACGTCCGCGGCGGGCACCTGCGGGAAGAGCGCCTTGAGCCCCGGCGGCCTCTGCGCGGCGGCGAAGATCTGGTTGATGCCCATGTACGACGGCCCGCGCATCGCCGCGGAGCCGTTGCTCCACGGCCGCGCCGACGAGGTCGCCCACGTGATGATCTCGCCCGCGTCGGTGTTCTCGCGAGCGCTGAACGCGGCCCACGAGCCCTGCGACGAACCGGTGCCGCGGGCGTCGACGGTGAGCTGCGCGTAGCCGCGCTGCACGAGGTAGTCCGCGCCGCCGCCCGTCAGGCCCGTCGCCCCCTGGGCGGACTTGTTGTAGGCCGTGATGGTGACGACCACCGGGAAGCGGCCGGCCACGGCGACGCCGTCGGCGTCCGCGGGCAGCACGAGGTCACCGCGCAGCACCGTGCCGTCCGACATCGGGATCTGCAGGTCGCGCTGCGTCACCGTGCCGGGGTAGTCGGCCGGGCGGGGCGTCCAGCCGCTGGGGAGGGCAGCAGCACTCGCGGGCGCACTGCTCGTGGGGGCGCTCGTCCGGATGCTCTCGGCGGGGGCCGGGCTCGGGACGAGCGCGGCCGCGGAGGCGACGAGGGCGAGCGTGGCGACGTACGCGGCGGTGCGGCGGGCGGTGCGGCGGGCGAGCTGCATGGGGTCACTCCTGGGGGCGGTGTGACCTGGGTAACGACGACGCCGGCACCGGGTTACCGGCGGGTTACCTGCGATGCTGGCCGGGTGCCCGACCCCAGCGACCGCCACCGGCCCGGGTCGGAGGGGTACCGCCGGCTGAACCTCGCCATGGCCTGCGCCGGGCTCGCGGCGTTCGGGCTGCTCTACGCGACCCAGCCGCTGCTTCCGGAGATCGCGGACGCCTACGGCGCGACCGCCGCCCGCGCCAGCCTCACCGTGTCGGCCAGCACCGGGGCCCTCGCGCTCGCCGTCGTGCCGGTCACCGCGCTGGCCATCCGCTGGGGCCGCGTGCGCACCATGCGGATCGGGCTCCTCCTCGCCGTCGCCCTCGCGCTCGCCTGCGCCGCCGCACCCACCCTGGAGGTGCTCGTCGGGCTCCGCGGCCTCCTGGGCCTGGTGCTCGCCGGGATCGTCGGCGTCGCGATGGGACACGTGGGCACCGAGGTGCACCCGAGCGGCCTGGGGGCGGCCATGGGCCTGTACGTCGCCGGCAACTCCCTCGGCGGCGTCGGGGGCCGGCTGATCACCGCCGCCGCCGTCGACCTCGGCAGCTGGCGGATCGCGTTGGCGCTCCTCGCCCTCGCGGCGCTCGCCGCGACCGCGGTCTTCTGGTGGCTGCTGCCGCCCGCGACCAACGAGTCCGTGGGGCCGCGGACCTCGCCCCGTGCCTTCCGGTCCCTCCTGCGCGACCCCGCGGTGCTGGCGCTGGTGGCGATCCCGTTCCTGCTCATGGGTGGGTTCGTCGCGGTCTACAACTACCTGACGTTCCGGCTCGTCGCGCCGCCCTTCTCGTTGCCCGTCGCCGTCGTGGGCCTCGTGTTCCTGGCCTACCTCGCCGGCACGACGTCGTCCGCGCTCGCCGGCCGCGCGGCCGACCGCGTCGGACGTCCGGTCGTGCTCGCCCTCGCGCTCGGCCTCATGCTCGGCGGGCTCCTGCTCACGCTGCCCGCCTGGCTGCCCACCGTCGTCCTCGGCCTCGTCGTGCTCACCGCGGGCTTCTTCGCCGCCCACGCCGTCGCGAGCGGGTGGGCCCCCGCTGTCGCCGGCGCGCACGGCACGCAGGCCAGCGCGCTCTACGTCTTCGGCTACTACGCGGGCTCCAGCATCTTCGGGGCGTGGATCGGCGTCGCCTGGAGCGGCTTCGGCTGGACCGGCGTCGTCACCTGGGTCGCCGCGCTCGTCGGTCTCGCCATGGCCTGCGGGTGGGTCGTCGCGCGCCGTACGCGCTGAGGGTCGGCTCTGCCTGGCTGGCTGGCCTTCCCCCGTGTAACGCGGTGTCCGAGCTACTTCACACGCGGTCGACCACCGCACAGGACGCACTAGCACCGCACAAGTAGGGGCGGGGCCGCTTTGCATGACGTCCGCCCGGGTGCAGGTCCCCCTGCGGACGTCATGCGTGTCGGTCGTCGGGGCCGCCGCTCCGCATGACCTCCCGGATAGGGGCGGGAGGGCCGGGAAACGACGAACGGGGCGGGACCCGCGTGGGTCCCGCCCCGTTCGTACGTCGCGGCTCCGGTCAGAGGTCGAAGAGCGAGCCCGCGCCGTGGATGTCCGCATCCGTGCGCGGCGTGTGCGTCGCCCCGCTGGAGCGCGGCTTCTCCGCGGGCTCCTGCTCGGGCTCGGCAGCTGCCTCCGGCTCCGGCTCCGGCTCGGGCTCCGGCTCGGGCTCCGGCTCGGGCTCCGGCTCGGGCTCCGGCTCGGGCTCCGCGGCTGCCTCCGGCTCCACCTCCACGACGGGTGCCTCGGCCGCCGGGGCCGGTGCTGGGGCTGCCGGCGTGGCGGGCGCGGGGGCCGTACCCGTCTCCGGCGCCTCGATGTCGAACAGCGAGCTCGTCGCGTGGATGTCGACGTCGGTGCGCGGAGTGCTCGTCGCGCCCCCACCGGAAGCCACCGGGGCCGCCGGGGCCGCAGGGGCGGGCTCGGGCTCGGCCTCCGGCGTGACCTCGACCGGCGCCGCAGGCTCCTCGGCGACGGGCTCCTCGGCGACGGGCTCGGGCTCCGCCACGGGGTCGGGCTCCGCCGAGCGGGCGGGGGCCGTGCCGGTCTCGGGAGCCGCGATGTCGAACAGGGAACCAGCGGCGCTGATGTCGACGTCCGTGCGCGGGGCACTGGTGGCACCCCCGCCGGTCGCCGCCGCCGGCGTCGCCGCCGCCGAAGCCGGCTCGGGCTCGGCGGCCGCAGGCTCCGACTCCGGCTCCGCCGCCGGGGCAGGCTCCGCCGCGCGGGCGGGCGCCGTACCGGTCTCGGGAGCCGCGATGTCGAACAGCGAACCGCCGGCGCTCAGGTCGACGTCGGTGCGCGGGGTGCTCGTCGCCCCACCGCCCGACGCGGCGGGCTCCGCCTGCGGCTCGGCCGGCTCGGCCTTCGCCTCAGCGGGCTCGGCCTTCGGAGCAGCCGGAGCCGACTCCTGGGCCGGGATGTCGAAGAGCGACCCACCGGCGCCGAGGTCGACCGCCGGCTTCGCGGCGGGCTTCCCGGCCGGCTTCTCCGCAGCGGGCTTCTCCGCAGCGGGCTCCTCGGCCGGCTTCGCGGCTGGCTTCTCCGGCGCCTTCTCCGGCGCCTTCTCCGGGGCCTTCTCCGGGGCGTCGCCACCCAGGTCGAACAGCGACCCGCCGGCGCCGAGGTCGGCGGCCGGCTTCTCCGCCGGCTTCTCGGCGGGCTTCTCCGCGGGCTCCGCCTTCGCCGCGGGCTTGGCCGGCGTGTCGAAGAGCGACGAGGCGTCGTCGTCGAACAGCGAGCCGCCGGTGCCCTCCTTCTTCGGCTCCTCCTTCTTCGACTCCGGGGTGTCGAAGAGCGAGTCGCCGCCCGAGGCCTTGGCCAGCGGGCCGACGTCGGCGGTCTCGGTGACGGTCGAGTCGGTGACGGTGACGTCGCCGTCCTCCGGCTCGGCCTTGAGCGCCTCGTCCTTCTTCTTCGCGGCGGGCTTCGCCTTCGCGGGAGCGGCCTTCGCGCCCTCGCCCGGCAGCAGCTTGGTGGCCTGCTCACCCTTGACCGACGCGAGCAGCATCTGCGCGACGTCGAGGACCTCGACCTCCTCGCGCGCCCGTCCACCGGACTGCTCGGCGGTGAGGCCGTCGGAGATCATCACGCGGCAGAAGGGGCAGCCGACGGCGATCTGGTCAGCACCGGTGCCGACCGCCTCCTGGGTGCGGTTGACGTTGATCCGCTCCCCGATGTTCTCCTCCATCCACATGCGGGCACCACCGGCGCCGCAGCAGAAGGAACGCTCGGAGTTGCGCTCCATCTCCTTGACCTCGGCGCCCGGCATGATCTGGAGCAGCTCGCGCGGGGGCGTGTAGACCTGGTTGTGGCGACCCAGGTAGCAAGGGTCGTGGTAGGTGATCGTGCGCTGGTGGGCACCCGCACCGGTCGCGACCGGGGTCAGCTTGCCGTCGCGCACGAGGCGGTTGAGCAGCTGGGTGTGGTGGATGACCTCGAGCTCGATGCCGAACGACTTGTACTCGTTCTTCAGCGTGTTCATGCAGTGCGGGCAGGTGGAGACGACCTTCTTGGCCTTGAACTCCTTGAGGGTCTCCACGTTCTGCGCCGCGAGGCCCTGGAAGACGAACTCGTTGCCCGCGCGGCGTGCCGAGTCACCGGTGCAGGTCTCGCCGTTGCCCAGCACGCCGAAGCTGATGCCGGCCATGTTGAGCAGCTCCGCGGTGGCGCGGGTGGTCTTCTTCGCACGGTCCTCGTACGCCCCGGCGCAGCCCACCCAGAACAGCCAGTCGACCTCGTCGAGCGACTCGATGGTCTCGCCGACGACGGGCACCTCGAAGTCGAGGCCCTTGGCCCAGTCGAGGCGGTCGTTGGGGGACATGCCCCACGGGTTGCCCTTGCTCTCGAGGCGCTTGAAGAGGCCGTTGAGCTCGGCGGGGAAGTTGGACTCGACGAGCACCTGGTAGCGGCGCATGTCGACGATGTGGTCCACGTGCTCGATGTCGACCGGGCACTGCTGGACGCAGGCGCCGCAGGAGGTGCACGACCACAGCACGTCGGGGTCGATCACGGCCGCGCCGTTCTCCGGCATGTAGAACCAGTCGTCGCCCGTGTCGCCGACCAGCGGGCGCTCGGCCTCGCGCTGGAGCACCTCGTTGCCCTCGAGCAGGGCGGTGGCCGCCTCGCTCTCCTCGCCGCCGGCGCGGGAGTACGGACCCTTCGCGTAGGCGTGGTCGCGCAGACCCATGATGAGCAGCTTGGGCGACAGCGGCTTCTCGGTGTTCCAGGCGGGGCACTGGCTCTGGCAGCGACCGCACTCGGTGCAGGTCGTGAAGTCGAGGATGCCCTTCCACGAGAAGTCCTCGATCTTGCCGACGCCGAGCGTCGACTCCTCGTCGAGCTCGTCGATGTCGTCGAGGGTGATCGGCTTGCCGCCCGACGTCAGCGGCTTGAGCGCGCCGAGCGCGGTGCGGCCCGACCCCTCGCGCTTGAACCAGATGTTGGGCCAGGCGGTGAACCGGTGCCAGGCGACGCCCATGTTGAGGTTCGAGGAGATGACGATCAGCCAGACCATCGCGAGCAGGATCTTGATCATCGCGATGACGACGATGATGTTCTCCAGCGTGCCCTCGGAGCCCGCGCTGGTCGGGAACAGCGCCGTACCGACGTGGGAGCTGATCGGGAAGTGGAAGCGGTTGAAGTCCTCGGGGTGGTCGCTGGCGATCTGGCCGAGGTTGTACTCCGCACCACGGATGAACAGGATCGCGGAGCCCTCGAGCAGCGCCATCGCCTCGACGAAGTAGGCCTGCCACTGGTTGGAGCCGTAGAACCGGCTGCGCCGCCCCTCGCGCCGCGGGTGGTGCAGCTGGCGGTAGACGATGAGGAAGACGATGCCGATCGTGCCGAGCAGGCCGAGGCCCTCGCTGGCCCACTCGAAGAGGAAGAAGTGGCCGATGATCGGCAGCGCGAAGTCGGGCTTGAAGAGCTGCACGTAGCCCGTCATCACCGCGGTCGACAGCAGGATGAACGCGGCGTAGACGAACCAGTGC
Source organism: Nocardioides alkalitolerans (assembly GCA_038184435.1). Classification (NCBI taxonomy): domain Bacteria; kingdom Bacillati; phylum Actinomycetota; class Actinomycetes; order Propionibacteriales; family Nocardioidaceae; genus Nocardioides; species Nocardioides alkalitolerans. The sequence continues at coordinate 3,100,289 of CP116227.1, read as the reverse complement.
ATGATGCCGACCCAGTGCCACTGGAGCATCCGCGTGTGGAGGAACGTCTCCTTGACCATCGTGAGGGTGCGTCGCACCGGCTGGTCGGTGCGTCCGGAGGTCGGTTGACCGACCTTGACCGTCGCGACGATCGAACGGACCGCCATCGTCGTCATCGTGACGGCCACCGCGGTGACCGCCAGCGACACGACGATGGCGAAGATCTGGATAGCACTCATCAGCGAAGAGCTCCTCGTCCCTACGTGCGCGCGTCCCGGCCACTCGGAACGCGCGCGTCGTCCGACCTTAGTGTCGGGACGTTCGCTGCGTCACACCAGTCCGTGTGACACTTGTCCTACTGGCGGGTAACCAACGACGGGAGCCTAGCCCAGACCACCCCGGGGGTACGCCGCGGCGCCGTCCCCGAGCCGGCCGGTCACGAGGCGGGATCGGCCAGTGCGGCGTCGACGGTCGCGGGCGCGAAGATGTGGTCGGCCAGCAGGAGCGCCAGGCCGACGGAGCCGGCCCGCACGTCGAGGCGGCTCCGGTGGAGCTCGAGCCGCCGCGTCGCCAGGGGCAGCGAGCGGGAGTAGACCATCTCGCGGAGCCCCGCGAAGATCTGCTCCTCGGCCTCGGCCAGCTGGCCCCCGACGACCACCACGCGGGGGTTGAGGATGTTGACGGTCTCGGCCAGCGCCGTACCGAGGACGCGGCCGGCGGCGCGCGCGAGGCCGACGGCCACGGGGTCGGCCGTGCGGATCCGCTCGACGACCTCGTCGACGGTGCTGAGGTCGCGGCCGGCGGCCGCGAGGTCGCGCAGCATGGCCCACCCGCCCGCGCGGGCCTCGACGCAGCCGTGGTTGCCGCACCGGCAGAGCGGCCCCGCGTCGTCCTCGGCTCCGGCGGTCTGGGTGTGCCCGATGTCGCCCGCGGCGCCGTCGGCGCCGCGGTGGATGCGGCCGCCGGCGATGATGCCGGCGCCCACGCCCGTGCCGAGCTTGAGCATGAGGAGGGTGTCGGCGTCGGGGTAGTGGGTGCGGTACTCGCCCCAGGCCATCGCCGTGGCGTCCTTCTCGAGCAGCAGGGGGCACGCGTAGGTCCGGGCGAACCGGCCGCGGATGTCGTAGCGGTCCCAGCCGGTCATGATCGGCGGGCTCACGACGGTGGCCTGCTCGTGGTCGACGGGGCCGGGCACGGACAGCGCGATGCCGCGCACGTCCTCGGGGCCGCGTCCGGCGCCGCGCAGCAGCTCGGCGAAGAGGGGGTCGACGCGGGACAGCACCGCCTCGGGGCCCTCGGTCACGTCGCTGGTGAGCGGCAGGTCGCGCAGCACCCGCCCGCTGAGGTCGCAGATGGCGGCCCGCAGCGCGGTGGCGCCGATGTCGCAGACGAGCAGCACGCCCTGCTCCTCGTTGAAGGCGAAGGAGGCCGACGGGCGGCCGCGGCCGCGGCCCGGCACGACGTCGGGCTCGCGGGCCACGAGGAGCCCGGCGTCCTGCAGGAGGTCGATGCGCTGGTTGACCGTGGAGCGGGACAGGCCCGTGAGCGTCATGACCTCCGCACGGGTCAGGGCGGGGCGGGCGCGGAAGAGGGCGAGGAGCTCGCCGGGGCCGACGATGCCGGCGGTGGGGACCGGAGCACCGTCCAGCGGCGCACCCGGGAGCCCGGCAGGCGTGGTCGACATGCCCTGCACCCTATTAAACGATGACGGCAAACGGAAAGACCCCGATTAATGATTGACAGAAGTCATTATTCGCGGTTCGATGCTCCACGACCGCATGACGGCGGTCACAGGTTTTGCCCCGGCAGGGCTGCCGGAGCACCGATCGAAGGACTACCCGAATGCGTCGTGTCCCCTCTCGCCGCCTGGCTGCCGCCGCGGTCGCGGCCAGCCTCTGCCTCGTCGCCTCCGCGTGCAGCGACGACTCGTCCTCCTCGGGTGGCAGCGACGGCGACGTCGCCGCCGTCATCAAGGGTCTCGACAACCCGTTCTTCCAGCAGATGGAGGCGGGCATCGACGCGGGCGCCGAGGAGGGTGGCTTCTCCGTCGACGTGCAGGCGGCCGCCGACATCACCGACACCACCGGCCAGCTCGACAAGCTCAACGTCGTGGCGGGCAAGGACCCGGGCTGCGTGATCGTCAACCCGATCGACGGCACCAACCTCGTGCAGGGCCTCGCCCAGCTGGCAGCCAAGGACGTGCCGATCGTCAACATCGACAGCCCGGTCGACGCGGACGCCGCGGCGGAGGCGGACGCCACCCCCGCGACGTACATCGGCACCGACAACACCGAGGCCGGCCGCCTGGGCGGCGAGCACATGCTGACGCTGCTCCCCGACGGCGGCAAGGTCGCGCTCGTCGGCGGCATCGCCGGCGACGTCACGAGCAACGCCCGCCTCGACGGCTTCACGGAGGCCGTCGGCGACGGCGTCGAGATCGTGCAGACGGTCTCCGCCAACTGGTCGCGCGACGAGGCCCTCACCCAGGCCACCACCCTGCTCCGCGCCAACGAGGACCTGGCCGGCTTCTTCGTCGCCAACGACGACATGGCCCTCGGCGTCGCCCGCGCCGTCTCCGACGTCGGCCGCACCGGCGAGGTCGAGATCATCAGCGTCGACGGCGTCGAGGACGGCCTCAACGGCGTCAAGGACGGCGGCATCTCGGCGGTCGTGGCGCAGTACCCCTACGCCATCGGCGAGATGGGCGTGAACGCCTGCCGCGCCGCCATGGACGGCCAGGACCTGCCCGAGAACGTGACGGCGCCCATCGCGCTCGTCACCGCCGATAACGTCGACCAGGCGCTCGAGGCGGCCCCGGCGCCGTTCGAGGACTACGAGGACCCGTTCGCCGACCTCCTCAACTGACCCGTCCGGCTGACGGCCCGCCCCACCCCCGCACGACAGCACCCCGAGGAGCCACGATGTCCACCGCCGCCACCGGTACGCCGGCCGGTACCACCGCGTTGTCGAAGGGCTCGACCCCCGAGCCCGGCGACGCGCCCGGACGAGGCCGCAACCCGGTCGTCGCCCGCCTGACCGACGTCGGCTTCTGGGCCGACTGGGCCGCGCTCGTCGGCCTCGTCGCCCTGGTCGTCGTCTTCACGGTCCTCGACCCGTCCTTCCTGAGCTCCGGCAACGTCACCGGCATGCTCTCGGCCTCCGCGGCGCTGGTGATCCTGGCCGTCGCGCAGACCTTCGTCGTCGCCACGGCGGGCATCGACCTGTCGATCGCCTCCGTGACGACGCTGGGCATCGTGGTCCTCGGGCAGCTGTACGTCGCGGACCAGCCCCTGTGGGTCTGCTTCGTCGGCGCCGTGCTCGCCTCGCTCCTCGCCGGCCTGGTCAACGGCCTGCTGGTGGCGAAGGCGAAGATCACCGACTTCGTCGTCACCCTCGGCATGCTCTCGGCCGCGTCGGGCCTGGCGCTCGTGCTCTCCGACGGCCAGCCCGTCACGGTGACCGAGGGCTTCTTCTTCGACATCTCCCTCGACGGTCCGGTGGAGATGGTCAGCTGGATCGTCGTCATCGCCGCGGTCGTGGCCGTCCTCGCCCACGTCGTGCTCTACCACACGCGGTTCGGCACCCACGTGCTCGCGACGGGCGGCTCGCCCGAGGCGGCCACGGCGACCGGCATCTCCACGGCGCGGGTCAAGATCGCGGTCTACACGATCGCGGGTCTCCTCGCCGGCATCGCGGCCATCATCATCGTGGCCCGCCTCGGGTCCACGCCGCCGGCCGCGAACACGTCGTACCTGCTCAACTCGGTCGCCGCGGTGGTGCTCGGCGGGGTCAGCCTCTTCGGTGGCCGCGCCAGCATCCTCGGCCCGGTCTTCGGAGCGCTGCTCCTCACGGTGCTGCTCAACGGCCTCACGACGCTGGGCGTCTCGCAGTACTACCAGCCCCTGTCCGTCGGTGTCGTCGTCGTCGCGGCGGCCTTCCTGATGAGGTTCCAGAAGTGACGTCGCTCGAGAAGGACCCCGCCAGCGGGACCGCCACCGCCACCCGCCCCATCCTCGAGGCCCGCAACGTCTCGCTGTCGTTCGGCAGCGTGCGCGCGCTCCGCGACGTCGACGTGACGGTCGCGGCGGGCGAGATCACCGCGCTCGTCGGCGACAACGGCGCCGGCAAGTCGACGCTGGTGCGCTGCTTCTCCGGCGTGCACAAGCCGCAGGCGGGCGAGATCCTGCTCGACGGCGAGCCGGTCTCCTTCGGCACGCCCGAGGCGGCCCGGGCGGCCGGCATCGAGACGGTGCACCAGAACCTGGCGCTCGTCGAGGACCTCACCGTCTGGCAGAACCTCTTCCTCAACCGCGAGCTCACCCGCTTCGGGATGCTCGACCGGAAGCGGATGCGCACCGAGGCGCAGAAGATGGTCTCGGAGCTCGCCGTGAACGTCCCCGAGGTCACCGCCCGGGTCCGCCGCCTCTCCGGCGGCCAGCGCCAGGCGGTCTCGATCTGCCGCGCCGCCGGCTTCTCCTCGCGGCTCGTGATCATGGACGAGCCGACCGCCGCCCTCGGCGTGCAGGAGACCGCCCGCGTCGAGCAGCTCATCCTCAAGCTCCGCGACGAGGGCCACGCCGTGCTCCTCATCAGCCACAACTTCGACCAGGTCATGCGCCTGAGCCAGCAGGTCTGGGTCATGCGCGCCGGCCGCTGCGTCGCCGGTCGCCGCACCGACGCGACCACCGGCCAGGAGATCGTCGGCCTCATCACCGGCGCCATCCCCGGCTGACCTCCCCTTCCCCACGAAAGGCCCCTCTCGATGACCAACCCCCTCGGTGTCCACGCCCTCGTCTGGGTCGGCGGCACCACGCCGGCCGACGTGGAGACGGCGGTGCGCCAGACCAAGGCAGCGGGCTACGACCTGCTCGAGCTCTCGCTCCACGACGCCGTCAACCTCGACGCGGCCGCCGCCCGCGCGGTGCTCGAGGCCGAGGGCCTCGGCATCGCCTGCTCGCGCGGCCTGGCCTTCGACGCCGACGTCTCCAGCGCGGACACCGCCGTCGTCGCCCGCGGCGAGAAGCTGCTCCAGGACTCGCTGCAGATCACCCACGCGCTGGGCGGCACCCACTTCACGGGCGCGCTCTACTCGGCGCTGGGCAAGTACTCCGCCCCGCTGAGCACCGCGGGCCGCGCCAACGTCGTGCGGGTGCTGCGGGACCTCGCCGCCGAGGCCGCCGGCCTCGACATGACGCTCGGTCTCGAGATCTGCAACCGCTACGAGACCAACGTGATCAACACGGCCGCGGACGCGCTGCGGCTGGCCGACGACATCGGCGCCGACAACGTGACGATCCACCTCGACACCTACCACATGAACATCGAGGAGGACTCGCTCGACGCCCCCGTGCGGCTCGTCGGCGACCGTCTCGGCTACGTGCACATCGGCGAGAACCACCGCGGCTACCTCGGCCAGGGCCACATCGACTTCGACGGGTTCTTCGCGGCGCTGGCGGAGATCGGCTACACCGGCCCGATCACGTTCGAGTCGTTCTCCTCCGCGGTGGTCTCCCCGACGCTGTCGAACGACCTCGCCGTCTGGCGCAACCTGTGGGACGACGGCATGGACCTCGCGACGCACGCCCGCGAGTACATGGCGGCGCAGCTCGCCAAGCACGCGTGACCGTGTCCTCCACCGAGACCGCCACCGTCGACCTCGCCGGCCTGGTCGCCCGCGCGCACGACCTGCTCCGGCAGGCCGAGCTCGCGGGCGAGCGGGCGGTGATCGGCGTCGTCGGGGCACCGGGCGCGGGGAAGTCGACGCTCGTCGACGCGCTCCTCGCGGCCCTGGCCGCGGCACCGCCCGCGGGGGCCGACGCCGACTGGGTCGCGCACCTGCCCATGGACGGCTTCCACCTCGCCGACGCCCAGCTCGACCGCCTCGGCCGGCGCGACCGCAAGGGCGCGCCCGACACGTTCGACGCGCGCGGGTACGCCGCGTTCCTGCGCCGCGCGCGCACCGAGCAGGACCACACCGTCTTCGTGCCCGGCTTCGAGCGCGAGCTGGAGCAGCCGATCGCGGCGGCCCTCGCCGTACCGCCGGAGGCCCGGCTCGTGCTCACCGAGGGCAACTACCTGCTGCTCGGCGCCGACGGCGACCCGGACCACCTCGCGCAGGGCTGGGGCGAGGTGCGGGCGCTGCTCGACGAGACCTGGTACGTCGAGGTGCCCGACCACCTGCGCCGCGAGCGGCTCGTCGCGCGGCACGTCCGGTTCGGCAAGACTCCCGCGGCCGCCGCCGCCTGGGTCGACGAGGTCGACGAGCCCAACGCGCGGCTCGTGGGCGCGGGCCGGGACCGGGCCGAGCTGGTGGTGTCCCTCCCGTAGACCGGTTCCGTAGGGTCGTCCCATGGCCGCGCGACGCTTTCCCGACCAGCTCCGTCCCTACCTCGACCCGGTGGTCGCCTCCGTGCGCACCGTCGCCGGGCGGGTCGCGAACCGGGGGGAGACCGAGCGCCTGCTGCTCGAGCTCGACCTCACCCGCGGTCTCCTCGAGGCGCCGCCCACGTCGCCCCTCGCGGCGTTCCGGGCGCTGCAGACCCCCACGCTCCGCGGCGTCGTCACCGCGCTGGAGAAGGCCGCGGAGGACGACGCCGTCGTGGGCGTCGTGGCCCACGTCGGCGGCTCGCTCGGCCTGACCGCCACGGCGGAGATCCGGGCGGCCGTGGCCACGTTCCGCGCGGCGGGCAAGCGGGCCGTCGCCTGGTCGGAGACCTACGGCGAGATGGGGGGCGGCAACGCGGCGTACCACCTCGCCAGCGCCTTCGAGGAGGTCTGGGTGCAGCCCACCGGCCAGGTCGGGCTCGTCGGCGCGCACGCCGAGGTGACCTTCCTGCGCGGCACGCTCGACAAGCTCGGGGTGGAGACGCAGCTGGGGCAGCGGCACGAGTACAAGTCGGCCGCGAACACCTACCTCGAGCGCAGCATGACCGAGCCGCACCGCAAGATGATGACGCGCATCGTCGACTCGATCACCGACACGCTCGTCGCCGACGTGGCCTCCGGCCGTGGCCTGGAGCCCGCCGCGGTGCGCGCCGCCCTCGAGGTCGGCCCGTTGTCGCCGGACGACGCGGTGGCGCGCGGCCTCGTGGACCGGATCGGCTACCGCGAGGACGTCTACGCGGCGCTGCGGTCCGAGCTGGCGGTCGGCGGGGAGCCGACGCTGCGGTACGTCGAGCGCTACGCCAAGCCCGGCGGTCCCCTCGCGGGCCTCAAGGACCAGCTCCCGAGCCCCCGGGGCAAGGGCGTGGTCGCCGTCGTCGGCGCGCACGGGCCCATCCACCTCGGCCGCAACGGCGGTCCGAACCCGTTCGGCGGCCCCAGCATCGGCTCCGACTCGCTCGCCTCGGCGCTGCGCACCGCCGGCACGGACCCGTCGGTCCGCGCGGTCGTGCTCCGCATCGACAGCCCGGGCGGCTCCGCCGTGGCCTCCGACGCGGTACGCCGCGCCGTCCAGCAGGTGCGGGCCGACGGCACGCCCGTGGTGGCCTCCATGGGTGCGGTCGCCGGCTCGGGCGGCTACTTCATCGCCATGCCGTGCGACGAGATCGTCGCCGGGGCCGCGACCCTCACCGGCTCCATCGGCGTGCTCGGCGGCAAGCAGGTGCTCCGCGAGACGCTCGGCCGGATCGGCGTGGACCGCGAGACCGTCCGCGCCGGACGGTTCAGCGACATGTTCTCCTCCGACCGCCCCTTCGACGAGGAGGAGTGGGCCCGCGTCGAGGGCTGGCTCGACGACATCTACGCCGACTTCACCAGCAAGGCCGCCGCCGATCGCGGCATGCCCCTCGACGAGCTCGAGCCGCTCGCCCGCGGTCGGGTGTGGACCGGCGCCGACGCCGCCGAGCGGGGTCTGGTCGACCACCTCGGCGGGCTCAGCCTCGCTGTCGACCGGGCGGTGGCGATCGCCGGCACGAGCCGGGCCGACGTCGACGTCCGCGCCTGGCCGAAGCCCAACCCGCTCGCCGCGTTCAACCCGCCGGAGAACAGCGAGACCCCGGCCGCGGCGCTCCTGCCCGGCGAGGGCGTGGGCGTCGTCGACCGGGTGCTCCGGCTGCTGGTCGAGCAGGCCGGGCTGCCGGCGTACGGCGCGCTGACCATGCCGGGCCGGATCGTCGTGCGCTGACGACCCGGCCCGGCGTCGACCGGGGCCGGCCGGGGTCAGCCGTACGTCAGCCCGTAGTAGGACAGCGCGTCGGTGACGGGCTGCACGAGGGAGGACTTCCCGCTCTCGAACCCGCCGTTGTAGGTGCAGCGCTGCGTGCTGGGGCCGCCGGAGGTGAGGCCGACGGCGTACCCGCCCGTGGTGTAGGCGCCGCCCGAGTCGCCGCCCTGGGTGCAGACCGTCGTCCTCATGAGCCCGCTGACCTGCGCCACCTGGCGGCCCTGCGCGTCGGTGTAGTTGACCGACACGTCGTAGGCGGTGATCCGTCCGCAGGTGATGCCGGTCGTCGAGCCCGACTTGCACAGCTCCGTGCCGACGGCGGGACGCGAGGCGCCCAGCGGCGCGTCAAGGTTGTAGCCCGAGGTGCCGTAGGGGTTCACCCGGGTGACGACGGTGTCGTCGGCGTCGATCCGCAGGGCCCCGATGTCACGGTCCGGGGTGCCGTCGTAGCTCGTGAAGGCCGAGCCCGCCGACGTACCGATGCGCTCGCCGCTCGAGGTGAACGTGCCGCCCCCCTCGTTGCAGTGGCCGGCCCAGATCATGTAGCGCGCCCCGGCCCGGTCGCGCGCCGGGAAGCCGGCGGAGCAGCGGCCGCCGTTCGGTGCGTAGACGGCGTCGCCGCCGCGCACGGTGGCGGCGTTGGTGGAGTACGCCGGCGTGTCGACCGCGGCGACGGCCTCGTCGTGCTCGGCGAGGAACGCCGCCGCCTCCGTCGAGAGCTCGCCCGCGGTGCCGACGAGCAGCCGGTCGCCGGCGACGTCGACCTGCACCGTGGAGACGCCGGCCGGGTCGAGGGCGGTCAGCTCGTCGGCGAGGGCCACGAGCTCGGCCTCGCCGAACCGGGCGGGCGCGACCGTGGCGCCTGCCGCCGCGGCGGCGCGGGCGTCGCTCGTGCCGGGGGTCGCCCGCACGACGAGGCGGCCGTCGTCGGCCAGGAAGGCGCCGTCGAAGTCGTGACCGGCCCGCTGCAGCGCGGCGAGGGTCGTGTTGGAGGCGGCCTGGCGCTCGAGACGTTGCTCCTGGGCCGCGACCGAGCGACCGCTGGTGGCGGCCATCAGGGCGACGACCTCCGCGTCGTACGTGGGGTCCGTCATGGCGGTCGCGCCGGCGGGGACGTCCCCGTCGGTGCCGGTTCCGGTGCTGCCGGACACCAGCGGCACGACCTCCGCGGGTGCGGCGCCGGCCGGGGTCATGACGGCGCCCATCGCGGCGATGACGAGCAGCGTGCCCGCTGCTCCTGCCCGAGATCTCATCGTGCGTCCTCCCTGCTGCGTCGTCGGATCTCGACGACGGGGGGATGAACGTAAGGGCCCGCGGGACCCGGCGGGGGGCCGTGCCTGCCCCAGGTTCGTGCATTGCAGAAAGATGGTGCGGGCTCAGGACTCCCGCACCTGCTGGGTCGCCACCACGCGCCCGTCGGGGCCGAACGTGACCCGCACGCGGTCGAGGCCGCGGACGGGCTCGGTGCAGTAGACGAAGGTGCGGCCGGGCCGCAGGTAGGGCTGCCCGGCCCCCTCCAGCACCTGCTGCGTGGACGCGCCGCGGTGCGCGACGTTGAGCAGCTCGGGCACGCTGAGGCGCAGCTCGGGGTTGCGGCAGGAGTCGGGCGCGATGCCGGTCGCCCGCTCCCACGTCTGCAGGTAGGCCTCCGGGCCGCGGGCCATGTCCTCCAGCAGCGCCGCGGCCTGGTCGGGGCCGGCGTCCGCGGTCGCGACGAGCCGCAGGTCCTCGATCCAGTCGGGGTAGAGCCCGTAGTGCGCGACGCCGTCCACGTTGAGGTCGTACACCCGCTCGCCCGAGACCTGCTGGTCGACGACGGTGCCGCCGAAGCCGGCGAAGGGGTACGTCACCGGGTTGTCGACGTCCGCGCCGCGCGGGTTGCCCTGGGCGCCGAGGCCGTTGATGTCCGCGCCGTACCCGAAGCCGAAGTAGTAGCGCGGGTCCGCCCAGCCCAGGTGCCGCTGCCACTTCTCGTAGAAGCCGACGGAGTCGCCGGCGTACGGCGCGACGAAGCCCCCGAGGGCGTAGATGCGCGGGTACGCGTCGGGCGTCGACCAGGAGTGGCTCGAGATCACCCCGGGGTAGGCGCGGGCCTCGAGCTGGTCGAGCAGCGCGGACCGGCCCACGACGGACATGTGGTCGGGGTCGATGAGCATCCCGCGGTCGGCCATGGCGTCCACGAGGTGCGCGCCGAGGTCGGTGAGCCCCCGCCGGTTGCAGTGCAGCGGGCTGGGATAGATCGGCAGGGCCGGGAGGCTGAGCAGGCCGCTGGCCTCGAGCACGGCGCCGAAGATGGCGTCCTGCTGGGGGCCGTCCGCCTGGGGCGGGAGGGCCGTCGACTGCGTGCGGTCCGCGGACTCGCCGTCGGCGGGCTCGCAGTGCTCCATGTTCCAGAACGTGCCGGTCTCGAGGAAGTTGCCGAGGTTGACCGCGACGCCGATCGCGCCCTCGTCGCCCGCGACGCCCGAGAGCGCGTTGTCGAACTTGTTGACGATCTCCATCTGGCGCACGCCCAGCGCATACATCTCGTCGAGCTGCGCGTCGATCGCCGCGGTGTCGCAGTGGGGCACGTCGAGGGTCATGGAGCAGCCGAACGGCACGGACGTCTCGATGCCCATGACGACGGCGAGGCGGCCGCCGTTGATGACGGCGCGTGCCTCGGCGGGGGTGCGCACGATGCGGTACCAGCCGCGTCCGGGGCCGCCGTGCTGCGCGTCGACGTAGCGCTCGAACTCGACCATCCGCTGGGCCTGGCGGCGGATGGTGTCCATGTCGTCGCAGTTGTAGCCGGGCTTGCGGATCGGGTAGATCTCGCACAGCTGGCCGTTCTCCACCAGCAGGTTGACGAGGACGCGCTGCCCGCCGCGCCAGTTGCGCTCCATCCACGTCATGTAGGTGCCGCCGTGGGTGAGCGAGTCGGGCGCCGGGAAGTCGCGGTAGGTCGGCCAGCCGGTGGTGTCATGCGTCGGTCGGCCGCTCAGCACGGTCTCGAGCGGGGTCGCGATACCGAGCGTCGCCTCGTGGTCGGGGCAGTCGCGGGTCGCGTACGCGATCCCGTAGCGGTGCCACGGTCGCCCGCAGTGCGCCGCACCGCCGAGGAACTCGAACGCCATCCCGTGGGTGTGGGCGTCGATGTAGCCCCGCACCTCCTGGTAGGGCGTCACCCCGGCCAGCGGGTCGCCGTCGACGTTCACCTCCGCCTCGGGGTACGTCGCGCACCCGGTCGCCGTCCGCAGCGCGAAGCGCGTCCCGGGCTCGGTCAGCGACGCGCCGGTCGGCGTGACGGCCAGCCGCCGGTCGAGCGCGAGGTTGGTGAAGGTGAACCGCCCGTCGGTGCCGCGCTCGGCCACCCACTCCGCCTGCTGCGACGGGGCGTCGGCGATGCGCACCCCGCCGTTCGTCGCGGCCGCGGCGAAGCGCTCGTCGAGCGTGTAGAGGAGGTAGACGCCCAGGTCGGTGGCCTGGAACCGGAACGGCGTCGCGTCGCTCGCCCGCGTCGTGCCAGCGGACACCCCCGTGCCGCGGGACGTCCCCGTGACGACGTACCGGCCGTCCGGTGCCTGGAGCGTGTAGCACCCGCGGGCCATCGCCCAGACGTCCTCCGGCACGGGGAGTCGCGGGCGCTCGAGGTCGACGGTGGTGGTCGCGGGCTCGGGTGCCGCACGGCCCTCCTCGACCCCCGCGCGGTTCGCGGCCGCCCGCTCGGGCGTCGTGGGGTCGGTGGCGGCCTCGCCGCTGCGGGACACGTCGTTGCGGGTGGCGGGGTCGGCGTGGTCGTGGGAGCTGCCGTCCGCGTGGGTGTGGACGCCCTCGACGTCCGTGGTGCCGAGCCCCGCGGCGTACGCCTCCGACTGGTCGGCCAGGTCGTGGATCGCGCCGCCGGTGCGGTCGGCCGGTGCGGCCGTGCTGTCCCCGACCCCCGCCTCACCCCCGAGGAGGCGGGGGCCGTTCAGCAGCGCCGCCGCGGTCACGACCGCGGTGACGAGCGCGAGGAGGACGTGCAGCCGGGCGCTGCGCTGGTCCGTGGGGGCAGGGCGCACGGGTGACCTCCTGGGGCGGTTGCGGGGTGCAACGATCGAGGGTGATCGAGGTCACTCCCGGCGCGTCGGAAGGTTCCGTCGTGGGGGAGGCGACCTTGCGAGGAGGGGTCCGGTACGGCGAGGGTGAAGGCGCGAGGGCCGACGCACTCGGGCGTCGGGCCGCGACGTTCTCGGGAGGACCCGTCATGCACGACCGCCCCACCCATCCACCGCTCCGCCGCCTGGCCGGCGTGCTCGTGGCGCTCGCCGCGGCGCTCGGCCTGTCGCTCGTGGCGACCGCGTCACCCGCCCAGGCCGCCTGGCCCGTGCTGCAGCAGGGCTCCAGCGGACCCGACGTGGCCGCGGTGCAGCACCTGCTCACCGCTCGCGGGCACGCGACCGACGCCGACGGCGCCTTCGGTCCGGGCACCGCGAGCTCGGTGCGCGCGTTCCAGGGCGGCGCCGGCCTGGCCGCGGACGGCATCGTCGGCGCGCAGACCTGGGGCGCGCTCGTCGTCACCGTGCGCGAGGGCGACAACGGCTCCGCCGTGTCCGCCGCCCAGACCCTGCTCAACAAGCACGGCGCCGGCATCGGCGTCGACGGCGCCTTCGGGCCCGGTACCGCCGGAGCCGTGCGCAGCTTCCAGTCCGCGCGCGGCCTCGCGGTCGACGGCATCGTCGGCCCGGCCACCTGGGAGGCGCTCGCCGGCTCGGGCGGCGGGGGCGGCACCGCCGGCTGGTCGCCGCTCATCCCGCGGGAGACCCTCGGCCGCGGCTACTACGACGACCCCCACCACACCTACCCGGCGCTCGACCTGCCGACGCCGACGGGGACCCCGGCCTACGCCGTCACCGGCGGCACCGCCACGGCCACCTACAACGACCGCTGCGGCAACGGCGTGAGCCTGACGGCCGGTGGGGCGACCTACCTCTACTGCCACTTCTCCAGCCACGCCTTCTCCGGCACCCGCACCGTCAACGCCGGTGACCTGCTCGGTCGCACGGGCAACACCGGCAACTCGACCGGCCCCCACCTGCACTTCCAGGTGACCGTCGGCGGCTCGCTCCGCTGCCCCCAGGCGCTGGCGACGGCGCTGTACGACGGCGTCGCGCCCCCCGACCCGGCCTCGCTGCCGACGTCGGGCTGCGTGGGCTGACCTCCCTCCGACACCGCCGCCGGCCGGGCCTGACCCCGGCCGGCGGCGGTCTTCATGTCGGCCGGGCTGGGTTGGGTTGGGTTGGGCTGGGCTGGCTGGGCGGGGCAGAGAAATGGGCGCCTGCGGCAGTTCGCAGCGACCGGGAGCCGTCGCAGGTGAACAGTTCCGGTGGCCCCGGGGACGAGCGGAGGTCCCCTCGGCGGTCCCGTCGGACGATCGGGAGCACCGGGTGGGTCGCATCCTCCGCAGGCTCGGGCTCGGCCGGTCCTGCCTCGCACCTGCCTCGCACCTACGCCGCACCTGCGCCGTACCGTCGATGCAGGCCTGTCGTGGAAAGGGCCACGAACGACAGGCTCTGGCGGCGGTCGGCTGGCGTCCGTGCCCCTTTCCGGCCGTGGCCTCCAGCTTCGCGGGGGCGACCTCGCCCGAACCCTGAGGCCCCGCGCCTAGCAGCGGCCGGAAGAGTGCGCCTACGACAGCTCCCGGGCGACGTGGACTGCCCCAGGCGCACATTTCGCGGGTCGGCGCCGGCCGGTCCCGACCCCGCCCGCCCCGCTCGCACCCGCGCCGTACGGTGGCCGCGTGACGCGCTTCTCCTTCCGCCAGGTCGACGTCTTCGCGCCCGGTCCCCTGACCGGCAACCCCGTCGCGGTCGTGCACGACGCCGACGGGCTCGACCAGGACCGGATGGCGGCGTTCGCCCGCTGGACCAACCTCTCCGAGACCACCTTCCTGCTCGCCCCGACCGACGAGGGGCGGGCGGCGGGGGCGGACTACCGGCTGCGCATCTTCACCCCGGGCGGCGAGCTGCCGTTCGCCGGCCACCCCACGCTCGGCAGCGCCCACGCCTGGCTCGAGGCCGGCGGTGAACCCGCGCGGGACGACGTCGTGGTGCAGGAGTGCGGGGTGGGGCTCGTGGAGGTAAGCCGCGACGCCGGCCCCCTCGCCTTCGCGGCCCCGCCGCTGCTCCGGTCGGGCGACGTGGCGTCGGACGTGCGCGAGCAGGCCACGGCCGCCCTCGGTGTCGCTCCGGAGCAGGTGGTCGACGCCGCCTGGGTCGACAACGGACCGGGCTGGGTGGGCCTCCGGGTCGACAGCGCCGCCACGGTCCTCGCGATCCGCCCCGACCTCGCGGTGATGGGCGACCTCAAGGTGGGCGTCGTCGGCCCCCACACGGACGCCGATCGGGAGGCCCTGGGCGCCGACGTCGAGGTCCGCGCGTTCGTGCCCGGGCTCGGCGTTCCGGAGGACCCCGTGACCGGGTCGCTCAACGCCGGGCTCGCCCTGTGGCTCACGGCGAGCGGAGTGCTGCCCGCGTCGTACGTCGCCCGCCAGGGCACCGCCGTCGGCCGCGACGGCCGCGTCACGGTCACCACGGCCGACGACGGCCGCACCTGGGTCGGGGGCGTGACGACGACGGTGCTGACGGGCGACGCCGAGCTCTGAGCGTCAGCGCAGGCGGCGGGTGAGCAGGGCAGCCGTACGGCGCACCGCCGCCGCCAACGCCGCGGGGTCTGCGACGGGGGAGGGCCCCGGCTCCGTCGGGTAGGTCACGGCGAGGCCCGCGACGGGGTGGTCGTTGTGGTCGAGCACGGGCGCGGCCACGCTGGCCAGGCCGGGCGTGACCTCGCCGTCCTCCTCGGCCCACCCGCGGCGACGCGTCGCGCTCAGCACCTCCCGCAGCGCCGTCAGCGTGCGGGGGCCGGTGCCGTGCCGGTCGACGAAGGCCTCCCGGTCGGGGAAGAGGGCCCGCACCTGGGCGGCCGGCAGGGCCGCGAGGATCGCGCGACCGCTGGCCGTGAGGTGGGCCGGCAGCCGCACGCCGACGTCCGTTACGAGCGGCGGTCGGCCTGGGGCGCGCTCCTCCACGACGTACAGCACGTCCCGCCCGTGCGCGACCGCCAGGTGCGCGCTCTGCCCGACCTCGTCGACGAGGGAGGCGAGAGGGCGGCGGGCGATCCGGGCGAGCGCGCCCTGCCGCACGTAGCCGCTGCCGACCTCGAACGCCGCGACCCCGAGGCCGTAGCGCCGCTCGTCGGCCAGGTGCACCACGAAGCCCTCGGCGACCATGGCGCCGAGGAGGTGGTACGCCGTGCTCCGCGGGAGGTCGCACGCCCGGGCGATGCGGTCGAGCGGCACGGGGCCGGGCTGCTCGGCGAGGAAGCGCAGCACCTTGAGGGTGCGCGTCGCGGCGGGGACCTGGCTCACGCCGCGATCATCTCGCGGGGGTGGGGGTGGCGGCTCGTCGTGTAACGCGGTGTCCGAGCGTCCGTGGAAGCCCTAGGACCACTTGTGCGGTGTAGGTGCTACTTGTGTGGTGGTCGACCACGTGTGGAGTAGCCCGGACACCGCGTTACACCGGCGGGGGTCCGGACCGACCGCCCCCTCCACCGATCACCCCCCGATGAGCGGCACCTCGCCGTCGTCGACGCCGTCGAGGTTCATGTCGCGGGTGCGGGCCTGGCGGGCGTCCCAGCGGAGCAGGAGGCCACCGATCACCGCACAGGCGAGCGAGGCCACGAGCACGGCGGCCTTGCCGGCCGCGACGAAGTGCTCGTCGTCGAACGACAGCTCCGCCACGAGCAGGGCCACGGTGAAGCCGATGCCGGTCAGGAAGCCGATGGGCAGCAGGTCGCGCACGCCGATGCCCTGGGGCAGTCGGAACGGGGTGAGCCTGGTGACGAGCGCCGTCGTGCCGAGCACGCCGACGACCTTGCCAACGACGAGACCGGCCATGACGCCGAGCGCGACCTCCTCGCTGAGCACGCTGCCGAGCCCGTCGTCGACGACGGTGACGCCGGCGGCGAAGAACGCGAAGACGGGGAGCGCCAGGGCGGAGGACCAGGGGTTGAACGCGTCCGCGACGTGGTGCGCCCGGCCGTGGGCCTCGCCGTGGAGCGGCAGCGCCGGGGCGACGAGGCCGAGCAGCACGCCGGCCACGGTCGCGTGGACGCCCGACTCGTGCACGAGCACCCAGGTGACGACGGCGATCGGCACGAGCGCCCAGACCGGCGGCCGAGGACGTCGCAGGAGCACGCCGAAGAGGACGATCAGGGCGAGGGCGGGCACGAGCCACAGCGGCTGGAGGCCCGACGTGTAGAAGACGGCGATGATCGTGATGGCGATGAGGTCGTCCACGACGGCGAGCGTCAGCAGGAAGATCCGGAGCGCGACCGGCAGGCCGCGACCGAGCACCGCCAGCACCGCCAGCGCGAAGGCGATGTCGGTGGCGGCCGGGATCGCCCAGCCGTCGCGGTGGCCCGCGTCGCCGCTGCCGACGACCACCGCGAGGTAGATCGCCGAGGGAAGGACCACGCCGCCGACGGCGGCGCAGACCGGGACCGCGGCCTCGCGCGGGTTGCGCAGCGACCCGGCGACGAGCTCGTGCTTGAGCTCGAGGCCGACCACGAAGAAGAACACCGCCAGCACGGCGTCGGCCGCCCACGTGGACAGCGACAGGTCGAGGTGGAGCGCCGACGGTCCGACGGTGAACGCGGACAGTGACTGGTAGGCCTCCCGCCAGGGCGAGTTCGCCCAGACGAGCGCGACCACGGCGGCGATCATCAGCAGGATGCCGCCGGTGGTCTCACGTCGGGTCCACTGCGCGAGGCGGGTGGCGCGGGACGTGCGGGGCTCGGGGGTCAGGCTCATGGGTCTCCTCGGGTAGGCCGCGTCGACCCCGGTGGGCCCGGGGCGACCGCCGACCAGACTTCCCGGCACACCGGCCCCGAGGTTACCCGCTCAGACCTCTCGTCGCTCCACCACCGCGTTGGGCCGGAACAGGTGCAGGCCGTCGCGGGCCGTCGGCCGCACGAGGTCGAACCCGCCCGTGGTCACCAGCGTCCAGCGGCGGCCCGGTGCCGCCTCGTGGCCGAGCACCGCGCCATCGCCCGCCGCCACCAGCACGGCGAGCAGGTCGTCGACGCAGGCTGCGTGCACGGGCGGGAGGCGGAACGCGTTGTCGTCCGCCTCCGCCGCCGTGCCGAGGAGGTGCAGCGGACGGTCCAGCGTCTGCGCGCACACGCCGCACACCCGGCTGAGCGCGCACTGCACCACCCGGGCGCGCTGCAGCACCGCCACGTCGCCCGCGCCGCCGGGGTCGGTGGCGACGAACGGCACGGCCGCCAGGTGCGGCGATCGCGCCGGGTCCCCACCGAGACCCAGGCGCGACAGCCGCAGCCCGACGCTCACGCGCGGGCCGAGGCGCTGGCCCGCGACCAGCCCCCCAGCTCGGTACGGCGCGAGGGCCGCTCCGCGTCGCTCTTGCGTCCGCGGTCGGTCACCTTGCGCGTGGGGGGCTGGACCGCGCCGTACTTCTCGCTCGCGTGCTTCGTCCACGAGTTCGGCAGCGAGAGCAGCGTGATGGTGCGCAACGCCTGGCCGTACTGCTTGTAGAGCGGGCCCGTCGTGTAGGGGATGCCGTGCTCGGCGCAGATCTTGCGCACCTCGACGGCGATCTCCGGGTAGCGGTTGCTCGGCAGGTCGGGGAAGACGTGGTGCTCGATCTGGTAGCCGAGGCTGCCCGACAGGATGTGCAGCAGGCGGCCGCCGTCGAAGTTGGCCGAGCCGAGCATCTGACGCAGGTACCACTCGGCGCGCGTCTCGTCCTCGACCTCCTCCTCCGTGAAGTGCAGGGCACCGTCGGGGAAGTGGCCGCAGAAGATGATGACGTAGGCCCACAGGTTGCGCGTGATGTTCGCGGCGACGTTGGCCTGCAGCGTCTGCTTCCAGCCCGGGCCCGACAGGGCCGGGTAGACGATGTAGTCCTTGAGGATCTGGTTGCGGCCCTTGCGGAAGATCTGCTTGAGCTGCCGCTTCATCTCGACGGGGTCCTTCTCGAGCTTGCGGATGCGCTCGATGTCGAGGTCGTGGAGCGCCACGCCCCACTCGAACAGCGTCGCGAGCAGGGCGTTGTAGACCGGCTGGCCGAGGTTCGCCGGGTGCCACTTCTGCTCGCGCGCCATCCGCAGGATGCCGTAGCCGATGTCGTTGTCGTAGCCCAGCACGTTGGTGAACTGGTGGTGCACGTAGTTGTGGCTGTGCTTCCACTGCTCGGCCGGCTGCGCGGTGTCCCACTCCCACGTCGAGGAGTGGATCTCCGGGTCGTTCATCCAGTCCCACTGCCCGTGCATGACGTTGTGGCCGATCTCCATGTTCTCGAGGATCTTGGCCACGCCGAGCAGTGCGGTGCCGCCGATGACCGCGCCGCGGCGTACCGCCTTGCGCTCCTTCGGCACGTAGGCGCCCACCGTCATCGCGACCCGGCCGGCGAAGGCGAGGCCGCGCTGCACGCGGATCAGGCGGTGGATGTACGCCGCGTCCTCGGCGTTGCGCGACGCCTCGATGCGGGCGCGGAGCTCGTCGAGGCGGCGCCCGATGTCCTCGACCTCCTCGGCGGTGAGGTGGGTGTATTCCTTCACGTCGGCGATGGCCATGGGGGCCTCCAGTCAGGGACGGGTCGGGGGTGCGGGGGACGGTGCGGGGGACGGGTCAGATGGCGATGGTGCAGTCGCCGTCGGGGACGGTGACGCAGGTCTGGATCTGCTCGTTGGGCTGGTCGAAGCGGTCGCCGTTGCGGACGTCGGTGACCGAGCCCTTGACGAGCGTGAGCGTGCAGGTGTGGCAGATGCCCATGCGGCAGCCGTAGGGCATGCCGACGCCGGCCGCCTCGCCCGCCTCGAGCACCGTGGTGCCGGGCTCGGCCTCGTGCTCCTTGCCGGAGTTCTGGAAGGAGACCGTGCCGCCCTCGCCGGCGTCGCCGCCGCGCTCGAGGGTGAAGCGCTCGAGGTGCAGCGCGTCCTCGAGGTCGGCGTCCTGCCAGTGCTCGGTGGCCGCGTCGAGCATCGGCGCGGGGCCGCAGGCCCAGGTCTGCCGCTCGCGCCAGTCGGGCACCACCTCGTCGAGCCTGTCGAACGTGAGCATCCCGTCGGTGTCCGTGAAGATCGGCGTGAACGTCAGCGACTCGTGGTTGGCGGCGAGGCGGCTGAGGCGCTCGCGGAAGATCATCCGCTCGGGCGTCGGCGACGAGTAGACGAGGTGGATGTCGGGGAGCGGCCAGCGCCCCTCGCCCGCGCGGCGCACGAGCGTCTTGAGCATCGCCATGATCGGCGTGATCCCGGAGCCGCCGACGAGGAAGAGGATGCGCTCCGGCGGCGGGTCGGGGAGCACGAAGTCGCCCGCCGGGGCGGCGAGCCGCACGACGGTGCCCGGCGCGAGGCCCTCGATGAGGTGCCCCGACAGCTTGCCCTCGGGCATGGCCCGGATCGTGATGGTGATGCGGCGCCCGCGGCGTCGCGGCGTGCTCGTCAGCGAGTAGGAGCGCCACTGGTAGCGGCCCTCGATCGGCACGCCGATGCCGACGTACTGCCCCGCCTTGTGGTCGAAGCGCCACCCCCACCCGGGCCGGATGACGAGCGTCGCGGCGTCCTCCGTCTCGCGCACCACCGACTCGACCCGGCCGCGCAGCTCGCGCGAGGTCCACAGGGGGTTCACGTAGCGGAGGTAGTCGTCGGGATGGAGCGGGGTCGTCAGCCCCTCGGCCAGCGAACGGACGGCGAACCAGTCGCGGCGTCGCCGCGTGGGGCTCAGCTCGCGGACGGCGGTGCGGACGGCCATGGGCGCTCCCGGAGGGGTCGGGTGATGCGGGTCACGACGTTCAGTGGCCAGTTGTACACCGAGCGTGGTGACGGCGGGAGGGCCTGAGCGAGAAAAGTCTCCTAGCGCTCCCCGCGCACCGGCACGAGCGGGGCGGCGAGGAGGGGGAGCAGGGCGACGAGCGCGTACGTCGCGGGGTAGCCCCACGCCGTCACCGCGAGCCCGGCGACGGGCGGCACCGCGGAGGCCACGAGGTTCTGGGCCGTGTTCTGCATGCCGAGCGCTCGGCCCGACCAGAACGGCCCGGCCCGCTCCGCCACGGCCGTGAAGGCGAGGCCGTTGTCCGCGACGGTGACGGCCGAGGCGAGCACCATGAGCGCGACGGCCACGCCCGGCACCCACTCCGCGGTGACCCCCAGCAGGCCCATGGTCAGGGCCGCGACGACCGCGACCCACCTCAGGGGGCGCATCCGCGAGCCGACGACGTCGGAGAGCCACCCGGCTCCCACGCGGGCGACGGCCCCGGCGACCTGGGTGGCAGCGACGACGCCGCCTGCCGCGCCGACGGACCAGCCGAGGTCGGTGACCATCCAGGTCAGGGCGAAGGTCCACACGACGAACTGCGGCACGACGAGCAGCACGGAGACGCCGTGGATCCGGGCCAGGTAGCGGTCGGTGCGGTACGGGTTGGGGGCGTCCGCGCGCTCGGCGGCCGGCGGCCGCGGCGGGTCGAGCACGACGAGCGCGACCACCACGAGCGCCACCACCGTGGCGGCGGTGGGGATCCAGAGGGCCGTGGCGACGCCGTGGCGCTGCGCGACCACCGCCATCGTCGCCGCCGCGAGACCCACGCCGAGCGGTTGCGCCGTCTGCCGCAGCCCCATCGCGAGGCCGCGGCGCTCCGGGGGGAACCAGCCGACGACGACCCGGCCCGAGGCCGAGTTGGTGGCGGCACCGCCGACGCCCGCGACGAAGAGGGCGGCCGCGAGGGGGACGAGCCCCGTCGTCTGGGTCGCCACGAGACCGCCCGCCGCCGCGAGGCCGAGGCCGCTCAGCAGCGCGAACCGCTCGCCGCGGCGGTCGACGACCGCGCCCCAGGCGAGCAGCGCGACCATGATCCCGGCGAGCGGCGCCGAGGCGACGAGCCCCGCCTGGGCGAGCGGGAGCCCCGCCTGGGTGTGGAGGGCCGGGATGAGGAACGCCGGGCCGTGCACCATCACCGACGACGACGCCTGCGCGCCCGTGCCGGCCGCGAGCATGCCCCAGCGACGCGCCGTGCTGATGCGTTCGTGGGCGGGCAGGTCGGTGGCGGTCACGGGTCCAGTGAAGCCCGGGGTGTCCGTCATGTGAAATCGCTATCTCGATCAACGAGACGGTAGAGGGGTTACGTTCGAGGGGTGATCGTCACCTTCGACCTGTTCAGCGCCCTCACCGACAGCCGCTCCGGCGCGTCCGCCTTCCTCGGCGGCCTCGCCGCCGAGCGCGGGTGGGCGGTGTCCGGCCCCGAGCTCTACGACCGCTGGGACGGCCACAACAAGGCCGCCCAGCGGACGGCCCGGCCGCCGGTGACGTTCCGCGACCTGTCCGGGTCGTCGTTGGCGCGCGCCTACGAGGAGCTGGGGCTGCAGGCCGACGTCGACGCCGACCTCACGGCCCTCCAGGCCTCGGTCGCCGACTGGCCGCTGTGGCCCGACGTCGCCGCGGGCGTGGCCGCGGTGGCCGCCCGGCACCGCGTCGGCATCCTGTCCAACGTCGACGACGACCTCGCCCGCACCACGCGGGCCCACGCGCTGGTCGACCCCACGCTCGTGCTCACCTCCCAGCAGCTGGGGGCCTACAAGCCGAGCCCGGAGCTGTACGTCGCGGCCGCGGCCGCCGTCGCTCCCGAGCGCCTCGTGCACGTGGCGGCCTCGGGCCGCGACGTACGCGGTGCGCTGGAGGCGGGCCTCGCCACCGTCCGGCTGGTGCGGCCGGGCCACGTGCTCGACCCCGCCGGCCCGCCTCCGCCCGTCGAGGTGACGGACGCCGGCGACCTCCTCCGTGCGGTGGAGGAGGCCGCCGGCGTGGCGGGGTGAGCGCGGGGCTCAGGCGGTCGGCACCACCAGCAGCACCCAGGCGACGAGCGGAGCGATCACGACGATCGACATGCCCCACTGCATGAGCCGCTTGAACACCATCTCGCGCTCCTTGGCGTCGGCGTTCGCGACGACGAGCGCGCCGTTGGTGGAGAACGGGCTGCAGTCGACCACCGAGCTCGAGATCGCGAGGGCCGCGATGAGGCCGATGGCGTTGACCTGGCCGGTGAGCAGGAACGGTACGGCGAGGGGGATGAGCGCACCGATGATGCCGGTGGTGGAGGCGAACGCCGAGACGACGGCGGCGATGAAGCAGATGAGCAGGGCGGCCACGAGCGGCGCGCCCACCTCGGCGACGCGCTCGCCGACCCAGTCGACGACGCCCTGGTTCTGCAGCAGGTTCACGTAGGTGACGATGCCGCCGATGAGCAGCACGGTGCCCCAGCTGATCTTCTCGACGGCACCCTTGGCCGAGGCGGGGAAGGCCAGCGTGAGCGCGACGGCGATCGTGAGGGCGGTGAAGCCGACGTCGAGGTCGAAGCCGAGGGCGCCGATCATGAGGGCGACCAGGCCGAGGAGCGTGACGATCCGCTGGGCGTCGAGCGTGTGCTGCGCGGCGGGCTCGTCCTCGGCGCCGCGGCTGCCGCGGGCCGCCTCGACGGCGGAGTGCGGGGTGCCCGGGCCACCGGCGCGGGTGGCGGCGTGGGCGACGGCCTCCGCCTCGGCGCCCATCTCCTGCACCGCGTCGGTCTCCTTGCCGCGGGCGAGGAGCGCACGACCGCCGAAGGCGATGTAGGTGACCGCGGCGATGAGGGCGGCGGCCGCGAAGGTGGTCGCGAAGAGCACGGCCTGGTTGCCGGGGAGGTCGTTCTGCTCGACGACGCCGTTGGTGATGCTGCCGAAGATGCCGATGGGGGAGAAGCTGCCGGCCGTCGCGCCCTGGACGACCATCATGCCCATCATCACGGGGTGGATCCGGTAGCGGAGCGCGAAGCCCATGGCGACCGGGGCGACGATCGCGACCGCGGCGGGGCTGACCGCACCGATCGACGTCACGGCCGCGCAGACGAGGAACATCGCCCACGGCACGAGCGCCACGCGCCCCCCGACCGCGCGCACGGCGGCGTGCACGATCCAGTCGACGGTGCCGTTGTTCTTCGCCAGCGCGAAGAGGTAGGTGACGCCGACGAGGATGACGAAGAGGTCGCTGGGGAAGCCGCCCAGCACGCCGTCCGCATCGAGGTCGTAGACGCTGAGTCCGACGACGAAGGCGGCCACGAGGGCGAGGGCGCCCATGTTGACGCCTCGGACCGTCGCGACCAGGAAGACGATGACGAGGACCGCCAACGAGACCAGTTCGGTGGGCATGGAGTTCCCTCTCGGATTGTGATGCACGTCATGTGCTGACCGACGGATCATGTCAGTGGCTCAGCCACCTGGCAACCGGACCACGTCTGGGTAGGATGCCGCCATGTCCGGTGACGCCCCCCGCCGCCTCCAGCCGCTGCGGCGCGAGCGCCTCTACGAGAGCCTCGCGGCGCACATCTCCGACTTCATCGAGGCGCAGGGCCTGGTGGGCGGCGACCGGCTGCCGTCGGAGCGGCAGCTGGCGGCCGAGCTGGGGGTGAGTCGGGCGACGCTCTCGCGCGCGCTGGCGGCACTCGAGACGAAGGGGCGCATCGAGGTGCGCCACGGCGTCGGTGCGCTCGTGCGCGAGGCCGACGCACCTGACGGCGCGGGAGGAGCCGGCGCTCAGGCCGGGAGCGACGGGTGGGACCGGCGGGTCGCCGAGAGCCCGCGGTCGGAGGTCGTGGTGGCGCGCGAGGCGGTGCTGGCGGGCCTGGCGCGGGCTGCCGCGAGCAACGCGGACAGCTCCCTGCGCGTGGCGATGCTGGCGCCCGACGGCCGGGCGCGGGACTTCGAGCACACCTGGCGCTGCGTGCGGCGCCTGTCCGCGGCACCGCTGCTGGCGGACCTCGACGACGTGCTCGCCGCGCACGCCCCGGCGCCCGCGGTCGACGTGGACCCGGGACTCCGCCACCGCCTCGACGTCGTGGCCGACGCCATCGTCGCGGGCGACGCGGCGGCCGCGGCCACCGCGTGCCAGGGACTGCTGGGCGGCCCGGGGGACTGAGCCCGCCGGGCCGCCGCAGCGGTCGGTGTCGGTGAAGGGTCAGTGAGGGATCAGGCCGGCTCGTCGCCCGTGGCCCAGGCGCGGATCGCCGCGGCGTCCCCGTCGAGCAGCGGCGGCGGACGGTGGCCGGTGCGGGTGGTCTCCGCGCCGGCGCCGTCGAAGAACCGCAACGGCGGGCCGGGCAGCGAGATGCGCCCGAGCGTGGGGTGCTCCACGTCGAGGAGCAGGCCCTGGCTGCGCGTCTGGTCCCACGCGTAGACCTCGTCGAGCGTGCGCACCTTGCCGGCCGGCACGCCGACCTCGGCGAGACGCTCGAGCAGGGGAGCGGAGTCCCAGGTCGCGAACACCTCCTCGACCACGCCGATCACGCGCTCGCGCGCGGCCACCCGCTCGGCGTTGGTGGCCAGGCCCTCGGCCTCGGGGTCGAGGTCGAAGCCCGCGCAGAAGCGCTTCCAGAGGCTCTCGCTGCCGAGCGCGATCTGCACCGCACCGTCGCGGCAGCGGAAGAGCCCGTACGGCGCGATCGACGGGTGGTGGTTGCCCTGGGCGCGACCGACCTCGCCGGCGACGGTCCACCGCGTGCCCTGGAAGGCGTGCACGCCGACGACGGCGGCGAGGAGCGAGGTGCGCACGACCTGGCCGACGCCGGTCACGGTGCGCTCGTGGAGGGCGGCGAGCACGCCGTACGCGCCGTACATGCCCGACAGGAGGTCCGCGATCGGCACCCCGACGCGCTGCGGGTCGTCGGGTCCGGAGCCGGTGAGGGACATGAGGCCGGCCTCGCCCTGGGCGATCTGGTCGTAGCCGGCGCGCCCGCCCTCGGGGCCGTCGTGGCCGAAGCCGGTGATGGAGAGGACCACGAGGCGCGGGTTGCGCTCCATGAGCGACTCGATGCCGAGCCCCAGGCGCTCGAGGACGCCGGTGCGGAAGTTCTCGACGAGCACGTCGGCGCGGTCGACCAGGCCGAGCAGGACGTCGCGGTCCGCGGCGTCCTTCAGGTCGAGGGCGATGGACTCCTTGTTGCGGTTGGCGGAGAGGAAGTACGTCGACTGCCGGTCCCCACCGTCCTCCGGGGTCACGAAGGGCGGGCCCCAGCCGCGGGTGTCGTCGCCGGTGCCCGGCGCCTCGACCTTGATGACCCGGGCGCCGAGGTCGCCCAGCATCATCGTGGCGTGCGGGCCGGCGAGCGCGCGGGAGAGGTCGACGACGACGACGTCGCCGAGGGGGCCGCTGCCGGTGCCGCCGGTGGCCTCGGTCGGGCGCTCGGGGGACGGGGCGGTGGGGTCGTGGGTCACGGTGTCCTCTCGCGGGTCAGTCGGTGCGAGCCCGGAGGCTCATTGGACTGGCCAATATGCCATCCCGGTCGCCGCGGGGACAGTCGAGGGGCGCCCGCGAGGTCAGTGCACGCGGACGGCGAGGATCGCGGCGTCGTCCTCGGCGCGGCCGTCGAGCAGCTCGTCGGCGAGCAGTCGGACGGCCTCGGCCAGCGGCCGGCCCTCCTCGTGGACGAGGCGCGCCGTCACGGCCCGCACGTCCTCGACCATCGCGGCGAGGTCGGCGCGGCGCTCGTCGAGCAGGCCGTCGGTGTGCACCAGCAGCAGCGTCCCGGGCGGGAGGTGCACCCGGTGGTCGTGGCGCTCCTCGACCTCGAGGTCGGGATACATCATCGGGTCGCCCTCGAGGAGCACCCGCGCGGAGCCGTCGGCGGCGAGCACGAGCGGCGGCGGGTGGCCGGCGTTCGTCCAGGTCAGCACCCAGCCGCCCGCGACCTCGGGGTCCGGGGTCAGGTCGCCGTGCACCACCGTGCCGTGCGCCTCCAGGTCGAGCATGCGCGCGGCGTTCTCGACGGCCAGGACCGCCCGTGCCGGGCCAGCCGCGGGAGCGTCGGCCCGGGCCTGCCGCAGCATGCTGCGCACCTGGCCCATGACCGCCGCCGCGCGGGTGTCGTGGCCGGTGATGTCGCCGACCGTGACCGCGACCGGTCGGGGACCGCCGGGCGTGGTGGCCGGGAGCTCGTGCACGTCGAACCAGTCGCCGCCGACCATGTCGGCCGTCGCCGAGGGCCGGTAGAGCGTGGCGATCTCGAGCCCGGCCACGCTCGGCGGCTCGCTCAGCATCGCCTCCTGCAGCTCGGTGGCCGTGGTCACGCGCCGCTCGAGCTGGAGGATGCGCTCGACCGCCGTCGCCGTGTACGCCGCGATGGCCGTGAGCACGGCGTCCTCGGTCAGCTCCCACGCGTGGGGGGCGTCCCAGGCGAAGGTGAGCGCGCCGAGCACCCGCCCGCTGCCCACGATCGGCACGCACTCGACCGCGCGGAGGCCCAGCTGCCGCCAGGCCGCCACGGCGTCGGCGCTGTAGCCGTCCGCCGCCAGCTGCCCCTCACCGGCGACGATGATGCGGCGCTGCTCCGCGACGCAGCGGGCCTCCGGCCAGGACGCGTCGATCCCGACGCTGTCGGGGAGGGCCGGCGGGGCCTCGTCCCCCGTGGGCTCGTCGACCCGCACCCGCACCACGTGCTCGCCGTCGACGAGCGACAGGCCGACGTAGACGGGGTGGAGCGGTCCGGTGACCAGCTCGCGCACCCGTCGGAGCAGGTCGGTCAGCGACCACACCTCGCCCAGCTCCACGGCGGCCTGGAGCATCAGCTCGGCCCGCTCCCGGCCCCGGTCGACCTCCTTGCGGGCGTCCGCGGTGCGGACGCCGGAGACCTTCAGCCGCAGCGCCGCGCTGCAGGCCGCGGCGAGGTCGGCGAGCACCTCGAGCTCGGTGGGGGTCCACACGCGCGGCTCGTGGTCGATCGCGCACAGGGAGCCGAGCACCTCGCCGCCCTCGGCCGTGAGGGGCATCCCCGCGTAGGCGACGACACCCAGGTCGGGGATCGCCAGGTTGTGCTTCAGCAGGTCCACCGTGCGCGCGTCACTGACCACGAGCGGCTCGGCCGTCGCCGCCACGTACTGGCAGAACGAGTGCGACAGGGGCGTGCAGCGGGCAGACGCCCACGGCTCGGGCAGACCCACCTGACCGGGGAAGACCTGCCGGTCGGGCTCCACCAGCGACACGAGCGCCACCGGCACCCGCAGGGTGGTCGCCACGAGCCGGGCGAAGCGCTGCAGGTCGGGGTCGGCGGTCGGGCCCGACCCGGTCGCGCGGAGCGCGGCGAGACGGTCGGGAGCGTCCAGGGCGGTGTCACGGGATGCGCCCGCGACGGCGTGCGGACGGACGGCGCGGGAGCCCGGCGGTGTGTCGAGCACGGTCCCCCTCCTGGCTGCCCGGGCCGGTCCTCGTGGACGCCCGCTCGAGCCATCATGACGGACGACCCCACGAACGGGTGGTGCGGGCCGGCGGCGGCTCTCCGGCTACGCCAGCGCCGCGCGCAGGTCGGCGGGCCCGAGCCGGGCCGGTCCGACGTAGTAGAGGACCGCCCCGGCCGGCACCGGCGTGTCCCACGCCGGGCTGACCCGCACGTCCCCGTCGACCGCGACGGCCAGCAGCGTCGTGCTCCGCGTGGGCCCGAGCGCCTGCTGCCACCCGCCGTACGTCGCGGTGGCGCCCTCGGGCACCACCGTCGACCACGTGCTGGGGCCGCCGGGGGTCATCAGTGCGTCGTACACCTCGGCGATGCCCGGGTCGGCCAGCTCGTCGAAGACGAGGCCGAGGGCGTGCCACTGCACGCAGTGGACGGTGGCGTCGATGCGTCGGATCGTGCGTCGCCGCGCCACGTCGCGGAGCGTCACCACGGTGTGCACGCCGGGCGCCGCCTCCTCCGCCGCCACCGTGAGGGTCACCGCCTCGTTGTCGTCGCGTGCGTCGACGAGCACGGCGCGCGCCCGCTCCGGGTGGGCCCGACGCAGGACCGCGAGGTCGGTGAGGTCGCCGCGCACGAAGTGCACGTCCGCGGTCTCGGGCAGCGGGTGCTGCTCGAGCTGGTCCTCCCACGCGCACACGACGATGGGGACGGGACCGTCGCTGCGCAGGTCGGCGACCAGCCGGTCGGTGCGGCCCGGGGTCCAGCCCACGAGCACGAGGTGGTCGGCGAGGTCGTGGTCGAGCAGGCCGTGCATGCGTCGTCCCTTCGCGGTCGCCAGGGTCGCGGCGAGGTGGGTGAAGAACGTGGTGAGGGTGACGACGCCGCCGAGCACGACGTAGGCACCGACGATGCGGCCGCCGGTCGTCGTGGGGAAGAAGTCGCCGTAGCCGACCGTCGAGGCCGTCACGAGGAACCACCACCAGTAGTGGCCCGGGTCGGCGATGCCGCTGTCGCGGTCGAGCAGGGCCATGGCGGCCCAGCTGGTGACGAAGACGGTCAGCAGCACGAGCAGCGGGGTCCGCCACGTGACGGCGGAGGTCAGGCGGGCCCAGAGGCGGGCGAGGACGAAGACCACGACGCCGCCTCAGTACCCGACCCAGGCGTGCTCGGAGTAGCTCAGGATCGCCGGGTCGAGCAGCGTCGAGACCTCCCCGCCGGGGTCGTCGCGGTCGGGCGGGAAGACCGCGGCGGCGGCCAGCATCGAGGGCGACGCGAAGCGCAGCGTCGGCGCCTCCGGGTCGAGGGTCAGGGGAGGCGCGTCGCCGGCGGTGGGCCTGTCGCCGCTGGGGGCCTGGGCGAGCACCCAGCCCCAGTCGCCGAAGGAGGGCACGTCGGCGTGGTACGGCGTGGTGGCGAGCCCGGCGGCCTCCAGGGTCCGGCGGATGCACCAGAACGCGTCGGGCGCGAAGAAGGGCGAGCCCGACTGCACGACCAGGCGGCCCCCGTCAGCCAGGAGGCCCGACAGCGCGGCGTAGTGCTCCCGGGAGTAGAGCTTCGCGAGGGCCGGCGAGTCCGGGTCGGGGTAGTCGACGACGATCACGTCGTAGGAGTCGAGCGGCTGCTCGCGCGCCCACCCGAAGGCGTCGGCCGCGACGTACTCGACCCGGGGGTCCTCCCAGGCGTCGTCGTTGAGGTCGCGGATCGGCTCGTAGGTGCGCGCCAGGTCCACGACGGCGGGGTCCAGGTCGACGAGCGTGACCTGCTCGACGTCGTCGTAGCCGAGGATCTCGCGGAGCGCGAGCCCGTCGCCGCCGCCGAGCACCAGCACGCGGGCGTGCTCGCCCGCCATGGCGGGGTGCACGAGCATCTCGTGGTAGCGGTACTCGTCCACGGAGGAGAACTGCAGGTCGCCGTCGAGGTAGAGCCGCACGTCGTCGTACTCCGCGCCCTCGAACCAGCCGCGGGTGACGACGATCGACTGGTAGTCGGAACGCTCGGCGTGGACGATCGGGTCGCGGTAGAGCGCCTGCAGCGCGGTGGCCTCGAAGGCCGAGGCCCGCCACGCCATCAGTCCCAGCCCGAGGGCGGTGACGAGGCAGAGGGCGAGCGCGGTGACCACCGGAGTACGCCGCGGACCGCGCCGCCCGAGCACGACGGCCACCACGCCGGCGGCGACCACGTTGAGCGCCGCGACCGCGAGGGTGCCCTCGAGCAGCCCGAGGGTCGGGAGGAGCACGAACGGGAACGCGAGACCGCCGACCAGGGCGCCCACGTAGTCCACCGCGTTGATGTCGGCCACGGCGTGGGCCGCGTCCTGGCGCCGCAGGCGCTGAAGGAGGGCCATGAGCAGCGGGATCTCGGCGCCGACGAGGAGCCCGATCGCGAACGTCACCACGACCATCGCCGGTGTGTAGACCGACAGCCACGCGAACGCCGCGTAGAGCACCGGCACCGCGAAGCCGCCCACGACGGCGAGGGCCAGCTCGATCGCCACGAAGGCGCGCAGCGGCCGGCCGAGCAGCGGCTTCGCCGCGACGGCGCCGACGCCCATCGCGAACATCGTCACCGCGAGCACCAGCGACGTCTGGGTGATCGTGTTGCCGAGGAGGTAGCTGCCCAGCGTCACCAGGGCCAGCTCGTAGACCAGGCCGCAGGCCGCGCACACGAACACGGCCGCGAGCACGATCGTGCGCAGCGCCCGGTGGTGGGGGACCCCGACCGGGGCCGCGGTGGCGGACGTGGTCGTCAGGTGATCGAGGCGGCGACCACGAGGCCGACCGCCAGCTGGAGGGCCACGGCCACGTAGACGGCCGGGTCGTCGGACTCGTCGACCACGAGCTCGGCGAGGCTACCGGGCGTCAGCAGGTCGAGGAGGAAGAACGAGATGCCGAGCAGCGCGACGCCGATGATCCCGAACACGGTCGCCTCGAGCAGCGTGTCCCACGTGTCGCCCTGCGCCGTGTAGAACGCCGTCGCCACGATGATGCCGAGGGAGATCTGCGTCGAGGCGAGCACGAGCGCGGCGTCGCGCTTGTGCTCGACGAACACCTGCTGGCCGAGGCGACCGGGGGTCAGCAGGTCGACCATGAAGTAGCCGACGAGGAGGAGGACGATGCCCACGCCGGCGAACGCCAGCGTGGCCAGGGACTCGTCGAGGAGCTCGGGCATGTCGTGCCTTTCAGGAGTGGGCGGTGCGGGGTGGGCGGGGTCGGCCGGTGGCTCGGCGGGCTACTTGCCGGAGCCGGAGCCGCCGCCGCGGTAGCTGCTGCCGCCGCCACCGCCGCCGTAGTACCCGCCCCAGTAACCGACGTACGTGCTGTTGGAGGAGTAGCCGCGGTCGAACTCGTCGAGCGTGATGCGCGACCCGTCACCGTCCTCCGCGACCGTGACCATCCAGTCGTCGCTGTAGCGGAGGAAGGCCCGTCCGTCGGCCTCGCGACGGTCGGAGTCGTCGGTGCCCGACGCGATGGCCGCGGCGGTCGTCGCGACGTCGTCGTCGGAGTGCCAGGTGACCGTCTCGTCGTCGGGATCGGAGCCCGACACGTGGGTGTAGTGGTCGTCGAGCCAGCCCTTCGGGCCGTTGCCGAACCCGCCGAAGGCGAACGGCACGACGAGGATGCCGACCAGCAGGAGCGCCCCGATGACGAGGAGGCCCTTCGCGCGTGAGCTCATGGCGACCCCCTCAGCGTCCCGCCGGACCGGTGCCGGTCGCCGGCCCGTCCGATCCAGGGTAGACGGTCAGCTCCCACGGCTGGAGGGGCTCCCCGAGGGACGCCTCCCAGGTGCTGCCGAACTTCTCGAAGCCCAGGAGGTGCTTCCCGTCGGCGCTGGCGTAGTCGGCGTACTCCGCCGTGCCCTGGGGTGCGGTGCCGGTCGCGCCCGAGGCGCGGAACGACGCGGAGCCCTTCTCCTGCAGGCGGTAGGCCACCCCGCCGACGATGACGTCGCGGTCGCCCGCGCCGCCCTGCTCGACGTCGCCCGCGGGGATGCTGCGCCACAGGGACACCTCGAAGCCCTCGTCCTCCTCGACGGTCAGCCAGCGGCGGGTGGTGTCATCGTCGAGGAAGTGCTCCGTCCACCGGTAGCCCTCCTCGTCGAAGTCGAGACGGCCCCGGACGAACAGCATGGCGCCCTCGTAGCCCACGACGTCGCCCACCTGCAGCCGCCGCAGCGGCTCGACCGACGCGAGGTCGGACTCGGCGATGACGTCGCTCGGACCGCGGCTCGACGCTCCGGCCGGCTTCGACGTGCGCGTGCGCACGATGACGACGGCGGCCGCGACGGCCGCCGCCACGACGAGCAGCGCGATGACCCAACCCACGATGTGCCTCCTCCGAGATGTCCGGCGCGGTCGTTACCCCGCCGGGTGGTGCGGCCAAACCCGACACCCGCGGTGGATAACTGTCGCCGCGACCTCGTAGGTTCGCCTGCGTGACGTCCCCCGACCCCGATCCCGGCCCCGCCCCCGGGGTCCGCGCCGCCACCGGTGTCTTCGTGTGCTTCGAGGGCGGCGACGGCGGCGGCAAGTCGACGCAGTCGCGCCTGCTGGTCGAGCGCCTGCGGCGGGAGGGGTACGACGCGGTCCCCACCTTCGAGCCCGGCGACACGCCCGTGGGGCGCGAGCTCCGGCGCATCGTGCTCGACCCCGCCACCGGTCACCTCGCGGCGCGCACGGAGGCGTTGCTGTACGTCGCGGACAAGGCCGAGCACGTCGCCGAGGTCGTCCGGCCCGCCCTCGACCGCGGTGCCGTGGTCGTGACGGACCGGTACGTCGACTCCACGTTGGCCTACCAGGGGGCGGGCCGCGCGCTGGGGGACGCCGTCGCCGGCCTGGAGCACGTGGCGCGCTGGGCGACCGGCGACCTGCGGCCCCACCTGACGGTGGTGCTCGACGTGCGGCCCGGTGCCGGGCTGGCGCGCCTCACCGGCCGGGACCGGATCGAGGCCGAGTCCGTCGATTTCCACGAGCGGGTGCGGGCGGAGTTCCTCGCGCTCGCGGAGGCCGACCCGACGCACTACCTAGTGGTCGACGCCACGGGCACGCGCGAGGAGATCGCGGAGGCCGTGTGGTCCCGGGTCGCGCCCCTGCTGGGGCAGGCACGCCGGGAGGCACGATGACGGTCTGGGACCACCTGGTCGGCCAGCGGCCGGCCGTCGCCGCGCTCGCCCAGGCGGCGGGCACCGGGGGTGCGCGGCCGCAGGGCATGACCCACGCCTGGCTCTTCACCGGCCCCCCCGGCTCGGGTCGCTCCAACGCGGCGATCGCCTTCGCGGCGGCGCTCCAGTGCGAGGAGGGCGGCTGCGGCACCTGCCACGCCTGCCGCACGGTGCTGGCGGGGTCCCATGCCGACGTGGCCGTCATCCGCACCCAGCGGCTCTCCATCGGCGTCGACCAGGTGCGCGACCTCGTGCGCCGCTCGGCCCTCGCTCCCGTCGGGCGACGCTGGCAGATCCTGGTGGTCGAGGACGCCGACCGGCTCACCGACCAGGCGTTCAACGCGCTGCTCAAGGCGATCGAGGAGCCCACCGAGCGCACGGTGTGGATGCTCTGCGCGCCCACGGTCGAGGACGTGCTGCCCACGATCCGCTCGCGCTGCCGCCTCGTCACGCTGAGCACCCCGGCTACGGCGGACGTCGCGGCCTTCCTCGAGCGCACGGCGGCGGTCGAGCCGACGCTCGCGCTGCGCGCCGCGCGCGCCAGCCAGGGCCACATCGGCCGCGCCAAGGCCCTCGCGACCGACCCCGACACCCGGCAGCGGCGCGCCGAGGTGGTCGCCCTGCCGGGGCGGCTCCGCTCGTTGGGCGCGGCGATGACGGCGGCGACGATGCTGAGCGAGACGACGAAGGCCGAGGCCGACGCCATCACCGTGGAGCTCGACGCGGTGGAGCGGGCGGACCTGGACGCGGCGTACGGCGTGGTGGAGCGCGGGCGGAAGCCGCGGGAGTACGCGCCGGCCCGGGCCGCCCTCGAGCGCGAGCAGAAGTCGCGCGCGAAGCGGCGCCACCTCGACGTGGTCGACCGGGCCCTGACCGACCTCGTCTCGGTCTACCGCGACGCCGTGGCGGTGGGTCTCGGGGTGGGCACGGAGCTCGTCAACGAGGAGCTCCGGGAGCAGGTCGAGGCGCTGGCGGAGGCCGGTGGCCCGGAGGCGAACCTGGCGCGCATCGAGGTGGTGTTCGCCGCGCGTGAGCAGATGCTGGAGTTCAACGTTCCTGTCATGCTCGCGCTCGAGTCGATGATGGTGGGGCTCCTCCCGCGCCGCGACGGCGCCGGGGCCCCGACGGGGAGGAACGTGCGGTGAAGCGCAGCTCGGTGGTGTGGTTGGTGGTCGGCCTCGTGGTCGCGCTCGTCGTGACGGTGGGGGCGGCGGCCTCGGTCGCGTTCGTGCTCATCGGCGGGGACGACGACGGGTCGGACGAGTCGCGCGAGGAGACGACGGAGCGGGCGGAGCGCGGCGACGAGCGCGGCCCCACCGGGGAGTCGCCCAGCCCCGAGCTGGAGCCCTTCTACACGCAGTCGCTCTCGTGGGACGAGTGCGACGAGGCGGCCGAGGACGGCCGCGGCGACTTCGAGTGCACGTGGCTCGAGGTGCCGCTGGACTACGACGAGCCCGACGGCGACACCCTCGACCTGCGCGTGCTGCGCCGCGCGGCCGACGGCCCGGCGGACGAGCGGGTGGGATCGCTGCTGGTCAACCCGGGCGGCCCCGGCTCGGGCGGCACGGAGCTGGCGGCCCGCGAGGACGCCTACGGCGACGCGCTGCTCGAGTCGTTCGACATCGTCGGCTGGGACCCGCGCGGCACCGGCCAGAGCTCGCCCATCGACTGCCTCAGCGACGCCGACCTCGACGACTACCTGGCGGCGTCCGGTGACCCGAACACACCGGAGGGCGTGGCGCTGGCGGAGGAGTGGCAGCAGCGGCTCGGCGACGGCTGCGAGGACCTCTCGCCCGACCTCGTCGACCACATCTCGACCGTGGAGACGGCGAAGGACATGGACGTGCTGCGCGCCGTGCTCGGCGACGACCAGATGCACTACCTGGGCTTCTCCTACGGCACGACGCTCGGCGCGGTCTACGCGACGTACTTCCCCGAGCGCTCGGAGCGGCTCGTGCTCGACGGCGCGACGGACCCCAACCTGGACCGGGTCGAGGGCTCGCTGAGCCAGACCGCGGGCTTCGAGCTGGCGTTCCGCAACTACCTCCAGGCGTGCGTCGACGACGGCGACTGCCCCGTGGGCGACTCGGTCGACGAGGGGCTCGAGACGGTGCAGGGCCTGCTCGACTCGCTGCTCGAGGAGCCCCTGCCGACGAACGACCCCGACCGGGTCCTCACGCAGGCGCTCGGCACGACCGGCATCCAGGCGGCGCTCTACAACGAGCAGAACTGGCCCTACCTCACCGACGGCCTCGAGGAGGCCCTGGACGGCACGGGCGACACGCTCCTGCTGCTGGCGGACTTCTACGCCGACCGCGACTTCAGCGGCGGCTACGCGTCGAACCTCATGGAGGCGTTCTACGCGATCTCCTGCCTCGACGACCCCACGAGCCTCTCGCCGGAGGAGGCGGCGCAGTACGCCGACGACTTCGACGAGGCGGCGCCCACCTTCGGCGACGGCGGCGAGCTCGGTCTCGGCTGGTGCAGCGCCTACCCGGGCCGCCAGGCGGAGGAGCCGCGCGAGGTCACGGGCGCCGGCGCTGCGCCGATCGTCGTCATCGGCACGACGGGCGACCCCGCGACGCCGTACGAGGAGGCCGTCGCGATGGCCGAGACGCTCGAGTCGGGCGTGCTCGTGACGCGCGAGGGCGAGGGGCACACGGCGTACGGCTCGGGGAACAGCTGCATCGACGAGGCCGTCGAGGCGTTCCTCGTCGACGGCGAGGTGCCCGAGGACGGGCTGGTCTGCAGCTAGCCGCGCCCGCCCCGGTCAACGGGGGGAGTAGGGCTCGGCGATCTGGCGGATCCGCCGCGTCGCGAGCTCGATCATGAGCTGCGCGGCGGGGGACAGGGTCGCTCCGGAGCGGTGCACGACGGCGAGGGTGTCGTACTGCCGCGGCCGCAGCGAGACGTAGCCCGCGGACGGCGCCAGCCGGGGCAGCAGCTGGAGCGCGGCGCCCTTGGGGATGACGCTGTCGGCGAGGCCCATCCCGACGAGCTCGACGGCGGTCTCGATGTCCTCCACCTCGATGCGCGTCGTCGGGTTGCGACCCGTCTCGTGCAGCATCTGGCGCAGCACGATGCGGGTCGAGTCGACCGCGCGCCACGTCGTCTCCGGCATGACCAGCTGTGCCTGCGCGAAGCGCTGCGGCGTGACGGGCGACGCGAGGCGTTCCGGGTCGGCGCTGATGTAGACCAGCTCGTCCTTGGCCACGGGGGTGACCGTCATGCCCTCGCTCGTGGCGGCGGGCACCGCGATCATCGCGGCCTCGAGCCGGCCGCGTCGCAGGTCCTCCTGCACCTCGTTGGAGTTCTGGCCGATGAGCTCCACGCGGACGCCGGGATAGCGGGCGAGCACGTCCGCGACCAGCCCGGCTCCGGCGTACAGGCGCGCCGCGCCGAACATCCCGAACCGGATGGTGCCCGTCTGCAGCGCCTTGGCGCTGGTCACGGCACGGCGCGCCTCCTCGGCGGCGGCCAGCGTGCGCTCGGCGTGGGGTCGCAGCTCGTCGGCGACGGTGGTGGGGACGACGCCGCGCCCGACGCGGCGGAACAGCTGCACCCCGAGCGACTTCTCGAGCGCGCGGATCTGCTCGGAGACGCTCGGCTGGGCGTAGCCCAGCTCGGTCGCCGCCGCGGTCAGGGATCCGTGCTCGTACGTCGCGAGGAAGCACCGGAGCTGGTGGAGGGAGAGCACGGTCACATCATAGGAATCACCTAGGGATCGCGCTGGAAAGTGAGGCTACCCCTGGAGTCTCGACGTCGAGAGGATGGGACTCGTCCCCGATCTGACTCCTGAGGAGGCCACCGTGTTCGTCCACCGCTGCAGCAGCTGCGAGAAGCGCCAGCTCATCTTCGACACCCAGTTCACCGCGGTCCGCGCCGTCGAGGGCGGCTGGGTCGCGACCTTCACCTGCTGGTGCGGTGCCACGCAGGAGCACGCCAGCGAGGGCGCGCGCGTCGCGGCGCTGACGCTCGCGGCCTGAGCGCACTGACCGGGGAGGGCCCGATTCGCGTGGCTCTTCCCCGGTCGCTATGCTCTCCTCGCTGTCCGTTCCGGCGGTCAGCGCGCCGCCTTAGCTCAGTCGGTAGAGCGAATCACTCGTAATGATTAGGTCGTCAGTTCGATTCTGACAGGCGGCTCCGACGGACAGCCCCTGACCTGCAGAGATGCGGGTCAGGGGCTGAGTCGTTCCGGGGGGCGGGGCGGGCCTCGTCCCGATGCGCTCGCCTGGACGCTCGGCGAGGGAGCGGACGGTCGGCGCGCGCCCGCCGGGGCCGGTGTCGATCACACGCGCAGCTCCCGCGCACGCAGGGCCCACCACACCTCGATGACGCACTCGACGCCGTCGAAGTCGGCGCCGGTCAGGTGCGTGAACCGCTCGATCCGGTAGCGCAGCGAGTTCAGGTGCACCGAGAGCGCGCGGGCGGCCCGCGGCAGCGAACGTCCGTGCTCGAGGTAGGCGTCGACGCTGCTCAGGAGGGTCGCGGCCATCGCGCTCTCGGCCTCGACGGGCACGACGTACCGCTCGAGCAGCATCCGGCTCAGGCGCGGCTGGTCGAGGACGGCGGCGCGGACGGCGAGGCGTCCCTCGTCGTACAGGCCCTCGAGGCCGAAGGCGCGCGCGGTCGTCAGGGCGTGGCTCGCCCGCCGGAACGCCTCGGGGATGTCGGCGAGCGAGGCCGGGCCGTCGACGCCCGCCGTCGTGCCCGTCGGCACGGCGGGAGGGCGCCGGCCGACGACGGCGACGACGTCCTCGTCGAGCGAGCCGACGAGCAGCGGCTGCGCCCGCTCCGGCACCGAGAACGCGCGACGCGGGACGCGATCGCTCGCGCCGTGGATCCTCAGGACCCAGTAGGACCCGTCGAGCCCGAGGCCGTAGGCGGCTCCGGAGGCCGCGGCCTCCTCGGCCGTCAGGGCTCCGACGAGGAGCTGGCTGAGGAAGGTGGCGCGGCGGCTCTCCTCGCGTCGCGCGAGGTCCATCTCGACCTCGTGCTGTGCGGCGACGAAGATCGAGCTGTACCGGTCGGCGCACTCCCAGAGCAGCTCTGCCGCGCGCACGGTCAGCTCGGTGGACAGCCCCGCGCGCCGGCACTCACGGAAGAGGACGTCGCGGATGACGGCGAACCCGCGACGGTAGGCGGCGAGCATGTCGGCACTGGGAACCCCCTGGAGCGCGCGCCGTCGGGCGGTGTCCTCCTCCGCCTCGGCCACGTCGTCCTCGATGCGGTCGTCGCCGCGCAGCACGGCCGCTGCGCGGAGCACGTTGCGGCGCGCGGACGTCGCCACGTCGGCGCGGTCGAGCGCCCGGTAGACGGCGATCGCGCCGACGGCGTCGCACTGGCGCTCGACCAGCTCGTCGGCTGCCGCGAGCATGCCGTCGACCATGGCCGACCACGCCTCCGCGGCGGGTGCGTCGGTCATGAGCCGACCTCCGAGGTTTGTAGGAACGTACGAAAGCAGGCGCTTCTTCGTTGCAGGCCGGTCCATTGTGGCGCACCCCACACGACGCGTGGAATGAGGCATCTCGCCCGTCCACAGGAGGACCCATGCAGCGCACGCTCGCCCACGAGACCGACGATCTGGCTGGCACCGACCCCGGACGACCGACCACCCGCCGGCGCGCGCTGCTGGCGGCGGCGATCGGGAACGGTATCGAGTGGTTCGACTTCGCGGCCTACGGATTCGTCGCGGTCTACATCGGCGCGGCCTTCTTCTCGACCTCGGACCCGACGACACAGCTGCTCGCGACGTTCGCGGTGTACGGGCTCACCTTCGTCGTCCGCCCGCTCGGGGGCCTCTACTTCGGCCCGCTCGCGGACCGGGTCGGGCGGCAGCGGGTGCTCGTCGCCGTGCTCCTGCTCATGGCGGTCGCCACGGGGCTGGTGGGCGTGCTGCCGACGTACGCGACGATCGGCGTCGCGGCCCCCGTGCTGCTGGTGGTGCTGCGGTCGCTCCAGGCCTTCTCGGCCGGTGGTGAGTACGGCAGCGCGACGAGCTTCCTCGTGGAGTACGCGGCGCCGGGCCGCCGCGGCGCGGGCACGGGGTGGATGATGTTCTCGGCGGTCGTCGGCTTCATGGCGGCCGGTCTGCTGGTCCTCCTCCTCCAGCTGGGCCTGGGCGAGGAGACGATGCAGGCGTGGGGATGGCGGGTCCCGTTCCTGCTCGCGTTCCCGCTCGGCGCCGTGGGTCTCTACATCCGGGTCAAGCTGGAGGACACCCCGGAGTACCGCTCCCTGCAGGCGGTGGGCGACGTCGCCGCCGCGCCGCTGCGGGAGGCGCTCGCGCTGCCCCGGCAGCTCCTCGTCACGTTCGGCATCGCGGCCCTGCACGGCTCGGCGTTCTACATGGTGCTGACGTACCTCCTGAGCTACGTCAGCATCACCGCGGGTCTGGGGACGACGACCGGCCTCCTGACCTGCCTCACCGCCGGCGCCGCCGCGCTGGCGCTCATCCCGGGCATGTCGTCCCTCTCGGACCGCGTCGGACGGCGCCCGATCCTGGTCGTGTCGAGTGCCGGGCTGGCCCTCCTCGTCGTACCGGTATTCGCGCTGATCCGCTCGGGGACCACGGGAGCGTTCGTGGGTCAGGCGGTCCTCGGTCTCCTGCTGGGATCGCTGATCTCCACCTCCATCGTCGCGATGGCCGAGATCTTCCCCGCCCGGGTCCGGTCGGCCGGCAACTCCCTGGCCTACACCCTCGGCGTGATGGTCTTCGGTGGCACCGCGCCCTTCATCGCGACCTGGCTGGTCGAGCGCACGGGGTCGTCGCTCGCGCCCGCGTTCTACCTCGTCGGCACCGCGCTCATCGGGCTCACGGCCGCCCTCGCGCTGCCGGCCCCGGCCGAGCGTGTCACCGCCACCGTGGGCCAGGAGGGCTGAGGGCCGTGCGCATCATCGATCACCTCGACAAGGGCGCCTCGCTCGATCCCGACCGGGCGCTCCTCGTGGCGGACGACGTCGTCATCACGCACGCCGAGGGCCAGGCGCGCTCTCACGCCGTGGCCGCCGGGCTGCGGGCGGCGGGCATGCGCGCCGGGGACACCGTCGGCATCCTCGCGCCCAACGGTCCGGACGGGCTGCTCGCCATGTTCGGCGTGTGGCGGGCGGGGGGCGTCTTGGCGCCCCTGAACCCGTACAACGCGCTGGACGCCACGCGCCAGTTCCTCGTCACGACGGGCTGCCGCTGGCTCTTCCTCCACTCGACCTTCGCCGACGCCGCGGCCACGCTCCTGGAGGACGTGCCGTCGCTCGAGCTCGTCGTGTGCCTGGACCGGCCCTTCGACGGCGGGCTGGCGATGGACGAGCTCCTCGCGGCCGGGGTGTCCGTCGACCTCGGCGACGGGAGCGACCCCACCGGGGGCGCCGACCAGGTCTGCGTCTACTGGCCCACCGGCGGGACGACCGGTCGGTCGAAGGCCGTCGTGTGGACCAACGCCGTGTTCGCACGCCTCCTCGAGACGGCGAGCCGCCACTGGCCCGCGCGGGGGGAGATGGTCAACCTGGCAGTGGCGCCGATGACCCACGCCGCCGGCGTGATGGCCGTCCTCTACGCGGCCCTCGGTGCGACGATCGTCGTCCGACAGCGGTTCGACGCCGACGACGTCCTCGACCAGATCGAGGCACACCGGGTCACCCATCTCTTCCTCCCGCCGACGGCGTACTACGACCTGTGCCGCGCCCAGCGGGAACGGCCGCGGGACTGCGGGAGCCTGGACATGCTGCTCCTGAGCGCCGCGCCGGTGTCGCCCGAGCGGCTCGGGGAGGGCGTGGAGCTGTTCGGCCCGTGCGTCGCGCAGAGCTGGGGCCAGGCCGAGGCCCCGTTCCTCCTGACCTTCCTCACGCCGGAGGACGTCGCCGAGGCTGCCGCCGGCACACGGCCGGAACGCCTGGCGAGCTGCGGCCGGGCCACGTTCTCGTCGCTGGTGGCCGTGATGGGTCCGGACGGCGCGCTCCTGCCGCCCGGGGAACGCGGGGAGCTCGTGGCGCGGGGAGCGCTCGTGACCCCCGGGTACCTCGACCGCGAGCAGGA
This sequence comes from Nocardioides alkalitolerans, assembly GCA_038184435.1. Taxonomy (NCBI): domain Bacteria; kingdom Bacillati; phylum Actinomycetota; class Actinomycetes; order Propionibacteriales; family Nocardioidaceae; genus Nocardioides; species Nocardioides alkalitolerans. The sequence goes on along the minus strand of CP116227.1, from coordinate 3,059,731 downwards.
CACCCGCGAGATGAGGCGCTCGGGCTGGCACCACACCGGCGACGTCGGGTTCATCGACGAGGGCGGGTACGTCTACGTCGTCGACCGTCTCAAGGACATGATCATCACCGGCGGCTTCAACGTGTACGCCGCGGAGGTCGAGAGCGCCCTGCTGGCCCTGCCCGAGGTGGGGACCTGCGCGGTCGTCGGCGTGCCGGACGAGCGCTGGGGCGAGGCGGTCGTGGCGTTCGTGGTGGCCGCCGACCAGCGGGAGGTCGACCCGGCCCGGTTGATCGCCGCGACCAGGACCAGGTTGGGGTCGGTCAAGGCACCCAAGCGGGTGCACGTCGTCGCCGAGCTGCCCCACACCCCCGTCGGGAAGATCGACAAGCGAGCGGTGCGCGACCGCCTGGCCCCGACCGCCCTCGGCGCCTGACGGCGCTCACCACCCCCACCGAACGGAGACCTCGATGGTCCGCACCCTCGTCACCGGCAGCGCCACCACGACGTTCGCCACGCACACCGACCGCTCCCTGGGCGACCTGGCCGGGGACGCGGCCGCCGCCGCGATCGCCAGTGCCGCGCTGGTCGCCGCCGACGTCGACGCCGTCGTGTTCGGCAACGCCGCCGAAGGCGTGCTGCGCGGCCAGGAGATGATCCGCGCCCAGGTCGCCCTCAAGGGCAGCGGGCTGGAGGGCGCCGCGATGATCAACACGGAGAACGCCTGCGCCTCCGGCAGCGCCGCCCTCCACCTGGGGCGGGCGCTGCTGCTCGCCGGACAGGCCGACACCGTCCTGGTGGTGGGCGCGGAGAAGCTGGTCCACCCCGACAAGCAGCGCTCGTTCGACGCCATCGAGTCGGGGGCGGACCGCTCGCTCACGCTCGACACGGGGGTCCGGGGCTCCGTCATGATGGCTGCCTACGCCGCCGAGGCACGGGCGTACGCCGCGGAGCACGGCCCCGTCGACGAGGCGCTGGCACGGATCGCCGTGAAGAACCGGGAGTTCGCGGCCCGCACCGACTTCGCGCAGTTCCGCAGCCCGATCGACACCGCCACGGTGCGCGCCAGTCGCATGGTCGCCGACCCGTTGCGGCTGCTCATGTGCTCACCGCTCACCGACGGAGCGGCCGCGGTCGTCCTGCAGTCGGACAGCACGGCGGGCGAGCGCGGCCGCACCGCCGTGGAGGTCCTCGGCACGCGGGTCGGCAGTGTCCGCCGGGGCGACTCCGTCGTCCGCGCGACCACCCGCGCGCTGTACCGCGACACCCAGGTGGACCCTGCCGACGTCGACGTCCTGCAGCTGCACGACGCCAGCGCCATCGCGGAGCTGGTCCAGTACGAGCACGTCGGCCTCGCGCCCGCAGGCGGCGGACGCGCCCTCGCGCTCGACGGCCGGACCGCGCTCGGGGGTGACCGGCCGGTCAACACCGACGGCGGGCTGATGAGCCGGGGCCACGCGCTCGGCGCCACCGGTGTCGCGCAGGTGGTCGAGCTGGTGCGCCAGCTGAGCGGGACCGCCGGGCCACGCCAGGTCCCGGGCGCACGCCTCGGCCTCGCGTCGAACTCCGGTGGCTGGATGGGCGAGGACTACGCGGCGTGCGTGGCCACGCTGCTCGCCGCGCCGGCCGCATGAGGCCGGTCGTCGTCGTGCGGAGGAAGAAAACGCGGACCGGACGGGCTGCCGGACCGCTCCGACGGGCCGTCCGGTCCGCGTTTTCTCCTCCCCGCCGAAGAACAGCGCGCTGGGGCCACGACGCTGGTCAGATCGCCGACGGGTGGGGCGCGAGCGGCGTGACGTCGATGGTCATGTAGGGGAAGAGGGGCAGGTTCCACAGGAGGTCGTGCAGCTCCTCGGTGGAGTCGACGTCGAACACGGAGATGTTCGAGTAGGCCCCCACGACCCGCCAGATGTGCGGCCACTTCCCGGAGCGCTGCAGCTCCTGGCTGTAGGCCTTCTCCCGGGCGAGCGTGTCGGCGCGCACCGCGGGGTCGAGGTCGCGGGGGAGGTCGACGTCCATCCGGACGGAGAACAGCACGGGCTCAGGCGGGGTCGAGCACGAAGTCGTAGGTGACCTCGTCACCCTGGCCGTCGGCGCGCGGGGTCGGGGCCAGCACGAGCTCGAGCTTCACGGCGGAGGCGATGTCGTTGGCGACGTACTCCCCGCCCTCGAAGTAGAGCTGCGTCGTGATGAGCCGGTGGCCGGGCGCCGACACCTTGAGGTGCAGGTGCGCGGGACGCCAGGCCGACCAGCCGGCCGCGTCGATGAGGCGGCCGCAGGAGCCGTCGGTGGGGATCTGGTACGGCGCGGGCTGGATGGTGTCGATCCAGAAGCGCCCCTCGTCGTCGGCCGTGATCGAGCCGCGGAGGTTCCACTCGGGGATGCCGGGGGCGAACTGCGAGTAGAAGCCTGCGTCGTCCGCGTGCCACAGCTCGACGAGGGCGCCGCCCAGCGGCGTGCCGTCGACGGCGCGCACCTGGCCCTGGAAGCGGAGCGGCGAGCCGACCTCGTCGTCGCGCTGGGGGAGCGTGGCCCGGGCGGGGAGCGCGGGTGCGCCCGGGACGTAGTACGGGCCCTCGATGGAGCCCTTCGAGCCCTCGCGGTCGGCGTTGGCGACCTCCTCGACGACGTGCTCGATCCACACGTCGAGGAAGAGCGGCCACTCGCCGTCCTGGCCGACGGCGATCATCCAGGCCTTGAGGGCGTCGTACTCCTGGTAGGTCACCTGCTTGTCCCGGATCACCTCGTGGAGGGCGGTGAGGGCGGCGGTGGCCACCTCGCTGACGCGCTCCTTCGACACCGCGACGGCGGCCTTCTGCTTCGCCTGGAACTGGGCGGTCGCGTTGGCGCCCGAGTCGGCGGCGCGGGCGACGGCGGCGTCGTGGAGGTCGGTGTCGGGGGCGAGCTGCTGGGTCATCGGTGACTCCTCGGTGTGGTGGTGCGGGACGAGAGCGGGAGGGACGGAGCGGGTTCAGGTGTCGAGCCGGTAGCGCTCGAGGCGCTCCGGGTCGACGGCGATGCCGAGGCCCGGGCCCTCGCGCACCTTGAGCTCGCCGTGCTCGATGACGAGCGGGTCGGCGAGGAGGTCGTCGGTCATGTCGAGGAAGTTGGAGAGCTCGGCCGCGCGGCGCGACGTGAGCTCGTACGCCGCGGCGAACGCCGCCGAGCACAGCGAGCCGACCTGCGTGTCGATCTGGTTGCCCACCACGACCTCCACCCCGAGGCCCTCGCAGAGCCCGACGAGACGCTGGCTGGTGGTGAACCCGGTGCGGGACGTCTTGAGCGAGATGCCGGTGGCCGCGCCGGCGAGCAGCTCGCGGGTCACCTCGCCGGGCCGCGCGACGGACTCGTCGGCGAAGCACGGGATGGTCGACTGCTGCACGAGCCAGCGACGGCCGAGCACGTCGTCCGCCGGGCAGAGCTCCTCCGCCATGGTGAGCCCGAGGTCGGCCATCTCGGCGAGAGCCCGGGCCGACTCCGAGGCGGTCCAGCCGCGGTTGCCGTCGACGTAGAGCTCCACGTCGTCGCCGAGCCCGGCGCGCAGGGCGCGGCAGACGTCGACGTCGAGGCGGTAGGGCCGGCGGCCGACCTTCACCTTGAAGACGGTGATGCCGTAGGTCTCCCGGATCCGCTCCGCCTCGGCGACCATGGCCGCCGGCTCGGCGAAGCCGACCATGTGGGAGACCCGGACCCGGTCGGTGAAGCCGCCGAGCAGCTCCGAGACGGAGACGCCGAGGGTCTGGCCGATCGCGTCCCAGATCGCCATGTCGACCGCGGCCTTGGCGACCGGGTTGCCCACGGTGCGCTCCAGGCGGCTCCGCACCTGCTCGCGGTCCAGGATCGAGAGACCCTCGATCGCCGGTGCGAACAGCTCGGTGACGACGCTGCGGATGGAGGTCTGGGTCTCGCCGTACGTGTACGGCCGCGGCGGGGCGTCGGCCTGTCCCACGATCCCGTCGTCGGTGTGCACGCGCACGAGCACGTGGTCGGCCGTCGTCACCGCACCGCTGGCGAACGCCAGCGGCTTGCGGTAGGGGATCGCGTAGGGGATCGCCTCGACCCGGCTGATCTTCATGCGACGACGATCACACGAGGATCGTGTCGCGTGAAGGACTCAGTTCATCTGGATCAAGACATCCGACGACCTAATCACGGCTGGGGGTGGCGACAGCGCGGAGGAGGTCGAGCACGCGGCGTACGACGGGGGCGTCCTCGCTGCGCCGGGTGGCCACGCCGAGGTCGACGGTCGGGGCCTCGCCCGCCAGCGGGCGGTAGGCGGCCCCCGTGATGCGCAGGTGCTGGACCGACTCCGGCACCAGCGCCACGCCCAGCCCCGCGGCCACGAACGACACGAGGGTGGAGGTCTCCGCGACCTCGGCGACGGGCTGGGGCTCGAACCCCGCCGTACGACAGGCGGCCAGCACGGCCTCGTGCACCACCGACCGGTGGCCCGACGGGTAGGTCACGAACGACTCGCCCGCGAGGTCCGCGAGGCGCACCGCGGAGATCCCCGGGGCCGCGACGAGGGGGTGGGCGTCGGGCAGCACCGCGACCAGCGGCTCGTGTCGCAGCACGTGGAGCTCGAGCGCGTCGTCGTCGACGGGCGGCCGCAGCACGCCGACGTCGAGCGAGCCGTCGTGGAGGCGGGCGACCTGGCCCGGGGTGAGGATCTCGCCGTGGAGCTCGACCTCCACGTCCGGCAGCTCGGCGCGCAGCACGCGGGCGAGGCGGGGCAGCAGCTCGTAGGTCGCCGACCCCGTGAACCCGATCGCCACCCGCCCGGTGCGGCCGTCGGCGACCCGCCGCGCGTCGTCGGCCGCCCGGTCGACGGACGCGAGGATGGCGCGGGCGTGGTCGAGGTACGCCGCGCCCGCGGCCGTGAGCTCCACGCGCCGTGTCGACCGGGTGAGCAGGGTGACGCCGAGGTGCGCCTCGAGCTGCTTGATCTGCTGGCTGAGCGGCGGCTGCGCGATGTGCAGCCGCTCCGCCGCCCGCCCGAAGTGGCACTCCTCGGCGACCGCGACGAAGTACCGCAGGTGGCGCAGCTCCATGGCCGGAGCCTCTCAGCGGGTCAGAGCCGGCGCAACGGCAGCCCGGTGCGCGACACGAGCTCGTCGACCGACGTGCCGTAGGTCTCCAGCACGGTCACCACGCCGTCGGCGGCCCCCACGGCGAAGACGCCGTGGTCGGTGTAGACCCGGCTCACGCAGGCCGCCCCGGTCAGCGGGTAGGTGCACGCCTCGACGAGCTTCGACGTGCCGTCCTTGGAGAACAGCGTCATCATCACGAGCACGTCCTTGGCCCCGATGGCGAGGTCCATCGCCCCGCCCACTGCGGGGATCGCGTCGGGCGCGCCGGTGTGCCAGTTGGCGAGGTCGCCGTTGGCGGCGACCTGGTAGGCCCCCAGCACGCACACGTCGAGGTGGCCGCCGCGCATCATGGCGAACGAGTCGGCCTGGTGGAAGTACGCCGCGCCCGGCAGCTCCGTCACCGGCACCTTCCCCGCGTTGGTGAGGTCGGGGTCGACCTCGTCGCCGTGAGCGGCCGGACCCATGTTGAGCATGCCGTTCTCGGTGTGCAGCACGACGCCCGATCCCGGGTCGAGGTGGTCGGCCACGAGCGTCGGCTGCCCGATGCCGAGGTTCACGTAGGACCCCCGCGGGATGTCCCGCGCGATCACCGCGGCGAGCTCGTGCTTGTCGAGGGTGCCGCGGTCGGTGTGCTCGGTGGTCGCGGACGGCAGGGCGAGGGTGCTCACGCGGTGGCCTCCGGGTCGGTGGCGGCGGGGATGGCGACGGGGATGGCGGACAGGTCCAGCACCCGGTCGACGTAGATGCCGGGCGTGACGATCGCCTCGGGGTCGAGCTCGCCGAGCCCGACGACCTCGCGCACCTCGACGATCGTCGTGGTGGCGGCCGTCGCCATGACGGGCCCGAAGTTCCGAGCCGTCTTGCGGAACACGAGGTTGCCCACGGGGTCGGCGCGGTGGGCGCCGATCAGTGCCACGTCGCCCCGGATCGGCATCTCGAGCACGTAGCGACGACCGTCGATCGTGCGCTCCTCCTTGCCCTCGGCGAGCAGCGTGCCGACGCCGGTGGGGGAGAAGAAGGCACCGATGCCCGCGCCCGCCGCGCGCATCCGCTCGGCGAGGTTGCCCTGCGGCACGACCTCGAGCTCGAGCTCGCCGGCGCGGTAGAGCCCGTCGAACACCCACGAGTCGGACTGGCGCGGGAACGAGCAGATGATCTTGCGGACCCGCTTCGCGGCCAGCAGCGCAGCCAGGCCGGTGTCTCCGTTGCCGGCGTTGTTGGACACGACCGTGAGGTCGCGGGCGCCGGAGTCGATGAGGGCGTCGACCAGGGTCACCGGCATGCCGGCCATGCCGAAGCCGCCGACGAGCACGGTGGACCCGTCGGCGATGCCGGCGACCGCCTCGGCCGGGTCGGTGTGGAACGTGGTCATCGGCCCGCTCCCGCCGTGGAGGCCTGCGGGTTCTCGAGCACGACCGCGAGCGCCTGGCCCACGCCGATGCAGATGGCCGCGACGCCCCAGCGCTCGCCGCGCTCGCGGAGCACGGCGGCGAGGGTGCCGAGGACACGCCCGCCGGACGCACCGAGGGGGTGGCCCAGCGCGATCGCGCCGCCCCGCGTGTTGACGATCTCGGGGTCGCGAAGCCCCTGGGGCAGCCAGGCGTCGACGCAGGCCAGGGACTGGACCGCGAACGCCTCGTTCAGCTCGACCGCGCCGACCTGGTCCCAGCCGATGCCGGCCAGCGCCAGGGCCCGGTCGGCCGCCTCGACGGGGGCGAACCCGAAGGCCTGCGGCTCCAGCGCGCTCGCCGCCCGGCCCGCGATCCGCGCGATCGGCTCGGCGCCCACGCGGGCCGCGGCCCCCGCCGTACCGAGCAGGAGGGCCGAGGCACCGTCCGAGAGCGGGGAGGCGTTGCCGGCGGTGATGGTGCCGTCGGCGCGGAACGAGGGCTTCAACCCGGCGAGCGTGTCGACGGTCGTGTCGGGGCGGATGCCCTCGTCCCGGGACACGGTCGTCGTGCCCGCGCGGCCGGGGACCTCGACGGGTGCGACGAGGGTGTCGTAGAAGCCGTCCGCCCACGCCTGGGTGGCGAGCGCGTGCGACCGCGCGGCGAACGCGTCCTGCCGCTCGCGGCTGATGCCGAAGCGCTCCTGGAGCTGCTCGTTCGCCTCGCCCAGCGAGACCGTCCACTCCTGCGGCATCCGCCGGTTGACGAGCCGCCAGCCGAGCGTGGTGGAGACCGCGGTGACGTCGCCCGCCGGGAACGGGCGGTCGGACTTGGGCAGCACCCAGGGCGCGCGCGTCATCGACTCGACGCCCCCGACGACGGCAATGCCGTCGTCGCCGAGGTCGCCCGACGCCAGCGCGCGGGAGGCCTGGATCGCCGCGTCGAGACTGGAGCCGCACAGCCGGTTGATCGTGGTCGCGGGCGTCGCGACGGGCAGGCCGGCGAGCAGCCAGGCCATGCGCCCGACGTTGCGGTTGTCCTCGCCGGCGCCGTTCGCGTTGCCGAAGAACACCTCGGTGCGTTCGGCGAGGCTCGCGGTGTCGAGGCCGGGGGTGCGGGCCAGCAGGTCCGTGAGGACCCCGGCCGCGAGGTCGTCGGGTCGCACCGACGCGAGCGCCCCGTTGAACCGGCCGAACGGCGTGCGGGTGGCTGCGTACAGGTAGGTGTCGAGCTGGTCCACCGAAGACTCCTTGTTCGCCTAGCGAACAAACGTTCGCTGTACGAACTGACTGTACGCCGCCGGCCCGCGCCTGCCAAGGGCGTCGGAGATGGAGCGGTCAGTGCCCGGTGCGGTCCAGGTCGGCGCCGATCGCGGCCGTACACGCGAGCAGCGGCTCGAGCACCTCCCGCTCGAGGTCGCGGTCGTCGAGCGCGGACGTCGACACGTTGACGGCCGCCACGACCGCGCCCGCCGCGTCCCGCACCGGAGCCGCGATCGAGCGCAGCCCGCGCTCGAGCTCCTCCTCGACGGCGGCCCAGCCGCGGCTCCGCGCCCGCTCGACCTCCGCCCGCAGGGCGGCGGGGTCCGTCAGGGTGCGCGGCGTCCACGCGACGAGCTCGCCCGCGAGGACCTCGTCGACCGCCGCGTCCTCGAGCCCGGCGAGCAGCACCCGTCCCATCGAGGTCGCGTACGCCGGGAACCGGGTGCCCACCGTGATCCCGACGCTCATGATGCGGCGGGTGGCGACGCGCGCGACGTACACGACCTGGTCGCCGTCGAGGACCGCCAGCGAGGTCGACTCGCCCACCTGGGCGGAGAGGGCCTCGAGGTGGGGCTGCGCGACGGCCGGCAGGCCGAGCGCGGACAGGTAGGCGAACCCCAGCTCCAGGATGCGGGGCGTCAGGCGGAAGGTGCGGCCGTCGGTGGCGGCGTACCCCTCCGTGACGAGCGTGTGGAGCACCCGCCGCGCGGTCGCCCGGGACAGGCCGGAGCGCCGGGCGGCGTCCGACAGCGTCAGCCGCGGGTGCTCGCCGTCGAAGGCCCGCACGACCGCCAGCCCGCGCACGAGCGACTGGATCGGCTCGGGCGGGGCCGGTGCGGTCGGCGGATCGGTCGGCGGATCGGTCGGCATGGTGGCCACAGCGTGCCAGACGGGCGGCACGCCGGGGGGTCAGCGGGTCGCGAGCGGCTCCGGCGCAGCGGCGCGCCCGATCCGGCAGGGCGCCGTCTCGGGCAGTGCCCGGAGGCAGAGCAGCGTCACGACGAGCAGGGTGGCCAGGTAGTAGCCCACGTAGTGCGGTTGCTGCGTGCCCGCGATGATGCGGTTGGCGACGAGGGGCGCGATGCCGCCGCCCAGCACGGCGCCGATGTGGAAGCCCACGCCCGCGGCGGAGGCCCGCTGCTCGGCCGGGAACAGCTCGCCGAAGAAGGTGTACATCGGACCGAAGAGCACGCCCGTGCAGATGAAGCCGATGACGATCGCGAGGTTCGTCGCCGCGACCGTGCCCACGGCGGTGAGGTGGAACATCGTGAGCGCCGACGCCAGCGACGCGACCGCGCCGACCGCCATGACCGGGCGTCGTCCGACCCGGTCGGAGACCATCGCGGCGAGCACGTTCGCGACGGCGTGGCACGCCAGGCCGAGGAGCGTGCCGAGCAGGATCTGCTGCCGGGGCAGCCCGAGCCCCAGCGGTGCCTCCGCCGAGCCGAACGACAGCATGAACGTCGCGAGCGTGAACGTGCTCGCGTTGAGCCCGATGTTGACGCCGGCGACCAGCAGGATGCGGCGCCACCCGGTGCGCACCGCCTCGGCGAGCGGCGAGCGGGTGTCCTCGTCGACGCGCTGCCGCACGACCTGCTCGAACTCGGGCGTCTCGTCGACGCCGTGCCGGATCCAGAGGCCGATGGCCAGCACGCCGCCGCCCACGAGGAAGGGGATGCGCCAGCCCCAGCTCTGCACCGCGTCCTCGGGCAGGAAGAGCACGAGCGCGAACGCCAGGTTGGCGAGCATCGACCCGATCGGCGACCCGACGGCCACGAACGACCCGAACAGGCCGCGGCGGTGCTCCGGGGCGTGCTCCATCGCGAACACGGCGGCGCTCTGGTTCTCGCCGCCGCGGGCGGCGCCGTGGCAGAGCCGCAGGAGCACCAGGAGGATCGGGGCGGCGACCCCGATGACGGCGTACGACGGCAGGAGACCCATCAGCAGGGTCGAGACGCCCATCGTGACGAACGCGGCGAGCAGCGCCGCCCGGCGGCCGCGCCGGTCGCCGATCCAACCGAAGACCGCCGCGCCGACCGGTGCCATGAGGAAGCCGATCGCGAACGTGGTCAGGCTCATGAAGGTGCCGAACCAGGGGTCGCCGGTCTGGAAGAACACCTCGCCGAAGACGAGGGCGGCGGCGGTGCCGTAGATGGCGAAGTCGTAGAACTCCAGCGAGGTGCCCACGCCGGCGGCGAGCCCCACGCGGAGCGTGCTGCTCTTCTGCGGCGTGTCGGGTGACGCGGTGGCGGTCACGGAAGCGGGGGAGCCGGAAGGCGCGGCAGGGGTCATGTGTTCGCACGTCCTCGAGTCGGGAACAGTGCGGCGACGCTAGGAGAGGTGGGTCACCCCTCCCCACCCGAGAAACCTGTCGCGGGGTAAGGAAAATCCCCGGGGGAGGCGGGGGTCAGGCGCCGACGCGGGCCGCGTAGGCCCGCAGGAGGTCGCGCACGGTCGACAGCGACCGTCGCGTGCGCTCGTGGTCGCCGGTCACGGTCTCGTGGAACACGAGGCCGTCGAGGAGCACGAAGACGACGTGGGCCAGCTGCGGGTCGTCGAGACCGTTGCGCTCCAGCTCCCGCCGCACCGCGTCGCGGTAGATATCGTTGACCTCGGCCAGGATCCCCAGGAGCTCCGGGCGGCGCCGCGCCTCGAGGCTCAGCTCGTACTGGAACACCTGCAGGTCGGGATCGGTGGAGACCATGTCGACGAGCCCGCGGGCGAACCCGTCGAAGTCCGGGCCGTCGGACGTGAGCACGATGTCCTCGATGCTCGCGCGGGCGCTCAGCACGAGGGCCTCGCGGATCAGGGTGTCGCGGTCGCCGAAGTGGTAGGCGACGGACCCGTGGGTCACGCCCGCCTCCGCCGCGACGCTGCGGTAGGTCAGCCCCCGCAGCCCCTTGCGGGAGACGACGTGGATCGCCGCCTCCAGCAGCGCCTGTCGCCCCGCGCCGTACGCCACGCCCATGGTCGCCCCCTCCCGCCGCTCATCCTAGGGACCCGGTCCGGGGACCGGCCGGGGCCGGTCCCCGGAGGTCTCACAGCACGACGGTGACGGTCTTCGTCTCCGTGTTCTCGAGGATGCCCTCGACGCCGAGCTCGCGGCCCACGCCGCTGGCGCCGACGCCGCCCCACGGCAGCTGCGGGGCGAGCGGCGACCAGCCGTTGACCGCCACGGCCCCGGCGCGGAGCCGGTCCGCGACGGAGTGGGCGCGGGTGACGTCGCCCGTCCAGACGGTGGCGGCGAGGCCGTACTCCGTGGAGTTCGCCAGGCGGATGGCGTCGTCCTCGTCGTCGAACGGGATGACGACGCCGACGGGCCCGAAGATCTCCTCGCGGGCGATCGTCAGGTCGTGGTCCCCGGCGAAGACGGTCGGCTCCACGAAGAAGCCCGGCCGGTCCACGGCCGCGCCGCCCGCGACCAGGGTCGCGCCCTCGGTGCGGCCGCTCTCGACGTACCCCATCACCCGGTCGCGGTGGCGCGCGCTGATGAGGGGGCCGACGGTGGTGCTCGGGTCGAACGGGTCGCCGACGACCTGGGCGCGCTGCGCCTCGCGCAGCCCCTCCACGACCTGGTCGTGCAGGGAACGGTGCACGAGCACGCGCGAGCCGATGGCGCACGACTCGCCCTGGTTGGCGAAGAGGCCCATCGCGATGCCCGGCACGGTGCGCTCCACGTCGGCGTCGGCGAAGACGAGCTGCGCCGACTTGCCGCCCAGCTCGAGGGTGGTTCGCTTGAAGGTGTGCGTCGCGTTCTGGGCGATGCGGCGGCCGACGGGGGTCGAGCCGGTGAAGCTCACCTTCTGCACACCGGCGTGCAGGGAGAGGGCCTCGCCGACGACCGCGCCGGCGCCCGGCAGCACCTGGACGGTGCCGGCCGGGAAGCCGGCCTCGGCGGCCAGGCGCACCACGTGCAGGCAAGAGAGCGGCGCCTCCTCCGAGGGCTTCACGATGACGACGTTGCCGGTGGCCAGCGCGGGCGCCAGCTTCCAGCCCAGGATCATCAGCGGCGAGTTCCACGGCACGATCGCGGCGACCACGCCGAGGGGCTCGCGCTTCGTGTACGCGTGGACGGGACGCCCCATGAAGGCGTCGGCGGGCACGAGCTGGCCCTCGAGCTTGTCGGCCCAGCCCGCGTAGTAGCGCAGCGAGCGCACGAGGTTCGGCACGAACAGCATCTGGGCGAAGCCGAACGAGGACCCGACGTCGAGCGCCTCCAGCGTCGCGAGGTGCTGGGCGTCGCGCTCCACGAGGTCGGCGAGGCGGTGCAGCAGCGCGGCCCGCTCGTGGGGCGGGACGGCGGCCCACGTCGTGCGGAACGCCTCCTCGGCCGCGGCGACGGCGCGGTCGACGTCGTCGGTGTCCGCGGCCGCCACCTCGGCCAGCACCTCGCCGGTCGCCGGGTTCAGCGTGGGGAGGATGCCGGCGCCGCCGGAGGTCCACGTCCCGGCGACGAGGAGGTCGGTCGTCAGGTCGCTCGGGACGGTGGGCCGGTCGAGCTCGGGTGCGGTGGTCATGAGGTCTCCCAGGTGGTGGATCGGGTCGAGGTGGTGGTGCCGGCGTCGGCAGCGGGGGCGACCAGGCAGACCGCGGCGACCGCGGTCTCCAGCCAGGTCAGGGCCCACATGAGGGCGTGGGCGGTGGCCGCGCCGGCGCCCACGGCGGCCGGGTCGTGGCCGCCGTGCGCGTGCCCGGCCATCAGCACGGAGTGGACGAGGACCATGAGGCCCGCGCACGCCCCGAGGGTCCACCAGGTGCGGCGGTCGCCGTGCGTCCAGAGGTGGAGGGCGCAGGGCAGGCACGCCGCCGCCATGAGCAGCATGACGAGGGTGCCGGCCCCCGGGGCCACGGCGGCGACCCCGAGGTGCCCGGCGGCGGCGAGGAGCGCACCACCGGCCGCGACGCGTCGGATCGCGACGGGATCGGGGCCGGGGCGCTGCCGGTCCTGCGGCCGCTCGACGACGGTGGTCGACATCGTCAGCACGCGCAGTGGCCGTCGGACCCCCCGGCGGGCGCGTGGCCCCCGGAGCGCTTCGTCAGGTCGGGTACGTCGAGGGTGGGGTTGCGGTCGAAGAAGCCGTGCGGCTTGAGCTTGAAGCCCGTGTAGTCGACCGGCATGATCGGCCAGTCCTCGGGCCGCACGAAGTGGGTCAGCCCGAAGGTGTGCCACACGACGAGGTCCTCGCCGTCGACGGACAGGTCGCCCGCGGCGTACGCCGGCAGCCCGTCGCCGCCCGGGTTCTGGTTGACGGTGTAGCCGGACGGCCACAGCTGGTCGCGGTCGTAGTGGGTCACCCACAGGTGGTGGCGGGCGAACTCGGCGCGGCGGGAGATGGAGGAGCCCTCGTCGGCGAGCAGCGTCGGGTGGCCCTCGGGCAGCAGCACGTAGCCCGTCGGCCGCCCCAACCGGTTGGTGCGCTCGTCGCTGCCGACGACCCACACGCGGTTGCGCTCGGACGCCGCGCGGCGCTTCGCGCCCTGCTCCGTCGCCAGACGGGTCGTGGTGCGCCCGATCGCGTTGCCCCACGGGTTGTCGGGGCCGGTGGGCACGGTGACGGCGTCGTGCTCGTCGACGTGGTTGCGCACCCCGTCGACGGTGAAGTCGAGCCGCGCCGAGAACAGGTGCTGGTGGACGGGCGCGCCGACGCCGGGGGCCAGCTCGGCGAAGTAGGGGTCGACGCCGTCGTACCCCGACGGGAAGGGGATGCCGGTCGCCTTGACCTCCAGCTCGATGGTGCCGTCGAGGTAGAGCGACCAGTAGAAGCCGTAGTCGTAGTTGCCGACCGTGCCGAAGAACGACATCACCAGGCGACGCTGCCGGCGGGTCTCGTTGGTGCCGTTGAAGATGTCGTTGTGCTTCCAGAGGATCCCGTAGTCCTCCTCGTGGATGCAGATCGCGTTGCGGATGGTGACCGGTTCGCAGAAGTCGTCGACCACGACGGCATCGACGTAGGTGATGTCGCCGAGGCAGTCGCAGCCGAGCTCGAGGGAGTTGGCGAGGCGGCCGAACTGGTACTCGCCGATGTCGAAGTAGTTCTGCCAGCCGTGGGTCGGACCCGGATCGCCGTAGTTGACGACCATCTCGCCGACCGACGCCCGGTAGAGGATCGGGCGCAGCTCGCCCGCGTCGGTGTAGGACAGCTGGTGGAGGGTGAGTCCCTCGCGGCCGTTGAAGCCCAGCCGCACCTGCCAGTTCTGCCACGACAGCACGCCGTCGGCGAGCGTGAAGGACACGCCCTCGGGCTGCGTGATGGAGATGGGCTTGAGGTCCTCGCGCTCCGGGCCGCGGAGTGCCGGGTCGAGGTAGTTCGCCGACTCCTCGGGGGTGTGCTCGACGTGGGTCTCGACGATGCGGAGGATCGTGCGGTGGGTGACGTCGACGTGGGCGATGACGCCGCCGATCGGGTGTCCCCACGCGAAGTCCGTCGGGCTGGGCTGGAAGAACGAGAGCACGCGGTAGACCCGCGAGCCGACCTCGTCGTCGTACCCGAACACGCCCGCCGACAGGGGCACGGGCCGCACCTTGTCGAGGTCGGTGACCCCGCGCCGGGCGATGGCCGCGACCCACTCCGGGTCGTTCTTCACGATGCTGCCGACGATCTCGTAGTCCTCGTCGAGGCAGGGGCCGAGGCCGACCTCCGCCGCATCCAGCGGCTCCAGGGACGCCACGCGGTCGGCCGTGAGGTCGACGACCACGGCGCTGAGCGCCATGTCCTGCTCGTCGCTGAGCAGGAGGCTCACCTCGCGGGCCGGTGCCGGCTGCCCCGGCGACCAGGCGAGCACCTCGGCCTTGTCGGGCTCCCGGAGCATCACGTAGGCCGCCCGGGTCGACGGCGTCATCAGACCGGCGTCGTCGAGGATCCGGCGCGTCGCGCGCACCTCGTCGGCGGCCAGCGGGGCGAGGGGGTGCCGGACGTCGGTGGCCGGATCCGTGTCGGAGGAGGGGACGGAGGCGTCCGCGCGGTCGGCGGTCGTGGTCATGGTGAGGTCTCCAGGGTCGGGAGCAGGGGATCAGGAGCGGAGGACGGCGGCGCGCCGGGCACCGGCGACCCCGAGGGCGAACACGACGGGGACCGAGCCGAGCAGCAGCGCGACGGTCAGCGAGCTCCCGCCGGTCAGCACGCCGAAGTTGCGCACCACCATGGCGAGGACGACGGCCATGAGGGCAGCGGCGGCGATGGGGGCCACGAGCGTGCTGACGGGGTTCTCCTCGACGGGCTCCCGCCGGAAGAAGGCGACCGCCGAGACGGAGGTGAGCAGGTAGAGCACGACGAGGGCGGCGACCGCGAGCCCGCTGAACCAGCTGAACACGTCGGCGATCGGGTCGAGCCCGGCCAGGGTCACGACCACCACGAGCGCTGCGGCCAGCACGGTCTGCGCCAGGGAGGCGTTCGCCGGGGCGCGGTGCTTGTTGGTGCGCTCGAGCACGGCGGGCAGCAGGCCGCGTCCGGCGAGGGCGTGGAAGTAGCGCGTGATCATGTTGTGGAACGCCAGCACGCCCGCGAACAGCGAGGTCACGAGGAGCACGTCGGCCGCGGCGCCCGCCCAGCTCCCGAGCACGTCGTTGATCGGGTTGAGCGCGAAGAGCGCCGCGTCGGTGCCGAGCGCCTCCAGCGCGGCTCCCTGGGCGTCGGCCGCTCCGTAGTAGCTCACGACGGCCCAGCTGGTGCCCGCGAGGAAGACGGCGATTACGACCACGGCAATGTAGGTCGCGCGCGGCACGGTGCGGCGGGGGTCGCGCGCCTCGGCGGAGTAGATGGCGGTGGACTCGAAGCCGAACATGCAGGCGACCGCGAACATCACGGCGACGCCGGGGGCGCCGGCCATGACGGCGGACGGCGAGAAGCTGGCGGCGACGTCGAAGGAGCCGATGCCCCGGGTCGCGACCAGCACCAGGGCGAAGGCGGTGAGGATCGCGATCTCGAGGCCCACCAGCACGGCGAGCACCTTGGCGCCCAGCTCGACCTGGCGGCTGCCGAGCCCCCAGACGAGCGCGATCGCGACCAGGGCCCACAGCCACCAGGGCGACGAGAAGCCGAAGTGACGACCGAGCAGGTTGCCGAGGCTGGCGCCCATGAGCGCGTACATCGCGAGCTGCACCGCGCTGTAGGACAGCAGCCCCACGAGGGTGCCGCCCGCGCTGGCCCGTTCGCCGAGCCCGGCCCGGATCAGCGCGTAGAACCCGCCGCGACTGTCGACGTGGCGGGTCATGGTGGTGAAGCCGACCGAGAACAGGAGGATCACGGCGCCGACCGCGACATAGGCCCCGGGCAGGCCCGGACCGTTCCCCAGAGCGACGGCGACGCCAGCGGCGCCGACGATGCTGGTGAGGGGGGCTTGGGCGGACAGGACGATGAACAGGATGCTCGGCACGCCGAAAGCGTCGCGCTTGAGCTGCGTCTGGGGAGCCAGGGCGGACTGGCTCGCTGAGGTGTCGGTCATTCCGGGGCTCCTCGAGGAGGGCGGGGACGGTGGCGGACCCGAGAGGGGTGACAACGGCGGCACCGGGTGTGAGGTGCACCACCGTCCCCCCGCCGCACAAAACTTGTCAAGCGCCAAGTTCGTAGGAAATCCCGTAGGGACCCGAGGTGGTTCACCGCCCGGCTTCCGTGCTCCGATGGGCCGCGTCCACTCCCTGCCCGCCCCCGACGGAGGTCGCCGTGCCCCAGCAGTCCCCCACCCAGGACGTCCACCTCGCCACCGGCCGCGCCGCCGAGGAGCTCGCCGCCGCGGTGCGGCGCCTCGGGCTCGGTCGCCTGCTCCTCGTCGCCGGTTCGCGCCGGCTCGTCGACGAGCTCACCGCCGGCCTGCCGGTCGCCGCCTGCTTCCACGACGTGGCGATGCACGTGCCCGCCGGGGTCGTCGACCGGGCCGAGGCCCTGGCGCTCCGGCGCTCCGTCGACGGCATCGTCTGCATCGGCGGCGGCTCCGCGACGGGCCTCGCCAAGGCCGTGGCGGTGCGCACCGGGCTGCCGATCGTGGCGGTGCCCACGACGTACGCCGGCTCGGAGGCCACCCCCGTCTGGGGCATCACCGACGCCGGGGGCAAGCACACGGCCAGCGACCCGCGCGCGCTGCCGCGCACCGTGGTGTACGACGCGGCCCTGACCCTCACGCTGCCCGCCGCCTACGGCGTGGCCTCGGGCCTCAACGCCCTCGCCCACTGCGTCGACAGCCTGTGGGCCCCCCGCGCGACGCCGGAGACCACGACGCGGGCGCTCGAGGGTGCCGCCCTCCTCGCCCGGACCCTGCCGCGCGTCGCGGAGGACGGCACCGACCTGCCGGCCCGCGAGGACCTGCTGCGGGCCACGCACCTCGCGGGTGCCGTGTTCGCCGACGCCGGCTCGGGCCTGCACCACAAGATCTGCCACGTGCTGGGCGGGCTCCTCGACCTGCCCCACGCGGAGACCCACGCGGCGGTGCTGCCGCACGTGCTCGCGTTCAACGCGCCCGCGGTGCCCGAGCTGGACGCTCGCCTGGCGACCGCGCTCGCGGGCGGCGTCCCGGGGGGCTCGACCACGCGCCGTGCCCTCGACGAGCTGGAGGCGCTCTATGCCCGGCTCCGCCCGACGCGCGCGCTGCGCGACCTCGGGATGCCGGCGGACGCCGTGCCCGCCGTCGTCGAGGCCGTGCTGGCGAGCGGGCTCACGGGCAACCCCGTCCCGCTGACCGCCGCGCGGCTCGACGGGCTGCTGCGGGCCGCCTGGGGCGCCCCCGCGTAGGGAGAACCCTCAGCCCCGGCGGAGAAAGTCTCGATGTCGCGGCGCTCGACCGGCTCCTAGCGTCGGGGCATGACCACCTCGCTCACGACCCAGCAGGTCGAGTTCCGCGGCGCGATGAGCCAGCTCTCCGCGGCCGTCAACGTGGTGACGTCCGACGGCCCCGGAGGGCGGGTCGGCCTGACCATCAGCGCGGTCTGCTCCGTCACGGACCGCCCGCCCACGCTCCTGGTGTGCGTCAACCAGTCGAGCTACACCCACGACGTGTTCCGGCAGAACCGGGCCGTGTGCATCAACGTGCTCGGCGCGGGCCACGAGGACGTCGCCCTCGACTTCGCCGGTGCCACCGGCGCCACGATGGACGAACGCTTCGCCCGCAACGGCTGGTCGGAGCACCGGGGACAGCCCGTGCTCGCCGACGCGGCCGCGTCCATCATCGGCCGGGTCGTCAGCGAGACCGTGCACGGCTCCCACACGGTGATGTTCGTCGAGGTCGACGAGATCCTGCGCAGCGAGACCAGCGGCGGGCTCGTCTACTACCAGCGGACCTTCCACCCGCTCCCCACGTGAGTCCCCCGCACGTACGACGAGGGCGCCGGACCGCTGGGTCCGGCGCCCTCGTCGTGTGCGGGGCTCACTCCGTCAGCAGCACCGACGTCGACGGGTAGGCCTCGGCGAACTCCTGCGGCAGGGGCGCCACGAACACGTTCTCGGTGCGCGTGCGGGTGATCTTCCAGGTGCCGTCCGCGGTGCGGCGGAAGGTGTTGTTGAGGCGGCTGGAGCGGAGCAGCGAGCGGCCGTCGGAGAACAGCCAGGGCTGCATGTGGATCCACAGGCCGCGGGCGGTGTCGCCGTCGACCTCGATGTGCTCGGACGTCAGGTAGTGCGCGTTGAGCAGCAGCGCGGGGTCCTGCTTCTCGCCCCAGAAGCCCTGGAAGTGCCTGCGGATGGCGTCGGCGCCGACGGCCCTGCCGAACTGGTTGTCGTAGTACTCCCCGACGCCCTCCCAGACCGCGTCCTCGGTGTAGAGCTCCATGATCAGGTCGATGCGGTGCTGGTCGTCCCGCACGCCCGGCTCCGGGCACGGGGTGTCGCACAGGAACATGTAGCGGGCCTGCACGCGGCGTACCGCGGCCTCGGCCTCGAGCACGTCGACGCGCTCCTGCAGGGAGCGCAGCAGCGCCTCGGTCGACGGGGTGGTCGGGGTGGTGGTCACGGTCGGTCCTCTCGGTGGGTGGGGGCGAGCACGATGTCGAAGCGCGCGCGGCTCCAGGTGCTGTCGACGGCACGGCCGTCGGGGGTCGGCGTGCCGGCGGGCTGGGGCGTGAAGTCGGTGACGAGCGACTCCTTGACGCCGAAGACGGAGTCGGAGGCGAGGTGGGCGTCGCCGCGCACGAAGATGTGGGTCACGAGGCGCCGCAGGCCGGGCGCCGTGACCATGAAGTGCAGGTGGGAGGCGCGCATCGGGGTGCGCCCCGTCGCGGCGAGCAGCTCGCCGACGGGTCCGTCGGCGGGGATGGGGTACGGCGTCGGGGTGACGCCCCAGAAGGCGTAGCGGCCGTTCTCGTCGGTGAACAGGTGGGCCCGGGCGGCGGTGCGACCGTCGCCGTACTGGACGTCGTAGAACCCGTCCTCGTCGGCCTCCCAGACCTCGAGGCGTGCCCCGGGCACGGGGCGGCCGGTGGTGTCGGTGACGGTGCCCTCGACCCAGCACGGCTCGCCGGACGCGCCGAACGAGATGTCGCCGCCGTGCGGGACCTCCGGCGCGCCGTCGACGAAGAACGGGCCGAAGACCGTCGCCTCCGTCGCCCCGGCCTCCGCCGTGTCGTTGACCGTGATGGTCTGCATGGAGGCGCCGAGCACGTCGGAGAGCAGGATGAACTCCTGCCGCTCGTCGTCGGTGATGTGGCCGCAGCGGGTGAGGAAGTCGATGGCGGCGCCCCACTCCTCCTCACGGAGGCGCACGTCGCGCACGAAGGCGTGGAGGTGGCGCACCAGGGAGGTCATCACGGTGCGCAGGCGGTCGTCCGGGCAGCCGGAGAAGGAGTCGACCACGCGTTGCGTGAGCTCCTCCTCCCGCGCGGCGGACGGGTCGGCGGTGGTCGTCATCGGGGTCCTTCCCGGTGGTGGTGGCATGCGGAGGACCGGCACGCGGGCTCGTCGCGGCGTGCCGGGGGACGGGCCGGACCCGTCGTCGGTGGGGGGGTAGGGAGCGGGTCTAGAAGGGGACCTGGTGCTGCAGCACGTCGCGCACCAGGGCGCCGAGGCTGTCGGCCTCGGTCTTGGCCTTGATGCGGGCGCGGTGCACGTCCACGGTCTTGACGCTCATGCCCAGCTCGCGGGCGATGAGCTGGCTCGGGAGGCCGTCGATGACGAGGCGGAGCACGTCGCGCTCGCGGGGCGTCAGCGGCTCGAGTCGCACGGCGACGTCGCGGCGCGACGCCCGGGCGGCGAAGCGTTCCTCCGCCTCGACGAGGTTCTCCTGCACGACGTCGATCATCTGCTGGGGGTCGTAGGGCTTCTCGAGGAAGTGCACCGCCCCGCCGCGCAGGGCACGCACCGACATCGCGATGTCGCCGTGGGCGGAGCAGAAGACGACCGGCGCCGGGTAGCCGTCGGCGAGCAGGCGCTCGAGCAGCTGGAAGCCGTTCATCGTCGGCATGCGCACGTCGACGATGAGCACGGCGGGCTCCTCGGGGTCGTGCTCGTCGAGGAAGGACGCCGCGTCGGGGTAGGTCAGCGCCTGGAGCCCGATCGACTCGAGCAGGAAGACGAGCGAGCGGCGCAGGTCTTCGTCGTCGTCGACGATGTGGACCACGACGGACGTCATCGCGCGCCGCCTCGGGCCGGTTCGGGGTGGGCGGGACGGGCGTGCGCCTGAACGACGGACTCCACGCCGCCGGCGGTCGCGAGCAGCCGCTCCTCGCGACCGGGGGCGCCCACCGCCTGCAGGCCCAGCGGTAGGCCCTCGGCGCTGCGCAGGCCGGGGATCCCGACCGTCGGCAGCCCGAGCACCTGCCAGGGGCGGCTGAGGACGGGGTCGCCGGTGGCACGGAGCCCGGCGGGCGCGGGGCCCAGGGCGGCCGGGCCGATGACCGCGTCGTACGTCGCGAGCAGGTCCAGCAGGTCCCTCCGGTGCCGGTCGGCCGCGGCAAGGGCGGCGAGGTGCTCCTCGTCGTGCAGGCCGGCACCGCGGCGCAGGAGCGCCGCGAGCGGTTCGCTCAGGCGGTCGGTCGCCGCGACCTCGGCCGGGCGCTCACGGGCGGCCTCGAAGGCCATCACCGTGAGGTGGGCCGCGACGAGCTCGCGGTCGCGGTCGCCGGCGTGCAGCGCGTCGACCTCGACGCCGCGCTCGGTGAGGAGGTGTGCCACGCGGTCCACCGCGGCGGTCATCTCGACGTCGACGTCGCCGATGCCGTGCGGGTGCCACAGCAGCACCCGCCGCGGCAGGGCGGGGACCGGGGGGCCGTCAGGCCGGCCGTCGAGGGCGGCGAAGGCGTGGGCGAGGTCGGCGACCGTGGCGGTGAAGACGCCATGGGCGTCGAGCGTCGGGCTGAGGCCGACGACGCCGCGGGTGGGGAACCGCCCGGGGGTCATGACGAGCGAGGCGACGCCGCAGTACGCCGCGGGCCGGGTCACCGAGCCCGCCGTCTGCGCGCCGATGGCGACGGGCACCTGCCCGGACGCGACCGCTGCTGCGGACCCGCTCGACGAGCCGCCGGGCGTGTGGCCGAGGCGGGCGGGGTTGCGGGTCGGGCCGGGGGAGAAGTAGGCGAACTCGGTCGTGACGGTCTTGCCGACGGGGACGGCGCCGGCCTTGCGCCACGCGGCGACGATCGCGGCGTCCTCGGTGGCGGGCGGGGCGTCCGCCCGCAGGGCCGAGCCGCAGCGCGTCGGCACCCCGGCGAGGTCGACGACGTCCTTGACGCCGAGGGGAGCGCCGGCGAGGGGGCCGGCGGGCTCGGGCTCGGTGACGGGCGTGCGCTCCACCCAGGCCAGCACCTGGGGATCGACCTCGCGGTAGCGCTGCTCGGCCCGCGCGCGGGACGCCGCAGGATCGCCCGCGGCCAGGTGGTCGCGCAGCGACCAGGGTCGCCACGCGCCGAGAGCGTCGTGCTCGTTCACGCGTCGGCCCCGGTGGGATCGGCCCAGGCGGCGTCGGCGACCCAGTAGTCCATGCCGCTCGCGCTCACGTCGTGGCGCCAGTCGGAGGTGCGGCGGAGCAGCGGCTCCACGCGGGCGGTCACGTCGTCGGCGACCTCGGGACCGTCGCCCGGCACCTGCCAGTGGACCCAGTTGAGCTCCCGGCCCTCCTCGTCGTGCGTGAAGAGGTCGACGTGACGCCAGCCGTAGCCGTGCGTGTCGTTGTAGCAGGTCAGCGTCATCTTGCGGGTCTCGGTCACGGTGAGGGCCTCCGATGCCGGGTGCGTCACGGTCGCGTCCGCCGGCTGAGGTGCGGGCGGGCCAGTGAGCAGCGATGCTAGGGAAGGTTCTCAGCCGGTCGTATCACTGATTCCCCGGCCCACCTGTAGGGATTTCTTTAGTCTGACGCCCCGCGGCGGTCGTGACCAGGGCTCCGCCCCCTCACCGCGGCGGCGCCGTCCGCGGCAGCCGTACGGCGAAGCGCGAGCCCCCGTCGGGACTCCGCTCGGCCCAGATGGTGCCGTGCTGGCGCGTGACGATGCGGTAGCTGAGGGCGAGGCCGATGCCGCTGCCGTGCTCCTTCGAGGTGAAGGACTCCTCGAACGGGTCGCGCGTCAGCCCGGGCCCGGCGTCGTCCACGGTGAGGAGGCCCGAGCCGCCCTCGTCGCGCGTCGTGATGGTGAGCCGGCGCTGCGCGGGCGGCACCCCGGCGAGCGCGTCGACGGCGTTGAAGCAGAGGTTGAGCAGGACCTGGCCGGTCAGCACCCGCTCGCAGCGCACGTGCACCGGCGCGGGGGCGAGGTCGAGCCGCACCTCGACGCCGGCGTCCGCGGCCCGGAGCTGCACGAAGTGGAGGCACTCGTCGACGATCTCGTTGAGGTCCTCCTCGCGCTCGATCTGCTCGAGGTGGCCGACGAACGACCGCAGCGCGTTGACGATCGCCCGGGCGCGCTCGATCTGCGTCGTGGCGCTCGCGATGCCGTAGGCGACCGGGTCTTCCTGCGGCGTGGCCGCGGGCGCGCCCGCAGCCCTCGCCCGGGCGGCGGCGCCGGCGAGGAAGTTGTACGCCGCGGCGAGCGGCTGCCCCAGCTCGTGCGCGATGGCCATCGCCATGTCGCCCATCGCGTTGTAGCGCGCCAGGTAGTTCTCCTGGTGCAGCTCCCGCTGGCGGCGCAGCTGGCCGTGCACCCGGTCGGAGACGTCGTGCAGGATCATGAGGAAGCCGTCCTGCTCGTCGCCGCCCTGCACCGCCTCGAGCGTGCCCTCGAGCCACGCCCGCTCGCCGCCCGGCCGCGTGACGTCGAGCTGCACGTGGGTCACGGGAACGGCCGCGGCCGCCGCCTCGACCCAGCCGACCGGGCTGTCGGTGGTGCCCCCCACCGTGATCCGGGCCAGCTCCTCGATCCGGCCCGGCTCCCGCTCGGCCGGTGCCCCGAGCGCCGCGAGCGCCGTGTCCGTCGCGAACCGCACGACGCCGTCGGGATCGAGCATGACGGCGATCGTGGACGTGTGCTGGGCCAGGGACTCGACGTACGACGTGGTGAGCCGCAGCTGGCGCTCGATCGCCTGCTCGCGCTCGATGTCGCGGAAGTGCACGAGGAGGGCGGGGCCCTGGTCGAGCTCCACGCGCACGGCGACGGCCTCCGTCGGGATCACACGCCCGTCGCGGGTGCGGTAGTGCCACTCGATGCGGTTGACGCCGGTCTCGGCGGCGACCTGGAGCCAGGCGCGGCCGAGGACGCGGTCGTACTGCTGCGCCGAGCTGCTCATGTCGGAGGCCGTCAGCGGGCGGAGCTCGGTGACGCTCCAGCCGAGCAGTTCGCTGGCCGCCGGGTTGGCCCACAGGATGCGTTTCGTCTCCGCGTCGTGCAGCAGCAGGCAGGTGTTCGTCGCCATCGCCAGCGAGCGGAAGTCGCCCAGGGTGAGCTCGGGGGCCTGCGGGTCGACGACCATCCGCCCACGGTAAGCGCTGGCGGAGGGTCGACAGGAGCCGCTGAGGGATTCCCCTAGGCGAGGCCGGTCATTCCCAATGTCGCCGGGCCGGGTGACGTTCCTAACGTCGTTCTCGTCGTCCGGCCCTCCGGACGGCGGATCCCACGGCCGACGACGGCCGCCTCGACCGCAGGGAGATGACCATGACCCTCACCGCAGCCCGACCCACCGCCACGTGGGACACCGTGCTCGCGGAGCTGGCCGAGCGCCGGGGCGAGTTCCACGCGCAGTCCTACGTGCCGCGCGACTTCGTCGCCCGCCTCAAGGAGCTCGGCATCTACCGGGCCTCGGCGCCCCAGCAGTTCGGTGGCGAGCCGGTCCCGCCGGCCGAGTTCCTCCAGATGATCGAGCGCATCGCGGCGGTCGACGGCTCGACCGGCTGGGTCGCCACCTTCGGGTCGGCGCTGACCTACCTCGGCAGCCTCCCCCTCGAGACGCAGGCAGAGATCTACCGCGACGGCCCGGACGTGGCCTACGCCGGCGGGCTCTTCCCGGTCCACCCCGTGAAGGAGACCGCCGACGGCTACATCGTCAACGGCCGGTGGAAGTTCGCGAGCGGCTGCATGGGCGCCGACTGGATCGGCGTCGGCATCCCCGGTGACGAGTCGAGCGGCGGCAAGCCGCGGGCCGTGGTGCTGCGCCCCGAGCAGGTCCGGATCATCCAGGAGTGGGACGTCACGGGGCTGAAGGCCTCCGGGTCGTTCGACGTCGTGGTGGAGGACGTCGAGGTGCCGCGCGAGTGGACCTTCGTGCGCGGCGGCGCCTCCCACATCGACGAGCCCCTGCACCGCTACCCCGCGATCGGCTACCAGGCCCAGGTCTTCGCCGCCGTCGCCCTCGGTGTCGCCGGGGCCGCGCTGGAGTACGTGCGCGAGGCCGGGTCCCGCACCGGCATCACCGGCGCTCCGCCGCTCGCCACCCGGGCCTACTACCGCACGCAGTTCGCGCACGCGACCGCCGCGCTGCGCTCCGCCCGCGCCTGGTTCCTCGAGGTCGCCGACCAGGTCTGGCAGACGGTCCTCGCCGGGGACGAGGTGTCCCCGGAGCAGCACGCCGACATCCGCGTCTCGGCGGCCCACATGGCCGACGTCGCGGCGCGGGTCGTCGCCGACCTCTGCGCCATCTCGGGCTCGGCGACCTCCAACAACCAGCACCCGCTCCAGGTCATGCGCCAGGACGTGAGCGTCCCGCAGCTGCACGCCTTCCTCGGGCAGTCCTGGTACGACGCGGGCGGCTCCGTGCTGCTCGGCCAGCCCCCGACCGTCCCCGGCTTCGCCTGAGCCCGACCGAGCCCCGACCGAGCCGCCCCCTCCGAGGAGACCCCGATGACGACCTCGTCCCCGCCCGCCGAGCCGCTCCGCGTGCTCTTCTGCTTCGGCATCAACCAGAACTTCTTCGACCTGCCCACGGGCGAGCTGACCAGCGGTGACGTGTGGACGGCGACGCTGGAGCTCCTCGCGGGGCTCCGCGACCTCCCCGGCCTGGACGTCATCGCCGACATCGACGACGACGCCCACATGGTCGGTCCGTCCGACGGCTGGCCGTGGACCTTCTACGTGCTCGCCGACGCCGCGGACCAGGGTGTCGTCAAGGCGGCCTGCAACCTGCTGCGCACGATCCGGGTCGGCGGCACCCACCAGCTGTGGCGCTTCATGAAGGTGGAGGCCCGCATGGGTCGGCCGCTGACCCCGCGGAGCTACTGATGGGCCGCATCGCCGAGACCGCGTCGTACCTGCGGGAGACCCTCGCGGACGACGGCATCTACCCCGACTTCCTGCACCCCGACGAGCCCCGCGCCCACCGCGCCACGAACGAGGAGCACGACCGCGATGACCATTGAGCTGACCCCGCAGAACGTGTACGACGTGGCGCCGGCCGACCTCGTCCAGGAGGACCGCGTCGCCGGCCGGGTCTACACCGACCCCGCGATCTTTGAGCTCGAGATGGTCAAGATCTTCGAGTCCACGTGGATCTGGGTCGCCCACGACTCCGAGCTGCCCAAGCCGGGCTCCTTCAAGTCGACCTTCGTCGGCCGCCACCCCGTGATCGTCAGCCGCGACCGCAAGGGCGTGGTGCACACCCTCGTCAACCGGTGCCGCCACCGTGGTGCGAGCGTGTGCGAGAAGCGGACGGGGGAGGCCAACGGCTTCACGTGTCCCTACCACGCGTGGTCCTACGGGCTGGACGGCAAGCTGCGCGGCATCCCGTACCCCGACGGCTACGAGGGTGTCATGTCGAAGGAGGGCATGGGGCTGAAGAAGCTCCGCACCGAGTCCTACGGCGGGATGATCTTCGCGACCCTGGCCGACGACATCGAGCCGCTGGAGGACTTCCTCGGTGACGTGAAGACGTGGATCGACCGCTTCATGAAGCAGGGCGGCGGCTACCCGATCAAGGTGCTCGGCACCCACCAGTTCCGCTTCAAGGGCAACTGGAAGATCCAGCTGGAGAACACCACCGACGGCTACCACTTCCCGATCGTGCACCGCTCGTGGATGGCCTCCGTCGACGCCGAGACGGCCGACATGATGTCGTTCATGACCGACCCCGAGGCGGTCACCCACGACCTGGGCAACGGCCACAGTGTGGGCCAGATGGTGCCCGAGCACTCCGACCTCGACGACGACGACGGCACCGAGCCGCTGCAGGCGCGCTTCGCCCCGCTCGTGGAGCGCCTGCGCGGCCACGGCCTCGACGACGCCGCGATCCGGAAGCTGGTGCGCTCGATGCACGGCACGGGGTTCAACCTCAACCTGTTCCCCAACGTCTCGCTCTCGAGCGCGTTCTTCCGCACGCTGCGCCCGATCAGCGTCGACGAGACCGTGATCGAGCACGTCGCCATCGGCCCCGACGGGCCGCCGGAGATCGTCGACGAGGTGAACCGCGAGCGGCTCCGGGTGCACGAGCACTTCCAGGGCCCCTTCGGGTTCGGCACCCCCGACGACGCCGAGGGCTGGGACCGCGTGCAGCGCGGTGCCGCCGGCGCCCCGGAGCTCCCGATCATGGTCAACCGCGGTCTCGCCCGCGAGAAGCCGAGCCCCGAGGGCTGGGCCACCTCCCACATCACCGACGAGACGGGCATGCGCGCGGCGTACGCCCACTGGAAGCAGATGATGAGCGATGACTGACACCCTGACCCCCGCACCCGCCCGGTCGGCCGTGGCGATCGACGACCCGCGGGTACGCCGCGCGATCGAGCTCGTCTGGCACGAGGCGGACCTGCTGGACCGCAAGGAGTACGACGCGTGGCAGGCGCTCTACGCCGACGACGCGATCTACGTGATCCCGATCGAGCGTGACGCCGAGGACTTCGACGACATCCTCAACATGGTCTACGACGACCAGCGGATGCGGGCCATGCGGGTCACCCGCATGACGGAGGGCCACGCCATCGCCGCCGTGGATGCCGCCGTCACGGTTCGCACGGTCTCGCGCTTCGTGGTGACCGGTGTCGAGGACTCCGTCGTCTCCCTCCGCGCGGCGCAGGTGCTCGTGGCGTTCAAGCGCGGCACCCACGACCTGTGGGCCGGCGACGTCGACTACCGCATCCGCCTCGGCGCCGACCGCGCCGAGGACCGCTTCGTGCGCAAGGTCGTGCGGCTCGTCGACGCCGACGCGGCCACCCCGGCCGCCGGGTTCCTGCTGTGAGTGCCGTGGTGACCGGCGCCGGGCACGGCCTCGGCGAGGTCATCGTGCGGCACCTGCACGCCCAGGGCCACGCGGTGGCGGTCGTCGACGTCGACGCGGCGGCCGCGCAGCAGGTCGCGGAGGACCTGGACACCGACGGCGCCACGGCCCGCGCCTACGCCGTGGACGTCACCGACCGCGCCGCGCTCGAGCGGCTGCTCACGGCTGTGGTGGACGAGCTCGGCGACGTACGGGTGCTCGTCAACAACGCCGCCCGCACCCAGGCGCGGCCCGTCATGGACATCACGGCCGCGGAGCTCGAGTCCGTGCTGGCCGTCAACGTCGGCGGCACGTTCCAGGCGTGCCAGGTGTTCGGCGCGCACATGGCGGCGAACGGCTACGGCCGCATCGTCAACATGGGGTCCCTCGCCGCACAGAACGGCGGCACCGCCACGGGCGGGCACTACGCGTCGTCGAAGGGCGCGATCCTCTCGGCGACGAAGGTGTTCGCCCGGGAGCTCGCCGGTCGGGGAGTCACGGTCAACGCCGTGTCGCCGGGGCCGCTCGACTCGCCGATGGTGCGGTCGATCGTCGGGGACGACCTCGACTCCTACCTGAAGGCGATCCCCGTGGGGCGCCTCGGGGACATGGGCTTCGTCGCCGAGATGGTCGCGCTGCTCGCCTCGCCGGGCGCGGCCTCGGTGACGGGTGCCTGCTGGGACGCCAACGGCGGGCTCTACGTGAGGTGATGACGATGACCGACACCCGGACCGACGGCACCCAGGAGGTGCGCGTCGCGGAGATCGTGGCCGAGACGCCGGCGGTGCGCACGCTCCGCCTGGAGAAGCTCGACGGTGCGCCGTTCGCGGGCTACGAGGCGGGTGCCCACGTCGACGTGACGGGCCCCACCGGGATCCTGCGGCAGTACTCGCTGTGCAGCCCGCCGGAGGAGTCCACGAGCATCCTCATCGCGGTCAAGCGCGAGCCCGCCTCGCGGGGCGGCTCGGTGGCGCTGCACGAGCTGCAGGTCGGGGACGTCCTGCAGGTCGGCCGGCCCCGCAACCTCCTGGGCCTGGCGGCCGACGCCACCCACCACGTGCTCGTCGCCGGGGGGATCGGGGTGACGCCGCTGCTGTCGATGGCCTACGCCCTCGACAAGCGGGGTGGCGAGTTCACGCTGCACTACTTCGCGCGCTCGCGCGAGGAGATGGCGTTCCGCGAGCTGCTGGAGGAGCGCGCCGGGTTCCGCGACCGCGTGCGCCTGCACGTCGGGGTCGACCTGGCGACGCAGGAGCAGGTCCTGCGCGCGGCGGTGGCGGAGGCCCCCGCCGGGGCGCACGTCTACACGTGCGGTCCCGCGCCGTTCATGGACCAGGTCGTCGCGGTGGCGTCCCCGGTCGTCGGCGCCGACGCCGTCCACGTCGAGCACTTCGTGGCCGAGGCGGTCGACACGAGCGCCGACACCGCGTTCACCGTCGCCCTCGACACCGGCGAGGAGTTCGAGGTGCCGGCCGACCGGTCGATCCTCTCGGTGCTCGAGGACAACGGCATCGAGGTCTTCAAGTCGTGCACCGAGGGGATCTGCGGGTCCTGCGTCTCGGGCCTGCTCGAGGGCGTCGCCGACCACCGCGACCAGTGCATCTCCGCGGCGGACAAGGCCGCGGGCACCGAGATCGCCCTGTGCGTGTCGCGGGCGAAGACGGACCGGCTGGTCATCGAGCTGTACTGAACCCCGGTCGTACCGACCCCGGCGTCGGCGCCCCGTCCCCCTCGGGACCGGGTGCCGGCGTCGTTCTGCGTGGTGGGGTGTCAGCGCACGCCGCGGCGGTACTCCGTCGGGGTGCAGCCGTACCTCGCCCGGAAGACGCGCGCCAGGTGCCGCGGGTCGCCGAGACCCCACCGGGCGCCGACGAGCGCGATGGGCTGGCCGGCCAGCGCGGGGTCGGCGAGGTCGCGGGCGCACCGCTCCAGCCGCCGGTCGCGGATCCAGCCCGCCACCGTCGTGCCCTCCTCCGCGAAGACCTTGAAGAGGTAGCGGCGCGAGATGCCGAGCGCCGACGCGAGCGTGTCGGGCGCGAGCCGCGGGTCGGCGAGGTGACGCTCGACGTGCTCCCGGGCCCGCAGCAGCATCGCCGGACCCGACGGTGGGCCCGCCGCCTCGATCTCCTCGAGGAGGAGCGCCGTGACCAGCGAGAGCGTGCCGTCGACCAGCCGGGCGGCCGCGGGGTCGCCGACGTCGCCCCGGTCGTCCTCGGTGAGGGAGCGCACCAGGGAGGCGACGGCCGCGCCGGTGATCGAGTCGGCCGTGAGGGGGCGACCGATGAGGGGCTGCAGGGACGGCGCCGGCAGGTGGATGGTGGGGCGCGGCAGGAGCACGACCGCGGCCAGGAAGTCGTCGTCGTAGGTGAGGGTGTAGGGCCGGGACGTGTCGCACAGGACGAGGTTGCCCGCGGCGAGCCGCCTCGTGGCGCCGGCGTGGTCGACGCGCGCCTCGCCCGCGAGCTGGAGCATGAGCTTGTAGCAGTCGGACCCGTCGTCGGTGGGCCGGCTGTGACGGACCCGCATCGGCCCGGCGCTCAGACGGCTGAGCTGCATCGGACCCAGCTCGTGGACGCTGGCCCGCCCGTGGAACGACCGCGTCACGCCGGGCCGGGTGTCCAGGGACATCGGCATGATCCGGTCGATCTCGGAGACCCAGAAGTCGAAGCGTGCCGGCTCGTCCACGTGCTGGGTCGAGATCGTCTGCATGGGGGCACCTCGGGACGGACGCCGGGCGTGGTGCACGCGATGGCGGCACCTGGTGCACAGGATGCCACACCGGCGCCGGCCGGCGGCCCCAGAATCGTCCTGTGCCCGGCACGGACCACCCGAGGTGGGTCGGTCGGCGGGCGGAGCAGCGAGGTGGCAGCAGGTGGACGACGTGCGTGACGTGGTCGTGGTGGGCGGCGGCTTCGCCGGCCTGACGGCAGCGCGGGAGCTGAGCCAGCGGGGCCACGGCGTCACGGTGCTAGAGGCACGGGACCGGCTGGGCGGACGCACCCTGGTGGAGCCGCGCCTCGGCCGGTGCCTCGAGCTCGGTGGCACGTGGGTGCACTGGGCCCAGCCGATGGTGTGGGCGGAGATGCAGCGCTACGGCCTGGAGGTCGTGGCCAGCCCGGCACCGGAGTCCGCCGTCTGGCGTGCCGGCGGGGAGCGCCACCACGGCTCGGTCGAGGAGTTCCGGGGACTCCTCGACCCGGGCATGCAGCGCACCATCGCCGACGCCACCGCACACTTCCCCCTGCCGTGGCGACCGCTGGGCTCCGGCGTGGACGCGGTGGCGGAGCTCGACCGCCGCTCCATCGCCGACCGCATCGACGAGCTGACCCTCCCGGAGGTCGAGGACGCCCTGGTGCGGGGCATGTGGGCCGTCAACTTCCACGGCCCGATCGAGCACGGCGCCCTCACCCAGGCCCTCCGCTGGGGGGCCGCAGCCGGTGGCGACTGGAACCGGTTGCTCGAGGTCTGCGGGACCTACAAGCTGGTGGGCGGCACCGCCGCCCTGGTGGACGCGATCGTCGCGGACACCACCGCTGAGATCGTCCTCGGTGCGACGGTCGTGCGCGTCGAGCACGACGACGACGGCGCCCGCGTCGTCCTCGCGTCGGGGGAGGAGGTGCACGCCCGGCAGGTCGTCCTGACCCTCCCGCAGGGGGTCCTCGGCTCGGTGGACGTGGCGCCGCCCTTGTCGCCCGCGAAGCAGCAGGCGGCCCGGGAGGGGCAGGCGACGGCGGGCGTCAAGGTCTGGATCGAGGTGCGCGGCGAGCACCGTCCCTTCGTCTTCCTGGGCGACCCGACGGAGCCCCTCACCTTCGGTTCGCTCGAGTACGCCGCCAAAACCTCCCACCTCGTCGCCTTCGGGCCCAGCGCCGCGGCCCTCGACGTCACCGACGTGCGGTCCGTCGAGGCGGCCCTGCACCGCTACCGGCCCGACCTCGAGGTCCTCGCGGTTGCCGCCCACGACTGGGTGGCCGACCCCCTGGCGCGCGAGACCTGGCCGATGCAACGACCCGGACAGCTGACGGGACAGCTCGCGGCCCTGCAGGAGCCAGAGGGCCGGGTGCACCTGGCCGGCTCCGGCTACGCCAACGGCTGGGCCGGCTTCATCGACGGCGCCATCGAGAGCGGCCTGACCGCCGCTCGTCGCGTCGACGGGCTGCTCGGTCGCCCGCCGCGGGTCCCCGTCCCGCACTGACCGACCCGCACCGACCGTCCCGCACCGCCGGCGCATCCCCATCCAGCACCCGAGAGAGGTCTGCCATGCCCCTGTTCGCCGAGTTCGTCCGTTTCACGGCCGACGACCCGTCGTTCCTCGACCGTCGCCGCGAGGCCATCCTCGCGGTGAAGGCCGCCCACCCCCGGCTCCACGCAATGCCCCTCATCAGCCGCGACGAGGTGGGGACCTGGACCGACGTGTGGATCTACGAGGACGAGGCGGCCGCGGAGGCCGCCAACGCGGACGCCGGCACCATCGAGGCGTTCGCCGCGATGGCACGCCTCCTGAGCGACGTGGAGGTCACGAGCGGACACGTTCCCGACGGGAGCGCGTCGCCGTTGGGCTGACGCCGCTGACCGTCCTCGTCAGCGCGTGTCCCGCAGCACCCCCGCGACCTGCTCCGGGATCGTCACCATGGCCATGTGGCCGGCGTCGAGGAAGACCTCGTCGCCACCCACGCGCCGCGCGGAGGCCTCCTGCAGGGCCGGCGTGTAGCAGACGTCGTTCGTCAGGCGCACGTAGGTGCGGGGCACGTCGGCGGCCAGCCCGGACAGGTCGACCGGCTCCGTCAGCAGCGCCGCTGCGTCGTCGGTGACCTGCGCGAGGGTCCACGCGGTCTGCGCCTCGTCCATGTCGTTGCAGAGCATGGCCTGCGCGCCGGCCGGGTCCTGGTGGTAGATGCCGTCGCCCGTCGAGGCCCGCACCGCCTCGCGCACGCCCGGGTCGATCTGGTCGAGGACGGCGGACCCGTCGGGCGGCACGACCGCCGACAGGAAGACGACGTGGCGCAGCCGCGGGGCGAGGGTCGCCATGACGCGGGGCACCGTGACGCCGGCGAACGAGTGGGCGACCAGCACGAGGTCGTCCCCCTCGATCCCGGCGACGTCGTCCAGCAGGGCCTGTGCGCAGGCGTCGAGGGTGACGGAGGTCAGCGGCACGTCGGACCGCGCGCCGCGGCCGGGCAGGTCGACCGCGAGGGCGGGGCCGTCGAGGTGGGGGAGCAGCGGCTCCCAGCAGCTGGCGCCCATGCCGGCGCCGTGGACGAGGACGTACATGGCGGTCTCCTTTGACCAGTGAGTGGGTGTGGTGCGGGTCAGCGGGCGGTCCAGCCGCCGTCCGCGTAGACCTCCGAGCCGGTCATGTACGCCGCGTCGTCGCTCGCCAGGAAGGCGACGACGGCCGCGATCTCCGCGGGCGTGCCGAGGCGCCCCATCGGCGTGCCCGCGAGCATCGCCGCGTGCCGCTCCGTCCCCTCGAAGCGCTCGAGCAGCGGCGGGGTGCCGATGAACCCCGGGTGGAGCGAGTTGACCCGCACGCCCCGGGTGGCCCAGTGCAGTGCCGCATTCTTGGTCATGGTGCGCACCGCGCCCTTGGCGGCGTGGTAGGCGAACGAGTTGCCGAAGCCACCGACCGTGCCGAGGATCGAGCAGAGGTTGACGATGGCCCCGCCGCCGGACGCCTCGATGAGCGGGCCGCCGTGCTTCATGCCGAGGAAGGTGCCGGTCTGGTCGACGCGGACGACCTCCTCCCAGTGCTCGACCGACTCGTCCTCGACCGTGGCGAGGCTGCCGAGGGCCGCGTTGTTGACCAGGGCGTGGAGCCCCTGGTCGGCGGCGACCTGGTCGAGGGCCGCGACCCAGGAGCCCTCGTCGGCCACGTCCAGACGGATCGCCCGGTGGCCGTCGCCGGGCAGGGAGCGGACGAGCTCGTGGCAGGGTGCGTCGTCGAGGTCGGTGACGACGAGCCGTCCGGCCTCGCCGGCGATGCGTCGGCAGATCTCGGTCCCCAGGCCGCCGGTGGCCCCCGTGACCAGCACGGTGCGCTCCGCGAACCGCGGCGTCGCCGTTGCGAGCTCCATCGCCCGCCCTCCTCGTCTGGCGCCTGGTGCAGGCAGCCCTCGTGGTCCAGTATGAAGTGAACTCAGGTCAGTTTGCCACCCCCTTCCCGTGAGGAGCGCTCCATGCCCGCCGTCCACATCCCGTTGCCCACCCTCGCCGACGCCGTCGGCTCCACGCTGGGCCCCGGAGCGTGGTTGCAGGTCGACCAGCACCGGATCGACACGTTCGCCGACGCCACCGACGACCACCAGTGGATCCACACGGATCCCGAGCGAGCGGCGCAGGGGCCGTTCGGTGCCACCGTCGCCCACGGCTACCTGACGCTGTCCCTCGTGGCGCCCCTGCTCGACGCGCTCGTCGTCGTGGACGGCGCCGCGATGGGTGTCAACTACGGGCTCGACCGGGTGCGCTTCCCGGCGCCCGTCACCGCGGGCAGCCGCGTGCGCGCCGGCGCCGTGCTCGCGGAGGTCCAGCCGGTGGGAGGCGGCGTCCAGGCGCGGTTCGACGTGACCGTGGAGGTCGAGCACGGTGCCAAGCCGGCCTGCATCGCGACGGTCCTGTGCCGCTTCTACGGCGGGGAGGCGGCAGCGTGAGGACCCGCGAGCTGCGCCTGGTACGCCGCCCCTCCGGCACGCTGCGGCCCACCGACCTCGAGGTGGTCGAGGTCGAGGTGCCGGCCCTCGCGGACGGCCAGGTGCTCGTCGCCACCAGCCACCACTCCGTCGACGCGGCCGTGCGGCTGCGGATGGACCCCGTGAGCCCGCCCGGCTACCTCCCCGCCTTCGGTGTCGGTGAAGGCATCGAGGGTCTGGCGGTCGGCACGGTGCTGGAGTCGCGGGCCCGCGGGTTCGCGGTCGGCGACCTCGTGCAGCACGCCCGGGGCTACCGCGAGATCGCCGTCGTGGACGCGGCTGCGGGTGCGCTGGGCGGCGCGGGCGCGCTGACCCGGCTCGACCCCGACCTGGCGCCCCCGGAGGTCCACCTCGGTCTGCTGGGTGGCACGGGGCTGACGGCGTGGTCGGGCATCGTGCCCGTCGGCCGCGCTGCCGAGGGCGAGACGGTGTGGGTGTCGGCGGCGGCCGGCGCGGTCGGCAGCGTGGCCGGCCAGCTCGCGCGGGCCCGGGGGTGCCGCGTGGTCGGCAGTGCCGGGGGGCCCGACAAGGTGGCGTACCTGCTCGTCGAGCTCGGCTTCGACGCCGCCTTCGACCACCGCGCGGGCGTCGTGGAGGGTCTCGCCGCGGCCGCCCCCGAGGGCATCGACGTCTACTTCGACAACGTCGGCGGCGGGCACCTCGTGGCGGCGCTCGACCACCTGCGGCCCTTCGGCCGGGCGGCGCTCTGCGGCGCCGTCGCGGGGTACGACGGCACGCCGGTCCCCGGGATCGACAACCTGTTCCTCGCGACCAGCAAGAACCTCACGCTCCGCGGCTTCCGCGCCGGCGCGTTCGCCGAGCACGCCGACGCGGTGCGCGTCGAGCTCGCGGCCCTGTGGCGCTCGGGTCGGATGCGGCTCGACACGGCGACGTACGACGGCCTGGAGCAGGCGCCCCAGGCCGTCGTCGACCTGCTCACGGGACGCACCCGCGGCAAGTGCATGGTCGTGACGGGCTAGACCTCGAACTCCAGGGCGGGGGTGCGGGACATCAGGAGCCGACGGACCTTCCCGTCGACGAGCTGGGCCGACGCGTTGAAGCTGGCCTCGAAGGCCCCGGCGCGCGTCGTGCGGCCGAGGACGAGCTCGGTGTCGCCGACGGTGCTGCCGGCGATCACCTCGTGCACGAGGGTGCTCTTCTCGCGCTGGGCGAGGTAGCCGACGAGGCCCGCGCGGTCACCGGTGAACTCCGCCGCCTGGTCGGTCCCGCGGGAGAAGAGCACGGACATCACGAAGTCGTCGGTGATGAGGCCGAGCACGCGGTCCGGGTCGTCGGAGTCCATGAAGGTGAACCACTGTCGGAGGAACGGCGTCGTGCTCATAAGTCGACCTCCAGCAGGGCGAGCTCCACGTCGAAGGAGACGTGGTAGCGGGTGATGAGCCCGTCCACGACGCGCGCGGACCCCAGGAAGTGCCCGGTCGTGGTGTCGCCGTCCTCGACGACCGCGCCGTAGACGAACTCGAGGTCGCCGTCCACCCCGGTGCGGAGCAGCCGGTGGACGCGGTCGACGGGTCCGCGGTCGCGGAGGTATCCCACCATCTCCTCGCTCGTCGTCCCCCGCCTCGCTCCGGCGGGGAGGTGGATGGCGAACGAGAGGTCCGGGTGGAGACGGGCCTGGGCGGCGTCGAAGTCGCCGGCGTCGACGTCGGCGTAGTAGCTCGAGAGGTGATGGGGTGTGGCCATGAACTGAACCTAGTTCAGGTTTGCCCCGGCGCCAACCGTTGCGTCGAGGGTCCCGCGGTCCTATCTTGAACTGATGTCACTTCAGTTTAGGAGACGACCGTGAGCGCACCCGACCGTCTGCCCCCGCTCTGGCCCGACTCGGATCCCGCGGTCCTCGCGCCCGTGCCCGAGCACGAGGACCTGCGCGCCGTCGCCCGATCGATCGTCGAGAAGCACGGCGACCTCGAGCAGCTCCTCGGCGCGGTCGAGGTCGGCCAGGTGCCGACCGAGGTGTGGCGACGGCTCACTGCCGAGCTCGACCTCGCCGCGATCGCCGTGCCCGAGGACCGGGGTGGCGCCGGCTTCGGCCTGCGCGAGCTGGCCGTCGTGATCGAGGAGACGGGCGCCGCGCTCGTGCCCGACCCCGTGGTGTCGTCCGCCGTGCTCGGCCTGCAGGCCCTGCTCCTGGCCGACGACCCGGCGGCCGTGGCCGAGGTCGTCGCCGACGCCCTGACGGGGTCTGCCCTCGTCACCTACGCCTGGGGTCCTGCCGAGTCCCTGCGGCTGGAGGGTGACGCGGTCAGCGGTCGTCTGCACCGGGTGCTCGACGCCGTCGGCGCCACGCACCTGGTGGCTCCCGCCGCAGGTCCCGACGGGCAGGTGCTCGTCCTGGTCGACCTCGCCGCCGCGGACGTGGCCCCGCTCGAGCACGTGGACGTGACGCGCCGGCTGGCCGACGTCGCCCTGGCGGGCGCACCTGCCCGGGTCGTCGTGGGTGGAGCAGGAGTGTCCGCCGCGCTGCGGCGCCTCGCGGTCCTGCGTCGGGTCGCGGTGGCGGCGGAGCACGCGGGCATGGTGTCCCGGTTGCTCGACATGACGGTCGCGCACGTGACGACCCGCCACCAGTTCGGCCGGCCCATCGGTTCCTTCCAGGCCGTCAAGCACCGCCTCGCCGACGTGCTCGTCGCCCGGGAGCGCTGCCGCTCCGCGGTGCGGTACGCCGCGGCGCGCTTCGACGACGACGTCGCGGCCGGGACGGACCTGGCCGGTGCCGAGGTGGCGGCGGCCGTCGCCGCCGCCGTCGGGACCGAGGCGGTCCTGGCGGCGGCGCACGAGGCCGTCCAGCTGCACGGTGGCATCGGCTTCACGTGGGAGCACCCGGCGCACCGCTACCTGCGGCGGGCGCTCGGGGACGAGGCCCAGTTCGGCTCGGCACGGGACCACCGCGCACACCTCGCGGCGCTCCTCGCCGTCCCGGGTGCCGCTCCACGCGAAGTTTCCTGAACTAACTTCAGTTCAGGGATTGACCGGCACTGCCACAGATGCGCATACTGAAGTGAATCCAGTTCATTCTGAAAGGACCCACTGTGATCGACACCGACCACGTCCTGCTCGAGAAGGACGGCAACGTCGCCCGCGTCTGGCTCAACCGGCCGCACAAGAAGAACGCCGTCACGGTGGAGCTGCTTCACCGCCTCGACGAGATCATCAAGGAGGTCGACGCGGACCCCGACCTCCACGTCCTGGTGCTCCGCGGCAAGGGCGGCACGTTCTGCTCGGGCTTCGACCTCGACGAGCTCCTCGAGAACTACGTCGGCAACACCATGGCCATGGAGGTCGCGGTGCTCTCGGCCCAGGTCTGTGACCGCCTCTACCAGATGAACACGCCCTCCGTGGCCGTGCTCGAGGGCTACGTCACCGCCGGCGGCTTCGAGCTGATGATCTCGTGCGACTTCGCGGTCGCGGCGGACGACGCCAACATCGGCGACTTCCACATCCGCCGCGCGCTCTTCGGCGGCGCCGGCCCGATCTACCGCCTCCCGCGCATGATCGGCCTCCGCAAGACCAAGGAGCTCATGCTCACCGGCAAGCTGCTGTCGGGCACCGAGGCCGTCGACTTCGACCTCATCAACGCGTCGGCCCCCGCCGAGGAGCTCGACCAGCTCGTCGCCGACTTCATCGCGCCGATCGTCGACAAGAGCCCCTTCGCGATGCGTCTCACCAAGATGACGATCAACCAGGGCCTCGACGCCGACGTCCGCTCGCTCATGGTCATGGAGCACCTCGCCGTGGGCAACGCGCTGCAGTCGGAGGACGCCAAGGAGGGCGTGCAGGCCTTCCTCGGCAAGCGCGAGCCCAAGTGGGTCGGTCGCTGACCCGACGGGTCACCACCCCCACCCCCTAGACCGAGCCCAGCCCGACACCGACGTCGACCGAGGAGAACCGTGACCACCGCACCAGCCGCACCCGCCGCCCTCGAGGGCAGCCGCTGCACCGTCTGCGGGAACGTCGCCTTCCCGGTCGCCACCGGCTGCCAGCGCTGCGGATCGGACGACACGGCCGTGCTGCCGCTGTCGAGCCGGGGCACGGTCTGGGGGTGGACGGTGCAGCGGTTCGCGCCGAAGTCGCCGCCGTACGTGCCCCCGGCGGAGGGGTTCCGCCCCTTCGCCGTGGGGTACGTCGAGCTGCCCGAGGGGGTCAAGGTCGAAGCGGTCCTCGACCCCCGCGGAGCGGACTTCGCGACGCTCTCGGGGGCGCAGGTCGCCCTCGTCGCGACCGAGCCCGTGCCGTGCTTCGCCGTCGTCGACGGGGGTGCCCGATGACCGTCTCGATTATCGGCGCGGGTCTCTCCCGCTTCGGCCGCCAGCCCGGCGTGTCCGGACGCGCGCTCGCCCTCCAGGCCGTGCGGGCCGCCCTGACCGACGCCGGCATCGCCTGGCCCGACGTGCAGGTCGCCTTCGGCGGCAGCGACGGCTCGGGCCTGGCCGACACGCTCGTCAGCGACCTCGGCCTCACCGGCATCCCCTTCACCAACGTGAAGAACGGGTGTGCCACCGGGGGCAGCGCGCTGGTGGCGGCGATCGACGCCATCGAGTCCGGTCGCGCCGAGATCGCCCTCGCCGTCGGCTTCGACAAGCACCCCCGGGGAGCGTTCGACCCGCGCCCCGAGGAGTGGGGCCTGCCCGCCGGCTACGGCGAGGCGGGGCTCATGGTCACCACCCAGTTCTTCGCGATCAAGATCGCGCGCTACATGGAGCAGCACGGCATCTCGCGGCAGTCGCTCGCGCGGGTGGCGGCGAAGGCCTACCGCAACGGTGCGCTCAACCCCAACGCGTGGCGTCGCGAAGCCATGGACGAGGAGGTCATCGCCTCCGCCGACATGGTCAACGACCCGCTGACGCGCTACATGTTCTGCTCGCCCGGCGAGGGTGGCGCCGCGATCGTGGTCGCCAGCGAGGCCGCCGCCCGTCGGCTCGGCGGACGCCCCGTCCGGGTGCTGGCCGTCGCGGCGCGCACCCGGTCCTTCGGCTCCTTCGAGGTCTTCAGCCCCGCGGTGCAGGGCACGGGCGAACCGTCGAGCGTCAGCGCCGACGCGGCCCGCGCCGCCTTCGAGATGGCGGGCGTCGCGCCGTCCGACATCGACGTGGCGCAGCTGCAGGACACCGAGAGCGGCGCCGAGATCATGCACCTCGCCGAGTGCGGCTTCTGCGAGCACGGCGAGCAGGAGAAGTGGCTCGCCGAGGGCCTCACCGAGATCGGTGGCCGGCTGCCGGTGAACACCGACGGCGGTTGCATCGCCAACGGCGAGCCGATCGGTGCCTCGGGCCTCCGCCAGGTCCACGAGATCGTCACCCAGCTCCGCGGCGAGGCGGGGGAGCGCCAGGTCGCCCCGGCCCCGCGGCTGGGATTCACCCACGTGTACGGCGCGCCCGGCATCAGCGCCTGCACCGTCCTCGGCGTCTGAGGGAGGCCACCGTGATACTGCCCGACTTCGACACCTTCGTGGCCGACGCCCGCGCCTGGCTGGCCACCGTCGCCCCGCCCCGCACCGCGGAGGCGTGGGGCGAGAGCAGCGACTCCGTCGCCGTCTTCGAGAGCTGGACCCCGGAGGAGGAGCGCGCCGAGACGGACCGCATCCGGGCCTACGAGCAGGCGCGCTTCGACGCGGGCTGGGGCCCGCTCACGTGGCCCGCGGAGCACGGCGGGCGGTCGCTCCCCGCGTCGTACGCCGTCGCGTTCCGCCGGGTCGAGGAGGAGTTCGCGGTGCCGAAG
Source organism: Nocardioides alkalitolerans (assembly GCA_038184435.1). Classification (NCBI taxonomy): domain Bacteria; kingdom Bacillati; phylum Actinomycetota; class Actinomycetes; order Propionibacteriales; family Nocardioidaceae; genus Nocardioides; species Nocardioides alkalitolerans. Next base: position 3,020,070 of record CP116227.1, on the reverse strand, counting down.
CGCACCGAGATGTTCCCCGTCACCCAGCAGCTGGTCGCGCCGACCGTGCTCCAGTGGGGCACGCCGGAGCAGAAGGAGCGCTACCTGCGCGCCATGCTCCGCACGGACGTCATCGCCTGCCAGCTCTTCTCCGAGACCGAGGCCGGTTCCGACCTCGCGGCGGTCCGCACCCGCGCGGTGCGCACCGACGACGGCGGGTGGCGCATCGACGGCCACAAGGTCTGGACGTCGGGGGCCACCGTCTCCGACGTGGGCATCGCGGTCTGCCGCACCGACCCGTCGGCCCCCAAGCACCGCGGGCTCACCGTGTTCCTCGTGCCGATGGACGCCCCCGGCGTGACCGTGCGGCCCATCCGGCAGATGACGGGCGGCGCCTCGTTCAACGAGGTCTACCTCGACGGCGTCGTCGTCGGCGACGAGCAGCGGCTCGGCCCGGAGGGGCAGGGCTGGAAGGTCGCGCTGACCGTGCTCGCCTCCGAGCGCCTCGACTCCGGCGGTCTCGGCCTGGACAACGCGGACCGTGCCGTCGAGCTGGCGCGCCACCGCACGACCCCGCTCGACGCCCTCGAGGTGGACCGCGTCGCCGACCTCGTCACGCGGGCCTACGTGCAGCGCCTGACCGGCATCCGGGTCGCGGCCGCGGTCGTCGCCGGGCAGGACCCGGGCGCCGAGGCGTCCGTCGGCAAGCTGCTCGCCACCGACACCATGGCGCGCACCTCCGAGGTGGCACGGCTGCTGCTCGGAGCCGACCTGACCGTCGACTCGGGCCGCTGGGGCGAGCACGCCTGGCTCGAGCACGTGCTCGGGGCCCCGGGCTACCGCATCGCCGGCGGCACCGACGAGATCCAGCACAACATCCTCGCCGAGCGCGTGCTCGGCCTGCCGCGGGAGCCGGCGTGACCGGCACGGCGGAGCAGCACGCCCGCGACCTCGGACCCCGCGTCGCCGCGGTGCTCCGCGCCACCGCGCCGGGGCTCGACGTCGGCCCGCTCGAGGTCATGCCGGGCGGCCACTCGGGCCTCACCTACCGCCTCGACACCGGCGAGGGGGCCTTCGTCGTCAAGGCCGTGCCGCCGGGCCAGCGCTCCATCGGGCGCCACGACATGCTGCGCCAGGCGCGGATCCTGCAGGCGCTCGCGGACACGCCGGTCGCCGTCCCCGCGGTGCGCGCCGTCGACGACACGGAGCCGGCGTGGTTCGCGATGGAGCTGGTCGAGGGCGAGTCGCTCGAGCCCGTGCTCGACGACCCGGCGGTGCCCGCCGAGCTCGCCGCCACCCGCATGCGCCACGCGGCGGCGGCCCTGACCGCGCTCCACGGCGTGCCGATCGCCGACGTGCCCGACCCGGGCCCGGTGCTGACGCCGGCGGACGAGCTCGCCCGCTGGGTGCGCACCATGGGCGCGGTCCCGCCGGAGCTCGTGCCCCGGGGCGACCTGCTGGGCGAGCGGCTGGCCGCCGCGGTGCCCGCGGCGCTCGACCCCGTGCTCGTGCACGGCGACTACCGGCTCGGCAACCTGCTCAGCCGTGGCGAGCACCCCGTGGCGCTCATCGACTGGGAGATCTGGAGCCTCGGCGACCCGCGCGTCGAGCTCGGCTGGTTCCTCGTCTTCGCCGACGGGAGCAACTTCCCCGGTGTGGGGCGCGAGGTCCCCGGGCTGCCCGGGGAGGACGAGCTGCTGGCGCTCGCCGGCGGCGCCGAGCGTCCCGACCAGGCGTGGTTCAACGCCCTCGGGCGCTTCAAGATGGCCGCGATCATGGGCCACAACCTGCGTCGCCACCGCGAGGGCCGGCACCACGACCCCGCCCAGGAGAAGCTCCCCGCGACCATCGCCCGGCTCATCGAGACCGGGCTCGACAGGCTCTGATCGGCGCTCCGAGCCGGATCGCCCGCGACTAGGAAGGCACCCCGTGGACTTCGACCACAGCCCGCGCACGACCGCCCTGCTCGGCACCGTGCGCACGTTCATGGACGAGCACGTCATCCCGGCCGAGCCGGTCTACGACGCCCAGGTGGCCGCGGCGGAGAACCCGCACCAGCAGCCCGCGGTCATGCTCGAGCTGCAGGCCACCGCGCGCGAGCTCGGCGTCTGGAACCTGTTCATGACCCACGGCGACCGCGGCGCCGGGCTGACCAACCTCGAGTACGCCCCGCTGGCCGAGGAGCTCGGTCGCTCCATGATCGGCAACGAGGCCGCCAACTGCTCGGCGCCCGACACCGGCAACATGGAGATCCTGGCCATGTACGGCACGCCCGAGCAGCAGGAGCAGTGGCTGGACCCGCTGCTGCGCTGCGAGATCCGCTCGGCCTTCGCGATGACCGAGCCGGACGTGGCGAGCTCCGACGCCCGCAACATCACCTCCACCATCCGGCGGGACGGGGACGAGTACGTCCTCAACGGCCGCAAGTGGTACACGTCCGGGGTCCTCGACCCCGACTGCCGCCTGGTGATCTTCATGGGCAAGTCCGACCCGGACGGGCCGACGTACCGGCAGCAGAGCATGGTGCTCGTGCCCGCCGACGCCCCCGGGATCGAGGTGCTGCGGGACCTGCCGATGTTCGGCTACCGCGACCGTCTCGGGCACGGCGAGGTGCAGTTCACCGACGTGCGCGTGCCCGTCACGAACATGCTCGGCAGCGAGGGCGACGGCTTCGCCATCGCCCAGGGTCGCCTCGGTCCCGGTCGCATGCACTACGCGATGCGGGCCATCGGCATGGCGGAGCGGGCCCTCGAGCTGATGTGCCGGCGGGCCACCAGCCGCGTCGCCTTCGGGGAGCCCCTGGCCAAGCGCGGCGTCGTGCGCGAGTGGATCGCGCGCAGCCGCATGGAGATCGACCAGATCCGCCTGCTCACCTTCAAGGCGGCGTGGCTGATGGACACCCGCGGCAACGCCGCGGCGCGCTCCGAGGTCGCCGCGATCAAGGTCGCCGCGATGGAGACCGCCCACGACGTCGTCAACCGCGCGGTGCAGACGTTCGGCGCGGCCGGCGTCAGCGACGACACCGTGCTGAGCCGCCTCTTCGCCATCACCCGTGCCCTCCAGATCGCCGACGGCCCGACCGAGGTGCACCTGCGCACCATGGCGCGCCTCGAGCTCGAGCGCTACAAGGAGGAGGCGTGAGCGACCTGCTGCTCGAGGGCAAGGTCGCCCTCGTCACCGGCGCCACCCGCGGCCTGGGGCGCGCGATCGCGTTCGCCCTGGCCGAGGCGGGCGCCACCGTGGTCGTCTCGAGCCGCAAGCTCGAGGCCTGCGAGGAGACGGCCGCCGCGATCACCGAGCGGACCGGGCGCGCGGCGTACCCCCTGCGGCTGCACGTCGGCGACTGGGACGCGATCGGCCCCGCGGTCGACTCCGTCGTCGCCGACCACGGCCGGATCGACGTGCTCGTCAACAACGCCGGGATCGCCCCGCTCGCCCCGTCGCTGCTGGAGCTGGGCGAGGGCCTCTTCGACAAGACCATGGAGGTCAACGTCAAGGGCCCGTTCCGCCTCATGGCCACCGCGGGCGCGCACATGCACGCCGCGGGCAGCGGGTCGATCATCAACATCTCGAGCATCGGCGCCGAGCGGCCGAGCCCGCCGGAGGCGGTCTACGCGGCCGCGAAGAACGGTCTCAACGCCCTCACCCGCGCGTTCGCGCAGGAGTACGCCCCGACGGTCCGCGTGAACTGCCTGATGCCGGGCGCCTTCGCGACCGACATGAGCGAGTCGTGGGACGACGCGTTCCTCGGCCTCGTCACCGACCGGCTCCCGGCCAGGCGGCTGGGCCAGCCCGAGGAGCTCGCGGCGCTCGTGGTGCACCTGGCCTCCGACGCGCCCGGCTACCTGACCGGTGCCCTCATCCCCGTCGACGGCGGCCGGACGGCGGTCTACTGATGGGTGCGCTCGACCTGTTCGACCTCACGGGCCGCGTCGCCGTCGTCACCGGCGCCTCCTCCGGGCTCGGCGCCGGCTTCGCGCGCACGCTCGCCGAGGCCGGCGCGACCGTGTACGCCGCGGCGCGACGCCTCGACCGCCTCGAGGAGCTCGCCCGGGAGGTGCCCCGCATCGTCCCCGTGCGCTGCGACGTCACGGTCGCCGCCGACCGCGACGCCCTCGTGGAGCGGGTGGTCGCCGGCTCCGGGCGCATCGACGTGCTCGTCAACAACGCGGGCCGGCCCGGCCCGCCCGCCGCGACCGACGACACGCCCGAGGTCTTCGACAGCGTGCTCGGCCTCAACCTCACCGCCGGCTTCCACCTCGCCGTCGCCGTCGTCGGCGCCGTGCCCGAGGGCACGCCCCTGTCGGTGGTCAACATCGGCTCCGTCATCGGCCTCGTCTCCACGGCCCCGGTCGGCGGAGCGAGCTACGCCGCGTCGAAGGCGGCCATCACGGGACTCTCGCGCGAGCTGGCCGGCCAGTGGGGGCGTCGTGGGGTGCGGGTCAACACCCTCGTCCCCGGCTGGTTCGATACCGAGATGACGGACGGGCTGTTCACGAACGAGGCGTCGGCCAACTGGGTGCGCCGCGGCACGATGCTCGGCCGGGGCGGCCGCGAGGGCGAGGTCGACGGGGCCCTGCTGTTCCTGGCGTCCGACGCGTCGACGTACGTCACCGGCCAGTGCCTGGTCGTCGACGGCGGGTGGACGGCGCGATGAGCGCCGGCACCGCCGAGCTGCCCGCGCGGATGCGCGCGCTGCGACTGGTCGAGTGGGCCGCGCGGCCGCAGCTCGTCGAGGTCGACGTGCCCGTCCCCGAGGGCCGCGAGGTGCTCGTGCGGGTCGAGGCCGCCGGCCTCTGCCAGTCCGACCTCCACATCGTGGACGCGCCCGCCGGTGCGCTGCCCTACGAGGCGCCGTTCACGCTGGGCCACGAGATCGCCGGCACCGTCGCGGCGGCGGGGGACGACGTGGACCCCGCGGTGCTCGGCACGACGGTCGTCGTCCACGGCGTCTGGGGCTGCGGGACCTGCCGCAACTGCCGGCGCGGCCGCGAGAGCTACTGCCTCGAGCTCGCTGACGGCCCCGTCGGCGGGGGCCTGGGGCGCGACGGGGGGCTGGCCGACTTCGTGCTGGTGCCGGACGTCCGCCACCTGGTGCCGACCGACGGGCTGGCCGCCACGGCCGCCGCGCCCCTCACCGACGCGGGCCTGACGGCCCAGCACGCCGTGCGCCGCCACCGCGCGCAGGCCGAGGGCGGCACGACCGTCCTCATCGGCGTGGGCGGTCTCGGGCACCTCGCGCTGCAGGTCCTCCGGGCCCTGCCCGACACCGCGGTCGTCGCCGTCGAGCCCCGGCCGGCGGCGCGGGACCTCGCGCTCCGCCTGGGCGCCCGGGCCGCGGTGGCCGACGTCGCGGACGTCGCCGCCGAGCTGCCCGCCCTGGGGCGGGGCCCCGGCGCCGACCTCGTGCTCGACTTCGTCGGGTCGCCGACCACGCTCGCGGCGGCACCCGAGCTGCTCGCCCCCGGCGGCACCGTCGTGGTCGTCGGCAGCGGCGGCGGCCAGGTCGGGGTGGCCAAGGGCCGCCTCGCCAACGGTTGGACCGTCGACGCGCCCTTCTGGGGCCACCACTCCGACCTCGTCGACGTCGTCGCGCTCGCCCAGCGGGGCACCGTGACGGCCGAGGTGCACACCTATCCGCTCGCGGACGCCCTCACGGCCCTCGACGACCTCCGGGCCGGTCGGGTGCAGGGGCGGGCCGTCGTCGTCCCCGGAGACACGTGACGCACGACCCCCATCCGTCCGCACCACCCACCACCCCCAGGAGGCAGTCGCCATGAGGAAGCTGGCGCAGGAGCTCGAGGACCGCGCGGCGACCGATCCGGACGCGGTGCTCGTCGTCGACGGCGCGGGCGCGCACACCCTCGGCGAGGTCGTCACCGCCGCCCGCCGGCTCGCGGACGCCCTCGCCGAGGTCGTCGACGGCGCGCCCACGGTGCTGCTGCAGGCCGACAACACCTGGCGCACGATGGCCACCGCGCTCGCGGTCGGCATGCGGGGCGGGCTCGTCACCGTGATGAGCCACCACGCGACCCCGGGCGAGTTCGAGCTGGCGCTCGAGGACGTCGCGCCCGACGCGGTCGTCGCATCGCCCGAGATCATCGAGCGCTGGGAGGTCGACGGGGGCGACCTCGCGGCGTACCGGGAGGTGCTCGGGGGGTGGGTCCTGCGGGCCCGCCCGGGCGCGACGGCCGGGGTCGAGCGCTGGGGCGGCGGCGTCGCGATCGCGATGACGTCGGGCTCCACCGGGCGACCGAAGTGCGTCGTGCAGTCCGAGGACGCGCTGCGGTACGCCGCGCAGACCACCATCGACCTCGTCGGCCTGCGCCCGGGCGACCCGGTCGCGGCGCTCGTGCCGCTCTCCTCGGTCGCCGCCTTCTGCTTCGGTCTCTACCTGCCCGCGATGCTGGGGGGCAGCCAGGTCTGCCTCGAGAAGTGGAACCCCGCCGAGGCGCTCGACCTCATGGAGTCGCGGCGCGTCGCGTGGACGATGCTCGTGCCGACGATGGCGCTGCAGCTCTCCCTCGTCCCCGGCAGCGACGGGCGCCTGTCCTCCCTGCGGGCGATGACGGTCGGCGGCGGACCCATGAACGCCGTGGCCCTCGAGCGCGCCGAGCGCGCGCTGGGCACCCGGTTCCTCCGCGTGTTCGGGATGTCCGAGTGCCTCGGCCACACCTCGCCCCGTCCCGAGGACGACGCGACGGTGCGGCTCGGGCGTGACGGTCGCCCGTTCCCGGGAACCGAGGTGCGCGTCGTCGACCAGGACGGGCGACCGGTGGCGTCCGGCCGGGAGGGGCGGCTCCAGGTCAGCGGACCGTCGCTGTTCCTGGGGTACGCACGGGAGGGGCGGCCGCAGCGGCCCGACCTCACCGACGACGGGTTCCTGCCGACCGGCGACCTCGGCCGGATCGACGCCGACGGGTTCCTCCTGGTCTCCGGGCGCGAGAAGCAGGTGATCATCCGCGGAGGCCGCAACATCGACGTCAACGAGGTCGAGGCGGCGCTCGCCGACCTGCCGCAGGTCGCGCAGGTCTGCGTCGTGCCCGTGCCGGACGACCTGCTCGGGGAGCGCGTCGCCGCGCTGCTGGTGACGCTGGAGCCGCTCGACCTCGCCGGGGTGCAGCAGGGCCTGGCGGCCGCCGGCTTCCCCAAGGCCAAGTGGCCCGAGGTCGTCCACGTCGTGCCCGACCTCCCGCAGAACCGCGTGGGCAAGCTGAACCGCACCGAGGCGGTCGCGCTCGCGGCGCGGCTGGTCGCGGACCAGGCGGTACCGCGATGAACCCGACTTCACTTCAGTACGCTGTGCGGACGTCGCCACCGGTCGAGGAAGGTCCACCATGACCAGCACCAGCGCAGCCGCCGTGTCCGACCCCGGGACGGAGCCGGTCGTCCCCCGCCGCAAGGACGGGCCGCGCTCGAAGCGCGGCGTGATCCTGCAGGCCGCCGTCGACAGCTTCGGGCAGGACGGCTTCGAGCAGACCAAGTGGGCCTCGATCGCCGACCAGGTGGGCATCGGGCAGACCGCCCTCTACCACTACTTCGAGTCGAAGGTGCACTGCCTGCTCACCATCATGAGCGCCGAGCTGGAGCGCTCGCTGGAGCAGTTCCAGGAGGCGGTGGCCGACCAGCCGGACGACCTAGCGCGGTTGCGCGCCGCGGTCGGCAGCGCCTACGACCTCACCGAGCGGGAGACGCTCTCGGCGCGGATCCTGCTCGCGCACATGGACCTGCTCACCACCGCCCGCGCCTCGGAGCGCGAGGAGGCGGAGCGGCAGCGGGCCCGCGTCCTCGTGCGTGCGATCGAGGACGAGTGGTCCCGTCTCATCGAGCAGGGCATGGAGTCCGGTGCGTTCGTGGCGCGTGACCCGCGGCAGACCGGCCTCGCCCTGCTCGCCCTCATCGTCAGCGTCTGGCGCTGGTACCGCCCCGGCGGTCGGCAGAGCCTCGACGACATCGCGGAGTTCATCACCGGCGCCTGCGTGCGCCTGGTGGGCCCCGACCCCGACACCGACCAGGAGTGACCCCATGTACAACCTCGTCCTGATGGCCTCGAAGCCCGACGACTGGACCCACGAGCAGTTCATCGACTGGTGGCGCGGCGAGCACGCCGAGGTCACCTACGGCCTGCCCGGCCTGCGTCGCTGGCTCCACACCGACGTCCAGGGCGCCTTCGAGGAGCGCTCCGAGGGGTGGGACGGCATCTCCATCCTCAGCTTCGACGACCGCGCCGCACTCGAGGCCGCGCTGGCCAGCGACGAGTGGAAGGCCGCCGTGCGGCACGTCGGGAAGATGCGTGGTCGCCGGATCGCCGTGATGGGCGAGGAGCGCGCCATGGTGGCCGCGGCGGACGCCACCGCCTGACCGTCCTCCCCCCACCCCGTCCGCTCGCGCGGACGGGGTGGTTCGGCGTGCCCGTGCATGCCCGGAGCGCTGCACGCGACCGGTCGCGGGCCCATGTCCAGTCAGGTCGATCTAGTGATTGACGCCACAGGCTCGCCCCACTACCTTGAACCGATATCAGTTCAACTTCAGCTGGAGGAACGGCATGAGGACCACAGTGATCCGGACCGGCGTGGTGGTGTCGGCGTTGGCAGTCGTGCTCGCCGGGTGCGGCAGCGACGGCGGCAGCAGCGGCGGCGAGGCCGTCGAGGGCGACTGGGACGCCGTCGTGACCGCGGCGAACGAGGAGGGCGAGGTGCTGCTCTACTCGAGCCAGAACCCCACGCGCCTCGAGGCCCTCGAGGCCGCCTTCGAGGACGCCTACCCCGACATCGACATGAAGTTCGTGCGCGGCACGGACGCCGAGATGAACCCCAAGGTCGAGGTGGAGAACCAGACCGGGCGCGGCACCGCGGACGTCCACATGGTCACGGACGCGGCCTGGATCACGACGGTGTCCGAGTCCGGTCAGTACTCCGTCGCCGACCTGCGGGGGCCGTCGTTCGACGACCCGGCGTTCAACCGCGACGAGAACGTCATCGCGGACTCGTTCTTCCTCACCAGCGCCGCCGTCTTCGCGATGGGCTGGAACACCGACGCGGTGCCGGACGGCTTCGAGGAGCCGCAGGACATGCTCGACGACGAGTACGCCGGCAAGATCGGCATCGTCAACCCGCAGGGCATCGCCGCCTACGTCGACTTCTACTCGTTCTACGAGGAGAACTTCGGCCCCGACTTCGTCGAGCAGCTCGCCGAGCTCGAGCCCCGCATCTACCCGAGCGCGCTGGGCATCGCCCAGGCGCTGACCTCCGGCGAGATCGTCGCCGCGCCGGGCGTGCAGCCGCTCGTCGCCGAGGTCGAGGCCGGCGCGCCGGTCGACTGGAAGCTGCCCGACCCGGCGTGGGGCACCCCCTGGTACTCCCACATCCTCAAGGTCGCGCCGCACCCCAACGCCGCGCAGGTGCTCGCCGACTTCATGGTCAGCGCCGAGGGCCAGGCCGCGCTCAACACCGGCTACGCCTCCGTCCTCGGTGAGGGCGACGGCGCGGTGGCGGACGCCAGCAGCATCGAGCTGCCCGACCCGGACGCGCTGACGCCCGAGCAGGTGCAGGCCTACCAGCAGGAGTGGGAGTCCCTCTTCCTGCAGTGAGCGACGGCGGCGACCGGCTCCGGCCGGTCGCCGCCCCGTCGCGTTCCCGCTCCCCCGACCCCCGTCCCGACCCGCCCGACCCGAGAGCGAGGTGACCCGCCCATGAACGAGGCTCAGCACACCGGGCGCACCGGGCACACCGGGCTCGCCGGCGCCGGCGTCCTCGAAGGCCGCACCGCGCTCGTCACCGGTGCCGCCAGCGGCATCGGTGCCGCGACCGCGCGGCTGCTCCACGCCCGGGGCGCGACAGTCGTGCTCGGGGACGTGGACGTCGACGGCGCCGCCGCGCTGGCCGCCGCGCTGGGCGCGGGGGCGTCCGCCGTCCCCCTCGACGTCGCCGACGAGACGGCATGGGACCGCCTGACCGAGCGTTGGGCGCCCGACGGGCTCGACGTGCTCGTCCACTCCGCCGGGATCGCGCAGCGCGCGGAGCTGGCGTCGGCGACGCTGGACGACTTCCGACGCATCGTCGACGTCAACCTCGTCGGCACCTTCCTCGCCCTGCGTGCGGCCGCCCGGACGATGGGCCGGGGCGGCGCGGTCGTCACCGTGTCGTCCCTGCGCGGTGTGCTCGCCACGGCCGGCCTCGGGGCGTACGGCGCGTCGAAGTTCGGCGTCCGCGCGCTGACGCGCGTGGCGGCCCTCGAGCTGGCCGAGCGCGGCGTGCGCTGCAACTCGGTCTGCCCCGGGAGCATCGCCACCGGCATCACCCGGGGCGGCGGCTTCGACGAGGTCGACGTGGACGCCTACCTCAGCAGCATCCCGATGCAGCGCCAGGGGGACCCCGACGAGGTCGCCCGCGCCATCGCCTTCCTCGTCGGTGACGACGCGTCGTACGTCACCGGCACCGACCTCCTGGTGGACGGCGGCACCGCCGCCGGCCGCACCACGCCGCGGCTCGGCCGCGACGACACCCCCGACCAGCGGGCCGACCGCCCGACCCCGACGATGAGGTGACCCCCCGTGTCCGGATTCAACGTGCAGGGCCTGACGAAGCGCTTCGGCGCGACCACGGTCGTCGACGACCTCGACCTGAGCGTGGAGGACGGCGAGTTCGTCGTGCTGCTCGGGCCGAGCGGCTGCGGCAAGACGACGACGCTCCGCTGCCTCGCGGGTCTCGAGCGCCCCGAGGCGGGCCACATCTCCTTCGGTGACCGCACCGTGTTCGACAGCGGCAAGCACGTCGACGTGGCCACCCACAAGCGCAACATCGGGATGGTGTTCCAGTCCTACGCGCTGTGGCCGCACCTGACGGTGCGCAAGAACATCGGCTACCCGCTCAAGGTGCGGGGCCGCAAGGACGCCCTCAAGGGCGGCGCCGTCGAGCGCGCGGCCGAGATGGTGGACACGCAGATGCTGCTCGACCGCTACCCGGCCCAGCTGAGCGGTGGGCAGCAGCAGCGCGTCGCCGTGGCCCGCGGCCTCGTCGCGGAACCCGACCTGGTGCTCTTCGACGAGCCCCTCAGCAACCTCGACGCGCGCCTGCGCGACCAGGTGCGCACGCAGATCCACCAGCTGCACCAGCGCCTCGGCTTCAGCGCGGTCTTCGTGACCCACGACCAGTCCGAGGCGTTCGCGCTCGGCGACCGCCTGGCCATCATGAAGGCCGGCCGGCTGGAGCAGCTCGACACGCCCCAGCGGGTCTTCGACGAGCCCGGCTCCGAGTACGTCGCGGCCTTCATCGGCATGGGCAACCGCCTCGAGCTGACCCGCGGCGAGGCCGGCTGGAGCACCTCCTCGGGCGAGGTCGTCGCCCTCGGCGACCGCACCCCGGAGCGCGGCGCGGGCGACCGGGTGGTGGCCCGGCTGCGCAAGCAGGACCTGCACCTCCTCCGGTCGGCCGACCACGCCCCCGCCCACCACGTGGTGCTGGGCGCCACGCTCGTCACCACCGAGTTCGGCGGTCGGCACTACGACGTCCTCGTCGACGTCGCCGGCCAGCAGCTCAGCCTGGAGGCCGACACGCGGGAGCACGGTGCCTGGCTCCGCGACGCCGCGGAGGGTGCCCCGGTGCAGGTCGGCTTCGCGCCGTCCGACGTGCGCCTCTTCGCGCCCGACCTGGACGACCGGCCCCGCACGGGACTGGCGCTCGCCGGCGCCGGTGCGGCCGGCGCGCCCGGGTCCACCGGACCCACGACGACCGACGGCGCGCGCGCCGTGACGACGGGGGTCTGAGCCATGTCGACCACCGTCGCGCCCCCGCCGCCCACCGCGTCCCGCCCGGCACCGCCGCCGGTGCCCGGTCGCCTGCGCACCTCGATCGACCGCCTCACCGACCGGCGCGGCTGGGGAGCCCGGCTGGGCTACCTCGCGCTGGTCCTGTTCCTCGGCTACCTCGTCGTGCTGCCGCTCTACCGGCTGCAGGCGCTCGCCTTCGAGGACGGCGCCCGCGGCTACGACGCGCAGTACTCCCGCCCCGACATCGGCTCCGTCATCTGGACGACGGTGAAGCTCGGCGGGATCTCGCTCGTCATCGCCATGGTGCTGGGCACGCTGCTCGCGTTCGCCGTGACCCGCCTGCCGGCGCGGTTCTCGTGGCTCCGCGTGATCCCCGTGCTGCCGATCGTCATGCCGGCCATCGCCAGCGTCAGCGGTTGGGCGTTCCTGCTCTCCCCGGGACCGGGCTACCTCAACGCGGCGTTCCGCACGCTCCCCTGGTGGGACCACCTCGAGTCCGGCCCGATCGACGTCTACACGCCGACCTGGATCATCCTGCTCACCGGTTTCGGCCTGACCTCGTTCGTCTACCTCTTCGTCAGCGCCGGCATGGCCGGCATCAGCGCCGAACACCTCGAGGCGGCGCAGACGAGCGGCTCCTCGACGGTCGGGGTCTTCTTCCGCGTCGTGCTGCCGCTGCTGCGGCCCTCGCTCGTGTACGGCGGCGGCGTGGCCCTCCTGCTCGGCCTCGGCCAGTTCACGGGTCCGTTGCTGCTGGGGTCCAACACCGGCGTCAAGGTGCTGACCACGGAGATGTACCGCCGGGTGTCCGAGTCGCCCGCCGACTTCGCCGCCGCCGCGGCGGCCGGTTCCCCGCTCGTCATCCTCGGACTCGTCGTCGTGCTCGGCCAGAAGGCGCTGCTCGGCAACCAGAGCCGCTTCGTCACCCACGGCGGCAAGGCGTTCCGCTCCGCACCGGCGCGCTCGTGGTGGGCGGTCTCGACCGTCGTGGTCTACGGACTCGTCGCGCTCGTCCTCCCGCTGCTCGGCCTCGTCGCGGTGGCGCTGTCGCCGTACTGGTCGGAGACGATCCAGTGGGACGCGCTCACGCTCGACAACTTCCGGGAGCTGCTCAGCACGCCCGACGTCATCGACTCCGTGGTGACGAGCCTCGTGGCCTCGTCCCTGGCGGTGGCCATCTGCGTGCCCCTCGGGTTCGCCATGGCCAACCTGCTCGTGCGAGGTCGTCGCTACACGGTGCTGCGGCTCGCCGGCGACCTCGTCACCGCGCTGCCGCTGGGCATCCCGGCCGTCATCTTCGGTGTCGGGTTCCTGCTGACCTACACGCAGCCGCCGTTCATCCTCTACGGCACGCGCACGGTCATCGTGCTCGTCTACGTGGTGCTGATGCTGCCGTTCGCGACGCGACTGCAGATGACGGCGCTGCTGGCGCTGGGGGAGACGTACGCCGAGGCCTCCGCCACCAGCGGTGCGAGCTCGCTCGTGACGAACCTGCGGATCATCCTGCCGCTGATGCGCCCGGCGATCCTCAGCGCGGTCGCGCTCATGTTCATCCTGCTGACGCACGAGTTCGCGGCCTCGCTGCTCGTGCGGGCCCCCACGACGCAGGTGATGGGCACGCGGCTGTACGACCTCTGGGCCAACGGGTTCTACCCGCAGGTGGCGGCGATGGCGCTGCTGATGACGGTCGTGACCGGGCTCGGCGTCGGGGTCGCGATGATCATCGGCGGCAAGAACGTGCTCGACAACCTCTGATCCCGCGCCGTACCGGAGTCGTGGCCCCAGCGCTACGGAAAACGGCCCGCTGGGGCCACGACTCCGCCGGTGGTCAGCGGGGGCGAACGGGCGGCGGAGTCCACGCCCCCGCGACGACCTCCGGCCCCGGGACGTAGATGCGGAGCACGAGGAAGAAGGGCCCCGGGGGAGCCGGCAGCCAGGCGTCGCCGTCCGCCGCGTCGGGTCCGACGACGATGCGGCCCGCGGCCACGCTCGTCCTGCCCCCCGAGGCGCTCCCCACGCTGTGGCGGCGGTCGGGAGCGTCGTACAGCGTCCCGGTCCCGGCCTCGTAGAGCGTGATGCTCCAGAAGGCGCCGCACTCGGGCGGGTCCACGAGGTCGATCTCGTAGGAGCGGCGGCCGTCGAGCGGCTGGCCGTCGGCGTCGACGTACGTGTTGAACGACGTGTTCTCGTCGACGACGTTGGCGGCCAGGCCGACGAAGTTCATGATGGCGCGGTTGAGGTGGCGGTGGCCGTGGCGGCCCTTGTCGGCCACGCGGGTCCAGCCTCCGGGCGTCGGCGTGCCGAGGAGCGCGCGGTTGGTGGAGACGAGCTCCATCGCGGCGGCGAACCCCTCGGCGATGCCCTCGGCCGTGGCCTCGTCCAGGGCGCCGGCGTCGAACGGCGCGGTGCCACCGACGCCGATGCTCCGGAGCTGGGCCACGAGCGCGTCGTCGGCGGCGGGGTGGCCCTGCAGGCGCAGGGCGGCGTCGAGCGTCTCCATGAAGGCGGCGGCGTCCGCCTCGACGTCGCCCGCGGGCTGCTCGGGGGTGACGGTCGAGTTCCCGTGGGGCTCGAGGCGCACCTGGTCCTGCAGGGCGTGGACGACGTCGAGGTCGTCGCTGCCGACCTGGATGCGCATGAGCACCCACATGATCGCCGCGTCGACGGCGACGGCGACCCTCCCGTCCGGGAGGTCCTCCGGCCACGGCGACCCGGGTGGCACGAGGGTGAACCCCCGGGCCTCGCCCACCGTGCGGCGGCTGATGTTCGTGGTGCCGCTGAAGGCGTCGAGGAGCTGCAGCGTGTAGTACCGCGTCCCCATGGCGGGGAGCGAGACGTCGACGGGGCCGCCCGTGAGGTCCACCCAGGCGCTCGAGTAGAGCGTGTCGACGTTCGGCACGCGGAAGCCCCCGAACCCCGGGGTCGCGATGGTGCGCTCGTGACGGAACGTCGAGAGCGGCCGTGGGTCGGCGCCCCAGGTCTCGCGGCGGAGGAGGTCGTGCTGCAGCACCGCGGGCAGGCCGTAGACCGTGGCGAGCTCGGCGAGGGTGCGGGCGCGCGCCCGACGCTGCGCGGGGTCCGCCGGGATCGCGTCGGGACGCGACGGCGGGCGCTCGGCCTCGGCAGGGGTCTGTCCGCGGAACCGCATCGACGCTCCTCGTGCTCGTGCTTAAACTGAACTCACTTCATATCACGGTGGAAGGGACGCGGCAGATGACGATCACGGCGCTCGACGAGGTGCGTGCAGCGGCCGCGCGCCTGCAGGTGTGGGCCTTCCCGTGCGTCATGGCGCAGCGGGTGCGGCTCAACTTCACGCAGCCGCGCGACCCTTCGGCCCTCCGCCCGGCGACCTCCGCGGGCGCACCGCTCGGACGGATCGGCCACCAGCGGGCACTCTCCGACCCGGGCCTGCGGGTGGGTGTCGCCCCCAACGTCGACACGCTCTACTCGGTGGCCTGGCTCGACCTCGACGCCGGGGAGCACGAGCTGGTCACGCCGGCGTACGGCGAGCGCTACTACAGCTACCAGGTCGGGCTGGCCGACACGGGGAGCCCGTGGTCGCTCGGGCAGCGGACCCACGGGTCGCAGCTGCCGCCCCTGGTGTTCCGCCGCGGTCCCCTCGGCACGCGCGAGCGGGACGGCCGGCTCGAGGTCAGCACGTCGCACCGCTTCCTCATGGTCTGCGGTCGCACGCTCGTCGAGCCCGGCGACCCGGAGGACCTGGCCCGCGTCCACGCGCTCCAGGACGAGGTGACCCTCGTGGCCCGGCCCGGCGCCCCCGCGCCGCCGGAGCCTCCCGCCGGTCTCCGCGACGTCGACCTCGACGCGGTCGCGCGGGACGCGGAGGTGCGCGAACCGGCGGCGTTCGCGCGCAGCGTGGCGCGCGTCGTGCGCGACCTCGCGCCCGCGTCGGTGCCCGCCGAGGTGCGTGACGACCTGGCGACCTGCGGCCTGACCGAGGGCGATCCGCCAGGGGCTCTCGCCGAGGCGGTCCGGGACGGCCTCGCCGACGGGGTGCGCCAGATCGAGGCCCGGGTCGGCGCGCTCGGTCGGCTCGCCCACGGCTGGGCGCTCAACGAGGTCGGGCCCGACGTGGGGGCCGACCTCGCGCTGCGGGCGGCCGTCGCGATGGCGCAGATCTACGTCAACCCGGTCCAGGAGGCCGTCTACCCGGTGGCCGAGGTCGACGACCGGGGTGAGCTGCTCGACGGCGCGGAGCGGACCTACGCGATCACCTTCGCGGCCGACGACCAGCCGCCGGCTGCGGCGTTCTGGTCGCTGACCGTCTACCACCGCGCCGGGCTCCTGGTGGAGAACCCGCTGGGCCGGTACGCCGTGGGCGACCGCACCCCGGGCCTGCGCCGCGAGGCGGACGGGTCGCTGCGGGTCGAGGTCGCGGCGTACCCGCCGGCGGGCGGGACGGCCAACTGGCTGCCCGCCCCGCCCGGCCCGTTCCGCCTGATGCTCCGGCTCTACCACCCGCGGGACCCGGGCTGGGTCCCGCCGCCGGTCGTGCGGATCGACTGAGCGGCGGGGCGGCTGGGCGGCTGAGCGGCTGGGTGGCTGAGCGGCTCAGGCCAGCGGCCGCGGCGCGAGCCGCACGAGCTGCGTGACGTGGCGCGGCTCGAGCTCCTCGAGCGAGGCGACGCCGAGCAGCTTCATGGTGCGCTCGATCTCGTCCCGGAGGATCGCGATCGTGCGGTCGACGCCGGGCCGTCCGCCGGCCATGAGGCCGTAGAGGTAGGCCCGGCCGATCAGCGTGAAGTCGGCGCCGAGCGCGATCGAGGAGACGATGTCGGCGCCGTTCATGATGCCGGTGTCGACCATGACCGTGGTGTCCCCGCCGACCTCCCGCACGACCTCCGGCAGAAGGTGGAACGGCACCGGTGCGCGGTCGAGCTGGCGGCCGCCGTGGTTCGAGAGCACCACGCCGTCGACGCCGTGGTCGACCAGTCGGCGCGCGTCGGCGACGTTCTGCACGCCCTTGACGACGATCTTGCCGGGGAACAGCCCGCGGATGACCTCGAGGTCCTCGTAGCTGATCGTCGGGTCCATCGCCGAGTCCAGCAGCTCGCCGACGGTGCCGCCGGTCGAGGACAGCGAGGCGAACTCGAGCTTCGGCGTGGTGATGAAGTCGATCCACCACCAGGGACGGACCGCGGCGTCGAGCACCGTGCGCAGCGTGATCTGCGGCGGGATCGAGAAGCCGTTGCGCTTGTCACGCAACCGCGCGCCGGCGACCGGGGTGTCGACGGTGAAGAAGAGCGTGTCGTAGCCGGCGGCGGCCGCACGGCGGGTCAGCTCGTAGGACGTCTCGCGGTTCCGCATGACGTAGAGCTGGAACCAGTTGCGCCCGCCCGGGTTCGCCGCCTGCACGTCCTCGATCGACGTCGTGCCCAGCGTCGAGAGCGTGAACGGGATCCCGGCCGCCCCGGCGGCCCCGGCGCCCGCGATCTCGCCCTCGGTCTGCATGAGGCGGGTGAAGCCGGTGGGGGCGATGCCGAACGGCAGCGCGCTCCGCGCTCCCAGCACCTCGATCGAGGTGTCGACGTCGACCGCCGGACGCAGCACGTCGGGGTGCAGCTCGACGTCCTGGAACGCCTGCCGGGCGCGCAGGATCGACAGCTCGCCCTCGGCCGCGCCGTCGGTGTAGTCGAAGGCGGCCCGCGGCGTGCGGCGCTTCGCGATCACCCGCAGGTCGTCGATGGTGAGCGCCTTCGCCAGCCGCCGCTTGCGGGGGTTGAGCTCCGGCTTCTTGAACTTCAGCAGGTCGAAGATCTCGGCGGGCTTGGGGAACTGGCGGGTGACCATGGGGGTCCTCTCGGGTGGTGCCGGGGGTGGGGCGGACGGGGTCAGGGGCGGATCTGGGCGAAGTAGCCGTGGATGTGGTCGGCCACGCACGTCCGGGCGGCGTCGGCGCGTCCGGCGGTCACGGCGTCGAGGAGGGCGGCGTGCTCGGCGCGCAGGCGTTCGACCGTGACGGACCAGTCGTCGATGCGGGCGAGACCGAGGCGCACGTAGTCCTCGATCGCCGTGCGCAGCCCCGCCATCACGGCGAGCATCACCTGGTTGCCCGTCGCCTCCGCCAGCGCGAGGTGGAACCGTGCGTCGAGCGCGAGGAACTCCTCGGGCGTCAGTGCGGCGTCCTCCATCGCGACGAGCAGCTCGCGGGCGGGCGTGAGGTGGGCGTCGTCGTACGCCGCGGCGAGGGTGCCGACGACCGCCACCTCGAGCGCGACGCGGGTCGCGACGACGTCGTCGACACCGAAGGCCTGCGCGGCGGTCTGGAGCCGCAGCATCGTCGACATGCCGGCGCCGGGCCGGGCGACGATGATCGCGCCAGCGGACGGGCCGGAGCCGGTGGCCGTGCGCACCACGCCCATCACGTCGAGCACCCGCACCGCCTCGCGCACGCTCGAGCGGCCGACCCCGAGCCGGGCGGCGAGCTCGCGCTCGCCGGGCAGGCGGTCGCCGGGACCGAGCCGGCCCTCGCCGAGCTCACGCTCGAGGTGGTCGAGCACCGTGCGCCAGGCGCGGGTCGTCTCGGCCATGGGTCCCTCCGGTGGTCGCGGGCTGCTCGTCGTGTGGTCTGACCACACCGTAGCATGTGGTCAGACCACAGGCCTCTGGCGGACGTCATGCGAGGCGGTGGCCCCCGGCGACGGTTCGCATGACGTCCCAGGGGGAAGGGCGGGGGCATGCGTTCCTCCCGTTCCTCCGGTTCCTCCCGCGCGGCTCTTCTCGTCACCGCTCTCGTCCTCCCGCTGGCGCTCGCAGGCTGTGGCGACGACGACGGGGCATCGGGGGGATCGGGCGACCGCGACCGCAGCGACAGCGACGGTGCAGGCGGGTGGGACGCGACGGGAGGGACCGACGCCGACTCCGTGCCGTGCGGGCTCATCTCGGCGGAGTCGCGGGACGCGCTGACGGCGGCACTCGACACGAACGGCTCCGGCACGGCGGAGGGCCTCGGCGGCGACTCCGTCGGCCTCTTCCCGGGCGAGGAGACCTTCGTGGCCTGCGGCTTCGCCGGCGGGATGCTCAACGTGGGGGTCCGGGCGTTCGACGACGGCCGCCCGGTGACGACGATCGCGACGCCCTACGGCAGCGACCCCGCCGAGCCGGTCGCGGGTCTCGGCGACGAGGCGTACGTCGCAGTGAACTCCTACGACGGCCTCCGGGTGACGGTCCGGTCCGGGGACCGGGTCGTGCTCGTCGACAGCCAGTTCCGCGACGACACCGACGCCGTGCTGCCCGAGGAGCTGCTCGTCGACCTCGCGCGCGAGGTGGCCGACG
Organism: Nocardioides alkalitolerans; assembly: GCA_038184435.1. Lineage (NCBI taxonomy): Bacteria > Bacillati > Actinomycetota > Actinomycetes > Propionibacteriales > Nocardioidaceae > Nocardioides > Nocardioides alkalitolerans. The sequence goes on along the minus strand of CP116227.1, from coordinate 3,001,028 downwards.
GTGCCGCCGCCGTCGACGTACCGGCCGTCGAGATTCCCGCCGCCTGCCCCGACCCCGCCGACGAGCTCGTCACCGCGGAGGTGGGGGAGGTGCGCGCCGCCCGCGGTGCGGTGGGCGCTGCAGGCATCAGGTGTGCGTACGTCGGGGACGGGGCCTCCACGACGATCGCCTCCCAGGTGACCAACGAGGGCTACCTCGCGATGGGTCTCGCCGGCGCCGGCGACCCCGTCGAGGTGGACGGCGACGAGGTGTACGTCGACGGCGACTCCGCGGTGCTCGTCGCCTCGGGCGAATGTGCCGTGACCGCCACCCGCAGCCCCCTCGGCTGGGCGCTGGCCGACACCCGCGACGAGGACGAGCAGCGCGACGACCTCGTGGAGCTCGCCGCCGCGGCGTACGACGTGCTCGGCTGCGCCTGAGGGGGCGAGCGGTCGCCGGGCCCGACGGGATGTAACGCGGTGTCCGGGTCACCATGGAGGTGGTAGACCACGTGCACAGTCGCCCGGACACCGCGTTACACGACGAGGGCCCCCGGGCCCGACCTTCACGCCGAGCGGCCCAGCAGGGCCACCTCGAGCACGAGCCGGTCCCAGGTACGGCGCGGGTCGCGGCCGCTGAGCTCGCGAGTGCGACGCAGGCGGTGGCGCAGCGTCTGCGGGTGGACGCCGAGACGCGCGGCGGCGACGTCGGCGGAACCCGTGGCGACGTGGGCCTCGATGCTCGCGAGCAGGTGGTCGTCCAGCCCGTCCAGCACCAGGCGCTCGAAGCGGGCGCGATCGGTGTCCCGGTGGCCGGTGAGGAGCGCGACGAGCAGCACGTCGGCCTCGTCGAGGAGTCGGCCCTCGTCGTACGCGTGCGCCGGCGCGTGACGCAGCGCGTGCGTGGCGAGGCGGTAGGAGCGCGGGAGGTCGGTGGTGCGGTCGTTCGGGACCATCGCTCCGCGCCACGACGCCGTCCAGTGCGGGGTGATGGCGCGCGCGGTGGTGCCGTCGAGGACCGCGACGCCGTGGTGCTCGCGGTGCCGGAGCGGCGCGTCGTCGCCCACCAGGGCCGCCAGCTCGGCGCGCGTCGGCCCGTCGGGGGAGAGGGCGACGACGAGAAGGGTGGGGCGCGCGGGGACCACGACCTGCAGCTCCCGGCTGCGGTCCTCGAGGTTGGTGTGGGCGACCTGGCGGCCGGCGAGCAGGTCGTCGAGGAGGTGCTCGACGGCGCCGTCCCGGTCGCCGGCCCGCGCGGCGCCCGCGGCGTAGCCGTCGTGCAGCGCATCGGTGAGCGTGTCGACGACCGCCATCCACAGCCGTGACAGCGCGATCGCGTCGCCGACGGCCAGACGGTCGGCGGCGGTGGCCTCGATGTGGTCGACGACCTGGGTGGCCGCGAGGCGGTAGGCGCGGAGGATGCCCGGCAGGGGACGCCCGTCGAGCGCGCGAGCGGCGCCGATGCCGCGGAACCGCTGCAGGTCCGACGGCGCGAGCCCCGTCGCGCCCTCCGCCCACAGGTCGAGCACCCGGGTCGTGCCCCACCGCGCGATCGCGTCGACCTCGGCGAGCTGGGCCGGCGCGAGCGCGGCGTACGCCGGGATCTCGGCCACGATCTCGGCCGTGACGCGGGCCGCGATCTCGTCGAGCCGGGCCAGGACGTCGTCGCGGACGGCGACGCGCACGGCATCCATCGTCACGCAGGCTCCTCGCTCCCGTTGTCAGGCGGTGACAACCCTAGTGCTCAGAAAGGATGGACGCTCTTGCGTCCGGTCCCCGCGTCCTCCGAGCCTGGGGCCCATGGACGCAGACGCGATCGTGGTGGGCGGTGGACTGGCCGGGCTGGTCGCCGCAGCGGAGCTGGCGGACGCGGGACGGCGTGTGCTCGTGCTCGACCAGGAGCCGGAGCAGTCGCTGGGCGGTCAGGCCTTCTGGTCGCTGGGTGGCCTGTTCCTCGTCGACAGCCCCGAGCAGCGGCGGATGGGCGTGAAGGACTCGCTCGACCTCGCGCTGCAGGACTGGTTCGGCTCGGCGCAGTTCGACCGGCCCGAGGACCACTGGCCGCGGAGGTGGGCGGAGGCCTACGTGCACTTCGCCGCCGGTGAGAAGCGCTCCTGGCTCCGGCAGATGGGCCACCGCTTCTTCCCGGTCGTCGGGTGGGCCGAGCGCGGCGACGGGCGCGCCGACGGCCACGGCAACTCCGTGCCGCGCTTCCACCTCACCTGGGGCACCGGGCCCGGTGTGGTCGAGCCGTTCGAGCGCCGCGTGCGGGAGCACGTCGCCGCGGGTCGCGTCGAGCTCCGCTTCCGCCACCGCGTCGACGCGCTCGTCACCAGCGAGGGCACGGTCACGGGCGTGCGCGGCGCCCTGCTGGCGCCGTCCGACGTCGTACGGGGCGCGGCGTCCTCCCGCGACGAGGTCGGCGAATTCGAGCTGACCGCCCAGGCCGTGGTCGTCGCCTCCGGCGGCATCGGCGGCAACCACGAGCTGGTGCGCAAGAACTGGCCGGCCCGCCTCGGCACCCCGCCGGAGCGCATGGTCGCCGGCGTGCCCGCCCACGTCGACGGCCGGATGATCGGCATCACCGAGGCCGCCGGCGGGGCGGTCATCAACCCGGACCGGATGTGGCACTACGTCGAGGGCCTGCGCAACTGGGACCCGATCTGGGCCGACCACGGCATCCGGATCCTCCCCGGGCCCTCGTCGCTGTGGCTCGACGCCGAGGGCAACCGCCTGCCCGCGCCCTACTTCCCCGGATTCGACACCCTCGGCACGCTGCGGCACCTCCGGGGCACGGGCCACGACCACTCGTGGTTCGTGCTCACGCAGAAGATCATCGAGAAGGAGTTCGCGCTCTCGGGGTCGGAGCAGAACCCCGACCTCACCGGCAAGGACGTCGGGCTGCTCCTCGGCCGGCTGAAGTCCGGTGCGCCGGGTCCCGTCGAGGCCTTCAAGCAGAAGGGCGAGGACTTCGTCGTCGCAGACACGCTCTACGAGCTGGCCGCCGGCATGAACCGCCTCACCGGCCAGCCCCTCATCGACGCCGAGCGCCTCACCCGCCTCGTGGAGGCCCGCGATCGGGAGATCGCGAACCCGTTCGGCAAGGACGCCCAGGTCACCGCCATCCACGGGGCGCGGAACTACCGCGGCGACAAGCTCATCCGCGTCGCGACACCCCACCGCCTCCTCGATCCCGCGGCGGGCCCGCTCATCGCCGTACGGCTCCACATCCTCACCCGCAAGACCCTCGGCGGCCTCCACACCGACCTCGACGGGCGGGTGCTCGACGCGGCCGGGGTGCCGGTGCCCGGCCTGTACGCCGCGGGCGAGGCCACCGGCTTCGGCGGTGGCGGCATGCACGGCTACAACGCGCTCGAGGGCACGTTCCTCGGCGGGTGCCTGTTCTCCGGGCGGACAGCGGGACGCGCGGCGGCGGCGGCGATCGGCTGAAGCCCTGGTCAGTGGCGTGTAACGCGGTGTCCGAGTCACTGTGCACGCGGTCTACCCCTTCCATAGTGACCCGGACACCGCGTTACACGAGCGGGTGGTTCCCCCCGCCGGCCCCGATCAGACCGGCGTCGGGCGGCTGGTGCTCACGCGGGCACGAGCCCGACCCGCACCGCGAGGTGGTCGCTGTCGGCCACGCGGTACGTCGCGGCGTCACCCACGACATACCGCCCCGCCGGGTCGTCCAGCAGCACGTGGTCGAGCTGCACCCGTGGCCGGTGCGCCGGGTGGGTCGGCGCGCGGACGGCGGGCGTGCCGGCGAACGTCACGAGCCGCGGCGGCAGGTTGAGATCGCCGAGCAGCACGAGCGGGCGCGGGAGGTCGGCGCACCAGCGCACCACGTCCCGCAGCTGGGCCCGCGCCCGCAGCGGGGCGAACGACAGGTGCGTCGTCGCCACGCTCACCGGCCCACCCGGCGCGTCGACGACCGCTGCGAGCGCCACCCGCGGCTCGTCGGGCACCCACAGCACGCGTCGCCCTGATCCCGGCGGCAGCGGCACCGGCAACCGCACGCGCGACGGGCCGAGCCGCAGCTCTCGCCACGCGGTGACGGGGTGGCGGCTGAGGAGGGCGACGCCGTACGACGGTTCCTCCGGGCGGTCGTCCGCCACCGGGGCGGCGGGGCGGAAGCCGGCGAGCGTGCCCGGCGTGCCGTGCACCGCGGCCGCGAAGCGCGCCGACCAGGCGGGCCCGTCGGCGCGCAGCAGGTCCGCGAGCGCGCTCGTCTGGTCGACCTCGCCGCTCCGGGGGAGCCGGTGGTCGATCTCCTGCACGGCGAGCACGTCGACGTCGAGCGCGGCGGCGGCGTCGCTCCACCGCTCCCAGGACGCGGCGTCGATCCGACCGCGCCGGTCCCGCCCGCTGGCCGCGTTGGCCGTGGCCACCACCAAGAGGTGCGGGCTCCCGCCAGTCACGCCCGGCTCACGACGAACGCGAGCAGGAAGCCCGAGGCCGCGATCAGCCCCGTGTAGAGGTGGGTGCGCTCGAACGCCTCCGGGATCATCGTGTCCGCCACCATGGCGAGGATGGCGCCGGCGGCGAGGGCCGTGACGACCGCGATCGCCTCGGTGGGGGCGCCCTGGAGCAGCAGTGCGCCGGCGAGCGCCGCGACGCCGCTGACGACCGCGATGCCGCCCCAGACGGCGAAGACGTAGCGCGCGCTGCGGCCCGCCCGCTTCATCCCGGCCGCGCTGGAGAGACCCTCGGGCACGTTGGAGATGACGATGGCGGCGAGGACGGCGACGCCCACGGTGCCGCCGTCGAGCAGCGAGAGCCCGAGGACGACGGACTCGGGCACGCCGTCGAGGAGGGCGCCCACGGCGATCGCGGTGCCGGAGCCCGGCTGGTCCGACTCCGACGCCTGCTGACCTCCGGAGCGCTTGCGGTGCGCCGCGCCGCGGCGGGCGAGCGCGACGTTCGCCGCGACGTACGCCACCGCGCCCACGAGGAACCCCACCGCCGTGGCCGGGAGGCCGCCGCTCGTCTCGGCCTCGTCCACGAGCTCGAACGACAGGGCGGAGATGAGCACGCCCGCGCCGAAGGCCATGACGCCCGCGACGACGCGCTGCGGCACCCGCACGAACCAGGCGACCAGAGCGCCCACCACGAGGGCACCGCCACCGGCGAGACCCCACAGCCCGGCGGCGGCCCAGGTCGGCACGTCAGCTCCGGGGGAGGGCGGCGGTGGTCATCCTGCGAGCGTACGACCGTCCCCGAGGGTCAGCCGACCGTGCGCAGGATCGCGTCGACCTGGTTGTCGGCCGGGACGTCGTCGGGCCGGTCGAGCGCCTCGAGCGCGAGGCCGATCCACGCCAGCGCGTCGTGCCGCACCTCGACGACCAGTGGCTCCGCGACCCCGGTCACGGGCACGGTCCAGCCCGTGACCGACCCCGTCGTGCACGTCGGCTCGCCGCCACCGAGGAGGCAGACCTCCCGCGCGCCACGGACGGTCATGGTGACCACCGTGCCCGGCGAGGCTGCCACGACCGGGACCGTCACGCGCGTCCACCCGGGCTGCGCGGCCGGGGCCACGGCGAGACGGGACCGCTCGAACCGGGGGTTGTCCGCGGGGTCGACCGTGGGCGGCTCCGGTGCGGGCTCCGGTGCGGGCTCCGGTGCGGGCTCCGGTGCGGGGGTCGTCGAGGGTTCCCGGCCGGGTCCCGCCGGGTCCTCCGGGGTGCCGGGGTCCGACCCCGGGCCGGGCTCCGGCGACGTCACCGGCTCGGCCGGTGCCTGCGCGGCGCCTGGCGTCGGATCCCCGGCAGGCGCTGGAGCAGCCGGGTCGACCGCAGCATCCGGCTCGACAGGATCGGCCGGATCGACCGGAGCCCCCGTGTCGGCCGCGTCAGCCGCACCGGACGGCGCCGTCGCGATCGCCGGGCCGCCGTCCGACCCGGCCCACGGCTCGAGCACGACCGCAGCCGCCGCCAGGGCCACCGCGACGACCGCGGCCGCGGCCACGCCGACCTGCGTCGTACGGCGCGGGAACCGCCGGGAGCGCGACCGAGCCGGCCCGGGGTCCGCGCCCGACCCGGCACTGGGGGAGAGCCCGGAGGAGGCGCCGGGCAACCGGCCCGCCGCGAGCAGCCCCAGCACGGGCAGCAGCGCGGCGCCCAGGTTCGCCGAGATCTGGCCGAGCTCGTCGACGGCGTGCCGGCACCGGGCGCACCCGTCGAGGTGCTCGGTGACGCGCTGGCGCTTGCCGACGGACATGGCGCCGCGCACGTAGGCGCCCAGCAGGGGCGTCGTGCGCCGGCAGCCGGCGTCGGCGGCTGCGGCGAGGTGGGCGTCGAGGTAGGCGGTGCGCAGCCCTTCCCGGGCGCGGTGGGCCAGCACGCCGACGGCGTTGCCCGTCAGCCCGAGCGCCTCGCCGACCTCGTCGTGCGGGAGGCCCTCGACCGCGGTGTGCCACAGCACGTGCTGCCAGCGGGGCGGCAGGTCGGCGAAGGCGGCGGCGACGGTCGCACGGTCGAAGCGGTCGTCGGCGCCGTCCGACGGCGCGGGGACGAGCGGCTCCAGGTCGTCGTCGTCCTCGACGAGCACGAGGCGGGAGTCGCGGCGCACGTGGTCGACCCAGGCGCTGTTGACGGTCGCGGCCAGGTAGGGGCGGAACGCGGTGGTCGGGCCCTTCCCCTGCCGCAGCAGCCGGAGGATCCGCTCGAACGCGGTCGCGGCGATGTCGGGGGCGAGGTCGGGGCCGGCGTGCCGGGTCGCCAGGGCGAGCGCCACGGGGTGGTAGCGCTCGAAGAGCACGGCGACCGCCTCCGCGTCGCCCGCGCGGGCACGCGTCAGCAGGGTGGCGTCGGTCGGGTCGGTGTGCTCCGGTGGGTGCGCTGCAGCGGTCATGGTCCTGGTCGCGGTGTCGTCGACGGGACGTGACGGCGCGCGACGTCGTGTCGACGCCGCGCTGTGTGTGACCCCGTCGTGCGACCCGACAGGGCGTCCCCCGTGCGGCGGATCTTAGGTCATCGCACGGCGTGGAACTGCTGTGATCCAGACCACTCGAAATTCTCCTGAGAACTGCGTAAGGAACCCCGCTCCACCCCGTCCTCCCCCTGCGGTCGAACGGCCGCAGGTCCGACGACGATGTGGGGAATGCGTTGAGCAAGCACGTGCGTGTGCGTGGGGGCACACGAGGGGGAGCCGGTCGGTCCGGCACGAGCAGGGCGCGGCGGTGGTTCGCGCAGGCGGCCGCCACGGTCGTTGTGGCGTCGGGGCTCGCGGGGGTGACCCTGTCGCTGGCCGCCGCGCCCGCGACCGCGGCTGCGCCGCTCGACTGCGGCACCGTCTACTCGATCCAGGGGGCGTCGCCCCGCAACATCTGGGCGCTCGGGGAGGACGGCACCCAGACCAGCGTCGGCACCTTCGACATCGGTGCCACCGGCAGCCTCAACGGCCTCGGCATCTCCGACGACGGCAGCCAGGCGTTCGGCGTGCTGCCGGCCGCCCAGGGCAGCGGCCGCACGATCTACCGCCACGACCGCGCCAGCGACAGCACGACGGCCCTCGGCGCCGGCGCGGCCAGCACCCCCGTGACGCACGGCGCGGTGAACCCGCTCAACGGGTTCTACTACTACGGCGGCTTCAGCGGCTCGACCGTCCAGGTCTACGGCTTCGACACCACGACCAACACCTCCATCGGCCTGGTCGCGAGCGGCACCATCCCGACCGGCGGCGGCAACGGCGACTGGGTCTTCGACCAGCAGGGCCGCATGTACGTCGTCGGTGGCGCGAACGGCTCCAACGTCGTCTCCGTCATCGACCAGGAGATCCCGACGAGCGGCCCCGCCGTCACGGTCACGGGTCGCCAGATCACCGACATCTCGACGCCGTCCAACCAGGCGATCAACGGCATCGCGTTCGCCGGCTCGGGCCTGCTCTACCTGGCGAGCGGCAACCAGCTGTTCGAGGTCAACCCCTCCACCGGCGCCGTCCTCTCGTCGTCGCCGCTGGCGCAGTCGGGCTCCGTGGACCTCGCGTCCTGCGCCTCGCCGAACACGATCCGCGTGCAGAAGGACTTCCCCGACGGCCGCGCCGTCGCGGGCGACCAGGCGACGCTCACCGTCACGGGCGGCGGCATCACCACCGGCAACACGGCGACGACCGCGGGCAGCGACTCCGGCCTGCAGGACACGTCCGCCGAGACCGCCGGTCCCGTCTTCGGGCTCACGGGCACGACCTACACCGTGACCGAGAGCGGCAACGGCACCCTCGCGAGCCGGTACGACGCGGCCTGGGCCTGCGTCGACGAGAACACGGGCGGCACGATCGCCAGCGGCACGGGCACGACCGGCAGCTTCACGATGCCCAACGGCGGTGCCGCCGGCGTCGCGGCCCTGTGCACCTTCACCAACACCGCGAAGCGTCCGTCGCTCGAGCTCGACAAGATCGCGGGCACCCCGACGGGCAGCACCGCCGGCTCGACGATCACCTACACGTTCGTCGTCACCAACACGGGCCCCGTGCCGCTGGCGACCATCGCGGTCTCCGACCCCAAGGTCGGCACCGTCACCTGCCCGCCCGGTGCCCTCGCGCCCGGTGACGACGTGACCTGCACGGCCGCGCCGTACGTGCTCACGCAGGCGGACGTGACCGCCGGCGTCGTGGACAACACGGCCACGGCCTCGGGCAACACCGGCGTGCCCGGCGACCCCGACGTCACCGACGACGACAGCACGAGCACCCCGATCGACCACGACGCGGCGCTCACGCTCGAGAAGCGGGCCGGCACGCCGGTCGACGTCAACGGCTCCGGCCTGACCGACGCGGGCGACACGATCGCCTACACCTTCACGGTGACGAACACCGGCAACGTCCCGGTCACCGACGTGGCGGTCTCGGACCCGCTCGTCGGCGCCGTCACCTGCGACGTGACGAGCCTGGAGCCCGGCGAGGACGCGGAGTGCGTCGCCGACGCGCCGTACGTCGTGACGGCAGCGGACGAGACCGCGGGTGCCGTGGTGAACGTGGCCACGGCCTCCGGCGAGGACACCTCCGGCGACCCCGTCACCTCGGACGAGGACTCCACCACCACGCCGGTCGACTCGCCGGCGCCGAGCCTGGCGCTGGACAAGCAGGCAGGCACCCCGGTCGACGTCAACGGCTCCGGCCTGACCGACGCGGGCGACACGATCGCCTACTCCTTCGTGGTCACGAACACCGGCAACGTCCCGCTGCGCGCGGTCGCGATCAGCGACCCGATGCTGACCGGGCTGACCTGCCCGGCGGGCGTGCTGGCGCCGGGCGCCTCCGTGACCTGCTCGGCCGCGCCGTACGTGATCACGCGTGACGACGTCCAGGCCGGTTCGGTGGACAACACCGCGACCGCGGGAGCGACGGACCCCGACGGCGACCCCGTCGGCTCCGACCCCGACTCCACCTCCACCCCGACCGACCTCCCCGAGCCCGGGCTGACGCTCGAGAAGTTCGCGGGCACGCCGGTCGACGTCAACGGCTCGGGCATCACCGACGCCGGCGACACCATCGCCTACACGTTCACGGTGACCAACACGGGCAACGTGCCGGTCGACGCGATCCGCGTGCAGGACCCGCTCGTCGGCGACGTCACCTGTGAGGCGACGAGCCTCGCGCCGGGCGAGGCGACCGACTGCGCGGCCGACGAGGCCTACGTGGTCACCGAGGCCAACGAGCTCGCCGGCTCCGTCACGAACGTGGCGACGGCGGTGGGCAGCGACCCGTACGACGAGGACGTCGTCTCGAACGAGGACACGACGACCACGCCGGTCGAGCGCCCGGCCCCGGCCCTGGCGCTGGAGAAGCGCGCCGGCACGCCGGTCGACGTCAACGGCTCGGGCATCACCGACGCGGGCGACACCATCGCGTTCACCTTCACGGTGACGAACACGGGCAACGTCCCGGTCACCGACGTCACGGTCTCCGACCCGCTCGTCGGTGCGGTGACCTGCGAGGCCACCAGCCTCGCGCCGGGCGAGACCACGGAGTGCGCCGCCGACGCGCCGTACGTCGTGACCGACGCCGACGAGGCCGCCGCGGTCGTCACCAACACGGCCACGGTCGAGGGCGAGGACCCCGACGGGGACCCCGTCACCAGCGACCCGGACTCGACGAACACGCCGGTCGCGACGCCGGCCCCGGTGCTGACCCTCGACAAGCTCGCGGGCACGCCGGTTGACGTCAACGGCTCGGGCATCACCGACGCGGGCGACACGATCGCCTACACGTTCACCGTCACCAACGACGGCAACGTGCCGGTCTCCGACGTGCGCGTCGTGGACCCGCTGGCAGGCGCCGTGACCTGCGAGGTCACGAGCCTGGCGCCGGGTGAGGCCACGGAGTGCGCCGCGGACGCGCCGTACGTGGTGACGGAGGCGGACGAGGTCGCGGGTGCCGTGGTGAACGTGGCCACCTCCGTGGGCGAGGACCCGGACGGCGACGAGGTGACCTCCAACGAGGACTCCACCACGACGCCGGTCGACACGCCGGCGCCGAGCCTGGCGCTGGACAAGCAGGCGGGCACGCCCGTCGACGTGAACTCGTCGGGCACCACCGACGCGGGCGACACCATCGCCTACACGTTCGTGGTGACCAACACGGGCAACGTGCCGCTGAGCGCCGTGGCGATCAGCGACCCGATGCTGGGCGGGCTGACCTGCCCGGCGGGCGTGCTGGCGCCAGGGGCGTCGGTGACGTGCTCGGCCGCGCCGTACGAGATCACGCGCGACGACGTGGACGCGGGCTCGGTGGACAACACCGCGACCGCGGGGGCGACGGACCCCGACGGTGACCCCGTCGGCTCGGACCCGGACTCCACCTCCACGCCGATCGAGGCCGTGCCCGGCCTGGCGATCGTGAAGCTCGCCGAGCTCGAGGACCTCGACCAGGACGGCGTGGCCGACCTGGGCGAGGAGATCTGGTACGGCTTCGAGGTCACCAACACCGGCAACGTCACGCTCGTCGACGTCGTCGTGAACGACCCGAAGGTCGGCACCATCACCTGCGAGGCGACGACCGTGCGTGCCGGCGACACCGTGTTCTGCGTCGTCGACGAGCCCTACGTCGTCACCCAGGCCGACGTCGACGCCGGCACGGTCCACAACGCGGCGACCGCGACCGGCACGCCGGTCGGGGGCGACGAGGACCCGGTGGACTCCCCCCGTCGACGACGGACACGCCGGCGGAGACGACCGCGACGCTCGGGCTCGTGAAGTCCAACGCCGTGGCCGGCGGTGGGCCCGCGCAGGTGGGCGACACCATCACCTACCGGTTCGACGTCACCAACACGGGTGCCGTGACGATCTCCTCGATCACGATCGACGACCCGATGCTGGACGACGCCGACGTCGCGATCTCCTGCCGCGAGACCACCCTCGCGCCGGGGGAGAGCACCACGTGCGAGGCGGACTACGAGGTCACGGCGGCGGACGTCGCCGGCGGCCCGATCCTCAACCGCGCGACGGCCGGCGGGTGCACCCCGGCCGGGTGCGACACGGTGCCGCCGGTGGTCTCGCCGCCGTCGGACACGACCACCCCGGTCGCGTCCTCGCCGGCCCCGCCGAAGCCCGCCCCGTCGGGTCCGGCCCTGCCCGACACGGGCGGCCCGGCGGCCGGCCTGCTCGGCCTCGCGGCGCTGCTCCTCGGCGCCGGTGCCGCGCTGGTCTGGCGCGGACGCCGTCGGCGGACCGCGTGACCCGTCGTCTCGCGACGGCGGCCCTCGTGTCGGCGCTCCTCCTCGTCCCCGCCGCGTGCCGCGGCGGGGACGAGGGGGCCCGGCCCGAGCCCTCGAGCCCCCGGCCCTCGTCGACGGACCCCAGCCTCGACGAGGGCCGGGTCTCCCCGGCGGACCTGCCCCCGGCGCCCGTGCTGGAGGGAGGCACGGGCGCGCGTGGCGACCTCGCCGGGGCGGAGTGCGACGTCGCGACCGGACCTCGGTCGGTCACGGGGGAGCTGACGAACAGCGGTGGCACGGCCGCGGACTACGCGGTCGTCGTCAGCTGGACCACCGCCACCTCCGACGTCGTGGCCCGCGGCGTCGCGACGGTCGAGGACCTCGCGCCGGGTGCGTCGCGCTCGGTCGAGGTCACCGCGGAGGTGCCCTCGGGTGCCACCGCGTGCACCGTCAACGTGCGCCGGGCCCCGGTGGCGGGATGAGCCGACGCGTCCTCACGGCGACGGGGCTCCTGCTCGTCGTGGCGGGCCTCGGGGTGCTCGGGTACGTCGCGTGGCAGCTCTGGGGCACCACCCTCCTCGCGGAGCGACGGCATGACGAGGGTGTCGCGGCGCTCGAGGACGCCTGGGACGCCGGTGACGACACCGCCCGCACCGCCGTCGGCGACGCGCTCGCGATCGTGCGGGTGCCCCGCTTCGGCGACGACTACGCCGTGCCGCTGCTCGCGGGCACCGACGACGACGTGCTCGCCGCCGGGCTCGGCCACTTCGACGGCAGCGCCGGCCCCGGCGAGGTCGGCAACCTCGCCGTGGCCGGCCACCGCATCACCCACGGGGAACCGCTGCGCCGGATGACCGAGCTGGAGGTCGGCGACCTCGTGCTCGTCGACACGCGCACGACGACCTACACCTACCGGCTCGTCACCGCCGGCGACGCGCTCGAGGTGCCGTTCACCGCGACGTGGGTCGTGGACCCCGTGCCCACGAACCCCGACCCCGGGGGCGTCGGCCCCGACCTCGGGTCGGAGGCACGCCTGCTCACGCTCACGACCTGCGCCGAGCTGTTCCACACCGACCAGCGGCTCGTCGCCTTCGCGGAGCTGGTCGATACGGCGCCCCGCTGAGGCTTCCGCGGCGCCTGGCCGGGCGTGTTCCGCCCAGGCGGAGAACACGCCTCAGATCCCGCCGTGGAGGGGAGCTCGGTGCTGCGTTTTCCGCTGTTGTGAACGGGCAACCGTGGCAGTGGCGGAGCTTCCCGACGAGGCCCCCGAGTGAGCGCTGCCCGATGGTGTTCGCCTCGGGGCGACGGTCAATCTCGCTGGAGGGGCCGCTCGGCCACGTCCGCCTCGAACAGGACGAAACCAGCGATCGCCGTGGCGAAGCATGCGTAGGTCAACAGGACACTGACCTTCGGGTTGCTGTCGAGTGGGCGGAACGGTCCGGGCGGCATGCCTTGAGTATGCGTCGCGGCTCCTGTGCCCGAGTCCCCTCGTCACGGACCAGGGTCCGCTCAGGGGAAAGGGGCACGAACGCCATGTCGTGACGCGAACCAGGTGTCGTTCGTGACCCTCTTCGGGCGGAGTGACCGTCGCGTGGCCCGCATGGGGCCGCCTCGTTGTTGGCGTCGCCCTCAGGCCGCGACCACCGTCGTCGGCCGCAGCCGACGGAGCTCGTCGTACGTCGCCGCGCACTCCCCGCAGCCATCGAGGTGGTCGCGCACCCGGTCGGCCTGCGCCTCGGTGAGGCGCCCGAGGTGGAGACCGGCCAGCCGGTCGCGCCACGGCGCGCAGCGCGGGTCGTCGGCCCGGGCGACGTGGGCCGCGACGTACGCCAGTCGGAGACCCTCGCGGGCGCGGAAGGCGAGGGCCGCCGCCGCGTTGGGGTTGAGGTCGAGCCGCTCGCCGACGGCGTCGAGGGGCCGTCGCTCGACGAGGGTCCACCAGAGCACGAGCTGCCAGCGGTCGGGCAGCCCCCGCAGCACCCGGCTCAGCAGGCGCGACTCCTCGCGGCGCTCGGTCTCGTCGGGGACGGCCGCGGTCGGTGTCGGGTCGTCGGTCCAGACGAGCGGCGCGTCCCGGCGCACGTGGTCGACGTGGGCGTGCCGCACCGCGGTGAGCAGGTAGGCCCGGAAGGAGCTGCGGGGCCCGCCCCCGGACGCGAGCTGGGCGAGCACCCGGGCGAAGGCCTCGGCGACGACGTCCTCGACGTCGCGCTCGTCGCACAGCCGGCTCGCGAGACGGAGGGCCACGTCGCGGTGGCGCCGGTAGAGCTCGGCCGTCGCCGCGGCGGCCGCCGGGTCCGTCGAGCCCGCTCGGGCCTGCTCCAGCAGGTCGGCGTCCGACGCCAGCTCGACGAGCCGGGTCGTGGCGTCGAGGGCGGCGGCGACGCCGGGAGCGGTGGTGGGCACGGGGTCACACTTTAGTGCGAGCAGCCCCCGGCCGCCCCCGGAACCGCCCTAGGATGGGCCCGCCCATGACCGACCGCCCGCACGGCCGCTCCGGTCCGCGTCCTCGCCCCAGGCTCCGCGGACGTCGTGGCGCGCCCCCGGCGGCGGCGCTGGCTCTCCTCGTCGGCGAGCTGTGGCCCGACGGCACCGACGGGCCCCTCGACGAGGACGCGCTGCGGCGCGTCGCCCACGACTACGCCCGGCGCGGTGACGACCTGCGCCGTCTGCTCCACGACCTGGAGCAGGTCGTCGACCTCCTCGGGCCGGCGTGGACGGCCGACGAGGTCAGTGCGCTCGTGGAGCAGTCCGCCCTGGCGTGGTCGGACACCTTCCTCGGCGTGCGGGCGACCGGCGACCCCACCGGGCCGCCGGGCACCACGAGCCGGCCCCGCAGCCGCCCCGGCTCGGTCGAGGTCGTGACGGTGCGGCTCGCACCCGTCCACCTCGTCGGAGCAGGCGCCCAGGACCGGACCGGGTCGCTCGCCGACGACCTGCGCACCGTCTCGCTCGTCGCTGCCGAGCACCTGCCCGGCAGCGAGGTGCTGCTCGCCCCCGAGCAGTCCGTCGCCCGTGTCGTCGTCGGCGCGGCCGGCGATGCCGCCGCGGCGGTCGCGACGTTCGGCGCGGCCTGCGCCGAGCTCACGACGCACCGGTGCACGGTGACCGTCGACCGGGTGGCGGTGGGCTCGGCCGAGCACGCGCGCCTGCTCGGCCGGTCCGCCGGATGAGCCCGGCACCCGAGCCGTCGGACCCGTTCGGCCGCCGGGGGGCCGACCCCGCCACGCTGCCGCCCGAGGTCCGCGGGCTGCTGGAGGACGTCGCGACCATGGCGCGCGCGGCCGCGGAGGACGGCCTGTCGATGGAGACGCTGATGGGGGACCTCCGCCTGCTCTGCGACCTCGACGCGGGAGAGCGCCTGCCCCTCGACGTCCTGCGGGTCGCGACGTTGGCCTGGTCCGACCACCACGCCGAGCTGGAACGCCGCTCCGCCGTGCGCGACGGCGGACTGGTCGCGCCCGACGACCTGGTGTGGGCCCTCGTGGGCCGCGACGACCGTCCGCCGGGCTCGTCGCACGAGGTGGTGGTCCTGCGCCTGGGGACGCCCGATCCGGGGTCGCTCCTGGGGGACGTCGCGCGCGAGGTCTTCGCCGGGGACGACGACCTGGTCGCGCTCCCCACCGACCGGCACGCCGTGGTCCTGCCGGAGGTCCGCCACCCCGCCGGCGACGTGGCGGACCGTGCGGCGCTCGCGGCCCGCGCCCTGCGGGGCGCGCTGGGCACGGGGAGCGAGGTGGACGTGGAGGTGGTGCCGCTCGCGCCGACCGCCACGGCGGCCGCCGCCGCGCTGCGCCGGCTGCTCGTCGGCCTCGAGGACTGAGCTCGGGGCCGCGTCACCCCGCCGCCAGGCGGCCTTCCGCCTCGCCGATGAGGGACAGCACGGCGGCCAGGTCGCCGTCGCCGTGCAGCACCTCGATACGGGCCTCCGCCGAGACCGCGGAGCGTACGTCGCGGGCGATCGCCTGCGCGTCCTGACGGTCGGGCTCCGCCAGGGCGACCACGGCGAGCCGTCCCGGGGTCCAGCGCGCGACGCCGACGGGGCTCTCGTGCTCCTCCGCCCAGCGACCGAGGGCGTGGGCGTCCCGCGTGACGTGACCCGGTCCCGGCTCGACGAGCGCCACGACGGCGCGGCGGGGCGTGACGGACGCGCCGCGCGTCCCGGTGTCCTGCAGGTGCGCGCCGAGCTGCTCGACCAGTCCGAGGGGCGTGAGCAGGCCGGTCTCGGCGTCGTGCTCCGGCAGGCTGTGCAGCGCGGTCCGGACCGGGCCGGCCGACACCGGGGCTGACACCGGCGCTGACACCGGCGCTGACACCGGGGGCGCGGACGGCGCCCGGCGTCCGATCCGGCGGAGCACCACGGCCCAGCCGCCGCCGTCGCCCGCGTCGTACAGGGCGTGGCAGAAGCCGGTGAGCCGGGTGGTGCCCCCGGCGACCGGCACCTCGAGGACGGTGCCGTCGGCGAAGGGGAGGTCGACCCCGAGCACGTCCGCGGCGGGGTCGCCCACGCGGGGCTCGCGGTCGGCGAGGGCGAGCAGCAGCTCGGTCGGCCGGTTCCACTCGACGAGCCGCTGGTCGGCGTCGAAGGCGAGCACGAGGGCGCCGAGGTCGTCGAGCAGCCGGTCGGGGGACGGGGGCACGACCGGACGGGCCGACCCGCGGACCCCGGCACCGACGAAGACCGTCAGCGCGACCACCGCCGCCACGTCGGTCAGCTGCAGGCGCATCGCCTCCGCCACGAGCGCGGCCACGGCCCCCCACTGGATCGCGGCCGCCTGGAGCCGCACGGCGCCGGCGCGGTCGTTGCTGCGACGGGCGAGGGCCAGGACGGTGAGGAGCAGCAACGCGAAGCAGTACGCGGTGTGGACGGCGAAGAGAGGGCCGAAGCTCACGGTGGCGCCGACGGACACGACCGCGTGGGGGCCCAGCAGCACCTGCCAGGCGGCCACGACCAGCGGCTCGGCGACCAGCAGGGCCACGACGGCCCGCGACGGCCGCCACGCGGCGTCCGTCATGCGGCGGGCGACGGTCCACAGCAGGCCGCACGTGGCGCCGACGGCCGGCAGCCAGAGGAGCAGCGCGCGGGACAGTCCGAACGCCTCGAACCACACGACGTGACCGGCCCACACCGTGGCGGACGCACAGGCGAGGGCGACGGTGCGACCCGCGACGAGGTGGTCCCGGCGGACGAGGGCGACGACCGTCAGCGCCCCCGCGACGACGAGGGCGGCGAGGTGCACCGCGATCGCGAGTTGGCTGGTCACAGACCCATTCAACACAACCCGGCGGGCCTCCCGCGACGCCGTGCGACCGCCTCGGCCGCAGCGCGCAGGTCCCGCTCGCGGGGGATCCACCCCCGGCGCAGCTCGTCGGCGAAGAGCGAGGCCACCGCGGCGGCCTCCTCCTCCGACAGGGCCGGCCGCTCCGCCGCGGCCCCGCACCGCCCCTCGTGGCCGCGGCCGATCCGTCCCCGTCGCCTGCGCATCGTGCTCCTCCCGTGCCACCGGCCCTGCCGGTGGCGTCTCGTCTCCCGCGGAGAGGACGCGCGAGGCCCGCATTCCTTACGGGACGTCCGTGATCGCGTGCGTGGTCTGCGTCACCCCCGCGTGGCAGGCTGGGCACGTGCCGGACCGAGGAGAACCGGAGCGCTGGCTCCTCACCGCGGGCGAGCGCGGCAACCCGCGCACGCGCGTCGACGACCTCCACCCCGGTGCGGTGGCGTGGTCCACGGGCAACCGGGTGCGGCCGCTGGTGCACGGCGCCGCCTACTTCGCCGAGCTCCTCGAGCGGATCGAGGCGACGGGGCCGGGCGACCTCGTGCTGTTCACCGACTGGCAGGGCGACGCCGACCAGCGACTGACGGACGACCCCGACAGCACCGTGCTCGAGGTGCTCGGTCGCGCCGACGAGCGCGGCGCCGACGTGCGCGGCCTGGTGTGGCGCTCCCACAGCGACGTCACCGGTTTCACCGCCCGCCAGAACGCCAACCTGGGCCGCGCCCTGCAGCGCCGCGGCGCCGAGGCCATCCTCGACATGCGGGTGCGGATCGGCGGGTCCCACCACCAGAAGCTGGTGGTGATCCGCCACGGCGACGACCCGTCCCGCGACATCGCCTTCGTCGGGGGCATCGACCTCGCGCACTCGCGCCGCGACACCGCCGCGCACGCCGGTGACCCGCAGCCGGTGCCGGGGATGCCGGAGGAGTACGGCGCGCGCCCGCCCTGGCACGACATCCAGGCGGCCGTGACGGGTCCCGCGGTGCACGACGTGGAGACGACCTTCCGGGAGCGCTGGGAGGACCCGACCTCGCTGCGCCACAGCCCGATCATCCTGCTGCGTGACCGGCTGCGCGGGCTCGACACCACGCCCGACCCGCTCCCGCCGCAGGCGCCGCCCCCGCCGCCCGTGCCGGGCGGCACCCACGCGGTGCAGCTCCTCCGCACCTACCCCGACCTGCGCGGCGGTCGCGACTACGCGTTCGCGCACGGGGGCGAGCGCAGCGTGGCCCGCGGCTACACGAAGGCGCTCGAGCAGGCGCGGCGGCTGGTGTACGTCGAGGACCAGTACCTCTGGGGCGACCACGTCGGCCGGGTGTTCGCCGAGGCCCTCACGGCCCACCCCGACCTGCACGTCATCGTCGTCGTGCCGCTCCACCCCGACGTCACGGGACTCAACCGGCTCGCGCAGCGCGAGGGCCGCCGGAGGGCGATGGAGCCCATGCACCGGGTCGCGCCCGACCGCGTGGCGGTCTACGGGCTGGAGAACCACGCCGGCACACCCGTCTACGTCCACGCGAAGACCTGCGTCATCGACGACACGTGGACCACCATCGGCTCCGACAACTTCAACCGCCGTTCGTGGACCCACGACTCCGAGCTGTCCGTGGTCGTCGTCGACGAGGCGGACGAGTACGCCCGCCGGCTGCGTCTCTCCCTGGCCGCCGAGCACCTCGACCGGGACCCGGACGACCCGCTGGAGGACTGCGTCGACCCGGCCGCGATGTTCGCGACCTTCGCCCGGACCGCCGCCGACCTCGACGCCTGGCACGCCGGCGGCCGGGTCGGACCGCGCCCGCCGGGCCGGCTGCGGCGCCTCCGCCCGCCGCGCCTCAGCCGCCCGGCGCGGGTGCTGGCGTCCGCGCCGTACCTCCTGCTCCACGACCCCGACGGCCGCCCGCGCGACCTGCGTCGGCGTGGGGAGTACTGATCCGGCGCGTCATGGCGTAGAACGTCCGCACCGCGCCGTACGGAGGAGGGAACGTGGCCACACGCGTGTCGTTCGCCAGCTCGACCGGCCCTCGGCTCGCCGGGCTGGTCGACGAGCCGGAGGGGGAGGTGCGCGGCTGGGGTGTCTTCGTCCACGGGTTCACCCTCGGCAAGGACTCGCCGGCCGCCGCCCGCGTCAGCAAGCAACTCGCCCGCGAGGGCATCGGCATGCTGCGCTTCGACGCCCTCGGCCTCGTCGACTCCGAGGGGGAGTGGGGCCGCGGGTCGTTCACGGTGAAGGTGGCCGACACGAAGGAGGCGGTGGCCTTCATGGCGGAGCGCGGCACCCCGGCGTCCCTGCTCGTCGGCCACTCGTGGGGCGGAGCGGCCGCGATCGCGGCGGCCTCCGACGGCGCCCCCGTCTCCGCCGTGGCCTCGATCGCCGCGCCCGTGGACCCGGGGCACGCGGAGCACCAGTACGACGCGTTGGTCGACCGCGTGCTCGACGACGGCGAGGCGGAGTGGAGGGTCGGGGGCAAGACGCTCAAGCTGACGCGGGAGTTCGTCGAGGACGTGCGCCGGGCCGAGTTCCGCGACCGCATCGACCGGCTGCGGCAGCCGCTGCTCGTCATGCACTCACCGACCGACAACACGGTCGGCGTCGGCAACGCCAGCGAGATCTTCCAGCGGGCGCGCCACCCCCGCAGCTTCGTCGCGCTCGAGGGCGCCGACCACCTGCTGACCGCGCCGGGCCAGGCGAAGCGCGCCGCACGGCTCATCAGCGCGTGGTGCGACCCGTACCTCGCCTGACCCCGACGGCGCTCCCGGAAGGGCCGGTCGGCTCGCTGCCCGGCCCCGCGGCCAGAGGGCGCGGAACTGTGCGGCTGGTACGGCTCTGGTCGCGGCGGGCGTGTCCCAGCTGCACATTTCGCGGCACCCCGAGCGGGTGCCCCGCCCCAGCCGTCCCCCCGCCGTACGCCGCGGAGCCGCCGCCTCCGGGACGTCATGCGCCCCGGCGGTCGGGGCCGGCGCTCCGCATGACGTCCCGGAGGTGCGAGGGGGTCAGGCCTTCAGCTTGTAGTCCTTGAGCAGGCTGCGCCCGATGATCATCTTCTGGATGTCGCTCGTGCCCTCGCCGATGAGCATGAACTTCACCTCGCGCATGAGCCGCTCGATCTCGTACTCCTTGGAGTAGCCGTAGCCGCCGTGGATGCGGAACGAGTCCTCGACGACCTCGTTGGCGTACTCCGAGGCGAGCATCTTCGCCATGCCGGCCTCGACGTCCATCCGCTGGCCGGTGTCCTTGAGGCGGGCCGCACGCACCATCATCGTGTGGATCGTCTCGACCTTCGTGGCCATCTCCGCGAGCCGGAAGAGCACCGCCTGGTGCTCGGCGATCGCCTTGCCGAACGTCTTGCGCTGCTGCGCGTAGGCGATGCCGAGCTCGAAGCCGCGCCAGGCGAGGCCGCAGGCGCGGGCCGCGACGTTGACGCGCCCGACCTCGACGCCGTCCATCATCTGGAAGAAGCCCTTGCCGGGCTCGCCGCCGAGGATCTGGTCGGCGCTGATCTGGTGGCCGTCGAGGATGAGCTCGGTGGTCTCGACGCCCTTGTAGCCCATCTTGTCGAGCTTGCCGGGCACCGTGACGCCCTGGGCGGTCTCGCCGAAGCCGGGCTCCTTCTCGACGAGGAAGGTCGTCATGTTCTTGTAGACCGACTCGGCGCCCTCGTCGGTCTTGGTGAGCAGGGCGACGAGCGTCGACGTGCCGCCGTTGGTCAGCCACATCTTCTGGCCGGTGATCGAGTACGACCCGTCGTCCTGCTTGACGGCCTTCGTGGACACCGCGGAGACGTCCGAGCCGAGGCCCGGCTCCGACATCGAGAACGCGCCGCGCACCTCGCCGGTCGCCATGCGCGGGAGGTACTTCGCCTTCTGCTCGTCCGTGCCGTGCTGCATGAGCAGGTAGGCCACGATGAAGTGGGTGTTGATGACACCCGAGACGCTCATCCAGCCGCGGGCGATCTCCTCCACCACGAGCGCGTACGTCAGGAGCGACTCCCCGAGGCCACCGTGCTCCTCCGGGATCGTGAGGCCGAAGACGCCCAGCTCCTTGAGGCCCTCGATGATCTCCGTCGGGTACTCGTCGGCGTGCTCCAGCTCCTGGGCGACGGGGATGATCCGCTCGTCGACGAACTCGCGCACCGCCTTGAGGATCTCGGTCTGCACATCGCTGAGGCCGTCCGTCTGACACAAGCGGGGCATGTCACTTCCTTCCACGTGCTGATGGGTGCGAGAGGGATCGCAGTTGCCCGACCTCTCCTGCGTCAACCCAGTGTGACGCAGTCGTGATCGAGCGATCGGTCGGCGACCCGTTTCCCGCGAGGCGTTCGGTGAGTGGACGCAGTGGGGGTGACGGGATCGCTGCGAGGGAACATAGCCCAGATGTGGGATCGAGGCCCGCCCGAGTGGTGCGGAGTTCCTCGCGAGTAACCAGATCCGTGTCCGATGAGTGATCCACGTCAACTTTTGTTGGCCGACAGACCGAGCGCTCGGTACGCTCCCGGCCAGTTAATGCGTGTTAACCCTGCCGACCCCGTCGGCCGAGACCCCTCAGGAGTCCCGAGATGCAGCAGATCCTCGACGCGATCCTCTCCGGCAACGCGGAGAGCGGTGACTACGCCGCCATGGAGCTGCCCGAGTCGTTCCGCGGCGTGACCGTCCACAAGGACGAGGTCGACATGTTCGAGGGCCTGGCCACGCGCGACAAGGACCCGCGCAAGTCGCTCCACCTCGACGACGTCCCGCTGCCCGAGCTGGGCCCCGGCGAGGCCTACGTCGCGGTCATGGCCTCGGCCATCAACTACAACACCGTGTGGACGAGCATCTTCGAGCCCGTCTCCACCTTCGGCTTCCTCGAGCGCTACGGCCGCCTCTCGGAGCTGACGAAGCGCCACGACCTGCCGTACCACGTGGTCGGCTCCGACCTCGCCGGCGTCGTGCTCAAGACCGGCCCGGGCGTCACCCAGTGGAAGCCGGGCGCCGAGGTCGTGGCCCACTGCCTCTCGGTCGAGCTCGAGGACCCCGCCGGCCACGACGACACGATGATGGACCCGCAGCAGCGCATCTGGGGCTTCGAGACCAACTTCGGCGGCCTGGCCGAGATCGCGCTGGTGAAGTCCAACCAGCTGCTGCCCAAGCCCGACCACCTGACCTGGGAGGAGGCCGCGTCCCCGGGTCTCGTCAACGCGACGGCGTACCGGCAGCTGGTCTCCAAGAACGCCGGCCAGATGAAGCAGGGCGACAACGTGCTGATCTGGGGCGCCTCGGGCGGTCTCGGCGGCTTCGCGACGCAGTACGCCCTCAACGGCGGCGCCAACCCGATCTGCGTGGTCTCCAACGAGGAGAAGGCCAAGATCGTGCGCAGCATGGGCGCCGAGATGGTCATCAACCGTTCCGAGGAGAACTGGCAGTTCTGGAACGAGGAGGGCACCAAGCAGAACCCCAAGGAGTGGCAGCGCCTCGGCAAGAAGATCCGCGAGCTCACCGGCGGCGAGGACATCGACATCGTCTTCGAGCACCCGGGCCGGGAGACCTTCGGCGCGTCGGTCTACGTGACCCGCAAGGGCGGCACGATCACGACCTGTGCGTCGACCACGGGCTTCATGCACGAGTACGACAACCGCTACCTGTGGATGAACCTCAAGCGCATCGTCTCCAGCCACTTCGCCAACTACCGCGAGGCCTACGAGGCCAACCGCCTCATCGCGCAGGGCAAGATCCACCCGACGGTGTCGCGCACCTACGGCCTCGACGAGGTCGGCCAGGCCGCGCTCGACGTGCACCACAACAAGCACCAGGGCAAGGTCGGCGTGCTCTGCCTGGCGCCCGAGGAGGGCCTCGGTGTCCGCGACCACGCGATGCGCGAGAAGCACATCGACGCCATCAACCGCTTCCGCGGCGTCTGAGGTCGATCGACGTGCGGATCACGGTGGAGGTCCACCTCGACGAGCTGGCCGGCGACCTCGCCGGGGGACTGGCCGGCGCCCTCGGCGCGGACCGGAACGTGCGGGTGCGGGTGGTCGGTGACGACGGTGCGGAGCTCGGCGACGCCGGGGACGCGCTCGACCTCGACCAGGAGGACGGTCCGGCCACGGCGCCGGTCGCGGTGCTCCCGGCGCCGCCCGTGCCGATCGCCGGTCGGTGCATCGCGCCGACCGAGCGGCTCACCGCCCGGGAGGTCGAGGTCGTCGGCCTCGTCGCCCACGGACTCACCAACGACGAGATCGGGGCGGCGATGTACCTCGCCGGCTCGACCGTCAAGTTCCACCTGCGGCAGATCGCGATGAAGCTGCGCACGCGCAACCGCGTCGAGATCGCCGCCTGGGCCTGGCAGTCCGGGGTCGCCGCGCGGGCGGCCGACCGGCTCGTCCCCTCGGCGGCCGTCCAGGCCATCTGAGCGCCCTATGATCCTCCGCGCCCGGTGCACCCGCGTCGGGCGCGGAGGAGAGGGAGCCCGGTGGAGATCGACCCGCGACGGCTGCGGTTCCTCGTGGCGGTCGCCCGCGCGGGCGGCATCCTCGCCGCGGCCGAGCAGCTCGGGGTGTCGCCGTCCGCGGTGTCCCAGCAGGTGGCCCGCCTCGAGCGCGAGACCGGCCAGGCGCTCATCCGCCGCACGGTCCGCGGCACCCTCCTGACCCCGGCCGGGGCGACCCTCGCCGAGGCGGGCGAGGAGGTGGAGCGCACCCTCAACCTCGCCGCCGTGCGCCTCGACGCCGCCGGCGCCGCCCTGTCCGGCACCGTGCGGGTCGGCGGGTTCGAGAGCTTCCTGCGCACCGTCCTCGTGCCGGCCCTGCCGCGCTGGCGCCTGCAGCACCCGGACCTCGACGTGATCGTCGCGGAGGCGGAGCGCGACGTGCTCATGCGGCGGCTGCGCACGGGGCACCTCGACGTGGCCATCATCGAGACGGACGCCGACGAGACCGCGCACCTCCCGGCCGGCGTCGTCGAGCACCACCTCCTCGACGATCCGTGGCGGGTCGTCGCCCCCGTCGGTGCCGTGGAATCCGCCGACGTCGCGGGCCTGCGCGGTTCCTCCGTGCCGTGGCTGGGGGTCGCCGACTCGGAGGCCAGTGCGCGGGCCATCGCCCGGGTACGCCGCGGCCTCGGGCTCCACGGCGCCGTGAAGCACGCCTACTTCGGGCTGCAGACCGCCCTCGCCCTCGTCGCCGCCGGGGAGGGCGTGGCCCTGGCGCCCGCGCTGGCCATCCAGGGCCTCACCCCGCCCGGGGTGGTGGTGCTCGAGGTGGAGGGGCTGGGGGTGCGCCGCATCGTGGCGCGGCACCACGAGTCCCGCGGGCCGACGCCGGGTCCGGCCGTCACCGTGACGTCGCTGGTGAGCCAGGAGGCGGCGGCGCACGGCGGCGCGGACCCGCTCGGGTGAGCGGGCGGCGTACCGCCGTGTGACCTGCGCGACCCACCCCCGCGGGAGTGCCGCGCGGCTGCGCCTCTTCAGCGTTGCTGAAGCCCGGGTGCGCGGATCCGGCACTCCCGCCGCGCCCCCGTCGTGGTCCACGATCCATGCCGGTCGGCCGCGTCCGCGGCCCGTGGAGAAGGTCGGGAAGAGGATGCTCGCGGCAGTGCTGGGATGGGTCGGGACGATCGGGACGATCGGTGCCTTCGCCCTCCATTCCACGGGACGGATGTCGTCCCTCTCGGTGCGCTACGCGCTCCTCAACAGCGTCGGCGGCCTGCTCGCGTCGGCGGGCGCCGCCCTGTACGGCGCGTGGCCGAGCGCCGTCTCGAACCTCATCTGGGCCGGGCTGGGCCTCCGGGCGCTCGTCGTGGCGGTGCGCGAGCGGCGGGGCGCGCGGGTCGTGCTCGACGACGTGCGCTCCGACGAGGACCCGCAGCCGGTCACGCTCGCGGCCTGAGCCGCCGTTCCCGGACCGCTCAGGGCTCGCCGTCCCCGGAGCGGGTGGGGCAGTCGTCGTTGCTGCACACCCGGTCGTCGAGCGTCGGGTCGGCGCCCCCGACGACACCGTCGGGCGGACCGACGCGGGCGGAGGCATCGTCGGGGCCGGGCCGGTGGGGCTCGAGCCGGACGGCACTGCCGCACACCTGGCAGGGTCGGGCGTCGTCGTACACGGGGTCCTCCTCGGGATGTGGTCCTGGCGCCGGTACCCGGAACGGGGTGAGGGGCGTGAGGTGCAATACCTCAACAGATCTTCAGAATCCTCTGTGTAGATATTTTCGGTTGAAGACTGCATGATGGTCCCCGCGGCTCGGTCCCTCGATCCGTGCCGTGCTGCACCCCCTCGTCGGAAGGCCCGCCCGTGAACCACCCCACCCCCGCCGACTCCCTCCGCATCCACCGCGACGCCCCGGGTGACCTGCGCGTCACGGGCGGCGTCTACGAGCAGGAGGACCTCGAGCGTCTCGACTTCGAGGTGAGCGGTGCGACCGAGGGGTTCACGCGCAACGTCTCCCTCGACCTCAGCGACATCGACTTCCTCCCCAGCCTCGCGGTGGGCACCCTCATCGCCCTCGCGCGCCGCGCCGAGCGCGACGGCGTCGCGGTGACGCTGACGGCCCGCGCCGGCACGCTCGCGCACCGGGTCCTCAGCGTCGTCGGCGTGCCGGTGAGCGAGCCCGCCGGCGGCACGGGCGACCTGGTCGGCTGATCGCCGTCATCCGGCTCGTCTGCCTCCACGCCCTCGGGGGCAGCGCCCGGTCGTTCGACCCCCTGGCCGCCTCCCTCGACCCGGCGGTGCGCGTCACCGCCCTCGACCTGCCCGGCTTCGGGGACCACGCCGAGGGGTCCGCCGACGGGTCCGCCGACGGGTCCGCCGACGGTTCCGCCGCGAGCGTCGCTGACTGCGCCGCCACGGTGCGGCACGTCGCCGCCCGGCTCGCTGTCCTCCCGTCCGCCTCGGATCCGCTGGTGCTCCTCGGGCACAGCATGGGCGGCAAGATCGCCACGCTCCTCGCGGCAGGCGCCGTCGTCCCGCCCCCCGCCGGTCTCGCGGGCGTCGTGCTCGTCGCCGCCTCGCCGGTCGTCCCCGAGCCCATGGCGGAGGAGCGACGGCAGCAGATGCTCGGGTGGACGCAGGACGGTGCCCTCGACCGGGCGGCGGCCGAGGAGTTCGTCGCCATGAACACCCACGCCCCCCTCCCCGCGCCGCTGCACGAGGCCGCGGTGGCGGACCTGCGGCGTACCGATCCGGTCGCCTGGCGGCGCTGGCTGCTCGCGGGCTCGCGAGAGGACTGGTCGGCGCGGGTGCCGCGTCTCGACGTGCCCGCCCTCGTCGTCGCGGGCGCCCACGACGGGGACCTCGGGACGGCCGCGCAGCGCGAGCTCAACGGCACCGTCGCCCACGCGACCGAGCTCGTCGAGGTGGACGGCGCCGCCCACCTCGTGCCGCAGGAGCGACCGGCGGAGCTGGCCGCCGCGCTGTCAGGCTTCGTCGCCCGCCTGGGCTGAGCCCCGCCCGCGCCGCGGGAGCGGGAGGAAGAACGGGACGCGGCGCTGGTAGTCCTGGTAGGCCGGCCGGTCCTCCATGCGCCGCTCGGTGCGCTTGGCGCCGGTCGCGAACACGAGGAAGTAGGACATCGCCACGGGAGCCGGGAACGTCCAGGCACCGGGCGCCGAGGCGGCGGCCGCGATCCACGCGCCGTCCCACACCACGGAGTCCCCGAAGTAGTTGGGGTGGCGCGAGAGCCCCCACAGCCCGGTGTCGAGCACGTCGGGTCGCTCGTCGCGGTCGCGCTCCATGAACCGAGCCTTCTGCCGGTCGGCGACGGCCTCCACGACCGCGCCCCCGACCATGACCGCGATGCCCGCCGGGAAGAGCCAGCGGCGCGCCGTGCGGGGGAGCGTGCTCGCCGCGGCGAGCTGGAGCGGCGCCGACACGGCCAGCTGCGCGATCCCCTGCGTGACGAACACCTTGGCCACGACCGCCGCGGTGCCGTCGCCCTCGAGGAACTCGGTGTAGCGCTCGTCCTCCTCGTCGGTGCCGCGCACCCGCCCGAGCATGAGGCGCTCCAGCCGGACCGCCCACGCCGTGGTCACGCCGGCCAGGGCCCAGCGGCGCCAGGGGTCCCCGGAGCCGAGCGCGGCGCTCGTGACCGCCACCGCGGCGAGGCCGGGACCCCACGCGGCGTCGGCGTAGTCCCGGCGGCCGCGGCGGAGGGCGACCAGCGCGGTGCCGGCCTGGACGGCCGCCACCACCGCTGCCGAGGCGCCGACGACACGGCGCAGGCTCGTGCCGTCGACCGACGAGGTGCGGCTGCTCACGAGGCGGTCCACGGGGGCGGACCGTCCTGGCTGTCCTCGTCCGCCGCGACCGGGTCCGCGACGTCGAACCCCACCGCCCGCAGCATCCGCCGGCTCAGCGAGCCCTCGGCGGCGAGGAGGCGGAGCGTCGTGCCGCGGGCGCTGGCCGACCGCTGTGCCATGACGAGGGAGCGGATCGCGCGGCTGGGCAGGAACGTCACGCCGCTGAGGTCGACGGCGAGGGTCCCGCCCGGCTGCGTCCCGGCGGCATCGATGAGCTCGTGCTCGAGGCGGCGTGCGTCGAGGTCCGTGAAGACACCGCCAACGACCGTCACGCGGCCGTTGTCGGCGTCGGTGGCCAGCTCCAGCAGGTCGGTGTCCTGCTCCTCCTCGGCCGTCATCGGAGCCGCACCTGGGCGGACACGGTCGTGCCCTCCTCGTCCGTCTCGACGTCCCACGACTCGCTGAGCGCGTCGACGAGGTGCAGCCCCCGTCCGCGCAGCGCGTCGGGCGCGATGGGCGTGAGGATCTTGCTGCGCCACCGCTCGGCGTGGTCGGAGCAGTCGTCGTCGACGCACTCCGGCGGGCAGGCGCCGTTGGGGGTGCCGCAGTCGGTGACCCGCAGCGTGAGGAGGTCGTCGGCGACGTCCCAGCGCACCTCCAGCGTGTGGTCCTCGCACGGCGCGCCGTGGTCGATGCCGTTGCGCACCAGCTCGTGCAGGATCGTCGTCGCGTCCTCGACCACGTGGCGCTCGAGCCCGAGGGGGCGCAGCTGGTCGAGCAGGTCGTGGCGGGCCAAGTTCGCGGACGCGTCCGCGAAGGGCAGCGATGCGTCGTACGTGCGGGCGGGGCCCGCGGCGGGGGTGCCCGCCCGGGCCGTGCTCGCGCCTGCGGTGGTCACGTCGGCCGTCCCCTCTGTCCGCGTCTCGGGATTCACGTCGGTCGCCTCGTCTGCACTGGGTCTCCCCACTCGTTGGAGCGCCCCCGGCTCGAGCGGACGGGACGTGGTCACGACAGTAGTGGTGCTCACCCAAGCCGGTACCCGGTCGACGCCGCGCGAGTACCACGGAAAAGCCGTCGCGCTCCCGGAAGGCGGCTGGCTACGGTCGTGACGCCCGCCGTCCGACGACCTCGAGGAGGACCCGTGGCGCACCTCGCCATGGTCAGCATCCCGGCCCCCGGCCACGTCAACCCGAGCCTCGAGGTGATCCGCCGGCTCGTCGAACGGGGCCACCGGGTGACCTACGTGAACGACCCCTCCTTCCGGGAGGCGATCGAGGCGACGGGGGCGGAGCTCGCGCCGTACGGCTCCGTGCTGCCCCGCACGAACCACGCCGGACGCACGGAGGGCGACGGCCCCGAGGAGGCCTTCGAGGGCGACGCGATCGACCACCTCGCGCGGTTCCAGGACGAGTACGAGGTCATGCTCCCCGCCGTGCGGGAGCGGTTCGCCGACGACCGCCCCGACCTGTTCCTCTACGACATCGCCGGCATCCCCGCCCGCCTCCTCGCGGACGCGTGGGGGATCCCGGCGCTGCAGCTCTCGCCGACGTACGTCGCGTGGGAGGGCTACGAGGAGGACATGGCCGAGTTCACCACGTGGGTGCGCAGCGACCCGCGGGGAGCGGCCTACCTCGAGCGGCAGCGCGCGATGCTCGCCTCCGAGGGCATCACGGAGGACCCGCTGCGCTACCTCGGCCGACCGCCGCGCTGCGTCGTGCTCGTGCCGGAGTCGCTGCAGCCAAACGCCGACCGCGTGGACCGGGAGGTCTACACGTTCACCGGCCCGGCGGTACGCCGCGGCGACCCCGCCGCCTGGACCCCGCCCGCCTCGGGGCGGGTGCTCCTGGTGTCGCTCGGCACGGCGTTCACGAAGCAGCCGGAGCTCTACCGACGGTGCCTGGCGGCCTTCGGCGACCGGCCCGGGTGGCACCTCGTGCTGCAGGTGGGACGGCACGTCACCGCCGAGGAGGTGACCGGCGGGCGGCCGCTGCCGACGAACGTGGAGGTCCACCCGTGGGTGCCGCAGCGCGAGATCCTCGACCACGCGTCGGCGTTCCTCACGCACGCGGGGATGGGCGGCGCCAACGAGGGGCTGGTGACGGGGACCCCGATGATCGCGGCGCCGCAGGACGTCGACCAGTTCGACAACGCCGACGCGCTCGTGGCGGCGGGCGTCGCGGTGCGGGTCGACAGCGCCACGATCGACGTGGACGGCCTCCGGGCCGCGCTCGACGCCGTCACCGCGCCGGAGGTCGTGGCCCGGTCGGCGGCGCTGTCCGCCGAGGTCGCCGCCCTCGGTGGCCTCGACCGGGCGGTCGAGGTCGTGGAGTCGCTGCTGCCGTGACGGGCCTCAGACCGTCCCGCTGCCGATCGGCACGACGACGGTGAGCGGGTCGAGGGGCTCACCCGCGGCGTACACGTCGTTGAAGAGCTCCACGGCCTCGGCGGTGAGCCGCACGTCGTGCGACGCCCACAGCTCGACGCCGTCCGCGTCGGCCTCGGGGCTGGGGTGCCGCGCGAGGGTGAGGTCGGCCAGCGGCACGCGCGGGGCGTCGGGCCGCTGGTAGGGGTCCTCGATCGACAGGCGGGCGCCGCCGTCGGCGTCGACCTCGAGCCACGGCGTGGCGAGGCGCACGAACATCATGCCGCCGTGCCCGGCGAACCGGACGTCGCCGGTGAACGCCCACGCCCGCGCCGTGCCGGGGGGCGTCGCGTCGGGCGGGGTGGGGTCGAACGCGTAGAGCACCTCGGCGCCCGTCGCCCCCGCGCCGTGCGAGATGGTGCTCCGGCCGCCCGGCATCCGCCGCACGTAGTCGACGAACGACGCCTTGATGCCCCACCGCAGGCCGTGGGGCGGGGCACCGGGACGGTCGGTCTCCGTGGTGGACGTCATGGGCGGATGATTCCATGCGCAGGGAAGCGGCGGGTGGCGCCCGTCGTTGTGCCGACGTGAGGCTCTCCCTGCTCGACCGCTCCCGCACCCGTGCCGGCCGCCCCGACGGCGAGGCCCTCCACGACACGATCACGCGGGCCCGGCACGCCGAGGAGCTGGGCCTGCACCGGTTCTGGGTGGCCGAGCACCACGGCGTGCCCGGGGTCGCCTCGGGCTCCCCGCCGGTGCTGCTCGCCGCCGTCGGCGCCGCCACCGCGACGATCCGGATCGGCTCCGGCGGCGTCATGCTGCCGCACCACCAGCCGTTCGTCGTCGCCGAGCAGTTCCGCATGCTCGACGCCCTCCACCCCGACCGCATCGACCTGGGGGTGGGCCGGTCGCTGGGGTTCACGGCGCCCGTGCGCCGCGCGCTGCGCCACGATCCCGTGCCCGGCGCGGGCTCCGACGTCGACGCCGCGCTCGCCGCCGGCGCGGAGGCGTTCGCCGCCGACGTCGAGGAGCTGCGGGCCTACCTCGACGGCACGTCGGAGGTCACGGTGCGCCCCGCGACGGGGCGCCCGATCCCGCTCCACGTGCTCGCCACCGGGCGCGGCCTCCACCTCGCCGCGCGCCTCGGCCTGCCGGTCGTCGTCGGCGGTCCCGTGCTGGCCTCGGCCGACGTGGGGGACGCGCTCGCGGCGTACCGCTCGGCGTTCCGCCCGCACCCCGGCGGCCCCGAGCACCCGCGGGTGACGGTCTCGCTCGACGCGTTCGTGGCGGACACCGCCGCCGAGGCGCGGGAGCTCGCCCTGCCGGAGGCCCACGCGATGGCGCTCTCGCGCACGACGGGCGAGTTCGGGCCCCTGCAGAGCCCCGCCTTGCTGCGGTCGGAGGCGTGGCCCGACCAGGTACGCCGCCGCGTCGAGGCCCACCTCGACCAGACCCTCGCGGGCACGGCGCCGCAGGTGCGGGCGGCGCTCGAGGAGCTGGTCGAGCGCACCGGCGCGGAGGAGGTGCTGGCCAGCACGTCGACGTGGGACCACGCGGCGCTGCTCGAGGCGGACCGGGCGCTGGCCGCCGCCCTGACGGGCCGCTGACGGGCCGGTGACAGGCCGGTGACAGGCGGGGCCCGTGCTGCTTGACTGCCCCGGGTGAGCACCTCCGCCGACCCCTCCGCCGGTCGCCCGCCGACCCTCGGCCGCTGGCACGACCTCGTCGCCCACCGCGACGCTCCCGACGTCGACGCACGGCTGCGCGACCTCCTCGCCCCCGAGGCGGTGTTCCGCTCGCCCGCCGTGCACAAGCCGCAGGAGGGCCGGGAGCTGACGGCCGCGTATCTCGGCGCCGCGCTGGTCGTGCTCGGGCCCGGGCTGCGCTACGAGCGGGAGTGGTGGGACGAGCGCTCGGCCGTGCTCGAGTTCGTGACCGTCGTGGGCGGTCGCGACCTCCACGGCATCGACATGCTGACCTGGGGCGACGACGGCCGCATCGTCGACTTCACCGTCATGGTGCGCCCCCTCCGCGGCCTCGAGACCCTCGTCGAGCTGATGGGCGCGGAGCTGGGGCGGGCTGCCGGTCGGTTCCCCGGCTGACCGGGGAACACGCCACTTTGACCATCAAATTTGATGGTCAAAGCGGCACTTTCCCCGGCTGACCGGGGAAAGTTGTCAACTCCTGTGACTCGCCCAGGCGTCCAGCGCGCGCTCGTGGATGAGCCGGAGGGCCCACTCGAGCGCCTCGCGTCCGCCGCTCGCGTGGGACTGCTCGTACCCCACCAGCAGGAACACCGCCGTCTGTGCCAGGTCGCGGGCGAGGTCGTCCGAGCCGGGCGGCATCACGGCAGCGAGGGCCTCGGTGACGGTCGCGAGGCGCTGCTCGTCGACCTCGCGCTGGAGCCGTGCGACGACCGGATCGACGCCGGCCCAGACGCGGATGGCGGCCTCCGCGCGGTGGGGGAGGTCGACCGCGGCGCGCACGAGCAGCTCGACCCGGCGGGCCGGGTCCTCCTCCTCGCCGGCGAGGACGCGGGCACGGTCGGTGCGCTCCTCCCACCAGTGCTGCAGGAGCGCGTTCGTGTAGGTCGGCCAGTTCGGGAACGCGTGGTAGAAGCTGCCGGTCGTGACCCCCACCCGCCGGCAGAGGGGGGCGAGCTTGAGCGCGCCGTACCCCTCCTCGGCCAGGAGGTCGAGCCCCGCCTCGAAGAACCGCAGCTGCGGCGCGGTCGGCGGGGTCCCGGTCATGGCTGGGCAGTCTAGGAGCACGGCCCGCCGACTGATCAGCCCGACCGGCGGAACCAGCGGCGCCGCGCGTCACGCTCGGCCCGCTCCGTGCGCACCCGCTCCGCGGCAGCCGTACGGCGCTCCTCCAGCCGCCCCCGCCATGCCGCCACCTCCGCCTCGACGTCGCGACGCTGCGTGAGGAGCGGGGGGCCTCCCGGATCGCCGTACAGGGCCCGGCGGACGCGCTCGTTGAAGTCGAGGAGCTCGCGCCGGACCTCGGCCTCGCTGGTCAGCCGGTCGAGCCGGCCGTCGAGCTCGGCGTCCTCCTTGCGGAGCTGCAGCGCGGCGGGCAGCACCCCGGTGATCTGCTCGCGCTCGACGAGGCGCTTGACCCACCAGTCGGGGTCGTGGTCGGAGCCGAGGTCCGCGATGGGCTTCCCGAAGCCGGGCAGGTCGTCGAACTCGCCGCGGTCCCGGGCGCGCTGCAGCTGCAGCTCGACCCACTGGCCCTGGTGCCGCATGCGCTCCGCGGCGGCACTGCGTCCGGTGCGCTCGTCCCGCTCGGTCTCGCGGAACCGCTGCTCCTCGTCGTGCTCGGGCACGCCACCACCCCCTCGTGCCATCGACGGTAGCGCGCCGTCACGGGACGGAGAACGCCCCCGGGCCGGTCGGGGGAGGCCGGCCCGGGGGCGTCGGGCGATCGTCCGTCGGGGGATGGGGACGACCGCGCACGACGAATCTAGCCGGGCTCCCTCGGCG
This sequence comes from Nocardioides alkalitolerans, assembly GCA_038184435.1. Classification (NCBI taxonomy): domain Bacteria; kingdom Bacillati; phylum Actinomycetota; class Actinomycetes; order Propionibacteriales; family Nocardioidaceae; genus Nocardioides; species Nocardioides alkalitolerans. The sequence continues at coordinate 2,968,067 of CP116227.1, read as the reverse complement.
AAGGCTGTGCGCCGACGGACGATCCCCGCAGGAACTCGTCAAGAGCCGTAGATGTCCGCAACCCGGGCTCAGCAACAGCGCAGCGCCTCACCCGATCGGGGTGGCCTCCGGCTGTCGGCGTGCCACCAGGAGGAGGAGGGCGCCCACGAGCGCGCTGGCCGAGCACACGGTCCACACCGTCAGGTACCCCGACAAGGGCGCAGCCCCGACGCCGGGCTCGTCGAGTGACCCCGTCGAGGTGAGGGCGATGGCGAACACGGCCGAGGCGATCGCGCCGCCCACGGTCTTCGTCGCGTTCGTCATGCCGGTCGCGAACCCCGTGCGGTCGGGCGGTGCCGCGGCGGCGGCTGCGGCCGGGAGGGCAGCGACGAGCAGGCCGGACCCGATGCCGGCGACCCCGAGGTTGGCGAGCAGCTGCGCCGTCGAGTCGTGCAGCGGCACGAAGAGCCCGTAGCCGATCGCCACCAGCAGCATGCCGCCGATCATGGCGCCGCGCGGCCCGAGGAGACGGGAGGCGAGGGGCAGCAGCAGCGCACCGACGAGCAGCGACACCACGTAGACCCCCACCAGCGTCGAGACGAAGCCGGCGCTGGCGCCGAGCCCGTAACCCACCTCGTCGGGATCGGCCCGCGCGAAGGTCGAGAGCGGGATCTGCGCGCCCAGCACGCTCATGCCGAAGAGGAAGGCGGTCAGCTGCACGGACCACTGGGCCGGCACGGCCAGGAGCCGGACGTCGATGAGCGGCTCCTCGACCCCGGCCTCGTAGCGCACCAGCACGACGGTCGCGACGACGCCGGCGAGCACGAGCACCCAGGGCCACGGCGACCCGACGCCCTGCAGGCGCACCAGCACCAGCCCACCCATGACGAGCCCGAGCACGATGCTCAGCAGGCCCACGCCCGCGTAGTCGTAGTCGCCCGTCGCGACCCCGGGCGCCCGCTCGATGCCGAACCAGACGACCACGAAGCAGACGGTGACGGTGATCGCCGGGAGCGCGAGGAGCACCGGCATCGAGGTGGCCTCGACGAGGGCGCCGCTCGTGAGCGCGCCGAGGATCACGCCCGCCTCGAGGGCGGCCACGAGGAGCGCCGCGGCACGCCGGGTGAGGCGCCCCTGCTGACCGGTGCCCGCCGTGCGGCGGTGGATGATCGCCACCTCCACGGGCAGCCACACCACGTAGGCGCCCTGCAGTGCCCACCCGACGAGGAACGTGGTGAAGCCGGGCGAGAACACGAGCACCCACGAGCCCACCGCGGTGATCGCCGTCGAGAGCAGCAGCACGTTGCGGTGGCCCCAGAGGTCGCCGAGCCGGGACAGCAGCGGGACGGCGAGCGCCGACAGCATGAGCTGCGCGGCCTCGAACCAGTTGACGTCGCCCTCGCGGATCCCGAGGTGGTCGGCGATGTCGGTGAAGATCGGCGTGTAGTAGCCCTGGAGGATCCCGCTCGCGACCTCCACCGCGACGAGGAACCCCACGACGGCCCACAGGCCGGGGACGACGGCCCGGCCGGGGCCGGCCTCCACCACCGGGGCGCTCACGCCGGCAGCCCGGTCAGGAGCGCGGCGTACCAGTCCACGCCCGCGAGGAAGCCGTCGACCGTGATCCGCTCGTCGTAGGAGTGGATCGACTCCCGCTGCGCCTTGCTCATGGGGAAGGGCGCGAAGCGGTAGACGCGCTCGCAGATCGCGGTGAAGTGGCGGGAGTCGGTCGCCGCCATCATCACGTACGGCGCGGGGACGGCCTCGGGGTAGACCGCGGTGATCGTGCGCTCGAGCAGGGCGAAGGCCGGGTCGTCCTCGTAGGGCGACACGGGGCTCGGCTCGCCCGCCTCGACGACCGTGACCTCCACCCCCGCGCCGACCACGCGGCGCAGGTGCTCGGCGACGCTCGCGACGGTGTCGCCCACCAGGATGCGGGCGTTGACGGTCGCCGTCGCGGTGGAGGCGATGACGTTGGCGGCGGGCGAGCCGGACAGCATCGTGGTCGCGAGCGTCGTGCGGGTCATGGCCGCCGCCTCCGGGCCGGCGGCCTGGAGCGCGCGGGCCAGGGCCGGGGTGAGCCGGCCGCCGACGGCGCCGAGCGCCAGGCGCAGCGGCAGGGGCGTCAGCGGCGCCATCCGGTGCAGCAGCGCCACCGTCGGCGCCGGCAGCCGTGTCTCCATCGGGGCCGCGTCGACCCGGGTGACCGCCCGCGCGACGCGCACCGTGGGGCCGTTGCGGGCCGGGGTCGAGGAGTGACCGCCGCGACCCGTGGCCCGCAGCTCGAAGAGCGAGGTGCCCTTCTCGGTCACCCCGACGACGCCGATCGGGCGACGCACGCCGGGGAAGGCGCCCGCGGCGATAGCGCCGCCCTCGTCGAGCACGAACCAGGGGGTCACGCCGGCGTCCCGCAGGTGGGCCACGGCGGCCTCCGCGGAGCTGCCGGAGACCTCCTCGTCGCAGCCGAAGGACAGCCAGACGTCGCGCTCGGGGGTGGCACCGTTCGCCAGCAGCCGCTCGACGGCCGCGCAGATCGCGACGACGCAGCCCTTGTCGTCGAGCGTGCCGCGGCCCCAGACGGCCAGGCCCTCGGGAGAGTCCGCGACGACCGCGTCGAAGGCCGGGTGGGTCCACGTGTCCGCGGGCTCGACGGGCACGACGTCGAGGTGGGCCATGAGCACGACCGGATCGGCGTTGGTGCGGCCGCGCCAGCGGAACAGCAGGGCCTGCCGCGGGACGTGCAAGAGCTCCAGCCGCTCGTGGAGCAGCGGGAAGTGCTCGGCCAGCACGGCGTGGAGCCGGTCGAACGTCGTCGTGTCCACCCGGTCGGGGTCGCGGTGGGAGACCGTGGCGGTCCGCACCGCCGCCCGCAGGGCGGCCACCGCGGGGTGGCCCGGGTCGGGCTCGTGGTGCTCCCCGGCAGGGGTGCTGGTCGTCATCGGCTGCCTCCTCCGGCGCACCGTACTCCCGTTGCCGGGGCGCGCGGGCCGGCTCTCCACAGCCGTCCCCAGGTCGTGACATTCGTCAGGGGAGGACCGTCGGTGGGCGGCCCTACGGTGGTCTGGACCAGTCGACCAGGGCCTGATCTCGGCAGACCCCGACGGGCGGGGTGGCCACGGCCACGAAGGGGGAGCACGCATGAGCACGACGACGACCACCACCACGACCGGACGGCGCTCCGCGCGCCGGGCGGCGACGCTCGCGAGCGCCGCCGTCATGTCCCTGCTGGCGCCGGTGGCGGCCCAGGCGTCGACCGCGGAGCAGGTCCAACAGGGCCAGCAGGGCCAGCAGGCGGCGGATCCGTTGCCCTACGACACGGCGGCGCTCGAAGCCGCGATGGCCGCGGCGGTCGACGAGGAGCACGTCGCGGTGGTCGGCGAGGTCCGCGGCGAGCGTGGGCGGTGGTCGGGCGCCGACGGGGTGCGTGACCTGGCGTCGTCGGAGCCCGCGCAGCCGCGCGACCGGTTCCGCTCCGCGAGCACGACGAAGATGCTGACGGCCGTGCTCGCGCTGAAGGCCCAGGAGAGGGGGCTGTGGCGGCTGGACACGACGGTGGACGACGTCGCGCCGGGCCTCCTCGGCGAGCACGGCGACGTGACCGTGCAGGAGCTGCTGAGCCACACGGCCGGGCTGCCGGAGTACCTGACGCCGCTGCTCGTCGCCGAGAGCGGTGACGACTACTCGACCGAGCGGTTCCTCGAGGTCCTCGCGGAGCCCCGCGAGCCCGCCGAGCTGATCGCCTACGGGGCCGGTGCGCCCTGGACGCCGCGCGGCGAGTTCGCCTACTCCAACACCGGCTTCGTGGTCGTCGGCGAGCTGCTCCAGCGTGTCACCGGCCAGCGGCTCGGCGACCTGCTGCGGAGCTGGGTGCTGGTGCCGGCCGGCATGTGGCGGACCTCGCTGCCCGACGATTCCCGACTGCCCGCGGACGCCCTCACGGAGTACGCGACGATGTACGGCGAGCGCGTCGACCTGTCCGTCTTCGACCCCACCATGTTCGGCGCGGCCGGCGGACTCGTCACGACGGCGGAGGACCTCAACCGCTTCCAGCGGGCCCTCGGCACCGGCACGCTCCTCGGTGCGGGCTCGGTGCGGCTCATGCGTCAGGTGGTCGCGACGGAGCCGCTGGCCTACGGGCTGGGCAGCTACCGGGTGCCCGACCCCTGCGAGCCGGGGAGCTACCTCCACGGCCACGACGGTGCGAGCTACGGCACCTGGACGGTCTCCTACGCCTCGGCCGACGGGCAGCGGTCCGTCACGGTCGCCGTGACCGGCCGCGACCTCGACACGGTGACGCCCGACCTGTCGGCCTTCAACGCCCTCGTGGGCGAGGCCCTGCTCCAGACGTGCGCCGACGACGCGGCGCCGGGGGCGCGCTCAGCCGCCCCAGTAGCCCCGGTGCACGACCTCGTCGACAGCGCGCCGCTCCCGCCGCGCCGGTGACCCGCGGGACCCGGTGTCGTCGGGGTGGCGGTGACCGATGGTGATCGCACCGAGGGGCTGGTAGGCCGCGGGCACGCCGAACGCCGCGCGGAAGTCGTCGACCCGGGAGGGCGTGATGCCGAAGAAGCAGGCGCCCAGGCCCTCCTCGACGACCGTCTGCAGGATGAGGAGGGTCGCCATGCCGGCGTCGACGTACCAGTACGGCACCGGCCAGCGCGCCTCGTCGCGGTCGGTCCAGCCCTTGTCGGGGGCGGCGTAGCGGTCGAGGTAGGCGTCCTTCGAGGTGAGGGGCACGATCACGACGGGCGCCGACCGCATACCGGTCAACCAGCGGCTCTCCGGGTCGGCGTGCTCGGGCGTCGTCACCTCCCAGAACCGGGCGACGTCCACGGGCGTGTCGAGCCGGAGGAAGGCCCACCCCTGGCTGAAGCCGGCGCTGGGTGCGCGCGTGGCGTGCTCGAGCATGCGGTCGACGAGAGCGGGGTCGACGGGACGGTCGGCGTACCGGCGCACCATGCGCCGCCGGCGCACCACCTCGGAGAACTCCATGGGGGCCACCCTCTCAGGTCGTCGCGCCGTCTCGCATCCGAGACGCCGCCGCGTCCGTGCGCGTTGACCCCGCCGCCCGCGGGGCGTGGGATCGGCACGTGACGACGACCTACCGCCTCGAGCGCGTGTGGCTCGCCCTGCCCGGTCAGGCGCCCCGGGTGCACGACGACGTCGTCGTGCGCATCGAGCGCGGGCGCTTCGTCGAGGTACGCCGCGCGGAGGGGCCCGACGACGCGGCGGCCGCGGGGGCCGAGCGCCTCGCGGGCCTGACGCTCCCGGGCCTCGCGAACACCCACTCCCACCTGTTCCACCGCGCCCTGCGGGGGCGGGTGCAGCGCGGCGGTGGCTCGTTCTGGACGTGGCGCGACGACATGTACGGCCTCGCCGCGCGCCTCGACCCCGCGTCGTACCGGCTGCTCGCCCGCGCCGTCCTCCGCGAGATGCTCGCGGCCGGGATCACGAGCGTGGGCGAGTTCCACTACGTGCACCACCGGCCCGACGGGACCCCGTACGGCGCGGCCGACGGCGGTCCGCACGCCATGGCGCTCGCCGTGGTGGAGGCCGCGGCCGAGGTCGGGATGCGGATGACCCTGCTCGACACGTGCTACCTGGCGGCCGGGTTCGGGCGGCCGACCGAGGGTGTCCAGCGACGCTTCGACGACGGCTCGGCCGCCGCGTGGCTCCGCCGCCACGCGGACCTGCGGCGCGCGGTCGCCGAGCACGACGCCCCCGCGCGCGTCGGCACCGCCCTGCACTCCGTGCGCGCCGTGCCCCCGGCCGCGCTCGCGGAGCTCGGGCGCGCCGGCGTCGGCGGGGGCGCGGAGCCGCTCCACGTCCACCTCTCCGAGCAGGTGGCGGAGAACGAGCAGTGCCGTGCGGCCACGGGCCTGACCCCGACCGGGCTCCTGGCCCGCCACGGCATGCTGGGCCCGATGACGAGCCTCGTGCACGCCACCCACCTCACCCCCGCCGACGTCGGGACGCTCGGGTCCGCGGGCGCCTACGTCGCGTTCTGCCCCACCACCGAGCGCGACCTGGGCGACGGCATCGGGCCCGCCCGTGCGCTCGTCGACGCCGGAGCGAGACTCACCCTCGGCAGCGACAGCCACGCGGTCGTCGACCCGTTCGAGGAGATGCGGGCCGTCGAGATGCACGAGCGGCTGGCGGCGCGCCGCCGCGGCCACTTCACGGCCGCCGAGCTGCTCGCCGCCGCCACCGTCGACGGCCACGCCTCGCTCGGCGTGCGCGACGCGGGGCGCATCGCGGTCGGGGCTCGGGCGGACCTCGTCACCCTCGACACGGCCTCGCCCCGCACGGCGGGCACCGGGGCCGACGAGCACACGGCCGTCTTCGCCGCGAGCGCCGCCGACGTGGTCCACGTCGTGGCCGACGGGCGGGTCGTGCACCGGGCGGCCGACGCACCCGCGGTGGGCGCGCTCCTGGCGGAGGCGATCACGGCGATCGCCGAGGTGCGTCCAGCCGAGGTGCGTCCAGCGGAGGTGCGCCCGTGAGCGTGCTGCTCACCGGCATCGGTGAGCTCCTCACCGGGCGCCTGCCGGACGACGAGGGGCCCGAGCTCCCGCTCGTGCTCGAGCGGGCCGCCGTCGTGCTCGAGGGCGACCGTGTCGCGTGGGTCGGCACGGCCGAGGAGGCGCGGTCCGCTGCGCTCGCGGCCGACGTCCACGTCGACGCGGGCGGACGTGCCGTCGTCCCCGGATTCGTGGACTCCCACGCCCACCTCGTCTTCGCGGGCGACCGGGCGGCCGAGTTCACGGCCCGGATGGCGGGGGAGCGGTACGCCGCGGGTGGCATCCGCACGACCGTGGCCGCCACGCGGGCGGCGTCCGACGAGGCCCTGCTGGCCGGCGCGAGCCGCCTCGTGACCGAGATGCTGCGCCAGGGCACGACGACGGTCGAGATCAAGTCGGGCTACGGGCTGACGGTGCGTGACGAGGCCCGCAGCCTCGCGGTGGCCCGACGGCTGACCGAGGAGACGACCTACCTCGGCGCCCACGTGGTGCCGGACGGATCCGACGGCAGCCCGGGCGACCCCGCGGCGTACGTCGACCTCGTCACCGGTCCGATGCTCGAGGCGTGCGCGCCCCATGCCCGCTGGATCGACGTGTTCTGCGAGACCGGTGCGTTCGACGTCGACCAGGCGCGGGCGGTGCTGGCCGCCGGAGCCGCGGTGGGGCTCGGCGGTCGCCTCCACGCCAACCAGCTCGGCCCGGGTCCGGGCGTGCGGCTGGCCTGCGAGCTGGGGCTGGCGGCGGTCGACCACTGCACCTACCTCGACGACGCCGACGTGGCGGCGCTCGCGGACTCCGGCACGACGGCGACCCTGCTCCCCGGGGTCGAGTTCTCGACGCGGCAGCCCTACCCCGACGCCCGGCGGCTGCTCGACGCCGGCGTGCACGTCGCCCTCGCCTCGGACTGCAACCCGGGGTCGAGCTTCACCAGCTCGCTGCCCTTCTGCGTCGCGCTGGCGGTCCGCGAGATGGGCACGACCCCCACCGAGGCCGTGCTGGCCGCGACGCGCGGCGGAGCGCGGGCGCTGGCGCGCGACGACGTCGGCCGCATCGTCCCGGGGGCGCGCGCCGACCTCGTGCTGCTCGACGCGCCGAGCCACGCTCACCTTGCCTACCGGCCGGGCGTCCCCCTCGTCGCGGGCGTGTGGCAGCGCGGGCGGCCGGTGCTGCCCCACGCGGGCGCGTCATGATGGCCGGGTGACCGACCGCTGCACCGCCCTCAGCGCCGCCGCCGGCGAGGACCAGGCGGGCACCGCGCCCGGCGAGGGCGTCTGGCTCCTCGTCGAGCAACCCGGCCCGTGGGGCCGCAAGGCGCTGCGCGAGAGCGACCTTCCCGACGACGTCGCCGCGCTGCTCGGCGGGCTCGGTGCCCACGTGGCGCCCGGGGCGCCCGACGTGCGGGTGCAGCTCGTGCGTCGGCCGGGTCGCTCGGCGGTAGCTACCGGAGCGGGGCGCACCGTGCTGGCGGCGCGGCCCGGCGGACCGGGTGGCGCGCTCGTCGTCACGCGGCTGGAGGTCGACGACCTGCGGGCCCTCCTCGACCACGACCCCGCGGACCTGGCGGCCGGGCGCCTGGCCGGGGCGGCGCCGTACGGCGGTCCCCTCTGGCTGGTCTGCACCAACGGCCGCCGCGACGTGTGCTGCGCGGAGCTGGGCCGTCCGGTCGCCGCGGCGCTCGCCGAGCGCTGGCCGGAGGCCACCTGGGAGACGACGCACCTCGGGGGGCACCGGTTCTCGGCGACGCTGCTCGCCCTGCCCGCCGGGGTGGCCCTCGGCCGACTCGACCCGGCGACGGCCCTCGCCGCGTGCGCGGAGCTGGAGGCCGGACGCCTCCCGCTGGACGTGACCCGCGGGCGCACCGGGCGGCCGGCGTCCGCGCAGGTCGCCGAGCTCGCGCTGCGGCGCCGGCTCGGGCTGACGGGCCTCGACGCCGTCGCCGTCGTGGACACGGGCGCGGGCGGGGTGGAGCTGGAGGTGCGCGGTGCGGGGCAGCGCTGGTACGCCGCGGTGACGTCGCGTCCCGGGGTCCCGAGCCCCGCGAGCTGCGGTGACGCGAAGCTGAAGGCGACGCCGGTCCACGAGGTCGCGCTGCGACCGCGGGGGGCCTGAGGCGCGGGCCGGTGCGCGGGCCGGTGCGCGGGTCGGTGCGCGGGTCGGTGTTGGCGCCCGGGCGCCCGCCGACGACAATGGCTCGACGCGGAGGCCGTGGGGCCCCGGAGCCGACGTGACGGGAGTCGACGACGTGGTGGACGAGACGGAGGACCGGCCGGTCCTGGTGGGCGTCATCGCGCTCGTCGGCGTGAGTCTCATCGTCGGTCTCATCGTGGGCGTGGTCGCCCTCGGCGGTGCCCGCGTGTTCGGCCTGAACGGCGGGGGCGGCGGAGGCGGCGGTGGCGCGGCCGTCGAGCCCACGCTCTCGCTCCCGCCGGTCACCGAGACGGCGACCGCCAGCGGCCCGCTCATCACCCTCACGCCCGGGGACGAGGGAGAGGGCGAGGAGGGGTCCGCTCCCGCGGAGCCGACCGAGCCCACGACGACCACGACCACCGAGGCCGCCGAGGGGGAGCTCACCCTGCAGGTCAGCCGGACGACCGCCGGCCCCATGGAGCGGATCGACGTGTCGGGCATCTACACCGGCGGGGACGGGGCGATCCTCACCATCCAGCGCTTCACCGACGGAAGCTGGAACGACATCGCCGCCAACGCCGCCGTCTCCGGCGAGCTGTTCAGCACCTACATCGCCCTCGGTCGGCCGGGAGAGAACCGCATCCGTGCGATCGACCCGTCGACCGGCGTCACCTCCAACGAGGTCAGCGTCACCATCGAGTGACGCCCGCCTGACCTGCGCTGGCGGCCACGACCCCCGGCGCCGCCCGTGGTGACGGGCGCCACACCCCGACGCGGGATGATCCTGCCGCCGCCGGCGTTATGCCTGGCAAGAAAGTTGAGTCGAACCGACTCAGGTAACTTGCGAGACGTCGTCCGGCGACGCACCATGGACAACACGCCCGGTGCGCCGGGGCGCTCGACGCTCGCAGCGCCTGACGGACCGGCCCGACGGACATCCACGTCAGCAACCCACGCAGCAGGAGGCACACATGGCTCGCGCAGTCGGCATCGACCTCGGTACGACGAACTCGGTCGTCGCGGTCCTCGAGGGCGGAGAGCCCACGGTGATCGCGAACGCCGAGGGCGCCCGCACGACCCCCTCGGTCGTCGCGTTCTCCAAGTCCGGCGAGGTCCTCGTCGGCGAGGTCGCCAAGCGTCAGGCGGTCACCAACGTCGACCGCACCATCCGCTCCGTCAAGCGCCACATGGGCACGGACTGGAAGACCAAGCTCGACGACAAGACCTTCACGCCCCAGCAGATCAGCGCCTTCGTGCTGCAGAAGCTGAAGCGCGACGCGGAGGCCTACCTGGGTGAGACGGTGACCGACGCGGTCATCACCGTCCCGGCCTACTTCTCCGACGCCCAGCGCCAGGCCACGAAGGAGGCCGGCGAGATCGCGGGCCTCAACGTGCAGCGCATCGTCAACGAGCCGACGGCGGCCGCGCTAGCCTACGGCCTCGACAAGGGCGACGACCAGACCATCCTCGTCTTCGACCTCGGTGGCGGCACGTTCGACGTCTCGCTGCTGGAGATCGGCGAGGGCGTCGTCGAGGTCAAGGCCACGAGCGGCGACAACGAGCTCGGTGGCGACGACTGGGACAAGCGCATCGTCGAGTGGATGGTCAAGAAGTTCAAGGACGCCAACGGCGTCGACCTGGCCGCCGACAAGATCGCCGCGCAGCGCCTCCAGGAGGCCGCGGAGAAGGCGAAGATCGAGCTCTCCTCCTCGAGCGAGACCACGATCCACCTGCCCTACATCACGCACGGCGAGTCCGGCCCGCTCCACTTCGAGGAGAAGCTGACGCGCGGCGAGTTCCAGCGCATCACCTCCGACCTGCTCGACCGCACCAAGGCGCCGTTCCAGCAGGTGCTGAAGGACGGCGGCGTCGCGGTCTCCGCGATCGACCACGTGGTGCTCGTCGGCGGCTCGACCCGCATGCCGGCCGTGCCGGAGCTCGTCAAGGAGCTGCTCGGCGGCAAGGAGCCCAACAAGGGCGTCAACCCCGACGAGGTCGTGGCCCTCGGTGCCGCGCTCCAGGCCGGTGTGCTCAAGGGCGAGGTCAAGGACGTGCTGCTCCTCGACGTCACGCCGCTGAGCCTCGGCATCGAGACGAAGGGCGGCATCATGACCACCCTCATCGAGCGCAACACGACGATCCCGACGAAGCGCAGCGAGATCTTCACGACGGCCGACGACAACCAGCCGTCCGTCGAGATCAAGGTCGCGCAGGGCGAGCGCCAGATCTGGGCGCAGAACCAGCCGCTCGGCAACTTCGAGCTGACCGGCCTCCCGCCGGCCCCGCGCGGCGTGCCGAAGATCGAAGTCACGTTCGACATCGACGCCAACGGCATCGTCCACGTCTCGGCGAAGGACCAGGGCTCCGGCAAGGAGCAGTCGATGACGATCTCCGGCGGCTCGGCGCTCGGCAAGGACGAGATCGACCGCATGGTGAAGGAGGCCGAGCAGTACGCCGAGGAGGACGCCCAGCGTCGCGCCGCGGTCGAGGCCCGCAACACCGCCGACCAGCTCGTCTACACGACCGAGAAGTTCCTCGGCGAGAACGCCGAGAAGCTGCCCGAGGACGTGAAGACCGAGGTGCAGGCCGACGTCGACGCGCTCAAGGAGACCCTCGCCAAGGAGGACGCGACGTCGGAGGAGATCGAGGCCGGCGTCCAGAAGCTCAACACCTCGAGCCAGAAGATGGGCGCCGCGCTCTACGCGCAGGCCGAGGCCGACCAGGCCGCAGCCGGTGGGAGCACCGGCTCGACGGGCGAGGCCGACGACGACGTCGTCGACGCCGAGATCGTCGACGAGACCCCCGAGGGTGAGAGCAAGTGACCGCTCCCGGTGACGGTGACCGCGAGGAGGTGAACGACCCGTCGGTGGAGGAGCCGACGGAGTCGCACATCGCCGAGGGTGACGCCCCGGACGTGCACGAGCCCGAGGACCCGCAGGCCGAGGCCCCGCAGGCCGAGGCCCCGCAGGCCGAGGCCGAGCCGGCCGAGCACACGGCGGCGTCCGACGAGCTGGCCGTGACGCAGATGGAGCTGGCCGAGCGCACGGCCGACCTCCAGCGGCTGCAGGCGGAGTTCCTCAACTACAAGCGACGGGTCGAGCGCGACCGCGAGCTGCTGGCGCAGAACGCGGCGTACAAGGTGCTCACCCCCGTCATCGAGGTGCTCGACACGATCGACCGCGCCCAGGAGCACGGCCCCCTCGAGGGCGGCTTCAAGGCGGTGGCCGACCAGCTGGAGCGTGTCGTGGGCGCGCAGGGCCTGACCCGCTTCGGCGCGCCGGGCGACGCGTTCGACCCCAACCTGCACGAGGCGCTGTCGCACCTCGGCACCGATGCGGACGTCACCGTGCAGACGGTGAAGGTGGTCGCGAAGGCGGGCTACCGCATCGGTGACCGCGTGGTGCGCGCGGCGCAGGTGCTGGTCGTCGATCCCGAGGACTGACGACCGCTCCGCCGGGCCCGGGACCTCCCGGGCCCGGCGGACCCACGACTGACGACCGAACTCTCGAGGAGGTGCGCGGATGAGCAACGCCGACTGGGCGACGAAGGACTTCTACAAGGTGCTCGGGGTGGGCAAGGACGCCTCCGCCGACGACATCAAGAAGGCCTACCGCAAGCTCGCGCGCGCCAACCACCCCGACTCGAACCCCGGGGACACCGCCAAGCACGAGACGTTCAAGAAGGTCGCCGAGGCCTACGACGTCATCGGTGACCCGGCGAAGCGCAAGCAGTACGACGACATCCGGTCCGCGCCGTCCTTCGGGGGTGGCTTCGGGGGTGGCTTCGGCGGCGGTGGCGGAGGGGGCTTCGACCTGTCCGACCTGCTGCGCGACCGCGGAGGCGCCGGCGGTGCCGGTGGTCTGGGCGACATGTTCGGCGACCTCTTCGGGCGTCGGCAGCAGACCCGCAGCCGCGCCACGAAGGGCGCCGACGTCGAGAGCACGGCGACCATCAGCTTCACCGACGCCCTCGAGGGCGTCACCATCTCCCTGCGGCTGAGCAGCGAGGCCGCGTGCTCGACGTGCAGCGGCACGGGCGGCAAGCCCGGCACGAAGCCGCACATCTGCACCGAGTGCGAGGGCGCGGGCTACATCACCGGCTCCGTGGGCGGGGCGTTCTCGATGAACGAGACCTGCCCGGTCTGCCACGGCCGCCAGCTGGTGTACGACGAGTCCTGCCCCACCTGCCACGGCTCGGGTCGCGGCACGGCGGCGCGCACCATCCAGGCCCGCATCCCGGCCGGCGTCAAGGACGGCCAGCGCATCCGCCTCCGCGGCAAGGGTGCGCCGGGGGAGAACGGTGGTCCCGCGGGCGACCTGTTCGTCACCGTCAAGGTGGCCGGCCACCGCCTGTTCGGCCGCAAGGACGACAACCTCACCCTCGACGTACCGGTCGGCTTCGACGAGCTCGCCCTCGGCGCCGAGATCAAGGTGCCCACCCTCGGTGGTGCGCCGGTGACGCTCCGGATCCCGCCGGGCACGCCGAACGGCCGCACCTTCCGGGTGCGCGGCAAGGGGGCGCGACGCGCGGACGGGACCGTCGGTGACCTGCTCGCCACCGTCGAGGTCCAGGTGCCCGCCACGCTGGATCCGGCGGCGCGCGAGGCGATCGAGAACTACCGTGCTGCCGTGGCCGGCAAGCCGTTGCGGGCCGGACTGTTCGAGGAGTCGTGATGGCCGGTCCGGGTGGTGCGGGTGGTCCGCGGCGTCCCGGGCCGCCCGACCCCGACGCGGCCGTCTTCGTCATCTCCGTCGCGGCGGAGCTGACCGGGCTGCACCCGCAGACGCTGCGCGCCTACGAGCGGATGGGTCTCATCAACCCGGGCCGCACCGGCGGCGGTGGGCGTCGCTACTCGGCGCGCGACGTCGACCGGCTCCGCGACATCGCCGAGCTCACGGCGGCCGGGACGGGCATCGAGGGCGTCCGTCGCATCCTCGACCTCGAGAACCACCTCGCCGCGCTGCGGGCCCGTAACGACGAGCTGGCCGCCGAGCTCGAGGCGACGCGCGACGCGCTCCGGCAGGCGCTCGCCCAGCGCCGTACGACAGCGCCGGCGGCGCCGGTCCGCCCGGCGAACCTGCCGGTGCTCCGCGGGCCCGACCCGGGCCAGTCGCTCGTGGTCTGGCGACGCAACCGCGGCTGAGGTGCAACGCCGGCTCGGGTGCCGGACACGTACGGAGCATGATCCTGATGACCGAGCACGCCGACGACCCGACGCACGACCCGCCACCGCCGTCCGGCGGCCTCCTCGACGACGAGGAGCCGGTCGCGGAGCGGTTCCAACGCCTGTACGCCGCGCACTTCGACGCCATGCTGGGCTACGCGCTGCGCCGCGTCGAGGTGAGCGAGGACGCGGCCGACGTGGTCGCCGAGACGTTCCTCGTCGCGTGGCGGCGGATCGCCGACGTGCCTGCGGAGCCGCGCACGCGGCTGTGGCTGTACGGCGTCGCCCGCCGCACCCTCGACAACCACCGCCGGGGCGGTTCGCGCCGGGTCGCGCTCGGCGACCGGCTCCGCCACCAGCTCAGCGTCGTCGTCCCCGACCACGCCACCGCGGTGACCGAGCACCTCGCGGCGGCCGACGCCCTGTCGCGGCTCGCCGCCCGTGACCGCGAGGTGCTCGAGCTCGCGGCCTGGGAGGGCCTGGAGCCCCGGGAGATCGCCGAGGTGCTCGGCACCTCCGCGATCGCCGTCCGCACCCGCCTCTCCCGCTCCCGACGCCGCCTGCGCGAGCTGACGCCCGACGCCGTGCCCACGACCGACCTCACCCCCGGGGAGTCCCGATGACCGCCACCGACGACCTCCGACGGCTGCTGCCGCCCCCGCTCACCGACGAGGAGGTGCGCGACCTGCCCCTGCACGAGGGGCGCCAGGCCCTGCTGGGCGAGCTGCTGCGGGCCGAGCCCGCGACCCGGCGGGTGCCGGCGGCGTGGCGGACCCCGCGGCGTACGGCGCTCGTGGGTCTCGCCGCCGCCTCCACCGTCGCGCTCATCGGCCTCGGTCCGTTGCTCCTGGGGGACGGGGGTCCCGAGGAGCGGGACGCCGGATCCTCCAGTGCCTCCGCGGTCGGCACCGGCGTCTACGCGGACGGCGACTGGGTCGTCGCGAGCGACCCGGCGTGGGAGCTCACCTACGTGCGGGACGCCGGGGACGAGCGGGAGCTCAGCTACGACGCGCCCGGCGGGGTGCAGGTGGACATCCACCAGCGTCCTGCCCGCCTGCACGACTCCTACCGCGAGGACCGCGCGGATGTGTCGGCACCGACCGCGCTCACGCTGCTCGGGAGCCCCGCCGAGCGGGTCGACTACGGTCCCGACGAACACGCCGTCATCGCGGAACCCGTGGGTGCCTTCTTCCTCGAGGTGCGGGTCGCGGGGGTCGACGCCGCGGGGCTGCCCGCGGTGCTCGACGTGCTGCAGCCCGTCCCCGCAGACGAGCTGGCGGCGCACCTCCCCGACGACGTCGTGCTCGCCGCCGACCAGCCCGCCGCGCTCGACGCGCTGTTCGCGACCGTCGACCTGCCGCCGGGGCTCGACCGCGGTGCGGCGGTGACCCAGGCGGTGGCCGACCTGGACGGCGCGGCAGTGGCCACGACGTACACGCTCGGCGTCGCCGCCGTCGACACCCTCGTCTGCGGGTGGGTGGCGGAGGTGGACGCCGGTGGCGACAGCGCCGCGGCCGTCACCGCCCTGTCGTCCGCCCGCACGGCGCCGTTCGCGCAGGCCATGGACGTCGAGGGCGACTACACCTACGTGCTCGACGAGACCGCGCTCGCCCTCGGCCGCGGCGACACCCCGGCGCAGCTCGCGGAGAGGACGGGGCTCGAGTGCCCGTGAGGTACGGATGATGCCGGCGCGGCACCGGGGCACGCCCGGTGCTGCGCCGGCAGCTGCCGCGCCGGGCAGCCGGTGGGGAACGCGGGCGTGAACGGTGAGATCCGGGGTACAGCAGACCCGCCCATCGAGAGACGAGGAGACCGCGGTGTACGCCACCCCCACCCGCCCCATGACCCAGGACGAGCTCGACATGATCTGCCGTGTCTGGGCCGACTGCGGGAGCGACGACTCCACCGACCGCTGGTTGCAGCTGTGGGACGGCGGCAGCTCCGCCGACGATCCTGCGGCGCGCGACGCCATCATCGGGATCGCCGAGGCGTGCGGGCTCGAGACCAAGGTCGAGAACGGGGTCCTGCTGGTGCAGAAGACCCAGCAGCTCCACGACGAGATCGGCGCCCGCTGGATCTGAGCCACCGCCCGCGGGCATGTTTCGCCGCCCGTCCACGGGGTGTGGCCGGGCGGCGGTGTGCTTGTTGGTCAGGCGCCGTCTGGTTCTTGATCAGGTCCTGGTGGTGGCCAGGGTCGGGTGCCGTCGTGGTCGACGAGGTAGCGCTGGCCCAGGGGGCTGGTCCAGAGGAGGGCGTTCGGTGGCTCGCCTCTGCTGGGGTCGGTGGGCCGGTAGGTCCATGTGTTGCCGGTGGTCATCTCGCGGTGGGTCTTCATGCGGTGGTGGCGTCGGCAGAGCGGGAACAGGTTGCGGGTGGAGGTTTGGCCGGGTGGGCCGTCCGCCTCGTAGGGGTGGCTGTGGTCGAGGTCGGCGGTGCGCGAGCTGCGGGTGCAGTAGGGGAAGACGCAGCGGGGCCATGCGGCGCGGACGTGGTCGGCGATGCGGTCGGGTGGGGTGTAGCCGTTGACGGCGTCGTGCTGGTTGAGGTCGATGATCGGCTTGACCGTCACCGTCGTGTCTGGGGCGGCGCACCAGGTCTGGACCTGCTCGACGGTGACGACCCCGCGAGGTGCGCCCGGGGTGTCGAGCCGGGCGAGGTCGATGCCGGTCATGCCGGTGCAGGTTTCGATGCCGGGACCGGTGCCGTTGAGGGTGCCGGTGATCGCGGCCTGGTCGAGGTGCACGAAGAGCACCACCTCGCGCCGGGCCCGCTGGACCGGCTGTGGCTGGTCTCCGTTCGGCGCTTCACCGGCGCCGTACTCCAGCGTGGTCACGCCGTCGCAGCGCCGGGCGATCTCGCCGAGGGCCACGGAGCGGCGGACGTCGAGGTCGCTGTCGTGCCCGAGCTCGGCGAGCTGGCGGGCAACGTGCGCGACGGTCCGTTCCAGGTCGAGCGCATCAGCCAAATCCAGCGAGCCGTGGACGTTCACCGTGCCCCGCAGGGTCCCGGTCAACGGGTCCGCATAGGCGAGGTCGTCGAGGTCGATGGCGAGGTACCGGCCGCCGTCAGCCGCGTGGCGTTCGGCTTCGGTGGTCTCCGGGTCGAACAGTGCTGCGGCTTCGGCGACGAGGCGGTCGACCTCGGGGCCGGTGGCCTTGCCCGCGACGTACGCAATGTGCCGGTCCACGAAGCTCGCTGCCTCGACGGTCAGGGAGCGGGTGGCCTGGGCGATCCGCCGGGCCGCGCCAGACGTCGACCTCACCCGCGGCGATGCGGGCGTGCACGCGCGGGAGGCGGTACCGCAGCTCAACCGCGTCCCCCACCAGACGTCGCGCAGCGTCGAACGAGGAGCCGCGGGCGGCGGCGATCTCGCCGATGCAGAACTCCGCCACCACCGGCGCCCCCGGCCCGCCCAGCTCGAGGAACTGATCCCCCGCCAACGCCGCGACGTGCTGCTCGTCGTGCCACTCGCCCAGCACCGTGATCGGATCACCCACCACAGCGTCCGACGTGTGGAAAGCGGCCCAGTCGCCCACGGCGACGAAGGCAGCCGCCTCCGCCACACGAGCCGCTCGCGTGCGCTCGCGGACCGCGTCGATCAACGCGGTCGCAATGGTGTGGGTCCCCCGATCCATGCCGCCCACTCTAGTCGAACAAACGTGCGACGACCACCTCTCGGTGGTGATCTGTGGATGACTGACCCGGGGTCGTCGTCGAGCTGCCACGTACGCAGCGACGCGTCCTCACCGCCACCGCGGCGTAGGTGACGACTCGACGCGCTCAACCGCGTCAGTTGACCTCGTCGGCCACCTGGATGTCGAGGTCGACGCGGTCGCCGTCGACGCCTGTCACCTCGACGTCGACGTCGATCGTGCTGTCGTCGTCGGCGGTCAGCACGCAGGTGGTAGTGGCGCCCTCCTCCGCCTCGAGCTCGTCGGGGCAGTCGATGTCCTTCGGCGCCTGGCCGACGGTCTCGGTCAAGGACGACTTCACCTGCTCCTCGAGGTCGTCCTGGTCGACGGTGCCGCCCGAGCAGGCGCTCAGCAGGAGCACGGAGGCGCCGGTCGCAGCGGCGGCGAGAAGTCGGTTCATGGCGAGGACCTTCCGAGGGACGGCAGTGCGTCGACGCTAGTCCCGGCATCCAAGGGCGATCCCGCCCCGCACCGTGACCCGACGCCACCCCCGCCGTTCACCCGATGTGACAGCATGGATGTCACATTCCTGCCCGTCGTACCGGGGCCGCGACGCCCGTCCGGGCGCTACGGTGCGCACAGGGACTGACCAGCGGCAACGACGCCGTGCGGCACGAGGTGGTGAGGTCGACGCTCGAAGCAGCGCTGGACTGGCTGCGCGACTACCTCGCGCACATGAACTGGGTCCACTTCTGGTCCATCCCCGTCTTCACGTCCGTGATCGGCTGGCTCATCAACTGGTCGGGCCTGTGGATGCTGTTCTCGCCGACGCACTTCCACGGCTTCCGCGTGCCGGGGCTCAAGGAGCTGGCGACGGCGTCGCCGCGCAAGGTGCAGGAGATCCCCGGGTTCCTCTCGGGCGGTCTCGGGTGGCAGGGGATCGTGCCCGCGCGCGCCGGGAAGATGGGCAGCATCGCCGTCGACAAGGCGATCGCGAAGCTCGGCACGCCTGCGGAGTTCTACCAGGAGCTGGAGCCGGAGAAGATCGCCGAGCACATCGTCGAGATGTTCTCGCCCGACATCCCCGACCTGGTGAACCAGGTGATGGAGCGCGAGCACCCCCGGCTGTGGCACGACCTGCCGCGCCCGGTCCGCTCGGCCGTCGTGGAGCGGGTGCAGGCGCAGCTCCCGCAGGTGGTACGCCGCGTGACGACCGAGATCGGCATCCACATCGACCAACTGCTCGACCCGAAGATCATGGTGATCGACCACTTCGAGCAGAACCCCGACCTCGTGGTCCGGATTTTCCGCGACTTCGGTGCGCGCGAGCTGCGGCTGATGGTGGTCTTCGGGGCGATCTTCGGCTTCCTGCTCGGCATCCCCGTCGCGATCATCGACCACGCCTTCGGCCAGTGGTGGGCCCTGCCCGTCATGGGCGTCATCGTCGGCTGGATCACCAACCTGCTCGGCATGTGGCTGATCTTCGACCCGCCGGAGCCTCGCAAGATCGGGCCCTTCACGCTGCAGGGCCTCTTCCCCCGGCGCCAGGCCGCCGCGGCGGAGATCTACGCGCAGCACATCGCGAGCGACGTCATCACGCTGGAGCGGATCGGCGACTTCCTCCTCGACGGTCCGCGGGGCGACCGCACGCGACAGATGCTCGCGACCGCGCTCAAGCCCGCCATCGACGGCGCGATCGGCCCGGCCCGTGCGGCCGTCCGGGTCGCCGTGGGCACGACCCGCTTCGACACCATCAAGGACTCCGTCGCCCAGGAGGCGGTGGGCCGCACGCTCAAGCCGTTCCAAGACCCGGCCTTCTCCGCGCGCCAGTCCGAGAAGATCCGCACCCTGATCGCCCAGCGCACGAAGGAGCTCCCGCCACGGGACTTCGTCGAGATGATGCGAGCGGCCATCAAGGAGGACGAGTGGATGCTCTACGCTCACGGCGCGATCATGGGGGCGGCCGGCGGGTTCCTCCACCTGTGGATCTTCGGAGTGGGGGGTCAGTGAGCGACAGCGGTCAGCACCGTCCTCCGCGCGCCCTGCCCCCGCCGCGTCGTCGCGGCTTCGCGGCCCTCGTCCCGGCCCGCCGCAGCTCGCTCGTGCCCACGGCGCTGGCCGACGCGATCTCGGACCGGGTCCCGGCCACGCTGAGCCCGGCCGTCGACGCGCTCCCCGGTCTCGCCCGGATCGCCGCCGCGACGGCGCTGCACACCGCCGAGTGGGGCGTGACCGCCTCGACCCGCACCGGCCTCAAGCTCGCCCGCGCCATGGTCGACCCGCAAGCGGCCGCCGAGCTCTCGCGTGACCTCAACGAGGCCGCGGCCGTGGTCGCCGGCATCGCCAGGGGCGTGTCGTCGGGGCTGCCGCTCTCGCAGGCGGTCGCGCAGCTGCGGCTGCCGGGGGAGACGGCCGTCCCGCCCGTCCCCGAGGGCGGTGGCCTGTCCCGTCGCGAGTCCGAGGCCGAGCGGCTCCGGGCGAAGGGCGCCAAGCTGCTCGAGCAGTCGCGCGACGTGTGGCACCCGGAGACCGGCCACCCGGCCTACGAGCGCATCCTCGGCGACCTCGCCCCCGACGAGGCCCGCATCATCGTGCTGCTGCTCAAGGACGGACCTCAGCCGTCGGTGGACGTCCGCACCGGCGGCCCGGTCGGCATGGTCAACTCGCAGCTCGTCGCGCGCGGCCTCAACATGATCGGCGCACGCGCGGGGCTGCGCCACGTGGACCTCGTGCCGCAGTACCTCAACAACCTCTCCCGCCTCGGCCTCGTCTGGCAGTCGTCGGAGGCGCTCGACGACCTGCTGCGCTACCAGGTCGTGGAGGCCCAGCCCGACGTGCTCGCGGCGATGCACTCGGTCAAGTTCCCCAAGGTGCTCCGCCGGAGCCTCCACCTCACGCCGTTCGGCGTGGACTTCGCGCGCATGTGCTTCACCACCGAGGACGAGGCCACCGCCGCCGCGTTCCCGGCCCACCTCGCGCCGCCAGCCGCGGCCGGCGAGAAGGAGCTGCCCCGCGGCTGAGGCCCCGGCGCCCGCGCCGGTACGCCGCGCCTACCGCCCCGCAGCAGCCGGAGGCGCCGGTCGGGCCCGTTGCGGCGGCACGCGCCCGGCGACGCCGAGCAGGTCGCGGACCGGGCCCGCCGGGGGCCGGCTGCCCCCGAGCCATACTGCGTGGAACTGCCGGGTCAGGTCGACCCCCCGCACGGGCAGCACGACGAGGTCGCTCGCCCCGACGAGGGCGAGGTCGCTGAGCAGGGCCGGGGCGCCGCCGGCGCGGACCGTGGCGAGGACGGCCGCGTTGGTGGTGAGCTCGACCTCCGGGACCGCGAGCGCGTGCCCCGCGGCCCGGAACGCGTCCTCCGCGACCTGCCGGGTGCCGGAGCCGGGCTCCCGGCTGGTGAGGCGCCGGCCGCTGACCGCCGCGGCGGTCACCGCGCGTCGACCCGCCCACGGGTCGTCGGGGGCGACCACGAGGGTGAGCCGGTCGCCGCCCACGACCTGGCGGGCGAGGCCCACGAGGTCGCCGGACCCCTCGGTGAATCCCACGTCCGCCTCGCCGCGACGCACGGCGTCGACCACGGCGCCCGTGTTGGCGGCGACGAGCGAGGCGTGCACCGCGCTCTCGCTCCGGAGGCGCACGAGCCACCGGGGCACGAGGTGCTCGGCGGTCGTCATCGACGCGTAGACGTGGAGCTCGCCGGAGCGCTGGTCCCGCAGGGTCTGCACCGCCGCCTCCATCTCGTCGGCGCGTGCCAGCACCGCCGTGCTCCACTCGACGACGAGCCGACCGGACGGGGTGAGGGTCGAGCCCGACGGACCGCGCTGCAGCAGCGGCAGGCGCAGCTCGGCCTCCATCGTGCGCAGGCGCTGGGACGCCGCCTGCTGGGACACCCCGGCCTCGCGGGCGGCCGTCCCGATGCTGCCGGTGCGGGCCACGGCCTCGAGCAGGCGCAGGGAGTCCAGGTCGGGGAGTGTCACAAGGCGACCTTACCGCTGCCCACAGGCTGGCCTTGTGAGGTCACAAGCTCCTGACGGGTTCCCGTGGCGCCCCGCCGCCAGCACGCTGGAGCCATGACCGCCCTCACCGCCGAGCGCGACCCGCGCACCGGCTTCTCGCGCACCGGCTTCCTGCGCGACCTCGACGGAGCCCCCGCCCTGGCCCACATCGGGCCCAACTGGTTCGCGCCGGTCATGGGCACCGGCATCGTCGCCGTCGCGCTCGCCTCGCTGCCCTTCGCCCTGCCGGGCGCGGCTCCCGCGGCGCT
Source organism: Nocardioides alkalitolerans (assembly GCA_038184435.1). NCBI lineage: Bacteria > Bacillati > Actinomycetota > Actinomycetes > Propionibacteriales > Nocardioidaceae > Nocardioides > Nocardioides alkalitolerans. Next base: position 2,946,380 of record CP116227.1, on the reverse strand, counting down.
CGCGTTCTGGCTGCTGGCCTCGGCCGCGCTCCTCGCCGTCGCCGTGGCCACGGTCGGCCACTGGATCCGCCACTCCGCCGCGGCCCGCGGCCACCTCGCCGACCCGGTGATGGCCCACTTCTACGGCGCGCCGGCCATGGCGCTCATGGTCGTCGGCGCCGCGACCCTGCTCGTCGGCCACCGCGTCCTCGGCACCGGCCCAGCGCTCGTCGTGGACGTGACGCTCTGGACGGTGGGCACGGCGCTCGGCCTCCTCACCGCCGTGCTCGTGCCGTGCACGGCGTTCACCCGCCACGACGTCGGCGCCGACGCGGCGTCCGGCACCTGGCTGCTGTCCGTCGTGCCGCCGATGGTGAGCGCCGCGACCGGCGCCCTGCTGGTCCCGCACCTCCCGGCCGGGCAGGCCCAGCGGACGATGCTGACCTTCTGCGCCATGTTCGTCGGCCTGAGCCTGGTGGCCTGCGCCCTGACGACGGTGCTCATCTGGCAGCGCCTCGTCCGGCACGGCGTGGGTGCCGCGGCCACGGTCCCGACCCTGTGGCTCGTGCTTGGGCCGCTGGGACAGTCGATCACCGCGACCCACCACCTCGGGCAGCTCGCCCCCGATGTCCTCGGCGCTCCCCTCGGGCGGGCCTTCGCGGCGACCACGCTGCTCTACGGCGTCCCCGTCCTCGGCTTCGCGCTGCTGTGGCTGGCCCTCGCCGTGGTCGTCACCGCCCGTACGGCGCGGGTCGGGCTCCCCTTCGGTCTCGCCTGGTGGTCGTTCACGTTCCCGGTCGGCACCCTCGTCACCGGCACCTCGGGCCTGGCGGCCGCCACGCGCCTCGTGGCGCTGCAGGTGCTCGCGGGGCTGCTCCTCGTCCTGCTGCTCGTCGCGTGGGCGGTGGTCGCCGCCCGCACGGTGCGCGGGATCCACCGCGGCACCCTGCTCCTGCCGCCGCGCCGCGAGAACGGGCCCGTCAGCCCCGGTCCAGCGGCACGGTCTCGGGCGTGTGCAGCCGCACCATGAACCGGTCGACGCCCACCGGCACGCGCCGCGGTGTGGCCCGGCTGACCAGCACCATGACGGCGAACGCGAGCGGCACGCTCCAGGCGGCGGGCTGGGTGAGCAGCGCCGTACCCCACCCGCCGCCCGCGTCGGGCACCAGCAGCGCGGCGACCACGCCGACGCCGGAGCCGAGCCCGCCCACGACGAGCCCGGCGAGCGCACCGACGTCGGTGAGGCCGCGCCACCAGATCCCCAGCACGAGGAGGGGGCAGAAGGTCGAGGCGGCGACGGCGAAGGCGAGACCGACGGAGCGCGCCACGGGCAGGCCGGGGGAGACCAGAGCCGCGGCGCACGGCACCGTCACGGCCAGCACGGCGCCGACCCGGAAGGCCGTCACGGGCTCGACCCGCCAGCGCGGCAGCAGCTGCCGCACCGGGGCCGGTACGCCGCGCCCCGCCACCGTGCGCCCCCCGCGGCCCGAGGGGGTCACGGCCTGGCTGAGCACGCCCGCCACGGCGATGGTGAGGCCGGAGGAGGTGGAGAGGAAGGCGGCGAACGCCCCCGCGGTCAGCACGGCCGTGAGGGAGTCGGCGAGCAGCCCGTCGGTCATGAGCCCCGGCAGGCGCAGCACCATCGTGTCGGCGCCGTCCAGCCCGCCGTCGGTGTCGTAGGCGCGGCCGAGCGCGCCGTACACGGGCGGGAGCAGGTAGAAGAACCCCAGCAGCCCGAGCACCCCGAGGGTCGTGCGGCGGGCGGCGCGGCCGTCGGGGTTGGTGTAGAAGCGCACGACCACGTGGGGCAGGCCCATGGCGCCGAGGAACGTCGCGACCATGACCGAGTAGGTGAGGTAGAGCCCCTCCGGCCCGGCCGCCAGGCCGGAGATGCCGCCGCCGAAGGGCGTCGACCAGCTGTCGCCGGCGCCCGCCCCGGCGAGCCCCGTGCCCAGGTCCCGGGGCAGCGGGCGGCCGTCGCCGTGCCACACCACGACGAGCACGGCCAGCGGCGCGAGGAGGGCGGCGAGCTTGAGCCAGTACTGGAACGCCTGCACGAACGTGATCGAGCGCATCCCGCCCGAGGCGACGCCGACGAGCACGACGACCGCCACGACCGGCCCGCCGAGCCACGACGGCGCGCCCGTCACGACCGCGAGCGTCAGCCCGGCGCCCTGGAACTGCGGCAGCAGGTAGAGCCACCCGATCGTCACCACGAGCAGGGCCGACACCGCGCGGACCCGCCCCGACGCCAGCCGCGCCTCGGCGAAGTCGGGCAGCGTGTAGGCCCCCGAGCGGCGCAGCGGGGCGGCGACGAGGGCGAGCAGCACGAGGTAGCCGGCGGTCCAGCCGACCGGGTACCAGAGCATCTCCGCGCCGTAGGCCAGCACCAGCCCGGCCACCCCGAGGAAGGACGCCGCCGAGACGTACTCCCCGCCGATCGCGGAGGCGTTGAGCATCGGCCGCACCCGGCGCGACGCCACGAAGAAGTCGCTCGTGGTCCGCGACGAGCGCAGGCCCCAGGCGGAGATCACCAGCGTCACCGCGACGACCGCCGCGACCGCCGCGCCTCCCCAGCGCGGGTCGAGCGGGTCGCTCACGCGTCGGTCCCCGACGGCGGCTCCTCGCGCGCGACGAGCTGGGCGAAGTCGCGCTCGTTGGCCTCCGAGCGCCGCACGTGCACCCACCCCAGCACGAACAGGAACGGGTAGACCGCCCCCGCCAGCACCGCCCACGCCAGCGGCACCCCCAGCACGCGTACGTCGGCGAGCCCGGGCGCGAGGTAGAACACGACGGGCAGCGAGCCGAGCGTCAGGGCGAGGGTGCCGACCACCGCCAGCCCGAGGCGCAGCTGCTCGGCGAGCAGGGAGCGCAGGTAGACCTCGCCGACCGCCGTGCCCGCGTCGATCTGCTCGGCGCCGGTGGGCCGCCGGGCGCCGCGCCGCGGCGGACCGGTGACGCGCACGCGCTCCGACGGTGGCCGGGGACCGGGCGTGCCGGGGACGTCCGGCACCTCAGCGCGCCCCGACGTACCCGGCCAGCACCTCGCGCAGCGTCCGCGTGTGCCGTCGGCTGACGCCGAGCTCCGTGCCGTCGACGAGCACCGTGCAGCGCCCCGCCTCCATCCGCACCTCCTGCACGTGGCCGAGCGCGACGAGCAGCGAGCGGTGCACGCGCACGAACCCGGCGTCCGCCCACTCCTCCTCGAGGGTGGCGAGCGGCGTGCGCACCAGGTACGACGCGGACTCGCCCTCGACGCGGGCGTGGAGCCGCGCGTAGTCGCCCTGGGCCTCGACGTGGGTGATGGCCGAGCGCGGCAGGAAGCGGGTGACGCCGCCCCGCTCGACGCGGACCTGCTCGTCGGGTGCCGGGCGGGGGCTGGCGGTCGTCGTCCGGACGCTCCGGTCGAGCACGCGGCGGACGGCCTCGGCCAGCCGGTCCTCGCGCAGCGGCTTCAGCAGGTAGTCGACCGCGCTGAGGTCGAACGCCTCGAGGGCGTGCTCCTCGTGGGCCGTCACGAACACCACGGCGGGCGGCTCGCGGAAGGCGGCGAACACGCCGGCCAGCTCGAGCCCCGTGAGGCCGGGCATGGCGATGTCGAGGAAGACGACGTCGATGCTGCCCTCCCCGCCCCCGTCGTGGAGCACCCGGAGCGCCTCGGTCGCCGAGGAGCTCGTCACGACGCGGCCGATGCGCGGGTGCCGCTCGAGGAGCCAGGCGAGCTCGTCGCGCGCCGGCTGCTCGTCGTCGACCACGAGCGCGACGAGGCCCGGCGGGCCCGGCGCCGGGGAGGGAGTGGCCTGGGTCACGGAGGTGACGGTAGCCGGAGCTCCCGGCTCACGCGTGCACCCCCGGCGCGAACTTCGGGATCCGCACGACGACCTTGGTCCCCGCGCCGGGCGCGGTCTCGACGACGAGGCCCGCGTCCTCGCCGTACGTCGCGCGCAGACGGGCGTCCACGTTGCCGAGCCCCACGGAGGGGTGGGCGCCCTCCGACGTGCCGGGGGAGTCGGCGGTGCCGGGGGAGCCGGGCGTCCCCGCCAGCACGGCGGCGATGCGCTCGGGGTCCTCTCCCGCGCCGTCGTCCTCGATCTCGACGACGCAGGTGCGGCCGAGGTCGCGGGCCACGATGGACACCGTCGTGACGGGCCGCGGTGAGCCCGCCAGCCCGTGGCGCACGGCGTTCTCGACGAGGGGCTGCAGGCAGAGGAACGGGACGGTCACGCCCAGCACCTCGGGAGCGATCCGGAGCCGCACCGCCAGCCGGTCGCCGAAGCGCGCCTGCTCGAGCACGAGGTAGCGCTCGATCGCCCGCAGCTCCTCGGCCAGCGTCGTGAACTCGCCGTGCCGCCGGAAGGAGTAGCGCGTGAAGTCGGCGAACTCGAGCAGCAGCTCCCGGGCGCGGTCCGGGTCGGTGCGCACGAACGAGGCGATGGCGCCCAGCGAGTTGTAGATGAAGTGCGGGCTGATCTGCGCCCGGAGCGCCCGCACCTCCGCCTCGACGAGCCGGGTGCGCGAGGCGTCGAGCTCCGCGAGCTCGAGCTGGCCCGAGACCCACACCGCGACCTCGTCGGTGGCCCGCACGAGCCGCCCCGTGACCTGGGGCGCGAGCACGGCGAGCGTGCCCACGACGTCGTCCTCGACCACGAGCGGGCTCGCGATGGCGCCGCGCAGCACGCAGTCCGGGGCCGCGCAGCGGAGGTCGGCGGGGGTCGCCAGCAGGGTGCTGCCCGCCGCGACCGCGCGGGCGGCGAGCGCGCCGAGGTCGCCCTCGTGGTGGGAGCCCGCGCCGTCCCAGGCGAGCACCGCCGTCGGACCGGTCAGGCCCACCCCGGGCGTACCGAGCAGGGCCCGCAGGTGGCCGATCGCGCGGGCGGCGCTGTCGGGGCGCAACCCCTCCCGCAGCGCCGGCGCCGCGAGCGACGCCGTGTGCAGGGTGCGGAAGGTCGCCCGGTCGGCCTCGGTGCCGAGCGCAGTGCGGCGGCGGCTCCAGCGGGCCACGCGGGTCAGCGGAAGCGGATGAGCAGGTCGGGGTCGTCCGGCCCGTCGTGCGCGTCGGGCTCCGCGTCGCCGGTCTCGCCGAGCACGCGGAAGGCGCTGAGCGGCTGGGTCTGCTCGCCGCCGGACTCGTCCACGGCGAGCGGGGCGCGCACCGGCGCGATCTCACCGGTGTCGACGACGTAGGTGATGATCCCCTCCGCCGTGTCGCCCATGTCGAAGGACGGCCGCGGTCGGGCCGGGGGCGGGTACGCCGGACGCCCGTCGGTGCCGTGCACGGCCGCGCGCAGGGCGTCGGCGTCCATGGCCTCGGTGCTCTCCCCGGTCTCGCCCGCCGCGACGGCGTGGCCCTCGACGGCGTCGGTGTCCGCGTCGACGTCGTACGGCGTGGGACCGGCGTCAGCCGTGTCGGTCGCCGTGTCGGCTGCCTCCTCGGACGCGCGGGCCGCGTTGCGGGCCGCCCGCTCGGCGAGTGCCGCCGCCTCGGCGGCTGCGCGGGCGCGCTCGGTGACCATGGCCCAGGCCTCGCCCAGCACGGGGGCGCGGTAGCAGTGGCTGATCCAGGGCAGCTGCATGCCGTCGGGGCCGCGGCCGTAGTCGTCGTAGAGCCGCTCGGCCTCGTCGACCGCGCGGGCGGCCTCGGACTGGCTCCGGGCGAGCACCGCCGGCAGGGCGCGCACGACCTCGGCCAGCGTCTCGCGCGTGACGACCTGCCAGTGCCGGAAGGTGTCGGTGGAGACGGGACCGAAGTAGGGCGACGCCGCCATCGGGCCCGACGGGTCGACCGGCTCGGGGAGCCGCAGGGCCGCGCGCAGCTTGCGCACCCACGGGATGCGGTGGTCGTGCGCCTGCACCAGCACGGCGACCTGGCCGCCGGGGCGCAGCACGCGCGCGGCCACCTCGGGCTCGGGGCAGAGGTCGAACGACACGATCGCGTCGACGGACCGGTCCGGCAGGCTCATGGTGCCGTCGAGGCTGGAGCGCACGTCGTACCCGAGGGCGGCGAGCGCCTCCTCGAGCGGGGCGGTGCTGCGGGGGTCGCCCACGAGCACCACGGTGCGCCCCGACGGACCGGCCAGCCAGGCGGCGGCGTCGGGGGGGAAGGCGGAGGCGGCGCGGGTGCGGTCGGACAGGCGGTCCATGATGGGCCAGAGGCTACCGGCGCGGGCGGGACGCGGTCGCTCGCCACGCCGTCCCGTCGATGCTCGAGCCGCCGGTCGAGCCGCCGGTGGATCCGCCGCTCGTGGCGCCCCGTCGGCCACGGACTCAGCCCGTCCGCTTTCTCAGTTCGTTACGGATCCTTCATCTCCGTATACGTGGTCCTCAGGAGATTCACGGGTTAGCGTGCCGAAGCCACCCCTTTACCTTCCGAGAGGTAGTCCGTTGCCCCGTTCCCAGACCCACCGCCTGCGCGTGAGCGCTGCCCGGCTGTCGGCGCTCGCCGTCACCGCCGGTCTGTGCGCCGTCGTGCCGGTGGCGCTCGCGCCGTCCGCGAGTGCAGCGCCCGTCTCGATCCAGCTCCTCAACTTCAACGACTTCCACGGCCGCATCGACGCGAACACCACCAAGTTCGCCACCACGATCGAGCAGCTGCGGGCCCAGAACCCGAACACGCTCCTCATGAGCAACGGCGACAGCATCGGGGCGAGCATCTTCGCCTCGGCCGTGCAGGAGGACGTCCCGACCCTCGAGGTGCTCAACGCCCTCGAGGTCGCGACGTCGGGCGTCGGCAACCACGAGTTCGACCAGGGCTACGACAACCTCACCGGTCTCGTCGCGGAGACGGCCGACTTCGACTACCTCGGGGCGAACGTCTACGAGAAGGGTACGGACACGCCGGCGCTGCCGGAGTACGCCGAGTTCGAGGTCGGCGGCCTGACCGTCGGTGTCATCGGCGCCGTCACGCTGGAGACCGCCGACATCGTCTCGCCCGCCGGCATCGAGACCATCGACTTCGGCGACCCCGTCGAGGCGGTCAACCGCGTCGCGGCCGAGCTCTCCGACGGCGACGCCGCGAACGGCGAGGCCGACGTCATCGTCGCGCAGTACCACGAGGGCGCGAACCTGACGACCGGGCTCGACGCGGCGAAGGCCAACCGTCCCGAGTTCGCCGAGATCGTCGACGGGACGAGCGCCGCGGTCGACGTGATCTTCACGGGCCACACCCACCAGAAGTACGCCTACGACGCGCCGATCCCCGGCACGGAGCGCACGCGCCCCGTGCTGCAGACGGGCCAGTACGGCGAGAACATCGGCCAGGTGAACCTGACGGTCGACAGCGAGACCGGCGAGGTCACGGCGTACACGCAGCAGAACGTCGCCCGTGTCGCCACGGCCGACACGACGCTGCCGCGCGTCGCCGCGGTCGACGCGATCACCAAGGAGGCCCTGGACTACGCGGCCGAGGTGGGCAACGAGCCGGTCGGCGAGATCACCGCCGACATCACCCGCGCCTACAGCGCCCCGGGCGCGACGGACCGCTCGGTGGAGTCGACCCTCGGCACGCTCGTCGGCAACGCGCTGCGTGACGGCGTCCCCGAGAACATCGGCACGCCCGACCTCGGCATCACCAACCCCGGCGGCCTGCGGGACGACCTGCTCTACCAGGGCAACACGGCCAACAACCCGGCCAACACCGACGGCGTCGTCACCGTCGCCGAGGCCAACAACGTGCTGCCGTTCCTCAACAACGTCGCGCTCGTCGAGCTGACGGGCGCCGAGCTCGCGCAGGTCTTCGAGCAGCAGTGGCCCGTCGAGGGCCGCAGCTCGACGCTGCGTCTCGGCACGTCGGACAACGTCGCGATCACGACGAACCCGTCGGCCCCGGCCGGCAGCCGCGTCGAGAACATCTGGATCGACGGCGTGCTCGTGCAGCCCGAGGAGACCTACACGGTCTCGACGTTCAGCTTCCTCGCGGGCGGTGGCGACAGCTTCACCGCCTTCAAGGAGGGCACCACGCGCGACACCGGTCTCGTCGACCGTGAGCTCTGGTTCTCCTACCTCGAGGACGCCAGCCCGATCGAGCCCGACTTCGCCAAGCACCAGGTCGTCGCGCCCGGCATGCCCACCGTGCTCGGGATCGGCGACGCCGCCGAGATCAGCGTGAGCAACCTCGACCTCACCTCGCTGGGCTCGCCCGCGAACACCGACCTCACGGCCTACGTGGTCGACGAGGAGGGCGAGGTCGTCGACGTCGCCGGCGAGGCCACGGTCACGGCCGGCGCGGCGACGATCGCCGTCGAGGTCCCGCTGTCGGCCTACGAGGGCGACGAGATCTACCTGGTCGCCGAGCCCACCGGCACGGCCGTCGGCCCGATCGCCGTCGTCGACGAGCGCACCGCCTCCACCGCCACCGGTCCGGCCACGGCCGTCACCACCACCGTCGGCAAGGGCGTGCAGGTCCCGATCCGCATCACGTCGGACGCCACCGCGACCGGCACGGTCGAGATGCGCTGGAACGGCTACCGCCAGACGGCCACGGTCGTCAACGGCGTCGCCCGTCCCACCGTGCCGAGCAACTGGAAGCCGGGCACCTACAACATCGGCTTCTACTACAGCGGTGACGCCCAGACCGCCCGCTCCGCCGTCGGCGTGCGGGTCACGATCGGCCGTGCGCCGTCGGTGGTCCTGCTGACGGTGCCGAACCCGGTGAAGGCCGGCGCCACGCCGACCCTCGGGATCCAGGTCGGCAACTCCAGCGGCGTCCCCTACACGGGTCGCGCGAACATCTCCTACGGCGGCAAGGGCTACCAGGTCCTCGTCGTCAGCGGTCGCGCGAACTTCACGATGCCCCCCGGCCGCGTGGGCAACCACCTGATCACGGTCTGGATCGACGGCAACGCCCTCACGGCGCCGTCGGCCTCGACCCGCGGGGTCCGCATCATCCGCTGATCCGTTCCACCCGTTCCACCAGCAGGCAGGGAGTCGCCCCCCGGGGCGGCTCCCTGTCGCGTTCGCGGCCCTTCCCGGGTCGTGGTGCCGGCGGCGGGTCGCTACCCTCGCGCTCGTGCCCGACGTCGCGCCCGATCCGCTGAGCCACCTCGTCGCCCTCGAGGGGGTGGGATCGGCGTACGCCGCGGCGCGGGACGGCATCGACGTCATGCTGCGCGACCGGGGCCTGCGCCGCACCTCGCCCGAGCTCACCGCCGAGTCGCTGCTGCGGGGCGCCCACGCCAGCGCGGTGCTGGAGGGGTCGGCGTCGACGCTGGCGGAGGTGCGCGCGGGCACGGGCGACGAGATCGCCCAGGACGCCGTGCGGGTCTCCACGCAGCTGCTGGGGCTCGCGCCCCAGCTGCGCACGGCGCCGCTCATGGCGTTCGCACGGCTCCACGCGCTGGCCGCGACCGGGGCGTTGCCCGACGAGCGCCGCGGCCGTCCGCGCGACGCGGAGGGCGCGGCGCGGCTCCGGAGCACCGCGGACCTGCTGCTCACCTCCCGCGAGGTGCCGGCCCTGGTCGTGGCGGCCGTGGTCCACGCCGAGATCGCGTGTGCCGCGCCGTTCCCGTCGCACAACGGCATCGTGGCCCGCGCGGCCGAGCGGTTGGTGCTCGTCGCCCGCGGGCTCGACGAGAAGTCCCTGGTCGTCCCGGAGGCGGGGCACCTGGCAGTGCGGGCGGAGTACGAGTCGAACCTCCGCGGCTACCGCAGCGGGAGCGCGTCCGGCGTGCACGCCTGGCTGCTCTACGCGGCCGAGGCCTACGCGGCGGGCGCCGAGGCGAGCCCGCTGCGCCGCGACGCGAGCTGAGGCCGGCAGGGGAGCGAGGGCAGCAGACGGCCCCCGGAATCGCGTGGATCCGGGGGCCGTCGCTGACACGCACCGCCGCTGGCTACCAAGCGTGCACTCATCTGCCGCCTCGGGAGTCTCCCGTCGACGTGCGCCCTGTCAGAAGGGTGGGTCGCCGCGTGGGTACCCGGTGGTGCGTGAAGTCCCTGTGGAGTTCCCGGTCCGGATCCGGGGTGCTGCGTGACCACCACTGTGCCTCTGTGACCCACGTCACGCAAGGGTTCCCGGGCGGTAACTTCCGGCCCCCGTCGCCGTGATCGGGTCCGCTCAGACCGGCTGGCGGCGCTTGCGCACCTGGGTCCACACCACGCCCGCCACGGTGAGGGCGCCGCCGAGCGCGAGCGCCGCGAGCGTCGGCCCGGCCGGCGGCAGCTGGCTCCGCAGCGCCACGGGCCGGGTGAAGACCAGCACCGGCCAGTCGTTGGCGATCGCGACCTTCCGCAGCTCGCGATCGGGGTTCACGGCGTAGGGGTGCCCCACCGCCTCGAGCATCGGCACGTCGGTGATCGAGTCGCTGTAGGCGTAGCAGGCGTCCAGGTCGTAGCCGCGCTCCTCGGCCAGTGCCCGCACGGCCCGCGCCTTCTCCTCGGCGTAGGCGTAGTAGGCGATCTCGCCCGTGTAGCGGCCCTCCTCCTCGACGAGCCGGGTCGCCACGACCCGGTCCGCGCCGAGCATCGCGCCGATCGGCTCGACCACCTCGGAGCCCGAGGTCGACACGATCACGACGTCGCGACCGGCGAGGCGGTGCTCCTCGATGAGGGTGACGGCCTCGTCGTACACCAGCGGGTCGACCACGTTGTGGAGCGTGTCGGCGACGATCTCGCGGACCGTGGCGACGTCCCAGCCCGCGGTGAGCGCCGACAGGAACTGCCGCATCTTCTCCATCTGGTCGTGGTCCGCGCCGCCGACGAGGTAGACGAACTGCGCGTAGGCCGAGCGCAGCACCGCGCGGCGGGAGATGAGGCCGCCGGCCTGGAACGGCTTCGAGAACGCGAGCGTGCTCGACTTCGCGATGATCGTCTTGTCGAGGTCGAAGAACGCCGCGGTGCGGCGGCTCTGGGCTCCGGTGCGCTCCGGCATGTCGTGAGGATAGCCGTCGCACCGGGTCGGGGCCCGCGCTGCTCCTCGCGCCGGCCGGGGTCAGGAGTACCGCTCGTGCAGCTCCGTCCCCGACGGGCGCGACCGGAACCCGACGTCGGTGGGGGCGACCACGGTGCCATCGGGGAGCCGCCCCACGGCGTACACGGCGACCCGGTTCCCGTCGCGGCCCAGCACCCGGCCGAGCGCCGCGAGGGCCTGCTCGAAGCCGGCGGTGTCGGCGACCGCGACGTACCCCTTGAGGGACCCGCCGCCGCTCGCGTCGGTGCGGAGCACGAGGTCCTGGTCGGTGACCCCCGGGAGCGCGCGGACGGCGCTCACCAGCTGCGCCTGCACCTGCGCGTCACTGCGCCCGGAACCGCCCAGCAACCGCGTCATCCACCCCATCGGGCCATCCTCGCTGATCCGCGCGGTCGGCGGGACCCTCAGTCGGGAAGCCGCTCGACGGGCACGTCGACGGCGGTCGCCGTGCCGGTCGGCCCGACGAGGAACGGCGCCATCGACCCGGCGGCCTGGTAGGCCCGCAGCTCCGCCCCGAGCGGCGTGTCGGACGCGAGCGCGTCGTGCACGGAGCGGATGTAGGCCTCGTGGCTGTGGTTGGTGAGCACGTCGTTCCAGGCGCCGGGGCTCGGCAGGTCGACGTGGCGGCTGGTCGGGGAGTGCGAGGTGCCGAGCCCCTCGAGGTCGGTGCGGGGCACCGGGTCGAGCGCGTGACCCATCTGGAGCACGTCCACGCCGCGCACGTCCAGGTGGTCGATCGGGGCGCCGTAGGTGACCATGTTCGTCACGTTGAACCGCTCCCGGAAGGCGGGGTCGGTCGCCAGGTGGCCGGTGATCATGCCGCCCTGCGAGTGGCCGACGAGCAGCACGGGGGAGCCCGGGGGGATCCCGGCCCGCTCCATCGCCGCCCGCACGCTCTCGGCCGCTGCCGTCGGGTTGCCGGCCATGAGCTGCAGGTTGGCGCTCAGGTCGCGCGGCATGCTGCCGGCCGACGGCGTCCAGGTCTCCGTGCCGGGCACGTTGACGATGTACGCCGGGGGCCCGGTGCCGTTGTCGACCCGCACGATGCGCACCTCGCCGTTGCTGCCCTCGGTGGTGCCGTTCGCGTAGGCGTCCGTCACCGACTGCATGATCGTGTCGAGCGAGCGGGGCTGCTCGAGGGCGGGGCGGTGGCTGAGCCCCGTGTCGGACGTCGGGACGGCGACGGGGTCGCCCGCGGCGCCCCGGCCGTGCGCGAGCCAGCGCTGGTCGACGCCGGTGCCGACGTTGGCCCCGACCCCGAGGGCGGCGCCGACGGTGCCGAGGGCGCTCGCCGCGATGGCCGACACGCTCCAGTCCCGCTGACCGGTGAGGACGTCGACGATCTTGCCCTGCAGGTCGGTCGCGCCGCCGAGGAAGCGCCCGAGCGCGACCCCGCCGGCCTGGAGGCGGTCGCCGATCCACGAGCCGATGCGATCGAGGAGGCCGCGCTGCGCGGCGGCGCCCGGGCCGGCGGGGCCGGTGCCGCCCTCGCCCGTGCCGCCGGACGCGCGGTCCTGCTCGTCGGCCTCCGCCCGGAGCCGGAGAGCGAGCTCGGAGAGGTGCTCGGCCACGAGCTCGAGGTGGGGACGCTGCGTGAACGACCAGTCCGCGCGCACCCGTTCGGCGTCCGGCCCCCACCAGTCGAAGTCCGCCAGCGCGGCGTCCAGCCGGGCGGCGAGGGCGTCGATCTGCGCGGCGCCGCCTGTCAGGTCGTCCGCGGCGGCCAGGCCGGCCGCCGTGTCCATCCCGTGGGTGACGGTGCTCATCACGCGGCTCCGGTCGCGGCGAGCGTCCCGACGAGGTGGTCGAGCGCCCCGGCCACGTCCCACTGCAGGGTCGCGGCCAGCGCCCCGGCGCGCTCCCGCAGCACCGTGGTCGAGCCGTCGGCGGCCGCCGTCACGGAGTAGAGGTCCCGTGCCGTCAGCAGCCAGGTGCGCAGCGCGAGGGTGTCGGTGGTGGCCGCGGCCTCGGCGTCGGCCTCGGTGCCGGACGGGCGGGCCGTGACGGTCACGGTGACCGCGTGCCGCACGAGCGCCGGCAGGATCGCTGCCTCCTCCGCGTCGACGGGCACGCGGTCGGCGGCGCGGGTGACCGCGGGCGCGCTGCGGGCCACGCTGTCGGCGGGCAGCAGCGCGCGGACGGTGGGCCAGAGCCGGGCCACGGGGAACTCGCTGATGGTCGCGTCGGGCGAGCCCAGCGGCGTGTGGATCGAACCCCGGCTGCCCACGAGCACGAGGTCGCTCCGCGTGGTGCGCCGGCCCGTCGTGACCGCGATCCGGAGGGCGACGTGCGGGGGGAGCGCGGGGGACGGGACGTCGGGCACGGCAGCCGCCTTTCGACGGGGACGGTGGGTTTCGGGGCGGGGAGGGCCAGGGAGTCCACGTTCCCCGCTCGGTCGCGTGTTGGGGAGGTGGAAGGTTCCGGGTCGTGCGGTCGGCCCGCTCCCCGTCCCCAGCGGTCCTGCACGGCCTGCTCGTCCCCAGGTCGGGCCGGAGCGGTACGCCGCGCCTCGCCCCCGACGCATCGTCGGACCCATGAGACGCCGTCGCCCCGGTCCGACCACCGCCGAGCTCCGTGCCGCACCGCCGCCCCCGACCCGCCCCGTGCTCGTGACCCGGTCGGCCGGTCTGGCGGCGCAGGTGGAGCGGCTGGCCGCGGCGTCGGGCGCGAGCGTGCAGGTGACGGCCGGCGTCGCCGAGGCGCTTGCCGCCTGGCGCCGGGCCCCGCTGGTGCTCGTCGGCCAGGACGCCGCGGTCGCGCTGGCGGAGCGACGTCCGGCGCGGCGGGGCGACGTGCACGTCGTAGCGGCCGCGGAGGTCGGGCACGAGGTGTTGCGCGCGGCGCTGGCGCTGGGGGCCGAGGAGGTGGTGGTGCTGCCCGACGGCGAGGCGTGGCTGGGGGAGCTGCTGGCCGCCCTGGAGGCGTCGCCGCACACCGCCCGCACGGTCGCGGTGGCCGGGGCGACCGGCGGCGTCGGGGCCACGACCCTGGCCTGCGTGCTGGGGCTCGTGGCTGCCGAGGACGCCCCGGCCCTCGTGGTGGACCTCGACCCGGCCGGAGCCGGCGTCGACCGCGTGCTCGGCCTGGAGACGGTGGCGGGCATCCGCTGGTCCGCGCTCGACGAGGTCGTGGGGCGCCTCAGCGGCCCGGCGCTGCGCGACGCGCTGCCCGGCCGCGGCGGTCTACGGGTGCTCGCCTGGGACGACGCCGGCCGGGCTGTCGGGGGTGCGACCGGCGGCGCCCCCGGGCCACCGCCCCGTCCGACGGTGCTGGCCGAGGTGCTGGCGGCCGCGGTCAAGGCGCACGGCACGGTCGTCGTCGACGTGGGTCGCCGCGACGACGCCGTGGCCGCCGACGTGCTCGCCCGCAGCGACCTCGCGGTGCTCGTGGTGCCGGGCACGGCCCCGGGTCTCGTGGCCGCGCGCCACCGGGTCGACGGCCTCGGGGCCCAGGTCCCGGTGGGTGTGGTGCTCCGGGGGCGGGCTGCGGACGAGGGCGTGGTCGCAGGAGCGGTCGGCGCCCCCGTCGTCGCGCGCCTGCCCGACCAGCCCCGAGCCGTGGAGGACGTCCACCTCGGCGTCGGCGGGCTCCGCCCGTCGCGCGGCCTCGCGCGCACCGCGCGCGACGTGCTGGCGCTGCTCCCGGAGCACGCGGCGCGGTGGCCGGCGGGAGGGGCCGCGTGAGCGCCGCGGTCGGCGGCCTCGTGGACCTCGTGCGCGAGCGGCTCGCGGGCGAGGGCGGCGACGTCACGCCGGCGCGGGTCGCGGCGGCGCTGCGGGCGCACGGCCGACCGGTCGGCGACGCGACGGTGCTCGCGGTGCACGAGGAGCTGCGGCGTGAGGTGCTCGGGGCGGGGCCGCTCGACCCGCTCCTCCTCCGACCGGGGGTCTCCGACGTCCTCGTCAACGGCCCGGCGGAGGTCTACGTCGACGTCGGCCGCGGCCTCGAGCTCACCGACGTCCGGTTCCCGGACGAGGCGGCCGTGCGGCGGCTCGCCCAGCGCCTCGCCGCCCAGGCGGGTCGGCGGCTCGACGACGCGGTGCCCCACGTGGACGCCCGCCTCGCGGACGGCACGCGGTTCCACGCCGTGCTGGCCCCGGTCGCACGTCCCGGCACGCTGGTCAGCCTCCGGGTGCCGCCGCGCGGCCGTTTCGGGCTCGACGACCTCCAGGCGCGCGGTGCGGTCAGCGGTCCCGGCGCGCGGCTGCTGCGACGCGTGGTCGCGCAGCGGCTCGCGTTCCTCGTCAGCGGTGGCACCGGGACGGGCAAGACGACCCTGCTCGGCGCCCTGCTCGGGCTGGTGCCCGATGCGGAGCGGATCGTCCTCGTCGAGGACGCGAGCGAGCTCCGGCCGGCCCATCCCCACGTCGTGGCGCTCGAGGCCCGCCCGCCGAACGTCGAGGGCGCCGGCGAGGTCACCGTCCGCACGCTCGTGCGGCAGGCGCTCCGCATGCGCCCGGACCGCCTGGTCGTCGGCGAGGTGCGGGGTGGGGAGGTGGTCGACCTGCTCGCCGCCCTCAACACCGGTCACGAGGGCGGCTGCGGCACCATCCACGCCAACGGGGCCGGTGACGTCGTCGCCCGCATCGAGGCGCTCGCCCAGGCTGCGGGGCTCAGCCGGGAGGCGGCGCACGCGCAGGTCGCCGCCGCGCTCGACGTGGTGGTCCACGTGGCGCGCGGCCGCGACGGTCGGCGCCGGCTCGCCCAGGTGGCCGTGCCCGTACGCCGCGACGACGGCCTCGTCGAGACCCGGGTCGCCGTCGCGTTCGACGCCGCCGGGCGTCTCGTCGAGCACGCGGGTGCCGACCGGCTCGCGCACCTGCTCGACCGCGACGCGGGGGATCCGTCGTGACCGCGGACCCGGGAGCGGACCTCCTGCTCCTCGCCGGGCTGGCGGCGGCCGCTGCCGTGCTCGTGGGCTGGCGGCCGGGCCCGGCGGTGGCCCACCGGCGAGCGGGGCCGGCGAGCGCGCCGACGGTCGGTCGGCGCACCGCGGTCGCCGCGGGGGCGCTCACCCTGGGGGCGACGGCGGCCGTGGTCGGTGGGGTGCGGGCCACCGTCTGGGCGTTGCTCGCCGCCGGGGTCGTGCTGGGTGGGCGGACGCTCCTGCGGCGCCGCCGGGAGGGACGGCTGGCCGCGCGGAACCGGGAACGCGTCGTGGGCCTCTGCGAGCTCCTGGCGGGCGAGCTGCGGGCCGGCCGCGCCCCGTCCGTCGCCCTCGCCGCGGCGGCCCGTGAGTGGCCCTCCGTCGACGCCGTGCGGCGCGCCGACACCCTCGGCGCCGACACCGTCGCGGCGTGGCGCGCCCTGGCGAGCCTGCCCGGTGCGGACGCCCTCGGTCTGGTCGCCGCGGCCTGGCAGATCAGCGCCCGCACGGGTGCCGGGCTCGCCGACGCCCTCACGCGTGTCGCCCGCCTCGTGCGCGCGACCGAGGCCACCCGGCGCGTGGTGGCCTCCGAGCTCGCATCGGCCCGCGCCACGGCTCGCCTCATGGCCGGCCTGCCCCTCGTCGCCCTGCTCCTCGGGGGCACCACGGGTGGCAATCCGCTCCACTTCCTCCTCGTCACGCCCCTGGGGCTCGGGTGCCTGGCCGGGGGACTGGCCTTCGGCGCTGCCGGCCTGCTCTGGATCGAGCGGATCGCGGACGACGTCCTGGAGGTCCGGTGAGCGGCGGCAGCGGCATCGTCCTGCTGGCGGCGGCGGGTGCCGCGGCGGCGGTCGCCCTCGCGGCGCCCCCGCGCCTGGAAGAACCCACCCCGGCCGCCACCGGTCCGTCGCGACCGCGCGACGACCGGGTGCGTCGCCTGGCGCCGCTGTGGTGCGCGTCGGCGGCCCTCGGCGTCGGCACGTTCCTCAGCGGGCTGCTCGCCTGGCCCGCGGCCGTGGCCGCCGCGGTGGGGCTGTGGGTGCTCCTGCGACGAGCGGAGCCGCCCGAGGCACGCCGCCGGCGGGCCCGCCTCGCGCAGGAGCTCCCCGCCTTCGTCGAGCTGTTCGGGGCGGCGCTCGCGTCGGGCGCCGGTCCCGCCGGGGCGCTCGGTGCGGCGCGCGCGGCGCTGCCGGGCGCCGCCGCCGACGAGCTCGCCCCCGTCGCCGCGCGTCTCGACCTCGGTCTCGACGCCGGGGAGGTGTGGACCCGCCTCGCGGCGGACAGCCCCGGGCTGGCGCCCCTCGCGCGCGTCATGGCTCGCTCGCACGAGGCGGGCATGGTCGTCACCGACGCCGTGGCGGCCCTGGCCGAGGAGCTCGACGAGCAGGCCCGCGCGCGGGTGGAGGACCGGGCGCGGGCGGTCGGCGTGCGTGCGGCCGTGCCGCTGGGGCTGTGCCTGCTGCCGGCGTTCCTCCTGCTCGGGATCGTCCCGCTCGTCGCCGCCGCTGTGGAGGGACTGCGGTGGTGAGCCGCTGCCTCTCCCCAGGTGGCCGCGGGGAGGTGGTCGTCCCCAGGCGACCCGTCGCCCCGATCGCGGGGGCCGTCGGCGGGGGAGGGTCGTCCCAGGTCGGCGGGACGGTCCCACCGGCCGGAAGGGGGATGACCATGCGCCTCACGAGGAGCGTGCGGAGCCGCGTCGCGCGGCTGGCGGGCCGGACCGTCGGCGGCACCGGTGACCAGCGGGGGATCACGACGGCGGAGTACGCCGTGGGCACGGCGGCGGGAGCCGGTCTCGCCGGGCTGGCCTACCAGCTGCTCACCGGTGGCCTCGGCAACCAGATGCTGACGTCGATGTTCGAGCACGTGCTCGGCCTGATCGGCATCGGCTGATGGGCCGGCGCCGACCCGCGCGGAGCGGGCGCGTCCTCCCGGTCCGCGTCGCCGCGGGTCGGCGCCGTGACCAACGGGGTGCGGTCACGGCCGAGACGGTCATGGTGCTCCCGCTGCTCGTCCTCGTCACCCTCGCTCTGACCTGGATGGTGGGTCTGGCGTTCGTGCAGGTGCAGGTGGTCGACGCGGCCCGGGAGGCAGCGCGGGCCGCGGCGCGGGACGACGGCACGGCGGCGAGCGTGGCCGCTGGCCGGCGCGTGGCTCCGGACGGCGCGACGGTGACCGTGGCGACGGGGGAGTCCGAGGTGACCGCGACCGTGCGGGTCAGGGTCGAGGGTCCCGCGCTCCTCGCGTGGGCGCCCTCGGTGCCCC
Source organism: Nocardioides alkalitolerans (assembly GCA_038184435.1). Classification (NCBI taxonomy): domain Bacteria; kingdom Bacillati; phylum Actinomycetota; class Actinomycetes; order Propionibacteriales; family Nocardioidaceae; genus Nocardioides; species Nocardioides alkalitolerans. The sequence continues at coordinate 2,928,372 of CP116227.1, read as the reverse complement.
TGAGTGCGACCGCGGTGGCCGCCCGGGAGGAGCAGTGAGGGTGGTGCACGGTGCCCTGCACGACAACCGCGAGCACCGCGACCAGCGGGGTGCGGCCACGGTGACGGCGCTGGCCCTGGTCGCGGTCCTGGGGGCGGTGGCGGTGGTCCTCGCGGTCGGGGCCGGGTTGTTCGTCGAGCACCGCCGGGCCCAGGCGGCCGCCGACCTCGCGGCGCTCGCGGGAGCCGGTGCCGTGGTGGAGGGCGACGCGTGCGCGGCCGCGACGGAGACGGCCGGGCGCAACGGCGCCGAGCTGACGTCGTGCGAGGTGCTGGACCGTGACGTGCGGGTGGTGGTGGCGGTGCGCCGCAGCTACCCGGGCGGCTGGGAGGCCGTCGTCGAGGGGGTGGCCCGGGCCGGCCCGGCAGGTCCTCCGGCCGCCGCCGGGGGTGGCGCGTGACGCAGCAGCTCGTCGAGCAGCAGCAGCGCCGCGTGCTTGTCCAGCGGGTGGTTCTGGTTGCCGCACTTCGGGGACTGCACGCAGGACGGGCAGCCCTCCGTGCACTCGCAGTCCGCGATGGTCGCCCGGGTCGCACGCAGCCAGTCCGGCGCGGCCGCGAAGCCGCGCTCGGCGAAGCCCGCCCCGCCGGGGTGGCCGTCGTGGACGAAGACGGTCAGGGTGCCGGTGTCGGGGTGCAGCACGGTCGACACGCCCCCGATGTCCCAGCGGTCGCAGGTGGCGAAGAGCGGGAGCAGGCCGATGGAGCAGTGCTCGGCCGCGTGGGCCGCGCCCGGGAGGTCGCCGACGTCCACCCCGCGGCTCTCGAGGTCGGCGATCACGGACGAGGGCACGGTCCACCAGACGGCGGCCGTCCGCAGGGACCGCGCCGGGAGCTCGAGGGCCTGCTCGCCGATCACCTCGCCCCCGGGTTCCCGCCGGCGGAGGTAGGCGACCACCTGGTGGCTGACGTCGACGGTCCCGAACGCGAGGCGGCACCCGCCCCAGTCGACGCCGCGCTGCTCCTCGACGATGCGGATGTCGGTCACCTCGCGGGCGGAGGTGGTGAACGGCGGGTCCGCCCGCTGCAGCACGGCCACGTGCTCGTCGAGGTCGAGGCTCTCGACCAGCCAGGTCTCGCCGAGGTGCACGTAGACGGCGCCCTCGTGCGCCTCGCCGTGGGCCCGGGCGGCGTCGACCGTGCCGATGACGCGCCCGCTCCCGGCCTCCACGAGCTGCACCGGGGACCCACCGCTCGACCGAAGGTCGGCGAGGTCGCTCGCCCGGCGTCGGTCGGTCCAGAAGTAGCCGGCCGGTCGGCGGCGCAGGAGGCCGGTCGCCAGGAGCTGGTCGAGGAGCACGGGGGCCGTGGGGCCGAACAGCCCGAGGTCGGCGTCGGTGAGCGGCTGGTCCGCGGCGGCGGCGCAGAGGTGCGGGGCCAGCACGTAGGGGTTGTCGGGGTCGAACACCGTCTGCTCGACGGGTGCGTCCAGAAGCGCCTCGGGGTGGGCGACCAGGAAGGTGTCGAGCGGGTCGTCGCGGGCGACGAGCAGCCCCAGGGAGTCCTGCTGCGCCCGGCCGGCGCGGCCGACCTGCTGCCACAGGGCCGCCCGCGTGCCGGGGAACCCGACGACGAGCACCGCGTCGAGGCCCGCCACGTCGATGCCGAGCTCGAGGGCGTTGGTGGCCGCGAGGCCGAGCAGCTCGCCGGAGCGCAGGGCCCGCTCGATCTCGCGCCGTTCCTCGGGCAGGTAGCCGCCGCGGTAGGAGGAGACCCGCGCCGGCAGCGCCGGGTCCACGTCGGCGAGGTGCTCCCGCGCCGTGCGGGCCACCTGCTCGGCGCCGCGGCGCGACCGCACGAAGGCGAGCGTGCGCACGCCGTCGACGACGAGGTCGGTGAGCAGGTCGGCCGCCTCGGAGCCCGCGGCGCGCCGCACCGGCGCGCCGTTCTCGCCCTGGTGCGACGTCAACGGCGGCTGCCACATGCCGAGGGTGACGCTTCCCCGGGGCGACGCGTCCTCGGTGACGGGCACGACGTCGAGCCCCGTGAGCCGGTGGGCGGTGTCGGCGGGCTCGGCCGCCGTGGCCGAGGCGAGCACGAAGGTCGGCTCGCTGCCGTGGTGGGCCGCGATGCGTCGCACCCGGCGCAGCACCTGGGCGACGTGGGCGCCGAACACCCCGCGGTAGTGGTGGCACTCGTCCACCACGACGTAGCGGAGACCGCGCCAGAAGGCCGGCCAGCGGTGGTGCCCCGGCAGGAGGGAGTGGTGCAGCATGTCGGGGTTGGTCAGGACGTACTCGGCGTGGTCGCGCGTCCAGTCCCGCAGCTCCGTCGGGCTGTCCCCGTCGTGCGTCACCGCCCGCACGCCGGTGCCCAGCCGCTCGACGGCGGCGAGCTGGTCGGCCGCCAGCGCCTTGGTGGGCGCGACGTACAGGGTGGAGGCCCCCCGGGTGCCGCGGGAGGTGCGCGCGTCGAGCAGCGTGGTGAGCGCCGGCAGCAGGTAGCCCATCGACTTGCCCGACGCCGTGCCCGTGGCGAGCACGACGTGGGTGCCGTCGTGGGCGAGGTCGGCGGCGGTCCGCTGGTGGGCCCAGGGCGCGGCCACGCCCAGCTCGACGTACCCGTCGCGCACCGCCGGGTGCGCCCAGTCCGGCCACGCCGCGGTCACCGCGTCGCGCCGGGGCAGCACGCGGACGTGCCGCAGGCGCTCGGCCCGGTCGTACGGCGACGTCAGGCGCGCGAGGGACGCCGCGGGGGAGGCCGCGGGGGAGACACCGTGCCCCGCCTCGTGCTCGCCGCGACCGTCCATGGGCGGGGAGTCTGGCAAGCGGCACCGACGTTGCTGGCATCGGTGGGGTCCGGCACAGCGGTTCCGGCGTCCTCCTGCGGCCCGTCGCAGGATCATGGTTTGATAGGCCGGGCACCATCTCGGGTACGGTGCCCGGCAAGTGGCCCGATGCATGCACCTGCGTGCCTGAGGAGACGACGTGGACCTGACTCTTGCGACCAGCGAGGCCGATGGCAAGACCATCGTCGCCGTCGGTGGCGAGATCGACGTCTACACGGCGCCGCGCCTCCGCGACCGGATCACCGAGCTCGTCGCCGCCGGCACCTACGACCTCGTGATCGACATGGAGGGCGTCGAGTTCCTCGACTCGACGGGCCTGGGCGTCCTCGTCGGTGGCCTCAAGAAGGTGCGTGCCAACAACGGCTCCCTGCAGCTGATCTGCAGCCAGGACCGGCTCCTCAAGATCTTCCGCATCACGGGCCTCGCGAAGGTCTTCGTCATCCACGACTCGCTCGCGGCTGCGCTCGCCTCGGCCGACGCGTCCTGACGCCGACCTCCCGCCCGCGGGTCACCGGGGCCGACGACTTCCTTAACCTCCGCGGAGGTTTCCCGCCGGTGGCCGCGGGCACCGTCCCTCCGGTGTCCGCACACGCGAGGGAGGAGAGCCCGTGAACGACCAGTTCGACGTGACTCTCGAGGACTCGGTGCTGCTGGGCGAGGTCGAGCTCACCACCAACCTGATGGTCGCGGCCAGCCGCTCCGAGCGGCACCTCACGACCGAGGAGATCGACCGCATCCTCGGCGTCGTCGCCGACGACGACTGAGCCCGCGCCCGTCCCGGGGCTCGACGGACGGGGTGTGAGACTGGTGCCCATGTCGCGCCGCGTCCCCGGGGCCGTCCCCCGCGAGCAGCTGCCCTCGTCCGCCGATCCCGGTGCGGCCGAGCCCGACCGCCCCGCCGTGCGCGCCGCGGGCGCCGTCGTGACGCGGCCCGGCAAGGAGGTCCTGCTCGTCCACCGCCCCCGGTACGACGACTGGTCGTTCCCCAAGGGCAAGGTGGACCGCGGCGAGCACGTGGTCGCGACCGCGGTGCGGGAGGTCGAGGAGGAGACCGGGCTCCGGGTCCGCCTGGGCGCCCCCCTGGCCGACCAGCACTACCGCGTCGCCGGCCGCGGCGGCCCTCGCGACAAGACCGTCTCCTACTGGTCGGCCCGGGTGGTCGGTGACGACGACGTGGCCGGCTACCGGCGGGCCGAGGAGATCGACGAGGTCGCGTGGGTGCCGGTCGGCGAGGCCCGCGACCGCCTGACCTACGCCCACGACGTCGCCACCCTCGACGAGGCGATGGCTCGCCCGCGGCGTACGTCGACCCTCGTCGTCCTCCGGCACGGCGTCGCCCGCTCGCGCGACCGCTGGCGCGCCGACGACCGGGTGCGGCCGCTGCTGGCGGTCGGCCACGACCAGGCGCGCCGCTGGGTGGCGCTGCTCGCGGCGTACGGCGTGGGTTCCGTCGTGACGTCCCCGAGCACGCGCTGCGTGCAGAGCGTGCAGCCCTTCCTCGACGCGCACGACCTCACGCCGCGGCTCGAACCGGTGCTGAGCGAGGAGGACGCGAGCAAGGCGGGGGTGCGCCGCCTCGTGGTCCGTCTGCTCGAGGAGCCCCGCACGGTCCTGTGCACGCACCGCCCGGTGCTGCCGCTGGTGCTCGACGCCCTCGGGGTCGCACCGGTCGCCCTCGACAAGGGCGCCGCGCTCGTCGTGCACCACCGCCGCGGCCGTGTCGTCGCCACGGAGGTCACGAGCGCGTAACGGGTGAGTGTGGTCCAGGTCATGTCGTCAAGGGCGCACCGGTCTAGTTCACCCGATGCTCACCGTCTGCCCGACCTGGCGTTCGCCGATGGGTCACCACCGTTCACTGCTCGTTCACTGACGCCGACGGATCCGTACACCCAGCCTCCTTACGTTCCGTGCGTCAGTTCGTTCAGTGATCCTCAGCAGACTTCAGGAGACCCGCAGTGAAGCGCACTTCCTTCCGCTACGTCGTGCCCGGTGTGGCCGCTCTGGCCCTCACCCTCTCGGCCTGCGGTGCCGGCAACGAGGGCGGCAGCTCGAACGGCTCCGGCAACAGTGACGCCCCCTCGGCCGCCTCGGGCCTGTCGGGCGAGCTCCGCGGCGCGGGCGCCACCTCCCAGGAGAAGGCGCAGGAGGCGTGGGCGACCGCGATCCAGGGCCTCAACGACGGCAACCTGACGGTCGACTACCAGGGCATCGGCTCCACCGACGGCCGCGGCCAGTTCATCGACGGCGCCACGTCGTTCGCCGGCTCCGACTCCTACCTCAAGGAGGAGGAGCTCGAGGGTGCCCGCGAGCGCTGCGGCGGCAACGTCATCGAGATCCCGGCGTACGTGTCGCCGATCGCGATCGCGTTCAACGTGCCGGGCGTCGACAGCCTCAACCTCAGCCCCGCCGTGATCGCGGACATCTTCAACAACCAGATCACGAAGTGGAACGACCCGGCGATCGTCGCCGACAACCCGGACGCCGACCTGCCGGACGCCGACATCTCGCCGGTGCACCGCTCGGACGACTCGGGCACCACGAAGAACTTCACGGACTACCTCGGCAAGGCGGCGCCGGACAACTGGTCCTACGAGGCTGAGGACGCGTTCCCCGTCTCCGGCGGCAACTCGCAGGCGGCCGAGGGCACCTCGGGTGTCGTCGAGCTCATCACGAACACCGAGAACACGATCGGCTACGCCGACGAGAGCCAGATCGGTGACCTCGGCACCGTGTCGGTCGGCGTGGGCGACACGTTCAGCGCCCCGACCGCCGAGGGCGCCGCCAAGGTCGTCGCGGTGTCGACCCGCGTCGAGGGCCGCGACGCCACCGACATGGCGACCGACGTCGACCGCACGACGACGGAGGAGGGCGCCTACCCGGTGATCCTGCTGTCCTACCTGATCGCGTGCGAGAACTACGACGACGACACCGAGGCCGCCAACGTCAAGGGCTACCTGTCCTACATCGTGTCCGACGAGGGCCAGCAGGCCGCCGCCGACGCCGCCGGCTCCGCGCCGCTCTCGTCCGAGATCGCGACCGAGGCCCAGGGGATCGTCGAGAACATCTCGGCCGGCTGATCCACACTGATCCTGCACGGCGCTCCCGGGGGTGTGACGACGTCACACCCCCGGGCGCGTGCCCGGACCACCGCACCGATTCTCACGTCGCCCGGAGGAGACCTCGCCCGTGAGCACCACCCTGACCACCAAGGAAGCGCCAGCCGGCGGTGACCCGTCGCCGTCCTGGATCTCCGAGCGCTCGGGCCGCGGCGACGCGATCTTCAAGGGCCTCACGATCGCCGCCGCCGCCCTGATCCTCCTGGCGCTGGCCAGCGTCTTCATCTTCCTGTTCACCCAGGGCGCCGCCGGCTTCACCCAGCCGGCCGAGGTGTACTCGAAGTACGGCTCCAGCTTCTGGGGCTACGTGTGGCCCCTGCTGGCGAGCACGGTCGTGGCCTCGCTCATCGCGCTGATCATCGCGGTGCCGCTGGCGATCGGCATCGCGCTCGTCATCACGCAGTACGCCCCGTCGTGGCTCAGCACGCCGGTGGCCTACGTGATCGACCTGCTCGCCGCGGTGCCGTCCGTCGTCTACGGCCTGTGGGCCGGCATCTACCTGGCGCCGCGACTGGTGCCGATCTACGAGTGGCTCCACGAGCACTTCGGCTTCATCCCGCTGTTCGGCGACGTCGTGAGCAGCGGTCGCTCGATCTCGACCGCCGGCATCGTGCTGGCGATCATGGTCCTGCCGATCATCACGGCCATCAGCCGCGAGGTCTTCTCCCGTACGCCGCGGCTCCACCGCGAGGCCGCCCTCGCCCTGGGTGCCACGCGGTGGGAGATGATCCGGATGACCGTCTTTCCCTACGGCCGGTCCGGCGTCATCTCGGCCGTCATGCTCGGCCTGGGCCGCGCGCTGGGCGAGACCATGGCGGTCGTCATGGTGCTGTCGCCCGGCACGCTCTTCACCTTCAACCTGTTCAGCGGCTCGAACACCCCGTCCATCGCGGCCAACATCGCGCTGCGCTACCGGGAGCGGTCGGAGGGCACCCTCGAGGTCCTCATCGCCACGGGTCTCGTGCTCTTCCTGCTGACGTTCGCCATCAACTTCGCGGCCCGGTGGGCCGTGGCCCGCAGCGAGAGGAAGCTTGCCGGATGAGCATCCAGTCCCCGCCCGCGTCGCTCCCGACGCTCACCCACGCGCGCCTGCCGCGCCAGGCGCCGCTGATGGTGGCCGCCGTGGCCGCCGCCGTGGCCGTCGCCGGCGTGGTCCTCGGCCTCGGGACGGTCGCCGCCGTCCTCATCGGCGCGCTGGTCTTCATCGTCGCGCTGCCGGTGTGGTCGCTCGTCGTCGAGAACCGTCGTTCCGCGACGGACCGGCTCATGACCGGCCTGATCTGGGCGACCTTCTTCGTGGCCCTGGCGCCCCTGGTCAGCCTGGTGTGGACGGTCGTCGCCGAGGGATCCCAGGCGCTCAACGGCACGTTCTTCACCTACAGCTTCTACCGGACCTCGCTGGACCAGCCGGTCGGCGTCTACCACGCGATCATGGGCACCCTCGTGATCACGGGCGTCGCGGCGCTCATCTCGGTGCCCGTCGGCATCCTCACCGCGATCTACCTCATCGAGTACGGCAAGCGGAACACGTTCTCCCGCATCGTCACGTTCCTCGTCGACGTCATGACCGGCATCCCGTCCATCGTCGCCGGCCTGTTCGCGTTCGCGCTCTTCACGCTGCTCTTCGGAGCGGGATACCAGTCGGGACTGGGCGGCGCGGTCGCGTTGTCGCTCCTGATGATCCCGACGGTCGTGCGGGCCACCGAGGAGATGCTGCGTCTGGTGCCGGACGACCTGCGCGAGGCGGCGTACGCCCTCGGGACCCCGCGGTGGCGCACGATCGTGCGCGTCGTGCTGCCGACCTCGGTCGGTGGCATCATCGCGGGTGTCACGCTCGCCGTGGCCCGCGTGATCGGCGAGACGGCGCCGCTGCTGCTCATCGCCGGCATCGTGCAGCGCACCAACTTCAACCCGTTCGACGGGAGCATGACCACCCTGCCCGTGCTGATCTTCTCGGAGCGCAACAAGGGCAACATCGACATCGTCTGGGGAGCGGCACTGGTGCTGATGGTGCTGGTCATGCTGCTCAACGTGATCGCTCGCGTACTCGGCAAGATTCTGGCGCCCAAGCAGGGCTGAGAGGGAACTCCCACCACCATGGCTAAGAGCATCGACGTCTCCGACCTCGACATCTACTACGGCGACTTCCTCGCCGTGCAGGGTGTCAACATGACCATCCGGGCACGCTCGGTCACCGCCTTCATCGGCCCCTCCGGTTGCGGGAAGTCGACCTTCCTCCGCTCGCTCAACCGCATGCACGAGGTCATCCCCGGCGCCCGCGTCGAGGGCAAGGTCTCCGTCGACGGGCAGTCGCTCTACGACCCCAACGTCGACCCGGTGGCCGTGCGCCGCCAGATCGGCATGGTCTTCCAGCGGCCCAATCCGTTCCCCACGATGTCGATCTACGACAACGTGCTGGCCGGCAACCGCCTCAACAACAAGCGGATGAAGAAGAGCGAGGCCGACGTGATCGTCGAGCGCTCGCTCAAGGGCGCCAACCTGTGGGGCGAGGTCAAGGACCGGCTCAGCAAGCCCGGCATGGGCCTGTCCGGCGGTCAGCAGCAGCGCCTGTGCATCGCCCGGGCCATCGCGGTCGAGCCGCAGGTGCTCCTCATGGACGAGCCCTGCTCGGCCCTCGACCCGATCTCGACGTCGGCGATCGAGGACCTCATCCACGAGCTGAAGACCCAGTTCACGATCGTGATCGTCACGCACAACATGCAGCAGGCGGCGCGCGTCTCCGACGAGACGGGCTTCTTCAACCTGAAGGGCGCCGGCCAGCCCGGCCACCTGGTCGAGTTCAACTCGACCGAGAAGATGTTCGCGAACCCGGACAACGACGCCACCGAGGCCTACATCTCCGGCCGCTTCGGCTGATCCCGCGCCGTACGCGGGACGTCATGCGAACCGGTCGCCGGGGCCATCGCGCCGCATGACGTCCCGGGGGACCCCTCGCGGACGTCATGCGGACCGGCCGCCGGGGCGACCGCCGCGGATGACGTCCGGCGGGCCCGCCCACGGTCCACAGGCCCGGCTCACGCTGGACCTGCGCACAGGTCGGTCCGGTGGGCGGCCCGGCGTCCTCGCGACCGTCGAGCATGTCGGCATGCCCCTCACCGCCGCAGAGCGCCAGGCCCGCCGATCAGCACGAGCAGCGGCCCGTGCGCGCGCGCTCGCGATCGCGAACGGTCAGGAGGGGGTGCTGTCCCTCCGGCAGGTGTACGCCGCGGGAGTCACCCGCGCGCAGCTGCGCGCCGAGCTGGCCGCCGGGCGTTGGCGGCGATGGGGTTCGCAGTGCGTCGCCGTGCACACGGGGCCGCTGCCGCGCGACGCGGAGCTCTGGGCGGCGGTGCTGGGCGCCGGGCCGCGCGCCCAC